>CAVWBF010000018.1:0-149170 GCA_963753085.1 uncultured Spirochaetota bacterium | reverse complement strand
AACGACCGCGCTCGTCCATCTCGGCGACTGCCGCGTCGATCCGTGCCATCGCCGCCGCAACCGCATCGTACACGGACGCCATCCCAGCGGGTGCGGGGCCTCCCAAGGTCTTCCTCACCGCGACGAAATGTTCCGGCTCAGCGCCTCATCGATCTCATGGTCCGAAAGGGGAGCTCCTTGCCCACGATCTCCCTGTAGGCCTCTCGCAACCGGGTCTTGTCGTACCCCGAACGGACGAAATCGGCGCAGGCGCGATGCGCGTTCTGGAAGCTGATGCCGCAGGTGCGGACCAAGGTGTCCGCGAGCTCGGTCGTCGTCACCCCTTGCGTGACCGCTATCTCACGTGCACGTGACTGGCTGGAGGCGACCTTGCTGACCGCCAACTCCAGGAGCGCCACGCAGGAGCGCGCGTGGGAAAGCGAGTCGAGGAACTCGCTCACCGGGGCGTCCGCTGCCTCGTTCACGTCCTGGTAGGGAACGTTCCTGAAGAGGCGCACGACCGAATCGCAGGCTCCCGCCGCGAGCCCCGCCTGGATGCGTATGTGCTCGAGGATCACCGGGTTCGCTTTTGCGGCATGATGCTGCTTTTCTGTACAAGATCGTCGGGGAAGACGAGGAGTCCCACTTCGGCGGCTGCCTTGTGAATCATGTCGGCGGCAAGGCGCCCCGTGTCAGAGAGGATGAGCTGCAGCGCCTGCGCGGGACTTGTCAGCCAATGCGATGTCGCGATGGCCTGGTAGCTGTTGGGGACGGGAGATCTGAAGCCCAGGAGATGCGAGGTGCGGTCGCGGTCTATGGCGAAACCCGTGCCAGTGATCGCGCAGGCCCCAAGGGTGCAGTGGTCAGTGGATCCGATGGCCGTGACGAGGGACTCCGTCCCTTCCAGGAAATCGAGGAGGAAGGCACTCAAGTAGTGGGCCATGGTCGAGACGTTGGCGGGCTGCCCGTGCGTGGAGAGGATGGTGAGCTCCCTCTCGCGGGTGCGAGCGCGTTGAAGGATTGTCCTGGCACAGGAGGCCAGGCGGCCCACGAGATCGCGGAGCTCGCGCTTCAGTGCGAGCCTGAAGACTGTCGTGTCCATGTCGTTTCGGCTGCGCGCCGTGTGAAGGGAAGCGGACCTCCCTGCCCGTGACGATCGAGCTCCTTCTCGTAGAAGAAGAAAAGGTCTTCCAACCTCTCCGGGAGGTGATCCGGAAATGCCGGTCCGGCCCTTGATGGCAGCCATTCCGGCCTGTATATCCGCCGCGGCCGTCCGGGACACGATGCCTGTCTCCTGAAGCATGATGAGGTGGGCCTTGTGCACGGCAAGCAGATCGCCGTAGTAGAGTCTCTTCCAGTTCGGGTAGCCCGGTCAGGACGTGCTCGACGTAAACGCTCGAGAAGGCCATGCTCATAGACATTACCCCTTCAGCCCGGTGAGTGCGATGCCCTTGACGATCTGCTTCTGGAAAACGAGGAAGACGATGAGGAGGGGCAGCATGGAAACCGTGGCGGCGGTCATGATGGACTGCCAGTTGCTGCCTGCCTCGCCGGAGAAGTTTGCGAGCCCGACGGGGAGGGTGAACATGCGGGGCGTTGCCGCCGCTATCAGGGGCCAGAGGAAGGCGTTCCAGTTGCCGATGAAGTTGAAGATCGCGAGGATCGCCAAGGCCCTGTGACGAGGGGAGGACGGCCATCGCCGCCGCAACCGCATCGTACACGGACGCCATCCCAGCGGGTGCGGGGCCTCCCAAGGTCTTCCTCACCGCGACGAAATGTTCCGGCTCCAGCGCCTCATCGACCTCATGGTCCGAAAGGGGGAGCTCCTTGCCCACGATCTCCCTGTAGGCCTCTCGCAACCGGGTCTTGTCGTACCCCGAACGGACGAAATCGGCGCAGGCGCGATGCGCGTTCTGGAAGCTGATGCCGCAGGTGCGGACCAAGGTGTCCGCGAGCTCGGTCGTCGTCACCCCTTGCGTGACCGCTATCTCACGTGCACGTGACTGGCTGGAGGCGACCTTGCTGACCGCCAACTCCAGGAGCGCCACGCAGGAGCGCGCGTGGGAAAGCGAGTCGAGGAACTCGCTCACCGGGGCGTCCGCTGCCTCGTTCACGTCCTGGTAGGGAACGTTCCTGAAGAGGCGCACGACCGAATCGCAGGCTCCCGCCGCGAGCCCCGCCTGGATGCGTATGTACTCGAGGATCACCGGGTTGCGCTTTTGCGGCATGATGCTGCTTTTCTGTACAAGATCGTCGGGGAAGACGAGGAGTCCCACTTCGGCGGCTGCCTTGTGAATCATGTCGGCGGCAAGGCGCCCCGTGTCAGAGAGGATGAGCTGCAGCGCCTGCGCGGGACTTGTCAGCCAATGCGATGTCGCGATGGCCTGGTAGCTGTTGGGGACGGGAGATCTGAAGCCCAGGAGATGCGAGGTGCGGTCGCGGTCTATGGCGAAACCCGTGCCAGTGATCGCGCAGGCCCCAAGGGTGCAGTGGTCAGTGGATCCGATGGCCGTGACGAGGGACTCCGTCCCTTCCAGGAAATCGAGGAGGAAGGCACTCAAGTAGTGGGCCATGGTCGAGACGTTGGCGGGCTGCCCGTGCGTGGAGAGGATGGTGAGCTCCCTCTCGCCGGTGCGAGCGCGTTGAAGGATTGTCCTGGCACAGGAGGCCAGGCGGCCCACGAGATCGCGGAGCTCGCGCTTCAGTGCGAGCCTGAAGACCGTCGTGTCCATGTCGTTTCGGCTGCGCGCCGTGTGAAGGGAAGCGGACCTCCCTGCCCCGTGACGATCGAGCTCCTTCTCGTAGAAGAAGAAAAGGTCTTCCAACCTCTCCGGGAGGTGATCCGGAAATGCCGTGCCGGCCTCGATGGCAGCCATTGAAGCCTTTATATCCGCCGCGGCCGTCCGGGACACGATGCCTGTCTCCTGAAGCATGATGAGGTGGGCCTTGTGCACGGCAAGCAGATCGCCGTAGTAGAGTCTCTTCCAGTTCCGGTAGCCCGGGTCCAGGACGTGCTCGACGTAGACGCTCGAGAAGGCCATGCTCATAGACATTACCCCTTCAGCCCGGTGAGTGCGATGCCCTTGACGATCTGCTTCTGGAAAACGAGGAAGACGATGACCAGGGGCAGCATGGAAACCGTGGCGGCGGTCATGATGGACTGCCAGTTGCTGCCTGCCTCGCCGGAGAAGTTTGCGAGCCCGACGGGGAGGGTGAACATGCGGGGCGTTGCCGCCGCTATCAGGGGCCAGAGGAAGGCGTTCCAGTTGCCGATGAAGTTGAAGATCGCGAGGATCGCGAGGGCCGGCGTGACGAGGGGGAGGACGACCGTGAAGAAGATCCGCAGCTCTCCCCTCCCGTCGACCCGCGCCGCGTCAATCAGGTCGTCCGGCAGCGTCCCCATGAACTGGCGCATCAGGAAGACGCCGAAGGCGCTGATCATGCCCGGGAACATGATGCCCCAGTAGCTGTTGACCCACTTGAGCGTCCTGGCCAAAGCGTACCAGGGGATCACGAGCATCTCGGTCGGGATCATGAGCGTGCTGATGATGAGGAGGAAGATGATTCGCTTGCCGGGAAACCGGAACTTGGCGAGGGTGTAACCGACAAGCGAATCGAAGAGCAGCACGGACGCCGTAGTAGCCACCCCGACAATCGCGCTGTTGAGAAACCACTGGGGGAAACGGGAGTTCCTGGACAAGATGATGGAGACGTAATTGTCGAGGGTAGGGTTTGTGGGCAAGAGAGTCATCTCGTAAATCTGCGTCGCGTCCTTGAAGCTCGACAGGAGCATCCAGAGGAAGGGGAAGAGCATGATCACCGAGAGGAGCGACAGTACCACGTAGGCCGGGGCAACAGATGGCGTGCGTCCCTTCATTGCAGCCACTAGTAGTCAAGCCTCGTGTCGAAGAGCCTCAGCTGGATGAGAGTAACGGCAAGGATGATCACGAACAGCACGAGGCTCGCGCTCGCTGCAACGCCCATGTCGAAGTTGGTAAAGGCCTTCTGGTAGATATAGAGTGCGGCGGACTTGGTGGAATCCAGCGGCCCGCCCAACGCCTGGTACGACAGGTTGTAGACCTGGGTGAATATCCGCAGGAACTGTATTCCCTCCACGACAACGAGCAGAAGGGTCACCGGCAGGAGAAGGGGAAGGGTGATCCCGCGGAGAAGCTGCCACCCCGATGCGCCGTCCATGCGCGCTGCCTCCATGATGCTGGACGGGATGGTCTGGATCCCGGCGAGGAAGACGATCGTGCAGTAGCCGAGCTCGATCCAGACGTTGACGGCAAGGATGGACGGAAGGGCTTGCGTGGGGCTGTTGAGGAACTCCTGGGCCCTGAGCCCCACGGAGACGAGGACCGCGTTGATGACGCCAAGGGGCGGCGACTGGAACATCCATCGCCATACCCACGCGACGGCCACCACCGGTGTGATGTAAGGGAGGACATAGACCAGTCGATAGACGCCCTTTCCCTTCGACACGCGGTCCAGGATGAGGGCGATCCACAGGCTGAGGACGATGACCGCCGGCGCGCCGATCACCGCGTATTTCGCGGTGTTGACCAGGGATTTCAGGAACACCGGATCGGCGAAGATCGACTTGTAGTTCGCAAGCCCCACGACGTGGACCGTCTTGCGCAGGAGGCCCCAGTCCGTGAAGCTCATCGCGATCATGTAGAGCATGGGCCCGAAGCGCACGCCCAGGAAGAACACGAGCGGTATGCCCAGAAAAGCGTACGCCATTCCTGCGCGGCGGGCCGCGAGTGTCATTCGTCTCCCTACTTCCAGAAGTCGTCGATGAGCTTCTGCTCCTTCGCGGCGGCGGCGTTGAGGACCGCGGCGGGATCTGCCTTCTTGAGGTTCACCTCGTCCACCGCGTCGTCGAGGATTGCGCGCTGTCCTGCCTCGTCCACGTAGGAGGTGGCGTGGGCGTACGCAAGCCCCTTCAGGAACACGCTGATCACCGGGTCATTCTGGTATCGGTCCGAGAGGCTCGGGGTGGCCGGGAGCTCACCGACCTTTTTCAGCCACTGGTCCTGGACCTCGGGTGAGGTAAGGAAGGCGAGGAACTTGACCGCGGCATCCAGCTTCGCCCCGGAAACGCCGCTCACAATTGCGTTCGTCCAGAAGGAGGCGAAGTTCGACTTGATGCCTTTGTAGGTGGGAAGCTCCGCGGCTCCCCACTCGAGGTTCTTGACCGCGTTCAAGGTGGCGATGCGGAAGGATCCATCGATGTTCATTGCTCCCTTCTGGGCAGTGAACGCGGTAGGGTCGTCAGTGGAGAAGTTCGGGTAGCCCACCTTGTCCTTCGTGATCCTGTCCATGTACCACTGGAACGCCTTGATGCCCGCAGGCGAATTATAGGTCACCCTGCGGCCGTCCGCGCTGTAGGGGGTGGCCCCGAACTGCCGGAAGAGAACCTCCCTGATCCAGACGTGTCCCTGGCCGCTGGGCTGCATGAGAAGCCCGGACTGCACCAGGTTGCCCTGCGCGTCGTACTTGGAGAGCTTCTTCGCGTCCGCCAGGAGCTCGTCGAGGGTCCTGGGCGGGACGCTCGGATCGAGCCCCGCCTCCCTGAAGAGCCTCTTGTTGTAGATGAGGGCAAGGGTCCGTACCGCCGTCGGCACGGAATAGTTCTTTCCGCCGAAGCTCACGGACTGGGCAACGAAGGGATAGAAGGTCTTTGCGAGGTAGGCGCTGCTGAAGGCTGATTCCGGGAGCGCCTGCAGGTAGCCCGATTTGACCCAGAGGGGGAGCCACCCGTAATAGAGATTGATCACATCCGGTCCCTCGCCGGCCGGGACAGCCGCGGCCACCTTCTGCAGGTAGCTCTCGTACGGGAATGTTACCTGCTCGACGTGGATGCCGGGGTTTCTGGCCTCGAACTGCTGGATCAGGTCGTTCATCAGGTCTACCTTGGACTGGTAGAAGTACTGCCAGTACGTGATGGTGACGTCCGCGGCTTGGCCTGCGATCGCTCCACCAAGAAATAGCGCAAGAGAGAGAATGACACCGATTCGCGTCCTCTTCACGGAACTCCTCCTTAGGAATTGCCCCGAAACAGAAGTACCACGCTAAGGTACCGCTCCGACGCTGACAGTGCAAAGACACCCGGGTCAGGATCTTCGACTTGACTCCAGGGAAGACTCGACTTTGGCCAACATGTCGGACATGCTGAACGGCTTGGAAAGAAGGTAGACGGCGTGGCTGTCGTCTTGGCCCAAGTCCTGACGGTCAGAGTATCCAGTCATGAATATGACTGAGACGTTGGGATTGGCGCCTCTGAAGGCATCGGCAACCTCGCTCCCCCCTATTCCTGGCATGACGACGTCGGTGAGCAACAAGTCATTCTGGCCCGAGTGTTCATTGCTGATACGAAGCGCTTGTGCCCCGTCGCTTGCTTCCAGGATCCTGTAGCCGTTGCGTTCCAGGATGTCGTCGCGGCATGACCCGCTCCCGGATGGGGGTCAGTATTTCGCGATCGAACGCAGCAGCTGCAGCGTGGCCCTGACCACCCTGGCCTGCTGCTGCTCGCGCGAGATCAGCGCCTTCCCGTCCCTGTCCTGATTTCCATACCACCCGAACTGGGAGTGATTGCCCCCCGGGATTGTCACCCAGCGAGTGGAGGAAGGAAGGAGCCAAGCTGACTCCCTGATCACCAGGGGCGGCACCAGGCCATCGCGCTCGGCGGAGATCGACAGCACAGGGATCCTCGCAGACCCCAGGTTGTCGCCCGGGCCGGGCCGGGCGGCCCAGAGGATGAGCGCCCTCACTTCACGGGGGTGATGCATTGCAAAGCGCGCCGCCATGGCTCCCCCCTCACCGTGTCCGGCGAGCACCCAGGCGCGGATGCTCGTAAACGCCTCCATCACCGAAGTGGCCCGTACCGGGTCCAGGGCTGCAAGGTTCAAGGGCATGGGAACAAGGACGACAAGAAAGCCCTCGCGGGCGATGGCCAGCGCCGGTGGAGCGTAGGCGCGCCAGTCCACGCGGCTCGCCGGATAGATGATGAGCCCGACCCTCGGCTTTCCAGCGGCGGGCTCGAACACCCCCCATTTCCCGACGCTCACCGTGACCTCCGCGGAGCCCCGAAGCGCGGCAAATGCCTCGGGCATGAGGGCCGGGGAAGCGGAGAGCCACAGGAAAAGCCCGGCGCCGATGACGCAGAGAGCCACGAGGGGGATCAGGATGATCTTCAGGATGAAGCCGGTTCGCGCCCGGGCGCTCACGCGGAAGGGAGCTCCAGGGTTGCGAAATAGTCCTGCACAGTCTCCGCGCGGCGGATCTGCCTGACCGAGCCGTCCTCCCGGAGGAGGAGCTCGGCGGATCGCAGCTTGCCGTTGTAGTTGGATCCCATGGCCCACCCGTGCGCGCCGGTGTCATGGATCACGACGAGGTCACCCTCCTCCACCGGGGGAAGCATCCGATCGATGGCGAACTTGTCGTTGTTCTCACAGAGGGAGCCAGTGACGTCGTACGCGCGCTCCGCCGGCCGGCCCTCCTTGCCCAGCACGGTGATATGGTGATAGGCCCCGTACATGGCTGGCCGCGCAAGGTTCGTCATGCACGCATCGAGGCCCACGTAGTCCTTGTAGGTGTGCTTGAGATGGAGGACCCGGCTCACCAGGTAGCCGTGCGGCCCGGTGATGGCTCTTCCGCTTTCCATGTAGAGCTTCAAAGGGTGAAGGCCGCGCGCCTTCACCTTCGACTCATACGCCTCGCAGATCCCCCGGGCCAGGACCTGCCAGTCGATCGGCATCTCCTCGGGCCGGTAGGGGATGCCGAATCCTCCGCCCAGGTTCACGAACTCGAAGCGGATGTCGAGCTCCTTCGACAGGTCGTGGATGAGGTCGAAAAGCATTCGGGCAGTGTCCCAGTGATACTCGAGGGAGAGCTCATTGGAGGCGATCATGGCGTGCAGGCCGAACCGCCGGGCGCCCATCTCCCGCGCCAGTCGATACCCGTCGAACAGCTGCTCCCGGGTGAAGCCGTACTTGGCCTGCTCCGGGGTTCCGATGATCGCGTTTCCCCCTTTGAGCGGCCCGGGGTTATAGCGGAAGCAGATCAGGTCCGGCATCCCCGCGTGTTTCTTCAGGAAAGGAATGTGACTGATATCGTCCAGGTTGATGATTGCACCGAGGCGCTTCGCTTCCACGTATTCAGCGGCAGGCGTATCGTTGGAGGTGAACATGATCTGCTCACCCCGAAGCCCCACCCGCTCGGACAGCATCAGCTCCGCGAGGGAGCTGCAGTCCACGCCGAACCCCTCCTCCTTCGTGATGGCAAGGATGTGAGGGTTAGGGAGGGCTTTCACGGCAAAGAACTCGCGAAACCCGGAAGCCCAGGAGAATGCCTTCTTCAGCGCCCGTGCATTCTCGCGGATGGCCTTCTCATCATAGATGTGAAACGGGGTGGGATGCTCTTTGATGACCTTCTCGATTTTTTCCCGGCTGAACGGGAGCCGCTTGTCGGACATTCTCGACTCTCCTTGTCGTTACGGCCGGGAGTGTAGCGAGGAGCGGCACGGGCTGTCCATGGCCCGGACCCACGCCGCGCGGGTCTTCCGCGATCATGCTCCCGGGCCCGGCTAGCCTTTGATGCCGCTCGTCGCGATGCCCTGCACGAAGTATCTCTGGGTGAACGCGAACAGGATGACGGTGGGAATGACCGCGAAGGTGGCCCCGGCCATCTGGAGAGCATAGTTCGCCCCCTCGCGGGACTGGAAGAACTGAAGGCCAGTGGTGATGAGCTGCTTGCGCATGGAGTTGATGAAGACAAAGGGGTTCACGTAGTCGTTCCAGACCCAGATGAAGGTGAACAGCACCATGGTGATGAGAGCCGGGCGGGAGAGCGGCAGGATGATCCGCAGGTAGATGCGGAAATGCCCGTATCCGTCCAGGAACGCCGCCTCGGACAGCTCGCGCGGGATGGTCATGAAGAACTGCCTGAGCATGAAGAGGAAGAACACGTCGAAGACAGCCGGCACGATGATTGCCCACTGGTTGTCGATGAGGCGGATGGCCTTGTAGAGGAGGTACCGTGGCACGATGGTGGCCTCCGGGGTGATCATCATCGTGGACATGAAGAGCAGGAAGATGATGTTTTTGCCCGCAAAGGTGAGCCGGGCGAAAGCATAGGCGGCGAGGGTGACGAGAAACGCCCGGAGGGGAATTGTTATCAAGACAATGCGGATGCTGTTCCAGTACCACAAGGGGTACAGGGGATCAGCGAACACGCGCTGGAAGTTCCCCAGGAAGACCACGCGCGGAATGATCCGAAGGGGCTCCACGAATACGAGCCCCGGGTGCTTGAAGGAAGCGGACAGCATGAAGATGAACGGCGTGATCATGAGGAGGCCCAGGCAGAAGACGAGCAGGGACAGAGCAGCCTGCCCCGCGGTGGTCCCGGGCGGTGCGGGAGCTCAGTAGTGGACCCATGCCTTCTGGGCCCTCCATTGAAGCAGCGTGACAAGAAGGATGAAGAGGAACAGCAGGCATGCCAGGGCGTTGGAGTAGCTGTAATAGGAATACTTGAAGGCCTGCTCGTAGATGAAAAGCGTGATGATCCGGGACGCTGAGCCGGGCCCGCCATCCGTCAACGCCTTGACCAGGGCGAAGCTGTTGAAGGAGCCGATCACGGTGACCACGATCAGGAAGAAGCTCGTCGGGGAGATCATGGGCAGCGTGATGCGCAGGAAGCTCCGCCACCATCCCGCCCCGTCGATCTGGGCGCATTCGTAGAGCTCCCTCGGCACATCCTGCAGCGCGGCCAGGAAGACGATGGTCTGGAAGGCGAGGTTCTGCCAGACCTTGATCCAGGCAATCGTGGGAAGGGAGCTCCTCACGCCAAGAAGCCATTGGGGGAGAGACGCCTCGGGGACCCCGGCAAGCCTCAGGAGGGCGTTGATGGGCCCCTCGTAGGGGTTGAGGACGATGGTCCAGACGATCCCGATGGCTATGACGTTGGCCACGTAGGGCATGTAGATCATTGTCCTGCTCATCGTGCGCAAAAACAGGCGTCGGTTCAGGAGCAACGCAAGGAACAGGGAAGTAATGATGATCCCCGCAACGTATATCAGGGAGAAAAAGAAGCTCCGCAGGAACGACGCCATGGCCAGACGGTCCCCCAGGGCTCGCAGGTAGTTCCTCAGGCCGAAAAACTCGTTCGTGCGGATCTGCCCGAGGCTGTTGAAGTTGACGAGGCTCAGGAACACGCTGTAGAGGAGAGGAACAAGATAGAAGACGGCAAAACCCGCAAAGAAAGGAGCGATGAAGATGAGCGCAGTCCGGCCTTCCCGCGCGGAAAGTCGAAAATGACGGACCGGGGAAACGCTCACTCACCGCTCCTCTGGCAGAGACTCTATTTCGGCGCCAGGATGGCGTCCGCCCTGGCCTTGATGTTTTTCACCGTGTCGTCCAGGGACTGCTCGCCGGACATGTACAGCTGGGACTCCTGGAGGATCACGTCAGTGTATTCCCGGGCGCGGGGCCCGGTGACTTTCTCATCCACCACTCCGAGGCTGTTCTGCATGAGCGCCGCCCGCAGGTCGGCCACCGTGACCGACCCTCGCGACTTGCCGGCGATCCCGCCCAGCAGATCCTGGATCTCGGCATCCGTGAGGTTCACCCGGGCCGGGATCCCTCCCGCGTACTTGTAGCTGTTCTCGCTCACCCATGCCACGTAGCGGGCGGCGTTCTGCGGATGTTTTGCGTTCTTGAGCACCGCCCAGACCCCTCCCGCCATCAGGTTGTTCTTTCCATTCGGACCCGCGGAGGGGGTTTCCACGATGCCCCAGTCCCAGTCGCGCGGATACGTGGCCTGGTCCGTGAGGAGGCCGGTGAACCAGCTCCCGATGCATGTCATCCCGTAGCTCCCTGTCGCGGCCCAGGTGTCCCAGGTCAGCTTCTTGGCCTTGTACTCCTTGAACGTCGGCTGGACCTTGTCCACCTCGCCCAGGTCATGGATGAACTTGAGGGATTCCCGGAAGGAGGGGTCATCGTAGTTGGAGAGCCCGGTGGTCTTGTATCCGGATACGTTTCTCTGCCGGGCGATCATGTAATAGTAGTACTCCCAGTCCAGGACGAAGTAGGAGCCCCAGATCCCCTTGTCCCGGTTGGTCAGCTTCTTTGCCGTGTCGACGTAGTTGTCCCAGGTCCAGGGAGCCTTCGGGTAGGGAACGCCGGCGTTGTCGAAGATCTTCTTGTTGTAATACACCGCATGGATGGACTGCTCGTAGGGCAGGTAGAGGATCTTGCCGTTGTACCTCTTGAGGAACTTCCCGTAGACTGCCTCGGGCTTGTAGCCGGCTTTCGTCGAACAGCTCATCCAGGGGCATGAGGAAACCCGCCTGAACGTAGCGCGCTATGTTCAGGGGGTTTGTGAGCCGGATGCAGTCGGTGGTGTCCCCGCCCATGATGGCGATGTCCGTCTTGTCGTAGAACTGCTCGGGGTCCCCGGGAATCATCTGCATGTCCACCTTGATTCCGGATTCCTTCTCGAATGCCTGGTTCCGCGAGATGGTCGTGTTGTCGGAGTAGTACTTGGAATCAGCGAAGTAGCTGACCACTTTCTCGCCCGGCTTTTCCTGCCCGCCCTCCGCGAAGACGGCCGCCGGCAGGAGCAGACTGGCCGACAGGAGAAGGCCTGCCGCCAGCGCGAGCCGCACGAATCTCTTCATACATTCCTCCTTGGACTATTTTCCTCAGCGCCCGTCGAACGGGCGCTGCATGTCCCTGACCGATGACCTCTCCAGGAGCCGGGGCTGGATGAGAGAGGTCGTCTGGCACGCCACCCCCGGGTTGAGGACCCTCTCCACGAGGACCTGCGTTGCCAGCTCACCCATGTACTGGCCGGGGTGGTCCACGGACGTGAGAGAGATGCCGGGAACCTCAGCCAGGCTGGAGTTGTCGAGTTCACGACCGCAGGTCCTCGGGGATCTTCAAGCCCCGTGCCTGGGCAGCCTTGTAGACCTCGATGGCCTCCTCATCGCTCGTACAGATGAACGCCGTGGGAAGCTCGACGACGGTCGTGAAAAAGCGCGAAAGGCGCGTCCGCGGCCCTGCCGGAGTGCACCGGCCCCTCGAAGCCCAGGACCAATTCCTCGGGCGGCCGGGCGCCCCTTTGCGCAAGGAGCTCGAGGGCTCCGTCGCGCCGCAGTCTCTTGGGGAAATACCCCGTGTCACAGAGGATGGCGATCCGCTCGTGCCCCTTCTGCAGAAGGTGGGACGCCACCAGCCGTCCGGCGGCCAGGTCGTCCAGGGCGATGCGCGTGAAATCCCTGCCGGGGAAATAGTTGTCCAGGAGAACGACAGGAATGCCTGACTGGTCCAGCTCCTGCAGGAGGTCGGCGTTGGAGCGATCAGCGCCGTCAAAGACCGGCTCGATGAGGATCCCGTCCACCCCGCGTTTCCGCAGCCTGGCCAGGATCTCCCGCTCCCTGGCCGGATCGTATTCGGACTGGTTGAGCACGATGTGAAATCCCCTGCGGTGCGCGATCTGGTCGCACCCTCGGGCGATCCTGGGGAAGATGTACGAGCTGGAGAAATAGCAGACCAGGCCAATGTCGAGGCTGAGCTTCCTGCTTTTCAATACGCAGAACGTGCCCACTCCCTTCTGGGTTTTCAGCCACCCTTCGTGGACAAGGTCGGAAATGGCCTGCCTGATCGAGCTGCGCGACGCGTCGAACTTCCGGCACAGCTCGCTCTCCGAAGGGAGCTTGTCTCCCGGGATGATTTCTCCGGTGCGGATGCCCTCCAGGATTGATTGACTGATCAGTTTGTGCTTAGTTATACGTACAGCCTGTTCGGACATGATTGTTACTTTAAGGGCCTTCGGAGCTGGATGTCAAGAGAAATTTCATCTTGACTGAAACTCTAATATCTCTAATTGCTCACGCAAGTCTGTTGGCGACGATGTCCCTCAAGACTTCCAGAAACCTGGCTATTTCATCAGGAGTGTTGTAGATGTACGGGCTTGCACGAACAGTTCCTTCGACCCCAAGACGGGCGGCAAGGGGGTAGGCGCAGTGCCCTCCGGCGCGCACACAGATGCCCTCGCCGTCAAGCAGACGGGCCACCACGAACGGGTCGGCGCCGTCGACGCTGAAGGAGACGGCCGCGGCCCGACGGGCGCTGTCGCGCGGGCCCGTGATGCGCACGCCAGGGACCGCATCCAGGCCGGCAACCAGCTGCTCCAGCAGCGCGCGCTCGTGCGCCCGAACCTCGCCCATCCCAATGGCTTCCAGGTAGTCGACGGCGCCGACCAGTCGAAGTCCGCTCCTCCTGTCGGTGGCCCCGCCCAGGGCCACGCCGGCTGCCACGTCGGGCGTGCCTGCCTCGAACTTCCACGGCAGGGAGTTCCAGGTGGCCCCTTCCTCCGTCACGGTCTGGATCATGTCTCCGCCAAACAGGAACGGCGACATCTGCGCCAGGAGGTCCTCCTTCCCGTAGAGGACTCCAGTCCCGAAGGGGGCGAGCATCTTGTGACCCGAGAAGGCAAGAAAGTCGCAATCAAGGTCCCGGACGCTCACGGGCATGCACGGCACGGACTGCGCCGCGTCCACAAGGAGAAGGCCGCCGGCGTCATGCGTCATGCGCGCGATATCGGCCACCGGGTTGATGGTCCCCAGCACGTTGGACACGTGCGTGCAGCAGACCAGCCGCGTGCGCTGCCCCAGCGCGGCGCGCAGCTCGTCGAGGTCCAGCGAGCCGTTATCGCCCAGCCCGATTATCTTCAGGCGGAGATCCGCCTGTCGGCACAGGGCCTGCCACGGCACGAAGTCGGAGTGATGCTCCATGATGGTGATGACCACCTGGTCCCCGGGGCGGAAGGCAAGCGGTCCGGGGCGGCACAGGGAGACCGCGACGAGGTTCAGCGCCTCCGTGGTGTTTCGAAGAAACACGATCTCCTGCGGCCCGCGCGCCCCGATGAACCGGGCCACGGCCGTGTGGGCCTGCTCGTACAACGCGGTGGCCGCCTCCCCGAGGGCATGGGGGGATCGGTGGATGTTCGCGTTGAACCGGGAGTAGAAGCAGGTGATGGTCTCCAGGACCTGGCGCGGCCGCTGGGTAGTTGCCGCGTTGTCGAGGTAGATGAGGGGCCGGGCTCTTCCGGAAGGACGAAGCGCGGGGAAATCTTCCCTGATGGCCGCGGCATCCACGCGAGATCCCTCCCCTGCGGCTATGCGCCGATGAACCTCGCGTAGAGGGCACGGGCAGCGGCCTCGTCGGAGGTTCCCTTGATGATGGCCCGCCCGTCGGCGAAGAGAACGATCTCCCTGTCCCCCGCGCGGAACTTCAGCAGGTACGGATTGAAAGCCACGTCTCCCAGGGAAGCAAGCCTCCCCGCGAGGGCCTTGAAATCGGGGGCAGCCGCCTGTCCGGGATCCACCTGGACTGCCATGCGGCCGCAGAGCTTTGTGCTGCCTCCGCCCCCGGCTCCCTCGAGAAAATCGTATCGTCCCAGGTCGCATGCCGGGCAGGGATCATCGCCCTTGTGGATGTCAAGGGATTCGACCGTCCCCGCCCACGCGTCCAGGAACCGCATCTGCGGGACCACATCCTCGGCGTTGCCCGTTAGGATCTTGATGGCCTCCGTCACCTGGAAGGAGGCGATCATCTGGGGAACAGTGCCGAGCACCCCCGCGGTCTCGCAGGTCGGAAGGGCCCCGGGAGACGGCTGCTGTGGGACGATGCAGCGGAAGCAAGGCCCGCGGCCGGCAATGAAGCTCATGGTGGCCCCAGTCATGCCGATGGCGGCTCCGTAGACCCACGGCGTTTTCGTCTTCAGGCAGGCGTCGTTCAGGAGAAGACGCGCTTCCATGTTATCGCACCCGTCCACGACCAGGTTGCATCCTTCGATGAGCCCCAGGATGTTTGCCGGCGTCACGTCGGCCACCACGGGATCCACGGTCACCGATGTATTTGCGCGGGCCAGCTTGCGGGCCGCCGCTATGGCCTTGGGCAGGCCGGCGGAGATGTCATCTTCATCGAAGAGCGTCTGGCGCTGAAGGTTGTCGAGCTCAATGAAGTCCCGATCCACAATCCGCACGAAACCGCACCCGGCGCGGACAAGGAGGGAAGCCAGGGCAGTGCCCAGGGCACCAACGCCCATCACCAGCGCGCGGGAGCCGGACAGGCGGCGCTGCCCCTCCGCCCCGATCCTGGGAAGGAGGATCTGGCGGGAGTAGCGGGAGAGGTCTTCTTCGGCGCTCATTCGTCGATTGTCCCCCCGCCAAGAAGGATGTCTCCGTCATAGAAAGCGCAGATCTGGCCGCGGGCAACCGCCCGCTGCGGCTCGTCGAACTCTACCGACACGCTCCCGTCCTCCAGCGGGGTCACCACCGCGGGCGCCTCGGGGTTTCGGTAGCGGATCCGAGCCGCCACCTTGACGGGCTCTTCGGGCCTGCCGCGGCTCACCCAGTTCACGGACCGAACCAGGAGACGGCTGCGGTAGAGCCCGGACTCAGGGCCGGCGACAATGGTGTTGGTCCCGGCATCGATCTTCGTGACGTACAGCGGTTCGCCTCCCCCCACGCCAAGGCCTTTTCTTTGCCCGATCGTGTATCCCCAGATCCCGCGATGGGACCCGATCACGTTGCCGTCCTGGTCCTTGATGGGGCCCTCGTTCTGGCCCGGCTCGAGCACCTCTCTGTACCCGCCTGCGGCGAAGTCCTGGCTCTCGGGACGGTCGTGCGTGGCAAGGCCCGCTTCCCGAGCGATCCGCCTCACCTCGGTTTTGGAGAGCGAGCCCAGCGGGAAAATCACCCGGGAGAGCTGCTCCTGGGAGAGCATGCAGAGGAAATAGGACTGGTCCTTCAGGGGGTCCCTGGCCTTCTGCAGGCAGAAGCGTCCGGTATCTATCTCCTGAAAAACCTGGCAGTAGTGGCCTGTTGCAAACGCATCGAAATCCACCCCGGGAAGCTGCGAGAGACGATCCACCAGGAGGCCGAACTTCACGAGCTGGTTGCATTTCACGCACGGATTGGGCGTCCTGCCGGCCAGGTACTCGGAGCGCGCGTAGTCGAGCACCCACGTCCGGAACTCTTTTTTCAGGTCCACGGTATGATAGGGGATTCCCAGGGTGCGGCAGACCGCCTGGGCGTACTCCACGTCCGCCCCCTCACCCGGGCTGTAGCAGGAATCAACCCCAGGAACGCCGGGGCGGGTGCCGGAGTAGATCATCATCGTCACGCCGGCCACCTCGTGGCCGGCCTGCTTGAGAAGGAGAGCCGCCACGGAGGAATCCACTCCTCCGCTCAGGCCCACGACCAGTCGCCTCTTCATCCGGCGGCGTACCTCCGTCAGATCACGTAGTTCGTCGTGCTCTCCTCCAGCTCCCGGGTCTGCCGCGCAAGCCCTGCCAGTGTGAAGGAAGCGAGGGACTCCACGATGTCCTCCTGGAGCTTCTTCCACACCCGCGACACGACGCAGGTGGTTGCCCGCTCGCAGGCGGACGGGCTCTCGATGCACCCGGGGTCCGAGGCGGCCTCCCCCGCGCACGGCGCAAGGGCAACGCGGCCTTCGATGGCTTCCACGACGTCGCGCACCGTTATATCCTCCGGGGGCCGCGCAAGGGAATACCCCCCGTGGGAGCCCCGCTGGGAGGCCACCAACCGGGCTGATTTCAACGGTATGACGATCTGACCCAGGTATTTCTCCGATATCCCTTCACGCCGCGCAATGTCCTTCAGCAGGCTGATCCCGTTACCGTAGTTGATGGCAAGGGCCACCATGAGCCTCACCCCGTAGCGGGCCCGTGTGGACATCTGGAGGGACATCTCTCAGGCGCCGTCCTCGAAGAGCCACGTGCTCAGGTAGCGCTCACCCGTATCCGGGAGGACCACCACGATCAGCTTGCCGGCGCACTCGGGGCGTTTGGCCACCTCCAGGGCGGCCCACGCTGCCGCCCCCGAAGAGATGCCCACGAGGAGCCCCTCCTCCTTCGCAAGCCTTCGCGCTGTCTTTCCCGCATCCTCGTCGTCCACCTTGATGATCTCATCCACGAGGTTCTTGTTGTAGACGCCGGGCACAAAGCCCGCCCCGATCCCCTGGATCCTGTGCGGCGAGGGACTTCCGCCGGAGAGGACCGGGGACTTGGTGGGCTCCACGGCAATCGAGCGGAAGTCCTTCTTCCTTTTCTTCATGAACTCCGACACGCCGGTGATCGTCCCGCCGGTCCCCACGCCGCTCACGAGGATATCCACCTTGCCCTCGGTGTCCTTCCAGATCTCCTCCGCGGTGGTCTTCCTGTGCACCTCGGGATTGGCCGGGTTCTCGAACTGCTGAGGCATGAAGGAGTCCGGGGTGGATTCCAGGATCTCGCGGGCCTTCTCGATGGACCCGCCCATCCCGCGCGGCGCCGGGGTGAGGACCACCTCCGCGCCGAAGACCTTCAGGAGCTTTCGCCGCTCCACGCTCATGCTCTCGGGCATCGTGAGGATGCAGCGATAGCCCTTGACCGCCGCCACGTACGCCAGCCCGATGCCGGTGTTGCCGCTCGTGGGCTCCACGATGACGCTTCCCTTCTTCAAGAGGCCCCGCTTCTCGGCATCCTCGATCATCGCCAGCGCGATCCTGTCCTTCACGCTTGCAAGCGGGTTGTGGGATTCCAGCTTGGCCACGACCTCGGCCTTTGCTCCCGCGTTGACCCTGTTCAACCTGACAAGGGGCGTGTTGCCGATGAGCTCCAGCACGCTCGCCTTTATGTTCATGTTCTCCTCCTCGAACGCTTTCTTTCAAAGCACATTTCTCTTGCTGCTCAGGCCTGCTTGATGGCCTGCTCGATGTCTTCCTTGATGTCATCCACGTGCTCGAGCCCGATGGAAAGGCGCACGAGCTCGGGCGTCAGGCCGCTTTCGCGCTGCTGCTGCTCGGTGAGCTGCGAGTGCGAGGTGCTTGCCGGATGGAGCGCGAGGCTCTTGGCGTCTCCGACGTTGGCCAGGTGGGAGAACAGCTTGAGGCTGTTGATGAACTTCTCCCCGGCAGCCTTTCCGCCCTTGATGCCGAACACCACCATGCCGCCGAAGCCCTTTTTCAGATACTTGCTGGCAACAGGATATGTCGGATCCTGGGGAAGCCCCGGATACCGCAGCCACTCAACCTTCGGGTTTTTCGAAAGCCACTGCGCCACGGCCATGGCGTTTGTGCAATGGCGCTCCATGCGGACGGGGAGCGATTCCAGCCCCTGGAGGAAGATCCAGGCGTTGTCGGGGGAGGTACAGGCGCCGAGGTTTCGAAGCGGGACCGTTCGCAGTCGCAGCGCAAAAGCCACGGGGGCAAGAGGCGCCGGCAGGTCGTGTGCCCACTTCAGCCCGTGGTAGTTGGGGTCCGGGTCGTTGAAGAACTTGAACTTGCTGTCCTTCCAGTTGAAGCGGGCCGCGTCGGTCAC
This sequence comes from uncultured Spirochaetota bacterium, assembly GCA_963753085.1. GTDB lineage: Bacteria > Spirochaetota > Spirochaetia > SZUA-6 > Fen-1364 > Fen-1364. The sequence goes on along the minus strand of CAVWBF010000018.1, from coordinate 130,801 downwards.
GATTCCGCCGATCGCGGTGCCGTGTCCGCCCATCCACTTGGTGAGCGAGTTCACGACGATATCCGCCCCGAAGTCGATGGTCTTCAGCAGGTAGGGAGTGGTAAAGGTCGCATCGACGATGAGCGGAAGCCCATGCGCATGAGCGACCTTTGCCACTTCCCCGATGTCGGTGACGTCGAGCACCGGGTTGCCGATGGTCTCGATGAAGACAGCCCGGGTCTTCGGCGTGATGGCCTTCTCGAAGTTCTTCGGGTTGTCGTGCTTGACGAACTTCACCGTGATGCCGAGGGTGGGCAGGATGGCATCGAACATCGTGTAGGTGCCGCCGTAGAGATTGCTGGCTGAGACGATCTCATCGCCCATCCCCATGATGGTCACGATCGTATTGAAGATGGCGGCAGTGCCCGAAGCGAACGCCACGGACGCCGCCCCGTTCTCGAGCAGCGACACGCGCTGCTCCAGCACGTCCTGGGTCGGGTTCATGATCCTGCTGTAGATGTTGCCCAGCTCCTTCAGGGCGAAGAGGTTTGCCGCCCTCTCGGTTGTGGGGAATACATATGAGCTCGTCCGGTAGATAGGGACCCCTCTGGATGTCGTTGCCGGGTCCACGACCTGGCCTCCATGAAGAGCCAGGGTCTCGAACCTGTACCTGTTGTCGCCCATTTCCTCTCCTTATCAGTAGTGTTTAATCACTACATAGTCTATAGTATTGGTAGTCTTATCTCATGGATGGCTCTTTGCTGTCAAGAGAAAATTACCAGTAATTCTATAGTATTGGTAGTGAAGTCGACGTCCACGGGGCCGGCGCCACACCGCACGCCATCCATCCGCCCCGCGTTTGACTCAGGCCGGTTCCTGCACTATTCTTTCCACCGGATAGGGCTGGATTCGGCCGGTTAAGGACGGACGGATAGGGCCGGATTCTGCACAAATGAAGGTGGACAGGGACGCGAATGCTGGTTTCAACCAGAAGCAGGTACGGACTGAAAATCGTCTATGAGCTCGCGCTGAGATACGGCGGCGAGCCTGTTTTTCTGAAAGATATTGCCAGGACGCACAGGATCTCGGAAAAATACCTCAGCAAGCTCGTCATTCCGCTGCGCGGGGTCGGGCTCATCACGTCCTATCGCGGAGCTCATGGAGGCTACACGCTGGCGCGGGACCCGCGCACGATCACCCTCAGGGAGATCGTGCAGGCACTCGAAGGCGACATAGCGGCAACGGCCGCTCCGCGGAAGGTCCGGGAAGGGGATTCCGGCTACGCTCACCCTGCGGACAATGTCTGGGCGACACTGGAGAAAACCGTCAACGAGGCGCTTGAGAAGATCACTCTGGACGCCATTCTCCGGGGCGCCCGCGATGGCGTTCTCAACTACCAGATCTGACTCTGACTCCCTTGCACGACGGGTTATCAGCCGACCCGCTTGAGCTGGACGAGCAGCTTCTCCGTGGAAGCGAATCCATGGTTGACCTCGCGCGGAGTGCCGCTTTCCGTCCAGGATGAACGTGGTGGGCACGCTGAGCACGCTCCAGCGCTTCGCGAGGTCAGGGCGATCGAGCGCATCCACTTCGATCACCTGGATCCCGCCGTGGAGCCGGTTCTGCAAAGCCTGCAAAGCGGGACGCTGGGCAGCCTTGCATGTCACGCAATCGGGCGTCGTGAAATAAACGATCCCCGGAGTTCCCCGCTTGAAGACAGAGAGATCTGCCGACACCTTGCCTGCCCTTGCAAGGACGAACGCCCTCAGAAGGAAAAATGCGCCCACGCATGCCCCCGCCATGGCGACAACGAACACCAGGCGCTCAGCAACGGCGGACATGCCTGCAATCATCCCTTTGGCCTCATTCCGGGAAAGACTCCTGCGGGGGGATTCCTGGAGAACCCCGGCACCTGCAATCGATGCAGCCAGTAGTACGCGGCGCATCCCGCGCAGAATCCTGCAAAAAGGTTCAGCGCGGCAAGGACGATCACGAGCCAGCTCAGCGCCCATCCGAAGGCCGCTGCGCCAAGCAACAGGCTCAGGGCAGAGACCGCCGCGACCACGCCGCCGAAGCCCTGCGCGAAACGATGAGGCTCGGGGTTGTCGGCAAGCACAGCCGGCTTGACAATGCCAGTGGGACCAAGGATGCCCATGTACAGGAAGAAGAATCCTGGACGGCCGACGAGAGTCCCGGCAAGCATCACAACGGCGACCAGCGCCGTCAGCCAGGGGATGTTGACGATAAACCCGAGGAGAAGCAGCACGATGATGGTTGCCTGGTTTACCCGCAACGACGAATGATCGACTTTCCCCAACCCATCCGGCATTGGACTCTCTCCCTTCCTTGCGCCTCGGCTCGAGCCGATGGCCCTTCACATCGAAGTTTAATATACTACTTAAACGATCAGCATGGTAGTGTTAGTGAGCAAAATGGAAAATCGAGACCCGGAGGGCATCAGTGCTCACGGGCATTGCCAACGGCACCGTGAAAGCTATATGAATAGGTCCGAGGCTGCAGGTTGAAAGCAGGAGAACGAACATGCCCGTGAGAATCCCCGACGATCTACCGGCCAGGAAGACCCTGGCCCAGGAAAACATCTTTGTCATGACCAAGGATCGGGCGCTCCACCAGGACATCCGTCCCCTTCGGATCGCCGTGCTCAACCTCATGCCCACGAAGATCGTCACCGAGACCCAGATCCTGCGTCTCCTGGGAAACACGCCGCTGCAGGTCGACATCACGTTCATCCGCATGGAGACCCACGATTCGAAGAACACCCCGCCCGAGCACCTGGCGGCGTTCTACGAGCCCCTGGACCGCGTGCTGGATGAGCGCTTCGACGGCCTGGTGATCACCGGGGCTCCCGTGGAGACGCTGCCTTTCGAGGAGGTGGATTACTGGAAGGAGCTTGTCAGGCTCATGGACTGGAGCAAGGCGAACGTCTGGTCGACGCTCCATATCTGCTGGGGAGCGCAGGCAGGCCTGTACCGGCATTTCGGCGTCCCCAAGTATCCGCTACCGGCAAAGATGTTCGGCCTCTTCCCTCACAAGGTCCTCGAGCCGCACGAGCCCATCGTCCGTGGGTTCGACGAGGGCTTCTTTGCCCCCCATTCGCGCCACACGGAAGTGCGCAAGGAGGACATCCGGGCGGTGAAAGGGCTCAAGCTCCTCGCCATCTCCGACGAAGCGGGAGTCTACATGGCGTCGTCTCGAGACGGGCGCATGCTTTTCGTCACCGGTCACCCCGAGTATGACAGGCATACCCTCAAGGCCGAGTATGATCGCGATATCGCGAAGGGCCTGCCCATTGCCGTCCCCAGGAACTACTTTCCCGGCGATGATCCGAAATGCGAGCCGCTTGTCACCTGGAGGTCGCATGCGCACCTCCTGTATGCGAACTGGCTCAACTACTACGTCTACCAGGCAACGCCGTTCGACCTTGCGCAGCTGCCGAAGACCGACACGCCCTTCGCCCGCGGATGACGGTGAGCGGGCGGAACCCGGCCGCTTGCCCCCGACGGGTTTTCAGCGCCGGGCCATGATCCGATCCACGAGCCCCTGGGGGAGAAGGTCCAGGATGGCCGCGGCTCCTGACATGTAGCCCGCGCGGTAGACCCGCTTCGGGTGAGACGCGCACAGGGCCTGAAGCACCTTGCCGGCGATGAGCGCCGGATCGCTTCTTTTGAGATCGAACTCTGCAAGCTCCCGCTTCTCCTTTTCAAGAGAGTCCCGGTACAGGGCTCGCCGATCCTCAGACCAGCGCGCCTGCGCCGCCTCGAGCTCTCGAGCGTTCTTGTCGGGGGCTGCCGTCAGGATGCCGCCGCAGCGAACGAAGATGCTCGGGATCCCCCAGGGCGCAAGCTCCAGTCCGAACGTCCGCGTGATGCAATTGGCCGCGTAGTCGCATGCATGGATGCTTGCGATAAAGGGGATTGGAATCAGGGCGGGGGTCGCGATCCACAGAAGGCGACCGCGCCCCTTGCGCAGGGATGGCAAAAGTGCCTGGGCCAGCGCGACGGGCCCGAGGAGTCGCGCTTCCAGCTCACTTCGAAAAGCCTCAAGGTCGAGAAGCTCAAGCGGCGCAACCGAGCCCGCCCCGGCATTGTTCACAATCGCGTACAACCCGGGCTGCCCGCGGGACGAAAGCTCCTCTTCGACCTTCGCCGCGATCGGACCGATGTGCTCAAGCATCCGAAGGTCAAGCGGATGGAGAGGGACGAGCCCTTGCTTCCCTTGGGACGTCAAGTCTTCACAGTCCGCCTCCCGTCGAACCGTGGCGAATACCGTGAAGCCATGATCAGCAAGAAAAAGCGCCGTCGAGCGACCAATGCCCGAAGAGCAACCAGTGACAAGCACGCCGCGCCCCTGCCCTTCCCCGGAAGATCCAGGCTGGTGAGTCATTTCAGTTTCTCCTTTCCCCGTCGGGTTTCAGCGAACGCATTCAGCATGCATTACGCACCCCTGGAATGTCAATCACATGATTTAATCATCTGATTTAATCGGTCGGCGCCTGTGGGTCGGAGGCTGCCCGGGCGGCAAGGGAGAGCGCCATTCGTGTTGCAGATGCTTCAACCATGTGATTCAATCAGCGGAGTGAAAAAACCCCTTCCCCGCCCCCGCCATGAACGGCAATCCGCAGACCGCCCGACGCAGAAGCGAATCGTGGAAGCTGCTATCAGCTGCATCGAGCGCGAGGGCGTGCAGGCCGCGACCATTCGAAGCATCGCTCGCGAAGCGGGGGTGAACAGCGCCGCCATCAGCTACTACTTCCGGTCCAAGGAGGCCCTCGTCGCCGAAGCGCTGGCAATGACGCTGGAGAATGCTTTCGGGGATTGGGAGGTGCTCCTCCGCAAGAGATCCACGGACCTTCGCGGGCGGGTCCGCTCGGTCCTCGTCGAGCTGTTCGAAGGGTCGCTCAGGTTCCCGGGAATCGTGAAGGCCCACCTCTACGACACTTTTGCGCACGGCGCGTCGCGTACGCCCCTGATCCGCAGGCTGGCAAGGCTTCTCTCCTCACTGACCCGCGAGATGAGCGTGCTGTTCCCCGACAGGAGCGTGCGGCAGATCGGCAACGAGGTCGTGCAGATGGTTTCTGCCGTCCTCCTGCCGGGGATCATGCCGCAGCTGTTTCGAAAGACCGCGGGCCTCGATCTCACGCGCCCTGAAGGCCGTGCCGCGTACGTGGACTCCATGGTAAAGCTCTTTTTTTTGTGAGCCACGGGAGCTTTCCCGCCTGCTCTCCTGCGTTCCATTGATCGATCCGTTGTTTGTATCATATAGTGGACCGGCGCGGTGAAAAGCGCCGGGACGGAAACGCTCACATAGTGGAGTGCGAGATTTGAAAAGACTGTACCTTCGTCTTTCGTCGATGCTCGTGGCCTTGGCTTTTCTTGCCGCTTGCGGTCCCGGTGTCAAGCAGCTCTCGGAAGACCAGCTCAATTTCCAGAAGAAACAACAGGAGGACAACCTCCTGAAGAAGACCGCCTACCAGCCGGGGAGCGTCGCTCCCTATGAAAAGGGCAAACCGGGCGGGACGTGGCGAAACAACCTCACCAACGAACTGAAGACCTTCAACCCGGTAGTGGCGGTCTATGACGCGGAGAGCGCCGGGATTACGGACAACCTTTCCAGCTACCTTCTGGACTACGACCCTTACAAAAAGCAATGGAAACCCCTCGCCGCCTCCTATGAGGTCTCCGTCAATGAAACCGCCGGCACAATGGACGTCACGTTCACGCTTCGCGACGACCTGTACTGGACGACGCTCGCGGACCCGAGCAAGAAGGTCAAAGTGACATCGGATGACGTTGTGTTCTGGTACAACCAGATCGTCGGGGATCCTGCGTTCCAGCACTCGGGATACGCAGGACAGTTCGTCCAGATGCCGAACGACAAAAAAAAACACATAGACATGGAAAAGATCGACGAGAGGCGGTTTGTCTTCCATTACCCGCGCATCGTCGCAATGCCGGAGCTCTCCAGCAACATGAACTTCGGTCCGCGCTACATCTTCGAGGACGCCAAGAAAAAAGGTGGTGTGGAAGGCGTCCTCAACCTCTGGAGCGTCAATACGGATCCGCGGACCATTCCGTCCGTGGGCCCATACTACATCGAGTCGAACAAGCCGGGAATCCAAGCCACGTTGGTGCGCAATCCGAACTACTGGAAGACAGACGACTACGGTCAGAAAATCCCGTATGTAGAGAGATACGAAACGAAAATCATCCCGAGCCGGGACACTGAGAAACTGAAGTTCCTTGCCGGGGAGCTGGACGGCTATGGGCTGCGGCCCGAGGACCTGGACGACATGACCTCGAAGAAGCCGCGAGATTACACGGTGTACTATAATGGACCGAGTCTCGGCGCTGCCTTCATCTCCTGGAACCAGAACACAAGAAACTTGAAGCCGCTGTACGTGAAGTGGTTCTCCAACACCACGTTCCGTCAGGCCATGAGCTGCTTTTTCAACAGAGACAGAGTGGTCAAGGAGGTTTACCGGGGGCTCGCGGAGCCGGACCTTTCGTTTTTCGCCAAGCCAAACCCCTATTACGACCCGTCCATCAAGCAGCAGTTCACGTATGATCCCACTCGCGGGAAGCAGCTCCTGGCGCAGATCGGCATCACACCCGGTGCCCAAGGGCTCATGCAGGATTCGGACGGAAACCGGATCTCCTACGATCTCACCGTTCCCGTGGAAAACAACCTGGGCATCGATATCGCGACAATCTACGCGGACGAGCTTTCGAAAGTCGGCATCAAGCTCAATGTGAGGCCCATCCAGTTCCAGAAGATCGTGGAGAGCTTGACGAAGGGGTATGACTGGCAGTCCATCATGATCTCCGTCGGGTCGAACTATTTCCCCACTCAGGGAGATAACGTATGGCTCTCCTTGGGCAACCTCCATCTCTGGAACCCTCTTCAGGCCAAGCCGGCCACGGCGTGGGAGGCGAAGGTGGATGAGCTGTACTGGCAGGGCTACTCGGAGCGTGACCCTGTGAAGGCAAAGAAAATCTGGGACCAGTACCAGCGGATCCTCCTGGACGAGGTGCCAGTCATGTACATGGTGTACCAGGATTCTTTCAGCGCCTACTTGGACAAATGGGGGAATATTCGCTCTGACGTACTCGGGGCGCCGGACTTCAACTACGTTTTCTTGAAGGCCCAATGAGCTCGCCTGCCCCGAGCCCCGCCCCCGCGCGAGCGCCGCTCACGTTGTCCCGGCTGCGCCAGCAGCATCCCCTGGCCACTTTCCTTACAGGACGGGTTTTGACGATGGTGGTGATGCTGTTCCTCCTGGGGCTCGGCGTGTTCGGTCTGATGTCCCTCTCGCCGGGAGACATCATTGACAACTATGTCCGCACTCTGGTCCTTCAGACCGGAGGTGCTCACTCAACCACGAACATCTTGACCGACGAGCAGATCAGGGAGGCCAAGCATCGGTTATGGTTGGACCGGCCGTTTTACCTGCAGTACATGCACTGGTTGCACCAGGTGTTCGTGGAGCATGACCTGGGACGATCCCTCATTTCACGCGCGCCCGTGCTCTACCTTGTAGGCTCGCGGATGGTCAACTCCATCATCCTGAACCTCATCTCCCTTGTCTTTCTCACCATCATTTCCTTCGCACTCGGCATCTACTTCTCGTCCAAGGCCGGCACCTCTATCGACGTGGCGGTGGCTTTCGTCAGCTTGTTCCTCAATGCGTTCCCGGGGATCCTCCTCCTGATTCTCCTGCAGATGTTCGCCTGGGCAACGGGAATCTTCCCCGTAACCGCGTATCCAACCGACAACTTCGACGGGAATCCGCTCGGGTTCTCGTTTTCCTATCTCTACCACATCGTCCTTCCTCTCATCGGGGCGTTCCTGGGCAGCATCGGCGGCTCACTCAGACTGATTCGAGCCACCATGCTCGACCAGCTCGGTCAGCCCTATATCACTGCGCTGCGCTCACGCGGGATCCCCGAGCGCAGGATCTATTTCAACCACGCTTTCCGCAATACGATGAACCCTTTCATCACGGGCTCATCCACGCTCCTCGCTGACCTGTTCTCGGGATCCCTGATTCTCGAGATCATCTTTTCTTACCCCGGCATCGGACGGCTCATGTACGAGGCGGTCGTGCAGAAGGACATCAACGTCGTGATGACGAACATGATGTTCATCAGCTTCCTCATCCTGGTGGGGATGCTCATTTCCGACGTGGCGCTGGCGCTCGTGGACCCGCGCATCAGGTACTCCCGCGCATGAAAAGGTTCTGGAGCGCGCTGCGCAGGAGGCCGATAGCACTTGCCTCTTTCATCGTCCTGGCCATCCTGTACATCGGAATGATCTTCTGTGAGTTTCTTGCACCGTATGGACCCAACGACCAGTACGCAAACCATCCGGACCAGCCCCCGTCACTTCTCTGGTACTCCCGCGCTCTTGGGTTTCGACCTCAAGTTCAAACCCTTGTCCTTCTCAATGATGTCACTCGTGAGTACGCGGGAATCGAAGGCCATTACACGCCGGTGTATCTCCTCGCGGTCGGACCGGACGTGAAGCTCTGGAGCGTTATCCCCGTCCACCGCCATCTCTTCGGCACGAGCCGCTATTCGGACCCCGAGGGTGGGGCGGAGCCAGTGTTCATCCTGGGTACCGACAACCTGGGCAGGGACATTTTCAGCAGGCTGCTGTACGGGTCACGCATTTCCCTGACCATCGGATTTGTGGGCACGACGATCTCGCTTTTCATCGCGCTGTTCCTTGGCGGGCTGGCCGGGTACTTCGGCGGGTTCTGGGACTGGGTCGTCATGCGCCTGGCCGAGTTCATCATCCTGATCCCCGGCCTCTACCTGATCCTTTTTCTTAGATCGATTCTCAGCACAAACCTCAACTCCGGCCAGTCGTATGCAATCATAACCGTGATTCTCTCCACCGTGGGATGGCCGGGGACGGCGAGGATGATCCGCGGCATGGTGCACGCCATCAAGCGCAACGACTTCGTGGCCAACGCGGAGCTGGAATCCATGCCGCCCCGGGCAATCTTGTTCCGCCACATCGTTCCGCAAATGTCTTCAATCCTCATCATCAGCGTCACACTCGGGATTCCGGGGTTCATCCTCGGGGAAACGGTCCTTTCTTACCTTGGGCTGGGCATTGTGGACCCCGCCGTAAGCTGGGGCAGCATGATCAATCGGGATGCCACCACCATCACGAACCTCGCCCAGTTCCCGTGGCTGTTCACGCCCGGCGTTTTCCTCATCATCATCGCTCTGGGGTTCAATTTCCTGGGAGAGCTGCTCAGGGACGTCGCGGACCCCAACTGGAGGGAGACTCGCCGTGGCTGACATGAGCGCAGGAGCAAGCGCTCCGGCGGCCCCGGACGCCTCCGTGACTTCCGTTCAGACGGTTCTCGACGTGCGTGATCTGACGGTGGACTTCCCCTCCGGAAACGGCTCCCTTCAGGCCGTGCGCGGGGTCGATCTGGCAGTTGGACGCGGGGAGTGCCTGGGAATCGTCGGCGAATCGGGATCCGGAAAAAGCGTGAGCGCACTGGCAGCCCTGGGGCTCCTGGGCCGGGATGCCCGGGTGCGGGGACACATCGAGCTCAACGGAAAGGACGTGAGGCTTCTCACTCCCGACCAGATGCGCGCCTTGAGAGGAACGGTCGCCTCCATGATCTTCCAGGAGCCGAGCCGCTCCTTCGACCCCATTTACAACGTCGGCAGGACGTTCCAGGAAACCCTTCGCGTGAAAGATCCTTCCCTGAGCCCGGCAGAGTGCAGAAGCAGGGCGGTGCAGCTGCTGACGGAGGTCCACATCTCCCGGGCGGAAGAACGCCTCCGAGGGTTTCCACATCAGTTCTCCGGCGGCATGCTGCAGCGGATCATGATCGCCCTCGCCCTGGCAAATGATCCCGAGCTGCTGATCGCGGACGAGCCGACCACCGCGCTGGATGTGACCATCCAGGCGGAGATCATCGGACTGCTGGATGAACTGCGCCAGCGCCGTCGGCTCTCCCTGATCTTCATCTCCCACAATCTTGCGCTGGTCGGGCAGATCGCTGACCGGATTGCAGTCATGTATGCCGGGCTCGTCCTGGAGGAAGGGCCCGCCGCTGCCGTGCTCTCCCAGCCCCGAAGCCCCTACACACGGGCGCTCCTGGACGCGCTGCCCGCATGGGGCAGTCACTACAGCAGGGAGAAGCTCCGCTCCATCCCGGGCTCCGTGCCGGACCCCACGCACCACGAGCCGGGATGCCCGTTTGCGCCGCGCTGCCCGCTTGTCGTGGAGCGCTGCCGCGAGGCCGTTCCGCCCCTGGCTGGCGCGGAGGAGGGTGACGGCGGCTCAGGGAGCCCGGGAATGTATCGCTGCATCTTCCCCGGAGTGAAGAAGTGAGTGCACTAAACGCTGACCCGATCATCCGCGTGATCGACCTGAGAAAGGTCTACAAGCTGGATGCCGGCCTCTTTGCGTCAGCCAGCCGATGGGTGTGGGCGCTGAACGGCGTCAGCATCGACATCCGCAGGGGGGAAACCTACGGCCTGGTGGGAGAATCCGGATCAGGGAAGACGACCTTCGCCCGGACGCTCGTGCAGCTTTTTCCCCAGACCTCGGGGAAGATAGAGTACTTCACAGGGAGCGAACAGTGGGATATCTCCCGCGGGGATCCACGGCAGCTCGGCAGGTTTCGCTCCGATGTGAAATACGTGTTCCAGGACCCTTCCTCTTCCCTGGACCCGAGGATGGAGGTGCTTCGGATCCTGACTGTCGGAACGCGATATGCCGAGGGCTCTCCGGGAGCCGCACAGCTCGCCCAGCGCGCGCGGGAAGTGATGGAGGCCGTGGGGTTAAGGGAGGCGGATCTGGAGCGCAGGCCGTCGGAGTTCTCCGGCGGACAGCGCCAGCGCATTTCGCTTGCCCGGGCGCTCTTCAGCCATCCGAAGGCGCTGATCTGCGACGAGGTTGTAAGCGCGCTGGACGTTTCAATCCAGGGACAGATCCTCAATCTGCTGGTGGCCCTGAAGAGCGAGTATCGTCTGAGCATTCTCTTCATCGCCCATGACCTCACCGTCGTGTCGTACATGGCGGATCGAATCGGCGTCCTGTACGGGGGAAGCCTCATGGAAGAGGCTCCCGCGGCAGACATTGCGGCCAACCCGCTCCATCCCTACTCCCAGCTTCTTTATAGCGCGATCCCACGGCTCGGGGCAAACGTGCCGGACCGCGCGGCGAGCGTGGGGACGCCGTTCAACGCGACCCGGGCGCCGGTGGGATGCCCGTTCGCGGGCAGGTGCCCCCGGGAGAAGGACATCTGCCGCCGGGAGAAGCCGGCTCTCCGGGAGATTTCCCCGGGCCACAGGGTGGCCTGCCACTTCGTGAAATAGCGAAACGGCACAATCGATATTGGCCGATGCAGCAACCCAAGGCCCTGGAATGGTGTACCTTCTAGGATAGGTGGATTGCCATGGCAATAGAACCCATTAACGCAGTGTCCCTCAGGCCGGACCTCATAGCGCCCCGCCGGCAGAACGCCGCGGACCAGGGAGCCGCGCCAACGGCGGTTTCCGCCCAGGCTTCAGCCCCCGCCGCGGCGGCGCCACCGCCCCGGATGAACGCGCAGCTGCAGCAAGCTCTGCAGACCGGGAGGGAAACTTCCGCGCTGCTGTCAACTCTTCGCGGCCCGAACCTGGGCTTCTTTCAGCCACCCGCGCCGCTCCAGGGCACCCCGCTGCGGGGACAGCCAGCAGCGGGTGCTGCAGGTGCCGCAGGTGTTGTCGGCCCGGGACAGCGGCCCAACCTTCAACTCATGGAAACGATGCAGACAGGGCGGGAAACTTCCACTCTGCTTTCCTCTCTCATGGGCCCGAACCAGAGGGCCTTTTCCACCCCAACCCCTCCCGCCTTCGCGGCCTCTCGCGCCTTCGCGGTCGCTCCCGCTTTCCCAAGCGCCCCCGCAGGACCTGGAGGAAATGCTGCCGGCGCTTTTGCGGCCGGCCCACTTCCTCGGGCTGGCGCGCGGCTTCTGGAAACCGAACAGGCGGGCAGGGTCAACTCGAGGCTCCTGTCAGGCCTTACCGCCCCCGCCCAGCCGGGCGGATCGTTCGGGGTTTCCAGCTTCGCGCAGCCCGTCGTGGGGTACGCTTCCGGTGACTCCCTTGCCGCCATGAGAACGGCAGAGGAAGTCATCCAGGACGTAGGATCAGCAACTCCGTCCGCTCAGAACATGCGCATAGCAACCGAAGCGTACAGGATGGAATCGCAGGCCCAGCAGGACTACATCCGAAGAGCTGCCGGAGGCGCGGGTGGTCACGGAATGTGGGAGTGGTTTGCATAAACCCACTTGACGCCCTGAGAAAGAAGGGAGTATTGTATTTCTAATACCCCTCCCCACCAGGGGAGGGGTTATGATGAAGAAGAAGTGGGCGAACGAATACGGGCGACAGGGAGAAGGGGAAGATGAAGATCGAGGAAGCGACCGTTACAGGGATGACCTGCGCTTCGTGCTCGGCGCGCGTGCAGAAGGTCGTGGGAAAATTGCCGGGGGTCGCATCAGCGGATGTGAACCTGGCAACAGAGAAGCTGCGCCTTGAATACGACGAAGGTCTGGTTTCCTTCGACGCGGTGAAGAAAGCAGTTGAAGAGGCGGGCTACGGCCTGGAGCGGAAAGACCAGTCCAAGCGCGTCGTGATCCCCGTCGAAGGCATGACCTGCGCTTCCTGCGTCATGCACGTGGAGAAGGCTGTCGGCAAGCTGGACGGCGTTGCAAGCGTTTCGGTCAACCTTGCAACCGAGAAGGCGGACGTCACCTACGACTCAGCCCGGGTCAGACTTTCCGCCATCAAGAAGGCCATCAGTGATGCCGGCTACACTCCCCGGGAGGTCGATGCGTCGGACACCGTGGACCATGATGCCCAGCGCAAGGAGCGCGAGATCCGCACGATGTGGACGAAGTTCATCGTGGCCGCGTCGGTCTCTGTTCCCCTTCTCTACCTTGCCATGGTGCACATGATCCCGGGCGCCAGGATTCCCCTTCCCTCTTTCCTGGATCCCATGACTCATCCGCTGGCGTATGCCATCGCCCAGATACTCCTTGTCATCCCTGCAATCGCCGCAGGCAACAGATTCTACCGCGTTGGCGCGAAGGCGGCCTGGCACCGTGCGCCGAACATGGACTCCCTGATTGCCATCGGGACCGCGGCGGCGGTCCTCTACAGCGTCTACAACACGGTGCTGATTGCTCTCGGCAACCCCGAAGCGGTGAAGAACCTCTACTTCGAGACGGCTGCCGTCATCCTCACCCTTATCATGCTGGGAAAGACCCTGGAGACTGTTTCCAAGGGAAAGACGTCCCAGGCCATCAAGAAGCTGATGGGCCTGGCTCCCAAAACGGCAACCGTGATCCACGGCGGCGTGGAAAGGGAGATTCCGATCTCCGAGGTCGAGGTGGGGGACATCCTGCGCGTGCGCCCCGGTGAAAAAGTGCCCGTTGATGGCGAGGTCATCGACGGCTACACGTCCGTGGACGAATCCATGCTCACGGGAGAAAGCATCCCGGTTGAGAAGAAGGCAGGGGACCAGGTCACCGGGGCCAGCCTCAACAAGAACGGTACGATCACCTGCCGGGCAACACGGGTCGGAAGCGACACTGCCCTTGCGCAGATCATCAAGCTGGTCGAACAGGCCCAGGGGTCCAAGGCGCCCATCGCCCAGATGGCGGACGTGGTCTCAGGCTACTTCGTTCCCATCGTCATTCTCATCGCTTTGGCGGCGGGAGCGGCGTGGCTCATTTCAGGCCAGAGCGTGGCCTTCAGCATGTCGATCTTCACCGCTGTGCTCGTGATCGCATGTCCCTGCGCGCTCGGCCTGGCCACACCGACCGCGATCATGGTGGGCACGGGGAAGGGAGCGGAGAACGGCATCCTCATCAAGGGCGGCGCCGCCCTGGAAGCCACGCATCGCGTACAGACCGTTGTGCTGGACAAGACCGGCACTGTCACGGAGGGCAGACCCGTGGTGACGGATGTGACGCTTGCAAACGGCATCGGGGAGAACATCCTCCTGCAGCTTGCCGCGTCCGCGGAAAAAGGCTCTGAGCATCCCCTTGGTGATGCGATAGTCCAGAGCGCTGAAAGCAGGGGGCTCAGCCTTCTGCCCCTGGAAAAGTTCCAGGCAATCCCCGGCAGGGGGATCGAGGCGCGGATCGACGGGAAGGCTCTTCTCCTGGGAAACACGAAGCTCATGGAGGAACGGGGCGTGGCCCTCGAAGTGTTGACCGAGGCGTCTGCGCGACTTGCGGATGACGGGAAGACCCCGATGTTCGTGGCCATCGACGGGACCCCCGCGGGAATCATTGCCGTGGCTGACGTTCCCAAGGAATCCAGCGCACGCGCCATCAGAAAGCTCCGCGACATGGGCCTCGAGGTCGTGATGCTGACGGGGGATAATCAAAAGACCGCCCAGGCAATCGCCCGGCAGGTCGGAGTGGACCGGGTCTTCGCCGAGGTGCTCCCGCAGGAAAAGGCCGCGATGGTGAAGAAGATCCAGGAGGAGGGCCGCCTTCCGCCATCCCTGGCTCCGGCGGCCTCTGCCCTCCCTGGCAAGGGCCGCCTTGTCGCGATGGTCGGAGACGGCATCAACGACGCCGCAGCCCTGGCCCAGGCAGACATCGGGATCGCCATCGGATCGGGGACGGACGTTGCCATGGAATCCGCTGACATCGTCCTCATGAGGAGCGATCTGGCCGATGTGACGGCTGCCATCCAACTCAGCAAGGCGACAATCCGCAATATCACGCAAAACCTGTTCTGGGCGTTCGGCTACAACGTGCTGGGCATCCCGATCGCGGCCGGCGTGCTCCATCTTTTCGGCGGACCGCTTCTCAATCCGATCTTCGCCGCGGCGGCGATGTCGCTGAGCTCCGTTTCCGTTGTGAGCAACGCGCTGCGTCTGAGGAGGTTCACTCCCCATGCATCATGAAAGCCATGACAGCCAGAAAGCGATAGATTTATTGAAGACCGCGCGCGGCCAGATCGATGCCACGCTTCGGATGGTGGAAGAGGATCGCTACTGCATCGAGGTCTCCAAGCAGGTGCACGCAACGATCGCCCTTCTGAAAAAGGCCAACATGGTCGTCCTCAAGCAGCACATGAACACGTGCGTGAAGGATGCGATCACGACGAACAAAGGCGTCGAGAAAATCGACGAGATCACGACGATCCTCGAGAAGTATCTCGAGAGATGAGGGGGAGAACATGGGCACGGATCCATCAAAGGTCAAGGATGTTGTGTGCGGGATGATGGTCGACCCGGCAACGGCTGCCGCGACCAGGCGGTACGAAGGCACGAAGTACTACTTCTGCGCGCACGGGTGCGCAAAGGCTTTCGACGCTGATCCGAAGAAGTACATCCAGGCCGGGAAGTAGGCTCGATGAAATATTACATTCAAACGACACTGTCGGTCCCGTTCGACAAGGCCGTCGAGCGCGTCAAGGAAGCCCTGGGCAGGGAGGGGTTCGGCGTGCTGACGGAAATCGACATGAAGGAAACCCTGAAAAAGAAGCTGAACGTGGAGTTCCGCAACTACAGGATCCTCGGGGCCTGCAACCCTCCCTTTGCCTGGCAGGCCCTCCAGGCGGAGGAGAGAATCGGGCTGCTCCTGCCCTGCAACATCGTCGTCCAGGAGACCCCGGACGGGAAAGTCGAAGCCGCTGCCATCGACCCCGCCGCCGCCATGGAAACCGTGGGAAACCCCCGGCTGGTCGGCATTGCCGAGCAAGTGAAGGCAAAGCTCACGAAAGTGATTGCATCTTTGGCCTAAGAAGGCGCACCCTGGGCAGGGACGCGCAGCACGCCGAAGGCGGCGCGAAGGGAGCCGGCTTTGCATTGCCGGTCCCTCAGTGTCGAATTGCCATGACAGGGGTGCGAAATATCTCGACATTGAAATCCTTCTCGACCTGACTTCCGCCAGTCAGCGGAACACGTATTTTTTGTGTTGAGCGTGTCGATGAGGAGGATTCAATGAGAAGATCGACTCTTCTTTTCATATCAGCGGCGGCGACCGCCATCCTTGTTCTTGCGGGATGTCAGACCGCCAAGCCGGTCAGCGCGGAGCAAAGCATGATCCAGGCCGATTCATCGGGCTTTGCCCCCGAAGCGCAGGCTGGACACAACACGATTGCTTTCAACCTGTCCTTCGGGAACAGCACCATGATCCGGAGCTGGAGCGTTCAGGTGTCGGGTCCCAACGGCCCGGTCAGGACCTTCACAGGAGACGGGAAAAGCATTCCCGCAACCCTGACGTGGGATGGAAAGAGCGACTCGGGTTCCGTGGTTTCCGAGGGCACCTATACGGCATCACTGTCCGTGGACTACGGCGCCAAACTGGCCAAGGGCTCTGCAACGAGCGGCAGCTTCGTGGTTGACGTGACTCCGCCCGCCGGAAACCTGGCGGTCAACCCCTCCCAGTTCACCCCGGGCGCGCAGGGAATGACGTCTCCGCTTGCGCTGACCGTCGATGCAAGCTCATCCGTGGCCAAGATCAGCGGCTGGACGATCAAGATCTACGACTCGAGAGGTACTCTCTTCCAGACCTTCAACGGCACGTGGCCGGACAATACCGTGACCTGGGATGGGAAAGGGTCATCGGGGCAGTACGTCCAGCCCTCCATGACTTACTCAGCTGTCGCCACGATAAGCGATTCGTACGGTCTTGATGGAATCGCCAAGGCTTCTATCCCCGTGGCGGTTGCCGCAGCCCAGGAACAGCTGGCGCCGGCAGCCGTCCCGCCGGGCCAGGACGGCATCCAGGCAGGCCTCAACGGTTTCTCTCCCATGAGCCGAAACGGGCACAAGGACATGCCGTTGTACCTGACATTCGCGACTCCCTCGTCCGTGCGAATCTGGACAGTCACGGTGGCGAGCTCCGACAAGGGCGTGCAGAAGGCATTCAACGGTGACTCCAGCAGCCTGCCCGCGTCCATCTCGTGGGACGGCAAGGACCAGTCAGGCCATTACGCTCCGGACGGCACGTACACTGCCGCCCTGTCGGTGGACTATGGAACAGGGGCCGCTCCAACGCCGGTGACGAGCAGGCCGTTCATCCTGGACGTCACGCCGCCCGAGGGCACAGTGGCTCTTTCGGAGAAGCTCTTCTCCCCCGAGGAAACGTCCAAAACGATAGAGCTGACCGTTGATGCAAGCTCCCCGGTAGCGAAGATCGACGCCTGGAGCATGAACATCATCTCGCCCGAGGGAACAGTCTTTCGGACATTCACGGGCACGTGGCCCGAAAATCATGCCGTCTGGGACGGCAAAAGCGCCGCAGGTGGCTTCGTGGAATCAGCAGAGGATTACCCGGTCAGGGTGAGGGTGACGGATGAGTTCGGAAACGTCGGCGTTCTGAAGGGCGATGTGCCCGTCGACATCCTGGTCTTCAGGACTCCGGAGGGCCTGAGGATTCAAAGCTCACGAATCTTCTTCAAGCCGTTCACGGCGGACTATCGGGATGTGCCGCCCGAGATCGCGCGACAGAACATGGTCCGCCTGGATGCCCTTGCAGCGAAGCTGAGGAAGTTCCCCGCGGACAAGATCAAGATCATCGGCCACGCGGTCATGGTCTACTGGAACAATCCAACCCTGGGCAAGGTCGAGCAGAAAGACGTGCTCATCCCCCTGTCCCAGGCGCGGGCACGGGCAATCGAGCAGGCGTTGATGGACAGGGGCCTGCGCCCGGCCATGTTCATGACCGATGGCGTGGGTGCCGCGGACCAGATCGTGCCCGACAGCGACTACAAGGACCGCTGGGAGAACAGGAGGGTCGCGCTCTTTATTGAAAATAAGTGATGGGTCTCAGTGCGGGTACGGGGCAGCTCCTCACGGCTGCCCCCGTCACCCGTCAACAAGCACGGAGAACTCGCTTTCTTTCCCTGCCTCACCAGCAACCCCGTCGATCGTGAAAATCACCTGAGCGCCTCTGACCAGCTCCCCGGTGGGAAGGTCAGCTACGTGGATGCCGAGGCCCGTGGATCGTGTCGGCATGCTGCCGGAATGCTTCCAGGCGTCTGCGCTCCACCGGACCAGTGCTTCCTTGAGCAGCTCCACGCGAAGGATCTTCCCTACGGGGATTGAGCGACATTTGTGGTTCAGCCGCCAGGCGGCATACGGTGAACGCCTGCCTTCCTCAAGGTAGCGCGTCACGGTCTGCGGGGGCATGTCAAAGACCTTCCCGTCCGCAAGAGATCTGCGCAGCTTCAGGTACTCCGCATGCGCCCAGAGGAGCGGCATGGCGGAGCCAGACGGTTTTCCGCGGTAGAGCTCCCGCTCGGGGATATCCGCGGCGTCCCAGACCTGCTCGGGAAGCAGCCCTCCCTCTCCCGCAAAAGATTCCATGGCATGGCACAGGCGTTCCGCCTCCGTCCTGCGACCCGCTGCCAGCTCGTAATGGGCGCGCTCTCCGGTGATGAGCGGCCACGGCCTGCCGATTCCGGTCCCGTCGAACGCCGATCCGTCGGCCTTCTCCCCGTACCCGTCGTCGTTGTAGCGGTGCCAGGCGGGGCCGATGGGAGTATCCACCTTCAGGAGCGAGTCGATGACCCGCACCGTGTTGGTGATGCGGGGATCGCCTGCCAGGCGGAGCCCGAAGCGCACCAGGGCAAGCGCGTCGGGGCTCACGATGCTGGCCGCGCTTTCCATTCCCTGTCCCGGCGGCCTGTTCTTGATTGGCACGTACCCGCCGGCAGGTGAGGACGCGTCGGCCACATCGGGCGGAGAGATCCGCACGTAGTAGCCTTCCACTCCCGCCGTCCGCGCAAGGTCGGTCCCACGCACATAGATCCAGCGGTCAATTCCGTCGTTCCACGTGTCGGCAGTCTCGCGGAGGTATCCGGCGATCTGCGTTTCCCCCTGCCCCTCCGCCTGGTCTGCGGCGCACAGAAGAGCGGCGATCTCCACGGCCAGAGTGAACGGCGAGTAGCCGGGGTCTTCCTCCCAACGATCCTGCTGGGTTACCGGGCCGTTGCAGGCGATGAACTGGGCCGCGCGCCTGACCATGCTCCACATCCTGTCACGCCCCGCTTTGTCGATAGCGCCCTGGCGTGCCGCGAGGTCAACCAGGAGAATGGGAAATGCCGTCTCATCCATCTGGATCCCGGACCAGTAGGGCGAGCCATCGAGCCACATGTTCTGCGGCCAGTGGCCGTCCGCTTCCTGCGTGGACTGGAGGTAGTGAAGCACTCTTGTCACGGCGTCCAAAGCGCCGGCAGCCAGGAGCCCTCCCGCGGTCTCCACGAGGTCACGGGGCCACACGAGGTGGTAGCCGCCCAGGTCATCGTCTCCCTTGGAAAAGCCCCAGGGGATGGAAAGGCTCGCAATCAGCCCGCCGGGAAAGTTCTTTGCTTCATGGACACGAATGATCGCGGTGCTGATCTGAAACAGGTCGGAAGCCTTGCCTGCCTTCGAGCCGTTTCCTTTCGTAGCGTCCGGGCGCCACGCCAGCCGCTCCTGCCACCGCGTCCACTCCCCAACGTAGAGGGTTCTCGCGTGATCGAATCCGTCTGACAGGCTGGCCGATGCCCTGTTTCCCGCTTCAGCGGCGTTCCTCCCGAATCCCAACGCAACTACGAAATCTCCCTTCGTCGCGGCAATGTCGACCTCCGCGGTGAGGGCGATGTTTCCGTTTTCCGCACGCTCCCAGCGCCAGCTCATGCGTCCGTTGCGGCTCACGTCCTGCCAGCCGTCGGAGAAACCCACGAAGCCGACCGACCGATTCAGCCAGGGGCACGAACATGCCAGGGCCATGCAGGTCTCCCCGCGCGCGGCAAAAAGCATCTCGATCCCTTTGTAGTCGCCCACCCATCCCGTGTTCCCCCACCCCCGGTTGGCGATGTGGGGAGACAGAAGGACATACAGGCGATAACTCGACAGGGGTCCAACCAGGGCCGTGAAGCGCGTGTGCTGCAGGAGCGTCTCCCGCGCCGGATCGGTGAGCACCTCCTTTTCGATCCTGTATCGTCCCTGGGAGCAGGTGTTGGTCAGAACATACGCGGGCACCCCCGGAGCGATCATGGATACCCGGTGCTCCGCGTGTCTTTTCTCCTCGGAGAAAAAGCCCCCGTCCGAAGCCACCAGCATTCCCATGTCGCGGGTGCAGGCCTGGTCCACGCGGGGATAATAGATCTCGTTGAAGATGCCGTGGCTTACCGTGAAGGACACGCGGCTCGCCGGACTGAGCGAGCTCCCGGCTCCCTGCTTGGCGCTCGAAGTCCAGCGGGGCTCTATCCCCGGCCACCCCGGGGCCGATCCGCTCATATCCGCCATGACAACTTACCCTCCCCCCCACTCGAGAGTCACCTTGATTTCGTCCGGCTCGTGCTTCGAGAGGGCCGCGGCGAAATCACCATAGGGGCGACGGGCGGTGATGAGCCGCTCCACGTGCCCCGGCCACCTGGCCTGCGCCTGCTCGAGGTCGTCGACTGCCATCTGGAAATGATCCCTCGATGCGTTGACGCTTCCCACCATGACCTGGTTCTCGAGGACGAGCCTGCGAATGAGCTCCGCTCCCTGGATCTGGAGCGGCCTGTCCCCGCCGGGGATCCCCGTGAGCACGTAGATCCCGTTGCGATCAAGGGCGTCGAGAAGGTTCAGCTCGAGGGAGGCCACGCCGGTTGCCTCGAGGATGAGCTCCATCCCGCCCATCGCTTTCTCCACGGCATCAGGCGGGACGCTGCGGGCATCCACGTAGTGCCCGCCGATCCGCTCCAGCCATACGGGCCGCGCGCCCGCCCCGTCCACGATGTCCAGGCCGTACACCTCGGCGCCTCGGAGCCGAAGACTCATGGCGGCCAACAGCCCGATGGGCCCGAGGCCGGCAACGAGGCAGCGCCGCCCGTGAAGCCAGTACGGGCGCGCGGCGGATTCGGGCAGGCGGGCCGTCTGGATTTTCACGGCCTCGTCGATTGCCTTTTCCGCCACCGAAAGAGGCTCGGTGAGCACGCCAGTGGCTTCCAGCTCTTTCGGCACGCGGACCGCGTAGCGCTCGCAGTCCACGACGAGCTCGGCCTGGTAGCCGTCGAGGCCCCAGATGCCGCGTTCCCGGTAGTTTCCCGACAGGCACATGTCGGATCGGTTCATCGCACAGGGAAGACACGTGTCGCATCCGCGCCGCACGGTGAATACGGCAAGGTCCCCCTGCTTCACGCGGGTGACGGACCGTCCGACCTGCTGGACACGGGCAAGCATCTCGTGCCCGATGACGAGATCCGTGCCGCCCTGCGGAGCCTGCGCGCGGCCTCCCGAGGCCTCTTCGCGATCGGTTCCGCAGATGCCCACCCGTATGACGCGGGCCAGCACATCGTCGTCAGCCTTCAGGCCGGGCTCGGGCCGATCCACGAGCCTCAGCTTTGTCGTTCCCGTGACAAGACTAATGGCTTTTATGAGAGGACCTCCTCTTCTCTGCGCTTGCAAGGCGTCCCGCGAAAAGCAAGGCCAGGCCGATGACGGTTCCGGACAGCGCCACCACGGGGACCGCCTCGTACCCGCGGGCCCCGGCTGCCCAGCCTCCGCCGGCCGCTCCGGCCACGCCGGCGAGCGCCGTCACCGCGTTGAACAGGCCAAGCCCTTCGCCCTCATTCCCGCCCCGCGCGTACATCTCCGCCACGAGGGCCGTGCTGGCCACGCTCAAAGCCGACCAGGCAAGGACCACGATTGAGAACAGCCCCAGGGCGGGCCAGCCGGCTTGCGCGCCGCGGGAGAGCGCCAGGAACCAGAGAAGCGCGTACGCGGCCGTTCGAACCGCCATCCCCATACGGAGCACGACCCGAGGCCGTCCGCTGCTGGACCACCGGCCGGCAGGTGCATAGAGGAAAAGCCCCAGACCGGCGGAAACTGCAAAACCGGCCGAAGAGAGAGCGGGACCGACCCCGTAGGCTTTCTGCATGACGATGGGATACAGGGAGAAAAATGCCGCGCTTCCCGCGAAGCTGAGGAACCAGCCCAGGAGGAAAATCCCGAAGGGCGCGCTGCCGGATGACCCCAGAAGGCTCAGGGCCCTGCCGGTGGCGTGATGATACATGCGCTGCGGAGAGCCTGCCGGCCACTCCGCGTGGCGCGGGGCGTGGGTCAGAGCCGGTCGACGGAGGACCGGCCGCGATGCAACGCGCGGTGTCGCCAGAAGCGCTGGAAGAATGGCAACGGCGGCAAGAGCGCCGGCGAAGGCAAGCCCTTCGTGTGATCCGCCCTGCGCGAGGAAGCCCGCAACCAGCAGGCCGGCCACCTGGCCGCCTCCGTAAAAAGTCTGAAGCCATCCGATCCTGGAGTCCCACTCGGAGCGCGGATGTGCCTCTACAATGAAGAGGTTGGCCGTGGTGGCAGCGGCCGCAATACCGGTGCCCTGCAGCAGCGCAAGAACGATGCGCAGGGGAAGGGCGGGTGTGAACGGAAAAGCGGCGGAAGCTGCCGCCGTGCAGGCGAGGCCTCCGGCGAGCAGCACCCTGTGGAGGCGCCGCGCATCAGCAAGCCGTCCCCACACCGGCGCGGTGAGGCCGCCGAAGCTGAACGCGGCCATGACAAGACCGATCTGGGACGCGCCAGAGGTCTGCGCGACGACCACCGGAAGGAGAATCGGAAGAATGCCCGCCGCGGCTGCGCCGAGCAGGGCGTACGATATGTACCAGCTTTCGACCCACTTCATGTTTCGGACAATTACAATTCAATAATACTGAAAGCAGGGCTGGGAGAGGATCGGCCGTTCAGGTATATTCCGGTTGGAGCTTCCGGAGAGTCATGGCAAAGCTGATGATCATAAAGACGGGCGCGACACTGCCTTCACTGAAGGCACGGCGCGGCGATTTCGAGGACTGGATCCTGGCGGGGATGGAGATCGGGCCCGGCCAGGTCGATGTGCTTGACATCGCTGCGGGTCAGCCGCTTCCGAAGCCGGCAAGCGCTGTGGGGATCGTCATTACCGGCTCCCACGACATGGTGACCGACCATCGAGACTGGAGCGAGCGCGCTGCCGGCTGGCTCTCAGAAGCCGTCTCTTCGGGGGTTCCCACGCTCGGGATCTGTTATGGCCACCAGCTCCTGGCCTATGCGCTTGGCGGGAAGGTGGATTACAATCCACGAGGGCGGGAAATGGGCACGGCGGAGGTCACTCTCCTGGAACCGGCATTCGATGATGCGCTGCTGAGCGGCCTGCCTTCACCCTTCAAAGCGCACCTCTGCCATGCCCAGTCCGTACTCGAGCTCCCGCCCGGAGCAGTTCCGCTTGCATCAAGCTCGTGGGACAGGAACCAGGCCTTCCGCGCGGATGACTGCGCCTGGGGCGTCCAGTTTCACCCCGAGTTCGATGCGGACATCATGCGCGCGTATGCAGCGGCGGAAGCGAGCGGGGAAACCATCGAGATCATCGATGCGCCACTCCGGACCCACGTGCTGAAGAAGTTTGCCGCCCTGGTGCTGGGCTGAGCCGGCCGTTAAAGCGGCCGCCATCAGACGGACGGCCCTCAGTTTGCGGCAATCGAGGGCAGGTAGAACTCCTTCATGATGCGGCGCATCCGCTCGTAGCCCTCCAGCTTGGCCTCCCCGCGGGACAGCTTGTACAGGACGGAGACCGTCCCTTTGTACTTGAAGTGAAAGTCGAAATACTCCGTCACGACGCCGTTGTTGAGCACCGAGTACTGGAGAACCACCTCGGTGCCGTCGAAGCTCTTGGGCGTCACCGCGAACGTGGTGCTGGCGCCGCTGGGAATGTCCAGTGTCTGGAAACGCACGTCGCGGAAAAAGGCCGCAACGCTCCTGCCGCCGAAGTCGGAGATCCCGTCCCTGATCTGGAGCGCGGACTGCCAGAAGCCGTCCGGTATGGCCGGGTCGGCAAAGCAGCCGGCGGCGGCAACCAGCAATATGCATATGCATGCGCGACGAGCGCGCCGTGCTGTCACACCAATTCCTCCTGGCGACACTTTGAGCATCTTGACATTCTTCTTTGTCGGAAAAGATAAGCACAAAAACGCTGTTGGGAAAAGGCCGGGGCGTCTCAGGCCGGCTCTTCACACTTTCTTCAAGCTCCGGGAACAAAATATGCTCTGGAGGATCGGAGCTCCCCCGCTTCCCGGTTCTCCCGTTCCATATGGGGGCGACGCGCTGAGGGAGGCTTGTGAAATGATACCGCGAGCTCTGCACATACTTCTCTTTTCAGTGATGGCGAGTGCCTCGGTCACTGCCGCTTTCAGCGCAGACCTCCAGCGCGGGACCCGGGCCATCGAAGGGACACAGGAATGCAAAGATCGTCGTCTATTGCCGCAGCGGCCGCATGTCTGAGATTGCGGCGCGGGTTCTCGCGCTCGCCGGCTATACCGACATCCTGGATCTCTCGGGAGGAATGATCGGCTGGAAGGCAGCGGGGTTTACAGTCCTCGAAACGCCTGTTGACAGCAGGTCAAAATAGCCGGACAAGGCTGCGGGCAAAAGGAAGGGTATCGATGAAGATGGGAAAACATTCTCTCCTGATGATGGCAGGATGCGGCGTGATGCTGGTTGGAATATTTCTCCTGCCACTGCTCGGCATAAAGCTTGCCGGCGTCCTGCCGTTCCTGTTTGCCCTGGCGTGCCCGCTCTCGATGGTGTTCATGATGGGATCCATGGGCAAAGGCCACGGGCATGACGCGAAGGGGGAAGCGAGTCACGCTGAAAGCTGCCACGAAGACGACACTCCCCCCCTGGCACCTCGAGCGCTTCCTGTGCCGCCCGAGGGGACTAATAGTGGAGCTTCGCCTCTGTAATGCAGGTCTTGTCCTTGTCGAAGGTCCCGATCCGCTGAGTGGCCGTGAGCCCCCGGGCCGTGAGAGTGACGTCGATCTTCAGGTTGCGGGGAAGCCACAGATCCACAAAACCGTTGGGAAGAGTGATGGTCTTCTCCGCGAGAACCACCGTTCCGTCCTCAGCAACCGCCTTGACCTCCACCGGCGTGTTGGCCAGCTCTCCTCGGCAGCTGGAGGGAAAGTGCTCCTTGCAGGGATGTGTCTTCATGATGTACGGCGCCACGGAGACGACCATGCGGTCGGTCGGCATCGCAATCACGGTCTTCGCTCCGTCCGGAAACTCGAAATGGAGCTCCCGGCTGGTTGTCCAGATGTTCACCTTGTTCTCGTCATTTTTCATCCCCCATGCATTGGCCACGTCCATGACAGCCTCCGGAGCAAGGCCATCAAGCATCCGGGGCGAAGCGGGCGGAGAGGCCGGCTTCACCGTCTCCTCGGTAAAAGCTGTTGCGCTGCAAAAGGCCAACACGAGCGCAAGGGCGACCCTTCTTTGAATGAGCATGTTCGTCTCCCTATGACGTTACCTCGCCGGCAGCAAAATCGTGAACGTCGACCCCTCGCCGGGAGCGCTCATGACGCTGACGGTCCCGCCATGTGCTTCGACAATCGCTTTCGTGATGGAAAGGCCAATCCCCGAACCGCCCGTGCGCTCGCGGCGTTGACCACCGGGTGCGACAGTCCTGCTTCGTGAAGGGTCTGCCTTGTAGAATCGATCGAAGATGTGCGGCAGATCTTCGGAACCGATGCCGACTCCGGTATCCGCCACGCGGATCTCGATGCCGTTCGCCTTTGCCGCGGCACTGACCTCGACGGTCCCGCCCGCGGGAGTGAAATCAAGCGCGTTGGCAAGCAGGTTGATGATGGCCTGGCTCAACCTGTCAGGATCAACGGGCGCCGTGGCCCGGTCAGTCCCTTTGAACGACAGCACCACGCGCCGGGCGCGAAACTGCGGCTCGTGGTTTCGCACGATGCCACTGACCAGCTGCCCGATGTCAGTCTCCAGTTTCTTCAGCACAGGTTCATGGCTCTCGTACCTGTCGAGATTTTCCAGGTCACGGACCATCCGGTTAATACGAAGGATCTCTTCGTGAAGCCCCGTGAGCCTGGCCTGGTCCGGCTTCCACACTCCGTCGATAAGCGCCTCCAGATGGCTCTGCAGAGTTGCAAGCGGCGTACGCAGCTCGTGCGCCATGTCCGAGGTCAGTCTGCGGCGCAGGGACTCCTGCTCCCCGAGAGAACGGGAAAGCTCGTTCACGGCGGATGCAATCCGGTCCAGCTCGCGCACACCTGTCTTTCCCGTGAGGAGAATGTCCCGCTTCCCACCCGCGATGCCCTGCGTGGCAGCCACGACCCGGGCCAGGGGAACGGTGATGCCCCGGGCCATGAGGATGCCCACGCAGATGGCCGCCGCGAGCGCCGCCAGGGCAACGAGGGCAAGAAGCCGGTTGAGGGCATTGATGAAGGACAGGTCCTCATCGTTCAGGAAAAACGGACCGTAGAACCCGATCGACACGCTGCCCACGGTCGTGAAACCTGTGCGCACGGGATAAAGGTTTTCCGTGTACGCGCCGCGCCAGTTGCGATACCGGCTGGCCATGTTCTGCGCCATGTGGCTGATCATCTGCTCGCACAGGCCGTTGTTATGGAGGGTGGCATCCCAGATGATCCTGCCGGAGAGGTCCTTCACTTTCACGATCATGCCCTGGTCAAGCGCATCCATGCCGATGGCGGAAATCCCGGCTGTGTCCCAGGCGCCGCCGACCGCCGCCTTGGCCGCGACCTGGTCTGCGATCTGGTGATTTCTTGTCTCCAGGCTGGACTGCACGTAGCTGCGGAAGCTCCGTTCCAGGACGCCGTTGGCCAGGACGCTGACAAGGAGGACGCAGAGAAGGGCGACAAGAACGTAGGAGAAGGTCAGGCGGGTCCGGAGGCTGCTGGTCATTCATCCCCTTCCACGCAGAAGCGATACCCCATGCCGTGAATGGTCCTGATGTAGCGGGGATCTGAGGGGTCTGTCTCGATCTTTCTGCGGAGGTTTTTCATGTGCGCGTCCACTGTCCTGTCATATCCACGGTAATCGCCGCCGAACACGCGATCAATGAGCTCCTCCCGCGAGAAAACCCTGCCGGGGTTTGCCATGAGGATGCGAAGAAGATGCAGCTCCCGCTGCGTGAGGGGCACCTGCACGCCCGCTTTTCGCACGATGTTGGTGCGGGGATCGATGGCAAGGTCATCGCCGCAGAACGAAAGACGCTCCGCGAGAATGGCGGATTCTCCCGCGGACCTGCGCAGCACGGCCTCCACCCGCGCAACGAGCTGGCGCGGGCTGAACGGCTTGGTCACATAATCGTCGGCTCCCAGGGAAAGCCCCTTCACCGCGTCCGCATCCTCCACCTTTGCCGTGAGCATGATGATCGGGACGCGTGAGCGGGCGCGCAGGCGTCGACAGACCTCCTCACCGGAAAGGTCGGGGAGCATCAGGTCCAGGATCACAAGCGCGGGCGCCGTTTCCTCGAAGAGCTTCAACGCCTGCGCGCCCGTGTCAGCGCTGAGAGGCTCGAAGCCTGCCTTGCGGAGATACGAGCTGACGACCTCGGCGATTTTCGGTTCGTCATCGACAATCAGAACGCGGCGGGCTGGACGGGTCATCTCATTTCACGGTATAGCCCTGGTCCTCGATGGCTGCCTTGATTGCGGGAAGACCAACGAGCGCGGGGTCAAATCCGACGCTGACGCTCCCCTTTTCCAACTCCACCTCCACGGCCGAAACGCCGGCAAGAGCGCCGACGGAAGTTTTCACAGCATGCACGCAATGCTGGCAGGACATTCCCTCGACAGAAAGCTTCAAAGTCTCTGCTGCCATCTTCTCTCCTCTCACGTGAAATATATCGTGAATAGCCCGCTCAGCGCGAGCAGCATGACCGGCCCCCGCCGGGGTGAATGCCGCCACCTGGCGCGCAATCGCTTTCAGATCGACGTTCGTCGTATCCTTGACCGCCTTGACATACACATGGAGCATTCCCATGCCGCACTGGAATGTGAAGTCTCCCGTCACGTCGAGCGGAGGTGTCTCCAACTGCCCCTGGCTGAGGTCCAGCTGCCCCTGGTACTCCGGGAAGCTCACGATGTAGTTGCAGGAGCTGAGCTTGTCCGCCGCAAAGCGGATTCTCGTCTTGACTCCCAGCTTCACGACGATAACAGCTGGCGTGTAGCCGCCGTCGTCCACGCGGATATCCGCTGTCTGGATCCCGCCTTCCATCTTCGCCACCTGGATGGAATCAACGGGGATCCTGCCGCCGGCAAATCGCGGGGAGGTCGTACCACTGCAACAGCCGCCTGCTCCCCCGCCCCGACTGCTCCTGTTGCGGGACGCAAGGTCCTTTGCCTGACTCTGGATGTCCTGAGCCGTGAGCCGCGCAACGTCGGGAACAACCCGGATTGTGCTTGAAATCATGCCCATCCAGCACGTGTAGGTGATGTTCCCCTCGCGATCAGGGGTGAACTCGATTACGTTGTCTCCAGGAACGAGTTTCGTGCGGATGCCCAGCTGCGGGACTGTCACCGAATTATTGCAGCTGTTGAGGTCCTCGGCCTTCACCGAGATCGTCCATTTGACCGGAACACCCAGCTGCACGATCAGGGGATGGTACTGGCTGGATTCCACCGTCGTCGTGACCGTCTGATAGCCGTTTGCCACTGTGGCCACGGCGACACCCGATGTCTGCGGAATGCTCGGCAGGGCAACGCCAAAGAGGTTGAGCCCCCGGGTGAACATCAAAAGACCAAGGGCCGCCACAAGGACGCCGCTTGCCTTGAGCATGCGTCGATTGAACTTCGCGCCGAGAAAGGAGCTGATGGCCCCAAAGCCCAGGAGCAGGGGCACGGTGCCGACGCTGAAGATGAACATTGAAAGGGCGCCCGCATACCAGCGCCCTGTGCCCAGCGCGTAGACCTGCATGGTCTGGAGGGGTCCGCAGGGCATGAGCCCGTTGAGAAGGCCCACGACAAAGGGGCCTCGCCCCGCTGCTGCTGCGCTGACCTTGTTTTCCTTGATGCCTGGGAAGCGTATTTTCAATCGGGAAAGCCACGGGATGATCCCCAGCATGCGGACGCCCAGGAAGAGCATGAAGGCCCCCGCAATGATCGGCATTGCGCCTTTCAAGGCCGTGGAAAGGCTGAAGAGGGAGCCGAGGGCTCCGACCATTCCGCCGATCACCGTATAGGAGATGACTCGACCGGCGTTGTAGAGAAGGCTCGGAACGAGGCGTTTCCCGCGCTCCGGCATAGCGCGCTCATCCCTGCTCGCGATGCCCTGGGAAAGCACGATCCCGCCGCACATGGCGATGCAGTGCAGGGACGTCAGGAGGCCGACGACAAAAAGGAGCCCATAGCCCATGGACTGGTTCACCGCCGGCAGAAACGTGAAACCGACCGTGTATCGAAGCACGAGATAAAGAGCGACGATAACCGCGATCAGCCCGAGGAAACGGTAAACAGGCGCGCTCCTGGCTGAAGAGCCGCGTGCAGCGGCCTCCCGCAGGGGAGAGGCATCACATAGCAGACCGGTCGCCGACGGAGTGGCACCCGCTGTCGCGGGTGAGACAGAACCGACATCACCCCGCAGCTTGTACCCCGCTCCCCGAATCGCGCCGGCTATTGCTTCAAAGCTGACCCGGTCAGAATCGTAGACCACCGTCACTTCGGACAGCGGCGCGCTCGCGTTG
The DNA here is from genome assembly GCA_963753085.1 of uncultured Spirochaetota bacterium. Taxonomy (GTDB): domain Bacteria; phylum Spirochaetota; class Spirochaetia; order SZUA-6; family Fen-1364; genus Fen-1364. The sequence continues at coordinate 101,301 of CAVWBF010000018.1, read as the reverse complement.
ACTTTGATTACGCCGTCCAGTGCTTTTACCGCTGCCTCGATGCGCTGCTCGCAGTGCGAGCACGTCATGCCGTCGACCGTGATTTTTCCGGTCGTTCGGTGCCCTGCCATGGATCCTCCTGCGTCTGCTGGTTGTCTTGCGCTCAGGGTAGGGGATTCACGTGAAGAAATTGTGAAGGATTGTCAGGTGGCCTCTCGTGTAGCATTATTATCAACGATGAAAGTTTTATCGAAGGTCCTGGCAGTCGTCGCCTGCGTGGCCATGGGCGCTTCCGCATGCGTGATGTCCCCCACGGCCGCGGGACCCGTCGGGTTGGCAAGCAAGAATGTTACCACCTTCGCCGGACAGGCCGGCGCGATTGGGAGTGTCGACGGAACCGGCACGAGGGCGGCTTTCTGGTTTCCTGCCGGGGGTGTCTTCATCGGCACCACCCTGTATGTCTGCGACTCAGCCAACTGCACGATACGGGCAATCAGCAACACGGGGGTGGTGACGACAATTGCCGGGGTGGCAGGCTTTGCGGGTTACTTCGACAACTCGGGGTTTCCCGGGCTTGCGGCTTTCTTCAATCATCCCGAGGGAATCGCCACAGACGGAAGCAGCCTCTATGTTGCCGACTCAGGGAACAACGTGATCAGAAAGATTGCCACTCCGGCAGGGACGCCAGCGGTAAGCACCCTGGCGGGAAACCTGGGCGGGTTTCCAGGGAGCGCCGACGCGCCGTCAGGACCTGGGACAAGCGCGTCCTTCAACAACCCTCTTGGAATCACATACAACGGAACGGACCTCTTCGTAGCTGATTCGGGAAACTCGACTATCCGTCAAGTGTCTCTTGCAGGAGCTGTCACGACAATTGCCGGCCAGGCGGGGGTCTTCGGAAGCTCCGACGGAACAGGGACGGGCGCGCTGTTCACGTTTCCAGAGGGGGTCGTCTCCGTTGGCGCGACTAATCTTTACGTCGCAGACACTTGGAACTGCACGATCCGCCTGGTTACGACCGCCGGCGTTGTGACCACTATCGCCGGCCAGGCAGGGGTGAAGGGAGACGTCGACAGCTCGACCGGCACGTCTGCAAACTTCAACTGGCCCGAAGGGATTGCAACTGATGGCACCAATCTTTACGTTGCCGACACCCTCAACTCGGCTATCCGCCTGGTCGTGATCGCCCTTCCGAATGCGGTCTCAACGTATGCGGGACAAGGCGAAATTACCGGGAGCGCTGACGGCACGGGCAACGTCGCCACCTTCAACCATCCCATGAGGGTCGCGGTGAGCGGAACAACCCTCTACGTATTGGACACATACAACGAGACAATCCGCAAAATTCAGTGACGCGGCGGGACTTGCCGCGCCCTGCTCGTCGCCCCCAACTAAAGCCCCAGATCCACGGAGACTGTTACGTTCAACACATCCAGGGAAGCGCCGGCGCCGTTTGTAAAGGTCACCGATTGCTGGCCAGGGGCAAGCTGCGAGATCTGCGTGTAGCCCGAAGCTCCCGTTCCCACTTCGTAGCTATCCCCGATGAGCTGCGCTATATGCCGATAGACGACATCCAGGGAAATGGCCGTCCCGGGAGAGAACCTGTAGGAAGCTGACAGGCGCGGCTCCAGGAGAAGCCCGCTGTGCATGCTGGAATAGAAATCCAGCTGTCGAAAGAGGTGACTGTCCTTATCAAAGCACCACAGGTACGGGGAGAGGATGAAAGAGGCGCTCATCGACAGCGCCTTCGTGAGTGGGAAAGCGCCCTTCACGCCGAGTGCGGGAATCAGGTAGTTCTGCGAGTAAATGATCCCGGTCCCGTAGACCGGAGTCTTGGGCGTGGAAGGAGACCAGGGAGTAAAGGGCGGGCTTGTCTCAGGCGGGTACTGGAGGTAGCCGTTCTGGGCAGTCCACTCGAACCGGATGAACTCGAAGGCGGCAAAAGGCTCGAAGGTTCCCGTTCCTCCCCCTGGAATATCGAACGGGATGCCCCAGCCGGCCTGCGCGCTCACAAGGATCGCGTTCTCCAGGTCCCCCTCCGCCTGCGAGAAATGGGTCTTCACGCCGTCGCCGTTGAGAAAATCCGAATCGGTCATGATCCCCACGTACGAGGGGATTCCCACCTGCAGCTCCGCGGAAGCGAGAAACCCCGCGGTCTTCCCCACCTCCAGGTTGAGACCCGCGTAAAACGCAGGAAGGAGGGGCCAATCAAGCTCACTGACCGTGTATCCGCTGCTGAGAACGAGCTCCTTGACGCCTCCCAGCATCACCCCGGAAGTCGTGCTCAGGGAGACGGGCAAAGCATACGCGGCGCCGGGAAGAACCATGGCGCCCAACACCCCGCAGACGACCAGGAGCCAGCGCACAAGTGATTTCCCCGACACGATGATGAAGGTACCCGATGAAATGAGAAACGGCAACGGCGCGGCCGTATCTCTCCTGAGAATGGCCGGGCATCTCAGCCGAGGCGGAGGCGCTTCCTGACGGTGCGGTAATAGAACAGGCGGGCCCTCTCCGCCGCTCGGTAGATCGAGAACATGCCCCTGCGATACGGAACGTCCCACGTCCCCCATCGCTCCAGGATCCTGGCGGAAAACCCGGTCTTGAACTGGTAGAGGCCGAACATCGGATGGTCTTCATCCGGGCTGGGAGGAATGCCGTAGAGATCGTACTCGGTGCAGCCTGCTTCCTTTGCCTTCTTGATTGCGGCCCACTGGAGGGCGTACGTCGGCATGAGATTGCGCTTCGCGTTGGTGGAGGCACCGGTGAGATAGACGCCGCGCTTCTTCCAGAAAATGCAGATGTTGCCGGCAAGGCGGTCTCCGTCATGCCAGGCAGTGAGGAGGCTCACGACGGGCCGCGCTCCCGGGTAGGTTCGGCCGGCATTCAACAAACCCCTGTAATAGGAAGGAGAATGAATGGCGATCCTGTCACGCCGGCTGGTTTCCTGGTACATCGCATACCAGGCGTCCAGGCTCTCTTCCCCTTCTTCCTTCACGGTGACGCCCTTTTTTTCCGCAAGGCGGACGTTGTAGCGCGTCTTGCTCTTCATTCCCGAGAGGATTTTCCCCGGATCTTCCGAGATGTCCACGACAACGGTGCTCGGCGGCTGGATGTCATCAGGGGATTTTTCAGCGCCGTTCCGTCCTGCTGCGCACGGCTTTTCCCCGGCTTTTTCCCATGGCAGGTCGAAGCGGAGAAAAAGAGTGGCCGGCGGAAGGTGAGGCCGAAGCGCCCCGGCCAGGGAGGAGAGAAACTCCCCCCGGCCGCAGACCGGATCGAATGTCGGCCCGAAGGGCACGTAGGAAATGACAAAACGGCGAAGGAGCGTGCGCGATAGAACAAGAAGGCCGAATGTCGCAGCTGCCGGCTCGGTCACCGTCACGCGAAAGGGATGAGCCGACCATCCGTGAGACTGTTTGAAGCTGCCCCACCAGCCGGTCTGGAGGAGCTCATCGGAGGAATCGAGGTCTGAGAGCGCAGCCGGGCTGACCGAGATCCCGATTACTTCACCCTGCCCTTCGAGACACGGGAAGTCACCACGGCCCTGCCCGCGCACTCCAGCTCCTCGTCTCCTACCAGGACGCGGGAGCCGTCCGCCACGATTGGCATGGTGAAGAACATGTCGATGTCGATTTGCGCGGGCGCCGGATCGGCGGCCCCTCCCTTCAAGGCGACGCGCTCGCCGGGCTGCGCGTGGTCCACAAAGAGAACCTCGACAGTCTTTCCCTCCTGCGCTGCAAGGAGCATTCCCTGGCTCTCAACGCCCCTCAACATCGCCGGCTTCAGGTTGGCGACCAGTACCACGGTGCGTCCCAGCAGCTCTTCTTCCTTATAATGGGGCACGAGACCCGAAACGATGGTCCTTTTCTCCGTCCCCAGGTCAACCGTTTCGATGTAGAGCTTTTCCGCATCGGGATGGCGTTTGATCTCAACGATCTTCGCGGCGCGCAGGTCCACTTTTTGCCGGAACCGCTCCGCGATCTCAGCGGGGGTGAGGACGCGCGCCGTTTCTACCGCGGCGTCGGCCGCGGCTCTTTCCTTCTGCGTTCCCGAGAACCTCAGGCGCAGCTCCTCGATCTGGGGGTCTTCCAGTCTGGCAAAGAGGATCTCGGGCCGCTCGATCTTTTCGATGCCCGCCTGTGTTGCGAGGTCCGACCATGACAGCGTGCGGATGCCGAGCATTCCCGCGATTCGCTCCGAGGTGGCCGGGATATACGGGCTGGCCAGGATGGCAAGGTCACGCACCAGGTACACGAGATTCCAGATGAGACTTGCCGTGGCCTCGGGGGTTTCCTTGACGCCTTTCCACGGCTGCCCGTCCTGGAAACGCTTGTTTCCCAGGGAGGAAAGGGCGAACATCCTGCGGAAAGCATCCCGCAGCTCGACCTTTTCCAGGAGCCCGGCAATCTCCCCTTCCATCTTCTTCACGTCCCCCCAGAACGCCTCATCGGGCGTACCGGCCGGCAGGGTGCCGCCATAGAACCTGCTGACGAACTGGAGCGTGCGGTTGACGAGGTTGCCGAGGTTCCCGATCAGCTCCGCGTTCACCTTTTCCTGGAAATCCTTCCACGTGAAGAGGGCATCCGAGGTCTCCGGCCTGTTGTAGTAGACGTAGAACCTCCAGACATCGGCGGGGATGCCCGTCTCCCGCGCATCCGTGCCGAACACCCCGATGCCTTTGCTCTTGGAGAACTTCCCGCCCTCGTAGTTCAGGTACTCCGTGGAGGACATGTGGTACAGGGTGGTCCAGTTTTCCCCGGTTCCCAGCAGGCTGGAAGGAAAGATGACCGTGTGGAAGGGAATATTGTCCTTGCCGATGAACTGGAACAGCTTCACGGATTCCGGCGCATACCACCAGCTCTTCCACTCCGGAGTGTAGTCCGCGGTGATCGAAATGTAGCCGATGCACGCGTCGAACCAGACGTAGAAGACCTTGTTGCGAAACCCGTCCAGGGGAACGGGGATGCCCCACTTCAGGTCGCGGGTGACGGCGCGCTCCTTGAGGCCGTCCCTCATCCACGCATAGGTCATCTGCACCGCGTTGCGCGCCCAGAACCCTTTTTCCGCTGCCGACTCCATCCAGCTGCGGAGCTTGGGGAGAAGCGCCTTGAGGTCGATGAACAGGTGCGTCGTCTCGCGGATCACCGGCCGGGTTGAGCACACGCTGCAGCGAGGATCGATGAGCTCCGTGGGGTCGAGGAGCTTCCCGCAGTTCTCGCACTGGTCCCCGCGGGCATCCGGATACCCGCAGTGAGGGCACGTGCCCCGCACGTAGCGGTCTGCCAGGAACCTCTGGTCCTTTTCACAAAAGAGCTGGCTGACGACATGCTGGGTGATGTAGCCGTTTTCATGGAGCTTCAGGAAAATGTGCTGGGTGATGTCCGTGTGCACCGGCACGGACGTGCGGCCAAAGTGATCGAAGGCGATGTTGAACCAGCTGTAGATGTCGCGATGCACGAGGTAGTAGCGGTCGCACAGCTCGCGCGGGGTGATTCCTTCCTCCAGCGCCTTTGTCTCCGTTGCGGTGCCGTACTCGTCCGTCCCGCAGATATAGAGTGTCTCGTACCCGGCAAGCCGGCAGTAGCGGGCGAACACATCCGCGGAGAGCACCTGGATGAGATTTCCCAGGTGAGGGATGTTGTTCACGTACGGCAACGCTGAGGTGATGAGGCGTCTTTCCATATGGGAGCTACTCTACCCGGGCGCCCCGGGGCCGTCAAGAACGGCCCGTTCTGGAGAGGGGCACAAGCACAACGCTTCGCGCCTGAAGAAGCTCAACGCCTATTCGTACCGGGATCTGGTGACGGACATGCATCTCTTTCAGCTCCGTCTGGCTGACGATGAACAGGCGCTTCGGGGGATCGAGCTCTCGACCGACGGAATGGGGGGCGTGCCCGGCCGCTTCCAGCTTGTCCGCTTCCGCCTCGTCGATTATCCATGCCTGTCCCGCGTCCACGAGGAGCCGCCGCAGGCGATGCCAGACGCCCTTGGCGTAGTTGCGCTGGCGATATTCCCACGCTCGGACCAGCGCCCTTTCCCGAATCCCGCGGGCGCGTTCGTGGAGACGCTCGGTCACCGATCCCGCTCCATTCCTTCAAGCTCGGCCAGCAGATCCGCAACAAGCAATCGATGGGGGGTCGGATCCGGCATCTGCAAGCGCGGCTCCAGGAGCGACAGCGTGGCAACCCCCGACCGCGCAGCGTAACGGGCCTCAGGGGCGAGACCGCGATAGAGGACCGCGAGCTCTTCGCGGTCAGTCCTCTCGCACTGGAGCAGCAGCGCCAGTGCCACCAGGAGGTCGCGGTCGCCTTTTTCCCCGCTTCTGTCAGTGATGAGCTTTTCCAGGATCAGACCCGCGGGCCGCGGAAGGGGTACTGAAATGCCTTCTATACGCACCACTTTCCCCGGGCGCAGAAGCGAAAGGGTTGCAAACACCAGGAGCGGAAGCTCGGCGTCTTCGAAGACGTATGTTTCACCCGCGCGTCTACTGGTTGCATCCATGCCTATAAAGTTGACCTCCAGGAGCTCGGGAGACTTCGGCAGCCAGACCGAGGGCTCTTCCTCGGAGCGAGTCAGTCCTTTCACCTCGGGTAATCGTGCCTTCACTGCCGCGTGGCGCTCTACGGGCACCGCGATATCGACATCCTGGGAGACAACGAGGCTGGCACCGGCGCCCGGCTCGAGAAGGTTCGGAACCTCGGAACCCGCGACAAGGACTTCCGGCTCGCGAAGAATCGGCTCTATGGCTCGCAGTGTCCGCAGAAGACGCGTTCTGAACTCCAGGGTCGCTCTCCCTCCCGCAGTATATGCGCGTCAAACCCTGGGGGCAACCAGAGGTGGGCTGTTCGACGGCGTTCTCAGGCGCTCACGAGCAGGGACGCGAGACGCGGAAGCGCTTCGCCCAGAGCGGCCTCCACGCGGACAGTTGCCAGTGGATCCCCGCGGCCCGACCCGCGGTTGATGATGGCAACGGGCTTGGCATCCTGAACTGCCTGCACGACGAAACGGTATCCCGACTACACGGCAAGGGAAGATCCGACCACGAGCAGCATCTCGGAATCCGCGAGCATCGCAAGAGCCTGTTCCACGCGGGCCCGGGGAACGTTCTCTCCGAAAAACGTCACGTCAGGCTTGAGCATTCCCGTGCAGCGAAGGCAGGCGGGAATCAGAAACGATCCGTCCTGGGGCACATCGACCAGCGCGTCCCCGTCTGGCAGGACAGCCGCCTGGCGGAATGGCCCTTCCGCCCAACCGGGATTCAACGACAGGATCCTGCCCTGCAGATCCTGTCGCGACTCCCGGGTGCCGCACTGCAGGCACACCACCTCTGCGAGAGACCCATGCAGCTCGAGCACTATGCGGCTTCCCGCAGCCCTGTGAAGCCCGTCCACGTTCTGCGTGATGACGCCGCAAAGCGCCCCGGCCCGCTCCATGTCGGCAAGCGCCGCGTGGCCGGCGTTGGGCCGCGCCGCGGAGACACGCGGCCAGCCGACGGCGCTCCGGGCCCAGTAGCGGGCGCGGGCCGCCGGGCTCCTGACGAACTCCTGGTAGGAGATCGGCTGAGCCCGGCGAGCTGCGGCCCGGGGGCCGCGGTAATCGGGAATGCCGCTCTCCGTGCTGATCCCCGCTCCGCTCAGGACGAGGCTCTGCCGGCCGCGCATCAGGTCGGCAAGAGCTTCAACGGAGGAACGCTGAGCGAGGTGTTCCATCTGGCAACATCAAATTGCCAGCACAGACAGGGCAGGTCAATAGCCGAGCGAGTCAAGGAACTGGTATCCGCAATCGAGGAGTACAGCCAGACATACAACCGGTATGCCAGACCCCTCGCTTGGACAGCGCCTGCGGATTCAATCCTTGAGGTATGAGTGACTCATGTAGGCAGCGTAACATCGATGAGGTCCTGCTCATCATAGAGAATCGTCATGGAAACCAGAGCTGTTTCAGGGTCGCCGCTACTTTGGCTTTGCGCGATATGCCGAATCGTTACTCGAGTCTGAGTAGTTCCTAGTTCCTTGAGCTTAAGTCGAAGGATTTTGGGAAACTCGATCAGAGTCGAAGAGAAAAAACAGGCGTGCATACGCTACCTCCTATAAACGATCAAGATCGGTCCGCTTTCCCCGGCGCAGCCCGGGCACAAGGTCCGCGTTCCGCGGCCGTCCCGTCTCACCGGGCAGCAGAACTCGTCAGCGGGCGCCGAGACCAGTGCCTCCAAGGTAGGCCTCCTGAATCCGTTTGTCTGACTGCAGCTCCTGTGATAATCCTTCCGCCTGAATGCGCCCCGTCTCCAGGACGTATCCCCGTCGCGCGAGCCTGAGCGCCTGACGGGCGTTCTGTTCGACAAACAGGATCGCGACGTCCTGGCGGTTGATCTCCTGGATGATGTCGAAGATGAGGTGCACGAGGATGGGGGCCAGCCCCAGGGACGGCTCGTCGAGGAGCAGGATACGCGGGGTGCTCATGAGCGCCCGTCCAATTGCCAGCATCTGCTGCTCGCCGCCGGAAAGCGTTCCCGCGAGCTGCCTCCTGCGCTTTGACAGGATGGGAAAGAGCCCGAAAACCCTCTCACGTGCCCCAGTGACTTCCTGCCGCCTTCGGCGGCGGGTGAACGCACCAAGGTTGAGGTTCTCCTCCACGGTCAGGGTAGAGAAGACCTTGCGGCCTTCCGGCGCATGGGAGATCCCCCGAAGCACGATGTCGTGGGCGGCGGTGCGTGAAAGCGAGGAGCCGTCGAGGATGATCTCGCCCCGCGTGACCGGAAGCAGCCCGGAGATTGCTCGAAGGAGCGTGCTCTTTCCCGCGCCGTTGGCGCCCAGCACGGTGACCACTTCCCCTTCCTCCAGGGACAGGGTCACCCCCTTCAGAGCTTCCAGCGCGCCGTAGTGGATGTGCAGGTCTCTCACCTGGAGAAGGGGGGCCATTCTCAGGACTCCACTCCCAGATACGCCTCGATGACCCGAGGGCTGTGGTAGATTTGCCGGGGCTCGCCCTCGGCGATCTTGCGGCCGCCGTCCATCACCGTCACCCAGTCGGAGATGCCCATCACCACGTTCATGTCGTGCTCGATGAGAAGGACGGTGAGATTCTCGTCCCGGATGATCCCCCTGATGAACTCCATCAGGATTTCGGTCTCCCGGGGGTTCAGTCCGCTGGAGGGCTCGTCCAGAACGATGAGCCGGGGGCCGGTGGCCAGGGCCCGTGCGATCTCCAGCATCCGCTGCCGGCCGTAGGGGATGTTGCGCGCCAGCTCGTGCCGGGACTCCCACAAGCCGACCTGGGAGAGGCGTTCCTCCGCGGCGCGCTGCGTGAGCCTCTCCTCCTCCACCTGCGAGCGCGGCCGAAACAGCGCTGCGCTGAGACCGCTTCGCATCCTGCAGTGTCTGCCTGCCATCACGTTCTCCAGGCACGTCAGGTTGGGGAAGAGGCGGATGTTCTGGAAGGTGCGCGCGATTCCCCGCTCGACGATCCGGTGCGGCTTCCTGCCAGTGATGTCCTCCCCCTGGAAGCTCACCCTGCCGCGCTCGGGTCGGTAGATGCCCGTGACGACGTTGAAAACCGTCGTTTTCCCCGCTCCGTTGGGTCCGATCAGACTGGAGATCTCCCCGCGGTGGACCCGCAAGTCGAGAACGTCCACTGCGGTGAGCCCTCCGAAGGTCTTGGTCAGCCCGACCGTCTCCAGGACGATCTCGCCGTCTTTTTTCCCGAGGGCGGCTTTCGATTCACCCATGAGGCCTCCACAACCGGCGCAGGAGGTCGCGCGCTTCGGTTCCACCGCGTCTTCGCGGCCATGCGCCGCCCGGACGGAACATCATCATCAGGATCATCACGAGGCCGAAGACGACCATGCGGTAGTTCGCGAACGTGCGGAAGATCTCCGGGAAAAGGCTGATCGCCGCCGCCCCAACAATCACTCCCGGCACGGAACCCATCCCCCCGATCAGCACGATGCTGAACATGAGGCAGGAGTCCCAGAACGTGAAGCTCTCGGGGGAAACCACCAGGAGCTTCGACGCGTAGAGGTTCCCTGCAATCCCCGCAAGCGCCGCGCCGAGCACGAACGCGAGCAGCTTGTAGGCGCGGACATTGATGCCCGTTGCCTGCGCGGCGACCTCGTCCTCGCGGATGCAGTTCCACGCCCTGCCGATGCGGGATTGCTGCAGGCGGAGCAGCGCGAGCACAGACAGGGCCACCACGATCCACACCAGGGCATACGAGCCCACCGAAGTGTCGAGCCTCAGGAACCCGAGGGTCGGCGAGTCGATCCCATAGACGCCGTTGGGACCACCCGTCAGCCCGAGCGGGTTGTTCACCAGGGCCAGCCGCACGATCTCACCCATGCCGATGGTCACGATGCACAGGTAATCTCCCCGCAGGTGGATGATCGGGGAGGTGACCAGGAACGCAAAGAGACCCGCCGTGAGCGCGCTGACAGGCAGCAGGATGAGCACGGGGACACCAAACCGCGTGTTGAGGATTCCCGTCATATAGGCGCCAATCGCGTAGAACCCCGCGTGACCAAGGTCGTACAGGCCCACCTCCCCGAGAACGATGTTGAGGCTGAACCCCAGCAGGACGTATATCCCGAAGAAGAAGGCCACGTCCAAGAGATAGTCGCTGGCGACGACGGGGAAGATCACGAGAGCAAAAAGCGCCAGCGGCAATGCGGCGGCCCTGTACCGGAGCAGCGGAATGCCCGACATGGCGTCAGACCTTCTCGGCGGTCTTTTCGCCGAAAAGGCCGTTGGGTCGCAGGATCAATACGAGTATCAGTATCAGGAACACGAACACGTCTTTCCAGGCGGTGGAAATATACGCGCTTCCCAGCATCTCCAGCACCCCGAGGATCAGCCCTCCGAACATTGCCCCGGGGATGTTCCCGATCCCGCCAAGGATTGTTGCCGTAAAAGCTTTCAGCCCGTAGTTCCATCCCATTGTGAAGCTGATCTGGCGGTAGTACATGCCGACCATCACACCCGTGACAGCCCCAAGGGCGGGCCCGAGGGTGAAAATGAACCGGATCACCGTCTTGAAATTGATCCCCATGAGCGCAGCCGTGTCCCGGTCCAGCGCGGTGGCCCGCACCGCGGCACCCCAGGTCGTCTTCTGAATCACCAGGTAGAGAACCGCCATGAGGACGAAGGAGACGCAGAGGATGAGAAGCTGCAGCCCGGTGAGGTTGAGACCTGCCGCATGGATGTGGAGGTTGGGGACCAACTGCGCGGGGTACGCCTGGTAGCGGGGACCCCAGATGATCATGATGAGATTCTGGATGATGATCGAAGCCCCGAGGGCCGACACCACGGCGGGAAGCCGGCCCGCCGGGTAAATAGGCCGGTAGGCAACGCGCTCCACGACCACCCCGACGACCGCCAGGCAGAGGGCGGCGACGATCACGGTGACCGCCAGGCCGCCCCACAGGCCGAGGCGCGTCGTCACGACGCCTGCGCCGAAAACCAGCAGCGTGTAGCCGAGATAGGAGCCGAGAGCGAAGAAATCACCGTGCGCAAAGTTGATCAGCTTGAGCACTCCGTAGACCATGGAGTAACCCAGGGCGATCAGGCCGTAGAACGACCCGATCGTCAGCCCGTTGATCAACTGTTCCAGAAAGACCCGCATCAGGCAGAGGTCTACTTGGCGATGACGATCTTCCCCTGGTCATCAACGACGTACAGGAACATGGGGACCCCTACCCTGTCCCCCTTGTCGGTGAAGCCGATCTTCCCGGTGATCCCCTGCGCGCCGTTCGCCTTGTGTCTCAGGAAATCGGCCAGCACCGTCCCGTCGGTAGAGCCGGTCTTGTCCACCGCGTAGGCGATAATGTTCACGGCGTCCGCGGCGTACACGGGCCAGGGGCTGGAGGGAATGTCGCCGAACTTCGCCTTGTAAGCGGCGAGGAACTCCGTGGCTTCCGCTGTGGGAAGGTCCGCCGGAAGGGGCTCGTTGGTCATGTAGCAGCCCTTTGCGATAGGCAGCCCGGCGATTTTCACGAACTCGTCGTTAATCGCGGCGTTTCCACCGACGAACGGGCAGGTGATCCCGATCTCCCGCGCCTGTGTGACAAGGAGGGCCGCCTCCGCGTAGTAGGCGGTGTAGTACCACAGGTCGGGTTTCGTCTCCCGCATCTTTGTCAGGGGCACGCGGAAATCCTTCTCTCCGGGGGTGATCGCGTCGTAGTAGACGATCTGCGCCGTGCCGGCGTCTACGAGAGGCTTCAGGGCGTCACGCGTGTTCTCCGCCAGGCCTTTGCCGAATGCCGTGTTGTCGTGCATGATGGCGATCCTGTGCGCCCCGAACTTCTGCGGAACATTCTTTGCGAAAAACTCAGCCTGCGAATCGTCGCGGCTGCAGGTGCGGAAGAAGTACTTCAGGCCGCGCTCAGTCAGGCGGACCGCCGTGGCGCCGTAGGCGATGTTCACCATCCTGCGCTTCTCGTAGATGTTGGAGGCGGGCTCCGTGATCGAGGAGCCGTAGGAGGAGACCGAGGCCACGATGTTCTTCTGACTGGCGATCTTCGTTGCCGCGAGGGCGGAGGTCTGAGGCTGTCCGCCATCGTCCTCCACCACCACCTGGACCTGCCTGCCGCCCAGGATCCCGCCCTTCTGGTTGATCAGCTCGGCGGCGATCTGGGCTGACTGTTTCGCCATCTGCCCCTCGTATGCCCAGGCGCCGGTCACCGGACCCTGGAGCCCGATCAGGATCGGGCCCTTGTCCGCCGCTCCCGCCACCAGCGCGGATGCAGCGAGCAGGACGGATATGCAGAGAACGAGCTTTTTCATTGGAGCCCTCCTTGTACATTTTTGACATGCAGAAATTTGAAATTATGGTAGACCCCGCGAATAGCGTTGTCAAGAAGAATCTCCTGATTTCCTATGATACCTCCCATAACGACAAAGTCGCGCGTGTTTGTCGCAGTCCCTGCCAGTATCCGATAGTGAGAGGCTACTTCAGTTTCTCAGTCTTGCCGAAATCCCGATTGAGCCTGAAGGAGCTGAACAGCCCGGGATCGGTGACGGGTCTGCCCTCCGTGATGAGGCCGACAATGTCCTCCGCGAGGCCCGGCCCCAGCATCAGTCCCTGGCCGCACATGCCGACCGCGTAGTGGCAGCCCGCCGGCGTGTCCGCGCTGCCGACGATCGGTCCGCCGTCGGGCGTCTGCGGGTAGCACCCTCGCCACGTACGGCGCACGCGAATGGTGGCAAGACGCGGTATGAGATCGATCATCCGGCGGGCGATCATCGGCAGGAAGGCGCTGCTGGATTCCCGGTTTGTCCCGGGAATGAGCGGGTCCGGAGTGAGGCAGAACTCGATGCGGTTCTCGGAGTTCTGGTGCAAATAGCAGTTTGTGCTGCCCGGCATCGGCCGCATGTCGACGAGCAACGGATCGAAGAGGCGCTGGACCGGCTCCGTAATGCCCGCCTCGTGCATGTCGGGGAACACGGGCAGCTCGATGCCCGCCATCAGTCCGACCGCGGCGGCGTCCGCGCCCGCGGCGTTCAGGATGTTGCGGATCGCGTAGGTGTCCTTGTCCGTGCGCACCGCCTGGACACGACCGTCGGCAACATCGATGCCAATGACGCGCTCGCGGAAATGGAAATCGACGCCCGCGCGCACTGCCGCGCCATGGAAGGCCGCGGCGCAGCGCAAAGGCGAGAGGTTGAGGTCGTCCGGCGAATACGTCCCGCCGAGGAGACCGGCGGGGTTGATGCCGGGCACGAGCTCGCGCACGCGTTCGGGCGGCACCCAGTCGATGTTCAGCCCGTGCGCCTTCTGGATCACGAGGAGATCCCTCAGCATCTTCTCGTCCTGAGGGCGATAGACCACGAAAAGGTAGCCGCCCTTGCGCAGTCCAAGGTCGTCGCCGTGCCGCTCCCGCCACTCCGAGAAGATGCGGATCGAGCGCAGGCAGACCTGGATCTTGGCGGGCTCGGAATGGGTGGCGCGCACGCCGCCGATCGCGTGCTTGTTGTCGCCCTGGCCCGGCGACGCGCACGCGTCCAGGACCAGAGTCGAAAGACCGCGCCGGGCGGCAGCGAGGGCCGCCGGAAGGCCCACGGAACCTGCGCCGACGATCGCAAGGTCGTAGGTTTTCACGCGCGGCTTTCCTCCGCACCGCTCGATGGGGCGCCGGCAAACGCACCCAGCGAGACTTCGGCGACCAGGGGCCGCTGCGTGAACGGCGTGACATCTGAGGGGGGCACGCCTTCGCGAATGAAGACGGAACGGAGAAGCGGTCCGCAGGTCTTGCCTCCACAGGCGCCAAGGCCGACGTTCAGCATGGCCTTGAGCTGGTTCATGTCGCGCACGCCGCTCTGGATGGCTCGGCGTATCCGTCCGAGCGTCACCCTCTCGCATCGGCAGATTATCTCTTCGTTGTCCGACGCCGGGGGCATCACGGTCCGAACCGGGAGCGTCAGTGCCTCCTCCTGGACGCGAATCCCGGCCACGCCAGTAGCGATTCCTGCCTCCACCTCGAGGGTCAGAAGACAGGTGCTCTCGCGGGTCCGGCGAGTCCTGAGTGCAGCGGAATTGAGGGTCTCTGAGTACACGCCGCACCCCAGGCATCGCCCTGCCTCAGCCAACGCATCCTCCGCGCTGAGGGCAGGCGCGCCTTCCCTAGAGGAGCGACGACGCTCGTCGAAAGGCGCCGCAGGGGCTCCTGACCGCAGCCGAGGCAACGCTGCGCCCGGCGCCATGGCGGCAACCGATCGCACAGTGACCTCGCGCCCATCGCGAAGATCCTGTCCGTTCAGAAACCGATGGACGGATGACGCGGCCCGCTTGCCCGCGCCGAAGGCATCCGGGACGCGGGCCGGACCCGCAGCGTCGTCGCCGTCGGCGAATACCCCCGGTACCCCCCTGTGATGGCCGCGCCGCGCACCGGCTTCGATGTATACCGCGGCAAACCCGTCGGAAAGAAGTCGCGCGACACTATCCACACGTGTCGCGGTCCGAATCTCTACTCCCAGTCTCTCCAGGCAACCAAGATCCCAGTCCAGTACCGCGTCCGGGGAGTCGAAAGCGGGGGATGCCGTAGCGCAGCACGCCGCCCGCCAGCGGCGCTTCTTCGAAGACCGTCACGCGATAACCCACGCGCAGCAATTCGTTTGCGCACGCGAGGCCCGACGGCCCCGAACCGATCACGGCCACGGGCGGGGCATGAACGAAGGGCAGCGGCCGGACCGGCTCGTTTTGCTTCATGGCCCACTCGGTCACGAAACGCTTCAGGCCGTGGACGGAAACGGGCGCGTCTGCATCGGCGCGCGCGCACCGCCTCTCACAGGGGTGGTAGCAGACCAGCGCGCAGACGCTGGGGAGGGGCAGATCCGCCCGCAGCATTTCGATCGCGTCGCGGAACTGTCCTTTGCGAATGAGCTCGATGTAGCCTTGGGCGTTCACGCCGGCAGGACAGGCGGCGCTGCAGGGCGCCCGCGAGAGCTTGTCCACGACCTGGACGACGGTGCCGTGACCCAGTGGCGCACCGGTCCGTGCCACAACCGGCAGGACCGCGCCGACCTGTGGCGTCCCCGGCAGCTCGTACGGAAGGGTGACTCGCCCCTTGCCAGCAGACCTCCCCCGCAGGTCCACCAAGGTGATTGCCGTGCCGGGACACGCGGACACGCACTTGCCGCACCCGACACATTCGCCTCGGAAAACGGGGCGAGTACAGATGTCGCCGTTCTCCGGCATTCTGATGGAAGCCCGAGGGCAAACGACCTTGCACGGGTTGCAGGGGATCGTCTCCACGCACCAGATCATCGGGAAGACGTCGAGGCCGGGCGGCGGATCGGAAACCGGCAGGTTCTCCCGGCCGGGCTTGCTCTTCAGGACCCGCACCATTTCCTCCCACTGAGCAGGGAGGTCCACGTTTTTTCGCTGACCCCGCGCAATCCGGCGACCTGCGATCCGGCCACTGAACATTGCCGCTGACGCCTCAGCAATCTCCTCGGCGTCCCCCGCGATCTGAGCGTCAAGCCCGCAGCGCCGCGCCGCCTCGTACAGCTCGTTCACCGGTTCCAGGCCCACTGCCAGAAGCAGCGTGTCGCAGGCGTACGTGCGATGAGATCCGAGGATGACGTTGCCGCGCGTGCCCACCGATGCGACCGTGACCGATTCCACCGCGGCGGTTCCGTTCGCGCCCACGACGGTGGCCGACGTGCGGATCGGAACGCCCAACCGCCGTATCTTGTCCGCATGGACCCAGTACCCTCCGACGTCAGGAAGGGCCTCGATCACGCCGACCACGTGGATGCCGGCCTGGAGCGCGTGATAGGCGGTAATCAGGCCGACGTTGCCTCCGCCGACGATGAGAATCCGATCTGAAGGCTTCACCAGATCGCGATTGAGCAGCGTCTGAAAGGCGCCGGCCCCGTACACGCCCGGCAGTGTGCTCCCGGGGAAGGCCAGGGCTTTTTCCCTGGCGCCGGTCGCAACGAGGAGGCTCTTTGGCTCGACAAGCACGTAGCGGCGCCCATCCTCCACCAGGCCGACCTTGCCGTCGCAGAAGACTCCCACCGCGAGGGTGGAGCTCATCACGCGGATGTCCCGCCGGCGGGACGCGTCTGCGGCGAGAAGCGCTGCCAGGTCCACCCCTCGCGTGCCCGCATGACAATGCTCCACGGATCCGAAAAACTGGTGCGTCTGCAGCAACAGCTTGCCGCCGAGTCGCTCCTTGTCGTCCACCAGGAGGACGTCGAGCCCTGCGTCGGCTGCTTCGATTGCCGCCCCAAGCCCCGCGGGGCCGGCGCCCACAACCAGCAGGTCGCATCTGAGATGTTCGATCTCACTGAAGGAGAGCCTGGCGGCGGCATCAGGGACGTTCGGGAACGTCGTGAGACGACGCACCTCCATGCCCTCCCGCACCGCGGTCGTGCACGCCTTCACGGCAAGCCCGTCTGCGACCACCATGCACTGCGCGCATTGCCCGTTTGCGCAGAAAATGCCCTGCGGGGTCCCGTCTACCGGATGCTTGTTGAATGTGCGAATCCCGTGCGCAAAAAGGACGCTGGAAACCATCTCGCCGGGTCGCGCGGAGAGCCGTGCCCCCTCGAAGACGAGGGAGACAACCGGCGCTTCCCGCGATGCCAGGATGGGATGGCGCTCAACGCGTCCCATGGCCGTCCGCCTCCATGAATGGATAGCGGTAGTCCGTGGGAGGGCAAAACGTCTCCTTGATTGTGCGGGAGCTGGCCCAGCGCAAGAGGTTCAGCAGGCTTCCGGCCTTGTCATTCGTTCCTGACGCACGAGCGCCGCCGAACGGCTGCTGTCCCACCACGGCGCCGGTGGGCTTGTCGTTGATGTAGAAATTGCCCGCCGCGTAGCGCAGGATCTGCCCTGCCAGGGAGATTGCCTTTCGGTCACGGGCGAATATCGCACCCGTAAGCGCGTAGGGGCTCGTCCTGTCGCAAAGCCGAAGTGTTTCCTCGAATCGATCGTCGTCATAGACGAACACACTCAGGACCGGCCCGAATATCTCGTCTCGAAGCAGGAAGGAGTTGGGGTCCTGCGTGACGATCACGGTGGGCTCGACGAAGTAACCGTTGGTCTTATTCGCCTTTCCGCCGCAGCAGATCCGGGCCGAGGACTGGCTGCGTGCCTGCTCGATGGCGCCGACAATGCGGTCGAACGCCGCTTCGCTGATGACTGCGCTCATGAAATTGCGAAAATCGCGCACGTCTCCGATGGCGATCGTTGAGATCACCTCGCGCATCTTCGGCTCAAGCTGCTTCCAGTAGCTCGCCGGCACGTAGAGGCGTGAGACGGCCGAGCACTTCTGCCCCTGGTACTCGAAGGCGCCCCGCACCACGCCAGTCACTACCTCATCCAGCGGCGCCGAAGGATGCACGACGACGAAGTCCTTGCCTCCCGTTTCCCCGACGAGCCGTGGCCATGCCCGGTAGCCACGCACGAGGTTCGCCACTTTCTTCCAGATGTCCCGGAACGTGTCGGTCGAACCCGTGAAGTGCACCCCCGCGAGGTGCTCGTTCGCGAGCAGCACATTCCCGATCTCCGGGCCGGGCCCAGGGATGAAGTTGATGACACCGGGGGGCAGCCCTGCCTCCTCAAACAGCCGCATGAGATGATACCCGGAGAGCACTGCCTCTGAGGAAGGCTTCCAGACAACGGCATTGCCCATGATGGCGGGAGCGCTGGGCAGATTCCCGGCAATCGAGGTGAAATTGAAGGGCGTGACCGCGAACACGAAGCCCTCCAGGGGCCGGTACTCCACCTGGTTCCAGCATCCCGGCGCGTTTCGCGGCGGCTGATCCTGGTAGATCTTCTGCATGAACCAGGCATTGAAGCGGAAGAAATCCGCAAGCTCGCACGTGGAATCGATCTCCGCTTGAAACGCGTTCTTGCTCTGGCCGAGCATGGTGGCCGCGTTGAGGATAAAGCGGTACTTGGTCCGTATCAGCTCCGCGGCCTTCAGGAAGATCGCCGCGCGTTCCTCCCATGCAAAGCTTTCCCACTCGCCTTTCGCCTCGAGGGCCGCCGCCACGGCCTGCTGGACCTCGGCCGCTCCCGCCACGGCGTAGCTGGCCAGGACGTGGCACGGCTCGTGGGGGCACACGATCTTCGCCGTGCGCGCGGTCCGCACCTCTCGGCCGCCGATGATGAGCGGAATATCAAGCGGTGCGCCGTACTGCCGGTCTAATTCCTCTGAAAGCCGCCTGCGCTCCGGCGAGCCCGGCGTGTACGAGAGTACGGGTTCATTCTGGACGTCGGGCAAAGTGACGTTTGCGTTGTTCATGCGACCCACCCTTTCTCATTAGTCTGCTGAACCGTTCCACGTGCGCCTGTGCCCGCTCCCGGGCCGAGACGGCGTCATGGTCCTGCACCGACTGGACGATCGCGCAGAGGTCCGCGTAGTTCTGCCGCATTGTCCTGCGCGTCCTTGGCAGGAGCGTGTCGTAATAGCGCTTGATGTTGTCATGGACGCTGCGCAGCACTATCTCGTAGACCGGATTGCCCGCGATCGACGCAAGCGCCATATGCAGGCGGTTATCCAGCTCAACGAAGGATCCCCAGTCCGCCGTTGCCGCCTCCAGGCCGGTACGAGCTTCCTCAAGGATCGCCTTCAAGCGCCGAACGTCTCCCGTCGTCGCCCGACGCGCCGCGAGACCCGAGACGAGGCCCTCCACGCCCTCGCGAAACTCCGCGACGTCAGCAATCGACACCTTCTGCTGGCGCAGGAGCAGGGCCACACCGTCGTGAAGCTGCCGGGCGTTGCACTCTTTGACGACCGCTCCCCCCTGAACGCCGGTGCGGATCTCGACAAGGCCCTGGTGCTCAACGATTCGCAGGGCTTCGCGCAGAGTGCCGCGGCTGGTGTGGAACATTTTTACAAGCTCGCGTTCGGGAGGTAGTTTGTGGCCTGCTCGGAGACCGCCTTCCAGGATCACATTCTGGATCTGTTCGACGACGCTCTCGAAGACGCGTCCGCGTCTGACCTCGCTGAATAGTGCGGTGCGCTCCGTCGTCGTTCGGTTTGCGCCCATTTGATTAAACCATTATACTCGTTTCGTCCGTGTTGTCCACGTCTTCTCCCCGCGGCGTTTGAACGATGGTTCTCCGGTCAGCGGCGTGACCATCGGCCCGAAGGACGGCATTCTGCTCTTATTTTGTTGACAAATTGCGGGGTTGCCTCGATAATCTGATGGTTTCCGACGATTGGTAACATCCGGATGCAAGGCTTGGAGACGCACGTGACTTCTCGGGAAAGGATGCTTGCCGCCATCCGCTGCGAACAAGTCGACTACATCCCCTGCTCGTTCATGCTGTTCTACAATCTCTACGAGAACTGTCGCACGGAATCTGAGTACGTCGAGAAGAGCCTCGAGATGGGCCTGGACGCTTTCGTGCACGTCGGCCATCTCAACCCCAGGCTCCATCTCTACGGGGGATTGCATCCTGACGCCACATGGCGGGAATGGACGGAGGAGAAGGACGGGGCGACGTACTTCTGCCGCAGGATCGACACCCCCGCGGGACCCCTGACGAGCCGTCTGCGTCAGCGCGAGGGGTGGCCGACGAAAGACGACTTCCCCTTGATGAAAGACTGGGTGGTGCCGCGGATGGAGGAACCACTGGTCAAGCCGGAGCAGGACCTCGAGAAGGTCCACTACCTCTTCGGCCCGATCAAGGACGCTGACATCGAGGTTCTGCGAGAAGAGGCGGCAGTGGCGGCCCGACAGGCGAAGAGGCTCGGCCTGCTCCAAGTGGGGGGATGGAAAGGCAGCGTGAACCCCAGGCTCCAGGTCGACCCGGGCGTCATGGGGTGCGACGCGATGTCGTGGCTTTCCGGCTACGAGCAGATCATGATCCTTGCCCTTTCCCGGCCGGAGCTTATAGAGGAGTACGCCAGGATCATCCACGAGTGGAATATGCGCCAGATCGAGGCGTACCTCGACGTCACGGAGGCGGAGCTGATCGTGAGGCGAGGCTGGTACGAGACCGTCGAGTTCTGGACCCCCGCGGGTTTCCGCCGCATTATAGCCCCGACGCTGAAACGGGAGGCGGATCTCGTGCACCAGGCCGGCCGGAAGTTCGGCTACATCATCACGAGCGCTTTCCTTCCACTGCTGGACGACATCCTGGGCGCGGGCGTGGACGTGCTGATCGGTATAGACCCTTCGGAGGGAAAGGGGACCCACCTGCCGGGGATTAAGGAGCGTTTTCGCCGGGAGAAAAGGGCTCTCTGGGGCGGAGTGAGCGGCGCGATCACGGTTGAGATGGGGACCGAGGCGGAGACCGAGCAGGCCGTCCGCACCGCCCTCGAGACCCTCGGCGAGGGAGGAGGGCTCATCCTTTCGCCCGTGGACAACGTGCGCGTCAACACCGAGAAGGCGTGGCGGAATACACGCGCGTTCATCGACGCGTGGAAAAGGTATCGATAGGAGAAAGAGGCAAGAGCGCTACTCCAGGAAGGGGGTGAGGACCAGGAAGATTGTCAAAGGAGTTGCCGGACGTTGTCCGGGCGTCGATCCGAACGAAACGAGGGTTGCGCGCGTAGTTCTCGCGCAAGACGGAGGTAGAAATGAGTTTCAGAAAGCTTCCAACCCTGTCGCTGCTGGCTCTTCTCATTATGGTTCCACTCGCCTTCGGAACTGGACAGAAGGAGCCTTCAGCAAAAGGCGGAAAAGTAACCATCACCTACTGGTCCTGGGGTGAGAGTGATATCCCGGGCTTCGATAAGTGGCTTTCGGCGCAAGTGTCGAAGTACGAATCGGCAAATCCCGGGATCACTGTGAATGTCGTGCCCCAGAACACGGACACCTTGACAGGCGCGTTCCAGGCGACGGCTCAGACCAACAGCGGCCCCGATCTCGCGACGCTGTGGGCCACGATCCCCGTACTGACGCAGGCCTGGGCGGGCTATCTGGCGCCTCTGAACGACTATGTTCCTCAAAGCGAAATGCAACATTGGCTGAACACCCCCGAGAATGGCTACAACGGGAAGGTGTGGGCCATGCCCATCTATCTCATCGGGGTGCCACTCGTCTACAACAAAGACTTGTTCGCGAAGGCCGGCCTGGATCCGAACAATCCGCCCGCGACCTGGCAACAGTTCCTCGCGGCATGCGCTCAGCTGAAGGCACACGGAATCACCCCTCTGGGTATGGGGAACAAGGACGGCTACACTGGGAACTGGATGTTCTCGGTTCTCGGCAAGCAGCAGCTGAATACCACGCGCGACATTCAGAAGGCGATGATCGGGGAGACACCCGTCACCGACCCGACAATCACGGGATGGTACGCCAGGCTTGCGGAGCTTGTGGACAATGGCTATTTCAACGACGACATCTCTTCACTCGACTTGAACAACGGATGGAAGGTGTTCCCGCAGGGACGTGCCGCGATGTCATGGACGACTGATGGCAACGCCATCGATTGGCTCAAACAGCTCGGCGGCGATGCTCACGTGGGCGCCATGAAAACCCCGGTTTTCGGATCAGGGACCCTCGCTCCGTACTACGATGCCACTCAGTCGTCGAGCGTCTTCATCACCTCATGGTCGAAAGTCAAGAAGCAGGCTGCCGACTTTCTTGGCTTCCTCCATGGCCGGCAGAGCATGGACGACTTCTACTCTATGACCGGTGGTTTCCCTGCCGATGACCGGTTCGACACATCGCTCATCTCGGATTCGGTCGCGAAGCAGCTTTGGCAGTGGGATACAACGGGAACCCAGGTTTGGCTCGAGAACTACCTGCCCCCGCAGGTTGACCAGAATGCCGATATTGCCGCCGGCGAGATGGTCACCTCGAAGAGCGGTACTCCCGCTGAGGCCGCAAAATTGTGGGAAACCGTCGTCAACCAGTGGCAGTCGCAGCACCCGGACGAATTGAAGAGCTACAAAGAGTGGGCACAACATTAGCCACCGGACCCCGGGTACATGAGAGACGCAGTGTAGCTCTGGCGTGATTCACAGAAATCTCCCTCCGATTTCAAACCGGCGCAGCCCTCGAAAGCTTCGAGGGCTGCAATGGTATCTGTATCTGTTACCGATGATCGTGCTCATACTGCTGGTGTTCTGTTATCCTCTGGTGCAGATCATTCATTACAGCTTCATGGCAGGCAGCCCGGCCCATCTCTCATACGTCGGGCTGTCCAATTACGTATCGGTGTTCAACGATCAGGTGTTCTGGACTTCCGTGCGCAACAACTTCCTGCTCTTTCTTGCAGTCCCGGTCATGATGGTCCTTTCACTGGTTCCCGCGATATTGCTTTTCGATGGTGTCTTCGGATGGAAGGTCTACCGGTTCGTCGCCTTTCTTCCCTATGTCATGTCGGCCACGGTTGTCGGAATCACATTCAGCTTTCTTTACCAGTTCAACGGCGTCGTCAACACTCTCTTGCGCTTGGGGGGACTTGGTTTCCTTGCGCTGGACTGGCTTGGCGACACGCATCTTGTCATCGTGTCGATCGCGAGCGTGATCGTATGGCAGCAGGTCGGTTTCGGGACCATCCTTTTTCTGGCTCAATTGATGAGCATTCCGCTCGAGATTCTGGAGGCCGCCGAGCTGGATGGGGTTGGTTGGTGGCGCAAGCAGTGGTCTATTGTGGTTCCCCAGCTGAGAGGGATCATCGAGTTCTTTGCAATCACCGAGCTGATCAACATGCTCAGCTGGGTATTCAACTACGTCTATGTCATCACCGCGGGCGGCCCTGGAAACAGCTCCAGTGTCATGGAGCTCTATATATGGCGAAACGCCTTCTATTTTCGGTCATTCGGAATGGCTTCCGCTGTCGCGACCATACTGCTTGCCTTTACTGGTCTCCTCATTTTCGCTTACTTCCGCATGCAGACGCGGCAAAGTGAGTCAGCCACGGAGAGCGCGTGATGCGAAATCGCGGAGTAGCGGGGCTCCTGAGACAACTGGTGATGCTCTTCATGGCAGTCACCTCGCTCTACCCGGTCTATTTTATTCTCATCACGAGCCTCAAGACTCAGGCTGCGTACACCCTGAACTTGACAGGGTTGCCGCATCACCCGACTTTCTACAACATCGGACAGGCACTCACATCGATACCGTTTCCGAGATGGTTCGGGAACACAGTTCTGCTGACCGTCAGCTCGGTGACCCTGACTATCCTCATCACTGCCCTTGCCGCGTATGCACTCGCATGGGGAAGGTTTACTGGGAGAAACTTGCTTCTTCGTCTGAACATCGCACTGATGGTTGTACCGCCGGTGATTCTCATCATTCCGATCTTCGTTTTTGTCGTACGAATCGGGCTCATCAACACCTACGCATCGGTGATCCTTTTTTACGCGGGACTGCTTGTTCCCTTTTCCGTGTATCTGCTCACGACTTTCTTCAAGGAAGTGCCTCCAGAAATGCTTGAGTCGGCTAAGATCGACGGGTTGCGCCCCTCCGGCATACTCTGGCGGATCGTGATTCCCCTCGTGGTACCGGCGCTTGTCACGCTGGTCGTCGTGAATGTGCTTTGGGTGTGGAACGAGCTTCTGATTGCCCTTGTCTTCCTTCAGCAGAATGATTTGAGGACTATCATGGCCGGTCTGGCAATGTTTCAGGGACGTTACAATACCAACCAGCCGCTCATCATGGCCGGTTCCCTTCTTGCCATGCTCCCGACAGTGCTTCTCTACCTGTTCGGTCAGCGGTATTTCGTCAAGGGGCTGACAGCGGGAATCGGCAAGTAGGGCGAGAGTGCGGAGGCCGCGCCGGCCTGCGGCCGATTGTCCGACCCCGATTCCTTGACAAACTGATACGGAAGGGCTTTCTTTAATCCATCAACTCCACAGGAGGCAGAGAAATGAGAAAGGGGATGCTGGTCTTCTCGGTGATCCTTCTATTGACCGCCGTGGCGTGCGCGGGATTTGCCGCGGGCAACACGGTGACCCTCAATGTGCTGTTCATGAAACAGGCATCGTACAGCGAGCAGGACATCAACAACATGACTGCCGAATTCGAGAAACAGAATCCGCAGATCAAGGTGTCGGCCGAATACGTGCCCTACGAGGCGCTGCATGACAAGATCGTCACCGCGGCGGCGAGCGGGAGCGGCTATGACATCGTCCTGTTCGACGTCATCTGGCCGGCGGAGTTCGCCAACCAAGGCATCCTCCGCGACATCACTAATGAGATCCCGAAGTCGATGATCGACCAGGTGTTTCCGGGCGCCTGGGAGTCTTCCCGATACAAGGACCGCTACTACGGTGTCCCCTGGATCCTGGACACGCAGTACCTGTTCTACAACACCGAGATGCTGCGCAAGGCGGGGATCGCGAAGCCCCCGAGGACGCTGCAGGAGCTCGCGGACCAGGCGAAGATCATCAAGCAGAAGGGCATCGTCCAGTATCCGCTGATCTGGGCGTGGCAGCAGTCGGAGAACGTCTTCCTGAACTACGCCTCCGTCCTTTTTGCGTTCGGCGGAACATGGTTCGATTCCAGCGGAAAGCCGACGTTCAACAGCGGCGGCGGCCTGAAGGCGCTGGAGTACATGGTCCAGACGGTCAAGGATGGAACCTCGAACCCGGCGTCCCTGCAGGCCATCGCGGATGACGAGGTGCGTCTCTTCAGCTCAGGCCAGGCGGCTTTCGCCATCAACTGGACCTACATGTACAGCATCGCGAACACGGATGCGACGCAGTCGACCGTTGTCGGAAAAGTGGGAATCGCGCCGGCGCCAGGCGACGGAGTGCACGTTCCCATCGTGCCGATCAACGGGTCAATGGGTCTTGGGATCACCCAGTCCTGCAAGAACCCCGATGCGGCCCTCGCGTACATCACGTACCTTGCCAGCGCGCCCGTGCAGGCCCAGTATGCCGCGCTGAACCTCCCGATGTGGAAGTCCTATTTCGAGGACTCCTCGCAGTGGCCCAAGGGGCAGGATGCCCTGATGACCGCGGCCAAGGCCTCGTTCGCCAAGCTGTATGACAGGCCGTTCCTTGCGAACTACACCCAATTCTCCACGATATTGCAGAAGTATCTCCAGCAGGCGCTCCTCCTGAAGGCGAGCCCGAAAGACGCCCTGGATGCGGCGGCCAAAGAAGTAGTTCAAGAAGGTGCGAACAAATAGCATTGCTTCGGCGCGGAAGACGCGCACCGCGTGGTTGTACCTGATCCCCGCAACGCTCGTCGTTGCGGGGATCGTCGGGTATCCCTTTGTCAGAACGATCATCAACGGCTTCACCGATGCTCCCCTGATCTCGCAGACGCGGCCCTCCCTGTGGAAGGGCGTGGCGAACTTCATCTATGCGTTTCAGAACGCGTCGTTCCAGGGCGGCATCGTCAACACGATGTACTTCGCCCTTCTGTCCATCACGACGAATATCGTGATGGGGGTAGCGACGGGCCTCCTCCTGAACCAGAAGTTCCATGGCCGCGCCCTGGTGCGCACGCTGGTCATCCTGCCGTGGGCATTGCCCACGGTGGTCAACGCGGTCCTCTGGCGTTGGATCTACAACCCGTCGTATGGCGCCCTCAACGCGCTGCTGACACAGGCCCACGTCATCCCGGACTATGTGAACTGGCTGGGAAGTGCGGATTTCCGCACCATGACCATGGTCGTGCTGGCCGATACCTGGAAGAACTACGGGCTGGTCACCATCCTCGTCCTTGCCGGGCTGCAGACCATCCCGGTCGAGCTCTATGAAGCCTCCAGCGTGGACGGCGCGAGCTGGTGGAACAACTTTTCCCGCATCACGCTGCCAGGCATCCGGCCCGCCATTCTTATCGCGCTCGTCCTGAAAACGATCGACGGCCTGCGCGTCTTCGACATCATCTACCTGATGACCTCGGGCGGGCCGGCCAGCGTGACCAAGACGCTGTCGTTCTACGTCTACCAGGAGGCCTTTGGCTTCCTTCATCTCGGGCAGGCCTCGGCGTTCGCGCTGATCACGGTGGCCATCATCGCCGTGTTCGTGTATCTCTACATCCGGCTCATCCGCTCGGAAGGGGTCACCGGGTGAACCGCGCGCGAGCCCGCACAACGGGGAAGTCCGTCTTCATCCACGTGATGGCGGCCCTGCTGGTCATCAGCATCCTTGCGCCGGTCTTCTGGCTGGCCATCTCGAGCCTTTCGAGCCTGAAGGACCTGGTGGCACGGCCCCTCCGCTGGATTCCGTCGAGCCTGACCCTTGAGCGCTACCGGGACATCTTCTTCGGCCAGGCCGGGCTCTCCTTCCGTAGTGCCTTGCGGAACAGCCTTGTCGTGGCTTTTGTCTCCACCAGCGCGAGCCTTGTCCTCGCGATCGTCGCGGCATACTCCCTGTCGCGCTTTCCCGGGCGCGGCCGCTCGCGGGTGCTGTACCTGATGCTGGCAACCTACATGATGCCTCCCGTGGCGATCCTCCTCTCCCTCTACATCACCCTGCGCCAATTGCACCTGGTGAACACCGTGTCGGGGCTCTCATTGGTGTATTGCTCGTTCCTCGTTCCCTTCCTGACATGGATACTGAAGGGGTTCATCGATACGGTGCCACGGGAGCTCGAGGAGGCCGCGCTGATGGACGGGGCGGGCCATTTCAGGACGCTGGTGAGCATCGTGATCCCGGTTGCCGTGCCGGGAATCATCGCCGCGGTCCTGCTGGGCGTCCTCATGTCGTGGGACGAGTTCTTCTATGCCCTCATCTTCACGTCGACCGACCAGGCGACCACCATCCCCGTTGCGATTGCCCAGTTCACCAAGAGGCACGAGGTCGATTACGGGATGATGACCGCGGGAGGCGTGGTGGCGGCGTTGCCGCCGGTAATTCTCGCCCTGGTCCTTCAGCGCTATCTCATCAAGGGATTGACGAGCGGCGGCGTCAAGGGCTGACGGCGCTTCCAGGCACGGCGGAGCGCTCGGGCTCTCAGATCGCGCCCCGGAGGGCGGCGCCGTGCATGGGGACAATCATCTGCTCCCCGGATCATCGAAGGGAAGCGGCCGCGGAGACACCTGGCCAGCCGACTGCGCTTCGTGCCCAGTAGCGCGCGCGGGACGACGGGTCGTTGATGAACTCGCGTTAGGAGATGAGTTGTGTGCGCCGCGCGGCAGACTGCGGGCCGCGATAGTCGGGAATGCCGCTCTCTGTGCTGATCCCCGCTCCGCTCAGGACGAGGGTCTGCCGGCCGCGCATCGAGGATGCCCCACGCCACGCGGGTCGCGCGGACGGCCGGGAAGGATTCGCATCGCCAGCAACTGCCTACAAGCTAGGACACTCAACTGTGCGGACCATACCGTAGCCGCCCAGTCGTTCAGCATGGGCAAGGCTGATTGCAAAGGTCTACGAGGTCGACCGCGATGGAATCCAGCTTCAAAGGCACGAAGGCGGGTTTCAGTAGACCTTTGCAAACTCCGGCCGCTGGCAGGATGCGCAACGTATCTCGCAATTGACCAGCGCGTCACTGCCCCACGTAGCTTTTCGACGCGCCCGCCATCCCCCGCTCGTGTCGGCGCCCTGCAGGTTCCATACGAGCTCGTGGCCGCAGCGACCGTCGTGACCGTGACCCACGCGCTCACACTCGCAGCGGCCCCTTGACCGTTCCCAGGCCGCCTGAATGGTTTCATCGGAGAATGGCATGAGGATGTTATAGCGCCGATACGAGGGAAGGTAAAGAATCGCCCTCTATCGTATGATAAGAGCGGATCAGATTCTTATCTTTTCGTTCATCTCCTGGAAGTTCGATGTGATGAGACGTTGGAGGTCCGCCAGCGCGGCTTCCTCGTCCGGACCGTCAGCCTGGACGCGGATCGTTGTGTTCTGACTGACATTCAGGAGAATCACCTTAAGGATGTTCTTCGCGTCCGCGCTCTTCGATCCGTTGTGGACCGTCAGCACGCTCTGGTAGAGCTTCGCCGTTCGAACGAAGAGGTCCGCTGGCCTCGAGTGAAGTCCCGTCTCGTTTGTAACCGTCAGCGTCATCTCTCTCATAATCGAATCACTCCGTGGGGTTGGCTCGCGCGCTGAGCAGGGCCGCAATATCGGCTCTTGGGATCCTGTATTTCCTCCCCAGGAGCCGGATCAGGGAATCCCTGCGAGGAGAATGAAATGCGAAATCCACCCCTGATGAAATGAAAGGGAACCGGACCTTCTCCCGCGCTTCCCGCAGAAGCTCCTCTCCGTCCGGCCCGGCGAGGGCGCGAAGGACTGCCGCCCCGTCCTCGGTCTTCAACCGGGCACAGAGGTGACGCTCCAGGGAGGTCATCGTGTAATGCGAAGCTCCCAGGAGAAGGCCATACGCGACCAGGATCGAGTTCAAGAGCATCTGGTGGGCAAGGTAGAAACTGATTACAGCCAATACCCATCCGCCGAGAATGGAAAGAAACAGCAGCACCATGGTTATACCCTCACAACCTTGATGCCGCGTTGTGCGGCTTCGGCGCAGAAGCCGTCCGCGGCGCCTGTATCCGTCACGATTTCATTCACAACGGTGATATCGGCGACCGGGTTGAAGCACACCTTGCCGATCTTGCCGGAATCAGCAGCGAGAATGATGTAGTTGGAGACCGCGATCATCCGTCTGAGCATCGCCAGATATCGGCTATCCGACAGGGTGAGGCCGTTGACGATGTCAACCCCGTCGGCGGACAGGAGGAGCTTGTGTTTCTTGTGGCAGGAATCGAAGTATTCGCTGTGGGCTTCAAAACCGATGGAGTACCGCTCCAGGACCTCGCCGCCCAGGATCACCGTCCTGATGTTGAGGGTTGCCGAGGTCTCGAGGGCCAGGTCCAGGGAACTCGTGATGATCCGGAACTGCTTGTCGGTAATGCCGCTCATGATCCTGCCGGCAAGGAAGGTCGTGGTCCCCGGACCCACGATGATCTCGTCATGGTCGCGGACGATCTCCGTACAATACTCCGCGATGCGGATCTTCTCGTCAATGGAGGGGATACTGGAAGGCTGGCTGTGCGGGCCGCTCGCATCGTTGCGGTAGACGACCCCGCCTCCCACGGTGCGGATGATGGAGCGCTCCTCTTCCAGGACTTTTATGTCACGGCGAATCGTAGCGGGGGAAACACCGAAAGAGACCGCAAGCTCTTCGACAGTTGTCGTCTCGTCCATGCGGATCCTGTTCAGGAGATTCTCGAGCCGCCTCTTTCGGTTCTCCGCCATGCCGTGTCGTTCGCCCTCTCTACATGAGATGGAAAGCGCCGATCACCGTCTGTGTCTTCTGCAGGGTATTGAACTGCTCCACTGCCTCCGGCGTGTCGGCGACCACGCAGCGGATGCCTTCTTTCGAGAATCTCTGAAGCGTTTCCTCGGGAACGCTCGCCTTCGCCTGGAAGCCTACTCCCAGGACAACGACCTGCGGCTTTCGCGCGATCACGGCGTCGAAGTCCTCCGGGAGGAACTTCATCCCGTCCTTTCGCCACCACCTGCCGTCCACGGAATCAGGGTACACGATGGTTGCCGAACGGTAGACCTTGCCTCCCACCACGAGCCGTGAGAAGGCCACATCCTCGATGGCTGGCATTGGCTACTTGTCCTTGAGAAAGCCGATGATCTTCTCGATGTCCTGCTCTATACCCATGCCCGTGAGGAAAGACACCGTGTGCAAGACGGGCACCGCGCCGGCGCCTGAAACCATCGTTGTTGTCACCACGAGGTCATGTCCCTCCACGAGCGAGGGGACCTCCGAAGCCTTGCACTGCGTGATATCCACCTTGATGCCCCGCTTCTCCAGCTCTTCTTCGATCTTGCGGGCGACCACCGTGGAGGTGGCAATGGCGGTCCCGCAGGCAACCAGGATACGCTTCTTTTTCGTCACTCCGTCACTCCTTTGCGAAGTTTCGCCGCATTTCTGCCTCGAGGGCATCTGTATTCTTCATCGTCAGCAGGTTTTGAGCAAGGCTCTGTGCCCGTGCGTACGCCGTACGCAGGATGACGTGCCGCGCCTCAGGCAGGCTGCGCGGGCTCATGCTCAGCTCATCGACGCCGATCCCCATGAGAACGGGAACAGCCATTGGCATGCCGGCCAGCTCGCCGCAGACTCCTACCCATCTGCCCCTCCGATGGGCAGCCTCGACAACCCGGTGGATGGCCCGAAAGACGGCGGGGTGGAAGGGACGATAATATGCGGAAACATGCTCGTTCATCCGGTCGGCGGCCAGGAGGTACTGGGTCAGGTCGTTCGTGCCGATGCTCATGAAGTCCACTTCAGCGGCGAGCTCGTCTGCCATGAGAACCGCCGAGGGGATCTCCACCATGACGCCGACCTGCAGCCTGTCGTTGAACGGTTGCTTTCGTTCTGCAAGCTCGCCGCGCGCCTCTTCAAGAGCGGCGCGGGCGCGTTGCCAATCCTCCAGACCGCACACCATAGGGAACATGATGCGCACGTCCGCGCCCGCCGACGCCCGCAGGGCCGCGCGCAGCTGGGTCTTGAACATTTCCCGATTGTCGAGGCTCACCCGCAGGGCGCGGTATCCGAGAAAAGGGTTCGCTTCCCGAGGCAGGGCAAGGGAAGGGATCGCCTTGTCCCCGCCCGCGTCCAGCGTCCTGATGATGACCATTCCGCCGGAAAGGCGGTTGCAGACCGCGCGGTACGCGTCGTACTGCTCTTCTTCGGTGGGCAGTCGCGCGGATTTCATGAACAGGAACTCGGTCCGAAAGAGCCCGACACTGGTGACGCCGTGCTCCGAAGCCGTGTCCAAGTCTTCCGGCGAGCCGATATTCGCGGAGAGGATCATGCGGTGTCCGTCCGGCGTCACCGACTCTTTCCTCGTTTCAGCCGCGAGCAGGGACTTCCGTTCTTCCCGGCGCTTGCTGAGCTCGCCGAGCCGGTCCCTGGTCTGCCAGTCCGGGTTCACATAGACGAGCGCCCCTTCTGGGCTGCTCGAGTCGAGGATCACCTCGTCATGAACCGCGATCCGCTGCGCCGCGCCCGCTACGGAGACGGCTGCGGGGATTCCCAGCGTCTTCGCGAGGATCGCCGTGTGTGAGGTAATGCCGCCTGTTTCCGTGATCATCCCGCAGACATTCGCGCGGTCCATGACGGCAGTATCCGACGGCAGCATGTCAGGCGCCACCACGATGGTGGCAGGATCCAGATGCGACAGATCGACTTCCGTCACGCCGAGGAGCTTGCGCATGAGGCGACGACGCACATCCTCCAGGTCGGCGATCCGGGCCCGGTTGTAGTCCTGTTCGCCGAGCTCCTCGAACATCGCGCGGTACTGGCCGAAGATCTTCTCCACGGCTGCCTCGGCGCTGCAGCCCGTGGCAGCGATCTCCGCGTTCATTTCACCGCGGATGGAATCATCTTCCATCATCGTTTGCTGGCTGCGAAAAATGTGCGCAAGCTCGACGCTGGTCTCCGCCTTGACTCTTTCCGTCAAGGCGGAAAGCTCGCCGAGCGTGCGCTGAATTGCCTCATCGAGCCGGGCCGTTTCCTGGTCCCTTCCCTGGCTTTTCACGTCCGCGGGGCGCAAGTCGCGGGGAAGGTAGACCACTGCCCGGCCGAAAGCGATTCCCGGCGATGCAGCCGTCCCGCGAAGCGTGACCATTCACGTCTTCCCGTATTTCCGCACGTTCTCCTTCAGGATGGAGAACATCGCCTTGCGGTCCGGTGCGCCGGCAAGAGCGGCGAGCACCTCCTCGTGCTGATACACGGTGAGCAGTGTCTCGAGCAGGTCGCCGATGAGCTTCTTTTCCTTGAGCGCGAACATAGAGATCAGGCCAACCTGAAGCTTCTCATCCGGGCTGCCCATGGAGCAGAACTCCACCGGGTTCCTCAGGCGCGCGAAAAGGAGGGCTGAGCGGTTCACGTGGGCTGCATCGGTATGAGGAATGGCGATCTTCAGGCCGGGCATGGGAAGGCCCGAGGGATGAGCGGCCTCGCGGTCCAGGATCGCTTGGACGAACTCCGGCTTGCAGAAGCCCTGCTGGACGAGGAATTCCGCCATCCGTCGAAGGGCGTCTTCCCGCGTGCCCGCATCCAGATCGTCGAGAATCAGATCCTCAAGGACAAGGTCGCCGAATCTTAGCGCTTGCGTCACGGCTTTTGTTTTCGGGCTCGAACTCAGGGGCCTGCCGCCCAAGGTCGGGCAAACAGGTCCCCGCAGTTACGAAGATCCTAGTCGTCCGTGTTGCCGGCAACGCGCTGCCAGGCCGTCTGATGCCTCTTGAACAGGGACCAGACGACGACCAGGACGACGAGCACGATTGCCGAGCCGATCCAGAAGTTCCACGAGGAAAGGCCTGTTATGGCAGCGGAGATCAGGTTACCGCCATCGCAGATGCTCGCGATCTGCGTGGCGCCCTCGGGGAACGCGAACTTCGAAGCATGCGCCACTGCAGTGTGGATAGGAGACATCGCATTCATGATATACAGCGTCGGGATCATGACGATCGTTGCTGTGATCGTGGCCCGCACGACATTTCCGCGAACGATCGGGACCATCATGCATACCATGAAGGGAATGGTGGCGAGGTCGCCGAAGGGGAGCACGTGGTTGCCTGGCAGGATCACCGCCAGGATAAGCGTGATGGGCACCATGATGAGCGCGGTGGCGATGGAGGTGGGGTGTCCGATCGCGATGGCGGAATCCAGCCCGACGTAGATCTCGCGACCTGAAGCCCGCTTCTGCAGGAATCCGCGCGCAGCTTCTGAGAGCGGAATGAGGCCTTCCATCAGCAGGGAGACCATCCTCGGCATCAGGACCATGACGGCTGCCATGGAGACGGCGACCTGGAGCACCTGAGGGAACCACTTGCCGAAATCGCCCACTCCTGCATAGCCGAGCAGGGAGATCACGAGGCCGATAATGAGGCCCATGATGACCGGTTCTCCGAAGACCCCGAAGCGCTTCTTGATGTTCTCGGGATCAGCCTGCACCTTGTTCAGCCCGGGGATCCAGTCGATCACCTTGTTCACGATGACCGCAGGGAGCACGAATGACGTGGAGAACCCGTGGGGAAGGGAAATCCCCGGGATCCCCAGCATTTTCTGAACCGCAGGGGCTGTCCAGTCCGCCATGAAGAGGGTGTAGGACGCGAACAGCATGGCGGAAATGAGCCCGAGCCAGATGCTCCCCGTGACTGCCTGGACGAGGGCGCCCAGGAACGCGAAATGCCAGAAGTTCCAGATGTCGATGTTGATGGTCTTCGTTGCACGAGAGAACAACAGGATCAGGTTGAGAACGATGCCCGCGGGAATGATGAGCGCGGCAATTTCGGAGCCGAATGCTATTGCCGCGGCAGCGGGCCAGCCTACGTCAATGATGCTCAGCTGGATTCCGAAACGCTGAACCATGGACTTTGCCGCAGGACCGAGGTTGTTCACCAGCAGACCGATGATCAACCCGATTCCGACAAAGCCGACACCAACCATCAGGGCCGAGCGGAGGCTTTTTCCCGGCTTTGCTCCGAATGCGACTGCCAGGATGAAGATGATGACGGGCAGAAAAACGCTCGCTCCCAGATCAAGAAAGAACTGGACTATTGAGTGAACAGTTTCCATGCGGATCCTCCTCGCGGCTATTCTAAGGCAGAATCGCCAATTGTCAACTTTTTTCTGCAAAATATTCTATATTTTCTGCAAACCGATATCAATTATCTGATCTCTATGATCAAAGCCTTGGTTGTGCTTATTCAAGCTACCAGAGAGTCGGCACGCCATGATCGTGCGGGAAAGGATGCGGGGCTGGGTGCCGGCGGCAGATCCGGCGCAGCGCCTAACAAGACTGGCATCGCATGCGAACGGACCATCAACCTTGGCTTGATGATGTTGGGATGCGCTATTACCTCTTCTTCAGTTCCATGAAGTGTTGCATCAAGGCTTTCGGATCGTAGGGTTTGACCGGTCCGGTGATGTGGTCCTTCGCGTTCTCGAATGTCTTGACAAAAATATCTGTTGAGCTCTTGCTCACCTCTTTAACCAGCGAAAACGGCGAGACTTTCGTGCTGACCCAGAAGTCTTAGTTATCGTTCTTCCGATGCTCACACCCAAAGGTGCCCGCGGGGACCGTGATCGTTTCAGTTCCGACTTTTCTGAGGTGGAGATCCTGCGCTTTCGCGTTGGAGCTGGAATTCGGATGCAGGGGCATTTCCATGGGGTCCATTCCAGCATATTGGAAGACCATCCGGCGCGGATGTGTCTCGCCGAGCACGAACAGGCTCTTTCCGTAGCTGGTCCCGCCCAGTTCTGGGCTATCAATCGCAAACTCTATCCAGTAGGCCTCCTTGCCTTCGACGCTTTGCTTTCCCACAACCTGGATTTCCAGGCTCTTATTCTTGCCGCCGGAATCCTTGGTGCTCTCATAAAGAGCGCCCCGGCCGACAACCTGATTCCAGAACTTTCGGTACTCCGGCCTGTCAAGGGGGTTTGTGGGCGTTTGTGCAAATGCACTGAACGCAACAAGCGACACCACGGCTGCCAAGGCCCAAGCCGCCGGTCGCGCAAACAATCCGCGCTTCCGTCCATTGGCGGCATCCCGATTGATACAGTCCACTTTTCCCCGGCGAAGCGCGTCGCACACGCCGGGGCGTCTCGGCGGCGTCAGCGAACCAAGGGGAGTTGAGCGGGTCGGCGACGATTTCGAATAACATGCCCGGGTACCTACCCGCGCGTGGACGCCGAGGGGGTCTCGCTCGACTCGCGCCATCGGTGGTCGCTTTCCGTTCCGTTGAAGCCGACCGTAGGCACACGCGCCCGAACGTCCACTATGATGCCCGTCAAGCCGATTCCTCCTGCGCTCCACTGTTCCTCGTCCAAGCCTTGAGCTTTTTCTTTGCCTGCAAGCGGTCATACGAATTGGTATATTCTGCGCATGAGCGTTCCCCCCCCGCTGCCCGAGGCGCGCGCTGCGAGGCGGCCCGTATCGCTCCCGGCGGCTGCTCGCAGAATAACGGCGGTCCTTTTCGCGGCGCAATGCCTGGGCTCCGCAGCCTTCATCGCGATTGCGGCCGTCGGCCCGATCCTTGCGGTCAGGCTGAGCGCGCACGAGAGCTGGGCCGGCATTCCTTCCGCCTGCACCCTCCTTGCGGGCGCGGGAGCGGCATTTCTCTGGGGATATCTCATGGATAGCCTTGGGCGCCGGGGATCCCTGGCCCTGGGCCTCGGCCTCGGAGGGCTGGGCGCAGCCTTGAGCTTTTTCGCCGTATCGCGCGGGTCCTTCATTCTTTTTGCCGCGGGGATGGTGCTCATCGGGGTTGCCAACGCGGCGGCGAACCTGAGCAGGTTCGCGGCTGCCGAGGTCCATCCGCCCGCCATGAGGGGAAGGGCCATATCGTACGTTGTGCTCGGGGGAACCGTCGGCGCAATCGCCGGGCCGCTTCTCATCGGCCCCTCGGGGAGGGCCGCTGTCTCCTCGGGGTATGGCGAGCTTTCCGGCGCGCTGGCGGTGAGCGTTCTTTTCCTTTCCGCCGCGGCGGCGCTTGTCCTGGCGGCGCTGAGGCCCGACCCGAAGATCCTCGGGCAGCAAATTGCAGCGGAGGACCCGAAGGCCGCCCTGCCGGCGGAGCATCAGAGCGGGCTGGCGGGAATGCCCCGGTCTCCAGCGGCGTTCGCGGCAGTGATCACCATGGTCCTCAGCCAGGCTTCCATGGTGGCCATGATGGTCATCACTTCTTTCCACATGTCGCGGATGAACCATGGGCTGGGAGACATATCGCTTGTCTTCTCTGCGCACACCATCGGGATGTACGCCTTTTCCGTTCTGTCGGGCCGGCTTCTGGACTGGTGGGGACGCGGGCCGGTCATCCTGACCGGCGCCTGCGCCATCGTGGCAGCCTGCGTCTTTGCGCCGTTTGTCACGGGCGTTCTCCCGCTTGCCTTTTCCCTGCTTCTCCTCGGCCTTGGCTGGAACTTCTGCTTCGTGGGTGGGTCCGCAATGCTCTCGGACCAGCTGACTCCCGCAGTACGCGCACGGGTCCAGGGCTTCAACGATCTGCTGGTCGGCCTGGCCGCCGCCATCGGGAGCCTGGGCAGCGGCGTGGTCTCCGCTCTTGCAGGCTACTCAAGCGTCGGTCTTTCCAGCGCGGCGCTGGCCCTCGTCCCGCTTTTCCTGGTTGCGCGGTTGATGCTGGCCCAGAGGCGGGCAGCGGGGTAAAGCGCGCCCGCCCGGCCGCCCCTCTGGGCCAGCTCAGCCGCGCCCGTGAGGGCACGCGGAGGGTTCAAGTGACCTCATGACGGAAGGCCGATGTACAGGCTTCCATCCTCTGTCTTCAGCGGGAAGGTCCTGAGGTCCACCCTCGCCGGGACCCGCATGGCTTTCCCCGAGGGGATGTGAAAACGTGAGTTGTGCTTCGGGCAGCTCACGTAGTCCCCCTCGATCATACCGTCAGCGAGGTTTGCCTGTTCGTGCGTGCACAGTCCTTCCGTCGCGTAAAAACCGCTGGGTGTGTGAAATACAGCGTACGTTTTTCCGTTGATGTCGATGCGCCGGGCGTCCTCGAGCTCGATCTCGTCAACCCGACAGACGATGTGCCATGTCCGTGCCGCTGTGTCGTCCATTTCCTGCCCTCAAGCTCCCCGGGCGCTCCTGTCGATCTCCTCACGCGCGATGCGCACCCATTGCACGAGATTGTCCGGGTTGCCCCCGAGTGTGTGGTTGTCCTTCATGATGATCTCCAGCACGCAGCCCCTGGCAAGCTCGAGGGTCTTTCTGATGTCCGCCCTCACCATATCCTCTTTGAGCCGCGGGACGGCCAGCGGCGACGGCGGGGCTTTGCGGGAAAAGATGTAACGGTCCTCCAGGAAGCCCGCCATCTTCTCCTGGTCTGCCCACGGAGACACGGATACCCGCCGCAGGTTGGGGGTCCGCTTCACCACGTGCCAGCGCGGGTCCAGGGGCTCGCAGCACCCATAGCAGTTCAAGCCGAAGCGCTTCATGAGGGGAAGCTGGTAGGGGAAAACAAACTCCTCGAACTGCTCCGGGGATATGCCGATGGTCTCCTGGCTTTCGAACAGGCACCACATATCGGCCGTTGTCACCGCTCCCGTGCCATCCCCCTGGCGCGGCAGCTCGCGCGTGTATCCGATTCCCCCTGACCCGACGTACGCATGGTTGTTGTTGAAGGACAGAAGGCCATTGTGCTCGAGGTAATCGAGCTTGGCGGCATACCCGTCTCGCAGGATTGCCATGATCCTGTGGACGGTTCCCGGATCGTCATAGAGCAGGTAGAGCATCTTCTCCAGGCCGACCAATCGGGCCAGGTCCAAGGTCATCCCGAGGCTCCACCACCAGACAGCGCGCAGATCGACGTGGAGGATCCCGCCGAACACCTCATGGGCCAGCGCAAGAGTCTCCCGGGTGGTCTCCCCGTCAACCGAGATATTCGGCGTCCCGATCTTCCCGATGTCATCCGGACCCTGCACGGCGCCTTCCCAGGCATACGACTGCCCTGCCGCGCCCCCGTGATAGGTTTCCTCCAGCCCCCACTCTGTGTCCGTGTACGTGTAGCCCACCTCGAAGAGCGCTTCCATCGGCTTATCGTCGCGGATCTGTTCGCCCCAGAAAAGCTCCTTGCGCAGAACCACCTCCCAGCGCCGGGCAAGCTCTCCCGTGCACTGGAGGGACCCGACGGTCACGATCTCGTTCCAGCCGTTCTCGGGGTCGACGAGGAGCAGCGGCCGTTTCGTTTGCAGGGAGTTGTGTGAGCGCCAGAGCTCCCGCTTTTCAACTTCCGCGGGGCGGGCCGCAAGGGCCGCAAGCTTGTGCGCGAGACGCCTCAGGAGATCCCTGTCGGACGCCGAGATATCGACCTGGCCGCGAACGCCGCTCGCGTACTTCGGAGCATCGCCATAGTTTGCCGAGGGCCAGAGGCCGGTTGCGTTATACGGGATTGCCATGGTAGTCCTTCGCGCGTCGCAGATCGTCAACGGCTTCAGCGATTCTCTTCTGGTCGATCGGGTAGGCTCCGAAGTCCCGGCCCGCGGCAAAGAGGGCCAGGATGTTCTCCGCCGGCATGTTGGCCTGGATGTTGTGGCCGGAGGAGAAAATGTATCCACCTCCCGGGGCCAGGCCGCTGAGCCTTTCCAGGGTATCGATTTTCATGGCGGTTGAGTCGCCGTGGAAGAGGCCCTGGTTGTTCGTCCCGCCGTGGAAAGAAAGCCTGGCTCCATGCTCCGCCTTGATGGCGCGGCTGTCGCCGTTGCCGGCCGCGTTCGGCTGGAGAGGATGAAGGATATCGACCCCCGCTTCGATCAGGTCGTTCATAACCCAGGAGACTGAGCCGCAGCAGTGGTACGCGCACTTCGCCCTGGTGTGGGTCTTGAGAGAGGCGATAAGCTTCTTAACTCTTGGTTTGAACACCTCGCGGAACATCTGGGGACTGTAGAATGGAGAGGTCTGCGCGCCCCAGTCATCGCCCACCCAGAAAAACTCGATGCAATCCCCGATCTCACTGAGGATGGCGCCGCCGAACGCGGTCATCCAGTCCACGATTGCATCCAGCAGGTACGCGGCCAGGCGCGGCTCTTCGTAGAGATCCGCAACCGAATCCTCCAGGCCGCGGAGGATCCAGCGGATGTAGTCGAAGCAGATCATGGAGCCCGACACGAGGGCGAAATCCGTTGTTTCGTGAAGCCTTCGGGCCTTGTCGCGCAGCCCGCGGAACCTGCTGGGATCAGTCGGGTCAGGGAACCTGTAGGCCTTGACTTCCGCGAAGCTCTTCCCACGAAGGGGCGGCAGCACGGTATCCGCGTAATACCCGAGCCTGCGGTAGGTCGTGCCGAACTCGTCGACCCAGGTCCCGTCAGGGTTTTCCCGGTACTCCCAACCGTCCGGCGCGTTGGGGTAGAGGTATCTCGTGTCCACGCCGAGGGTCACAAGGATCTCCTCGCTTGAAAGCACGATTCTCTGAACGGGATCCAGGATCACGATGTCCTCGGACCGACCCAGGTGCCGCAGGAGGTTCCCGTAGGCCACCTCGTGGATGCTGGAGACGATCCCGTTGTTGTCGATCGGCACCCTGTCGGGCTCCCGATGCTCCAGCGCCAGCCTTACCCGTTCCCGCGATGTCATCTGCCCACCGTCCCTTCAAATCAGGTTCTTTCCGACGATGATCTCTTCGATCTTTTCGATCGATGTCTCGCTCTTGACCAGGTCTCCCACCTTCTCCCCCATTCGCAGCACGACGATCCTGTCCGCCACCCGGTAGATGTGGTGGATGTTGTGGGTGATGAAGATGGTGGAATAGCCCTTCTGCTTGGCCTGGACGACGAACTGCAGCACACTCTGGATCTCCTCGATTCCCAGCTGGTTCGTGGGCTCATCGAGGATGATCAGTTCCTTCTCGAAGTACATTGCCCGGCGATGGCGATTGCCTGCCGCTCCCCGCCCGAAAGGTTTGAGATCGGCGTCTTGAAATCCGCCCTCTTGATGCCGATCTGCTGCAGCAACACGGCGGACTCCTTTCTCATCATCGCCTTGTCGAGATAGGGGAACGGTCCGAGCCTCTTCATTGGTTCCCGCCCCAGGAAGAGGTTCTCCGGAATGCTGAGCTGATTCACGAGGGAGGATTCCTGGTAGATGCTCTCGATGCCCAGGTTGATCGCGTCGATGGGCTTCTGGATCTTCACCTCTTTCCCCTTGAAAAAGATCCTTCCCCCCGGGTTGGCCTGGATTGCGCCCACCAGGATCTTGATGAGGGTGGACTTGCCAGCCCCGTTGTCCCCCACCAGGCCGACGATCTCCCCGTAGCCCACAGAGAGGTCGATGTTCCGTATCGCCTGGACCTTACCGTAGGTCTTGCTCATGTTCTCCATGCGCACAAGCTCTGCCGCGTTCATGCTCATGCTCCCCGACCGCCCCGGCCCATGACCGAGTAGATGGTCAACATCACGAGGATGATGGCTCCCACGAAAATGTTGTAGGCAAGCCCGGGGACTCCCAGGACGATGATGCCGTTGCGCATGGCGCGCAGCAGGATGGACCCGATCACCGTCCCGACCAGCGTCCCGGTCCCCCCGTACAGCGATGTTCCCCCGATGACCACCATGGCGATGGTTTCAAGCTCGTAGCCCGTGCCTGCAATCGGGTACGCGGAGGTGATGCGGAATGCGTCGATGGTTCCCGAGAAGGCGGCAAAGACCGCGGACACGATGAACAGGATGATCTTGATCCTGTCCGTGTTGATCCCCCGCTCCACGGCGGACTTGATGTTGCCTCCGGTTGCGTACATCCAGATGCCGAACCGGGTCATGCGCAGGATGTACAACATGACGAAGAAGAGGAGATGAACCAGATGAACGAGTTATAGACGCTGAAATCTCCGAACTTGTAGGATCCCGCCAGCACGGTCTTCAACGGCGAGTCAGTGCTCCACTGCGACTGCGGGAATGCGTTTGCCACGAACAGCGCGATCCCGCGCACGATCAGCATCATGCCCAGCGTCGCCAGGAAGGAGGAGATGCGGACCTTCGTGACGAAGATGCCGTTCATGAAGCCGAAGAACGCCGAGAGGATGATGGAGATGAGCCACGCCCACTCGATGGGAACTCCCAGGTTGT
Organism: uncultured Spirochaetota bacterium; assembly: GCA_963753085.1. Taxonomy (GTDB): domain Bacteria; phylum Spirochaetota; class Spirochaetia; order SZUA-6; family Fen-1364; genus Fen-1364. The sequence continues at coordinate 60,424 of CAVWBF010000018.1, read as the reverse complement.
TGCGAAGGGCGAACATCATGACCGGCGCGAATGCAAAGAGGGCCCCGATGGACAGGTCGAACTCTCCGGCGATCAGAAGGTAGGTCATGGAGAGCGCCATGATCCCCAGCTCGGGGAAGTATGCGAAGAAGTTGCTGATGTTCAGCGCGGAGAGGAATGCGGGGTCGATGATGTAGAAGAGAGCTGACAGCAATATGAGGAGGGTCAGGGACCACAGCTCCTTGGTGGTTTTGTATTTCTCGAAAAAAGTGGAAAAAAAGCTTCCCATGTCTGATGCTCCCAGCGGGTGATGCTCTGTTGTGGGGATTGGAGGAGCCGGAGACAAGCTTCTCCGGCTCCCCTCCTCAGCCAGTTCTACTTCATTTTTTTCGCCAGGTCGAGATACGTCGCGGCGTTGCTCTTGTCGTAGAGGGCAAGGGTCGCGATATCGTACCCGATGGCCATGTTGTTCTTGATCATGTACAGCAGCACGATCGGCATGAACCCCTGGGAGTCCGGGTACTGCCAGGAGGCTGCGTTCACGTAGCCGTCCAGGACGGCCTGGGCCGTTTCCACGGAGTTGCCCCACCCCACGACAGGGATCTTGCCCGGGTTTCCAGTTGACCGCCTTGAACACCTGCTCGGTCGCGCCGGCTACGTTGTCTCCGAGCCCGATCATCGCGGCGATCTCGTTGCCGTGCGACGCCGCATAGTCGGTCATGCGCGAGATCATGGTAGCGGGGTCGGTTCCCGCGTCGAAGATTTCGTACTTCACTCCGAGGGGATCGAACACCGAGGCGATGCCGCGGGTCTCCTCCGTCTGGTAGGTGGCGCCGGGGACCTCCACGGGCATCCAAACCCTGTCCCCTCTCTTCACGTATTTGTGATCGACGAGATACTTCGCCCACTGGAAGCCGGCCTGGAACAGGTTCGCGCCGACAAAAGCGTCCCTCCCGGTGCTCGGGTCATCGGTGTTGAGGAACACGACCGGAATGCCCTTGGACTTCGCCAGGGCCACTTCATCCTTCAGGGCACCGTCTTGCGGCGAGCTGGTGGCGATGCCGTCCGCCTTTGCCGCGATGGCCGCCGAGAACGCTTCCTTCTGTGACGCCACATCGTTGTTGTGGAACGATGTCCTCACGTTCACGCCCAGAGCCTGGGCCGCCGCGTTGGCGCCGTTGATGGCGTACACCCAGATTGGGTAGCCGGCCGACCCGTGCGAGATCCAGTAGAACGTGAGCTTCTTCGGTGCCGCGCCCGCGACCACCGCGAGGCTCAGAAACAGGACCAGGATTCCTATGATTCTCTTCATCTGCGAATGCCTCCTTGACTGAAACAGGTGATTCGAAAGCCCGAATCTTGCGTGCTCCATAGGCGCCTTGCCTCCTTTTGCAGCCCCGCGGCTGCTACCTTCTCCCGAGCCTCTGCTCGTGGATGATCACGGCGACGATGATGATACGCCCAGTCATCACGTATTGCCAACTGGCATCCACGCAAGACTGAGGAGCTGCTCGGGAATCACAGTGAACCGACCGAACGGGCTGCCAATGTTCGAAGACAACCAGACAACCAGTTTTTATTGACATCCGAACGGAGCCGACTTAGAGTACGAGTTGTTCCCACACAGCACTCATAGAAGGAGATCCCATGAACGCGAAAAGAGGTATCATCGTCGCTTTGGCCGTCCTGTTGCTTGCCGCCCTGGTGGTTCCGGCATTCGCCGGTGGCGCGGCGGAAACGCACAAGCTGAAGATCGCCTACATCCGGCCAACGAACGAGCCCTACTACAAGTTCGGCTTTGACGGGGCAAAGATGATGGCGGACGCAATGGGCATCGAGCTCTACGGCTACGTCTCGGACATGAAGCCGGAGAAGGAGCTGAACGCGGTGGAGGATGCGATCACGCAGAAAATGGACGGCATCGTTCTCATGTCCATCAGCCAGACGTCCATCGCGTCCAGCGTGAATACGTCGTACGATGCAAAGGTTCCAATCATGATGCTCTTCGGATACAACGAAGCCCTGAAGGACAAAATGGTCGGGTCCGTGCAGGGTGACCCCACGGTTTCCGGAAGAACCATCGGCAAGTGGGTCGCTGAGAACATTGCGGAGGGCCAGGTGGCATGCATCATGGGCCAGCCCGGCCGCGGGGACGCCGAGGGGTACCGGGACAACTTCGTCCTCGAGGTAAAGAAGAACCCCAAGCTTGAATACGTGGGGGACCTCCCCGGCGACTGGAACCGGCAGAAGGCGTTCACCCAGATGCAGAACCTCATCACCAGCTACCCCGACCTGAAGGCATGCTTCGTGCAGAACGAGGACATGGCCCTCGGCGCCATCCAGGCGCTCAAGGAGGCGGGCAAGGACCAGCAGGTGGCAATCGTCTCCCAGAACGGCGCCCCCTACGGCCTCGAGTCCATCGCCGCAGGCGGCATCAGGGCCACGGTAGGCTGGTCGCCTTCGCAGGAAGCACAGCTTGCGCTGCGCACCCTGGTGGCGTACATCCGCGGCGACAAGAACCAGCCCAAGCTCACGATCACGCCGATGACCGTCATCACCAAGGACAACGTCGGCTCGGCCACTCCGTGGGAACCAACCGCGGCCTCCACGCAGGCAACCTTGAAGATGGACCTCTCGAAGGTCGGCCACGCGCTGAGCGAATAGGCTACGGGAAGGACGCATCGAACGGCGCCGAGCCCGCTCACGCGTGCCCGGCGCCTTTCTGTTGGAGCGAGCACAACGGCCAAAGGAGCTGACACATGAAGGTTGGAATCGACAGCTACTGCTACCACCGCTTTTTCGGAGAGGTGTACGCGAATCAGGTCAAGCCCGCGCGTTCGATGGGCTACGCGGACTTCCTTCGGCGCGCCGTCGAGCTCAAAGTGGACGGCGTATCCATGGAGACCTGCTTCCTCGAGAGCAACGACGAAGCCTATCTCAAGGGATTGAAAGAGATCATCGATCGCGGCCGCCTGGAGGTGGTGGTGGCCTGGGGCCATCCCCTGGGGTTCGAAGGCGGCAAGAAGCCCGAAGCGGTGGAGGACATGAGAAAGCATTTCCGCACGTGCCGCGTGCTTGGCGCGTCGGTCATGCGCGTGGTCGGCTCCTCCCTGGACTACCGAAACGATCCCCACGGCCCGCAGATCGAGAAGCTCACGAGGATCTTCCGCGAATGCGCCCGCATGGCGGGGGACGAGGGAGTCAGGCTTGCGGACGAGAACCACTTCGATTTCACCGTGGACGAGTACCTGGCCCTGTTCGACGCCGTGGGCTCTCCGCACTTCGGCATGTGCTTCGACACGGGCAACTGCCTCAGGAACGGCGATGAGCCCGCGGCTTCCGCCCGCCGCCTGGCGAAGCATGTGTTCGCGACGCACACCAAGGATGTCGCGCCCCTGTACGGCTGGGACCCGAAGGACTGGATGTTCTTCGCCTGCACTCCCGTTGGCCAGGGAATCGTCAACTTCCCCGGCCTCGTGGAGGAGCTGGAGAAGGCCGGCTACAACGGCCTGTACGCGGTGGAGCTGGACTACATGGATCCGAAGTACCGGGACGAGGACCTCGCCGTGAAGGCGAGCATCGCATACCTCAAGAGACTTCAGAAGCGCTTTCCCCGTCGCGCCTAGGAGGCAGCCATGAAGGGAATCACGAAGCTGGACGGCTCGCGGCCGCAGGAGCCGCTGGTTGGCATCGGGATGATCGGCTACGGCTTCATGGGCAAGGTGCATTCCAACGCGTGGGTGAAGATCCCGTTCTCCTTCCCGTCCCCGTCGGCGTATCCCCGCCTGGTGGCGCTGTGCGGCAGGGACGGCGCAAAGGCGGAGGACACCGCGCGCCGCTTCGGCTACGGGGGATGGTGCACGGATTGGCGGGAGCTCGTTTCCGACCCGGCGGTGCAGGTGGTGGACGTGTGCACCCCGGACAGCGAGCACTGTGCTGTTTCCATTTCCGCCGCGGAGCACGGCAAGCACGTGATCTGCGAGAAGCCGTTGGCAATGAGCGTGAAAGACGCGAAGGCCATGGCGGAAGCGGTGAAGAAGGCCGGCGTGAAGAACATGGTCTGCCACAGCTACCGCTTCATTCCCGCGGTGCGCTTCGCCCGAGACCTCATCGACGCGGGGGCCATCGGCAGGATCTACCACTTCCGCGCGGTCTACCTGCAGGAAGTCGGCCACGACCCGGCATCGCCCCTGGAGGACTGCTGGTACGCGTCGGGCACGAAGTCCGGGGTTCTCCTGGGAATCGGCTCGCATATCATCGACATGGCGCGGTTCCTCGCCGGTGAGATAACCACCGTGAGCGGCCTGGTGAGCACCTGGAACCAGTCGCGCAAAACCCGCTCGGGCGCCGCCGAGGCGGTGAGGGCGGACGAGGGGAATGCCGCCCTCGTGCAGTTCGAGAGCGGGGCCGTCGGGACGCTGGAGTCCTCCGGCGTGGCCACGGGGCGGAAGAACTTCCAGGGCTGGGAGATCAACGGGTCGAAGGGGAGCCTCGTGTTCGACCTGGAAGACCCCAACCACCTGCAGGTCTATTCTGACCAGGCGGAGCAGAAGATCCGGGGGTTCGCCTCGGTGACCGTGACGGATCCTCTCCACCCCTTGCGCATCCAGTACCTGCCGCCCGGGCACAACGCGGGCTGGGAATACGGCCACGTGCACGCGCTGCATCACTTCGTGGACTGCGTTGCCCACGACAAGCCGGTCTCCCCGTACGGCGCCACCTTCGAGGACGGCTACCGGGTCCAGGCGGTCATGCAGGCCATCCGGGATTCCTCCGTGTCGGGCCGCAGGGTCACCCTCCAGTACTAAGATGACGGACTCGGCAGAGAGCATTCTCCGCATCCGCGGCGTCTCCAAGAGCTTCTCCGGTGTCGAAGTCCTTCACGGCGTGGACCTGGACCTTGCGCCCGCAACCGTCCATGCCATCGTGGGGGAGAATGGAGCCGGCAAATCGACCCTCATCAAGATCCTCTCCGGCGTGCACCGCCGTGATGGAGGAGAAATCGCGGTCGACGGAAAGCCGGTGGACGTCCTGTCTCCCCGCCTTGCCCAGGGTATGGGGATCGTCACGATCTACCAGGAGCGAAACCTCGTTCCTTACCTCAGCGTGGGGGAGAACATCCTCCTGGGGGACGTTCCGACCGGCTTCCTCACCGTGGTCCAGTGGAAGCGCCTTTTCGCGCGCGCCTCCGGGATCTTGAAGGACCTCCACCTGGACCTCGACCCGCGCGCCCTTGTGGCCAGTCTCGGCGCCGGCGAGCAGCAAGCCGTGGAGATCGCGAAGGCCCTCTACAAGAAAGCGCGCATCGTCATTATGGACGAGCCGACGGCGAGCCTCTCCGGGGCGGAGATCGACAATCTCTTCCGTCTCATCGGACAGCTCAAGCAGGGCCGGGTGTCCGTCATCTACATCTCCCACCGGTTGGACGAGGTGTTCCAGGTGGCGGACTGGGTGACGGTGCTGCGGGACGGGAGGGAGGTGATCACTCGCGGGATCGCGGAGCTCACCAAGGACCAGCTCGTGAAGGCCATGGTGGGGGAAGAGGTGGCCATGACCCGCCTCGGGACCGGCGCGGAGGGCAAGACTCTCCTGGAAGTCACGGGGTTGACCCGGGAGGGAGCCTTCCGGGAGGTCAGCATCACCCTGAAGCGGGGAATCTGCATCGGAATCGCCGGCACGCTCGGCTCGGGGCGCACCCAGCTGCTGCGGGCCATCGGCGGCATCGAGCCCGCGGACTCCGGTCGCATCCTCCTGGAAGGACGTGAGCTGACCGGCCGGAGGCTGCGGGATTTCATCGCGAGCGGGGTCTGCTTCGTGCCCGGTGAGCGTGACGCCCGCGGGCTCATCCTCTCCATGAGCGTGGCGGGCAACACGACCCTCGCCAACCTGGACGCGGTCACGCACGGGCCCGTCATGGACCTCTCCCGCGAACGGCGCATCGCGCGGCAGTACATGGAGGCCCTCGCGGTGCAGGCCCGCAGCACCCAGCAGGAGGTGCAGTACCTGAGCGGCGGCAACCGCCAGAAGGTGATGCTTTCCAAGTGGCTGTGCCTCGGCGTGGAGGTGTTCCTGCTGGACGAACCGACCCAGGGCGTGGACGTGGGGGCACGAGAGGAAATACATCGCATCATGAAGAAGCTCCTGGAGGATGGAAAAGGGATCCTCATGGTGACTTCCGATCTCGACGAGCTCATGAACATGAGCCATCTCATCGCGGTGATGAGGGAGGGGCGGATCGCCGCCCTGTTGAACGCGGACGCAACGAGCAGACGGGAGGTTCTCTCTTATGTCATTGGCACAACCGGCGCAGGGGAAGCAGACCGAGGGGGGGCTTAGGCGGGTCTTCGACGTCCAGCAGTGGGGCATCGTCTTCGTGCTCATTGCGCTGGTGATCATCATCAGCATTGCCGCCCCGGTGTTTCTGTCCCCGCGCAACATCCGCAACGTCCTGCAGCAGGTGTCCACGCTCGGAATCCTGTCGATGGGCGTCACGGTGCTCATGATCTCGGGCGGGATCGATCTCTCGGTCGGCTCGGCCATCTCCACGGTGGCCGTCGTCGCGGGGACCATGCTCAAGGCCGGCATCCCGGCGGAGTACGCCGTCCTCGCGGGGCTCGCGCTGGGATGCGCCATCGGATCCGTGAATGGGATGCTCGCCGCCTTCACGAGGGCGCACCCCTTCATCCTGACCCTGGGGACCATGACGATCCTCCAGGGAGTCGCCATCATCATCACGCAGGGGTACCCCATCAACGACCTGGGCGAGAGGTTCGCATATATCGGCGGGGCAATGATCGGGCCCGTGCCGCTCATCGTGATCCTGTTCTTCCTTGTCATGATCGTCTGCGGACTGCTCCTGCGTTACCTCAGGATCGGCCGCATCGCCTACGCCATCGGGGGCAACGAGTACACCAGCTACCTGGCCGGCATCCCGGTGAAGCGCTACAAGATCCTGTTCTACGTGACATGTGGATTCTTCACCGGGATGGCTGGGTTGGTCCTTGCCTCGCGGATCAGCTCCGCTCTCCCCACCCTGGGCACCGGCTTCGAAATGAACTCGATCGGCGCCGCCGTCATTGGCGGGATCCCGCTCACGGGCGGCCGCGGCAACGTGCTGGGCACGCTCACCGGGGTGCTTCTCCTGGGCATCATTGGAAACGGCCTGAACCTGCTCCACGTGGATGCCAGCTGGCAATACGTGGTCACGGGGCTGGTCATCATCATTGCAGTCATCATTCACGAGCAGAGGCTCAAGAAGAGGTAGGCGCCATGAAGACTGTCGCAGTCGCGTTCCTCGACATCACCCACCCGCACGTCTGGACCCGCGCGGATATCTTCCGGGAGATGGAAGGCGTGGAGCTGCACAGCGTCTGGGAGCCTTCGGACGCCGCCGGAGCCAGGACCTTCTCCGAGCGATACGGCATCCCGGTCGCTCGCTCTGCGGAGTCCATCCTGGAAGACAAGGCGGTCGACGCGGTGGTGGTGGAGTCCTTCACCCACAAGATGGCAGACCTCACGATCAAAGCCCTGGAAGCCGGCAAGGCGGTCCTACTGGAGAAACCGGCGGCCAACAACCTGGAGAACATGCGCCACATCGTGGAGGCGCACCGCGCCGGCCGCTGGCTCTTGCAGGTTGGCTACATGATGCGGCAGGGATCCATGGTGGATTTCGCCCGGGACGTGCTGTCCAGAAACCTCCTGGGCCGGGTGACGACGGCGCGCTTCCACGTTTCTGTGCCGGCCCCGGACGCGGTGACGCCGTGGTTCAACCTGGAGAATGACATCGGCGGGGTCCTGTTCGAGGACGGCTGCCACATGGTGGACATCGTGCTCAGCCTGATGGGCAGGCCGAAGAGAGTCTCGGCGATGGTGCCGAAGTTCGCGGACCTCGCGAAGGAGCACCGGCACATGTACGAGGACGCCGCGGTGGTCAACCTGGATTGGGGAGACCGCATCGGCACGCTGTCCCTGGTGGGGTGGGAAGCTAACGAGTGGATCGAGACCTGGGAGATGGATTTCTACGGCACCGAGGGGACGCTCCAGGTCGGCCTCCTGCCGGCGTATTCCCGCATGTTCCTTCGGGAGGCCAAAGGCGGCTTCCCGAGGGGCTGGACCGAACATCGGGAAACCCAGTTCAGCGTTTCCTGGCTCGACACCAAGGCGAAGCACGTGTGGCATGCAGTGCAGAATCGCAGCTTCTTCGCACGGGAAGCCGAGCAGTTCGTGCGGGCCGTGCGCGCGAAGGAGAAGAGCGCCGGAGTCACGCCCGCCGACGCGCTGCAGACCATCGAGCTGATCCAGGCGGCCTACCAGTCCAGCCGGTCGGGCTCGTTCGTGGACCTGTAGGAGAAGCGCCGCGGACGGCCTGGGCGGCGGGGGAGGCGGTGTGAACGCGGACTTCAGCAGCATGGATCTGGACTACCGGCCCCGGTTGGGCGGCAAGACCGACTACCGGATCGGCATCGTGGGGTGCGGCGGAATCGTGCAGGCCTCCCACTTGCCGGCCTACGCGGCGGCGGGTTTCCGGGTTGCGGGGATCTGGAACAGGACCTCCAGGACCGCGGAGACCGTGGCCTCGCGGTTCGGGATTCCGAGGGTGTTTGGTTCCTGGGAAGAGCTGGTCTCCTCCCCGGACATCGACGTGGTGGACATTTCGCTGCCTCCGCACCTGCACCCGGCAGTGGCCCTTTCTGCCGCATCCGCCGGCAAGCACATCATGGTGCAGAAGCCCATGGCCCTGAGCTACCGCGATGCGGTGGGCATCGTCGCGGCGGCCAAGAAGGCGGCCGTGAAGCTCGCGGTGAACCAGAACGGCCGGTGGGACCCCGCCATCCGGGCGTGCCGGACCCTGATCGCCAAGGGCCTCCTCGGAACCCGGCTCACCGCGTTCATCGAGCTCCGCATGATGCAGCCGTGGCAGGGGTTCTGGGAGAACCGCGCGATCTACCACCAGCTCATGCTGGTCGGCATGAGCATCCATCACATCGACCAGTTCCGGTTCCTCTTCGGAGAGCCGGACCGCGTGAGCGCAATCACTGGACGCTATCCCGGGCAGAAGTGGGAGGGGGACTCCATTGCCCATTACTGGCTGGAGTACGGAGACGGCTTCTTTGCTTCCGGGCTGGACGACGGCTCCACGTGGACCAGGGACTACGGCATCCGGTTCAGGTTCACCGGCACCGAGGGGGTCATGAAGGGAACCATCGGCTGGCCCGACGCCACGTACAGCACCTTGCAGTTCACTTCCCGCCAGATGCGCGAATGGCGCGAGCCGGTCTTCGAGACCAAGTGGTTCCCGGATGCGTTCATCGGGACCATGGGCGACCTGTTCCGTGCCATCGAGACCGGCGGCGAGCCGACCATCAGCGGGGAGGACAACCTGAAGACGCTGCAGCTCGTCTTCGGGTGCTACCGCTCCGCCGCCGAGCACCGGGCCGTCAGTCCGCTCGAAATCGCCGCCAAGGCCTGAAAGCGACAGAAACCGGTATCGGATTCGAGCTGCTCAGCCTGACCGGGCAACACCGCATGTTGAGCATATCCCCGAGAGCGCTGTTGTCTGGCTCGATTGAGCCATTTGTGGTATAGTTCCCTGTCTTCATTCGTCTACAGAAACGAGGCCCTATGACAGACGTCACCCCGCGGAAAGGAATCCGCACACTCACGCCGGCGCTTCTCCTCATTGGCATCGGCGTGGTCCTTGCTCTCATCCTCCTGTTTTCGAGCTTCTTCGTCGTGGACCAGAAGGAAGAGGCCGTTGTCCTCAACCTCGGCAAGTTTTCCCGCATGGTCGGGCCGGGGCTCCATTTCAAGGCGCCCTTCGGAGTGGAGAAGAATTACAACGTGCCGACGCAGCGAATCCTCAAGGAGGAGTTCGGCTTCCGGACCACCATGCCCGGCATTGTCTCCACGTATTCGACGGGGGACTACTCCTCGGAGTCCATCATGCTCACCGGGGACCTGAACATCATCGACGTCGAATGGATCATCCAGTACCAGATAACCGACGCGCGCGCATGGCTTTTCAATGTCGCTGACCAGCACAAGACCATCCGGGACATCTCGCAGTCCGTCATCAACATGCTGGTCGGAGACCGTACGATATTCGATGTGATCGGCGCCGAGAGGGCCAACATCGAGCTGCAGGGCCAGGAGATGATGAACGCCTTGTACAAGTCCTATGGCCTGGGCATCCGTGTGACGACGGTGAAGCTGCAGAACATCGTGCCCCCGAAGGGGTCTGTGCAGGATGCCTTCGAGGACGTGAACAAGGCCATCCAGGACAGGAGCCGCATGATCAACGAGGGCAAGGAAGCGTACAACCAGTCCATCCCCCGGGCCAGCGGACAGGCTGAGCAGACAATCCAGGAAGCCCAGGGGTATGCCATACAGCGGGTAAACGAGGCCAAGGGGGACGTGGCCCGGTTCAACGCGGTCCTGGGGGAGTACAGAAAGTCGCCGGATGTGGTTCGAACCCGGCTGTACTACGAGATGTATGACCGGGTGTTCGCCAACGCGGATGGAACTGACCTCATCGACAAGAGCCTCAAGAACTTTCTTCCTTTGAAGAGCATGGGGGGCGGACCGACTGCCTCGTCAGCCCCGCCGCCGAGCCCAGCGCCCGTCGCGGCGCCGGCCCCCGCGGCAAACGCGCCGGCCTCCAATGCGCCGTCAACGAACACGCAGTCGACGAATGACCAGGGAGGCTCCCAATGAGAAGGACCATCATCATCCTCGTCATCGTCGGCGTGTTCCTCCTGGTGGTTTCCCTGCTCGGTCCCTACTTCATCGTCACGGAGGGCGAGCAGGCCGTGGTGGTCCAGTTCGGCAAGATCGTCCGGGTGGATACGGATGCGGGTTTGAAGTACAAGGTCCCCTTCGTGGAGAGCGTGGTCAAATACTCGAAAAAGGTGCAGTCCTGGGACGGGGATGCGCAGCGGATCCCAACCTCGGAGAACCAGTTCATCTGGGTGGACACCACCGCGCGCTGGCGCATCTCCGATCCGAAGAAGTTCTACGAGTCGGTTGGCTCCATGACCCAGGCACAGGGCAGGCTGGATGACGTGATCGACTCCGAGGTGAGAAAGATCATCTCGAAGAACCCCCTCCGGGAAGCCGTTCGGGACTCCAACGTCATCAGCCAGATCAAACGGACCAACGCGCTGGCCAGCGTTGCCGGTTCGGCGGAAAGCTCGGCGGCGCTGAGCAACATCTCGACGCTTGCAGAGACCCAATACGAGCCGATCATCGTCGGGCGCCGCGCTCTCTCCATCGAGATGCTGAACGAGGCAAGGACCATCATGCCGCAGTACGGCATGGAGCTCATCGACGTCATCATCCGCCAGATCAAGTACTCCGACGACCTGACCCCGAGCGTGTATGACCGCATGATCAAGGAAAGAAACCAGATCGCCCAGGCCTTCCGCTCCGACGGCGAAGGGGAAAAGGCGAAGTGGCTCGGCCAGACCACCCGGGAGCTCCTGCAGATCCAGTCCGACGCGGAAAGAAAAGCCAAGGAGATCAAAGCCAAGGCGGACGCGCAAGCCCTGGACATCCGCAACCAGGCCTACAACAGGGATCCGGACTTCGCGGACTACTGGATGGCGCTGGAGGAGTACAAGACGCTCCTGCCGAAGTTCAACAAGACGCTGAGCACTGACTCTGATTTCTACAAGTACCTGTACAACAAGAGGGGGCGGTAGCGCCCAGGCCAATCATCCGCGCCGGGCTCTGCGCCGTGCCGTCTCCAGGACACGGGCGAGCCTTGCGCGGAACCCCTCCGGGTCAGGGAGCTCTCCCGCCAAACTCTCCAGGGTTTCCCGGGCCACCGCGAACTCCGCCGCATACTTGCGGTGCGCCATCTTGTTGAAAAGCCTCAGCACTTCCCGAAGAAGGCGTTTTTTTTCAGGACCATCGGGCTCCGCGCGCGCGATGCTGACGAGGACCTCGATCTCCTCTCTCACGTCCGCCACCTCGCACGCGCCGAGCAGCTCGATGAAGCGGTCGGCGGCGGCGGTAGTAGCGAATGTCGGCGCGCGCGCGGCGGGCGTGAACCGCCAGTGATGCCGCATGGGAAGACTGAGTCGAGCACCGTCGGGATCCAGGAGTATGCCCTCCGGGGAAGTGCAGAAACTCCCCCGGATGCGCCGCGGGTCGAACGCCCTTCCCAGAAGCCGCGCCGTGTCGACCTCCCGGATGATCTGCCGCGCGCGCCCCCCCGCGGCACGGCCGCTCCTGTCCACCACGAGGGCCAGCTCGACGTTGCTCGTCCTGCGCCCCATGCTCTGCTTTCCACCGGGGTATTTCACGTAGCCGGTCGAGTGAACGGAAAGGTTTCCCGTCCCGCTGAGAAGGTCGCACAGCTCCTCCAGGCCGATCAGCCCTTCATCGCTGTAGCTCACGACGAGATACCGGCAGTCGGCGGCCTGTACCACCTCGCCGAGCGCCGTCAATGCGGTGGCCGGGTAGCAGAAGGCGGACCGGGTGCGGACCCAGTCCTCGCGGATGCCCGCTTTCTTCAGGAGCCGGCCGTCCGTGCCGCGCTCCTGGCTCACCGGCGGACGGTCCCAGAGGGCGATCGTATTGAGCATGAAGTAATTGCTTCCATATTGGTGGACGGCGTAGGGCGGATCGAGATAGCAGATGTCCGCGGTTCTTCCCGAGAGAAACTCACGCGCGTTCCGGCAGGTGACTTCCGCGGGAGCTGAAGACTCCATAAGAAGCGGCGGCTCCAGCCTGATCTGCGCCATGATCCGCGCAAGAGCGTCCCTGCCATGACCGCCGAATCCGCGGTGGCACGCTTTAAAGACCCCCGAGGTATTGGTGTGCGTGGCCGCCTGGTAGAGAAGGGGCGCAAGGAGAACAGTCTTTTCTTTCTGCCTGTCGGGTTCAGCGGGATTCCCCGGATACATCTCCTCGATCCGCTGGCGCATGGCATCGATGCGCAGGGCGTTCTCCGTGGTGTAGAAGAGCCTCTCCGTGGCCCAGTTTGCTGACTCCGTTGCCCGCGGCGCATAGTGTCGGGAAATGTAACGCTCGGCCTCCGGCGGAGAAGGGAGGTCGTTCAGGTCTGCAAGGACCCGTTCGAGCCCGCCCCGGGAATGGAAGAGCCCCCCCACGTCGCTCGGGGAAAGCGCGACATGGCAGGAATTGATGACGTGGGCGTACGGCTCCCAGTCGTTGGCGGCAACGGAAAAACCCATCATCCTGGCCAGCCGGGACACCGCGCCGCTTCCGGCAAACGGGTCGATGAACGTCCGCGTGCCAGGGCCGCCCCGCCCTTCCGAGAGCCCGCTGAAGACGCCGTGGAGGAACCCGAGAAGCGCTCGCTTGTTGCCGATGTAGGCGATGAGCTGGCCGGTGAGATACGGATGCCGCAGGTCCATGGGGCGGTCAGTCAGGAGAGAAAGTGGCCCTGTTTCTGTCCGTTTCGAAGACCTCCACGAGAGTGAGCCGCGCCTCGGGGAGCTCTGCATGCATCTTCTCGTAGACGTAACGGGCAATCCGCTCCGCGCTCGGACAGCCGTCGTTGAAGGCAGGGTGATCGTTCAAGCTGGTATGATCGAGCTCCAGGATCACCTTGCGAAGAGCGCCCTTCATGATCCCGAAATCCAGGAGCATGCCGCCGTTGTCCAGCTGCGTGCCGGAAGCCGTCACAAGGACCTTGTAGTTGTGACCGTGCAGCCTCTCGCACTTGCCGTGGTAGCGGGTCAGGAAATGCGCGGCAGCGAAGCCATCCTCTATCCGCACGGTATACATGTCTCCAGCATAGCGAATTGGGATTCTGAATGCAATTCGGCGGCGTCCCCCAGGCGGGCCCGAGCGCCCGTCACTGCGCTCAAGCTCCGGGCTTGCCGGGCTTGCACCTCGAAGCGACCGCAGGTAGCATTTGCGTCATGCGGGAGAAGTCCCTGAGGTCCCTGTTCGCCGGCCTGCCCGTGTCGGAAACGCGGGGAGACATGGAGAGGCGCGTCCGGGGAATAGCCTATGATTCACGGGATGTCGAGCCGGGTTTTCTCTTTGTGGCCATGGACGGCATGCACTCCGACGGTCACCGGTTCATCGAAGATGCCGTCACGCGCGGAGCCGTCGCCGTGGTGCACAGGCTTCCGCTCGAAGGCGCGGCAAAGGGAGTCACGTACCTCCGCGTGGAAAACCCCCGCGCCGCGCTTTCTCCCATCGCGGCAGAGTTCTTCGACCATCCGTCACGGTCCTTGCGCGTGGTGGGAGTCACCGGCACGGACGGAAAAAGCTCCACCGTGTGGTTCATCACCCAGCTCCTTTCGTTTCTCGGCCGGCAGGCCGGGTTCCTGTCCACTGTCTCCTTCCAGACGGACCAGGAGATCGTCAAGAATCCTTTCCGCCAATCGACGCCCGAGGCCAGCGAGATCCACGGGATGCTTCGCGACATGGCCGAGGCCGGGAAGGAGTTCGCCGTCGTGGAGGCGACCTCCCACGGCCTCTCCCGCCGGATGAACAGGCTGGGCGATGTGGCCTTCCAGGCTGCCGTCATGACCAATGTCACGCATGAGCACCTGGAGTTCCACGGTTCATTCGAGCAGTACAAGTCGGACAAGGCGAACCTCTTCCGTTCCCTGGACACCGGTCTGCCGCCCGAAGGGCCTCGGTTCGCCGTCCTCAACGCGGATGACCCAAGCGCCCCCTACTTCCGATCTTCCACGAGGGCGCCGGTGCACTCGTACGGCATGCGGGAAAAGGCCGACCTCCTGGCTACCGTCACCCTGGATGACATGACGGGCTCCTGCATGCGGCTTTCGTTCCAAGGCAGGGAGGCGGAGGCGCGCATCAGCATCCCCGGGCCGTTCTGGGTAGAGAACTCTCTTGCCGCGTGCCTGACGGTTTCCCGCCTTCTCGAGCGGGACCCCCTCACTCTGGCCCCGCTTGTGGAAAGGCTTCACGGAGTGAAAGGCAGGATGGAACGCGTGGATCTCGGCCAGCCATTCACGGTGATCGTCGACTATGCGCATACCCCGGGGGCTTTTCAGAGGCTCTTTCCCTGGGTCCGGGAAACCGCGGGCGGCAGGATCACGGCGGTTTTCGGCTCCGCCGGGGAGAGAGACGTGGCAAAGCGACCCATGCAGGGGGAAGCAGCATCGCGGTACTGCGATACGGTGATCATCACGGACGAGGACCCGCGCGGGGAAGACCGGGTGCAGATCCTGGAGCAGATTGCCGCGGGCTGCAGGAACAGGACGCGCGGGGAGGATCTCTTTCTGGTTCCGGACCGCCCCGAGGCTATCCGTCTTGCCCTGCAGAAGGCGCGTCCCGGTGATGTCATTCTCCTTCTGGGAAAGGGGCACGAGGGAAGCATCATCGGCCCCACCGGACCGGCACCGTGGGACGAGCGGTCGGAAGCTGAGAAAGCTCTCCGGTCCCTCGGATACGGGACCTGATGCTTGCCCTCATCGTTGTTCTCTCGCTGCTGACCCAGGGGTGCGCGGCGGAGACACTCAGGTTGGGCCTGACGGTGGCATCCGATCTGCAGCCTCTTCTACCGGACACTGGACCAGTCCAGGCGCAGATCCTGTCCGCTTTCAACGGACGCTACGGCAGGCTTGTGACGGCTGTTGCCGACTCCGAGACGCCGCCTTCGACGGACCATGGAAACGCGCGCGTTTCGTTGCACCGCGCTGACAAGGAGATCTCCGTTCTCACGGAGATCGACCAGGGGAGCCTGCACAGGTCCCTCACGTCGACTGTCCCGCTGGCTTCTCCGGCCAGCCTCGTTCCGACTATCGTCGGGGATCTGGCGTACCTCTGGTTTTCCCTCGGCTCCTTCTCGGCGCTTGCCCTCGGTCCTCCTCCGCGGCTGTCCGCCACACTGCAGACCGACACCCTGACCTGGGTCACCGGCTGGCTGCCGGAAGACCTGGAGCCCGTCGGAATTGCGGGCACCGACAACGGTATCGTGATCTGCTTTCCGCATCGATGGATGAGCCTGGGGTCCTCGTTCCGTCTCGGGCTCGCCACGGTTCGCGACCTCCTGGAAGAAAGCGCGCTGCCCGAACCGCTGCAGCTCTCAGGCATTGTCGCGGGAAAGCGGGGAGAGCTCTACCTCCTGTCGGAGCAAAGCTCCCTGATTGCGCAGATCGATCCTGCCAGGGGCGCCCGGCAGCAGATCGACGCGCCTTCCCTGACAGGGCTCGGCGGGTCAGCGCTCACGGGAGGCGGGCTTGCCGTCCTGAGCGACGACAACGGGGAGGCAGCGATCACCGTGTACCGCGGTTTGCGGGGTTCGCGGATGCCGGTCCACGCTGCCTACGCCTCTGCCATTTCGACCGACGGCGAGGGCAACGTTTGGGTCTGGGATGCGGAACAGAGGCGCGTCCGCGTCCTGTCTCCCTCCGGCGGCGAAGTCTCGTCCATCAAGCCGCTGTTCGACGGCTCCATCATGCAGCTGCCCCAGCAGCTCGCGGCGCTCCCCGACGACGGCTTCCTCCTCGGCGGCTCGGGGGAGGTGTGGAAGTTCGACAAGGCCGGGATCCCCGTGTTTCGGCTTCGGCAATCCGGCGGGAGGCCCCCTGAACGGCTTCCCTCCTCTTTCATGCTGGCCCCCGTCGGAGGCACATCCTCATTCGTCCTCCTGGACACGCAGGAGCGGCGCCTTCTGCAGTTCGACGACGGCCCTCAAGACCCTGGATCCCTTGCGGCACTGGTGGCGCGCCTCGATGAAAGGAAAGCCACCGACCTCCTCGAGGTTTCGCGCAGCGCTTACGAGGAGGGCATGTCCCTGATGGCCCTGCAGTTTGCGGCCATCCTGTCAAGGGCGGGAGGACCTTCCGAAGAGCAGGAATCCGCTCTCGCTTCCATCACAAGGGAAAAGGCCCTGCTGTACGGCAGTCTCGCGGATTCTTTCATCCAGGATCTGCAGTACGACCGGGCCGAGAAGGCGTTTCAAAAGGCTGCCGAGTCAGCGCGCGCCTTCCTGGCGCGAAATCCCCAGGACCCCGAGGCAGGCCCTTCCCTGCATGTCCTGGAAGCCCGGCTGAAAAGCGCGCACGAGGCCCTTGTCAACGGAAACGAGGTGGATCTCACCGTGGTCGCTCTTGCGGCGGAGCGCGCCTCCCTTCGCCTGAGCATCAAGGTGCGGAATGCAGGCAGCGCACCCATGAATGATGTCCTTCTCAGCTTCACGATTCCCGGACTGGCTGACTCCCCCGGCTCAGCAGCAGTCGGCCTCCTGGCCCCGGGAGCCTCGGCCCAGGCCGGCATTCGACTGCTGTTGAATCCTGCCGCGGCGGAGAGCGACAACATCCTGGCGTCCATCTCCGCAAAAGCGCTGGTGGTCTGGAAGCAGGCCGGCACCCGCGTGACGGCTGCTCTTTCCGTGCCCGTTCCCCGGCCGCTTCCTTCTGTTCCGTCCCCGACCTCCCGTGATAGGCTGAGAATCGAAATCCTGGGAGCATTGAAGGAGTAAACAAGTGGCCGGTTTCAAGATTTGCGTCCTCTACGGCGGAAGGTCCGGCGAGCACGAGATCTCGCTTCGCTCCGCGGCTTCTGTCGTGAAGAACCTGGACACCGCCCGCTATGACGTGCTGGCCGTTGGAATCGACAAGGAAGGCCGCTGGCACCTGCAGAAAAAGATCGTCTTCACCGAGATGGCCGGACAGGGAGAGGTCCTTTCCCTTGTCGCAACGCGGAGCCCGCTCTCCATAGCGCCGGGAGTCGGGATCCTGGACAGGTGCAGGAAGCTCGAGGTGGATTGCGTGTTTCCCGTTCTGCACGGCACGTTCGGGGAGGACGGCACGGTGCAGGGGCTCCTGGAGCTTGCGGGGCTGCCGTACGTGGGCGCGGGGGTCCTGGGAAGCGCCGCCTCTATGGACAAGGAAACCGCAAAGCGCCTGTGGCGCGACGCCGGCCTTCCGATCGTCGATTTCGAGCCAGTGGATCGAGAAACTCCGAAGGAGAAAGTGACGGCGGCGGCAGCCCGCCTGGGCTGGCCGATTTTCGTGAAACCCTGCAGCGCAGGCTCGTCGCTGGGGACCTCCCGGGCGGATGACGAAGGGCAGCTGGCAGGCGCCCTGGCCGACGCGCTGCGTTTTGACACCCGCGCCCTCCTGGAGAGATTCGTGGATGGCCGCGAGATCGAGTGTGCCGTCATCGGGAACGGACACCCCCGCGCGTTTCTCCCTGGGGAGATCGTCCCGTGCGGCGGACATTCTTTCTACGACTACGATGCAAAGTACACGGACCCTGACGGAGCCATTCTCAAGGCGCCCGCCGACATCGAGCCTGCGGCGCGGGAGCGCATCATGCGCACGGCGGAAGCCGCGTATGCCGCGGTGCGATGCGAAGGGATGGCAAGGGTTGATTTCTTCCTGGGGCGCAAAGGGGGAGAGGTGTACATCAACGAGATAAACACGATCCCCGGCTTCACGAGCATCAGCATGTTCCCCCGGATGTGCGAAGTGTCAGGCCTTCCCTACCCCCTCCTGCTGGACGAGCTGATCCGACTGGCCAGAGAGCGGGAGGAGCTTCGCAGAACAGTGCGTTATGAGAGGTGAGATACCGCGCGGCCCGGCTTGACCGGCAGCGGTATTTTTGTGAGACTGATCAGGATAGAAATTTCCGTCAAGGAGACGCAGAATGGGATGGAGCACTGTCTACCTGATTCTCGCAATCATTGCCGCAATTCTCGGGATCTGGAACCTCGCGCGGCAGCGCAACGTCTTCCTCTCTCTGGCCGGGATTCTCTGGTTCCTCATCGTGCTCTTCAAGCAGTACATACCCAGAGTGTACGACTACAACCTGGTCTCGGGCCTTCCGGTGGTCGGGGATCTGTTGCTTCTTGTCCTCCTGCCGATTTTCCTGATATTCGCTTTTTTCGCGGGAGGCAGGCGCTGAGCGCGGGCGCGCCTTTCCTACCCTGACATTCTGTCAAGCGCCCATCGCGCAGCCGCGCTGAGCGCCGGACTTTCGCTTTGCACGTACGGGGCAACGCTGTCACGCAAAACGGCGCTGCCCCTGCTGCCCGCGGCAATGATCGCATTTCTCCTGAGCGCCTCTTTCGAGATCCAGGCAAGGCCCATGGCCGTCCCCTGGAAGAAGCCTTCGACGCTCGCATCATCAAGGGAGAGAAACCGCCGCAGGGAAAGGCTGGGTCCGATCTCACCCTCCGCGCCGGGGCCTTCCTCGGACAGGCCCGCGTTGTGCGGGCAGACAGCCTGGCAGTCCTGGCAGCCGTACAACCGCGCGCCCCATTTTTCCATGACCTCGGAGCTGAGAACCTTCGGAGAAGCCGCGCGCCCCTGGAGGCATTTCGCGGGATCCACGGTCCCGGGCGAAGTGATTGCTCCTGTCGGGCACGCGGTCACGCATTTCCTGCACGCGCCGCAGGCGTTTTCAAGCCGGGCCACGGGGTCCGGGACGTCTGGCAAGGGCCGCGGGATCACCGCTCCGGCAATGATGAAAAGCGAACCAAGCCCCGGCGCGATGCACAGCCCGTTGTTCCCGAGCCACGCCAGGCCGGCAGCCGCGCAAAGCGGCTTTTCCGGAATCCTCGAGTTGCAGAAGATCCGCGCGGATTTCCTGCGGATTCCAAGCTCCGCCTCCACGCGCCCAAGGAGCGTGTGCATCATGCGGGCTGCGGTTTTGTAATGGTTTCTGCGCGCGAACGGGGCGATCAGGCCGTGAGGATCCTCCGGGGTGGACAGGTCATCCGGCTCGCGGCGGTGGCACGACAAGGAGCAGACGAGGATGGAAGCCTTTTCCCTCCACTCCTCGGGAGATGCCACCCAGCTCCATTCGAGCCCGTCCTCACCATGAGCCGGGGATTGCCGGGGCGCCCGGTTGCCGAGCGCGCGCGGATCAACGAAGCCTGCCCGGGAAAATCCCGTCTCTCGGGCCAGGGCGCTGATTTTCCGGGCCTCAGAGAGCGAAAGAGTCAAGCTGCCGTCTTTTCGAAGTCGTCCTTGCTCGCACCGCACACCGGGCACACCCAATCCGAGGGAAGGTCTTCGAAGGCGGTCCCCGCCGCAACGCCGTTCTCCGGGTCGCCTTTGCCGGGGTCATAGATGTAGCCACACACAGTGCAAATCCACTTCTGCATGCGCCCTCCTTTTCCGAGAACGCATCCTACCGGAAAGGGTCTGAGTTTTCAACCCGGGACGCTTTCGAAAAATCTCGCGCTTGAGCGCAGAGACGCGGGGATTCTTTTCCATTGACAGCAGGTACCTTTTCTCCTACGATGTTCTAGGATGGACCCCCAGAACCCCAAGCCGGTCCAAGCCGAGAGGAATGAACGCTCATCCCACCCGCCGGGTTTTCTCGACTGGCTCGCGTCGCTTTTTCTGAGCGATGATCCCGAGCGACAGAAGCAAAGAAGGCTCCGGGAGCTCTCCGGGGACCTGAAGAGGACCCGCCCGCGCTACTTTAACCCGTCGCAGGGCACCGCGGAGCCTGCGATGGGCAGGTTCTTCTGGGACTTGTACCGCGCCGTTGCAGCCGGGCAGGTCCTGCTGAAAGGCGCGGAGACCTCGGGTGCGCTCAAGGCCACTCTGGTCGATCTCACCCTGACGGAAGAGCGGCTTGCGCTGCGGGAGCGGCTTACGGAAAGCTCCATCAACGAGCGCTCGAAGAAGGGAGACCCCGCCGCGCTCTCCGAGGAGGTCGGCCAGGACCTCAAGCGGTTCCTGGACGGGTTCGACGCGGATTCCATGGCGGAGATCGATGCCCTGTACAACCGCCTCCTCGTGCTCCTGGACCTGATCGGGTTCGACTATTATTTCCTCCTGAAGAAGTTCGACCTGGGGCTGCCGGAACGCGACTTCTCCTACACCCCGCGTTTTTCCGCCATCGACGCCAATCATGTGCTGGGAGAGCTGCAGGACTTCCTCGAGATCCTGCCCAACGTGGATCCTGAGGCGGACTGGGACCGCCTCCTTGCCATTTTGAAAGCTCACCGCGGCGTGGAGGTGGTGGCCCGCGACGGCCTTCGCAAGGCGCTCCAGGCCGTCCGCGAAGCGCAGAGAACGGGCGCGCTCCTGAAGATCGTGCGCTGCCTTGCGCAGGACCCCGAGTGGAAGCCCATGGTCAGGGTGCACCACGAGAGGATCGTTGAGCCCTACCTTTCCAAGATCAGGGCGGAGGCGGAGACAACGGCGCAGAAAGTGGCATCGGGCCGAAGAAACGAAAAAATCGAGGAGCTGGCCAGGGCCGTGTTCGGGACGGGGGCCGTCACGCGCCTGTCCAACTACTCGGAGAAGGCCAATCCGGAATTCGCCCAGAAGCTCCTTGGGGGATTTGTCCATGTGTCTTCGCTCAATTACCTGCGGGCGTTCCTCACCGACTACCTGCCGACGAGCATTCGGGAAGTCGTGGACCTCCTTCTCATCAAGGGGAAGTGGACCAGCAAGGAGACCTCGCAGCAGATGTCCGAGTCCTTCCACCAGCTGCTCAAGCAGTCGGAGACCATCGGGTTGTTCGACGCGGACCTCGCGGAAGACGGGGAGATGGGACGCCGGCTGAAGACCATCGCCCTCAAAGCGGAGCGCGACCGCAAGGCGCTCGTGCAGCTGCGCATGACCCTCCGCCAGATCAACGATGAAGCGAACACGATGATCGGGGACGCCGTTCAGAACCTCGTCGGGATTGCCCGGGTCCTCAAGCTTGCTCATGAGGATGTCGTTAGACCGAATCCCACGCTCCTTATCAATTGGAAGGAGCTCAAGCCGGCCACTGACAAGGACGTCCGCGGCCTCATTGCGGCGGTCTACAAGAAGATCTACAACTTCGTTCAGCTGATGCAGATGTTCCGATAGGCCCGGGTCCCGACCCTGAAGGCCACCCATAGGGAAGAATCCCGGCCCCGGGGGTGTTATATTTCCCCTGGAGGCTCCGATGTCCCAGAAGCTTGCGCGAGCCGCAGTGTTTGCCGCATCCCTGATCCTTGCCGCCAGCCGGATCGCGTTTCCAGCCCAGCTGGCGCACCTGAAGCACGACGCGAAAAGCCCCTGCATCGTCGGGCAGCTCCCGGCGCGAAGATATTAGCTGATTCCAACCGGCAGTGCTCTTTCTCTGGCCCCCGCATCAACGGGTAGTTACATTCTGACCTGAGAAAGTCAGTCAATGACGACGGCGAAAAAAGGAAACGACCGCCCTAATCCCCGCCTGGTTGGCCTTTCCCGGGCAGGCTACCGGTCCCTGGAGAAGAACAGGCTCGATGAAGCCGGCAGGTACTTCGACCAGATGCTCGCCATCGATCCCCGTAACAGCTTCGCCCTCGTGGGCCGCGCGGAGCTTGCGCGGAAGAGACATGAGGTTCCGGAGGCGCTGAAGTTCTTCGAGGAGTGCCTGCGCCACGAGCCTGGGAATCCTTTTGCGCAGAAGGGCGCCGCGGAGTGCGCCTGGGAGCTGCACAAATACGAGCGCGCCGCGGAGCTGTGGCGGGCGCACCTCCAGGAGAAGGGCCCCGATGCCATGGTCCTGTCCCATCTTGCCGATTGTTACCGCAAGCTCGAGGATCATGAGCGCTCCCGTGATGCATACCATGGGGCGCTCCGCTTGGAGCCGGACAACCGGTACGCCCTGAACGGCCTCGGCAACCTCCTGTATGACCTTGGCGAGTACCAGGAGGCCGCGGGCCTCTGGAAACAGCTCGTTGCGCAGGACCCCTCCAACGTCCGGGCGCTAACCGCGCTGGGGAACTGCCATCGAAAGCTGCGGGACTTCAAGACGGCAATCGGGTACTTCGAAGCGGCGGCGGCAATCGACAAGGACAATTCCCACGCGCTGTACGGAATAGCGGACTGCCATCGCGGGATGGGGAGTCATGAGCGCTCTCTTTCCGCCTGGGAGGCACTGCTCTCCCGGTCGCCGAATAACCAGATCGTCCTCACGCGGGCAGGGGATTCGTGCCGGAAGCTGGGAGAGCTGACCCGCGCGGCGCAATATTACAACAGGGCCCTCCGTCTGGGCTTCGACCTGTATGCGGAGATAGGGCTGGCCTCTCTCCAGGTGATCGAGGGAGACCTTTCCCAGGCAACTGAGCGCCTTCTTGAGCTTCGAAAACGCGAGCCGCTGAACGCAAGAATCGTACAGGAGCTGGCGGACTGCTATGCCGCATCCGGGAATCCTCGAAGCGCCAAAATGCTGATGACCGAGTTTGAAGAGCAGGGGGGAAAGCTCCGTTTTTGAGCCTGACCACTCGATTACTTTGGCCGTTGAGATTTGTTACCTCCCAGTACCGCGACTTTCTGGTTACTGCGTGAGAATAGAGATACATTAGAGTCGTGGTTGGCATTTTCTCCAGGGACGCTCGCGTGCGGCTCTTCGTCGTGGAGGCCGCAAAAAAAGCAAAAGCAATCCAAACCCGGCAAAAGTCCAACTCCGCCGCGGCGCAAGCCGTGACGCGCGCCGGCCCGGTCAATCGAGCCGGTGCAACCAAGGGGGGTTTGGATGAAGAGGTTCATGGTCATCGGGCTGGTCCTGGTGTTCGTTCTGGCGGTTCCTTTCTCTGTTCTCGGCGAGCATAGGGGAGATGGCGATGGGTCGCGGGGTCGTGATGGACATCATTCCCAGAGCGTTGAGGGGAAATCATCGGGTCACGAGCATCGCGGCTGGAGTGTCGGCGAGGGGTCGGAAGGCCGAAATGACAGGGCCAAGGACGGGACGTCCGGCGGCTCTTCGGGTTCAACTGGCACCCCGACATCGACAAACGGCGGAACAGGAGGGACAACCTCATCCGGTTCAACTGGCGGAGGGTCGACCTCGACCGGTGGGTCGGGAGGAGTCCCAGTTGTCACCCCTATTTCGTGATTCCCTGGCAGAATGATTGTCGATCACACGACGGGGGACGGGACATTCCCGTCCCCTTTCTGCTACTGTTCTTGTTACCCGGTTGTGATCTTCGGATTGGATTTCTGACTGAGTTCTCGCTAAACTTGTAAATACCGCAGTCAAGGGCAGGATATTCTGCGGATGAGCATCGGTGGAAAAGGATGAGCAGGTTAAAATTGTCCATCGTAAAGGCAATCGTTTTCGCGTTCAGCGTATTTGTCTGCTCTCCCCTGCCTGCGGCTGTTACGCCGGAAGCCGCGGCGAAACAGCCCGACATTCTTGTGCTCATCAATCAACCCTCCCAGAAAGCCCAGGATTTCACCCCTCTCATCGCGGAAGCTGCCAGCTACAAGCTGGGGAACCTGGGGCTTGCCAGCCAGGTTGTTTCCACGACGCCCTCCGAAGCCGTTTCGCCACTTCCTCGGATCAAGGCGACCGGAGCGTCGGCCGCCCTCGTTTGCAGCTACCAGGTGAATGGGGGACAAATGGTGTTCACCCTGACCTGGTACGATGCCCAGTCCGACACCTCGGTCGCCGTGCAGACTCGGGGACCGATGGATCTCCACCTCGACGGCGTGATCCTTGCGGCCATTGACGATATTCTCGCCAAAGTCCAGGCCCGGGTCAGCGCGCTGTCCGCGCGCCGCGCGGCCTTGAACATTCCGGCCAAGCCTCCGACGCCGACCCTCCCCCCTGCGGAGGGAGCCGCCTCCGCGGTTGGACAACGCTCGCCCGTCGTCCATGCCGCGCACCGCTTGCTCCTTTCCGGCGGGTTCGCCCCGTTTGTGCCGACCGGCGCCGCCAGCTATTACTTCGCGTTCGGGTATCTCCCCTCCCTCCTTGCAAGCCTGTTCATCGACACCCCCGTGGGCCCTGTGGGCATCGGGGTATACACGGGAATGGACTACTTTGCCGCGATAGGCACGCTTGACTCCGCGGACGACTATCTCATCCCGATGGGTCTCGACCTTCGCTACGAGCTGGGCACGGGAGGACTTCGCCCTTACTTCCACCTGGTCGGAGGTCCGGCAGTCCTAGTCATGGTCACATCGACCCAGGGAACCTTTGTCGATGTGCTTCCGTTTCTGAAGACAGGGATCGGACTGGATATCGACATCAATTCCTGGCTCGGCGTCAGCGCGCTCGTGGACTATGACGTGTATTTCGAGATGCCGTACCTCCTGACGGGGTTCTCCCCGTCCGTGAACATGGTGTTCCATCCGTGAGGTTGCAATGAGAGCACAGATTGTATTCCGTACAACGATCGCCATTGCCCTTGCAGCGTTTGTGCTCGCATCCTGCGAAAACACCTCGTTCTATTCAGTTCTGGGCAACAAGGCGCAAATCCAACCCCTGGCAATCTCGCCGGCTTCCACCACCGTATCTTCGAACGGCACAATACAGTTCAGCGCATCCGGAGGAGTGCCGCCGTACACGTTTTCCATCCTTTCGGGAGTCGGGTCAATCAACTCGAGCAGTGGACTCTACACGGCACCCGCAACTCCGGGCACGACATACGTCCTGGTCACCGACAAGCAGGGATCCACGGCTAAGGCCACGGTGACAAACGTGGACTACAACGTCATCGCCATCACCGATACCAGCACGTCACATGGCGCCGGGTCCGCAATCAGCGGAAACTTCACGATGAAGAACGTCGGAACGGCAAATGGCGGGCAGAATGTGAACTGGGCTATCTACCTGTCCACGAGTCCCACCCTTGGCGCGGGAGGCACGGTCATAAACGCGAACACGACCACTCCCCTCAACGCCGGGGCAACCAGCTCGCCGATCTCCTTTGCAGGAACGTGGCCCACCACGCCAGGCACGTACTACCTGATAGCCACGGTCTCCGCGCCCGATGGCCTGACGGAGCCTAACAACAGCCTTGCGACAGGGGCAATTTCCGTCACCGCGGCAAACGTGAACTACGTCGCCAGCGCGGTAACGGTGACATCAGGCTCGTCCGGCCCTCCCGGAGGGGCAATGACCGGCAGCTTCACGCTGACCAACAGCGGCGCCAACGGAGGGACGCAATTCGTCACCTGGCAGGCGTACGCGTCAACCACTAACACGGTAACCGGTTCATCTGTGCTCCTCGGCACAGGGTCCATCGGGCCGCTTGCCTCAGGCAACTCCCTGCCCATCACCATCACAGGTGCTACGTGGCCCATCACATACGGCAACTACTACCTGGTTGTCCGGTCGAGCGTGCCTGTAGATTCGAACACCAGCAACAATGTTCCGTTCCCGACATCGACAACCACGGCAATCGGCTTCTACAGCGCAACCGCCTCCGATCCGGGGAACGACACTCTTGCAACTGCTGTCACAACTCCGGCCGCCAACCTTGGCGTCACGCTGCAGCCGGGGATGAGCATCAAGGTGACAGGGAACCTGCCGACAACAGACGCCACCGACTACCTCGGCTTTAACACGGGAACGGCAGCCTCGGTCACTTTCAATCTGACATGGACGACGACGGGGGCATCGCAGCTTATGACGATGTATGTCTATATCCCCAGCCCCCTGCCGCTCGGCACCCCCTTCACGGGGCTCCAGACCCAGAACAATACCTCTCTGATAATGCCTTGGACAGTGGACTTGGCCAATCAGTCGAGGTACATCAGCATTCAGCTGTCAGGCACACCACTCGTAGCGGCAGGCGCTTATACGCTGATCATCACCGCCAATTGATAGCGGCTGTCGTCGGCTCACGGACCTGACAGGATCTGCTGCAGGCGGTCCAGGAGCGCCGCAAGAGGGTCGGCAGCACTCCCTCCGGGAGGAGACTTCACTCCCAACATCGAGGAGAGCTCGTCGATCGCCGCTCTCCTGCCCTCCCCTTTTCCCTGCTGCTCGAGGGCCACGAAGTATCGCTCGATGTCGACGCTGAGCTCGGGGTGCTCAGACCGCACGGGGTCGGAATCCAGGATCTGAAGAAGCACAACCTTGGCCTGGAGCAGGCTTGCCAGCGACTGCGCCTCCGACTGGGGGTCCGAGGACTGGGGGGCCAGGGCCTTGTAGGCGGCATACTGGCTGCGCAGGTCCACAAGGCGTTTCAGGATTGCCCGTCTCTTCTCCGCGTCGGACTTGAGCCTGGCCAGTGCTGCCAGGTCGTCCGCGCCCAAGATGCGGTACCCCGCGTTCATGATGTTCGTCGTGAGCTGACGGGCAAGGGAGTCGTCCTTGAGCAAAAGGCTCACGGCGCCACGGTACCGCTCGATTGAGCCCTGGAGATTACCGGCCTGGTAGAAAAGGTTTGCCTGCTGGATGCCATCAAGGGCGCTCCGCACGGCCTCCTGATCACCGCCTGTTCGCATGTCATCCAGCTTGAGGTATCCCTTGTTGACAGCGGGTATGACGCGCATGGCCTGCAGGTACGCGTCCCGTGCTGCTGCAAGATTGCCCCCTTTCGACAGCTCGTCACCCCGGGCCACCAGCTCTGAAACCGAGCGCATCTGCGCGCCCGCCTCCGCAAGGGAGGCCGCATCAGCCGAGGCGGCGTAGCGCCGGGCGCGGATGAGATCGCTCAAAGAGTCGACCAGGAAAAGCTCGACTGGACCGCGTTTCTGGATTGTCGGCAGCGCGGCCATGGAAGGGTCAGTGAGGTATGCGCGAAGTGAGTCGAGCCCTTTCTGGGCTTCGACATAATCCTGCTTCTGGAGCGCGTCGCTCACGCGGGAGTATCCCGCGAGGATCTGGTCCTGAACGAGCTGCTCCTTCTCCCTCTGGGCACGGAGCCTCGCAAGCTCCTCGGCTGCGGCAGCGTTTTCCGTCTGGGCCGCCTGCAGGCTTCCGGCGTATTGCCCGCGGAGGCTGGCTTCCTTTTCCGTGAGGTCTTTCTGAGCCTGCGCCCTGCCCTGCTGAGCCGAGGTCAGCTCATCCTGCAGTTGCGAGGCCAGAACGGCCATGGATTTCTGCCGGGCTGCGAGGTCAGCCTCGGCTTGCTGACGGGCAACGGCCACCTGCCGGTCCGCCTCACGCCGCCTCACCGCCTCGAACACGCGCAGCCGCTCTGCCCGTGCCGACGGCGAAAGACCGAGCTTTGCCAGCCGGTCTTTCTCCTGGGCCAGCCTCTGGTCGA
This sequence comes from uncultured Spirochaetota bacterium, assembly GCA_963753085.1. Lineage (GTDB taxonomy): Bacteria > Spirochaetota > Spirochaetia > SZUA-6 > Fen-1364 > Fen-1364. The sequence goes on along the minus strand of CAVWBF010000018.1, from coordinate 32,565 downwards.
ACTGCGCCGCGAGCTCCTGCTCTCTTGCCTTCAGGGCGGTTTCGGACTGCTCGCGAAGCCGCTGCTCCTCCTGGGGAAGCGCCTGAAGCTTCTGCTGCGCGTCGAGGATGGCTCGATCCCGTTCGCGAAGCTGCTCCTCCGCCTGCTGTCGCATGGCGGCGATGAGCTTGTTCTCCGCTCCCTGGACGTTGGCCTGTCCTGTGGCGATATATTGCTCCTGGTGGTTGAGCAGCCTGAAGATGATCAATCCCGCGAGGGCAAAGGCGGCAAGGACAGCGACATTCGTTATCAGGGGGAGAAGAGCCCCGTGACGTTTCGGCGTGTACGAAAGCATTTGCGGGGAGACCTGGATCCGATTCTCAGAGAGAATTCCATCGATCTTGCTCTTGATCTGCGCCCGTTCCTCGTCGCTGATCCCGTCCCCACGGCCGTTGGATGCCTCCGATGACGCGCGATCACGCTCGATCGTGAGCTGATGAAATGTCAGTGCTTTTCGGTAGAGTCCTCTCACGGTGCCTCAGCTCTCTCCGTCACATTCCTACCATCGGCGATGGATCTGATAATTAGCAGCCCGGAATGCCGATACTAACATTATATGTACCGACAAACAGCAGTGAGAGCAAGCCGCCCTCGCACAGCTGTCCACGTCATTGACCCCCTGCCCGCCGTCCTTGTAGATTCAACGCGCATAAAATGAGCATTCGAGCGAAAGTCGTCCTCATCGTTCTTCCCCTGATGATAGCACCTTTGCTGCTGACCGGGTTCATTGCTTCTCTGTCAGCGCGAAACGGCATAACGTCCGTGGCAACCAGCCTCCTTACTTTCAAGATGAATGACCTCCTCAACTACGCTAACAGCCAGTGGTCGCTGCTCGTGGAAAACAACTTTCGCCGGAAACCCCGAATATGTGGACGCTGCCCGCTCGGCCGTTTCATCCTACGCACAGACCCTCGTGACGGGGGTCTCGGATCTCGTGTTCGCGCTGGATACAAACGGGAAAGTCGCCATGAGCACCGGCCCGCTGACGCTCACCGAAGGAGAGAGCCGCGATCTCATGGGTATGAGGCAGGCGGGAAAGATCGGATGGGCATCGATCCAGGCCGGCGGGGTTGCCCGGGTTGCCCAGGCTTCAGTGTTCGAGCCGTTCGGTTGGTACCTGTTTGTCACCGAGAGACGGGACACGTTCTACCGCGCGACCACGGAGATCATCCTGCGGACCGCGCTCATCCTCGGCGGCTCCCTCGCGATCGCTATCACGCTCCTCATCGTATTCTCGTACCTGATGACAAAGCCGCTGCGCGTCGTGGTGGCGGCCATGCGGGAGATCATGAAAACCAACGACCTGTCCCGGCGCGTGGAGATCCTGTACCGCGACGAGACTGGAGAGCTCGGACACAGCTTCAACCTCATGACGGAGGAGCTCGGCAAGGCATACCAGCAGATCAAAGGGTATGCGCTGGACGCCGCGATTGCCCAGCACCGCGAGCAGAAAGTCCGCAAGATCTTCGAGAAGTACGTCCCCCGGGAAGTTATCGACGAATACTTCGCCAGGCCGGATTCGATGCTCGTGGGCCAGAAACGCACCCTGGCAATCCTCTTTTCGGACATCCGCAGCTTCACCGCCATCTCGGAGCCCCTGAGCCCGTCGCAAGTTGTCGAGTCCCTGAACGAGTACTTCGCGATGATGGTCGAGGTGATCGTGCGACACCGAGGAATCGTGGACAAGTACATCGGAGACGCCATCATGGCGTTTTTCGGAGCCCCCGTGAAGCACGAGGATGACGCCTTCCATTCCGTCATGTCCGGCTTCGAAATGCTGGACGATGTGCGGGTTTTCAACGTCGGACAGCTCTCCAGGGGAAGGGCCCCATTCCGCATTGGCATCGGCATCAACTATGGAGAGGTCACCCTGGGAAACATCGGCTCCGAGCGGAAGATGGACTACACGATCATCGGGGACGAGGTGAACCTCGCCTCGCGGCTGGAAGGGCTTACGAAACAATACAAGGAGGAGTTCCTCATCTCGGAGCGAGTGGAGCGTTCCCTTGGCGGAAAGATCCCATGCCGGTTGATCGATACAGTCCGCGTGGTGGGCAAAGCGGAGGAAGTCCGCATCTTTGCTCCGCACCGGGATCTCTCCAACGAGGAGGAAAAGGCCTGGAAAGTCCACGCTGAAGCCGTGCAGATGTTTTACGGACGGGACTTTCGTGCCGCACAAACCGCATTCGAGGAAGTCCTCCACATTCTTCCCGACGACGTTACCGCCGCCACGTTTGCCCAGCGCTGCATACGGAACATCAGGAAACCGCCCCCCGACTCCTGGACCGGCGCGGAAGTCATGACCGCGAAGTAAGGGGCGCCCTGGCTAGGTCTGGCCGCTTGCCTGGATGGACACCACGGTCGGTATGGTGCGCAGGCTCTTGATGACCCGCCCGAAATCTTCTCGGTTGTCCAGCTCCACCGTAAAGAAGCCCCGCAGCAGCTCCTGCTCGGTCTCCTCCAGCTTGCCTTCAATGAGGTGGCCTCCGAACTTCTTGAGAGCCCCCTCGATCTCGGAGAAGAGGTTGGAGGTCAGGCGCGCGGTCACCTGGAAGCGCCTGGTGGACTTGGGGGAAACCGTCTCCCACTCCACGTCGATGCTGCGCTCGCTGAAGTCCTTGATGGAGGCGATGCTCGGGCAGCCTATCTTGTGCACCGTGATGCCGCGCCCGCGCGAAATGTAGCCTACGATCGCATCCCCCGTGGACGGGGTGCAGCACTGGGCCAGGCGGATCATGACGTTCCGCTCCTGCCCGATCCTGATGGACACCCGCGCGGGATCGCGGATTTGCGTCTCCGGCTCCCCTTCCTCCTTCGTTTTCTGAAAGACGACGGGAGGCGGGGTCTCCTCTTTCTTCCGGGCGACGATGTTCCTGTCGAAGATCAGCCCCGGCTCGTTCTGCGCCAGCCAGTGCCTGACCTTGGACCGCGCCTTCGAGGTCTTCACGTAGCGCAGCCAGTCCAGGTGAGGGTGGGCGGTCTTCGAGGTCATGACTTCCACGACCTGCGTGTTCTTCAGCGGCTCCTTGAGCGGGATGATGGCCCCGTCAGCCTTGGCCGTGGTGCAGTGGTCTCCGATGTCCGTGTGGATGCTGTAGGCAAAATCGATGGCAGTCGAGCCGGACGGCAGCTCCACCACGTCCCCCTTTGGCGTAAAGACGTAGATGGAGTCGCGAAGGAGCTCCTTCTTGATCTCATCCAGGAAGTCTGCTGACACCGGCCCCCGGCCCTGCAGCTCCTTCAGCTTGTTGATGAGGGTCAGCTCCTGGGTCTTCTCCGACTCTTTCAGAACGCCGCTCTTGTACAGCCAGTGGGCCGCAATCCCGTTCTCCGCCGTCTGGTGCATCCCCTGGGTGCGGATCTGGATCTCGATGATCTTCCCGTCGAAGCCCATCACCGTGGTGTGGAGGCTCTGGTAGCGGTTGGATTTCGGCATGGCGATGTAATCCTTGAACCGCCCTTCGATGGGCATCCAGATCTTGTGCACGAGCCCGAGAAGCTCGTAGCACTGGCCCGTCGTTTCGCAGAGGATGCGGATTCCGAGCAGGTCGTAGATCTCCTCGAGGGGTTTCGAGCGGCGGCGCATCTTCTGGTAGATGGAGTAGAAATGCTTTGCCCGAGTCTCGATTGAGAGGGTGATCCCCGCGGCCTCGGCCTCCCGCGAAATGGCTTCCCGCACCCGCTCCAGGTAGCTGGAGCGCTCGCTTTTCTTTTCCGCCACGTAGCGGCGGATCTGCTCATAGACGAGGGGCTGCAGGTGCTTGAGGCTGAGGTCCTCCAGCTCGTCCTTGATGCGCGATATTCCCAGCCTGCCGGCGAGCGGAGCGTAGATGTCCAGCGTCTCCATGGCAATGCGCTTCCTGTCCTCCTCAGGCAGGTAGCCCAGTGTTCGCATGTTGTGCAGCTTGTCAGCCAGCTTGATGAGGATCACCCGCAGATCTTTCACCATGGCAAAGAGCATCTTGCGGATGGTCTCCGCGTGCTGAGAGGAGCGCGATCTGCCCCGCAGGACCGAAATCTTCGTGACCCCCTGGACGAGGGACTCCACCTCCCGGCCGAACTCCTTGCGCAGCTCGACCCGGCTGGTCTCCGTGTCCTCAAGCACATCGTGGAGGAGCGCGGCGATGATTGCCTGGTGGTCCATGTGGATGTCCACGAGGATGGAGGCCACGCTCAGCGGATGCACGAAGAACGGATCCCCCGAGGCCCGCTTCTGCTCGCTGTGAAGGCGACGTGACCATTCCGCGGCGGCAAGGATCTGGCGCGTTTCCTCAGGCGAATATGCCACGAGCCTCTGGCGGAAGTAGGTCATGAGCTCGACAACTTCTGTCGCAGTATTCGCTGCGACATTCGCAGTATTCGCTGCGACGTTCGCGGCATTCCCTGGGACGTTCGCGGTGTCCCCAGCTGCGTTCGCGGCATTCCCCGCGACATTTGGAATCGACACCGGGACCGCCGGGCGCTCGTCACCCATCACGCCCCGCCCGCAAGCCGGGACCGAGCCGTCCGGCAATCACCCGGTCATGCCCGGCCATGTCCTGCACGACGTCGATGCTGTGGAACCCCGCCTGGTCCATGAGCGCAAAGAGCTTGGTGAACTGGCGGGGAGCCGCCTCCAGCACGAGCCACCCGCTGGGTGCCAGCTTCTGCGGCGCGGCGCGGATCAGGCGCTCGGCCAGGGCCGTCCCGTCCCGGCCGCCGCGAAGGGCAATCTCGGGCTCCGGCCAGGCGATCTTCCGCATGCTCTCCACCTCGTCGTCTCGCAGATACGGCGGGTTGGCCGTGATCACGTCGAACAAGCCGGGAACGCTCTCCAGGAGATCGGAGATGAAAAAATCCATGCGCCGGCCCAAAAGCTTTTCCGCGTTCAGGCCGAGGACCTCCCCCGCGTCCGCGGAAAGGTCCGATGCGCTCACCTCCAGGCGCGGCAACGTGCGCTGGAGCGCAATCCCGATGCACCCGGAACCCGCGCAAGCGTCATGCACCCTCGAAAGGCGCGGATCGGCGCGCACCACGTCGAGGGTCTTCTCCACGAGCGCCTCGGTGTCGGGCCGGGGGACGAGCACCCGCTCGTCCACGTAGAACTCCAGGCCCCAGAACTCCTTGACCCTGCGGATGTAGGAGACGGGCGTTCCGGATGAGCGACGGTCGATGAGAGTGAGGAAACGCTCCTCGGCATCAGGGCCCACCGGGTCCGGGAGGGAGGAAAGGACTTTCTCCTTGGTTGATTCCAGGGCAAAGGCGAGCAGGAGAAGGGCGTCGAGCAGCGGCGTGTCGACCTCGGCAAGGAAAAGCTTGTCATACCCCTGCCGAAGCAGGGAGCGCACGGTCATGCAGTCTCCGACGTCAGCGCAGATTCCTGCGCGCTCATGCGAAGCGCCTCCACGAACTCCTCGATCTCGCCCTTCATCACCGCGTCCAGCTTGTACAGGGTCAGGTTGATGCGGTGGTCCGTGGCCCGGTTCTGGGGGAAATTGTAGGTGCGAATCTTCTCCGCCCTGTCTCCGGACCCGATCTGGCTTTTGCGGGCCTGCGCGCGCTCGGCATGCTTGCGTTCCTCCTCGGCGTCGTAGAGGCGCGCCCGAAGGATGCGCAGGGCCTTGGCCTTGTTCTTGTGCTGGCTTTTCTCGTCCTGGCAATGGACGACGATTCCGGTGGGCAGGTGCGTGATGCGCACCGCGGAGTCCGTGGTGTTGACGCTCTGGCCCCCCGGGCCTCCGGCGCGCATCACGTCGATGCGCAGGTCATTCGGGTTGATCTCGATCTCTGTTTCCTCGACCTCCGGCAGCACCGCGACGGAGGCAGTGGAGGTATGGATCCTCCCGCCGGCTTCCGTCACCGGAACGCGCTGGACGCGATGCACGCCGCTTTCGTAGCGCAGCTTCGCGTACACGCTCCTGCCGGAGATGGACAGGATGGCCTCCTTGAACCCGCCGATTTCCGTGGGGCTCGCGGACATCACCTCGATCTTCCAGCCCTGCGCTTCGGCGTAGTAGGAGTACATCCGAAAAAGATCCGCGGCAAAGAGGGCCGCCTCGTCCCCGCCTGTGCCTCCGCGGATCTCCATGATGACGTTCTTGTCGTCAAGGGGATCATGGGGCACGAGGAGCAGCCGCAGCTTCTCCAGAGAGCCGGTCTTGCGCTTCTCCAGCGCAGAGAGCTCCTCGCGGGCCATTTCCCGAAGCTCCTTCTCCTCTGACCCGCCGGCCAGGGCCGTGCTGGCCGCTATCTCCTCTTCGATCCTGCGGTACCGCTCGAACTCCTCCACGAGCTCCGCGAGGGACGCGTGCTCCTGGCGCAGCTCGCGGTAGCGCTTCTGGTCGCGGATGACAGCAGGGTCCGAGATGAGAGCCTGCAGCTCTTCGTAGCGCTTCACGCTTTTTTCGAGTTTATCGATCAAATCCATGCTCCCTGCGCCGTTCCCGGGGGATCAAGGCGACACCCTCAGCGTAACAAAAACAATGGGGAGATTCAACGCGGCAGGGCAGTCAGGCCGAGATGATAGCCTTGATCTCCTCCGTCTTCGCCTCCGCTACCTCCCTGCGCCTGGCCTCCAGCCGCAGCCGCAGGAGCGGCTCCGTGTTGCTGGGCCGCACGTTGAACCAGAAGTCTTCGAACTCCACCGAGACGCCGTCCAGCTTGTCGATGCGCCCTTTCGCATAGCGCCGCTCGATCTCCCGCATTGCCTTGTCCTTGTCTTTCACCTCGACGTTGATCTCGGGGGACTGGAAGTAGCGGCTTCGAAGCGGGGCAACAAGCTCCGACAGCGGCTGGCCGCGGGAGGCCAGGAAGCCCATGAGCACCACGAGCGCGTAGGCCGCCGACTCCGTGTAGTAGGTATCGCTCACCTTGAAGTACACGTGTCCGGAAGTCTCCGCGCCAAAGACGGCCCCTGTCGCCATCATGCGGTCATAGAGGAATGTGTAGCCCACCCGGGAGACGACAGGCTGGCCTCCCAGCTCGCGGATGCGCTCGGGAAGCACCCGGGACGAGATGAGGTCATATACGATGGCGGCACCGCTCACGCGCGCCAGGAGCTCCTCGGCAACGAGGCAGGCCAGGAAGTAGTTCTCGATGCCCTGCCCCTTCTCATCGATGAAGAGGATGCGATCACCATCCCCGTCCAGGACAACGCCGAAAGCGGAGGAAGATTCCCTGACCGCTTTTGCCGCCTGCTCTTTTGACTCGGCCTTGAGGGGATTCGGATCATGATTCGGGAACCTGCCGTCCGGCTCCCCGTTCAACACGACTGAATCCACGCCCAGGGCATCGGAGAGCCGGCGAAACACCGGTCCCGCCGACCCGTTGGAAGCGTCGATCACGATCTTCGCGTTCAGCTTCCTTCCCCGGGAAGCCTTTGCGACGAACTCTACGTACTTGTCCAGGCCATCCACCTGTCGCATCGTCTGCCTGGGTATGGCAGATGGCGCGGGAATCCCGCCAAGGAGAGCTTCCACTTTTCTCAGTCCTTTGTCGTAGCTGAGCGAGCCTCCTCGGGCGTCGAAGACCTTGAAGCCGTGGTACTGCGGAGGGTTGTGCGACGCCGTCACCATGACTCCGGCGGGGAATCCGCCGTCGATCTGCGTGAAGTGCAGCTGAGGAGTGGTGGCAAGCCCGGCCCCCGTAACCGTGGAGCCCTCCTCCACGAGGCCGGAGGCAAGCGCCTGGTACAGCTCAGGGGAATGCAGCCGCGCGTCATAGCCGAGAAGAAATGAATTGACCTTCATGGAGCGGGCAAGTCCACGCCCGAGGCGGTATGCCAGGCTGTCGTCGATCTCGCTCCCCCAGACTCCCCGAATATCGTATGTTTTGAATACGCTCATGGGAATAGGGTAGTAAATCAGGGCGTCGCTGGGAAGCATCAGCCCCGCCCTCGCGGCTCTCGCCGTTTGCTCCGCAAACGTCTGCCGCCCTCCGCACGCCCATAGCGCAGCGCAGCTGTGCGAGGGCGTGCTACGCATCCTTGGCTAGGGGCTCGCTCCCGCACATCCCTGTGCTCGCTCGCCCTCGCCTTCCTTGGCTAGGATTGACACTTGCTCCGGCGAAAGAGTACCTTTTATCCCGCCTGAGCTCATCTGCACTCGTTCCAGGATAAATACGGGGCTTCTGCCCCCATGAGAAGGGAGAATGGGACAAACTCTCATCGGACTGCTACAGGAGTCTGTCGTCAAGTATGCCTCCCTGGCCGCCCTGAAGACTCGAAAGCCCGATGACAGCTTCCAGACCCTCACGTACGCGGAGCTGTATTCGATGGTCAAGGAGCTGGGCACAGGTCTCATCGCCCTCGGTGTCCTTCCCGGAGCGCACGTCGCCATCCTCGCGGAAAACAGCCAGAGCTGGCTCGTCACGGACCTGGCAATCCTGGGCTGCGGCGCCGTTGACGTGCCCCTCAGCCCCCGGTGCCCCGACAAAGAGATCGAGTACGTGATGGCTCATTCGGACTGCGAGATCGCCGTGGTGGAAAACGCAGCCACCCTCGCACGCGTCCTGGGGATGAGAAAGCGCCTCCAGAGGCTCCGCAAGATCGTCGTGATGGAGTTCGACGGGCCCAAGCCTCACGCCGGCATGGGAGAGGAGCGGGTCCTCATCTACACGTGGGAAGATGTGCTCAGCAAGGGCAACCGCAAGATCGCCAAGGGTGAGCGGCAGTTCGAGCTGCGCGCCGCCGGGATGACCGCCGCCGACATCGCCACTCTCCTGTACACATCGGGCACCACGGGAAAGCCCAAGGGCGTGATGCTCTCCCACGGAAACGTCATGCACAACGTGACGAACGTCCACGCGAGCATCAGCCCGCCGGCAGGGGCGACCTGCCTTTCCGTGCTTCCCGTCTGGCACGCCTTCGAGCGCACGGTGGAATACTGCAGCCTTTCCTTCGGAGGCACTATCGCGTATTCCCAGCCTTCGGAGTGGAAAGTCTTCGACGACCTGCTGGCCCTCCGCCCCCAGTACCTCGTCATCGTCCCCGCTCTCCTGGAGAGCGTCGCCAGGACCCTGGAGAAGAAGCTCGGGGTGCTGGAGGGGCTCTTCATACGGTTCGAAAAGTTCTACCTCGTTTTCTCGGGGTTCATCATGGGCCGATACCCCCGGTTCCGCCGGGAGGAACGCGTCCTGGAGATCTTCGCGGCTGTCCTCCCCCTGATCATTCTCTCGCCGGTCAAGCTGGCGTCTCATTACCTCCTTCGCAGAAAAGTGAAGGCCATCATGGGGGGGAGCCTCAAAGCAATCGTCTGCGGCGGCGGCCCGTTGCCGGCGCACCTGGACCGCTTCTTTGCCGCTGTGGGCGTGGATGTGCTGGAGGGATACGGCCTCACCGAAGCATCGCCCATCGTCGCCGTGCGCACGGAGCGCTACCCCGTGCTCGGCACGGTCGGCAAGCCGCTGCCGCAGACGGAGATCAGAATAGAGAGCGAGAACGGGGAAGCCCTTCCGCCGGGCCGCAAGGGGAGCGTGAGGATCAGGGGACCGCAGGTGATGATGGGGTACTACAAGGACCCTTTGTCCACGCGGCAGATTCTTTCCGCGGACGGCTGGCTGGATACCGGTGACACCGGGATCCTCACCGTTGACGGGAACCTCGTGATCACCGGGCGCACCAGGAACACTATCGTCCTGCACTCGGGCGAGCGCGTGGAGCCGGAGCCCATCGAGATGGTGGTCCAGGAATCCCCGTACATCCAGGAAGCAGTCGTGGTGGGCGACAGGCGAAACGGCGTGGGGCTTCTCATTGTGCCGAACCTCGACGCCCTTCGCCAGGTCGCGGAGGCGCGGCGGATTCCCTGGAGCAACCTGAAGGACCTGGCGGCAAACCCGGCGATCTACCGCTTCTACCAGGAAGAGGTCCAGGCGAGACTCGTGAACAGCGGGATCCATTTTCCCGGAGGCAAGGCGGCCCGCATTGCGCTCCTGGGGGACAGCTTCGAAGTGGGTCGGGAGCTCACGCGGACTCTCAGCAAGAGACGCGAGGTGATCACGGACCTCTACGCCCCGGTCATTGAGAGGCTGTACCGTTCCTGAGGCCGGCAAGGCGTCCTTTCAGCTCCGAAATGCGGCCTGCCACCTCTTCCCATCGCCTGGCCTCTTCTTCGTGCTTTCGGACATTCTCCTCGTGCGCCTTCCCCAGCTCCCGCATCCTCTGGCCGTCCGAGTACACCTCGGGCAGCGCCATGGTGTTTTCCGTTTCCCTGCGGGCCGTCTCCAGCCCATCCAGTGCGGCCAGGATCTCCTCTTCCTCACGCTCCAGCGCGCGAAGTGCGCTTTTCATCCGCTTCTTCTCCTGGCGCTGGACCTGCGTGACAGTCGGTGACTTCTCCTGCGCCGCGGCCGCGCGGGCGGCCGCCAGCGGATTCTCCCCGTCCTCCGCGGCCGACTTCGCAAGGTAGTATTCGTACTCTCCGGGGAAGTGCCGCGCGGCGCCCGCCTTCATTTCAACAACGCGCGTGGCAAGGTTGGACATGAAGTGCCTGTCGTGGGACACGAAGATCACGGTGCCCGGGAAATCCTTCAGGGCCCCGAGGAGAACATCCTTGGAGGCCAGGTCCAGGTGGTTGGTCGGCTCGTCCAGGATGAGCAGGTTCGACGGAGAGAGAAGAAGCATGAGCAGCGACAGCCTGCTTTTCTCCCCGCCGCTCAGCACCGAGACGCTCTTGAAAACGTCATCCCCGCGGAAGAGGAACGCTCCCAGGAGCGTGCGCACCTGCGGGATCAGCTGGGTCGGCGCGACGGACTCCACTTCCTCCACCACCTGTCGGGAGGTGGACCAGGAGTCGGCGCTCTCCTGGGAGTAATAGGCGCGGACCACCCCCGCGCCCCAGCGGAGGGAGCCCTCGTCGGGATCCTCGCGCCCCGAGAGAAGCCGCAGGAGAGTCGACTTGCCGGCGCCGTTCACCCCGACAACGAGGAGCTTCTCCCCGCGGGATACCTCCAGGTCCACCCCGCGGAAGACCAGCTGGTCCCCGTATGACTTGGCAAGCTGTGAGGTCGACAGGACAACCTTGCCGGCATGAGGAGGAGGCGGAAAGGAAAAATGGATGGTCTTGACGACAGGAGGGACCTCGATGCGCTCCAACTTCTCCAGGGCGGTGATCCTGCTCTGCACGAGGCGCGCCTTGGATGCGTTGTAGCGGAACTTCGCGATGAAAGACTCTGTGCGGGCTATCTCCTCCTGCTGGAGACGCCAGCGCTCCTGCAGGGACGCCAGCTCCCGGCTTCGAGCCTCCTCGTAGTGAGAGTAGTTGCCCGTGAACACCGACAGGCGCGCCATGAAGATTTCCGCCACGGAGGTCACCACTGCATCGAGGAACCAGCGGTCGTGGGAGACCAGAAGAAGCCCGCCGGAGAAATCGGCAAGAAAGCCGGACAGCCACGCCCGCGCCTCGATGTCCAGGTAGTTCGTCGGCTCATCGAGGAGCAGGATGTCGGGCCGCTCGAGGATGGCGCGGGCAAGGGCGATCCTCATCTGCCACCCGGCGGAGAACGTCGAGCACTCACGCTCGCGGTCCTCGCCGCGGAAGCCCAGGCCCGTCAGCACCCGCTGCACCGCTTCCGCGCGGGAGTAGTACCCGCTGGATCCGAGAGCCTCCTGGAGGTGGTGATGCTTCCAGATAAGGCCGTCCGCGGCGGCCTCGCCGGGGGCAAGGCGGCCCAGCTCCTCCTCGAGCGCCCTCATCTCCCCCACCAGGCGAGCCTCGCGGTCGAATGCCTTCTCCGCTTCCTGGAAGAGCGTGCAGCCCGAGTGCGCGGCCCCGGACTGGGGGACATAGGAAACGCGCGTTTCCTTTTCCAATACGACGGACCCGGCGTCCGCGCTCACCTGCCCCGCCATGATTCTCATCAGGGTGGTCTTGCCGCTTCCGTTCGGGCCCACCAAGGCCATCCGTGAGCCCGAGGAGACGGTGAGGTTCACCGTATCAAGGAGGCGCCTCTCCCCGAAGGAAACGGAAACGCCCGAGAGGCTGACGAGCGGCATGGTCAGCGGGAAGACTGGGTAAAGAAGATCACGACAGGCGATATTCCCGGATGCGACACGACGAGGTTGGAGATGCTGTCCCAGTCGAGCGACGTGAAACGGATGCCCCCACCCGCCGCCTTGTAGAGAAAGCTCACCGTGTAGGGGTTCGGCGTCATCGGAGAGCTGGGAGCCCCGTTGCCCCCCGAGTCCGTCCCATGGTCGAAGAGGAAGGTGATCACTCCGTCATAATCGCCGGCAAGCTCCCCGGCCGCATGGAGAGGGAAATCCACGCGGCCTTTCCCGGAGGCATCCGCGGCAACGAGAGTCGGGACCAGCTTCTGGTATCCGGTCCAGCTGAAGCGCATGCCCTCCGACAGGGTGATGGAGCCGTAGGCGCTCGAGCTGAGCGAGGCTCCTTTTGCCCTGATGGAATCGAAGAGGCCCTGGCGCCGTGCCTGCTCAGCCGTGACCAGCTCCCCGACGTCCGCCTTCAGCAAGGAGTAGAGGCCGGCCACTCTCTGGTCCTTGTAGTGGTAGTAGATGCTGATGCGCTCGTCATCAACCACCTGGACGCGCAGGTCCGACCCCGTGAAGACATACGAGCTTTCTCCGAGCTTCTGCACGCCGGTGTAGTGGAAATCCAGTGAATACTGGGGCAGAACGAGCTTCATGTCGTTGTCCGCCGGGCTGGGAAACAGGCCGATGTCCTCGCGGAAGACATTGAGATCGATCGTTCCGCGGGCAAGCATTTCACGGAACCAGTCGGGTCGCCACGTGTTGCTCATGATGCGATCAAGCGCCTCGTCCTGGCTCATGATCCGCTGGGCCTCCTGGACGGGGTCACCGGCGGTCGTGAACGCCTTCAGGTAGTGGCCGAAGCAGAAGCCCGAGTATCCGTCCTCCGTAATGACCTCGTACCAGTAGTCCGCGTACTGCTGGATGGTCTCGGGTGCCGCCGACCTGCCGACCACTTTGACGATCTGCCCCGGCTTCAGCTTGTAGATCACCCGCCCCTCCTGCTTTGCCTGGTCACGGATGGGGAGCGGCGGAGGGTCCTGCTTCATGGAAACGGCCCACGACAGGACAAAGGGGGCGAATGTCCGGGAAAAATCATCCGCCTCGGATTTTCGCTTGAAAACGCGGATACGTCCCATGGGGAACTCCCGCGGCTTCGACTCTCCCGGGGCAAGAACGAGGTAGGAAGAGTTGATGGGAGCATCCCTGATCACGGGGATTACGCTGCCCGCCGTGAGAGTGCCGCTCGTTTCTCCCCACAGGACCACTCCATACCCGGCCGCCCGCGCGCCGCAGGAAGCCAGGAGAGAGACGGCGAGAAGAGCGAACCCGAGGGTGCACGCGCGACGCAGCATGGCCGCTATTCTGTGGCGCGGGGCGGATTTGATCAAGCCTTGCTTCGAGGCGGCAAAATGCGTATACACACACCATGGACGCCGTTGAGACTCTGAAAAAAAAGATCGCCTCGAAACGTGACCAGATGATCGAGCTGCAGCGCGCTCTTACCGCCGCGCCGGCCCTCGGGCCTCAGAACGGAGGGGAGGGAGAATGGAAAAAGGCCGAGGTCCTCATCGAATGGCTGGAGAAGCTCGGGCTCGGCCCCTGCGAGCTTCATCCCGCCCCCGATGCGAGGGTGCCCCGGGGGGATCGTCCCAACATCGTGGTGACAATTCCCGGCGGCGCTGAGCCGGGCACGTTCTGGATCATGACACATATGGACATCGTGCCGCCCGGGGAGGCGCGGCTGTGGGAGTCTGATCCCTACACGATGGTGGTCAAGGGAAACCGCCTCATCGGGCGCGGCGTGGAGGACAACCAGCAGAGCCTCGTGGCCTCTGTCTTCGCCGCGGCATGCGTCAGGGAGCTGGGCCTGCGGCCGCGGAGGACCGTCCGCCTCCTGTTCGTCTCCGATGAGGAGACAGGCTCCGCCCAGGGGGTCCAGCACGTGCTTGGCGCCACGCGCCTGTTCAGCCCGCAGGACCTCGCGCTGGTTCCTGACAGCGGCTCTCCCGAAGGCAACCTCATCGAGATAGCGGAAAAAAGCATCCTCTGGCTGAAGTTCATCGTGAAAGGCAGGCAGTGCCACGCCTCCACTCCGGAGAAGGGGGTCAACGCTTTCGAGGCGGGCTCCCACCTCGTGGTCCGCCTCACCGCCCTGCGGGAGCGCTTCAACGCCCTTGATAGTCTTTTCTCTCCGCCCACCTCCACCTTTGTCCCGACGCGAAAAGAGGCGAACGTTCCCAACATCAACACCCTCCCCGGCGAGGATGTGTTCTACATGGACAGCCGCGTGCTTCCGCGGGAAAAGCTCGATGAGGTGATGCGTGAAATCCGCGCTTCCTGCGACGCGCTGGAGCGCGACTTCGGGGTGAGCGTGGAAGTGGAGGAGGTGCAGAGGGCTTCCTCTCCACCCACCTCCCCCGATGCCCCGATCGTTTCCACGCTTCGCAACGCGATCCGCCAGGTCTACGGCGTGGAAGGCTCACCGGTAGGAATCGGCGGAGGGACCGTGGGCGCGTACCTGCGCGCGCAGGGGATCCCGACCGCCGTGTGGTCGCGGATCGAAGAGACGGCCCATCAGCCCAACGAGTACTGCCTTGTCGACAACATGCTCGGGGATTCGCTCGTCATGGCCCTGGCGATGACCTAGCGCCCTCATCCAGGCTGTCGTACACCACGACGATCTTCCCCGCCTGGAGGAGCTTCCTGTTCTCCGGCAGTGTGAGGAGTTGCATGGCTCCCTCGGTCGGGATGATGAGGTCCGATGCGTTCGCGCCGAACACGCCGCGGGCGACGAGCCTCAGGGGCAGCTCTCCGGCGCGCAGGAGTGTCACCGGGTCGTCCAGGGTGGCTGCGTATCCAACCATTCCCCACCGCGCAAGGGCCTCGGGATCACACATTTCCTTTTCCATGACGAGCCCCATCTGCTCATCGAATATCCGCGGGAAAATGGCCGGTCGCGCCTCAGCCATACCCTCGGTGCCGACGGCGGGAAGCTTCCCCTTGGCGTAGATGAGGAGGCCGGTGAACGGCCGTGAGGGGACCCACCCGAGACGGCTGCGTACGGGAGCCCCCTGCGACGGGTACAGCGGGGAAGCGAGGCCCTGGTCGCCGAAAAGCGGCAGGGCATACCTGGCAATAAGGCGCGTAAAGTCATCCGAGAGGAAAAGCTCCCGCGGCTGCACGCCGGAGACAAGGTTGCTCTCCCGGAAAAAAAGCGCGGCGTCGTTGCCCAGAAGGTCCCCGAAAGAATGGCCCGAGTCCACCGGCACGGGGGACAGGGCGGCCACCATGAAACCGCTGAGTCGCGACTCGATGTAGGTTTCCGCGTCCGCCTTGGCCCGGGGGAGGGCGGGGGTGGATGGATCCAGCAGGCGGGATGCCTCCACGTCCAGCGTACCTGCCGCCCAGTCCACCCTGCTGCGGACGGTGAAACCCTGCTCGTCAACGACTGTTCTGCCCTCCTGGGCGGCCGCGGGCAGCGCGGCAAGAACGCAGAGCGCCAGGACCAGGGGAACGTTCTTCATCCTTCGCTCCTTGGAGGGGCCATCGGGATCATGATTCGGGAGCCGATCTGGAGGGTTCGGGGGGCAAGCCTCGGGTTGAACTGGAGGATCATGTCCACGGTGACGTGGTACTTCTGCGCCATCCCGGAAAGGGTATCCCCCGGCCTTACGACGTGGATATTGAACTGCATCAGCGGCACGGTTGCCGCCACCAGGGTGTCCTTCACCGCCTGCTCGTACTCCTGCGGCACCTTGAGCACGTACTGGTAGGAGGCGGGCGGGGTCATGGGGAAATTGAGCTCAGCGTTGCAGGAGGAAAGCACCTCGAGGGGGACACCGGACTGGCGGGAAAGAAGACGCAGGTCCACGCACGCGTCCAGCGGAATCCGGGCCCAGTCGGGAGACGGGTCCCATCCGATGGTAAGACCGTAGCGGCCGGGATAGCTGAGAATGCGCGCGATGGCAAGGAACTGCGGCACGAACGCCGCCGTTTCCCGGGGCAGGGCACCTTTTCTCCGCAGCGCCCAGAAGTCCGCGCCCGCGCCCGGGTTCCTCCTGATGACACCGGCCAGGCGTCCGACTCCACAGTTATATGCGGCCAGGGCGAGGTACCAGTCCCCGAACTGGCTGAAGTTCTCTTCCAGCTTTTCCAGCGATGCATCGGTGGCGCGCATGAAATCGCGACGCTCGTCCACCCACTGGTCCATACGCAGGCCGTAGGGGGACGCCGTGTTGCGCATGAGCTGCCACAGCCCCGTGGCGCCCCGGGGAGAAACCGCGTACGCCTGGAATCCCGACTCCACGGCAGGCAGGAAGCGAAGCTCACGGGGCAGCCCCTTGTCCTCGACGGCTGCCGCAATCACGACGCGGTAGCGGATGCTCCTGGCAAGGACACCCTGGAGCCAATCCCTGCGCTGGGCAAGGAGACCCGCGACAAACCTTGCAATGACGTCCTCTTCCGGCATGTCGAGGGAATAGATCTCTTCCCCCCGGTGACCCTGGACGGCAGGAAGGGGGGCAGCCGATTCATCGCTCGCGGCGGCGGGGGGAGTCACGGGGACAGCCGCGGAAGCTGCGGCGGAAAGGGGCCCCGGCAGCGGCGCGGAGAGCGGGCCCGAAGACAGCGAAGCGGCGACGGGCTCACCTGCCCATGCCTTTCCCATTGTCAGGCAGAGGAGAAGGATTACGGTATTTTTTCGCCGAAGTAGATTCCAGCCCATTCCCATTGCCCATTGACGTCGGGATCCGCGGGGAAATCCACCCTGCGGAAATACAGGTACCACGTGGGCGGACGAAAGTTCCAGTCCGTCGTGCGCAGGTATGCTTCGCGGCCGTTGGCCGCGACATCGAGCTGAGCGTCGATCTTGGGGTACGAGCCGGGAAGGTAGGTGCCGATGTTGAACGCGGTGAAGCCCTCACCGGTCGGGTCACCGAAGAGGGACTGCTGGTCCCACCCGCCTTCGTAGAAGTTGGCCTTTGCCTGGAACTTCCTGAGCGTGGAAATGTTCTTGGTCTGGATGGCATCCCGCACGGCGGCCACGAGCGTGTCCAGATCGGGGACCGTCCAGTCGATATTCGACGTGCTGTAGAGGTTGACTTTCTCATTGGCAATACGGTACGCGTTGGGCTCGCCGGGGATGTCGGTGTCCGGGTAGCTCAGGTACTTGTTGTACGCCTGCACGGCCTGGTCCCACTCCCCCACCTCTTCGTAGCTCCTGGCCATGTAGTACCAATCCGCGGCCGGATGCTCGATCTGGCTCCCGAACCGCGAGATCAGCTCCTTGTAATACTCGATCCTGTGCTCGGGATTGGTCTCCAGCGCCTGCAGGTCCTCCAGGCACTGGAGGTGGATGGACCGTCCCTGGACCAGGAGGTCCGCGTTGTTCATGAGGATCCGCCGGTAGTAATGAATGGCTAGGGGGATCTCTTTCATGTCGGCGTACGCTTCGGCTACGAGGAGGAGGTAATACGCGTTGTAGAGGTCCGAGGGGTTTTTCTCCACGTGCGTGGTGAGAAAGATGATCTCCTTTTCCCGCTTTCCCGAGTTGGCCAGGGCGGAAGCAATCTGCTGGATGAGGACAAAGCGGTTCTCCTGGTCCTTCTCCCTGCTAAACAGGCGGAACAGCTCCCGAAGATCCTGGTTCTGCTCGAATGCACCGAGGTAATAGCGGGTGTCGGATGCCGAGCAGCCCGTGGCAAACGCGGCAAGCGTCACAGCAAGCACGACCATGGCGGGAATACGTGATCTCATGACCGCCGGGGATGGTAGCAGGAACGATCGCGGTTGACAACCATCGGTTGCCGCGGGAATCGAGACGCGCCGCTCGAAGCGCCGCGTCTGTGGAAGCGCCCGTGTTGGCAAGGCCGGCGGCTTCTGGTAGTATCCCCGCGGGGGGCACGAAATGGGAACCAGGATAACGAGATCTCCGTCAGGACTTTCGGTCCCCGACAATCCCCTGATCCCGTTCATCGAGGGGGACGGTACCGGTCCCGACATCTGGCGCGCCGCCCGACGCGTGTTCGACGAGTCGGTTGCGCGCGCCTACGGCGGACGACGCAGCGTGGAGTGGGTGCCCGTGCTGGCGGGTGAGAAGGCCTTCCGGGAGACGGGAGACTGGCTTCCCGCGGAGACCGAAGACGCTTTTCGCTCGCACCTGGTCGGGATCAAGGGTCCCCTCACCACGCCGGTAGGAGGCGGCATCCGCAGCCTCAACGTCGCCCTTCGCCAGAAGCTGGACCTCTACGTCTGCCTGAGGCCCGTTCGGTGGCTCCCGGGGGTTCCTTCTCCTGTCGCGCATCCTGAGAAAGTCGACATGGTGGTCTTCCGGGAAAACACGGAGGACGTGTATGCAGGCTTCGAGGCCAAGGAAGGATCTCCGGAGGCTCTCAAGCTCCTTTCTTTCCTGCGTGACACCATGGGCTGGAAGATCCGGGAGGACTCCGGCATCGGGATCAAGCCCGTGAGCCGCACGGGGTCCGAGAGACTCGTGCGGGCGGCGCTCCAGTATGCGGTCTCCCATGGGCGGAAAAGCGTCACCCTTGTCCACAAGGGCAACATACAGAAGTTCACCGAAGGCGCCTTCCGCGAGTGGGGCTATGAGCTTGCCGCGCGGGAGTTCGGGGACAAGGTCTTCATCCCGAAAGAGGCGGAGCAGTCCGCGGCGCCCGCCGGGAAGATTCTCATCAAGGACGCCATCGCGGACAACTTTCTCCAGCAGATCCTCGGCCGGCCCGCGGAGATCGACGTGATCGCAACCACCAACCTCAACGGGGACTATATCTCCGACGCGCTCGCGGCCCAGGTGGGAGGGATCGGGATCGCGCCAGGGGCAAACATCAACTACGTCACAGGGCATGCTGTCTTCGAGGCCACGCACGGCACGGCCCCCAAGTACGCGAACAAGGACATGGCCAATCCTTCCTCCGTCATCCTCTCCGGCCAGATGATGTTCGACTACCTCGGGTGGACCGAGGCAGCGGCGCTCATCGAAAAAGGCCTGACGAAGACCATCCAGGAAAAGAAAGTGACCTACGACTTTGCCCGCCTGATGGAGGGCGCCACCCAGCTGTCCACTTCCGCGTTCGCCTCGAGGATCGTGGAGAACCTCGGCGCATGAGCGGGCGGGCGGCTCGGCGGCCTCGGTATCCGAACAAGTTCCTCGTTCTCGGCGTGGCAGGGCTCGTCTCGGGTGGCGTTCTCCTCCTGTGGAACTTCGGCTACCTTCCCCAGCCCGGGCGGCTGTGGCCGGTCCCGGTCCTCGTAGCGGGGCTCTTCTTTCTCTACATGGCATGGCCCCGCAGGCAATCAGACAGGTGGATCATTCCCGGGATGGTGCTCACGCTCGGCGGGCTCACGTTCCTCCTTGCCAACACCGTGCTCGCCGGTCAGAGCCTCCAGCGAATCTGGCCCATTTTCATGCTCATCACGGGGATATCCCTGATCCCCTACGGGCTTCGGAAGAAGGATTCCGCCCGGCCCGCCGTTATTGTCCCGGCGGCGTTCATCTCCATCCTGGCCCTTTTCTTCCTTCCCTTCAGCCTTCACCGGCAGGACGGGGGTCTTGTGGCGTTTGTTCAGCAGTGGTGGCCCATCATCCTCGTTGCCCTGGGAATTGCGCTCATCGTTTCATTTTTCACCTCCCGCAGGCCGAGTAATAAGGTATGAGCAGACGGCTCATTCTCATCATCGCTGTCTCCCTGATATTCCTCTCCTCCGCCGGGATAGTCACGTTCCTCAGCGCGCAGGAAGGGTCCTCCGCCCCGCCGTCGCAGCTTGTGGTTGCGTCGGACATCAGGCGTCCCCTCCAGCCGGCACGAGTGGTGAAGGCCCTCCCCCTGGAGACCCAGTACGCGCCGGACAGGATCTACCGGACCAGCTCCTCCGCCCTCTGGAGAGTGTCACGCGACCTCGGCGTTCTTTTCTCCCCCGACGCCGGGCAGACGTGGACGGAAAAGGACACGGGTCTTCCCCGGCGGGTCGTGTATCCGTTCACCGCGGACAAGCCCCCGATCATCACGGGCCTGGCCGTTGACCCTCTCAACGAGAACCGGGTGGGCATATCGACCCTGGGTACGATTTTTCTTTCCGGGGACGCCGGGGAAACCTGGCAGAAAATGGAGCTGAAGGATCCAATCCGGGCGAATGACCAGCTCACCTGCCTTTCCCTGGCCCCGGGGGATCCCCAGGGAATGATGGTTGGCACCTCGTTTCACGGCTTCTTCGAGACGACGGACGGGGGAAAGACCTGGAAATCCATCTCGGAGCCCCTCGTGTCCCTTCAGCTCGGCGGGGGCAACTTCGAGGAGATAGCTTCCATCGCCTATGATCCCACGGACCCGACCCTGATCTGGTTCGACCTGGGCTTCGGAAAAGGCCTCTATGTCCTGAAGCGGGGAACAAAGAACGTGGCGCGCATCGACCTCTCGCAGGGACCCGGGGGAACGGCCGTCCGGGACATCGCATTTCGCCGGTCCTCGCCCGTTGACCCCTGGTTCCTGGAGTGCCGGACACAGGACGCCCGCTGGACCTACTCTCCCGCCGACGGCTCGTGGAAGCTGGCTGAGAAGATCGACGTGGCGGTCTCCCTGCCGGCAGACAAGGCGCAGAGGATGGCGGCAGCCGCGGACAAATATGGAATCTACCTCTCCTCTTTCCACGCCACGGGAAAGCTTCTCCAGTCGCATTTCGATTTCATCAAGTCCCAGGGAATGAACAGCGTGGTCCTGGATTTCAAGGACGATTTCGGCTTTCTCACGTATGACACGAACCTCGCTTTCCCCCGGAAAATCGGCGCCGTGCAGAAGCGCTTCAAGATCGACGACGTTGTCCAGGCGGCCCATGCCAACGGCCTGTACCTCATCGGGCGGATCGTGGTGTTTCGCGACAAGCAGCTGTACAACGCGGACAACTACGCATACGCGGCGTGGGACAAGGCGGCCAACGCGCCATGGCGGTATCTCAAGAAGACGGTGGACGAAGACACGGGGGATGAAAACTTCGTCCAGGGTGAATACTGGGTCGACCCGTATTGCGAGGACGTCTGGGACTACAACATCGCCATTGCCCGAGAGCTGCAGGACCGCGGCGTGGACGAGGTGCAGTTCGACTACATCCGGTTTCCGTCCGACGGCGACCTGGGGCGGATCACCTGGCGATATCGCCGTGAGGGGATGGGCAAGCTGGAAGCCCTCGAGTCATTCCTGGCCAAGGCCCGCGAGTCCCTCACCATCCCCATCTCCACGGACGTGTACGGCTACTGCGGGTGGGCGCGGATCTCCAACTGGGTCGCCCAAAACATTGAGATGTATTCGCGCTACGTGGACGTCATCCAGCCCATGTTCTATCCATCGCATTTCCCGAGGGATTTCCTGGGCTCCATGGCGTACCTGCCGCGGGCCCAGTACATCTACCAGGAAGGGTCGCGGCGGTCCGCCTACATCGTGGAAGGCAGAAGCATCATCCGTCCGTACGTGCAGGCCTTCAGGATCGGCACGGAGCTGAGCTTCCCGCCCGCCGAATACACGACCTACCTCGTGGACCAGGTCCAGGGCGCCCTGGCGGGAGCCGCGCAGGGCTTTACCCTGTGGAATGCGTCAAACGATTACTACATGGCCAGCGTGCCCCTGGGCCCGATGATCAGCCAGGCCATCGCGGCACGAGACATGCCATGAACCGGGTGGTGAGGCGCGGCACCCTGCTTGCAATCGCGCTGGTGTCGGGCGCCTTTCTGGCCGGATGCTCCACCACGCCCGCAAAGTCCGCTGCCCAGGAGGCGGCAGAGCGGGACGCGCGCGTCCAGACGAACCTCCGCGCGGCCACGCAGGACCTGGAGGTCCCCACCGCTGCATCCCTGGCCAAAGCGGCAGAGATTCTGGCCAGAGAGGAAGTTCGGAGCACAACCGCGGGGGCCGCGCTGGCGGATTTCGGTGGCCGTCTTTACTCGTCCCTGTATGCCGACCTGCAGAATCCATTCCCTCCTCCGGCCGGCACCTCTTCGCAGTCCGTTCCCGAAGGCTCGAAGTTCTTCCAGGAGATCGGCCCGGCACTTTCTCTTCTCACCCAGGGACAGGTGCCGGACGATCAGGCCGCGGGAGACCTTTTCGACAGGCTCACCAATGCTGATGACTTGAACCGGAACTCGGTTCTGCCGCCGTACCTCCGCGCCATTCTTCTTCAGCGCCAGCGCAGACCGCCCATGTCTGTCAGGCAGAATTACGAGGAATGCCTTCGCCGCGATTCTTCCTTCTACCCGGCGAAAGTCGGGATCATCCAGACGGTTATCGACGAGGGAACGGCGCAAAGCCAGCTTTCATCGCTCCTGAAATACGCCGGGGAGCTGCCCTCCCGCGCAGCTTCCCAGGCGGCCACAGTCCGGATCTACCTTGCGGCGGGGCAGCCAGGCCAGGCGGCGGACGCTGCCGCCCGGGCGCTCCTTCTTTCCCCCTATTCAAGCCAGCTCATCATTCTTCGGGCCCGCGCATTTGAAGACATGGGCGATTGGTACCAGGCCATGTCCATCCTGGACGGCCGGTTGCGAGTCACCCCTGACGACAGCCAGGCCATTGCCATGAAAGCGAGACTGCTCTTCGAAAAGGCCGGCAATCCTGACGCTGCAATGAAAATCGCTACCGAGGCGCAGTCGAAGTTTCCGAACGACCCCGCGTTTCCTGAGCTGCGCGGGAGGATACTCCTTGCGCGAGGCAACAGCGTGGAAGGGGATGCCGCGCTCGAGCAGGCGCTCACGCTGGATCCCATGCGGGTCAGCACTCTTTCCGTCCTGGCGGACTCTGCCGCGCGCGCGGAACGATGGCAGGAAGCTGCCGGGTACCTGGAGCGCATACCGGACTGGCAGCACAGCGCAGAGATTCTTCAGCTGGGGTGGCAGGCCTCAATCAAGCTGGGGGACTATGACAAGGCCCTTGCGTTTGCGCAGGCGAATGAGAAGAAGGCCGGCGGCGAGCCCTCGCTCCTCCTGCGGGTACGGACGCTCGTTGCGGCGGGCAGGTCCACGGAAGCGAAGGATCTTGCAGCGGCTGACCTGCGGACAGCCGCGCTGCCCTCCGTTCGGGCTTCCCTGTACCTCCTTCGCGCGCTTGCGGAAGGTCAGGCGGGAGCCGATGAAGGAACAGTCCTTGCCGACCTGCGATCAGCCCTCCTGGAGAACCCTGATGACCCCGAGGCGCTCCTTGCAATGGCTGACGAGCTGAGCGCCGTGCATGAGTATCACAAGGCCCTGGGCTACCTGAAGCGCGCGCAGGAGCTTTCCCCCGATGATGCGGCCATCCGCGCCCGCGTGCATGACATATCGGAGCGGGAGAGCGCCCAGCCGTGAGGCTTGCGCGGGCTCCCCGCCCGCTGCCTTCCGCTCCTTTCCCTTCTATTTCAACTGCTCCAGGTGGTGCTCCACGTGCCGAATGTAGTCGGCAATCAGGGCTTCGAGGGTGATGGGAGCGTTGTCACCGATGCGGCACGGTGTTGCAAGCTTCTCCGCGGGGATATGGCTGACGAGGTGCGCGAGGTGCCTGTTCAACGCGCTCCACAGGTCGACAACCTTCTGCCACTCCTGGTCCGCATATCCCTGGAGACGCACCCAGTCGTTCTGGGTATAACCGGGGAACCGCAGCTCCTCCGACAGGAGAGCGCGCACAAACCGCTGGTGATTGTTGCTGGCGGAGTCAATGAGGTGGCCGAGGATCTCCTTCTTGCTCCACTTGCCCGGCGCCGGGCTTGCCGAAACCTCTTTCGGCTGCATGAGCCGAAGGCGCGGAAGCTCGCGATCGACGATCTGCTGGATGGTCTTGTCAAATTGCGCTGCCATGAGCAGCCTCCTTTTGAAACAGATATGTCACGCAATCCCGGACCACGACGCGGAAGGAGCTCTTCCCTTGCCGCAGCTCGTGCATGAAATCCTTCGGACAACCCTCCGGGCAGCGTCCGCGTCCCTGCGCGTGACGCTCGAAACACCCGAGGCTGTAGAAAAGGGGCGGGCGATAATGCGGGTCAATCCGGACGAACGCCGGGGTTTCCATCGCAACCGCCCGGAGGTTCGCCTCATCACCCTCGATCCAGTGATACAGGAAAAGAAGCTTCTTCACCCTGCTCGTCAGAAACGAGAGAGTAATCCCGTTTGCGACATAGAGGTAAAAGTCGACAAAAAAGAAGCAATTCTCCGGCTCCGAGAGCCGCCGGCCAGATCCAGGTGACCGACATTGTTCAGCCCGATTGCGAACCGTGTCCCGGGGTGGCCCGACACCAGGGCCCCAAGCGCTTCCATCAGTGCATCGTCATCCAGGTTGACAGGAGGAAGAGGGAGAAAGACAAAACCGCCAACCGAAGCAAACCCCGACAAGCCGGCGCGCAAAGCGGGAAGAGAGACAAAAGGCACTGGCAGCCCCGCCGGCGGCGAAAGAAGGCCGCGCAGCGAGAAGCGCTTGTCGGCCTTTGCCCACGTGGTTGCGGCCGTTTCCTCAGCGGCAGCTGCTTCCGCGGCAAGCGCTGCATGCGCCCTGTCCTCGATGGATTGCAGGAACCAGGAGTCCATGGCTGCACTTATCTCTTTTCTGACTCTCTTCAGCTCCGATGGAGGAACAAAGATCTCATCATCCGCGCGCCCCGATTCATTCACGACCTCCAGCTTTTCAAGGACAACATGGAGACCGCCGGAACCTTCCAGCAGGTCTCGGAGAACAGTCTCAAAAGACTTTCGACCCGTTGAGGGAACAAGGGAAACCGGGCTGGAAAAATCGAGCTTCCCCTCCCCTGATCCTGCCGTGCAGATAATGACCAGGGATCCGTTTTCCTCACGGAGAACGATTTTGATCCTGAGAGGAAATCGGAATGCAGGGACGCTCGACTCCTTTGGCTGAGGCCTGTCGAGAAACCGCGATGAGAAGAGTCGGACCTCCGCGCCGCGCGCCGGCATGGGGACGTCCGAGGGAACCGGGATGAAAACGGAATCACCCGCCTCTGCAAACCGCGCCACCTTTCCCGCTCGCGTGATTGCACGAATGGGGAAAATCGCGGGATCAACCGCGCCGTCGGGCCAGTGCCCCGCGCCGTCATGGAGTGAAAGCCGAGTCAGCAGGCGAAGCCCAATCTCGCGGCCTCGAGCTTCTGTCACGTTCCCCAGGGGAACGCCCTGGTGGCCGGGGTATCGCGAGGTGAGGAGCTTTTCACCACGAAAGGACTCGAAGTATGCCTTGGTCTTTTCCCGGGAAAATACCGTCTCCACGTTTTTCTGCAGCTCTTCAAGCTCCCCATCGGAGAGGCTTTCACCCTTGTCGAGGATCTCGCGGTAAAGCCGCGTCACGTGGAAGACGTACTCAGGAGACTTCATCCTGCCTTCGATCTTGAGACTGTCGATGCCAATCCCGGCCAGCTTCAGGACATCACGGCCAAGCCAGAGATCCCGGCAGGAGAACGGCGTCGCTCCGCAAAAAACACTTCTGCATATCTGCGCGCATTCGCCCCTGTTCCCCGATCTTCCTGTCAACGCGGACGACGCCAGGCAGACGCCTGAGAAGCTGTAGCACAGCGCTCCGTGAATGAAGACCTCCAGCTCGAGGCCGGGATGCCGGAGGCGCAGGTCACGAATCCTCTGGAAGGGGAGCTCCCGGGAGAGGATCACCCGGCGGATCCCCTGCTCTTTCGCGAACCGCAGCCCGGCGTCGTTGTGGATGGCCATCTGGGTGGAGGCGTGGATGGCAAGGCGCGGGAACCCGCGCGCCAGGAGCCGGCAGGCGCCAAGGTCCTGCACGATCACCCCGTCCACCTCCAGGGCATCGAGCCACGAAAACGCCGTCGCAAGGCGCTCCACCTCGTCCTGGCGGATCACGGTGTTCACCGTCACGTAGATCCTGCGGCCGCGCTGTCCGGCAAGAGCGCGGATCCTTCGCAGCTGATCGAGACTGAAGTTCGCCGCAGCCCTGCGGGCGGAGAACTCGGTGAGGCCCAGGTAGACCCCGTCAGCTCCCGCTTCGAAGGCCTGATATGCGGCGGCAAAGCTGCCGCCCGGGGCAAGAAGCTCGGGCTTCTTCACGTAGGGTCCCCCCGGGAATGAAGCCGTGCCACGGTTTCCACGTGAGAGGTCTGCGGATAGAAATCGAAGATCCTGACCTCATCCATGGTGAATCGATCACGAACGAGCTCTCCCAGGTCGCGCGCAAGAGTAACGGGGTTGCAGGAAACGTATACGAGCCGGGAGGGAGCCGCCCTGTGGAGCCACCGGCGCACCTCGGGACCGAGCCCCGCGCGCGGCGGATCAACGACAACCGCGTCCAACGGCCGCCGAGCCGCATCGGTTTCCACCCATTGCTCCATGCTCACCGGGTAGAAATCCCCTCTGTCATCAGGGATGTTTCTCCTGGCGTAGGACATGCTGAGGGAGCTGGATTCAACCGCTGTCACACGCTCGAATCGGTCGGCAAGGAATGCGCCGAAAAGTCCGACCCCGCAGTACAAGTCCGCTGCCGCCTTGCCGGACAATCCTTCCAGCGCGAATGGAAGGAGCTTCGACAGCATCGACAGGTTGGACTGAAAAAAGCACGCCACGGAAAAGATGATGGATTTCCCGAGGACCCGGACCTCCAGGTCCCGCTCATCGTCCAGTCCTTCGACGGCAAGGGTTTCATCGTCCCCCCAGGCGGTAAATCGATCCCTGTCGGCCGGCGCACGACCCGGGTTAGCGAAAAGACGGTTGATCGAGCCAACGGAAACAGGACAGGTGGCCACCGGAACAACCCTTTCGCTGCCGGCGGACATGAAGCCGAGCCTGCCTGCGTGGTCGCGGTGGATCTGAACCCTGTTTCGATAGGCCAGATCGGGCCCTGTCTCCACGCCGATTTCCTTCCAGGCAAACTGCCCTACCCTCTGGAATGCTTCCCTCACGATGTCGACTTTCCGGGCAGCCTGCTCTTCGGAGCGGATATGCAGCCAGTCGCACCCGCCGCAGACTCCTGCAAGGGAGCAGGGAGGAGATTGCCTGGCGGGGGAAGCGTTGATGACATCCACGAGGGTCGCCCGGTCGAAGTCACGCCTTCGCTGGCCGAGACGAACCCTGACTCTCTCTCCCGGAAGGACGCCGGGGACAAAGACCGCCTTTCCGTCCAGAAACCCCAGGCCGTCTCCGCCGGCAACGAGCTTTTCTATGAGGATCTCTGGATTCTCCGCGTTCAAGGAAAGAAATGGGCCTCGACCATGGCACACAGGCAATGATACAAGGGGAGGTGAAGCTCCTGCACTTCGTAGGTCTTTCGCGCGGGCACGGCAATCAACACGTCGCACCTGCCCGGCATTTTCCCGCCGCCCTGGCCAGTCAGCCCGATTGTGGACAGCCCCACGGCCCGCGCTACGCACAACGCCGCCCTGACGTTTTTCGCATTTCCCGATGTGCTGATACCCAGGAGGACGTCTCCGGGCCTGCCATGCCCGTAGACGGCCTGCGCATAGGCGTAATCGGGCTCAACGTCGTTGCCAAAGGCGCTGAGAAGCGCGCTTCCCGCGGTGATGTTGACCGCAGGGAGCGCTCCCTGGAGGGTGCCGGCCAGGGCAGGCCCCACCTCGGGATCAACCTCTCCCAGGCGCTTTCGGACCTCCTGCGGCAGGGGCCGCCGGCTCAGGTATCCCTTCATCAGCTCGCCGACAATATGGTCGCAGTCGGCCGCGCTCCCGCCGTTTCCGCAGACAAGGAGCTTGCCGCCGCCCGTGAAGCTCCTGATGAGAAGTTGAAGCGCTTTTTCTATCTCATCTCTGCAGACGGCGAGCGCCGGATACCGTCGCAGCAGCTCCTCCAGGTGACTCTCCACGACGGGGAGTGTAGCATCCGGATGTGAGGCTCGGCAATGCGGCGGGTGATGGCGGCTGGCAAGCGCAGACGGAGCCGTGGGAGACGCAACGCCCGCGGGATCGCATCACAGGCGTTCGGCGGAAAGCTACAATTGCGTATCGAGATGTTTTTTCGTCCTACATTTATGTACCCAATGACCTGGACGAGCAAGCGCAATATTTCCATATCTCCTTTCCGAAAAAGAAGTTATGGTGGTTGCTGGTACATGGCACGGCAATTGCAGTTTCAAAGGTGGGAACGTGTTTCCCTGACCCCCTCCTGTGGCGTTCGGCCGAGGCCCGGGAGGGGTATTCAAACGCCAAGGAGGCAAGTGAATGAGCATCGGCAAGACACCAAAGGAGATCATCTCTTTCATGGAGAAGGAGAAGGTGGAGGTCGTGGACCTGAGGTTCATGGACTTCCCCGGCATCTGGCAGCACTTCTCCGTTCCCGCGCGGGAGCTCAGCGAGGAGGCGTTCGAGAAAGGGCTCGGTTTCGACGGCTCCAGCATCAGGGGCTGGCAGGCGATCAACGAGTCGGACATGCTCGTGAAGCCCGTCGCGGACACCTGCTTCGTGGATCCGTTCCTCCAGGCAAAGACGCTCGTTGCCATCTGCAACATCGCGGACCCGCTCACGGGTGAGGACTACACCAGGGACCCGCGGAATATCGCCCGCAAAGCGGAAGCCTTCGTCAAGGGAACTGGTCTTGCTGATGTCCCCTACTTCGGGCCCGAGGCGGAGTTCTTTGTCTTTGACGACATCCGCTATGACCAGAACGAGCACGAAGGCTACTACCACATCGACTCTGCTGAAGGCCGCTGGAACTCGGGTCGCAAGGAAGATCCCAACCTCGGGTACAAGATCCGCTACAAGGAAGGCTACTTCCCCGTTCCCCCCGCGGACACGCTGCAGGACATCAGAAGCGCCATGATGCTCACCCTGGAGTCGATCGATGTTCCCATCGAAGCGCAGCACCACGAGGTTGCCACGGGCGGTCAGTGCGAGATTGACATGCGTTTCAACAACCTGGTGACCATGGCGGACAACCTCCTGAAATACAAGTACGTGGTCAAGAACACGGCAAAGAAGTTCGGCAAGGTTGCCACGTTCATGCCCAAGCCGCTCTTTGGCGACAACGGAAGCGGTATGCACGTCCACTTCTCCCTCTGGAAGGGCGACAAGAACCTCTTTGCGGGGGACAAGTATGCGGGTCTGTCACAGATGGCGCTGCACGCCATCGGCGGGCTCCTGAAGCACGCCCCTTCCATCCTGGCCTTCGCCACCCCGACCACCAACAGCTTCAAGAGGCTCGTTCCGGGATTCGAGGCGCCCGTGAACCTGGCTTACTCCCGGCGGAACAGGAGCGCGGCAATCCGCATTCCCATGTACTCCCCCTCCCCCAAGGCAAAGAGGCTTGAGTTCCGCTGCCCTGATCCCAGCAGCAATCCGTACCTTACATTCTCCGCCATGCTGATGGCCGCGGTTGACGGGATCCAGAACAAGGTCGACCCGGGACAGCCGCTGGACAAGGACATCTACGATCTGCCTCCCGAGGAGGCGTCAAAGGTTCCGCAGACCCCCGGCTCCCTCCGCGAGGTCCTCAAGGCCCTGCAGAACGACCACCAGTACCTGCTGAAGAACGATGTGTTCACCCCGGACGTGATCGAGACCTGGATCGAGTACAAGATGAAGAACGAGGTCCTTGCCCTCGACCTGCGTCCGCATCCCTGGGAGTTCATGCTGTATTTCGATATTTAAAAAGGAACGGGAGCACCTCCTCAGCTTTCTGGTCCTGCCTCCTGCCCCCCGCAAGCGCGGGGGGCGCTTTTTTAACGCGGTGGACGGCATCAACAATTCGAGTCCAGCCGAGGGAGACGGGCCTGACTCGAACACCCCTCCTAAATCGCGAACAGCGCGGGTATCTCCTCGATCTGGTTCTCGTAGCAGAAGGTTCTGAGCTCGTCCAATAGGGGGAGCAAAGACAGAGTCGAACGGCGTACCTTTGCTGAACGCTGAACGGTGCGCAGTTCTTCGCTTATCGGGGGATTGCCTCGATGGTGCCTGTGAGAGGAGTTACCCAAATCGAGTATGAATGACCCCGGGTTGAGGACGCAGTCGTGAAGACGAAGTTACCTCAAGAGCGCCGACCTCCTCACGAGAGGCTGACTGCGTCCTGTTGCGTCGGCGGGTTCCCGCGTCGAGCATCTCCGCGCTTATCTATCTCCTCCTCGCCCAACGGCGATACGCTTCGATCCACTCCGCACCTTCCGGTCGCACAGAAGGAAGGGGGAAGTCCATAATGGGGATTCTCTGTCTTTTTGGGCCTCTGGCGCAAACCGCGACAGTCTCCCCGGCTTCATTGAGATCAATCTTCTCTACAGTAGCCTGGATGCCGAGCACGATGGTCGAAAATGGCAGGCGGAGTTTCTCCTCGATCATATTGAAAAGGCCCATCGCCTGCTCACTGTCGTTGTAACAGTCGACTATAGCCTCTGAGATCATTCGCTCGAGACGAGAGGGAGACGCTGAACTGCGGCGGCGACTCGACCTTTGACGCTTGCGCTTCGTGCTTTTCCCCTGTTTCATGATTGTTCTTTTTCACGGCGTACCCCATCGCCCGATAGCCACGGAGACGCCTTTCGAACATGCGAAGGAGCATCGGGACTTCCCGGTCCACATAGTCGTATATCTGAACTTCCGTCTTGCCGGCATAAAGGCGCTGAACCTGTCGCAAGGAGGAGCCGTGTCTCCCCGTCTGGAGCCCTGGCTAGCTTTGCAAGAGCCTCTCGACGCGCCGACGTCTTCATTGTCCCGTGGAGCACGATAAGATGCGGAACGCATTTGCGTAGCCTTTCGGCCAGGCTTTCCAGGTGATCGCGTCGCTCCGTGAGGACGATTGGAGAACGTCTGTCTTCAAGGGCTCGGATCACATCCGTACAGATGAGTTCATTGTGCGGCTGATCGGCAGCAAGCATCGCATACAGCTCCTGGATGCCGGTTCGATCTGTCCGTACTTTTGGCGCGAATCCAGTCTCGCGGACGATGAGGGAATGCGCGAAGGGGCGTTGTGCGTTCTCGTTTCGGGAATCGACCGCGAACCGCACGGGACCGAGTTGCATATGAAGTATGGGTTGCTGACCATCACGGCGACGCGGAGTGGCAGTAAGCCCGGTGACGAACCGAGCCTTCACTTCTGATAGGACCCGCTCGAAGGAAACGGCAGGGATGTGGTGGCACTCATCTACGATGATGTGCACAAACCTACGGGAAAAATCGACGTCGCGATGATGCAGAGCCTCTCCTTCGCCTCTCGTGCCAGGGGCTCTGACGCCGCGTCGTCCGGCGCTTGTGGCTTGTCAGTGCCATCTTTCAATTTCTGTACAAGAGCGCGGCGCTGCTCGAGCTCAGTATTGAGTTCTGAAATGCGTTGTTCTTCCTGGGCTATTCGTTTTGTGAGCTTTCGTCGTCGTTCCTCGCTACTTCGGTTATCGCTCAAATGAGATTATCCCGCGCGACGAAGTGGCGAACGGCGGCCATCGTCTATACGACTTCTCAAACAAGGTGTTTCCCGCTTCAGACGGCAGGAGACGCGCGGGAATCATCTCGATAAGCAAGGCCACCGGCTTGCCTCACGACGATTCACCGAGGCTAGTCTTCTTTATCGGCAAGATTCTTACGCGCGAGGTCTGCGCTTGGATGCTCAGTAGAGCTCCTTGATCGAGCGCGTCCTTGTGCTTCCCTAGTGCGTTAAGAACGAGTGAGCCGATAGCTTCCGGTGTCACATCCTGAGTACGGATCTGGATGACGCTGGGTCCCGCTTCCTGGACCATACTTAACAGAACTCCAAAATCAAGGTCATGTGTGAAGACGACACAATTTCGCTGGCGCGCCCATGCCAACACCTCTGAGTCAGGAGCACGCGGGTCGCCTTCGACGCTCCAATGGGTAGCGTCGATTCCATGTTCCGAAAAAAAACGCACCCAACGAGGGGACAAATTCATGTCGACGAGTATCTTCATGAGTTGGAGAGCGGTACTTCGACTTCCTCAGATCGCCATGCGGCATAAGCGAGAGCAGCCGTGATGTCGTCTCTTTCGAGATAGGGATATTCCTTGAGGATCTCTTCATGAGAATGACCAGAAGCCAGAAGGCCCACGATAGTGCCAACGGAAACCCTAAGGCCCCTAATGCAAGGCTTCCCCCCCAGCACTCGCGGATCTTGTGTGATCCTATTCAGGTGCGGCATTATCATCCTCCGGTTGCTTATAGTATACACAAACTTGGCACTGCTCAACGAGCGTAGAGCACCAAAGCTGCAAGCGCGAGGCTGTAGAGGGGAGATCTTGAATGACGCTGCCGTTCTGCCTGATGATTCCAGCCCCCGGTGCGCAAAAAGTAGATGGTGCCCTCAATCATCATAGAGATGACCGGCAGTGTTAACGTTCCGGTCGCTGGTTCGAGTCCGGCCGAGGGAGCAAAGGTTGAGTCGAACGGCGTATCATTTGGTTAACACTTGGCGGCGCGCCGTTTCCTGTCTCAAGATCTGTCCGATTGCCGGAATGGACAGAGACCCGCAGAGCCTCTAGCAAGCATTCCACTTCGCTCCCCGATCAACTCTACCCCAGCGGATTTACGCGCACGTTTCGCCGCGGCACAGACTACGCTCGTCTTGGATGTGTCGGGCCTATCCTCGAGCATGATGGCAGCATCGAAGCTGCGGTGCACGGAAT
>CAVWBF010000017.1:0-230562 GCA_963753085.1 uncultured Spirochaetota bacterium | reverse complement strand
CACCGACATCGACTTCATGGATCCCGGTGAGCGCCGAGATGGCCGATGCGCTTCGCCGGAGGCGCACGGCAGCTAAGAGGGAACGGGATATCTACGCGTCCTTTATCATGGAGGAGTTCTTCCAGCGCCTGGAGGAGAAAAAAGCGGGGGTCGTTTTCCAGTTCTCCCTCGGTGCCGAGCCGCTTCCCGCGGAGACGGCAAGCAGGCTCTCCCAGGCCACCATCTCGCACCTGGGTCACATAATCTCCCGGCATCCGCGGATACGCTTCCAGTGCTTCCTTTCCAGCGCCCACGCGAACCAGGGCCTCTGCACCCTTCCCCGGGAGCTTCCCAATTTCTCCCTCTGCGGCTACTGGTGGCACAACTTCTTTCCTTCGTTCATCGAGCGCGTGATGAGCGAAAGGCTGGACGTGTTCTCCACGGCGAAGCAGGTCGGCTTTTTCTCCGACGCCTACACGCTGGAATGGAGTTACGCAAAGTCCAGCATCGTTGCGCGGCCATGAGCCGCGTGCTGGCCCAGAAGGTGGCAAGCGGGCAGTACGACAGGGCGCAGGCGCTGGCAACCGCCCGGGCGATGCTCTTCGAAACGCCGCGGGAGCTCCTCGGCATGCAACCGGCGGTCACGACGGTCCGCGGCTCACGCGGCGCGCGCGTCCCGTCCCGCCACAAGAGGCCGTCATGACGGCGGGAGCGCCCGCGATCGATGTCCTCGGCCTGGGCGCCGTGGCGGTGGATGACATCCTTTTCCTCAGCGAGTTCCCCCGGCCCGACTCGAAGATGCCCGTGCTCCCCCGGGAGCGCCACGCCGGGGGGCTGACGGGCACTGCACTGGTTGCGGCGCGCCGCATGGGCCGAAACTGCGCCTATGCCGGCAGCCTCGGGGAGGACGGGCTTTCCGCCTTCATCCTGGAGCGCTTCGAGGCCGAAGGGATCTCCGTTGATGCGGTGATCCGCAGCCCCGACAGCCGGCCGTTTCATTCCACCATCCTCGTGGACACGAGGAGCACGACGCGGACGATCCTCTACGAACAGGACGGCGTCATCGGGGCCGACGCTTCCCGGCCTTCCGAAGCTTTCCTTCGATCATGCGGGGTTCTCCTGGTGGACCAGGCGGGCGTGGAGGGCATGGTCCGCGCGGCCCGGACCGCGCGGGCCGCGGGCATTCCCGTCGTGGCCGACATCGAACGGGGAGGGCACCCGCTCCTGGACCAGCTCCTTGCCCTCTCCGATCACCTTATTCTTCCCCTGGACTACGCGCGCGAAAAGACCGCCGGGGCGGACGCGGCGGAAGCCGTGCGCGCGCTGTGGAGAGATGATCGAGCAACGGTGGTTGTCACCTGCGGCGTGGACGGCTCATGGTACGTGTCGACGGAGGAGCCGGGCCGCCTGTGGCACCAGCCGGCATTTCGCGTGACCGCCGTGGATACCAACGGGTGCGGGGATGTATTTCACGGCGCCTACGCCGCGGCACTCAGCGAGGGCCGGCCCGTGTCTGAGAGGGTGCGGATGGCGGCCGCTGTTGCAGCGCTCAAGGCCACCAGGCCCGGAGGGCAGCAGGGAATCCCGACACGGGCCGCCGCGGATGCGTTCCTCAGGGAGCACGCAGGGGAGGCTGTCCGCTCAGGAAGCTGAGGGGGTTCCCTCCAGCCCGATTTCCTTCGAAACGCCCGCGCATGCCCATGATGGTGTCCGTGATCAGCTCTTCGAGGCCTACGCCGAGCATTGCCGCCCCTTTTTCTATGACGGGCCTCTTCACCCCGGCCGCGAAGCGCTCGTTTTTCCACTTTTTCATCACGGACCGCGCCTCCATGTCCATGACGCTGCGTGAAGGCCGCATCAAGGCCGTGGCAACAACGAGACCTGTGAGCTCATCGATGGCATAGAGGACCTTCTCCATGCGGTGCACCGGCTCCACCTCCGAGCAGATCCCCCAGCCGTGGCTCACCACGGCGCGGATATACTCTTCGGGCCAGCCCGGCCTGCCGCAGGATCTCGGGGCTCTTTTTGCAATGCTGCTCAGGATACTCTTCGTAATCGATGTCATGGGCCAGGCCTATGTTTCCCCACTTCTCCTCGTCTTCTCCGAGCTTGCGCGCCATGTAGCGCATGACTCCTTCGACCGCCAGCACGTGCGCGAAAAGGTTCTCGCTCTTGATGTGCTCTCGAACGAGCGCGATGGTTTCCGACCGGGTGGGGGTGTGGGTCTCTGCCTGCATGGCGAAAATGTAATGGCCGCGGACCATCGTGTCGAGCCGTTGTCCGGCCTGCCCCGGCGGAAGTATCTTATCTGCGACAGGGAGTGTTGGGGTGCACGGGGGAAACAACGGACAGCTTCCCGCCTCGTTCTTCGAGCTCGTCCGGACCTCGGAAAAGCCCGTGCTCGTGGATTTCTGGGCGGAGTGGTGCGGCCCGTGCCGAATCGTTTCTCCCACCATCGAGCGCCTTGCCCGTGAATACTCGGGCCGTCTCCTTACCGTGAAAGTCAACGTGGACAGGAAGCCCATCATAGCCCAGGCCTACGAGGTCCAGGGCATTCCCACCATCATGCTTTTCTGGAAAGGCGAGCCCAGGATGCGCCTGACGGGGGCTTACCCGTACGAGGCCATCAAGAAGAACCTGGAAGAGAACTGGCCCCGGACTGTTTCCGGAGACACAAACGGCCCCGGCACGGCTGCCAGCGCGCACCACGGCACCCGGGGTCCCGTCACCTGACCTCCAGCACCTCCACAAGGGCGGCGCGCGCTGCCCCGGGGGTGGAGAAAGAATCCAGAAAATCACCCAGGCGCAGCTTTGCTCCCACGAGAAGCTCCATGCGGACGCCGCTGGGGGTCTTCTCCCCCGTGCCTCCCAGAATGGCCTTCTTTCTCAGCGCTTTTTCCGGCACATCGAGCTGAAATGCGTCCGAGGTTTTCCTGAGAGTCACCGGCGCGTGGATGTCCCTGAGGTATGCGGCCAGTCGATCCACCGGGTCTGGGAAAAGGTCGAGCCGGCAGGGCCACGCGGATGCGCAGGCTCGGGCAGCTTCCGGGGATGAACCCGGGCGCCTCCCCGAGAAAGAGCCCGGGGACATTTTGCACAGCCGCCGCAAATGACGGGGCATCCCACGCGGTTATTGCAGCCACAGAGAGCCCGAACCAGGATGTGTCCTCACCGAGCGTATTCGACGGCGAAAAGAGGCTCTCCCGCACGGCAAGCACATTGTCGATCTGCCCGGGATTGAGGGCGATGAGCCGCCGCATCAGCCAGCTCTCCTTCCAGGCCGTCCCAAGACCGGCTGTCTCCTCGGGGAACATCGTCTTCATGAACAAGGGTGCGAGCTTTCGTTTCTTCGCGGTGATTTCTTCGAGAGCGCGCACGCTCTGGGAAGGAATCCCGCTGCGTCTCGCGCCAGGCGGGCCGTCGGAATTACCGCCATCCCTGCCGGCCTTTGCCGCGAGATACTGGCGATACAGCGATTTGCGGCTGCTCTCTGTCTCAAGTTGAGGGAAAGCAAAGGCATGATCCCGGGGCTTTTCAGCGAGCAGAGATGGGGAGCGGCCCTTGACCCACTCCTGCACGTCTTCTTCGGCGCCCCAGGGCAAGCCGTCGCGGGTCACCGGCCCTCTGTCCGCCATGCGCAGGACGAGGTCCGCAACAGTTGAGTCGCCGAGGGCGAGGGCCTGCGTGGCGGCGTACTCGGGCCAGGAGTGCGAGAGCCGGAACTCGAAGCCATTTGTTTCGCAGATTGACCTGGCTTTTCCCGCCAGGGGCCGCCCGGCAGCCTCAAAGAAAAGGGGCGGGTCATAGCGCAAGGGGGTGAAAGGCATTCGCACAAGGATCCCGAAGCTGAACACGACGCGCGGCGTGGACCTGGCCGCGCGCCTCATCTCCTTCAGCCACTTCATGAAGCGGGCAAGCTCCGCGAAGTCAGCATCGTTTTCCCGGCCTGTGATCATGTAGAAGAGCTTCACTTCCCGGGTTTTTTTGCCGTGCAGCGCCTCAAGGGCCCCGGTGATGTCGCTGTCTGCGAGGCTCTTGTGGAGGAACCTCCGCAGGCGGGCGCTGATGCCCTCGATGCCAAGAGTGAAGCTGTGCTTGTCGGAGGCAATCTCCAGGTCCAGGAGCCCCGGGGTGCGCGCAAGGATGTCCGCCCTCTGGCTCATGAGGTTCACCCGCAGGAAGATCGATTGGAAGGAAAGGAGGAGCTTCGGAAGCTCCGAGTGCGTGTTGAAGTTGAAGCTCGAAACTTCCAAAGTGCTTGCCCCTGTCTCCTCCTTGAGCCGGCGCGCCTTGAGAATCAGCGCTTCCGCGGGGATCTCCCGAAAAGGCCTGCGGTCATGTCCCTCGTAGCAGAAGGAGCAGAGACACGGGCAGCCAAGGGTGATCGAAAGGCGGGCCGTGACGGCCTCGGCTCCGGGCAGAACCGGCTGTGCAGGTCCCGGAAGTGAGACCCTGCCCGGATCACAGACGGACCTTCGAACCTCACGGGCAGGCACTGACGGGGCCCAGAGACCTTCGATCTCCCGCGCCATTGCGGCAAGCCGCAACTTTCCCGGGATGTCCAGCGGACGGCAAAGCTCTCTCGTTATCCGGGCAACGCTTTCCTCCCCCTCTCCGAAGAAGATCGCGTCCACCATGCAGTCCCCGTCATGCCGGAGGATGGCGTGCGCCGCCGTTGCGTTGGAGCCGCCCAGGATCACGGGGGGCCACTTCTCATCTCTTTGTCGTGACCACAGTGGGACGCCGGAACGGGAAAAAAGGAAAGGCAGGTTGACCAGCTCCAGGAGGTACGCGTTGGAAACGAGCACGAGGTCGAACTCCTGGAGAGGACGGTGAGATTGCGTCCCAAGGATGAGGGGAAGCCGCGCCTCTTCCAGCGCCTGGATATCGTCGCGGTCCGGCAGGAAAGCCATGTCGACATACGCGTCGGGACATGCTCTTCTGATTTCTCCCGCCAGGAAGAGATGGGGAGTCGAGCGCTCGACGTCGCTGAAAGGAGAGAGCCGCATGATCAGCGCGCGAAAGGGTGCCGTCTCCCAGGCAGGATTCAGGAATGAGGGGTTGTGCAGGTACAGGCGGAAATCGCGCAGCCGATGAAGCGCGCTCCGGGGGGAAGCGTCGATGGCGGACATGGAGCCCTCCGATTCTACGCCACTTGCGCCCCTTGGGGGAAGGGGACTATGCTCACGCGCATGAAACTGACAGCTGGACGGGTTGCGCTGGTCCTGATTGCGCTCGCGGTGGCTGGGTGCGCTCCCGCAACGGTAAAAGACAAAGCGGTCGTGCAGATGAGCTACAAGGGGACCCTTGCTGACGGGTCTGTCTTCAGCCAGTCGGACAAGGCCAAGCCCCTGGAGTTCATGGTGGGCTCCGGCAAGATCATCCCGGCCCTGGAGAAGGGCATTATTGGATTGAAGGTCGGGGACAAGAAGAAGATCACCGTCAAGGCGGCTGACGCCTACGGGGAGTATGACAAGAGCGCGCTCCAGGAAGTCCCCAAGGAACGGTTCCCGAAGGACGCAACGTTCACCGTCGGGGAGCGCTTTCTCGTGCAGACACCGAACGGGCCCTTTCCGGTGAAGATTGCCGAGGTGAAGGACAAGACCGTCGTCGTTGACTTCAACCATCCCCTGGCCGGCAAGGATCTTACCTTCGACGTGGAGATCGTGAAGATCCGCAACGCTACCAAGAACGAGCTGGCCCCGCAGGCCGCTCCCGCAGCCGCGGCGCCAAAACAGCAGTAGGCAGCAACCCGGGGGCATCGAGGTGGCGCTCTCGGTCTTCCTGACCTCCGACCTGCACCTCGGCATGAAGTTCGCCGGCTACCCCGAGGCGCCCCAGGCTGCCCTGGTGGAGGCGCGCTTTGCCTGCCTGTCGCGAATGGTGGAGGAGGCCGGCCGCCGCAGGTGCGACCTCCTGGTGGTTGCGGGAGACCTCTTCGACAGGATCTCCGTCACCCGCCGCGACATCCAGAGGGCCGCGGAGACGCTGCGGTCCTTCCCGGGAAAGCTCGTCGCGGTCCTCCCGGGCAATCACGATTATCTCGGTCCGGGGGATTCATCTGCGGCCGGCGTTCCGCGCAGCGTGCGGGGACGCCATCCTCCTGCTGGACGAGCCGCGCGCCTGGCCGCTGGCCCGCTACGACCTGGATGCCGTTCTCTACGCTGGGCCCTGCACGTCGAAGCATTCGAAGTCCAACGCCGTCCAGTGGGTGAAGGCCGCGCTGCGGGATCCCTCGGTAACCCACCATATCGGCGTGGCGCACGGAAGCCTGGAAGGCTTTTCACCCGACTTCAACGAAGACTACTACCCGATGAAAACCGAAGAGCTCCTGTCCACCGGGATGGAGGCCTGGCTTCTCGGGCATACCCACCTTCCTTTCCCTTCGAAGCCCGGCCGGAGGGACAGGATTTTTTTCCCCGGAACTCCGGAGCCCGACGGTTTTGACTGCGCCCACGCGGGCTCGGCCTGGCACCTTGAGCTGTCGCCGGAAAGCGGTGTGACGGCAACAGCGATCCCTACCGGCAGCCTGCGCTTCGTAGTGGAAAGCGTCCCCGTGCGCGGCCCCGCTGACCTGCAGCAGCTTCTGGGGCGGTATGCCGGGGAGAAGGCGCGCTCCATCCTTCTTCGAGCAGAGCTTGCAGGGCGGGTGTCCAGGGAGGTCCTTCAGGAAGTGGGCGCCGTTACGCAGCGGCTCGCGGAGAGCGCCCTCTACGCGGAGGTCAGGACAGGCGGCCTGGCGGAAGAAATTACCGCTGAGACCATCGACCGCGAATATCCCCAGGGCTCCTTTCCCCACCAGCTGCTCACCCGGCTTTCTCAGTCCGGGGACGGTGAAGCCCTTACCCTGGCGCAGGAGCTCCTCGAGGAGGCGAGGCGATGATCGTCTCACGCCTGAGGGTCCACCCCTTCGGCTTTTTTTCTGACAAGGAAGTCGTGTTTACGCCGGGGCTCAACGTGGTGGCCGGTCCGAACGAGGCGGGCAAGTCAACGCTTTTTTCAGCCATCAGAAGCTCGCTTCTTCGAACGAAGCTCAGAAAGCCGGAGTTCGACAAGCTCATCGGCCGCCACCTGCCGGCGGGCGGCGGGGATGTCGCCAGGCTGGAGCTGGAGTTCGTCACGGGAGAGGGCCGGTGGGTGCTCAAGCGCCAGTGGGGCGCCGGAGCGCGCTCGGAGCTCCTTCTGCCGTCGGGGGGGACGCTCGTGGATGACGAGGCGATCAGGCAGAAGCTCCAGGCGGCACTTCCGGTGAAGCAGGGAACATTCTGGAAGGTTCTCATGACGGGGCAGCAGGAGCTTTCCCGGACCATGGAGTCCCTTCGCGGAGACGGGGCGGTCTCGGATCTAGCCGACCTTCTCCGCCGCACGGTCCTGGAGACCGCCGGTATCCCGGTGGACGAGTTTCGCGCGCTCCTGGCCATGCATGTTTCCCAGAGCTTCCAGCACTGGGATGATCGCCACCAGGGGCCGGAGGCCGGCCGCGGGATCGCAAACCCGTGGAAGAAGGAAGTGGGCGCCATCCTTGCCGCGTGGTACGCGCGGGAAGAGATCCGCTTGCAACACGAACGGGCACTCGTCTATGAAGCGGCCCTGGATGAAGTGAACGGAAGGCTTCGTGCAGCGGAGCAGGCCTCAGCGGCAGCTGATTCCTTTCTTTCTGTGAACCGCAAATCGGAACAGGACGCCAGGAACAGGCGAACGCTGGAGGCGCTGTTCACAGCCGCGGAGCTCGAGCAGAAAGAGCTGCATGCTGCCAGCCGGGAGTGGCCCGTTGCCGAGAACAGGGCGCGGGAGATCCAGCAGAGGCTCGGGGAGCTCGAGGACCTCCAGGCGCCCCTGGAGGAGGAGGCCCGCACAGCGCGAGCGGAGGAAGAGGGCCGGGCGCTACGGGACAGGCACCAGCGAGTCGCCCGCCGCAGGGCCCAGCTGGAAGAGGCGCGCAGGCAGGCCAGCCTCGCGAGGCCGATGGCCAGAAAGGACCTCGAGGAGATACGCAGGGCCGCGCGGACGGCCGACGCGCTCACCGCCGGCGTGGAGGCAGGGAAGCTGTCGATGACCGTCGCCGCCCTGTCCGACGCGGACCTTGTGGTGCAGGAGGATGAAGGCACCGAAGAGCGGCGGCGAATTGCGCGGGGGGAAAAGGTCTCCCTGCGGGCAGGCGGCCGGATTCGGCTGGTCTCCCGCGATATGGAGATCGAGGTCCGCTCTGGCGACGCGGGCGCTCTTGCGGCGTCCCGCAGAGAGGCTGCCGCCCGAAAAGCCCTGGCGGAGCTCCTGGCGCGTCACGCCGTCGGCAGCCTCGAGGATGCGGAAGAGCTCGCCCGCGTCGCCGAAGCGCATGCGGCGGCGATTCATGCCGCCGAGATCAACCTGCGCGAGGAGCTGGGCGGCTTGTCGGAAGAGGAGCTTTCCGCGCGCGTGTTGGTTTTAGGCCCCGCTCGGACCGTGCGGCCCCTGGCAGACGTGACCGCGGATCTGGGCCGACTCGAGGCGGACACCAGTGCGCTTCGTCGCGAGCAGAAGACAATTGCGGCGCAGCTTGCTTCGTGGGAGGGACGCTACGCAAAGATCGATGCGGTGGTGGACCGGCTGGCAGACGCTCGGCGGCGGGGCCAGGACATCGCGCGGCAGCTTGCGGAGAGCGCGCCGCTTCCACCGGGATTCATGGACCCGGAGGCTTTTCTCCTTGCCTGTGAAAAGGCGCGCGATGAGTCGAAGAAGCGCTGGGATGAAAGAGCAGGATGCGCGGACGAGAAGCGCGACCTGGAGAAGCACGGGCCCGACCAGTCCTCAGAGGAGCTTGCGGACCAGCTGGCCGCCGCCGAGGTGGCATTCCAGGCAGCGCTGCGCCGGGGGCGCGCCCTCAAGCGAATCACCGCTGTCACAGACGAGCTTCTTGGCAGGAGCGACGCGGCGATATTCGACGGGATGCGCGCGGCGCTGGAGCCGCTCATCGGGGAAATGAGCCGGGGCCGCCATGCAGGGGTGGCGCTTGAGGGCTCCCTGCCCCGGGGCCTGACGGATGTTCGCGGCAGCGTCCTGGGATGGGAGCTCCTCTCAGGCGGCACGCGCGACATGCTTGCCCTTGCGCTGCGCCTGGCAATGGCTTCTTTCTTCCTGCAGGGGGCCGACGGGTTCCTGATGCTGGACGACCCGCTGGCGGAAATGGATCCTCAGCGCCAGGAGGCAGCAGCGGCAATTCTGCGCTCTTTTGCCCGAGACAAGCAGCTCATCGTGTTTACCTGTCACCCCGACCAGGCAGAAATGATGGGGGGCAATCTCATCTGCCTGTGAGTCATCCCTCTGCGGGAGCGTCCTTCTCCGCCTCTTTCAGGCGTGCGGCGAAATCCGCCAGGCTCACCGGCTCGCGCTTTCGGTTCTCGTTGAGAAGCCCCACCATTCCAGCCGCGTCCCGCCTGCCTTCATCCACGATTCGCTTCATGGTCTGCTTGGATGCCACCATCTCCGGGGACATGTCGTGCTGCTTTGCGTAGTACTCGCGGGCATACCAGAGAACACGCGCGGCGCGCCGGCGCTCGGGGCTCATGTGGTGGTAACCGGGGATCCTCGTGTAGTTGCCAAGCGGGTTCCAGCTTCTTTCAGCGGTCTGTCGTTCCCAGTTCTTCCTGAAGAACTCCATCATGAGCTTCTTCTCCGCAAGCTCCGCCATCAACGCCTCGGCAATATCGGGGAGCGGAAGCACATCTGACACGGCGTACTCCAGGAGATCCCGCGGAAGAGGCCGGCGCATCCAGTTGGCCCTCTGGAACCTGTCCTTGGAGGAACGGGATCGGCC
Source organism: uncultured Spirochaetota bacterium (assembly GCA_963753085.1). Classification (GTDB taxonomy): domain Bacteria; phylum Spirochaetota; class Spirochaetia; order SZUA-6; family Fen-1364; genus Fen-1364. The sequence continues at coordinate 220,787 of CAVWBF010000017.1, read as the reverse complement.
CGAGGAGGAGAGTGCCGACAGGCCGCCGGGCTTTTTCAGGAGCTGCGCTGCAATGGCGACGTCCAGGATGGGTGCGGGGCTGAGCCCGAGGTCATGGCGGAAGGCAAGCATGTCGTTTGCCGCGTCATACATGATCTTCACCCAGCTGGACTCCACGAGGAGGGCCGCCAGGGCCGCGCGGTTGGAGAGGGCAAGCACATCGATGGCGAACGCCTGTTTGCCGTCAAAGAGCTGGATCAGGGCGACCCTGATCCCGTACGCGTGGAGGTTGTTCTCTCCCTCGATGTCGATTGCGGCGCGCACGCACCCTGAGTCCCGCAGGTGGGCTGCCAGCGCCGTTACCTCTGCGTCCGTCTGAATGAGCGTGTATTTGGTCAACGCCTTGAGTTGTACAGACAAGTCGGGGCAACGGCAATACCAGGCGGCAGCCGCGGGCGCTTGCAACCGCGCCTTGACGGCACCGCGGCGAGTGGTATGATGTACTATCGTCATAACGACATATCATCTGGCGCGACGTGGCGGGTTCAACGGCGGGAAAAAGCCGTGCCGGGGATGGAGGAGGGAGCATGACGAAGATAGCAGTCGGCGTGATTGGAACGGGATTCATCGGCCCGGCGCACGTGGAAGCCCTGAGGAGGCTTCCCAATGCCGAGGTCGTAGCACTGGCTGATATCGATGAGGCCACGGCCCGGGTGAAGGCGGAATCCCTTGGCGTCGCCCAGTCATACGGCGACTACCGGAAGCTCCTTGCGCGCGACGACGTTCGCGTGGTCCATATCTGCACTCCGAACCACCTGCACTTCGAGATGTCGAAGAAGGCCCTGGAGGCCGGCAAGCATGTCGTGTGTGAAAAGCCCCTTGCCATGGAAGCTCGGGAAGCAGCCGAGCTTGTGGAGCTGGCCGCGCGGAAGGGTCTCGTGAACGCCGTTCACTTCAACGTGCGCTACTACCCTCTCATGCGACAGGTGAAGGTCATGGCGCAAAAGGGGGAGATCGGGGACATCTTTTCCGTGCACGGCAGCTACCTGCAGGACTGGCTGTACTACGCCACGGACTACAATTGGCGCCTCGAGCCGAAGCTCTCGGGAAAGTCACGCGCCGTTGCAGACATCGGATCGCACTGGATGGACTTGATCGAGTATGTTTCCGGCCTGAAGATCGCCGAGGTTTTCGCGGATTTCGCAACGTTTCACAAGATCCGCAAGAAGCCGCGGAAGCCGGTGGAAACCTACGCCGGCAAGATCCTCGCGCCCGAGGACTACTCCGACGTCCCCATCGACACGGAAGACTATGCCAGCGTCCTTTTCCATTTCTCCGGCGGCGCCCACGGCGTGCTCACCGTCAGCCAGGTGTCAGCAGGGAGGAAGAACAGGCTGTCCTTCGAGATGGACGGGTCACGGAGGGCAATTTCATGGGACTCCGAGAACCCGAACAGAATGTGGATCGGCCGACGCGACGGGAACAACGAGATCATGATGAAAGATCCCTCTCTCGTGTATCCCGAGGTCCGGTCCATCATCAGCTTCCCCGGAGGCCACAACGAGGCGTTCCCCGACACATCCCGGCAGATGTTCCGTGAAATCTACGATTACATCGCCGCAGGCGGAAAGGGACAACCTCCCTTCCCGACTTTTGCCGACGGGCTGCGCGAGCTGACCCTCTGCGAGAGGATCCTCGAAAGCAGGGACAAGAGCCTCTGGGTGCGCGTATGAGACGGGCGGCCGCATGAGAGCCGCGACCGGAGAAAGGAGAGCGTGAAATGATGAAGCTGGGTTTCGTAAGCGCCATTCTCCCCGAGCTGAGCTTCGAGGAGGTCGTTTCGTTCGCCTCGCGCGAGGGCTTTTCCTGTGTCGAGCTCATGTGCTGGCCACATGGAAAGGCAGAGCGTCGCTACGCCGGGATCACGCACGTGGACGTGGATTCACTCGGCGCGGCCGAGGCAGCCCGCATGCGCAAGCTCCTGGACGAAAAGAAAGTTTCGATCTCCGGGCTGGGCTATTACCCGAACCCGCTGGACCCGGATGAAAAGGCCGCGGCCTATTACCGCGAGCATCTGAAGAAAGTGATTCTCGCGGCTGCCCGCCTGGGCGTGGGTGTTGTGAATACCTTCATTGGCCGTGATCCGTCGAAAACGCTGGACGACAACTTTCGGAAGTTCGCCTCGGTCTGGCCGGAGATCGTGAGCACCGCGGAAAGCCAGAAGGTGAAGATCGGGATAGAGAACTGCCCCATGTTTTTCACAAAGGACGAGTGGCCGGGAGGAAAGAACATCGCGTTTGCGCCGGCCATCTGGAGACGGATGTTCACCGAGATCCCGTCGAAGAGCTTCGGTCTCAACCTCGACCCGTCCCACCTGCTGTGGCAGCAGATCGATTACGTGAAGCCCGTCTACGAGTTTGCAGACCGCATCTTCCACGTGCACGTGAAAGACGCAAAGGTGCGCAGGGACAGGCTGGACGATGTGGGCATCCTGGCAACGCCGCTGGAGTTCCACGCTCCGAAGCTTCCCGGCCTGGGCGATGTCCAGTGGGGACGATTCATTTCCGCGCTGACCGACGTCGGCTATCAGGGCGGCGCCTGCATCGAGGTGGAAGACCGCTCGTTCGAGGATACCCTGGACAGCCGAAAGGCCGCGCTCGTTCTGAGCGGCCGCTACATGAGGCAGTTTATCGCTCTCTGAGGGGAGAAAGGCGCCGGGATATGCAGATGCGGCGGGTCAGGGACACCGAGGGAGTCCCGAAGTACATCCAGCTGGCGCAGATCCTCCGAGAGAAGATCACCCGTCGGGAGTACAGGGCGGGGGACAGGATCCCCAGCGAGGCGGAGCTGGGGGACACCTGGCAGATGAGCCGCATCACTGTCCGCCAGGCGCTCGACAGGCTGGTGAGAGACAACTTCCTGGAGCGGCGCCAGGGACGGGGCACGTACGTGCTTCCCCAGAAGCTGCGGCGGAACATCGCCAAGGTCTACAGCTTCACGAGCGACATGCAGCAGATGGGTCTGAAACCGAGCTCCCGGGTCCTGGCGCTTGAGGTGGAGGAGGCTGACGAGGAGGCCGCGCTTTCTCTCCAGCTGCCCAGTGACAGGCGCACGGTGACCCGCCTGATGCGCGTCAGGATGGCAAACGAGATTCCGATTCTCCTGGAACGCACACTCATCCCGGAGTACCTCTGCCCTGGGCTGGTTGAGAAGGATCTCGAGCGTGGGTCGCTCTACAGGATACTCACGGAAGAGCGGCGTCTCGTTCCCCACCACGCGGAGGAGACCTACGAAGCCATCATCCTGCCTCGCCGTGACGCGGAGCTTCTTGATTGTCCGCCGCGGGGTCCGCAGCCTGCTTTTGCGATCCGACGGCTGACGTACCTGGAAAACGGGCTTCCGATCGAGCTGACGCAGTCTGTCGGAAGGGGAGACCGCCTGACCCTGACCATCAACATGACCTCCGAGCAGGCGGACATCCAGCGCAAAGTCGACTTTTCCTGACCGTAAAGGAGTTGTCCCATGGGCCTTGAGCAGTTGTTCGACGTCAAAGGGAAGACCGCCGTTATCACCGGGGGAGGCGGGGCGCTCCCGGGCACCCTGGCGCAGGCGCTGGGGGGGCTGGGAGTAAAAGTGGCAGTCCTGGACCTCAATCGAGAGAGCGCCGAAGCGCGCGCGGAGTCCATCCGCGCCGCGGGTGGTGAAGCCCTGGCTCTGTCATGCAGCGTCCTGGACGAGGATGCCCTGGAAAAAGCGAGGACCCGGGTGGAAGACCAGTGGGGTCCGCCGGATTACCTGGTGAACGGCGCGGGGGGAAACAGCCCGAAGGCAAGCACGGCGCAGGAGTTCCTGGAGCCGGCTGATCTGGACCGCGCGGACTGCCTTGGCTTTTTCAACATGAGCATGAATGATTTCCAGGCGGCGTTCGCTTTGAACTTCACCGGGACGCTGCTTCCGACGCGGGTCTTTGCCCGCGCCATGGTGCGCCGGGGCAGCGGCTGCATTCTCAATATCGCCTCGATGGCCGCCGTCACTCCCCTCACCAAGGTGGTGGCATACTCTGCGGCAAAAGCAGCCGTGGCGAACTTCACCAAGTGGCTCGCCGTCCATCTCTCGAAGACCGGGGTCCGCGTGAACGCACTGGCCCCCGGTTTCTTCATGACCGAACAGCTCCGGTTCCTCCACATTGACCAGGCAACGGGGCAGTATACGCCGCGCGCCCAGAAGACCGTCGCGCATACGCCGATGGGACGCTACGGAGAGCCGGCCGAGCTCGTGGGCACCGCGGTGTGGCTCCTGTCGGACGCCTCGCGCTTCGTGACCGGCAACGTTGTCCCGATAGACGGCGGCTACTCTTCGTACACCATCTAGGAGGGAACAATGGGTGATCAGAAAGGCTATGCGCCTCCCAACGAGATGCCTCAGCGGCCGATTGCAGGCGTGCTGAAAGGGCAGAAAGCGCTCGTCAGCGGGGCGAGCAAAGGCGTGGGGGCGGGCATCGCGGTTTCACTTGCGCAGGCAGGAGCGGACGTCCTCCTCAACTATCATAGCGACCGGGAAGGAGCGGAGCAGGTTGCCGCGGAGGTGCGCAAAGCCGGGCGGAAGGCCGTCGTCTTCAAGGCGGACGTTGGAAACGAGACGGAGGTCATCTCCATGTTCCGCTTCATGGTTGAGCAGCTCGGGCGGATCGACATCCTCATCAACAACGCCGGTCTCCAGCGCAACGCGCCTTTCGACCAGATGAGCATGGCGGACTGGCAGACGGTGATCGGCACGAACCTCACCGGCCAGTTCCTTTGCGCCCGCGAGGCCGTGCGGTGCTTCAAGCGGCAGGGCATCGACAGGAGCATCTCCTATGCGATGGGAAAGATCATCTGCATCAGCTCCGTCCACGACGTCATTCCCTGGGCCGGTCACGTGAACTACGCCACGGCGAAGGGCGGGATCATGCTCATGATGAAGAGCATGGCGCAGGAGCTTGCCCCCCTGCGCATCCGCATCAACAGTCTTTCCCCGGGAGCCATCCGTACGCCGATGAACGTGGAAAAGCTGACGAGCCCCGAGGAGTTCGAGCGTCAGCTCCTGAAGTTCATCCCGTACAAGCGCATCGGCGAGCCCGAGGACTGCGGCAGGGCCGCTGTCTGGCTGGCCTCCGATGATTCGGACTACGTCCACGGGGCGACGCTGTACCTGGACGGCGGCATGACACTGTATCCGGAGTTCGCACATGGGGGGTGAGCTTCCGGGTGGATCGCGGCGCCAGCGGCTTCTCCAGGCCATGGAGAGGGAAAAACTCGATGCCCTTGTCGTGCGGCTCCCCGAGAATGTCCTTCTCCTGAGCGGCTATTGGCCAATCTGCGGCTGGGCGTATGCGGTGCTGTCCCAGGCAGGGGAGGCAAGCTGCATCATTCCGGACACCGAGGAAAAGGAAGCGCGGGCAGAGCTGGCAGATACGAAGCTCCTGACGTATCCATACGGGACAAAGGAGCCGGTTGATCAGCTTCAGGAGATTCGCAAAGCCATCGAGTCGGCACGGGGCGGCAGGAAGTGGTTGCGTGTCGGGTTCGAGGCGAGCTTCGAGACCGCGTCCCCGGCCTGGAATGCGGCGGAGTCCTACCTGCCTGCAGGACCGAGTCGACGCATGCTTGAGGACGTCTTCGGCGCGGAGAGCCTGGTCGACGTCACGACGCTCATAGAGGCCGAGAAAGCTGTAAAGACACCATCGGAAGCACAGATGGTCGGGCGGGCGGCCCGGATTGCCTGCCTCGGAATGGACGAGTTCCGCGCCCGAGTGGCCGGCGGGGCAACTGGCGTGGAGCTTGTGGCTGCAGTAGAGGCCTGCATCATGCGCGCGGGGACGGGATTCGAAGGAGCCCGGCGGGTACGCGCCTTTGCCCAGGTTGCAACCGGCCCCGCAGAGACTTTTCTCGGCTGGCGGCCGGCCGAGATCACCACTGTTCGCAAGCTGGAGGAAGGGGACATCGCGCTTCTTGAGCTTGCGGTCGTAGCGGATGGCTACTGGTGCGACAGGACGCGGGCAAAGGTGGCCGGCAAGGCAAGCCAGCGCCAGAAGGAGATCAACGAGGTCGTCCGCCGCGCCCAGGAGGCTGCGATCGCAGCCGTGAAGCCAGGAGTCTCGGGTCGGGAGGTGGATGAGGCGGCGCGGAAAGAGATCAGGGCAGCAGGGCTGGAGAGCGCATTCGTGCACATTACCGGTCATGGGCTGGGCTTCCGATACCACGAAGCCCTGCCTTTCCTGGCCCCGTGGAGCCAGGACAACCTGAGGGAGGGGATGATTCACAGTGTGGAGCCGGGCGTTTACCTCCACGGTTTCGGTGGCATCAGAATTGAGGACGATGTTCTGGTCACTCGGCAGGGTGCCGAGGTTCTGGGACCTTTTTCAACCGAAATTTGATTTCCCGACCGCTGATGTTGGGTAAGATCGATTAAGAATATAACTTGACAAATATAATATATGATATATGATCGCTTCATACCATGAATCGCGAATCTTCTGTAATCGCCAGCCGGTATTCTCTCAGTGATCAGGTCAAGAACTATATATTGGAGAGAGTCGCAACAGGCGTATTTCCTCCGGGCGCCCGCATCATCGAAGCCCGCATAGCTGAAGATCTCCACGTCAGCACCATTCCCGTGCGCGAAGCCATCCGCGAGCTGGTGGCCAAAAGGGTCCTGGAGCTCCTTGTGCATCGCGGAGCGAGGGTCCGAGAGGTCAGCATCCTTGAAACGGTGGATGCCCTGCGGGTCAAGGCGGTTCTGGAGGCCCTGGCCGCCAGGCTTGCCGCCGGTCGGCTTCGGGAGCTGGTGACGGAGATGCGCCGCTACGTTCCCCCCATGGAAGAATCCGCCCTCCGCCGGGATTTCGTCGAGTATCAGAATCAGAACCAGCACTTTCACCGGGCCGTGGTCGAGTGTTCCGGGAACCAGATCCTCCTCAGCGTCTGGGAGTCCCTGGCCTTCGAAGTCCGCACCCGGTTCATCATGGATTACCTGCACATCATCGACCCCGAAGAGCTGGCCAGGGAGCACGAGAGCATCCTGCAGGCCGCGGAAGAGGGGAACGTCGAAGCTCTTGCCGAGGCTCTCGGAGCCCACGCAAACAGCCTGGTGGAACACCTGGAGCAGCAGATGTCCATGAACGCCTCTGCCTCCGCCGCTGTCCCAGAGAAGAAAGTCGCTCAGGGATCCTAAGAAGGCGCCCGCGCCTTTTTCATAACTTCTGACCGCGCACGGAAAGGAAGGATCATATGAGTGAGGCGAACTATCCGCATCTCTTCACCCCTATTCGCATCGGAAACTTCGAATCGGCCAACAGGGTCTGCCACGTGCCGACGGACATTTCTTCCGCCAACCCCGACGGCTCCGTGAACCAGAGGGTCATCACCTATCACGAGGAAGTCGCCAAGGGAGGGACCGGCTTCATCATCGTCGGGGCCTCCAGCCCCGACCGGAATACCGGCCGTCCCACGGTGACCTGCCTCACGGTGGATGAGGACCCCCTGATCCCGGGGCTCGGTGAGCTCGCGGAAGCCATGCACCGCCATGGAGCCAGGTGCGCCGTGCAGATCCAGCACCCCGGGCGCCAGGCGGCGTGGCCGCGGAAGGACCTCATGTCCGCCACGGACATGGTTGCCGACATCCCCGCTTCCGCCGGGCACGAGGTCGTGTATGCACAGGCCGAGGCCCACGGGAAGTCGATCCGGGAAATGACGGTGGAAGAGATCTACGCGTTGATCGAGAAGTTCGCCGAGGGCGCGTGGCGCTGCCAGCAGGCCGGCTTCGATGCCGTGGAGCTCCACGGGGCGCATGGGTACCTCATTGCCCAGTTCATGAGCCCCTACGTGAACAAGAGGAACGACCGCTTCGGCGGGAGCTTCTCCTCGCGGATGCGGTTCCCCCTGGAGATCCTCCACGCGATCCAGTACAAGTGCGGCCGGGATTACCCCGTCGGCATCCGCTATTCAGGCGAGGAATACATCGACGGTGGCCGCAATCTCGATGAGAGCGTCAAGGCAGCGATGCTCTTCGAGGAGCACGGGTTCGCGTTCCTGGACATCAGCGCCGGTATCTTCGAGCTGCCGGGTCCGACCATGGACCCGATGTATTACCCCCAGGGCTGGAATACGTACACGGCGGACGAGATCAAGAAGCACGTCAAGGTGCCGGTCATCACGAGCCACACGCTGCGCGACCCCGAGTACTGCGAGAAAATTCTCGCGGAAGGAAAGACCGACATGGTCGGCCTTGCACGGCAGCTCGTTGCCGATCCGTACTGGCCTTCCAAGGCCAGGGCCGGCAAGACCGAGGATATCCGCAGGTGCGTCTCCTGCCTCGTGGGCTGCTGGCAGGAATCCCTGATGGTCAAGCGGCACATGCGCTGCGCGATCAACCCGGCCATCGGTGATGAGCGCTTCATCCACATCCAGCCCGCGGCCCAGAAGCTCACGGTGGCAATTGTCGGGGGCGGGCCGGCGGGCCTCGAAGCGGCGCGCATCGCAACCATGCGCGGGCATGCCGTGACGATCTTCGAGAAGTCCGAGGAGCTCGGCGGGGCCATCCTGTACTGCTGCACGGTGCACGGAAAGAACAAGCTGCGCTGGTACGCCGACTGGATCCGTCAGCAGATCGCGAAGACCGGGGTCGAGATCAAGTACAAGAGCACCCCGTCACCGCAGGAGCTCTCGAAGTTCGACGCGGTGTTCGTCGCGGTGGGCGCCACGGTGGACAGACCCGACATCAAGGGGATCGATTCGAAGCGCGTGTGCACCTTCGAGGACGTCCTGCGCTGCCGGATGAAGAACTGCGAATACTGGCCCAAGGGGGGCAAAGAGCCGCCGGCGGAAGTGGGAGAGACCGTCCTCATCTGGGGCGACCACTTCGGGGCAGTGGATGCTGCGGAGAAGCTTGGCTACGAAGGCAAGAAGGTGATCATCGTCACGGAGAATCGGGAGTTCGCTTCGTGGCTGGAGCCGTGCAACAGGGACGTCATGGTGAAGCGCTTCAAGGGCGGCAACGGGGAAGGTCTCACGTCCAAGACGTTTGCGCATCCCGTCACAATCATTCCGAACTCCTCCGTGCTGGAGATTCGCGACAACGGGGAAGTCGTGATCGTCAACAACAAGTTTGAAAAATCCGTCGTTACGGTGGACACGATCGTCCTGGCCACCATGCGGGCCGATGATTCCCTCTACACCAGGTATGCGGCTGCCGGCCTGGTGGTGGCGAAGATTGGTGACGTGAAGAAGGTTCGCAACCTGCGCGGCGCGGTGACCGATGGCGCGAATCTGGGACTGAGCCTCGACAGGGACCTGAGGCTCAACCCCAATTCTGCGATGGTCGCGGATCTTCCGACTGAAGTCCGGCTTTGAGCACCCAGCGGGAGTCGGGAAAGGAGGTGTCGCGCAGAATGCGCTGGTCTTCAAGCATCCGGTCTCAACGCAAAGAAAGATTTCCAAGGAGGCACAGAACCACATGAAGAGCAAGACTTTTCGGACTATCCTGATCGTCTTTGCCGTGGTCTTCGCCGTCGGCGCCCTGGTGAGCGTCGGCGCGCAGGCAAAGAAGCCGCCTGTCGTCGGCATCAGCACCGGTTCCTCCGGCACGTCCTGGCGGAACATCATGATCGACGCCCTGAACAGCGTCGGCCAGGAGTACAAGGCCGCGGGCACTATTGCCGACTACAAGCTTGTGAACAACGTCACCAACGGCGACGCCACGGAGCAGGCGAACATCATCCGCGACTTCACATCCCAGGGAGTGGACATCATCCTGCTGAACCCCAACTCCCCTGATGCGCTCAACGGCGTCATCAAGGAAGCCCAGGACGCAGGCATCCTGGTCATGGCGTTCGACGCCACCGTCACCGCCCCCGACGTGGTGAACGTCACCCTGGATCACTACGCGTGGAACAAGAAGAACGTCGAGTTCATCGCATCCACGCTCAAGAGCGGAAACGCGATCCAGATCTATGGCCTCGACGGCCACCCGGCGAACAACGAGCGCATCCGCGCCACCACGGACGTTCTGAAGGCATACCCGGGCATCAAGCTCATCGCCAACACCACGGGGTACTGGGACCAGACCAAGGCCAAGGAAGTGGCCACCCAGATCATCGGCTCGGGCCAGAGGATCGACGCCGTGATCACCCAGGACGGAGAGGCGTACGGCGTCCTGTCGGCTTTCCTGGACGCGAACAAGCTGCCCAAGGTCATGTTCGGCGACCCGGGGACCGCATTTTTCAAGGAATGGAAGAAGCTGCGCGACAAGGGAGCCAACTTCAAGGCCTGCGCCCAGCCCAACCCCCCGGGGATCGGCGGGACCGCGTTCCGCATGGCGCTGCAGCTGTACAACGGCAAGCAGTTCAAGCCCGGCGTCCTGAAGGACAACGTCTACTTCTACAAGGTCGGGATGTTCATCACGGACAAGAACTTCAACGAAGGCTGGCAGCTTCTCAAGGACAAGCCCGACGATTACCTCCTCAGCGAGGTCATGGCCCAGGCTAAAGTCGAGGCTTTGTTCCAGTAGGGCTCGCTCACGGCGAGTGTGATATACTCTGCCGGGTTTCAGGAGGCAGCTGTCTGCCTCCTGAGCCCGTCTCATACACAGGGCATAACCAATGACGGTCCTGGAAGCCACAGGGATCAAGAAACGCTTCGGCGGAGTGACGGCTCTCTCCAACGGCAACCTCTCCTGCCACCAGGGCCGGATCCATGGACTCCTGGGAGCCAACGGCTCGGGCAAGAGCACCATCTCCAAGATCATTGCCGGTGTCTACAACGCCGACGCTGGGGAAATCAGATACAGCGGAAAACCCGTCCGCTACCGCAGCCCCAACGAGGCGAGAAAAGACGGGATCGCGATGGTCTACCAGAACCTGAGCCTCGTTGCCGACCTCACCGTCTGGCAGAATATCGTCCTGGGCAATGAGAAGAACAGCGGCCTCTTCCTGAATGACCGGGACGCCAAGGAAAGAGCGCGCTCCATCGTGAACCAGCTCCTCCCCGGCCTGGATGTCCGCAGGATGGCCTACGAGCTCAGCCCGGGGGAGATGCAGATCGTCGAGATTGCAAAAGCGATCTCCGCCCAGCCGCAGCTCCTGATCCTTGACGAGCCGACATCCGCACTGGAAAAGGCCCAGGTCCAGAGCTTGTTCCAGTACATGCGGGGCCTCGCGGAAAGGGGAGTGGCCATCAATTTCACATCGCACCGCCTGTGGGAGGTGATGGAAATCTGCGATGACATCACGATCTTCAGAAATGGTGAGAATGTCGGGAACATCGATTTCGCGAAGGACGGGAAGGACACGGAGCAGATCATTGCCTATATCACGGGAGAGGCGAGGAAGGAGGGGTCCACGAAGAGCTGCGGAGACCCCTGCGACCAGACGGTTCTGCGGATCCGCAATCTCAACTACGGCAAGCTCCTTCAGAACATTTCCTTCGACCTCAGAAAGGGGGAGATCCTGGGAATCGGAGGGCTTGCCGGCCAGGGTCAGCGGGAGTTGATGCTGGCCCTTGCCGGCAAGTATCCCGGCCTTTCCTGCGAAGCGGAGGTCGACGGGCGGAAAGTGAAGCTCAGCCGGCCCGTGAACGCCATCCGAAACAATATCCTCCTGGTTCCCGGCGACCGGGAGCAGGAGGGTCTCTTTGCACAGCATTCCGTGTTCACCAACCTCGTGTTTCCAAAGCTCGGCTTGAGACGGCAGCCGCTGTTTACCCCGCGCCGGCAGTATGCGAAGGAATGCGAGCGCATCGTCGAGGTGCTCTCCATCAGGACCGCAGGGCTCGACATGCCCGTTCGCACGCTGTCCGGCGGCAACCAGCAGAAGGTGGTTGTCGGCAAGTGGCTGACGTTCGCCACGAACGTTCTCCTCCTGGCGGACCCGGCCAAGGGGGTCGATGTCGGGGCAAAGAGAGACCTGTACGCATACATCTCGGAACAGGCCCGAAAGCGTCGGATGAGCGTGATCCTGTACGCAAGCGACAACGAGGAGCTGATCCAGCACTGCGATCGGCTCATGATCATGTACGAGGGCCAGGTCGTCGCGACGCTGGAGGGCCCGGACATCAACGAGGACACCATTGTCGCCACCTCGATGCGTGTCCGCTAGGGGAGGCCGAGAGCGCATGAACAGACGGGGCAACGCGGCAGGGGTGCGCGCTCGAGCGGCACGATTCGTATCGAAGCCCGAGTTCTCAATCCTCCTCATCATGATTGCCATGATCGGTGTCACCGCAGTCCTCCAGAAGAACTTCTTCGAAATGAAGTCCGTTTCGCGCAATATCAACGCCTTCACCCCGCTCGTGCTGGTGACGATGGGCCAGGCCGTCGTCATCATCTCGGGGGGAATCGACCTTTCAGCGGGGACCGCGCTTTCCCTGTTCACCTGCGTGCTCACCACCACCATGAAGAAGGCGGACCCGCTCTCCGGCGTGTATGCGCTTGTCGCGGCGCTCGTTGTGGCCCTGGCCACCGGAATGATCAACGGCGTGGGAATTGGCTACCTGCGCATCCCGCCGGTCATCGTGACTTTTGCCACTTCCTTCATATGGCTCGGCGCTGCTCTTTTCCTGAGGCCCACCCCTGGCGGGGAGGCTGTGGACTGGTACAAGTGGTTCTACGATATGGGGGCTGTTCCGAACGTGCCTGCGTCCTTCAAGGCATTCGGCGCCATCATCCCCCCCGCGCTCATCCTTGTGCTCATCGGCTGCGCTTTCTGGGCCATCCTTGCCCGCACCCGCACAGGGAGATACATCTACGCGGTGGGCAGCAACAGCGACAGCGCCTACGAGAGCGGCATCAACACAGCCCGCGTGCAGATGCAGGCCTGCATGGCGAACTCGATCTTCATCCTCCTGGCGGCCCTTTTCTTCGTCGGCCAGAACCAGTCGGGGGATGCCCGCATGGGGGACCCTCTCACGCTTCGGGCAATCGCGGCGGCCGTGGTGGGCGGGATCGCCCTGACGGGAGGAAGGGGAAGCGTCTATTTCGCTCTTGTAGGAGCGCTGATCCTCAGCTTCGTCAACAAGATCATCTTCTTCGCGAACATCCCGTATGCCTACCAGACCCTCGTGGGCGGCGTCATCGTCATAGTCGCCATTGCCAGCTCGCAGGCGTACACGCTGTACAATCGCCAGGCCCTCGTGAGCATGACGGGAAGGTTGAGCTGACATGGCCAACGGCTACGCGGAGAGTGCGAATCGGCTGTACATCCGGCACAAGGCCCTCCTGATCGCGCTCCTTCTCATTGTGTTCCTGTTTGTGCTCGGCCAGGTGACCGTGTCCAACTTCCTCAGCCTGCCGCAGATCCTTCTCACGGTGAAGCTCTCCGCATTCATCGCGCTCTTCGGCCTGTGCCAGCTGATCGTGATCGCCGGCGGAGGGAGCGGCCTCGACCTGTCCGTGGGATATGCGGCCACCATCACGGCCGTTCTCACGGCAAGCATCATGGACGGGAAGAACGAGAACCTCTGGATGGCGCTGCTCGTCGCCGTTGGAATAGGCCTTGTCGTCGGCCTCCTGAACGGCATGCTCACCGCGTACGTCAAGCTGCCGCCCCTCGTGGTCACCCTGGCCATGTCCAACATCCTCCAGGGGGCCATCAACGTGTATACGGCGGGCAGGAACATCACGGGACGGCCATCGCCCGTCCTGCAGATCCTCGCGGCCAAGTCCACCGGGATCTTCCCAAACATCCTCCTGATCCTTATCATCGTCACGCCGATCGCGATGGTCGTGCTCTCCAGAACGAAGTGGGGAATGATGCTCTTCGGTGCCGGGGCAAATGAAACTGCCGCGCACCTGAGCGGCGTCAACGTGCGGCGCGTGCGCTGCGTGTCCTTCGTGATGAGCGGCCTCGTGGCAAGCCTCATCGGGCTCCTGCTCGTGGGGAACATGGGCATCGCATTCAAGGACATGGGCTCCAACTACGTCATGCCGAGCATTGCCGCTGCCGTTGTCGGCGGCGTGTCGCTGACCGGAGGCAATGGAAACTACATCGGGGTCATCCTCGGGGCGATTTTCCTCCAGACCCTGACAAACCTCCTCGTTGCCCTCGGATGGGGCGATGCCGGCAAATGGCTTGGCTTCGGGATCGTGCTGTTCGTGCTGCTGATCGTCTATGTGAGCAACAGACGCAGGCGCTGAGAGAGGCCGGCACGGCCCGTCGGTGCGTCGTGTGCAGATATTTCCGCCGGAGGTGATGAGGTGAGGACTGGATTCAACCTGCTCTTGTGGACGTCCCATGTCACGGAAGAGCATTTCCCCCTTTTCGGGAAGCTTGCCCGGGCGGGATACGACGGCGTCGAGATACCAATCCTGGAAGGTACCCCGAAGCATTACGCGAAGGTGCTCGGCGCCCTGAAGGAAAACGGACTTGCCTGCACCGTGGTCACGAACATGCCCGATGCGAAGCACAACCCGATCAGCCCGCAGAAAAAGCTGCGGGACAACGCGCTGGATTTCATGAAACGGGTCATCGACTGCACCCAGGCCCTGGAGGCAAAGCTGCTCTGCGGCCCGTTCTACCAGCCGGTGGCCGTGTTCACGGGGACCGGCCCTTCCGCGGATGAGAAGGCGCGGGCTGCCGAGCACGCACGCGCGTCAGCAGAGCATGCCGCCCGGGCGGGGATCACCCTTGCGGTGGAGTTCCTCAACAGGTTCGAGGCGTATTTCCTCACGACCATGGACGGCGTGGCGGAGCACGTGAAGGCGGTGGGCATGCCCAACTTCAAAGCGATGTTCGACACCTTCCACGCGAACATCGAAGAGGACAATCCCGTGCAGAGCATCCTCCGGCACAGGGACATCATCACGCACGTGCACATATCGGAGACGAACCGCGGGGTGCCCGGCAGGGGACACAACGACTGGCCCGGCATCTTCAAGGCGCTGCGGTCCACGGGGTACGACAACTGGCTCACCATCGAGTCGTTCGGCCGCGTGATCCCCGCGTTTGCCGCGGCCACGCGCATCTGGCGGGACCTGTATGAGAGCACGGACGCCGTCTACACGGACGGCCTGCGGCTGATACGCACGCAGTGGGCAGCAGCGTAGAGGGCGCCCAAGAAAGGACACTGGAATGGGGAAGAAGATTGCGATGATCGGGGCGGGGAGCGTCGTGTTCTGCAAGACGCTCATGGCGGACATCATGGCCACGCCGGCCCTCGAGGGAAGCGAGTTCGCGCTGATGAGCCGCACGGAGCCCAAGCTCCGCGCCATGGAAGATTTCGCAAAACGCATGCTGGCGGACAACAAGGTGAAGGGCAAGGTCTGGGCAACCCTGGACAGGCGGGAAGCCCTCAAGAATGCCGACTTCGTTGTTGTCATGATCCAGGTGGGGGGCGTCGAAGCCTTCCAGGTGGACTGGCAGATCCCCCTGAAGTACAAGGTGGATCAGTGTATCGGGGATACCCTCGGCCCGGGCGGCGTCTTCCGCGCCATGCGGAGCATCCCGGTCCTCCTGGAGATCGCGCGCGACATGGAGGAAGTGTCCCGGCCGGGCGCCATCATGCTCCAGTACGCCAACCCGATGGCGGGAAACTGCCTTGCCCTGGGCAAGGCGAGCAGCGTTCCTTTCGTCGGTCTGTGCCACGGGGTGCAGACGACCATCGAGCAGATCTCCCAGTTCATCGACGTTCCCAAGGAAGAGATCCAGTACACCTGCGGCGGGATCAACCACATGGACTGGTTCCTCACCCTGACGCGAAACGGGGAAGACCTCTACCCGCGGCTGGCCAAGGCCATCGAGCGCCCCGAGATCTACAAGAGCGAGAAGGTGCGGGGAGAAGTCTATCGCCACTTCGGCTACTTCATGACGGAGACCACGGGGCACCTGTCGGAGTACGTGCCCTGGTTCCGCAAGAACCAGGCGGCCCTGGACCTGTACTGTGATGAGCCTGGCTTCGGCGGGCAGAGCGGCGCCTACTACACGTGGTGCGCCACCGTGGCCGGGAAGTACGAGGGAAAGAACCAGCTGGACTGGGAATCCACGAAGCTCGGCGAGAGGAGCGTGGAATACTGCTCCTACATCATGGAAGCGGTGGTCACCGGCACGCCCTTCAAGTTCATGGGAAACGTGCGTAACGACGGCTTCATCACGAATCTCCCCTCGGACTGCTGCGTGGAAGTCCCCACCTTTGCCGATGACACGGGCCTGCATCCCATGCGGATAGGCCGGCTGCCCACGCAGTGCGCGGCCGCGTGCATGACCAACGTCAACGTGCAGCTCCTGGCTGCCGAGGCGGCCATGGAAGGGGACACGGAGAAGCTCGTGCAGGCAATTGCCATGGACCCGCTGTCCAGCGCCGTCTGCACGCTGAAGGAGATCCGCGACATGACCTCGGAGATGCTGGAGGCCGAGCGGCGCTGGCTGCCCCAGTTTGCCGGAAAGTTGGTCACTCCAAGGCCAGCCGTGCGCATCCCCGCGGGCTGCAAGGCCATCGACCTGGCGCAGGACCCCGCGCAGGCAATCCTGAAGCGCTTCATGGATCTCGCCGCGGACAGGAAATAGAGACTACATTAGACCTGCGCGGAGGACTGTCAGGGGATTCGGGTAAGAGCGTGAAGAGACTGTTCCCGAGGGGCATCCGCGCGATGCCCCTTTTGTCTTGTACGACCGTCGCGACTATCGCCGCCATCCTGGCGGCTTTGACATTCGCTGGTTCGCCGGACGGGTCTCCGTCCTATGCCCATCTCCTCCTGCGGGCAGCGCTCTTCAGTCGGCTTGCTCCGCGGATTCCCCCGCTCGCGCCGGCATACCTGACGCCGCCTCCGCTCACCGCGGACGCGCGTCTCATCCGAGCGTGGCGGGTCGGGATACAGGCTGGCCACTGGCAGATCGACCAGCTGCCCGACGAGCTTCAGCGGCTGCGTACGGATACCGGGGCAAGCTACGGGAGCCTCCAGGAGGTGGACGTCAACCTCAGGATCGCCCGAAGCGTGGCGGCCAACCTTGGCCGGGCCGGCGTCGTTGTGGATCTGCTGCCGGCTACCCTGCCGCCCGGATACGATGCCGATGCTCTCCTTGCCATTCACGCGGATGGTGGCGGTCGAAGCGAGCGCGGCTTCAAAGTGTCGGTCCCCTGGCGAGCGTCAGAGGCTTCGCGGCTCCTCGGGGATTCCATCGAGCGCGCGTATGGGGAGCTATCCGGCATTCCCGCGGACCGCTACGGCGTAACGTACAACATGCGCGGCTATTACGCCTTCAGCTGGTACCGCTTCGAGCACGCCGCGGCGCCCTCGACACCTTCGGCGATCATTGAAACCGGCTATATAACCTCCCCCGCCGACTGCCGCGTGATCGTGGATGATCCCGAGACGGCCGCGCGGGCCATCACGGCCGGGATCATCCGGTACCTCGGCAAGCGCGCCTCGTTGGGACCCGACCAGCTGGTGGCCCGCTCCTATGCGCCCATGATCGTTGCTTCCGACCGGGCGTCCCTCAGGTTTTTTCCCGGGGACGGTGAGCGCGTCTCGGCGGTGCTTCCCTCGGGTACTGTCGTTCGCCCCATGCACGTGGAGAACGGCTGGGTGGAGCTGATCGTGTGGGGCAATTTCAGGATTTTCGGCTGGATGAGGGAGGCGGACCTGAAGGCCGTCGGCGGCGGCTGATCACGTGTGGAGAGCTCCCGCTGGTGCTGGCATGTCCTTGGCGAGAGTGTAGCCCCCGCTGTCAGGAAAGTCTTTTTCCCACGACCGTCTGCAGGGAAACCGACGCTACGATGATGAATCCGGCGATCAAGTCGGTCCAGAAGTTGGTCAACCCCATGGCAACGATCCCCGCGTTGATGGCGCCAATGATGAATGACCCGACGAACGTTCCGAAGACCGTGCCGGTTCCCCCGAACACGGAGGTTCCGCCAAGGAACACGGACGCGATGGTGTTCAGAAGGAGGCCCTCCCCGATGGTAGGCCAGAAGAAGATGATCTCCTCGCTCTCCACGAACCCGGCGAAGGCCGCCACGAGGCCGACGACGGCGAAAGTGAGCAGCTTGGTGCGTCCCACATTCACTCCCATCAGCCGGGCGCTCTCCACGTTGTCGCCGGTCAGATACACGTGCGCTCCGAATCGGTGTCGATTGAGGAAGAACCAGACAAGCAGGGCAATCCCGATGGTCCACACGAACTGCGCAGGAATCACGCCCCCGATCCTTCCGACGAGCAGCGGATAGAGCAGCGTGCCCTGCGTCGCGGTCATGCCGATCCCCTTGGCGCCCGTCAGCACCATAACCGCGCCGCGCCAGAAGAACTGGGTTCCGATGGTTGCCACGAGCGACGGAACGCCGATGAGAACGACGATCACGCCGTTGAGAGCTCCGGCCAGAAGACCGGCGAGAATGCACGCCACGAAGGCCAGCCACGTGCTGTGGGTCGCCAGGAACACCAGCTCGAACGCCGTCATGCCAATGGCCATGATCGAGGGGAAGGACAGGTCGATCTCCCCGGTGATGACGACCATGGTCAGCGGGATGGCCATCAGCGCAAAAAACGGGGTTGTCGACATGAACGCCACGTAGATATCACCGGCAAGGAAAGTGCGCGGAGCGCCGATGACAAAGAGCACCCAGATGACGACGGCGACCAGGAAGATGCCGATCTGCAGCGGATACTTTCTCAGGAACCGGACCAGGCCGCTGCGTCGCGCGGCGGGTGAAACCGGACGGTCGGCGCCGCTCGCTATTCCGCTCATTCATCCTTCTCCTTGCCGTTGAGGCTGCCAGTCTGGGCAACAAGATACAGCTTGTCGATGAGCTGCTGCAAGGTCAGCTCGTCTTTCATGTACTGTCCCGCGATGGTGCCGCGGTCCAGAACGACAATTCGGTCAGCCACTGGGTACACGTGGAAGATATTGTGGTCGATGAAGATGGCAGACTTGCCCGCAGCCTTGATCCCGGAAACGAAGTCAAGGCACTTCTTCGTTTCCGAAAGGGAAAGGCCCATGGTCGGCTCGTCCAGGATAATGAGCTCCGCCTTGAAATAGAGCGCCCGGGTGATCGCCACTCCCTGGCGTTCTCCACCTGAGAAGGTCTTCACGGTGGACTCCGGCGTGACCGCGGAGGAGGTGAATCCCATCAGGCTCGTCATGAGCTTCTGGGTTTCCCGCTTCATCGCCTTCAGGTCGAGCTGTCCCCAGCCGTTGGAAAGCTCCCGGCCCATGAAGATGTTCCTCCACAAGGACTGCTTGTCTGCGAGGGCGCGTTCCTGGTAGACCACTTCTATTCCCAGGTCGCGCGCCCGGGCAACCGAGAGATGCTCGATTCTCTGTCCCTTGAGATAGAACTCGCCTCCGGGATCAGGAGAGTGGTAGCCGGTGATGATCTTCACGAGGGTGGACTTGCCCGCGCCGTTGTCGCCGAGCAGCCCCACGATCTCGTTGTTGCCGACATCGAAATTCACGTGGTGCAACGCGGCCACTTCGCCGAATGTCTTGGAGACGTTCCTCATCTCAAGGAAATGGTCCATCGTTATCACCCCTCGGGGGCCCGGCCCCTCACCTGCAAAAAGCGCGCGGGGCATTCGCCCCGCGCCATGAATCCACGACGTCAGCGCACCTGTTTCTCGGCCAAGGGTGCAACGAAGTCCACGTTGCTCTTGTCAAGAAAACCAGCGCCCGAATTGATATGCAGGCCCGAGAAACCATAAACCTTCGTGAGGCAGACCTGCAAGATGGGCAGGTACCCCTGCAGCCATTCCTGTTGGTCGATAACGAGGCCGAGGTACCCGCTCTTGATTGCGGCGATCGAACCGTGAGAGATATCGAATCCGGCAGCTTTGATCTCGCCGGGCTTCTTGCCGGCGGCCTTCATCAGGTTCTCCGTGATGGAGGTGAGGTTGCCGTGATCGAAGACGACCGCCTTCACATCCGGGTGGGAAGAGACATACCCGGCAAAGGTCGGCACACCCGCGGGGGCGTCGCCATTGGTCGCGTTATCGATCTCCAGGTAGTCCACCGTCATCCCGGCTTCCTTGAACGCGTCCACGATGCCCTTGGTCCTCTGCCCGCGCCCAGGCTGCGAGAGCAGGCCCCACACCATGACGCGGTCACCGCTCTGGAGGCCAAACCTCTTGATCGACTCGGCGCCCAGGTCGTGTCCTGCCTTGTACAGCTCGGCACCTACGTACCCGAAACCCTTGGGCGCGTACATCGCCTCGGTCTTGTCCAGCGAGGTGTTCCCGCTGGTGACGATAATCCCCTTTTTCTCCGCGTCCGCGACGAGCGGACCGAAGGCCTCGTCGCCGGGGTGACCCATGATGCAGATCCCGTCAGGCCGCGTCGCCTCCGCCTCTCGGAACTGCTGAAGCATCTTCGATTCGTCCCAGGCTGACCAGACGTAGTCGACCTTGCAGCCAAGGTCGTTCTCGGCTTGCTTCGCGCCGTTGTACACCACGGTTTCAAATGGTCCGCCGGGAGTCCCGCCCGGGAAGAACACGATGTGGACCTTCGAGGCCCACCCCTTGGTCTGCGCGGTGGCCACCTGGGCGACCATCGCCATCGCCAGCACGACGCACGCGATTGCGAGCGCTTTGCGCTTCATATCGAACCCTCCTTGCAGAGATTGGCAAGCCCCAACGGGGCTCTTTCAAATCCTTGTGTTGTCCGCCTCCATCATGCCTTTGTACGTGTCGACATTCCTGTGGTCCACGAACACGACGCCGGTGTCGATGACGCGGGGAACCGGACGGCCGTTCACCGCGTCCAGGAGTCGCTCCACGGAGAGCCACCCCATCTTGTAGGTGTTCTGAACGACGCAGAAAACAACAACGCCATCCCGGATCCCCTGAAGCGTGTCGCCCAGGTCGTCAAAACCCGCCACGAGGACTTTCCCCGCTTTCCCCTCGCGCTTCACCACGGCCGCGGCAGCGGGGGCGCCCTCGGCGGAAACGCTGAAAATGGCGGTGAGCTCAGCGTGCCCGGCAAGGAGCGCCTCGGCCTTGTTCACCGACTCGGAGAAATCTCCCCCCTCGTCCACGACGCCGACCACCCTGATCCGGGGGGCAGCCTCGGTGAGCGCACGCATGAAGCCGCGCGTTCGCAGGTTGAGGTTCGTCGCATCCAGCCCGCCCTGCAGCACGGCAATGGAGCCCCGGCCCCTCATGGCGGCTGCCATGCGCTTTCCCGCTTCGTAGCCGGCGCTTTCGTTGTCCGTCCCGATGTAGGTGAGCGCCTCGCTGGAAGGCGCCGGCGCGTCGAAGGTGATCACCTTGATGCCGGCCTGGGCCGCCTCATGGATCACCGAAACCAGGCCCTTGTCGTCATTGGCTGAAACAGCAATTCCGCTCACCCCGCGGGCAATGAGATCCTCGATGACCTTCACCTGGAGGGCAACGTCGAACCGCGGCGGCGCATCCACTTCCGACACGACCCCGTACCTTGCCGCCGCCGCGGTGAATCCCCGGTAGACCGGCTCGTAATAGGGATGCACTCCCTTGGGCACCATGACGAACACGGGCGGCCGGTTGGCACGGGCCTTCTGCCCGCTCGGAGGCGATTGCGGCTCGAGCGAGCCGCGGGCAAGAGCGGACCCTGCTGAAAGGAAAAGGAGCACTGTGAGCGCTGTAAGCAAGGGCAGAGCTTTTTTCATGCGGCGCTCCAACATAAGCACAAACCGAGCCAACCTCGCGCGAATGGACCGGCGACTATAATTGTATAGACGGTTGATAGTTAGACGGAGAAGCCTGCGGTGGCGGAATGACGAGAACAGCCTGCGCCGGCCGGTTTCCCAGATTGGGAAAAATCGGGTAACGCTCGGGATGCCTTTTGGTTACCGGATTGCGTAGCGTTTCATCTTGTTGTACAGGGTCTTCCTGCTCATCCCCAGCTCACGTGATGCCACCGACCTGTTGTACCCCGTGCGCTTGAGGACCTCGATGATCGCATCACGCTCCTGCTGCCACAGCTCGGGAAGGCTCGTATCCCCGGTCCCTTCCAGGAGAAAATCCTGGGGCATGAGCGGACGGTTCTGCTCGGAGAGCAGGACCGCGGACTCCACGGCGTTCTTCAGCTCCCGCACGTTTCCCAGCCATTGGTAGGAGTGGAGAAACCGCACAGCCTCGCGGGATATCTCGACCCCGGGCTTGTTGTAGCGGTGCCGGTAGAGGTCCAGGTAGAGCGCAAGGAGCGGCTCGATGTCCTCCCGCCGCTCTCGAAGCGGGGGAATGGTGACAGCAACCCCCTTGAGCCGGTAGTACAGGTCGAGGCGGAACCTCTTTTCCCGCACGAGCGCCGGGAGGTCACTGTTGGTGGAGGCAATGATCCGCGCGGAAAGCGGGACGGCCCGCGTGGAGCCCACCGGCTCGAAGCTTCGCTCCTCAAGGGCGCGGAGCAGCTTGGTCTGCAGCGGCGGCTCCATCTCGCCCACCTCATCAAGGAAGATCGTGCCCGCCCCTGCTGCCTCGAACTTGCCCGCTGCCGCCGCGTGCGCGCCGGTGAAGGCTCCCTTTTCGTGACCGAAAAGCTCGCTTTCCAGGAGCTCGGGCGGAATGGCGGCGCAGTTGATTGCCACGAAAGGGCCGGCCCGCGAGCTCTTGTCGTGGACCAGCCGCGCGAGCATCTCCTTCCCCGTGCCGCTTTCCCCCTGGAGAAGGAGCGGGATCTCGGAATCCATGACTTTTCGCAGCGTCTCCACGATGTGCTTCATGGCGGGGCTCGTCGTCACCAGGGGATCCCGCGCGGCCTCGCCGTCCCCTTGCGTCCCGAGACAGAGCCGGTCGGCAAGAGCGACGATGTCGTGGTTGTCGAAGGGCTTCTGAAGGTAGTCTGCAGCTCCCATCTTCATTGCCTTCACGGCTGTCTCCACCGTCGCGAACGCGGTGATGATGACCACGGCAGTGCCGGTCCGCTTGAGATCAGAGAGCAGGTCCGTGCCGCTCAGGTCGGGCAGCTTCAAGTCCACGAAGGCGCAGTCGAACCTTTCCTGCCGCGCCCGGCGCAGCGCCTCGGCGCCGCTTGCCGCGCTTGCCACCCGGTAGCCTTCCAGGGACAGCGCCTTTTCCAGGCCAAGGCGCATCCCTTCCTCGTCGTCAACGATGAGCAAGGAGAATCCGCGGCGGCTCGCCGGGCTCAGCATGACTCCTCCTTTCGGGGGAACACGAGGGTGACCGTGGTCCCGACATCGGGCTGCCCCGCCACGTCGATGGACCCGCCGTGCAGCTTCATGATTGTCTGGCTGAGGGCAAGTCCCAGTCCGGTTCCGTATCCCTGCCTCCGCGTGACGAACGGCTGGAAGATGGAGGCCCGCGTCTCCTCGTCCATCCCTTCGCCGTTGTCGGCAACGCGCACCAGGCAGCCCCCGCCGTTCACCTCGGCGTTGATGCGAACCAGACCGTGGTCGTGGTGGATGGCCTGGATCGCGTTGTACAGGAGGTTGAAGAACACCTGCTTGATTGCGTCAGCGTCTCCTTCCACCACCGCGCCGGAGGGAAACAACGCAACCTCCACCCGCACCCCTTTCAACCGAAGTTTGGGGGTGAAAAGCTGCACCACCTCGGAGACGACCTCCTCCAGGGAAAGATCGCTGAAGGCAAGCTCCTCGTCCGTTGCGTGCTGGAGGAGGTTCCTGAGGAGGCGGTTCATCCGCTTGATTTCCGTCTCCATGCGCGCCAGGAAGCTTTCCCGCTCTCCCTCCTCCAGCTTTCCCGAGCGCAGGAGCTGGACGTGGTTGAGGATGATGCCGAGGGGGTTGTTGATCTCGTGGGCAACTCCCGCGGAAAACCGACCGAGGGCGGCCATCTTCTCGCTCGTGACCAGGAGCCGTTTGCTCTCCTCCAGGCGCGCGGCGTTCTGCTCCAGCTCCTCCGCCATGCGGGTGAACCCCCGGTAGAGCTCCCCGAACTCATCCCGGCGCCGTACGGGCAGCTTCACCCGGTAGCTTCCCCTCCCGATTGCAACCGAGGCGGCAAGGAGAAGCCGGATGGCAGAGATCACCTGCCTGCCCCAGACCAGAAAGAGCACCGTGGCCGCAGCGACGCAGATCAGCGGAATGATGGAGAGGCGAAGGAAGTTCGCGAACCAGTCCGCGATAGTGATCGAGGTGGGGCCGCCGACAAAGAGGAACGCCTTTGCCGGGCCCATCTCGAGGTACGAGCCGAGGTAGCGATATGTCTTTCCCTGGAAACGATACGCTCCTGAGAACGGGCTTCCCGTCATGAGGTGCGACCGTGTCCACAGGACGCCAGCCGCATCGATCCCGGGAAGCGAGGAATAGCGGTACAGCCCCTGGGCGTAGAGGGCGATCCCCGTTGCGTTCCGCAGGGAGAGCGTCTCGAAGTAGCCGCGGTTGAACGCTTTCTGCAGGGAAATCAGCCCGATCTCCTCTCCATCACGGAACACGGGCATGTAGAAGGTGGCATAGATGCCATCGGAAGTCTGCGTGTATTCAGGCTGTCCCGCCATCTGGGCCGGAAGGCCGTGGGGGAGGCTGTCGCGGATATACGTGGAGTTTCCCACCACCACAACGGACGCATAGTGGTCCTTCTCCCTGCGGTAGACGGCGATGGTGTCGATGGCCTCACTAAGGAGCCGGTTCTCCAGCTCGTCGCGGAGCACGGCGATGTCGCCGTCCAGCGTGTCCTTGCTGAAATATCCCCAGTACTTGTTGTAGACGTAGAGCTTTGTCTGCAGGGTCGGTGACAGGGCAAACCTCGCGATGCTCGTGCGGTAGCGAAGCTCTGTCGCCGTAATGTCTTTGCGGATGAGGGAGAGGGAGGAGCGAAACCGCGACTCCTGTGATCTCCCGCTGCTTTCCACGACCACCGCCGCGGCAACGGCAATTGCCACGAGCACGGGAACCAGGAGCGAGCTTGCCGTTACGAAAAGGAGTCGGGCACGAAGCTTCACTGTGGGATAGTCCCTTTCCTCACAGTCATGGCGCCGGAGGATGATAGCGGAAACGGAGAAAGGAAGGAAGCATGGCCCTGGACAAGATCGGGGTGTACCTTCAGCATGAGACCATGGACGATGATCCCGGGGGAAGCATGCCAGCCTCTTTGAGCTTCTGGATGAGCCGCCGTGAGCACCCGCGCGCTTGAAGGGAGGGTCGCCCTCATCACCGGGTCCTCCCGGGGAATCGGACGGGCCATTGCCATTCGCTTTGCCGAAGAGGGATGCCGGGTGGTCATCAACTGCAAAAGCTCCCTGGAAGCTGCAGAGGAAGCGGCCCGGCAGATCGAGTCAATCAGCCCCGGCGCAAGCCTTGTAGCCCAGGCCGACGTATCCCGCGAGGACGCCGTGGAAAGCATGGTGGCACGGGCGGTCGGGAAGTTCGGCCGCCTGGATATCCTCGTGAACAATGCAAGCCTCCCCGGCGGGCTGCGTTTTTCCCAGGTGTCCCTGGCTGACTGGCAGGCCATGATCGATACCACGCTCACGGGCGCGTTTCTCTGCGCAAAGGCCGTCGTCCCTCACATGCTGAGGGAGGGCTGGGGGAGGATCATCAGCATCGCGTCCACCTCGGGGCTCACCGGCGGCACTTCAGGCGCCCACTACGCGGCGGCCAAGGGAGGCCTCATCTCACTGACAAGGGCAATGAGCGCCGAGCTTGCCCCCCGCGGGATCACCGTGAACTCAATAGCGCCCAGCAAGATAGAAACCGAGATGCTGTGGCAGTCACTCGGTGAGGAAGGCCAGAAGGAAGAGCTTCTGAGCAGGATCCCGGTGAGGAGGTTCGGGAAGCCCCGGGAAATCGCCGCGCTGGCCCTTTTCCTGGCATCCGAAGAGGCGGGCTACATCACCGGGGAAACGATCGTCGCCTCCGGAGGGTATCGCTAGGCGGTTTTCCGAAAACGCGGGTGTGTGCGCTCATCCCTGAAAATGCTATGATTGTGCCCCGCACCACCGAGAGGAGGATTCGATGAATCTCGCGCCTGGCCGAAGCTGCACGGACGCATGAAGAAGGTCGTATTCCTGGGGGACTTCAACGTCGACATCATTCTCGACGGCCTGGAAGCCATGCCCATTGCCGACCGTGAGGTCCGCTGCGGGGCCTTCGACCTGGCCATCGGCAGCTCCGCATGCATTGCCGCGTCCGCGTACGCCTGCCTGGGCGGATCGGCGCACGTCTGCGGGCTTGCCGGCAGCGATTATTTCGGCAGCTTCCTCCTCGACGGCCTGCGCTCCCGGGGGGTGAGCACGAAGGACGTCGTGCGGGATCCGCGGATGCGCACCGGTGTCACGATCAACCTCGTGAAGGGGGAGACGCGGTCCCAGGTCACCTACCCCGGCGCCATGGCGGAGTTCGCCGAAGCGCATGTCGGGGAGAAGGTCTTTCGCGGCCTCAGGCATCTCCATGTTTCCGGCATCTTCCAGGCCCTCGCGCTTCTTCCCGGCCTCTCGCGCCTCATCGGCCGCGCCCGCTCCGTCGGAGCCTCCGTGTCCCTGGACTGCCAGTGGGACCAGAGCGAGCGCTGGGAGCGCGTGGACCAGTGGATGGCGAACGTCGACTGGCTGTTCGCCAACAGCGACGAGGCCTGCTCCATGACGGGTCGGGCCAGCGCGGAGGATGCGCTTCGCGCGCTCGGTTCCCGCACGAAGTGCCCCGTGGTGAAGGCGGGCGCCGGCGGCGCGCTCGTCCTCCAGGACGGAACGCCTGTGGCTGTACCGGCGCCCCGCGTGAGCGTGGTGGACACGGTGGGCGCGGGTGACAACTTCGACGCGGGCTTCCTCTATGGAATGCTCGAGCGCGGCATGACCCTCCTGGAGGGGGCGCGCTTTGCCAATGCCGCCGCTGCCCGCTCGTGCATGTTCCGCGGAGGCACCGGTTCCTGGTCGAAAGCCTCCGACATCGACGCCTTTCTGGAGGAAAACAAGTGAGCCTTTTCAACGACCTTCTTCTGCTTCCCGAATCCGAGCTCGCCGGTTCCCTCCATACGGCGCGAGAGATCGATCAGCAGCCGCGGCTCTGGGCAAAGGTGCTCGACCTGCTGGCGGAGAAGTCCGCCGAGATCGGAGCGTTCCTGCGTTCGGCCGGAATGAACGGCCGAAAATCTTCCACGGTGCTTCTCTGCGGAGCCGGCTCCTCGGCATTCATCGGAGATTCCATAGCTCCTGTCCTGCGGCGGAAGCTCCAGCGCGAAGTGACGCCTGTCCCCACGACGCGGATCGTGACTGACCCGGGACAGGTTTTCGTCCCTGGCCGCTCCTACGCGGTAGTCCATTTCGCGCGCTCGGGCGACTCCCCGGAATCGATTGCGGCCTGGCGGATGATCAGGGCCGAGCGCCCGGACGCCGCGCACCTGGTGATCACGTGCAACGCCGAGGGTGCGCTGGCGCAGGAGGCCTCGCGGGATTCCAGCTCGTTTGTCCTGCTCCTTCCCCCCGAGGCGAATGATCGCTCCCTTGCCATGACAAGCTCGTTCACCGCAATGGCGCTGTGCGGGATCGGGCTGGCTGACCTGCCCGGGCTCGAACGGCTCAGGGACTCCCTGGGGTCCGTAATCAGCGCTGCCCGCCGCATCCTCGACGAGTCTTCCGACGCCCTGGCGGGTTTTGCGGCGGCCAGCTTTTCCCGGGCCTGCTACCTGGGATCCAACGCGCTCGAAGGAACCATGGAGGAAGGCGCCCTCAAGATGATGGAGATGACCGCCGGTGCGGTGGCCACGGTGAGCAATTCGTTCCTTGGAATACGCCATGGCCCCCGGGTTTTCATGAACGATGAGTGCGCCATCATCGCGTGCCTCGCCACGGACCCGCGGGCGCGCAGGTACGAGCTGGACCTCCTGAAGGACATCAGGGAAAGGAGGCAGGGAGCGCGGCTCCTCGGAGTCTGCGAGCGGGAGGACGTCGCTGCTCGCGGGCTCTGCGACCAGCTCATCGTGCTCACCTCCGGCGCAGAAGGGGTTCCCGACGAGCTTCGGATCTGCACCGACGTCCTCGTCTGCCAGCTCCTGGCGTTCTTTGCCTCCCGCGCCCGGGGACTGGCGCCGGATTCACCGAGCCCCTCGGGGGTCATCAGCCGGGTCGTACAGGGTGTGACGATCTATGAGTGACTCACGCTGATGCGCGCGGCAGTCATGGAGCGCGCTGGGCATCCGCTCCAGGTGCGGGAGCTCGAAGCCCCGGGGCCGGGGCCTGGTCAGATCGGAGTGCGGGTCAGCGCCTGCGGGGTGTGCAGGACGGATCTTCACATCGTGGACGGCGAGCTTTCCGAGCCGAAGCTTCCCCTCGTGCCGGGCCACCAGGTGGTGGGGGCCGTGGCGGAGATCGGGGAGGGGGTAGTCGGTTTTTCCGTGGGGGACCGCGTGGGGATCCCCTGGCTGGGAGCGACCTGCGGCACGTGCGCCTTCTGCACGAGCGGCCGTGAAAATCTCTGCGCGCAGGCCAGGTTCACCGGGTATCACATCGATGGCGGCTTTGCCGAGTATGCCGTGGCGGACGCGCGGTTTTGTTTTCCGCTTCCCGCCGGCTACTCGGACCTCAACGTGGCCCCCCTTCTCTGCGCCGGCCTCATCGGGTATCGCGCGCTCGGCCTGGCAGGTGAGTCGGCGCGGCGGATCGGCTTCTATGGCTTCGGCTCTGCCGCCCACATCCTTGCGCAGGTGTGCCGCTTTCAGGGGCGGGAAGTGTATGCCTTCACGAGGCAGGGCGATGTCAGCGCAAAGTCCCTGGCCCTGCGCCTGGGCGCTTCCTGGGCGGGAGACTCGCAGCAGCTGCCGCCCGTTCCGCTGGATGCCGCCATCCTCTTCGCGCCGGACGGCGCCCTGGTCCCCCTTGCCCTGAGGGCCGTGGAGCGCGGCGGCTCGGTGGTCTGCGCCGGCATCCACATGAGCGACATACCGTCTTTCCCGTACAGCATCCTCTGGGAAGAAAGGGCGCTGAAGTCTGTCGCCAATCTCACGCGCGCCGATGCTCGCGAGTTCCTGGCCCTTGCCCCGCTCGTTCCCATCCGCACGGAGGTGGAGGTGTTTTCCCTGGATGCGCTGAATGATGCCCTTGGCCGCCTCCGGGCCGGCAGGATCAACGGCTCAGCGGTGGTCGATCTGGCCGGACGCTGACGTCGTCGGAGACGGACGCACAGGCCGCGCCTGCGGCTATTCGGTTTCCCCCGTGGTCATGTCAACGTCCACCTCGGTCCCGTCCATGTCGACGTGAGCCATCTGCTGACCGTTCAGCGTGATGGTTGCTGTCCGGGTGACCTGCTGGGTGGTGCCGTTGGCGCTCGTGATGGTTGCCGAATAGTCCACGAGGATAGTGCCGGTTGCGGAGACGAGATAGCTCCCGTCGCTCTGGAGAACCGCGGTAACCACCACGTTGTTCACATTTTCCGTGAGCGTCCCGGTGATGCTCCTGCCGTCGGAATAGGAGTTCGTAAACGTCACATTCTTGGTTCCGTTCACCGTGAAGCCGGCGGAGGTGCCATTCAGGCCTGTCACCGTGAAGCTGCTCGTCGAGGTGAGCTGGCGCTTTATTCCGACAAGAGTGTTGCTGAAGCTCCCCGACAGGCTTCGGTTGTACGTGAGTGAATGGATGGTGGACGGAATGGGCTGGCCGAGGGTGATCTGGACCCCTGTGCCGGTTGCATCCGTTGAGGTGAAGAACGCGAGGGAAATGGTCACCGTGGCAGTTCCGCTGATGGGTCCCGCTGTGATGGTGTTCGTCTGGTTCAGCTCGTAGTCATTGTTGGAAGGGTTCCAGACGAACTTGCCGCTGAGGACGCCGTCCATGAGGTAGAGGGCGAAATCGGAGGAATGGGAAAGGGACCATGGCTGCGGCCCGAGTGCCCCTGGCCCGAAGAGGAAGGCTCCGAGGTCCGCCATCTCCTGGGTGGTACCGCTCGCCGGATCTGCAACCGACATGGCAAGGTCTCTCGCCGCCGCCATGTTCGCATTCGTGGAGGACCCGGTGACGTTGGCGCAGCCCGCTGCAGCCAGGGCCAGCGCTGCAATCGTAAGGATTCTGGGCATTGTCTTTCGCGTGACCATCTCGTACCCCTTGTCGCCCGATTTCTTTGCTCTTCCACGGAATATACAGCCGCCTCTCGGCATCGGTTGCTCGTCTGTACGGCGCTTGCGATCTCTGTATATCTTCTTCAGTGGGGGGAAAGGAAAAATGGAGGGAAAATGCGGGGCATCGTGAACGCAAAGGTGGCGAGCTACATCGCTGGCCTGGACGGGCAGAAGGATCCGGTGCGCGCCCAGATGGAAGAGCTGGCGCGCGGAAACGGCTTCCCCATCGTCGGGCCACAGGTCGGACGCCTTCTGGGGATCCTTGCCCGCGGCATCGGCGCGCGGCGCGTGCTGGAGCTGGGGTCCGGCTACGGCTATTCGGCGCTGTGGTTTGCCCGCGCCATGGGGAGTGGCGGCTCGGTGCTCTGCACCGACCTCTCCAAGGAGAACAGGGACCTTGCGCTGAGGTTTTTCCGCGACGCGCGCCTGGAGACGTCCATGAGCTTTCACGTCGGGGATGCCCTTTCCTTTGCGCGGGCGCAGACCGGCCCGTTTGACATCGTGTTCAACGACATCGACAAACAGGACTATCCGGCAAGCATCTCCGTGGCCCTTCCCCTCCTGAGGCCGGGAGGCCTTTTCATAACAGACAACGTCCTGTGGAGCGGCAAGGTTGCCGGCGGCCGCCCGGATGCCACCACCGCCGCGATCATGGAGTTCAACGCGACCGTGTCGCGGCTCCAGGAGCTCGAGACGGTCATCCTCCCCCTGCGCGACGGGGTGGCTGTGTGCCAGAAAGTGCGCTGAGCCCGACCTCCACAGCCATCCCCCGCCTCGTCGCGTCGGTCCTGGCGGCAAAAGCCGGGCCCAGGCCCGTCGTCACGCTGAGCTGGGCCCAGTCGCGTGACGGCGCAATCGCGCAGCCGGACAGAACGCGCGCCATTCTGAGCGGTCCGGAATCGATGGCTCTCACACACCGGCTTCGCGGCCTGCACAGGGGGATCCTCGTGGGAATCGGTACCGTGCTTGCTGACGACCCGCAGCTCACCGTGCGGTTTGTCGAGGGGCCGTCGCCCCAGCCCGTGGTCCTGGATTCGGCGCTGCGCACACCCTGCACCGCGCGCCTGCTGCAACGCTCCGACTCGCGGCCCTGGATCATCCACTCCCAGGAGGCTTCCCCCTCGCAGGCGCGGGAGCTGGAGCGGCGCGGCGCCCGTCTGTTTTCCCTGCCCAGGAAGGGCAACGGGCTGCCCCTTCTCGAGGTGCTCCGGATCCTTTCGGAGAACGGAATCGATTCCCTCATGGTGGAGGGAGGCGCCCGCGTGCTGCGGTCCTTTCTCTCGGGCGGCCTGGCTCAGCAGGCAGTTGTCACCGTGAGCCCGGTAGAGATGAACGGGCTTCGAATTTTCGAAAGCGCGGTGATGCCTGCCTTCGCGGAGGAAAGCCGGGAGAAATACGGCCCGGACCTGGTGACCTGGGGAAGGTTACCGTAGCGCCGTTGTCGCCGTCCTGCAGGGCTCCGCGTTGGCCAGCATGCGGCAGACGACATCCGCGGTCTTCTCCGCCATGAGGCGGAACGAGGTCAGCTTCCCGCCGACAATCGAGACCAGTCCCGGCACTCCGTCGCGGGCCTCGTGGTCCAGCACGGCGAAGTCCCGGCTCCAGGAGTGCGTATCCCGCCCCTTGCCGTTGGTCTTCTCCCGCGCATCGTAGAGCGGCCGCACCCCGGCCCAGGCGTGGGCCATCTCGGCGTCGGCCAGCCCCGGCAGCAGCGACTGGATCTCGGCGCGCACTCGTTCCATCTCCCAGGGGTCCACGCGCCTGTCATCCGGGTCTGCGGTCACTACCGAGGTGGTCCCCGCAATGCTCACGCGGCCGCGGGGAAGAATGATGTCGCCATCGCCCGGCGGCTGGAGCCTGCTGACGGGGATTTTGACGACATTGCCGCGAAAGGCCACCATGGCCCCGCGCACAAGGTCCAGGGAAAGGTCTACGCCGATCCCCTGGGCAATGCGGCCGCTCCAGGGGCCGGCTGCAATCACGACGATGCCGCTCTCCAGCTCCCCCGAGGCCCCGGTTCGAAGATCCGTCATCCTCACCCCGGTGACACGCCGGTCCCGGGTCGTGATTTCCTCACAACGATGGTAGGTGAGCACCTTCGCGCCCAGGGATTGGGCCCCGTGTCCCAGGGCGGCGCAGAGGGCCACGGAGTTGCACACGGCGTCGGGAACCAGAAACGCGCGGGTGATCCCCGGGTCCAGGCCCGGCTCGCGAAGGCGCGCCTCCGTCATGGCAGTCTCAATTGCCGGAATGCCCGCCCCTCGACAGCCGTCGATCCATCGCTCGAGGTAGATCGGGTCATCGCCATCCCCGAAGGCGAACAACCCGCCCGTGTTGTCAACAGCGCGCGCCGCGGTGCGCCTCAGGATTGCGCTTTCCGTGGCGCAGTGGCCCGCGGTATCGGGATCCGAGACTGCGTACCTGGCCCCTGAGTGGAGAAGGCCGTGGAACCGGCCCGTTGTGCCGCTTGCGAGGTCTCCCTTTTCCACGAGGGCGACGCTGATGCCCCGAAGCGCGAGGTCCCATGCGAGCCCGCACCCCGTGGCTCCGCCGCCAATGATCACGACTTCAGGTTCTGCGCGCAACTGCCGTGTGGTGCCCTTTCGTCCATCCCTCATGCGGTAGGCCGCGGGAAGCGTGTGCGCTGCCGTGCGAGCCTGAGTGTGGTCAGCGACAGGTCAATAATACTCAGGATCAGGTCACGCGGGGAGCATCACGCGGGGAAAGGGTCCTTTCGCATTCTCCAGATGATGAGGGCGGGGGCCACCACCCACGCGGCGTTTGCTCCGATCACGTTGAGAAGGCGCGGCGTAGCGTTGGGCCCCCAGATCTCCTCGCTCAGGATGATCGTCACGTTGGTGAGCATGACGGAAGCGTAGATGATGCCGGGCACCCGGATCCAGTTGCGTCCCCGGATGAACGCGTAGATGGCGAACGCGTAGAATGGCCCGAAGAACAGGGCGTCGATCCAGATGGTGGCCCGAAACCAGACGGGCCGCGCGTTCAGAAGCGGGTCGAACGTTCGCCCCCACCAGTGGCCGAGATCCACGATGAAGTGCGGCGGCCAGGCGGGATATGTGAAATGCGACGTATCGGGGATGATGATCTGCTCGATGTCGAAAAAATAGCTGATGGCGACGAGGTTGAAGATGAAGTAGATAAGGAGGATCAGGTCCAGGGGACGTTTTCTGAGCGGCAGCGCTTTCTGCATGAGGAGGCTCCTTTCCCGGATGCGTGGAACCGCAGCATACCACGGAGGCGCTGCGGGGGAAACCGGAAAAAGGCGCCCAGGGAATCACGGGAAAACCGGCCGCGCGGCGCCCGCAAGGGCGCCGGGGGTCGGTGTGAGACTTTCACTCCTTGAACAGGTACAGGTACTGGCCGTAGCCATCCTTCTGCATGTCGGTCACGGGAACGAAGCGCAAGGACGCCGAGTCCATGCAGTAGCGAAGGCCCGTGGGAGGCGGCCCGTCGTCGAAGAGGTGCCCGAGGTGGGACCTGGCGTAGCGGCTCTTCACCTCGGTGCGGACCATTCCGAAGGTTCGGTCGGTCTTCTCCACGATGTTGCTCGGAGCGAGCGGCCGGGTGAAGCTGGGCCAGCCGGTCCCCGATTCGAACTTGTCCGTGGAGCTGAACAGGGGCTCCCCTGATACGATGTCGACGTAGATCCCGGCCTTGTGGTTGTTCCAGTACTCGTTGTTGAAGGGCGGCTCGGTTCCCTCGTTCTGCGTCACGTCGAACTGCATCGGGTTGAGCATTTTCTTCAGCTGGTCTTCGCCGGGCTTGCGATAGTTGCCGTCCCGTGCGGTGGGCGGGGCGGCGGGGTCCATGAGCGACGTCGGGCCCCAGTACTTCACAAACAGCTGGTCGCGCCCCGAGTTCATGCGGTACTGCTCATAGGCGGCGGGGTTCTTCATCGCGTAATCCTGGTGGTACTGTTCGGCGGGGTGGAAAGCCTCCGCCTTGAGGACCTCCGTGACGATGGGAGCCTTGAACCGGCCCGACTTCTGAAGCGCAGCCTTCGACGACTCCGCGGCCCGACGCTGCCCATCGTCCAGCCAGAAGATGATGGGCCGATACTGCGGGCCCCTGTCGACGAACTGGCCCTTGCCGTCCGTGGGATCGGTGTGGCGCCAGTAGGCATCGAGCAAGTCGTTATAGCTCGTCCTGCCCGGATCATAGAGGACCTGCACGGCCTCCACATGCCCTTGCGAAGCGTATGTCTCATAGGTCGGATTCCTTCCCGTCCCTCCGGTGTAGCCGGACTGGACGGAGATCACGCCATAGACCTTTTCGAAGGCGGCCTGCATGCTCCAGAAGCAGCCGCCGGCGAACACCGCGGTGGCGGGGGCGTCCTCCCCGCCGGCAAACGCCATGCCGGGGCCGGCGGCCATGGCAGCCGCTATCACGATCACGCCCAGTGTATGTCTCATCAGAGTCTCCTCTCTCTGCGATCTGTCATCCGAAAGTGAATGCGAAAAGGCGCACCTTCCCGTAGACCTGGAGGCGCAGGAGGTGCTGGCCCGCCTCTTTCAGGGCCACCAGCTGGTACATGCGGCTCTCCCGGGGCAGGATTGCCCCATCCTTCACGTCCGGGGTTTCCCCTCCCGGTTGTCCGTCCACGCTGACGTCGATCTTCCCGCCCTGCCCCTGGGGTTCGATCACGAGGAACACATTCTTCGCCTTGAAGCTGAGCTGGAGCGTTCCCGATGTCTCAGGCACGACGTATTGCGGGGTGATGGTCCACGTGCCGGTGAGGTTCCATTCACCGTTGCCAGGCGCCCGCGCAGGCGTGTAGTCGGTCGGCACGTCGGGCACCGGCACGACAGCGCTGGCAAACCCGCGGCCCCGATCATAGCCGAGGTATGTCTCGGGGGTCCCTGCCTGGATGTCGGGTGCCGGGCGGGACACGATTCCTTCGACGTTCGCGCCCGTCTCTTTCAGGAGGGCCTGGATGACCTTCTCCGAGACATCGTACTCCCCTTCCCCGAAGTGGAAGTAGCGCACATGCCCCTTTGCGTCAATGAAATAGTGCGCCGGCCAATACTGGTTGGAGTAGGCGTTCCATTCCTTGTAATCGTTGTCCTGCACGACGGGCCAGTCCACCCCGAGGTCCCTGATGGCCCGCGCCACGTTGGCGCTCTTCATCTCGAACTCGAACTCGGGGGTGTGCACGCCCACGATGACAAGGCTGCGGCTTCGATAGGTGTCATACCAGGCCCTCAGGTATGGCAGGGTGCGCACGCAGTTCACGCAGCTGTAGGTCCAGAAGTCCACCATGACGACCTTGCCGCGGAGACTCTGCAGGGAAAGCGGCGGTGACCCTCCTCCCGGGGTCTGTCCCGCCATCGGGACCACGCCTTCGGTGTTGAACCACATTCCGTTGGTGACGAAGTCCGGGGCCAGGCCGTAGTCTCCCAGCACGCCGTCCTGGGGTGCGGCGTCCATGGCTCCGGAAAAGAGCCGCTCACCCGCTGCGTTCGTCTTTTTTCCGCCTGCCGCCGCAGGCTGCAGCGACCTGAGGGCCGTGCGGACAGGGGGGGCTTTCTCAATGGAGGTCAGCCCTGTTCCATAGTTCGGGAATGCCCGCAGGACGAAAGCCTGGAACCTCCTGTCCCACCCCAGGCCGATGGCCACTGCCATCGCGATCATGAGGACTCCAAAGCCCTTCTGGATGTTGGCGGAGTTGCGCGTGAGAGCGGGAACCTTTGTCAGAAGCGCCCTGCCCCCCAGCATCACGGCCAGCATGGGAATGGAGGTCCCGAGGGTGTAGGCCAGCGTGATGACCACCGAGCCCCCGCTTACCTGCTGGGTAAGGGCAAGGCTGATCACCGAGGCCATGATGGGGCCGACGCACGGCGTCCAGACCAGCCCCAGGCTGAGGCCGACCACGATCCCGCTCCCGAAGCCGGCAAGCCGCGCGTTGCGGCCTCCCCCTGCCGCGCGTGCCGCCGCGCCCGCTGCCCCCGCGCCCGCGGACGCGCCGACGGCCCCGCCGCGGCTGGCGATCCTGGCCGTGAGCACCTCGAAGCCGTCGCGAAGCCGCGGCACGAGCATCACGATGCCGAATAAGGCAATCAGCACCACGGCCACCACCCGCAGCGCATCCGCGGGGATCCCGAACGCGCGCACGATGGCGGAGAGGGTCAGCGTGAAAACGGTGAAGCTCGCGACGAACCCCGCGAGGACCCCGAAGGGGCGCGCCCTGCCTCCGCCCACGCTGCCGGAAAGCACGATCGGGAGGACCGGCAGGATGCACGGGGAGAGGATCGTGATGACCCCGGAAACGAAGGCGAACGCGAGCAGTACCAGCATGGGCCCTCCTACGACCGTGCGAGGTGGCTGAGGATGCCGTCCACGCCGTCACCGCCGCCGTTCCAGATGGTTTTCTGCGCTCCGGCGGCGTCGATCTGCACGAACGTGTCCTGCGCGGTGATCCCGTATTTCGCCTTGAGCGCAGTGGCCGTGTCGTAATTCGCGACGACGATCCGCACGTCGCCCAGCCGGTCACCGTTGGCGTTGATGTCCCGAAGGTCCGCCTGGCAGTACGGGCACCAGTCCGCGGCAAAGAACAGCACCGTGGGGTGCTTCGCCGCGAGCGCCTCGGCCGCCTCGAGCGTGGTGAAGATCACCTTGGACCCGCTGCTCGGGGCGTAGCGCAGCTGGTTGCCGACCTTCGGGTCGGCCTTCATCGGGTTGGCGGACATCATGGTCGTCGCATTGCCCTTCGAATTGTTCGTGCTCATCATGCTGTTCTGTCCGAAGGAGAACGCGGCGCTCAGGATGAAAGCCGTCAACGCCGCAGGGAGAACAAGGCTCAATCGCATGTCCATTCCTCCATTCATGATACGATCCGATGGAGAAGATCGGATCGAGACTTCACGGAAGTGTCACGGAAGCGTAAAAATTGCCCTTCCACAGAACAAATGTACTTTCGCCGGGACCCCGGGACAAAAGCACAGGGTCGGTTTTTTCATCATTTCGGGACTCTTTTGTGACGCGCCTTTCGTATGATTACGAGTGAGGAGGGCGCGGAATGAGATCAACCGCGAGGGCTTCTCTCATCGTTCTCTTTTTGATCTCCGTTTTCACGGCCGCCCCGTTGTCAGCGCAGGAGGCGTCAGCCCCCGGCTTTGCCGTTGTCGAGCTTTTCACCTCCGAGGGATGCTCCAGCTGTCCGCCCGCCGACCAGGCGTTGTCCCAGCTTGTTCGAAGGGCGGAGGAGCGGAAGCTCCCCATCTACGCGCTCGAGTGGCACGTGGACTACTGGGATTACCTGGGATGGAAGGATCCCTGGGATTCGAAGCTGGCCACGGAGAGGCAGTACGCCTACGCGCGCTCCCTGCCTTCCTCGGTGTATACGCCGCAGGCAGTTGTGAACGGCCAGGTCGTTGCCAGCTATGCCGGAGACCTCGGCGCGTTGCAGCGGACCGCGGACTCTGTCGCCGCGCGGCCAGGCAGGGGGAGGGTGGTCCTGACGGCCGCCCGCGCCGAGTCCGCTTCTTCAGTCCGTGTCCACGCGGAGGTGGCGGATGCTCCACCAGGCTCGGCCCTGCTCCTTGTCGAAGTGGAAGGAGATCTCAGCGCAACCCCGAATGCAGGTGAGAACGCGGGACGCAGCCTTGTGCACTCCAACGTCGTGCGGGCGGCAAAGATGTTTCCCGCTTCGAGCGCTGACCTCGCCCTTCCCATTCCACCGGCAAAGCCGGGGA
This sequence comes from uncultured Spirochaetota bacterium, assembly GCA_963753085.1. Taxonomy (GTDB): domain Bacteria; phylum Spirochaetota; class Spirochaetia; order SZUA-6; family Fen-1364; genus Fen-1364. Next base: position 183,138 of record CAVWBF010000017.1, on the reverse strand, counting down.
CAATCCGCCGGGTAATTGCGCTGCTTCAGGATTCCACGACGCTGCATATTTTCGCCGCCGCGCAGGCCGGGCTGACGCCGACAGGGGGAAACGATCTGAGCGGCCGGGTCACGGGGAGCGACGGCAGGCCCGTGCCCGGCGCGTTGATCCAGGCCTGCAGCGGGAAGCTGTGTGTGCCGGCAAGGACTGATACCGAGGGGTTCTTCACTCTCGCTGATCTGCCCGCAGGCAGGTATGAAATCGACATCAGCCCTCCGCGCGGCAGCCTTGCCAGGGCAGGGGTGAAGTACTTCGATCACGCTGACAAGATCGTTGTCGCCAAATCGGTGTGGAAATGATGATCAGCTCTTCTGCTTATTTCCCGTCACCCACGCCGCGCCTTGTCGCCACAGACGTGCAGACCGAGGCCGACCAGCTCCCCGCAACGAGCGCAGCGCATGCCGGCTTGCGAGCGGTACATCAGCGCGGTCATGCCGCCAAATCTCGAGGGGGGGCGGCCCTATGCGATTCATTTGGGGCCTTCCATACGACGATGCACCGGCGGAGACTTCCCGTTACTCTGACGCTCCTTCGAGTTGCTTGAGGGCGTCGGTGCCTTCCAGACTCTTGTTGACCTTGGCGTAATCGGGGGCGGTGGATGTGCCCAATCACATCGACGACCGATTACCGCCAAGAATGCGATCGATGAGGACTACGACGACCATCAGAGCTACAGCTCTTAACCAGTCTTTTCGCGGGCATTCTCACAGCCGTGCGGGTCCTCTTACTCCACAACCGTGAACTCCCGGAATTCCTAGAAAAAGCCCCAGCGCGATGACGCTCAGAATACCGAATGCGAGGATTAGTCCTCCTCTTGCGGGCTCCGCCGCTTCTGCCATCCAAGGCGTTGGAGACGAAGTTTGAGTAGATGGCGATGGTGGTGGCGTCGCGGCGAGCGCCGTACCACAGTTGGTGCAGAACCGCGCTGTTTCGTCGTTCTTTGAACCGCAGCTCGGACAGTACATGCCAGGCCCTCTCCCTTCCAAGTACTTGAGTAGCTAATCTCGGTTCTTGACGATTACAGCCGTGATTATTCTTCAGCTCGGCGAGCAGCGCATTAGTCCTTTAGCGCTCGCGGAGAAAGGTGCGCGTTCGGCAGGAGCCTTAGCGCTGCGTGCTGTCGAGTCATCGCCGGGGCTTGCAAATCCGTGTGTCTTCTCTCGCCACTCCGCCGCGCCCGCCGTCTGAGTTGCTAGCTGATCATGCTTGCTGATTGCAACGACGTTCCCTCGTCGGCATTTGGAGGATCACTACCCCCGCATAAAACTGCGACCCCTCCTTCAGTGGCTCCAGTCCGAGATGAGGGCGTCCGTCTACCGCGGGAGGAGCAACACTTTCCCCGTAGTCTTTCGGGCCTCCAATTGACGGTGAGCTTCCGCCGCCTCACGGAGGGGGAACCTGGCGCCGATCCGCAGGGTGAGCTTACCTGCCCCGACCCAGCCCAGCACGTCATCGGCTCTGCGACGCAGGCTCTCTGTGTCAGAAATGTAGTTGACGAGGCTCGGCCAAGTCAGGTAAAGCGAGCCCTTCGCATGGAGCAACGCTGGCTCGATCGCATCCACCTTGCCGCTGGCCTGGCCGAAGGCGACAAGCATCCCCCGCGGCGCCAGGCAGTCTAGGCTCTTCAGGAATGTGGCTTTGCCGACAGAGTCGAAGACAGCCCTCGCTCCCTTGCCTTGGGTAAGGCGCTTGACCTCGGTCACGAAGTCCGTCTGGGTGTAAAGGATCACCTCACGCGCTCCTGCCTCCTGCGCGAGCACGGCCTTCTCAGGGCTGGAGACCGTGGCAATGACGCGCAGTCCCCGCATCCGGGCCAACTGAAGCAGCAGGAGCCCGACACCGCCGGCCGCGGCATGGACGACGACCGTGTCTCCCCGTCCCAAAGGGCAGATATCCAGCATGAGGTAGTGAGCGGTCATGCCTTGGAGCATGGCCGCAGCCGCCTGCTCGACGCTGACTCGAGCGGGGAGCCGCACTGCCCGGTCCGCCGGCACCAGGACAGCCTCCGCGTACGTCCCGGGCACGTTCGCGTATGCCACCCGGTCTCCAGCTTTCACCCGGCGTACCCCCGCGCCCACAGCCTCCACCGTTCCCGCGCCTTCCATCCCGGGGATCGATGGCAAGTCCACTGAGTACAGGCCCATGCGGCGATACACGTCGACGAAATTGACGCCGATAGCCTCCTGCCGGACGAGGATCTGCCCAGGCCCGGGCTCCGGCTTGGGCAGGTCTCTCAACTCCATGACTTCGGGCCCTCCAAACCGCTGGACTTGAATTGCCTTCATGAATCAAGCGTACTGGTCGAGGAACCTTGGAATCAAGAGGATCGGAATCATAGGGAGGCGGCGCGGAGGCTTAGGTGTACAAGTTGATTCCGATCCCACAATGTGCCGCCTGCTCCGAAGCTATCGTCATCGCTGCATCGGTGTGGAAATGACGATCAGTTTTTCTGTTTTTTCCCCGTTGACGGCAGGCGGACTTTTGCCAGGTAGATGCTGGTCTTCCCTTCATGGGAGGAGTAGTAGCTCACCGAGAGGAGGCCGCCGTGCCACACAAGTCCGGGATAGCTGCAGTCTCCACCGCTCGGCAGGATGAGCACGGGGCGCAGGGATGAGCGACCCATGCGGGCAATCACGGTGACCGGAGCGGCCCCACTGTAACCCCGGCATCCCGCCCAGGTTCCTCGGGATGGAACAACGACAAAGTTCGGGCCTCCCACTCTGAGGCCGGTCGGTTTCCAGCTCCACTTCGTGAACGGCGCCCGGGCGGACCCGATCCAGGCGGAGGCATCTCCACCCTCACGCCGAACGAGCATGAGCGCCTCCCCGCCGGGGGAAAACCTGATGGTCGCCTCGCTGGGCTTGCCTGTCACACCCAGCGGACAGACCAGCCGGTACTCCAGTCCATCGTTGCTTTCGTAGAGGGCGACCGTCCAGGTGCGGTCGTTCTCAACGCGGTAGGAGACCCCGTAGGCCCGGGAGTGAAACCACGTCACCCTCCACAACCAGTCGCCATCGCCCAGAATTCGCCGGGGGCGGGTCCACGCACGGCCGTCAGCGGAGAAGGCGACGCGCGGCTGTCTTCCGCCGGAGGCCGCTCCGGCGGGAGTGCCTCCCATGAGGAGCATGAGCCTGCCCTCGGGAGTAACGGAGAGCTTCGGGTCGCGCAGGTCCACTCCGGCCTCACCGAAGAGGGCCGCTGTCCTCCAGGCGGCCGCGCCAGCGGACTCGATGACACGCACCTTTCCAGCGGACCCAGCGTGGGCACCGGCTTCCCGAAAAGTGCAGAACCACTTTCCCCGAAAGCGCGCAAGATCGGTGAAGGCGTTGTGCGCGCCGCGGTCCCAGATCTTTTGCACCGAAGCGAGAGTCGGGCCTCCCATGCGCGCATGGTATCTTCTCGGCGACAAGGATTCAACGAAGCGCTATGATGGGGCCGCATGGAGAAGACGCAGGAGACAGAGAAAACGGAGAAGAATGTCAGGATCGTGGGAATTGCCGGGGGGTCCGGTTCGGGAAAAACAACCATCGTCAACCGCATCACGGAGATCGTGAGGGACCACGCCCTTGTGGCCCAGGACAACTACTACCGCTCAGCCGAATATCTGACCAACCAGACCATCACAGACTTCAACTTCGATCACCCCGATGCGTTCGACACTGATCTCCTCCTGGAGCAGTTGACCGCGCTGAAGTCCGGCAGGGCCATCCGCATGCCGCAGTACGACTTTGTCCACAACCGCCGCCGCAATGATACGGTGCTGGTGGAGCCGCGAAAGCTTGTGATCTTCGAAGGGATCATGATCTACTTCGACAAGCGCGTGCGCGACCTCATCGACCTGAAATTGTACGTGGACACTCCGGATGACATCCGATTCATCCGGCGCCTGCGCCGGGACATCACCGAGCGCGGCAGGACCGTTGAATCTGTGATCGCCCAATACATGGAAAGGGTCAGGCCGGGCCACTACGAGTTCGTAGAGCCAACCAAGGCGTACGCGGACCTGGTCATCCCCGAGGGCGGGTTCAACGAGCGGGCCATGGAAGCCCTGATCCCTTTCCTCCTCCAGATCGCCGGGTAGCGTCCCCGCTCACCTGCCGCCCACGGAGAGGGTCACGCCCACCGGGCAGTGGTCTGACCCCATCACCTGCGGGAGTATGAACGCCCGGCGCAAAGCGGGACGCAGGGAGCCTGAGATCACGACATAGTCGATCCGCCACCCGACGTTTCGCTCCCTCGCCCGGGTGGCAACGTTCCACCAGGTGTAGTTCCCCCCTTGAGGGTGAAGCTCCCGGAAACGTATCGATGAAGCCTGCCGCGAGGATCGCTTCGAAGCCGGCCCTCTCCTCCGCGGTGAAACCGTGCGTGTGGCGGTTCTCCTTCGGACGGGCCAGGTCGATCTCCTCGTGCGCCACGTTGATGTCGCCGCAGAAAAGGATGGGCTTCCGCGATGCCAGGCGCTGGAGGAATCGGAGAAACGCCCCGTCCCATCTCTGGCGGTACGGGAGCCGCGACAGGTCCCGCCGAGAGTTCGGCGTGTACACGTTCACCACGAACATCCCCGCGAGCTCCATGGTGAGGACGCGTCCTTCCCTGTCGTGCTCGGGGGTGCCGATTCCCCGTCGCACGGACAACGGCTCGATGAGGGAGAAGATCGCGGTGCCGGAATAGCCGGGCTTTTCAGCGGGACACCAGGCCTGGTGGCGAAAGCCGGGCAAGACCCCATCGATATCCTGGGGTCCGGCGCGCGTTTCCTGCAGGCAGAGGATATGGGGCTGCTCCTCGCTGACAAAGGAAAACCCGTTTCTGCGATGCACGGCCCTGATGCCGTTGCAGTTCCAGGAAATCAGCTTCAGGAGCATCGCGGGACCGGCTCTGCCATCGTGTCCCCCCTCAAGCGACAAAAAAGGGGGCCGACCTGCCCCCTTCATTCTTCAGTGCGCCTTTTTTGGTTTTAGTATCTGTCGCGGTAGCCGCCGCCGCCACCCGAGCGCTCCTCACGGGGCTTGGAAATGTTCACCGTGAGCTTGCGTCCTTCGTGCTGCGAGCCGTTGAGGGCCTGGATGGCCTTTTCCGCCTCTTCCACGGTCCCCATCTCGACAAAGCCAAACCCGCGAGAGCGGTCCGTGTACTTGTCCGTGATCACCTTTGCGGATTCCACGGTGCCATGCTGGGCGAACAGCTGCTGGAGCTGGTCATCAGTCACGGAATAGGAAAGACCGCCGACATAGAGCTTCTTGTTCATCTACTCCTCCTGGAGAGTTTTTATCATCGCCCTTCGAACACCGCACGAAAGGAGCAGCACACGGGAGGATTCTTCATCTGACGCCGTTGTCTGGTCGGGAGTTCCTTCGGGGTAGCTCATGGAAGGTCCGAATGATTGGGCTTCTTTTTCTTCTGATTGGCCCCACGAAGCCCTTGTATCTTGGGGTCCGACCAAGACCATATACCAAACCGAAGGACGCGTCAAGAGGAAACGAGCATCAATTCCGGGGACCAGGGGAGGCGTCGCGCTCCCTGTGGACGGCAACGCCGGCTGCCACGAGGAGAATGCCTGCTCCTTCGACGAGCGTCGGGATCTGCCCCAGGATGCAGGCCCCGATGATCGCGGCCGCGGCGGGGAGTATGGACAGCATCAACGCGAATGTCGCCCGCGGGAGACGCGCCATTGCCAGCTGGTCGGTCACGTAGGGTATCACGGAGGAACAGATGCCCACGCCGATCCCGGCAAGGAGAAGGGAAGGCTTGTCGAACACGGGCAGCGCGTCCAGGAGCCCGAGGGGCGTGATGGTGAGCAGCGCCACGAGCATGGCTGCGCCCAGCCTGTCGATCCCCGTCGCGCCGCCATCCCGCGCCATCCTGTGGCCCAGCACCACGTAGAGAACGAAAAGCCCGCAGTTGGCAAAGGCGAAGAGAAATCCCGTGAGCTCTCCGCCCAGGCGAACGTCGGTCAGCAGCCACCCGCCCGCCGCGGCAAAGGCAAGGGCAGCGATGTTGCGGAGCGTCCGGCTTCCCGCGGCGGCAAGCGCTATGGGGCCGATGAACTCGATGGCCCCGACGGTGCCCAGCGGGATCCGCGATATCGCCAGGTAGAAGCTCGCGTTCATCAGGCCAAGGACGACCCCCATGGCAAGAAGGAGCCAGCGCGTGGAGCGGGTCGCGGAGGCGAACGCGCGCCATGGCCTCCGCCACGCCGCAAACACGACTGCCGCCGTGGCTATTCTCAGCCACGCGACGCCGAGGACCGAAACGCTGGAGAAAAGGAGGACGGCAAACGCCGGTCCGAGGTAGTGAAAAGCGGCGCTCACCAGAAAGTATGCATGCGGCGGAATCCTTCGAGCTTGACTCATGCTCCTCTCCCGGATAGGTTTGTCAATGGCAAGGATACAAAGGACATTTTCGGGAATCCATGATGATAGTGAGGAAGAATGAAGAAAGATCCTAAGGATTCAAGGGAAAAAGCATTCTTTTCCTTGGCGCCTCTGCACCGCGACCTGGACGCGGTCAACGTGGGAATCCTTCGCGAGCTCCAGCGCGAGCCCCGCCTTTCCATGACGGAGCTTGGGCGCCGCGTGGGTCTTTCCTCGCCGTCGGTGACCGAGCGTGTCCGTCGGCTGGAAGAGGCCGGGGTGATTCGAGGGTATCGGCTGGAGATGGATCCGGCGGCCCTTGGCCTTCCCGTCTCCGCCTACATACGCATCCGGCCAAACCCCGGGCAGCTGCCGAAGATCGCAGAGATTGCGCGGCAGATCCCGAATATCGTTGAGTGTCACAGGGTGACGGGGGAGGATTGCTTCATTCTCAAGGCTCACATCCCTGCAATCGACCAGCTGGACCGGCTCCTGGACATCTTCCTGGCCCATGGCTCCACCACGACCACCATCATCCAGTCCTCGCCGGTGTCCCTGCGCGGCGTCCCTTTGCCGTAGCCAGGGAACGCGAGGCGCGTCTGCGGGCGTGGATGAGAATGCAATCGTAGGGCCTGCAGACGTGCCCTCCGCACCGGGTGATGACCTGCTGAATGCATTTTGCCACGTGTCCCTGGAGTGGTTTCGGGAGCGACAGGAAGTCGGAGAAGGTGCTGAAGAGGCCCACGTACTCGGCGGCCGAATATCTTTCCTGCCACTGGTGGCGGGCAATCGTCAGGTCCTTGAAGAGACCGCTCTCCCTGATCTCCCCGAGCCACCCCTTCACCTCGTCCTCGTAACGCCAGGCGGACAGCTGCCCGCCTGATTCCCGCTGGATGAGCTTCGACAGTCTTTCCAGCACTTCGTCCCCCGTGGGCTGCCCGGGGTAGTTGTAGAGAAGCGCGAGCGATCCGCCCCCGCGCAGGAGGCGCGCGACCTTCCGCAGCCGCACGGCCGGGTCGACCCAGTGGAAAGCCTGCGCGGAGAAGACCAGGTCATACGACAGCGGCTGGAAGCCGATTTCCTCGAACCGTCCCGTGGTGAAGGAGACCCGGGGCCACTTCGCGCACTTCATCTCGGCCAGAGCGATGAGGCGTTTTCCGGGATCGAGGCAGTCAATGGCGTATCCCCGCGAGGCAAGGAGGAATGTCGCCTTGCCCGTTCCGCACCCGATCTCCAGAAGGCGCGAGGCCGGGGTGAGGTTCGACAGCCCGATCATGGCGTCAATGACCCGCTGCGGATACGCCGGACGAAAGCGTTCATATGCCGCTGCCGAAGAATCGAACAAAGACCCATGCTCAATGTCGATTGCGCTGGGGCGCGGGGCGTCCATGACGACATTCTGGCTTCTCACTGCTTCATCCTTTTTCGGTCTGCTACAATATCGGCATCCATGGGACGGATCGGCACCTCGCGGCTTCCCTCGCCGAGCCGAGAATGGTTACTATGGAAAGGGACGCGAATGAGCTACGAGATCATAAAAGCCGTTGCGACAAGTCGTGAGGACATGGCCCTTGTCACCGTCATCGACGCGCGGGGCTCGGTGCCGCGGCACCCGGGGTCCAAGATGCTCGTGCGAGACGGGGCGGTCCATCTGGGGACCGTGGGGGGCGGCAAGGGAGAGGCTCGAGCCATCGCGCTGGCGGAAGAATGCATCAGGGGAAGGAAACCGGCAACGCTCACGCTCGAGTTCCAGGGCACGCAGGTCGAGGGACAGGACATGATCTGCGGGGGGACCAGCCGGATCCTCATCGAGTTCATCGGAGACCGCGCGCCCTACAGGATAGCCTTTGAAAAGATCCGCCAGGGCGAGCGCACGCTCTTCGTCAAGAAGCTGGGCGGTGCCGCCGGCGACCCTGCGCCGTCGGTCGATGTCACGGTGCTGGATGAGAAGGGATCCGCGGCGCACGGCGTCCTTCCCTCGGGAGCAGGCGATTCGGCGGAGAAGTCCCTCGACAGCGGAAGGCCGGCATTCCTCGAGGAGGAGGGCATTTTCTTCGACCCGGTATTCCCCGAGGAGAAGCTCCTGATCCTGGGAGGCGGATACGTGGGCCAGGCCGTGGCCGCTCTTGCTGCACGGCTGGATTTCAAGATCACCGCGGCGGACGACAGGAAAGAGTTCTCAGCGGCGGGGAGGTTTCCCCCGGGAGTGGAAACGCTTTGCGGGAGCTACACGGAGATCGTCGAAAGGTTCCCCTTCGACTCCGCGACCTATGTCGTCATGGTGACCCGCGGGCATCTGACCGACCTGGAGTGCGTGCGCGCCGTGCTCAAGAGGAAGTACCGCTACGCGGGCTTCATTGGAAGCGAGAGAAAAGCCGTGCTCCTGCGCGAGCAGCTTCGAAGCGACGGTTTTCCGCAGGAGAAGATCGACGCGCTCCATGCGCCCATCGGGCTCGACATCAAGGCTGAGACTCCCGCGGAGCTGGCGGTGGCCATCCTGGGCCAGTTGATTGCCGTGAGGCGCAACGCCGAGGTTCAGAAGTATATCTCCGCAAAAAGGTGATGCCGGGGAACGCCCTGTTCCCTCAGGATGGAGAAGGATTCGTAGATCATGTCGCTGTTCCCGCACAAATAGCACAGCGAAGCCTGGTCCACCCGGTTCTCGCGAAGCCAGCCCGTGACCCTGCCCCCGTAGTCACGCGAGGCCGTGCCGAGGCGGCCCGGAGATCGCGAGATGCAGCGGATGAAACGGCGCGGGTCGAAGGCCTCCGCGTCAAAGCGCTCGTCTGCCATGCGAGTGCCGTGCAGGAGCAGGTAGTCGATGCGCGGGTAGCTTGCCACAAGGCAGTGAAACGGCGAGATCCCCGTCCCCGATCCGATGAACAGGTACCGTGCCGAGCCCCTTTGCAGAGGGTCCGTGACGAACATCCCGTACGGCCCTTCCAGGGCCAGCTCGTCTCCCGGTTCGCAGAGCGCCAGCGCAGCTGACACCAGGCCTCCCGGGATCTCCCTCACCAGCACCTCAAGGAAGTCCTCCGAAGCTCCCGAGTAGATGGAATACTCGCGCATGGCCAGGGAGCCGCGAAGGCCGAGGTTCACGTACTGGCCGGGCTCGAACCGAAGGCCATGGCGGTCAAAGCGCAGGATGAACGCGCTCGGGCTGAGGCGCCGCACCGCATGAACTCGATGAACAGGCGTGTCGATCATCGACTCCCCGGTTGAAAAGCCAGACTATCCCCCGGCATAGTCCGAGTAAAGCCGACCCCCTCGCATCCGAGCGGGCACAACGTTGACCTGGCCCCTGCGATTCCCTATATTTTTGTGGCTAAGTGAGTGACAACTTCTCAGAGGGGCCTGTTCGGGACCTGTTCGGAAGGCCCCTCCATGACCTTCGCATTTCCGTCATCGACTCCTGCAACTTCCGCTGCCCCTACTGCATGCCGGCAGAGGTGTACGGGGAGGCCTACACGTTCCTGAAACCGGAGGAGCTCCTGAGCTTCGAGGAGATCACCCGCATTGCGGGGCTCTTTGCACGGCTGGGGGTGGTCAAGCTCAAGCTGACCGGCGGGGAGCCGCTCCTGCGGCCGTGGCTGCCCGAGCTCGTGGAAAAGCTCACCGCCATCGAAGGGATCAGGGACCTGGCGCTCATCACCAACGGCTCGCATCTGGCGCGCATGGCCCGGCCGCTTCGGGACGCGGGACTCAAGCGCATCACCGTCAGCCTCGACTCCGTGGATGAGGAAACATTTGCCCGCATGAACGGCAGGGCTCATCGGCTCCAGCCTGTCCTCGAGGGAGTTTCCGCCGCCGAGGCGGCCGGCTTCCGCGGCATCAAGCTCAACGCCGTTGTGATCAGGGGTCTGAACGAGCACCAGGTGCTCGACCTGGTCAGGCGCTTCCGCGGCACGGGCCACATCGTCAGGTTCATCGAGTTCATGGATGTCGGCAATCGAAACGGCTGGCGCCGCGAGCTCGTCGTGCCCTCGCGTGAGACCCTTGCAAGGATCGACGCCGAGTTCCCCCTGGAGCCGATGGAGCCAAACTACCGGGGAGAGGTCGCGTCCCGCTACAGGTTCAAGGACGGGCAGGGCGAGGCGGGATTCATCTCCTCGGTGAGCCAGCCTTTCTGCCGGGATTGCAGCCGCGTGAGGCTCTCCGCCGATGGAAAGCTGCACACGTGCCTTTTCTCGACGCGGGGCTTCGACCTTCGTACGCTGCTTCGAAGCGGCGCCCGTGACGAAGAGTTGCTTTCCAGCATACGATCCCTGTGGAAGAAGCGGACGGACCGCTATTCCGAGGAGAGGGGAGAGAAGGCCGCCACCGGGTTGACGAAGGTGGAAATGTACAGCATCGGGGGATAGACGATGGGGAGCAAGTCTCTGCGGATGCGCTACTACGCGGCATTTCGGGAGGCCGCGGGGCTGAGCGAGGAAGAGCTGGAGAGCGCAGCCGTCACCGCGGCGGAGGTGTACGACGAGGTGGCTGTGCGGCATGGGTTCTCCTTTGACCGCTCCATCCTGCGGGTGGTGCTGAACGACGCGATCGCCCCGTGGAGCGCTGAGGTGAAGGACGGGGACACGGTTGTCTTCCTTGCCCCGTACGCGGGCGGGTGATGAGCACCTTCGAGTTGTTCCAGCTGAGCAGGATCCCCGTGAACGTCTCCGAGCTTGCCGCCTCGCTTGCCAGCGCTCATGCCGGGGCCCTCGTGACGTTCGAAGGGCGGGTGCGGGACACGAACGACAACCGCGACGTCGTGGGCCTCGAGTACGAGGCGTACGATGCCCTGTGCCTCAAGGAAGGGGGCGCGATTCTCCGTGAGGCGCTGCGGGGGGTCATTGCGGCGCGCTGCGTCCACCGCGTGGGCAGCCTCTCTGTCGGGGACGTGGCCGTCTGGGTAGGCGTGGTGGCCGGCCATCGCGAGGAGGCGTTTCGCGCCTGCCGTTTCATCATCGATGAGGTGAAGCGGCGCGTCCCGATCTGGAAAAAGGAGCATTATCGAGACGGCAGCTCCGCGTGGATCGGGCTGGGGGCAGACGCGGTGAGCGCGGGGGCTACTTTTCCAGCAGGTCCTTCATCGTCGCCAGGACCTTCTTCCAGTTCTCGGTAGAGTGATCCGCCGATTCCCTGGTGGGATTATTGTCCTGCGTGATGGTGAGCATGGTCTCCCCGCCCTTTTGCGAAAGCTCGTAGGTCACCGTGTTGTAGTTTTCCGGCACGTCGGGCTTTCCCGAGACCGAGCTCCAGTATGTCGCCTTCAGAACCTTGTTGGGCATGAGCTCCAGGATTGTGCCCTTGTCCGTGTAGCTTTTTCCTTCCCAGGTGCCCGTGTAGGTGATGGAGCTGCCGACCTTCCAGTCGGATCTGCAGTCAGTGCCGAACAGGTATTGCTTGATGAGCGTCGGATTGGTCAGTGCATCCCAGACCTTCGCCGCGCCGGCCCTGATGGTGACATGGGCTGTTGCCGTGAATGTGTCCTTCATGGGGGAAATATAGTTGAAGATCGGCTCTGCCGTCGCTACCTTCAGGGAGGGGATGCGACATGGGTGCAGGTTCGACCACAACCGCCGTCCGGGCCGCGGGGCTGCGAATCCAGGAAGGCCTTTTCCGCTGCGTGCGCGACGAGATAGCCCCAGGCACGGGGGTGGACGTCGAGCGGTTCTGGAGCTCGCTCGCGGAGATCGTGCGTGACCTTGGCCCGCGCAACGCAGAGCTTCTGAAAAAACGGGACCAGCTCCAGAAAAGCATCGATGACTACGCCGACGGCCTCCATGGTCATCCGCTCGACCCGAAGGAATACGAAAGCCTGCTCAGGAAGATTGGCTACGTGGTTCCCGAAGGCACGGATTTCCAGGCGGGCACCACGGGGGTGGACCGCGAGATTTCCGAGCTTGCCGGCCCCCAGCTCGTTGTTCCCCTGGACAACTCGCGCTATGCCCTGAATGCGGCAAATGCCCGCTGGGGAAGCCTCTTCGACGCACTCTATGGAACCGACGTGATTCCCCGGGACAACGGAGCAGGCAGAGGATCGGGCTACAACCCCGTCCGAGGGGCGCGGGTCATTGCGTACGTCGATGATTTTCTCGACCGGACCTTTCCCTTGCAGAAGGGCGTCCATGCGCGCGCGCAGCGCTTCTTCCTGCGAGATGTCGGAGGGAAGCGCGGCCTGTTCGCCTCCGTGGAAGGGCAGGGCGAGGTCCCGCTGGCCCAGGCAGCCCAGTTTGTCGGCTATCGAGTGGATGGCGGTGATCTGTCCTGCGTTCTCCTTGAACATCACGGCCTTCACGTCGAGATTCAGATCGACCGGGAGCACCCCATCGGCAGGACGCACCACGCCGGCGTGAAGGACATCCTGCTGGAAGCCGCGGTGACCACCATCGAGGACTGCGAAGACTCCGTTTCCGCGGTGGACGCCGCGGACAAGAGCAGCGTGTATCGCAACTGGTGCGGGATCATGAAAGGGACGCTTGAGGCCACGTTCCAGAAAGATGGCAGGATCCTGACGCGCAGGTTGAATCCTGACAGGACGTACAACGGCGTTGACGGATCATCGCTGGCGCTCCCGGGGCGAAGCCTCCTCCTGGTGAGAAACGTCGGGATCCACATGTACACGGATGCCGTGGCAGATGAGGGCGGGCACGCCATTCCCGAGGGCTTCCTGGATGCCATGGTCACTTCCCTGGCGGCCATTCACGATCTGCGGGGGCCGCGGAGGGGCGCAAACAGCAGGACGGGAAGCATCTACATCGTCAAGCCGAAGCTGCACGGCCCCGAAGAAGTTGCGGCAACGGTTGAGCTCTTCGGCCGCGTGGAAGATGCCCTGGGCCTGGATCGCAATACGCTGAAGATCGGGGTCATGGACGAGGAGCGCCGCACGACAGTCAACCTGAAGGAATGCATCCGGGCGGCCCGTGAACGAGTCGTATTCATCAATACGGGGTTTCTCGATCGGACCGGGGATGAGATCCATACGAGCATGAAGCTGGGCGCCGTCCTGCCGAAAGAGGAAATCAAGCGCCAGCCGTGGATCATGGCGTACGAGGACTGGAACGTGGATACGGGCATTGCCACGGGGCTGCCCGGACGCGCACAGATCGGCAAAGGCATGTGGACCATGCCGGACGAGATGAGGGCCATGATGGAGGCCAAGATCGCTCACCCTCGCGCGGGAGCAAGCACGGCCTGGGTTCCCTCTCCGACCGCCGCCACCCTCCATGCGCTGCACTATCACATGGTGGACGTGGGGCAGCGGCAGAAGGAGCTGGCCTCGCGGACCCGGGCACGGCTTTCCGACATCCTCACGCCTCCGCTCCTTGGCGCGCGCCGCCTGAGCGCGGCGCAGGTCCAGGAAGAGCTGGACAACAATGCGCAGGGGGTGCTTGGGTACGTCGTGCGATGGGTGGAGATGGGGATCGGATGTTCGAAGGTTCCGAACATCCGGGATGTAGCCTTGATGGAGGACCGGGCCACCCTGCGGATCTCCAGTCAGCACATCGCCAACTGGTTGCGGCATTCCGTGATCACTCGGGACCAGGTGGTCGAGACGTTCAAGCGAATGGCGGCGGTCGTGGATCGCCAGAACAGCGCTGATCCACGCTACCAGCCCATGGCGACGGATTTTCAGGGAAACCCTGCCTTCAAGGCGGCCCTCGACCTGGTGTTCACGGGAGAGGTTTCCGCAAACGGGTACACGGAAGAGGTGCTGCACGCGCGGCGCCGGGAGGTCAAATCGCGCCAGGCATCTCCCTGATCACGGCGTGACGGATCTGCCTTCAGCGGCGGACTGCCTGATCAGGTCTATGGTCTTCATGACGGCGAGGACCTGGTCACGTGTGATGGGAAGCTCCTTCGAGCCGCGGACTGCATCCGTAAACGCGCCATAGAATGCATCCGTCAGCTCGGCGCCCGAGAAGTCGTAACGCCGGACTTCCGGCACACCGTGGAAATCCGTTGCAAGCTCAGCCTGCTGCCAGCTGTCCACGGCTTCGCCTCTGACCTGGAGCGTTCCTCGTGTTCCCACGACGGTCCACCGCGGCAGGGGGATGCGGTGATTGTTGGAGGCTTCGATCCTGCAGCTCAGCCCGCTCTCAAAAGCGAGCTCCGCCCAGAAATGATCGTCCACTTCCTCCGTCCAGACCTTCCCGCCCGACCATGCGGAGACGGAGACAAGCGGCCCCCCGGCCAGGATCAGCACCTGGTCAACGAGGTGCGGCGCCCAGTCGTTGAGCATGCCTCCCCCGTATTGCTTTTTGAGACGCCACGGATTGTCCATCCCCTGGGCTCCCCACCCGGCCCACCCGGATGAGAAGCTTGCCCGACGGGACTCGATCCTGTACACGCTTCCCAGAAGACCTTCCGTCATGGCCCTCTGCACGAGAAGGAAATCCCGATCCCATCGCCTGCTCTGGTGAGGCAGCACGGAAAGACCGCGGTCCGCCGCTGCCTGGTAGATCTCCGCGGCCTCCCCGCAGGACAGGGCGATCGGCTTCTCGATGATCAGGTTCTTGCCGCCCCGCAGCGCGGCGAGCGCCCAGGAGTAATGCTGGTCGGAGGTGGTGGCGATGACGATCCATCGAACGTCGCTGTCACCGATGAGGTCCTCGTGCCGGGAGTAGGTCTTCACGCCGAAGCGCCGCCGCGCCTCCTCGGTCTGCCGTGAAGACCTGCTGCTCGCCGCGGCAAGTCGCAGGCCGGGCGTGGATGAGATGCGCTCGCAATGGAAAAGCCCTATCCTGCCGATCCCGAGGACTCCGACTGGAAGATCGTCACCCATCATGTTTCCTCCGCCGGCGGCGGACCAGGGGCAACCTTCTCGGAGAGCGTTCTATCGATGGACAGCAGCGCGACACCGACGGCCTCGTCGTTCTCCGTGTACCGCGCGAAGCCTGTTCCGAAGTCCAGGCGCGCTTCCAGGGGAGCGCGCTCGCGGATACGCCTGTTCATCGGCTCCGCCAGTGACTCGCTCAGCGTTGCCGCCTCTCCGCTCACGATGATCCGGGCGGGGTTGACCATTTTCATGACAAGGGAGCAGGCTTCCCCGAGCGCGGTTCCCGCTTCCTGGAGCACCTGCTCCGCCAGGCGGTCGTGCGCCGCCGCCGCCTCCCCGATGGCGGAAAGGGTCAGCGTCTCCCCGCCCTCCACGCGAGCCCTGAGCGTGGTGACAACCCCTTCCGCGATCCGTGCCCGAAGCGAGGAAAGGATCCCCGTTCCCGAGGCCACCGTCTCCAGGCACCCGGTGTCGCCGCAGACGCACCGCTTGTCGTTTCCTTCCAGCGCCACGTGCCCGATCTCCCCCACCACCCCGTGGCGGCCCCGGTACAGCCTACCGTCCAGCACGAGGGCCGACCCCAGGCCTTCGCCCATGTAGAGAAGCGCAAAGTCCCCCCCCGGGGAGCCTCCCTGGCGGCGAATCTCCGCGAAAGCCACGGAGCGGGCATGATCCTCCACGATCACGGGCACCCCCAGATCGGAGAACGCGGCGGGAACGTTGACGTTTCGAAACGGTCCATACTGAAGCCCGGAGAGCCAGACGCCCTGCTCCGTGTCCACCCTGCCGAGCACGGAAATGCCCAGCGCGATGAAGCGAGCCGGCTCCAGGCGGGAAATCACGTCGCGGACACCCGCTCGGACATCGGCAAGGACGGCAAGCAGCTCCTGTTCCTCGAAGGCGCCGGATGAAGTCGGCAGGCTCCTGTTTTCCAGGATGTCTCCCGTGCCTGAGACCACCGAAATGCTGCAGGCTCCGACCTTGAGGGCCGCGCCCACCGCATAGAAAGCGTCAGGGGCGATGGTGTGGATGAAGGATGGCCTTCCCTGTCCCTGGGGAGCCTCCTCCCGTGAAACGATGAGGCCCTGGTCGCGAAGCTCCTGGACGGCTGCCGTGGTCCGTCCCTTGCTCAGCCCCGTCCGGTTGAGGATGGACAGCCGCGTCGCCTGCCCGAGGGAGGAAATTGCCCGCAGCACGCGCACGGCATCCGGTGTCAGGTTGTCCAGCATCGGCATGTTCGTCTCTTGAAAAGCATATTCCATCTCAGTGCAATGAGCAAGCGACAGGCTAAGGGAAAAGTCCTAATGTCATTATTAAGGCTCACAAATGGCATAATATGGCATTCATTGAATCTCGACAGGGAAAAATTAATTTCTTTGCCCGTCTATTTCCCTGTGAATATTATTCATCAGGAACTAATTCTGGCAGGTTGCTGCTGCGCCGGCCTGGAAGGCCGAAGGAGCAGCTCCCGCGCCGTTAAGGGAGGCAAGCCATGAGGTTCAGATCAGTGGCTCTTGTGGTTTTGTTCGTCCTTGCAGGCCTGTGCCTGGCGTGGTCCGGTGGAAAGCAGGAGGGCGCCACCGGGGGCAGCATGGGCAACAAGGTTTCCATCACGTGGGACCTGTGGTGGATACCCGAGTGGGGTCAGGCGAACGTGGACTGGATCATCTCCAATTTCGAGAAGATGCATCCGAACATCACCGTGTCCACGATTTCTTCCCCCTATGACCCTTACCGGGACAAGCTGCAGACCCTGATGCAGTCGGGGAGCACGCCGGACGTGTTCGGCACCGAATCCCAGTGGATCCCGGCCCTGGCGAAGCTCGGCACGGTCAAGGACCTCGGTCCTATCCTGGATTCAGACCCCAGCTTCAAGTCCGAGATCCCGGCTTCCGCGATCATTCACTACGGCGGCGTGGTCCGCATGATCTATTACTACGAGATGGGATACCACTTCGCGTACAACGTCGACCTGGCGAAAAAGATCGGCGCGCCCCTGCCGGATTCGTGGCAGGGCCTGAAGGACTGGCTCACCGCCGTCAAGTCCAGTGGCGTTGCCCAGTACGGCCTGGCGCTCCAGTTCAACCCGAAGGACGCTGACCATGTCATGGGGAGGCTGGTCTTCACCCCCATCCGGCAGCTCGGCGGTAAGCTCCTCAATGACGACGGCTCCGCGGCCTTCAATTCGGACCAGGGCGTCCAGGCGCTGGAGTACTGGAAGGGCCTCATCGACGCCGTCCTGGTTTTCCCGGATCCGGTTGCGACAACCGAGAACACCATGTATGACATGATGGCCAGCAGCACCCTGCCGATGCAGCTCAACGGACCATGGGTGGCATCCACCGTGCACCAGAGCAATCCGAACGTGACGGTCGCCTACCTGCCGCCGTTCAAGGAGGAAGTGGCCAACGGCACTTTCCTTGCCGGCAGCGGCATCGGTCTTTCCAACAACAGCAAGCAGGAAGCGGCAGCCGTGGAGTTCTTGAAGTACCTCTGGAGCGAACCGGTCACCTCCAAGCTGATCGCATCTGTTCATCTGCCTTTCACGAATGTGAAGGCCCTGAGCGGCCCCAGTGTTGCGAATGACCCGATCCTGGGGCCCGAGGTTCAGATGCTCTCCAACCCGAACTCCGTGTCGATCAATCCCTTCCCCAACATGGAGCAGGCGCAGGAGGCTCTGGCGAACGAGGTTGCCAATTACATCCTGGGAAAGAAGTCCGCGAAGCAGGCGCTGGATGATGCCGCAGCGGCCTGGGACAAGCTAAGAACGCAGGAATAGGGGGCAAGGGCGCCTGCGGCGCCCGGTGCCCGAAATCGTGGGCTGAGAAGGGGGGGCACTCGCTCGCGCGGGCGTTCCCCTCTGTTTGTTGACAGCGAGAGGCGCATGTGAGGACACGTTCGAGGGGGGCGAGGACCAGGCGCGATCTCCGCGGGGCGTGGTTTGTTCTGCCGTCCGTGATCTTTCTGGCCTGTGTCGTGCTGTATCCCCTGGTTCAGATCTTCCCGTGGAGCTTCGCCACGTGGTCCGAGCAATCGCACTCGTTCGTCTACGTCGGACTGCACGAGTTCCAGCGCCTCTTTGCCCAGGCCGAGTTCTGGCACTCCATCAGGATCACTTTCCAATTCACCGTCCTGGTGGTCGCGGGGCACCTGATCATCGCCTGGGTGCTTGCGGAGGTGCTGAACTCCCGGCTGTGGCCGGCCAACAGGCTTCGAAACCTCGTGAGGTCGGTGCTCCTTCTTCCGTGGATCTTCTCCGTCTCGGCCGCTGCCCTGATCTGGGGCGCGCTCTATCACCCCATCGGCTTCACTTCGTACTACACGAGCCATATCCTTGGGGTGGCGAGTGTCGGGTTCCTGAGCAACACGACCCTGGTCCTTTTCTCCGTGGTCTTCGTGATCCTGTGGAAGTTCTATCCCCTGTACATGCTCATGATCCTGGGCGGCCTGGAGTCGCTTCCCCAGGAAGTCTTCGAGGCCGCCCGGGTGGACGGGGTGAGCGGACGACAGTCGTTCATCCACATCACCCTCCCGCTCATGCGCGGGCTGACAGGCACGGTGATCCTGGTGGACTTCATCACGACCTTCATCCACTTCGATCTCGTCTGGATCATGACAAAGGGCGGTCCCGTGGACGCCACCTACCTCGCAAGCTTCTTTCTTTACGAGCGGGGTCTCCAGACAGCCAGCTTCGGCTACGCCTCCGCCATCGGCGTCTTCATTGCGCTGGTGATCGGCGTGCTCATGTACCTCTACATCCTCTTCTTCTACCGGCGGGAGGCGGAGGGACGATGATGCGCGTCGGGAGGTCCGCCGAGGGGCCGCTCTTCGGCCTCCTTGTCGTGGTGATCCTCGTTCTTTCAGTCTTTCCGGTTCTCTACGCCTTTTTCACCGCGCTCACCCCGGCACGGGAGCTCTTCGTCCTGCCGCCGAAGATCCTGCCCCGGCAATGGACCCTGGATCCCTACGGAGCAGTTTTCCAGCACCGCGAGTACCTGCGGTATTTCCTGAACTCCCTGGTGATTGCCGGGGGCACGACCGCCCTTTGCCTGATCCTGGCCGGTCTTGCCGGATACGGCTTCTCGCGCTTCTGGATTCCAGCCAAGCGCGTCGTCCTGGCGGCCATCCTCCTTCTGGAGATGTTTCCTGGAGTCATTCTCCTCACGCCCTACTATCGCCTTGCACAGGACCTGCACATCTATGACACGTACATCGTCCTGATCCTCATCGACAGCGGGCTCGTCCTGCCGATCTCCATCTGGCTTCTGAAAAACTTCTTCGACACGGTGCCCGCGTCCATGGAGGAATCAGCCATGATAGACGGCTCGAGCAGGCTCCAGGCGCTCCTGTACGTGATAGCGCCCCTTGCACGGCCCGGGCTCATTGCCGTGGCCATCATGGCGTTCCTGACCGCATGGAACGAGTTCATGTTCGCCCTTATCCTCACCAGCAGCCCGACTGTGAGCCCGCTCACCTACGGACTGGCGGAGCTCTTCGGCCAGTACAACGTGCAGCGAAACATCGTCATGGCCATCACGATGCTTTCCGTGTTTCCGCTGCTTTTGATCTTCGTCTTCCTCCAGCGCCACCTCGTTCGCGGCATCATGGGAGGAAGCGGCAAATGATCTTCGAAAGGGGGTAATCCTGTGGACACCGCACGGACCGTCAATTCCCTTCTCGGCCACCCGCCGGATGCCCGGCTTCTGATTCTCAACGTGGACGATTTCGGCATGTGCCACTCGATGAACATGGCCGCCCTCAGAATGTTTCGCGATGGCGTGGCGACCTCCACCACGCTCATGGCGCCCTGCCCGTGGGCGGTTCATGCCATGGCCCTTCTCAAGGAGAATCCCCACATCCACTTCGGCGTGCATCTCACGGCCATCAGCGAGCAGCCCAGGTACCGCTGGGGGCCGCTGGCGTCCCACGACACCGTACCGACCCTCGTCGACAGGGACGGTTTCTTCCCTTCGGAAGATGTCATCAAGGAGTTCATCGCCCGGGTGAAGCTGGCGGAGCTGGAGAAAGAGTTTCGCAAACAGATCGAAACCGTTCTCGGGGCAGGGCTGCATCCGACGCACCTCGACAGCCACTGCGACGTTCACGTGAGGCGGGATGACATCTTTCAAATGGTAAGAGGGCTTGCGAAGGAGTATGGCCTTGCCCTCCGCGTGAGCGGCTCCCAATTTTCCAACCCTCTCGTTGGCGAAGGGTATGCCGTCAACACGCACGATGTCCTGGACAGCACGAAGGTGGAGCTCTCCAAAAAGCGCGACACCTACGTCAGGCTGCTGCGGGAGCTTCCGGCAGGACTGTCGGAATGGGCACTCCATCCCGGGGTGTCGGACGCGGAGCTTGAAGCGGTCACTCCGTCGTGGCAGGCGCGCGCAAAGGACCTGGAGTTTTTCACCTCGAAAGAGGCGCACCAGGTCATCAAGGAAGAGGGGATCGTTCTTCTGGGCTACGAGCCCCTTCAAAAGCTGTGGCAGGCCCGCGGCCGCAAGCGCTAGCGGCTCCCGAAGCCGCGTTGCAAGGAGGTCATCATGCCTGGTCCGGGCGCTTACCTGGCGGGAAATGAAGAGATCGATGAAGTCATGGATGTTCTCAAGAGCGGGTACCTCTCCCGCTACGGAGAAGATTCCAATCCGGCTTTCAAGCAGAAGGTCTACCGTTTCGAGAGAGAGTTCGCGGCGAAGATCGGGCTTGCGCACGCCGTGGCGGTCAACTCGGGAACGGGCGCGCTCATGTGCGCCCTGAAGGCGCTGGGGATCGGGCCGGGGGACGAGGTCCTCGTGCCCGGCTACACCTTCATCGCTTCCATCTCCGCGGTCATCGAAGCGGGAGCCACTCCCGTCCTCACGGAGATCGATGAATCGCTCACCATGGATCCCAGGGATGCGGAGAGCAAAATCACCGCAAAGACGCGGGCGCTCATCCCCGTGCACATGCTGGGAAACCCGTGTGCAATGGACCAGATCCTTGCCCTGGCAAAGCGGCGAAAGATCTCCGTCATCGAGGATTGCTGCCAGGCGGTCGGGGGGAAATACATGGAGAAGAGACTGGGGTCCCTCGGGGACATGGGGGCGTTTTCCTTCAACATCTTCAAGGTCATCAATTCCGGCGACGGGGGCCTTGTGGCAACGGACAGCCAGGCCCTGTACGAGAGGGCTTTCGGATACCATGACCAGGGACATATGCCCCTGCGCAAGGGCGTGGAGATCGGCAAGCGCAGCCTGATCGGCGTGAACATGCGGATGAACGAGCTGACCGGCGCTTTTCTTCTCGGACAGCTTCGCAAGCTGGATGGGATACTCGAGAAGCTCCGCGTGAACAAGGAGGCGCTCAAATCCCGGATCAAATCCGCCGGCATTGACGGGCTTTCCTTCCGCACGATCAACGACAGCGGAGAATGCTGCACGCTCCTCGTGGTGCAATTCCCCTCCGCGGCAGCCGCAGCGGCGGTGGCGAAAAAGCTCGGCACGAAGACCATGGAAAAGAGCGGCTGGCATGTCTACAACAACATGGAGCAGATCCTCTCGTGGAAGGACCCCGACGGACGAACCCCGATGCGGCGCAACATGCTCCCCCGAACGGATGACATCCTCTCGCGCAGCATCAATGTGAGCGTCGGAGTCGTGGACTCGGGCATCGGGGCGGATTTCGGGATCACCATCCTGTCGGACAAGGATGCCATCAACCGGGCAGCCGAGACCTTTATCGAGGCTGCCCGATCAATTTCCTGAAATCGTCACCTCGCCAGCCAGCGGGTTCCGCAGATTGCGTTGAAATCGCAGGTAGGGCACACCCTTTTCCTGTTCTCCGTGGGGGAGAAGGGGACATCGGGGGACACGATCTCCTGGAGGATTGCAAGGATGACAGCCTGGAGGCGCGGAAGCTCGCGAGCCGCCTCCTTGGGGTCGGCGAACAGCGGAAGCTCGATGCTGCGATTCAGGCGGGTCCGACCGAGGAGGAGGAACATCGCGCGGGTTCCGTCGGGGGCGGCCGCGGAATCTCCTCCGCCCGCTCCCGAGCGCAGAAGCAGGTAGAAGGGCAGCTGCAGGCTCCCGATGGCAGCGCTCCATGTTTCGCGCCGCTCGGGATCGAGCTTCCTGAAATCGATGGCGTTGCTTTTTCCATCGTGTCCCGTCTTGTAGTCGATGATCACGACGTCGTTCCCCCGTCGCTGCACGGCGTCCAGCCTGCCGTTGATCGCAAAGCCCTGCCACTCCCGCGCGAGACGCTCTTCCACCGCCACCATGGTCACGGGAGATTCCTGCAGGAGGGGTGCCATGTAGTCGTCCAGGAAATGCCTGAGGTGGCTCTGGATCTGGTCCCGAAGGAGTCGGCCCGCCCCTGAGTCTGCTTCTCCGTAGAGATCCGCAAACAGTTGGCCCGCCACGGAGGCCATACGCGAGGGATCCAGGTCTTCCAGCGCAAGCTCCCTCCCCACCGTCGGGCGGAAGAACGCCGCCAGGATGTTGTGCACGAGGATCCCGATATCGGCCTTTTCGTATTCGCCCGTGACCGCATCCCTCCGGGAGAGCCCGAGCACCCTGCTGTAATAGAAGGAAAGCGGGCATCGAAGGTAGGCATCCAGGGCGGAGGCGCTGAACTGGCGGGCCCGCAGGATGTTGACGAGCTCGTCGGTTTTCTCCACGCCGGCCGGAGGCCTGTTTTCCAGGTTGATCCTGTACTGGATTGTCTGGATGTAGGGTCGTGTCTCCACGGTCCCGTCACGCGCCTGCTGCTCCCAGAGAAGCTGCTCCACGAAACGCGAGCGCTCCTTTTCCCCGTTGTCCGTGAAAAAGACCGTGAGCTCCCGAGCCCCTGCGCTGAGAAGGGAGAAATAGTACCTCTCCAGCTCCTCCCTTTCCCTTTGCCCCGAAAGCCCGAGGGCCCGCCGGACCGGAAGCGGAAGAAGGGAGTCATCGGCCTCAGCCCTGGGAAGCGCGCCCTCAACCGCATCCAGGATGTAGACCCGTTCAAAGCTGAGGTTCCTCGTCTCCAGGGAGCCCAGCACCTGCAGGCCGCGAAGGGGAGTGCCGGGGAACCGCTGGTAGCGGCCCTGGACGTAGTTGCGAAGGAGCGTGAAACAGCTGCGGGGGTCCTGGAACGCCGTGTCACGCATGAGCGACCGGGAGATCGTTTCAAGGGATTCGATGAACGACTGGGCAAAGGGTGAAAAGAAGGGGTGGTCCCGGGCCGTCGTCGTGTCGTGAGCCCAGCTGAGAAGCTGGATGCACCTGTCGGCAAAGTCCTTCACGCTGGTGAAGGAGCGCAGCCTGCCGATGGTCGACTCGTGGATGGAGCGCAGGTGGTCACGAAGCGCCTCCGCGGTGGCCAGTGTTCCGTCCGAGGCAACCGCGAGCGCGGCCTGCTCGAATATGTCCCTGTCGTCTTCGATCTCCTGGAGAGTCACGAACAGCCGCGTGCGAGAGCCGGTCAGGGCCTCCTCCATTGCGTGAAGGAGAACCCTCGTTGCCGCGGCAGACCCTCGAAACAGCGCATTCTTGGTGTACGGATGCAGCATGAAGGTCAGATAGCGGGGCACATACACTCGTTCCCCGTCCATCGAGGCGATGAGCTCCATGAGGTCGTTCAGGAACCCGTACACGGGCGTTCGCGCAAGCGGGTAGCCCAGGGAGATGTTGTAGCTGTCCCGGTCGAACCGGGACAGGCAGTGGCGCTGGACAGGGAAAAGGGTTTCAGCGGAGGGGAGCACGATCACAGTGCGCTCATCAGGTTCCTTCAGGAGTGCGTTCAAGGCAAAGACCTGGCCGTGCCCGTCAGGGCTCTGCATGAGCCTGATGCGCGGCTTCCTGTCCGTTGCATTCACCGCCTGCGCACCGGTCGTAAACCCGATTCCCATTCGGGAGAGTTTCTCGCGCATTCCCTCACCTTCCTGAAAGAGGAAGGTCACCGTCGGTTCCGCGGAGACCGCCGGCGCCCGGCCCGCCGCGGAAAAGAGCTTCCTTTCCGCGCGAGTGAGCGCGAAGAACCCGCCGAAAATCACCTTTCGATACCCGGCAAGATCCTGCTCGCCGAGCGAAGAGCACACCTCCCAGTATCGCAGAGACCGGGTGGAATATCCCAGCGCATCCACGCGGGGATAGAACTCCTTGTAGAAGAGCTGGAGCGTCTGGAGGCTGTTCCGCGAGCGCTCGGGGATCTTCTCCTCGATCAGGGGTTGAACCTCACCCACCGCGCGTGCGTCCACCCCCTCGATACGAAGCTCCTCCAGGTCGTTGAAGATCTTCGTCCCCAGGGAGAAGAAGGTGTCGGGTGCAAGGAAGGCCGAGCCTCCGAGGGGACGCGGCGAGCTTCGATGGATCTCATGCAGGAGCGCCACCGCATCGATGTTCTCCAATACCGGCCGGGGCTCGGGATGCCGCGCTCGGTACAGCTCGTCAATCAGCTCGTCCATGGAGACGATATGCGGTGGAACGAAGCTGCCCTTCGTTCTTTCCGCGAGCGCCTTGCGAAGAAAATGGCCGGGTCTTCTGCCGGGAAAAACGACAAGGCAATCGCCGAGGTCGGCGGAGTCCTGGTCAAGGGAATCGGCCACCGATGCGATAAGGTCAGCGCCCCGGGGCAGGAGAAGAGCGTTCAATCCACCTGCCTCACTTCACCCCGGTCCAGGTAGACCAGGAACGCATGCACCCTTCTGCCCGGGTGGATCGCGGCAAGCATCCCCGCGTAGTTCGACACCTGCTCATCGTGCGTCTCCACCCCGTCATCGTCCGCGCCGGTCTTCCAGTCGATGACGGTCACGCAGTCCTTGTCGACAACCACCCTGTCCAGCCGAAAGAGCTTCCCTTCATCGTTGCACAGCTCCCACTCGGTGTAGACCTGTCTCTGCGGCTGCCGGGAAAAGAGCGCCGCCAGGGGCTGCCGGCGGATGAGGGCAGCCGCGGAAGCCGCAAGATGCTCGGGGAGGTCGGCTTCCAGCCGCAGGGAGCGCACGGCCCGTTCCAGGGCTTCGCGTATGTCGGTTTCCAGGTCCGCCGAGGCGTAGAGGATCTGGGAAAGCGCCGCATGAACCAGGTCGCCGCGACGGCGCTCAGCCCAGCCCAGGCGCTTTGCGCCGACGGAGGGCGGGACGGGCCGCGCCTCGTGCGAGAGAGCCGCGGGAGGCAGGTCTGCAGCGCCCAGAGGCCGGCCGGATGCCGCCGCAACGGGCGCACTGGCCGCCACTCGGCTTGCCGCGCCGGCGGCCCCTTCCCCGCGGTTGCCATCGGTGAGTCCTGACTCGGGAAGCAGGTCGAATGGAAATGAATCCTTCTCCCGCCTGACCCCGATCACGTGCATTTCTTCCCGCGCGCGAGTAAGCGCGACGTACAGGCCGTTGAGCCTGTTGACCGTGTCCCGAAGCTGCTCGCGGCCGTAGAGGGCATCGAGCTCCTCGTCGCGCCGCGCAAGCTGCCGCGCCAGGCGGACCAGCCTGAGCTGTCCGTCCCGACGCATCACGGTGTAGCCGAAGCCGCGGTTTTTTTCCCCGTACAAAAGCGCGATGACCACGGGGAACCCCAGTCCCTTGGACTTATGGATGGTCATGGCCCTGACGGAATCCGCGCCTTCAGGAAGCTCGATGTTCCATTCACCGCCTTCTTCCCGGCCCCGGGCAAATCGGAGAAAATCCCGGAGGCTGTTGGAACCGCTGCCTTCGAAGTCCTTGATGGCCTCCAGGAGCCTGGCAAGCGTCGCCTCCTCGTCGGCCTTGTTCTGGAACACGCGAAAGACCGCATAGATCTCGCTTGCAAGATCATAGAGCGGCAGATAGCCGGCAGAGCGGAAGAGCCCTGCGAAGAACCTGTCCCAGGTGCCGGGGAACTCCCGTTGAAAAGCCTTGTACAGCGGGCGGCGGTCCCTGTTCTCCAGGAGGAACTGATGGAGCCGATGCGGTGGCGGCGCACCCGCCAGATCTCGAAGGGCGGCCGTGAAGATATCGCCCAGGACGAAGGTGACGAAGGAAAGATCGTCCCTGGGGGAGTCGAGGAACGTGAGCAGGCAGAGGATCTCTCCTGCCACCTTCCTCCGCCTCACGTCGAGGCTGCTGTAGGAGATGAACGGAATGCCCTTCTCGTTGAGCCAGGAGGTGGCCCGGATCACCTCGTCGTTTCGCGAGGCAAGCACGGCGATGTCTCCCCAGCGGTATCCGCGGCTTCGAAGGTCGCGGATGATGGCGTGCAGCCTCGCGCGCTCGGGCGGGTCCTCGTCGTTGCGCTCAAGGACCTCCACATCCACCCGGCCTTCCGGACTTTTCTCATGGGCCTCCTGGCGCCAGTCGTCCAGGCCGCTCTGCCGCGCCGCTTCACGGTAGTCCGGCAGCACCGCGGCGTTCTGTGTGAAGACGCGCTGGCTCAGCTCGAGGATGCGCGCCCTGCTCCTGTAGTTGGTGCTCATTTCAAGCCGCGTGTGCTGCCGCGCGGACGGAAACGGGTTCTCATTCTCCATGCCCCGCATGATCGTGTAGTCGGCGTGACGGAACCCATAGATTGCCTGCTTCGTGTCTCCGACGACGAACAGGCTCCCCCCCTGCGCAAGGGAGTTCTCAATGAGGGGGAAGAGGTTTTTCCACTGGATGGGTGAGGTGTCCTGGAACTCGTCCACCAGGTAGTGGAAGACCCTCTCGCCGATCCTGAAATAAATGTCGGGAACGATGTCCAGGGAAAGCAGGGTGAGGAGCTTGCGGTTGATGTCTCCGATAAACACCACTCCCCTCGTCCTCTTCACGCTCTCAAGCGTTGCGGCAAGGGCGGCATGGAGGCGAAGGTAGGGCGTGTAAAACCCGCGGGCCATGAGCGCCGCGTACTGTCCCGCAAGGGCCTGGGTCACATCCCAGGCCGCCTGGATTGCCTCCCAGGCCGTGCGGCCCGCCTCATCACGCGTCGGCGGTTTTTTCACCGGGCCGGTTGCCATGCCGCGGCTCATGATGTCGCGGAACATCCCTGACCGGGCGGAGGCAAGCACCCTGCGGAAAGCAGACCTCGGGCTTTCGACCAGGCCGGAGCGCTCCACGAGGAGCTCGATCTCCTCCAGGAAATCACGGATCCTTCTTTCCAGCTCAGCCGCGGCGGGTTCCGTCTCCTCCACGACGGGATCAGCTTCGAGTGCGGAAATACGGTTTTCGATCTCCATGAGTTGCGCCCTGAGCGCGGAGGCAGGCTCCCAGGGAAAACCGTCTGCCTCGGCTCTCTGGGCCACAAGGGCGGCCACCGTCCCGTCAAGGAGCGCGGCCGCGGGGCTTCCCGAGCGAGCGTCACGAAGGAACAAGTCCAGCGCGTAGTCCAGGAGCGGCGCAGGGTCCATCACGATCTGGAAGTCAGGGGGGAACCCGAGCTCGATGGCCGATGCCCGAAAGATCGTGGACATGAAACTGTCGATGGTCCGCACCTGGAAATCCGAATACTCGCCAAGCATCGTCTCCACGGTTTCCCGGGCCTTGCGCGCTATCTGGTCGTCACCTCCGCTGGTGATCAGTGCGATTTCCCTCAGGCGATCCTGGTCGCGAAGCGCCAGCGACTTCAGCCAGACGAGAATGTTCTCCTTCATTTCGCGCGAGGCATTGTTGGAAAAAGTGATGGCCAGGATGTTGCGAAGGCCGTTTTTCGGAACGAGCGGTGAAAGGAGGAACTGCACGTAGCGCTCGGTGAGCGTCCGCGTCTTTCCCGATCCTGCCGACGCCTTGAGCACCGTGACGCTGGGAAGCTGAATCGAGGTGTCCGGCTCCAGGACGGGCATGCGGGCCAATCATAGTCGCGGCCGCGCGCGTTGACAAGGCGCGCCCCGGCCCGCTGATTCAAGTCCTCAGCCAGGGGAGCAGATCCAGGTCCACGTTGCCGCCGGAGAGTATGATCCCCGCGCGTTTTCCGCGAACCTCCAGCTTTCCTTCCATGATGGCGGCAAGCGGAACGGCGGCGGAGGGCTCGACGACGATCTTCATCCTCTCCCAGATGAGCTTCATTGCCCTGATGATGGCATCTTCACTTGTCGTGACGATTTGCGCCACGCGGGATCGAACGATTGGAAACGTGTTCGGGCCAAGGGAGGTGCGAAGCCCATCAGCTATGGTCCGCGGGTTCACGGAGGGCTGGAGGATCCCCGAGGTGAATGACCGGTACGCATCATCCGCGGCAGCGGGCTCCGCCCCGATAACGCGCGTAGCGGGTGAGGTCTCGCTCACGGCAATTGCCGTTCCGCTGAGAAGCCCCCCGCCGCCCACCGGAGTGATCACGAGGTCGAGGTCAGGGACTTCCTCCAGCACCTCCAGGGCGCAGGTCCCCTGGCCGGCAATCACCCGCAGGTCGTCCGAAGGATGAATGAATACGGCCCGGCTTTCAGCCACGACCTCTTTCAGGGTGCGCTCCCTGTCCTCGGGAGCATTGCCGGCAAACACGATCCGGGCTCCGTACCCTCGAACCGCCTCCACTTTCACCTTCGGCGCGTCGCCCGGCATCACGATGCAGGCGTCGATGCCGCGGATGCGCGCCGCAAGGGCAAGCGCCTGCGCGTGGTTTCCCGAGGAATGGGTGGCCACACCGCGCCGGGCCTCCGCTTCATCCAGGGAGAACACCGCGTTCACCGCCCCCCGGAACTTGAATGCTCCCATGCGCTGGAAGTTTTCGCATTTGAAAAAAAGCGCGCCGCCGGTGAGCTCATCCATTGTCCTGCTTCGAAGGATCGGGGTGCGGTGCACGTGCGCGGCCATGCGTGTCCGGGCGCTCCTGATGTCCTCCAGTGTCGGCCGCAGGTGTGCTTCGCTCATGACTTTGCATGCGCCTCCCCGGCGCGCCGCCGCGGCTCCACGACTCGAAGGGAGAATGCCAGGCCGACCAGCGGTCCGGCGGCCGCCAGGATGAACAACGCTGACCAGGAAGAGCCCAGGGAGAGCATCCATCCTCCCAAGAGCGGCGCGAAAATAGAAAGGCTTGCCAGCGTGTTGGCGCATCCGATGTAGACCGTCCGCCGGGAAGGAGGTGCGAACTCCAGCACGTAGTTGATGAATCCCGCCATCACGGAATTGCCCTGCGCTCCGACCAGGACGAACACCAGCCCGTAGAGGTACATGAGTGCCGGGGGCTCGGCGGAGCCGAAGAGGGCCGGAAGCGCCCAGGCAAGAAGCGGCGTGCAGATGCAGACCACTCCCCAGAGCCTCATGACGGACCGTGTGCCCCGCGTCTCCCCGATCCTCCCCATGATGAGCGCGGAGACGATGCCGCCGAGCACCTGCGCCGCGGTGAAGATCCCCACGCTGATCTCGGGAAAGTGCAGGCTGGAAAGCCCGTGAATTATATAGAAGGGAGTGGCGCTGCCGGTGATGCTGAAAAGAAGGCAGACGATGAGGGCTTTCTGGAAGTCGGTGTCCATTCGAACGATCTGCCAGAGGCTTCTGAAATAGTCGGGCCAGGGCAGCGGACGCCCGACCTGCGCGTCCGGCTCTTCCCGGAGGAAGAAGAAGCTGAAATAGGAAAGGGTGTAGAAGATGCCGCAGAGGAGGAAGAGGAGAACATAGCCCCGCGGGGAGGGAAGGGCGGGGGAGGAGAGGATGATCCCCACCAGGATCCCGGCCCCGATTCCCGCCGTCCCCTGGGCGGCCTGGGAAAGGCCGATGAGCCGCGCCCGCGATCTGTGGGTGAGGACTTTTCCCAGGAGATCGAGCCAGGCAATACTTGCCACCCCGTCGAGCAGCCAGAACAGGCCGTAGAGCAGGAAGAATATCCACAGCGCGGCTTTGGGATTCCCGGAAAGGACGAGCACGAGAGGGCCGAGGGCAAGGGACACGAGCCTTCCGAAGGCCGCGGGCCACAGGACCGCGGGCTTGCGCCGGGGCGCCCCGGCAATTGCGTTGGCCGCGAAAAGCTGCGGCAGAAGCCAGGCGCCGTTGGCAACCGTGGAGGAAAGCCCGATCACGGGGGCTGACGCAGTCAGGGTGGCGATGAAAGTGGGCAGGACAGTAGCCTGGCTGGCGAAGCTTGAGCCCGCGCCGAAGAAGGTGAAGTCGCCAAAGAGCGCAAGGAAGTTGCGTCGCTCCAGAGATTTCATCTGTGCCCTGCACGGTGTGACGGCGGAGCGCACAGTGTCAATGGGCCGTGTAAAGGGCTATAATCCTCACATCAACCCGCTCCTGCCCGTCATTCTTTTCATCCTCCTGTGCGCCGCGATTGCGGGGATCATCGCGCTTTCGCTGCGCTCCGCGGCACGCGGCCGCGCCCTTTCACGGGCGGACAGGGGTTGCCGGGAGACCGAAGAGAAGCTGCGTGAGGTCTCGGAGCTGGCGCGCAAGCAGGAGGAGCAGCTGGAGCATTCCACGCGGCTTGCCGAGCTTGGGGAGATGGCCGCGGCGATATCTCATGAGCTGAACCAGCCCCTCACCGGCATCAGGAACTACGCCAGGAACGCGTTTTACATGCTGGAGAAGAAGGCCGGCTCCGAGGAGGACGTGAAAGGGAATCTCCGTCTCATCTCGGAACAGGTGGACAGGGCTGCCCGGATCATCAACCAGATGCGCGAGCTCACCCGCAGGTCGGATGCCACGTTCTCCGTCCTGGAAGTGAACGGGGTCCTCCGTGAATGCATGGAGTTCCTCGTTCCCCAGATGAAGCTTTCCGAGGTCGACCTTTCCCTTTCCCTTGCGGCGGACCTGCCGCAGATACGCGGGGACAGGATCAGGCTGGCCCAGGTCTTCCTGAACCTCCTTACAAACGCGCGCCAGGCCATGGACGGCGCGGCCTCCCGGCGGCTTTCTGTCACGACCCGCTCGGACGGCAGGCCCGAGCTGCCCGTGGTCATCGAGATCAGCGACACGGGGAAGGGGTTCACTGACGAGCAGGCCAGGCGGCTCTTCCAGCCCTTCTACACGACGCGCAGGGGAGGCCACGGCCTGGGGCTCTCGATCTCCCGCGCCATCATCCAGGACCACAAGGGCATGATCGAAGCCTCCGGGGTTCCCGGGGCCGGCGCCACGTTCACAATCCGGCTGCCCGCTGCCGCCACGAGGGACGGGCCGGTCGACGGGAAGGCAGGCTGATGCCAGCGCAGGAAGACGCGGACAGACCCGTGATCGTCGTCATAGACGACGACCAGGCGGCCCGGCATTCAATCGGCCAGATGCTCCAGCTGCGCGGCTGGCGGGCGGAGGTCTTTTCCTCGGCTGACGCGGCCCTGGCGTGGCCGGGTCTCACGGAAGCCATGTGCGTGATTACCGACGTGAAGATGCCCGGCATGGACGGGGAGGAGTTCCTGGCTCATGCCATGGCCATGCCCGGGGCGCCTCCCGTCGTGATGATCACCGGTCACGGCGATATCGCCATGGCGGTGCGCTGCCTGAAAGCCGGCGCATTTGACTTTGTCGAGAAGCCTTTTGACGACGACGTCCTGCTGGCCTACGTCTCCAAGGCCCTGGAGAAAAGTCGCCTCGTGCGCGAGGCAAGCGACCTGCGCCGACGGCTTCGGATGTGCTCACCCGGGGAGGACGGCAGGTTCGGCATGATCGGCAGAAGCCGGGCCATGCAGGAGGTCTATGCGCAGGTGGAAGCCGCGGCGCGCTCTGACGCGCCCGTCCTTGTCCTGGGAGAGACGGGCGTGGGCAAGGAGCTGGTGGCGCGCGCCATCCATTCGCAGAGCCACAGGTCGGTCGGCCCGTTCGTTCCAGTGAATGCCGGGGCGCTTCCCGAGACGATGCTTGAAAGCGAGCTCTTCGGCCATGCCAGGGGATCCTTCACCGGCGCAATGGAGCAGAGGGAAGGCAAGCTCGTCACGGCGTCCGGGGGGACGCTTCTCCTTGATGAAATCGAGACCATCTCTCCCCGGGCCCAGGTGCAGCTCCTGCGCGTGCTGGATGACGGCCTTGTGGAAGCGCTGGGAAGCGACAAGCCGCGCAAGGTGGACATCCGCCTGGTCTGCGCATCCAATGTCGAGCTGGCGGAAGAGGTGAGAAGCGGAGCAATCCGTGAGGACTTCTATCACAGGATCATGGTCCTGCGGATCGTCGTTCCCCCTCTTCGCGAGCGTCCTGATGACATTCCCCTTCTTGCTTCCCAGTTCCTCAGGCTGGCCGCGGACAGAAACGGCGTTGCAGTTCCTGCCGTCCCCGAGGAAACGCTGGCCGAGATGCTGCGCTACCCCTGGCCGGGCAATGTGCGGGAGCTGAAGAACGCGGTGGAGCGCATGGTGATCACGTCACGAGAAGGCACCGCCGGAGCATTCACTCCCGACGGCCTGAGCGATTCCGGCAGGCTCCTGTCCCTGCCCCCGGGGGAAGGTCTGCTTCGCAGCGAGCTGGAAAAGGTTGAGCGGGGAATGATCGAGGCTGCCTTGAAGGAGCACAAGGGGGAGATCAACGCGACCTGGCAGGCCCTGGGAATCTCCCGCCGCGCCCTGTACGAGCGCATGAAGAGGTACGGCCTGGACCGGGAAAGCTACAGGTAAACCAAGCTGCCATCCGCAAAGGTCATGACCGTGGACGCGCGGGCAGAGTCCCATCTGAGGAGGCCTTCGCCCACAGGCAGGCTGGGCGCCCCTTGCGGGCCTGCTGACGACATCTTTCATCTCTTGGATTGTGGAAGGGTACTTGCCCTGATACGATAAAGCCCTCAAATGAAACCACCACGAGTCCTGAAATTTTCAAGAGTCCCCGTCGTTAAGGATTGGTGGAAAGACCAGATTATCTGTGCTGACTCGCGTGAGGCGCTGCACGCGATGCCGAATGAATGCGTTCACCTGGCTATCACGTCGCCGCCGTACAATGTCGGACTAGAATATGACTCTCACAACGACAAAATGCCGTATGAGGATTATCTCAAGTGGCTGATGGGCTTTTGGGCAGAGCTCTATCGCGTCCTCGTCCCCGGCGGACGGTTTGCGCTCAATGTTGCGCCTACTAGCATCAAAGACTTTCGCCCAATTCACTATGACATGGCTCGTGACTTGATGCAGCTCGGCTTTATCATGCGGACGGAAATTCTTTGGTACAAACAGACCATGCGTCGGCGAACCGCCTGGGGCTCATGGAAGAGTCCGCGCAATCCACATATGGTTCCGAGCTGGGAGTATGTCCTTGTGTTTTGCAAAGGGTCGTGGGCGTTGGAAGGCGACAAGGCTGACGCGGATATTACTTCCGAGGAGTTTATCAAATATTCTGACGCGTTCTGGGCCATTCAACCGGAAACGCGGGGCCGACAATCCTTTCTGAATAGTCTTTACCCACCTCGCAGGGGGCGGAAAGCGCCAGAGCAAAAAAACGGAGGGCATCCCGCTCCTTTCCCTGAGGAGTTGATCAAGCGGCTGATCAAGTTCTATAGCTATAGGGGCAATATTGTACTCGACCCTTTCGGCGGAACAGGTACTGTAGCCACGGTGGCTTATCGACACAATCGTCATTTCGTCCACCTGGACATATCGAACAAGTACTGCTCAATCGCTGCACAACGCGTTGCAGCTGAGACGCGGCCGCTATTTGAGAAGATACCGGTTGGGAAGCCAGCCAGCCCCCCGCCTCAAAAATGATTTCCAATCCAGACCTCAGGGGCTAGCGGGCGATGAACGCTTTTATCAAGCCGTTAACGGCGTGGATGCAAATAAGGCACGTCAGAGTTGGGTTGCCGCCAGTGGGAACAACTTCGAGGATTTCATGCGTGGCGCCAGGATGTAGTGCCCGATTTTGTGTCGGGAATATTAGAAGAAAGTCTCTATAGCGGCGGTCATGTTCAGTTCTGGAGTCCCCGCCTACGTCCCACTTCACTCGGATGCGGCCGCTGCAATGTGCACAGATCGCCCATGGGCAAGTTGTGCACGCTGTCTGGCCCATTTCTGCGTCCAGGCGTGCTCAACTGCCGCAGCATGCTTAGCAAAGCATTTGCGGGCATCTCCTTACCTTGAATTGAATTAATCCCCTTGTGACGTTCTATTCTCGAAGAGTCTGGAATAGATCGAGACTGGATTCACGATTGGCACAGCCTTTGCTTCACTGAGCGCGGTCCTTACACGGGACCGAGGCTTCCGTGAAGATCGCAGAGCTTGCGCGCGCAATCGAAGCCAAACTAATTCTCCCGGGCGGAAAAGACCGCCCTGAGATCGCCCGCATCCACGGGGCGGAAACGATGAGCGATCTCATCGCCAACGCCGCGGCAGACACTCTGCTTATCACCCCGCTTGCCAACAACCAACTGATCCGAGTGGCCGACCTGATGGACGTGCCCGGCATCTGCCTTGTTGACGGAGGCGTGCCCGACGCGGCCCTTGTTGATCAGGCTCGAGCCACAGGAGTTGCCTTGCTCATTACTCGGGCGGACCTGCACAGCACGTGCGCCCGCGCCATCGCCTGTCTCTCCGCGAAAAAAGCAGCGGACAAGGCGGCTCGTCCGTGATCACTCTGAACTATCCTATCGCCGGCGGTGACTTTGACTCAGCCGGCCTTGCCACGCGGAAGCTCAAGGAACAGCTCGCGAGGCTCGGTGTGGACGCCTCGGCAATGCGCCGCGTCATGATCGCCTCCTACGAGGCGGAGATGAACGTGGTCATCCATGCGCGCACCGGCACTCTGTGGGCCAGGCTGGACGTCGACAAGCTGGACCTCGAAGTTGCCGACGAGGGGCCTGGAATCCCCGACGTTGAGCTTGCCATGCGGGAGGGCTGGTCCACGGCACCAGAGCGGGCGCGACAGATGGGATTCGGCGCCGGCCTCGGCCTGCCGAACATCCGCAAGGCAAGCGATCTCTTCCAGATCGAAACCCGGGTGGGAAGAGGCACGAGGATCAGGTCGACGATTCTCTTCCACGGCGGAGAGGCTGGACCAGCCGTGGCGTTTCCTGCCTCTGGGGCTGTTCGACCCGCTCTTGGTGTGGATGACGGGCGATGCAGAGGTTGTCGGCGCTGCATCTTCACATGCCCCACGGGAGCGCTCCGCCTGCGGGACAGGCGCCCCACGCTCCTGGATCCCTTGTGCGTCGGCTGCACGGCGTGCATCGAAGAGTGCCCTGACGGTGTTTTCAGCATTGCCGCGGACGCAGAACCGAATGCCGGGGCGCTTCGGAACGTGCCGCAAGGGGCGCTTCTCATTGCCCCCCGCGGCTTTTTCGTCGGCTTCCCGGGCTTCCGCCCGCCTGAGCTCATCCTTTCCGGTCTGCGACAGATCGGGTTTTCCGAGGTGAGGTTCCTGGAGGAATGGGAAGAGTCTCTGCGCCGGGAATCCCGGCACGAAGCCGCCGCAGGCAAGCTCCCCCGACCTCGGATCCCGCCCCTGTGCCCGCCCGTGGTTTCGCTCATTGAGGGCAGGTTTCCCTCCCTGATACCGCACCTCGTTCCCTGCCTCTCGCCCTCAGAAGCCGCGTGCGAGGAGTTTCCTCTCCGTCCCGTTTTCCTGGCGGCAGCCTGCCCGGGACAGTACAGAGCATGCGCCTGGTCGAGCCTCACGGAGAGGCTCACCGTTGCAACCCCGGCAGCGCTTGCAAACGCGGTCCTGCCGCTCCTGAACAGTCGACGTGCTGATGGGGAGCTGCCGGCAGTCAGGGTACCCCGGGCGAATCCAGCAGGTCCCCGTGGGCTGGCTGCAAGCGGCGTGCGAAGCGTGCTGCGCCTCCTCTCCCGGGCAGAGACCGGCGCCTTGGCGGATGTGTCCGTGCTGGAGCTTCACCTTTGCGCAGGGGGGTGCTCGGCATCGCCCCTCCTCACTTCAAATCCGGAGCTGAACGGCTTCCGGTGGACCGTTGAGCACTCCGGCGAGCCTCCGGCCGCGGCGCGTCGGAACCGGCCGTATGAACAGCGCCAGGGCGTGAGGCTGGACCCTGACATGACGGAAGCCATTCGAAAGCTCGCCGAGATCGACGGCATGACCCACCGGCTCCCGGGCAGGGATTGCGGTTCCTGCGGCTCGCCTTCCTGCGCGGCTTTCGCGGAGGACGTTGTCATGCGGCGGGCCGCTGAAGGCGACTGCCCATTCATGGAGAACGCACGATGAATCTGAAACAGATCGCGGAAACGCTTGCCCTGGAGAATCTCACCCCGGAGCTGCCCATGGACGGCGCTGCAGCCGTTGACAAGGCCCACGCGTCGGACCTTCTGAGCGACGTTCTTGCGAACGCCCCCGCCGGGGGTCTTCTCATAACCATCCAGGTGCACATGAACGTCGTGGCGGTCGCCGTTCACGCGGGACTAAAAGCCGTGATCTTTGCGTTCGGCATGAAGCCTCCCGAAGACGTTCGCGCAAAGGCAGTGGCGGAAAAAATCTCCCTGTTCACGACCCCTGAGACAACCTTCACCGTGGCTGGAAAGCTTTACGCCCTGGGGCTGCGCGGGAAGAAGGGATGATCACGTGCGGCGCGGACATGCACATCCACACGGTCCTCTCCCCCTGCGCTTCGCGACAGATGCGGCCTCGGGCAATCGCCCGGGAAGCGATGGAGAAGGGACTGGCGGTGATTGCCGTGTGTGACCATAACAGCGCGGCAAATGCGCGGGCAGTCCGGGAAGCATCGGAGGCCCTGGGCGGTCCTGCCGTGTTTGCCGGGATGGAGATTACCACACGGGAGGAGGTGCATGTCCTTGGCCTTTTTCCCGACGATACCGCCGCGCGGGCCGCCTCGGACGAGGTGCGTGACGGGCTTCCCCTGTGGAGACCGCTTCTATCCCGCGCCTCGGCGGCCGGCCCGCGGGCTCCCGAGCAGGAGCTGGTGGACGCGAACGGCAACACCACGGGGATTGAGGAAAAGATGCTCGCCGCGGCCAGCCTGTTCAGCCTCCATGAGACGGTTCTCCTGATCCACCGTCACCGAGGGATCGCCATAGCGGCGCACATGGACAGGCGGAGCTTCAGTGTACCCGGCCAGCTGGGCTTTCTCCCGCCGGACGTGCCCTTTGACGGCCTGGAAGTGTCCGCCTCTGGTGTGGCGCATGGCAGGGCTGTCGAGTACGCCTCGCGGGGGCTCCCCATCCTGTGCTCCTCCGACGGGCATTTCCTGATTGACATCGGGTGCGGCTGGACGGCCCTTTCCGTGCTCGAGCCCACCTTTGAGGAGCTTGTCCTGGCCCTGCGCGGGAAGGATGGGCGGAGGTGCTCCATTGCGTGAGATCTCCCTCCATATCCTTGATCTGGTGGAGAACTCGATCCGGGCGGGAGCTGCGGTGGTCCTCGTTTCACTGGAAGAGCAGCCTGAAGAGGACAGCCTGAGTATCTGCGTGGAGGACGACGGCCCTGGACTTTCGGTGTCCGCGGATGTGGCCTCGGATCCTTTCTTCACGACAAAGGAAGGAAAGAAGACCGGCCTGGGTCTCAGCCTGCTCAAGTTCCGCGCCGAGCAGGCCGGAGGGACCTTCACGATGGAACGCTCGTCACTCGGCGGACTTTCAGTGCGCGCGCGAATGCCGCTTTCCAGCGTGGACAGGAGCCCGCTGGGAGACCTGGCCGGAACCCTTGCGTCCGTGGTGTGCACGAACCCTGGGGTGGAGCTGCGCTCCCGGCTCCGCGTGGCGGACCGCGAGTGGACTGTGAGCACCGCGGAGATAGCCCGGGGCCTGCCGGCGGGGCAGCGCGGGGAGATCGGCCTGGCGCGGCGGATGCGTGAGCGGATTGCTGAAGGGCTTTCTGCCCTCAACGTGACGGGATAAAGGAGAACAGCATGAACGAGGTTGGTTGTGCAACCGCCTGCTGCGGGCAGGCGACCGATGCCGAGCTGAGGGGAAGGCTCGACGATGTGCTCGCTGAGCATCGGGACAGGCCCGGTGCCCTCATCCCCGTGCTGCAGATGGCACAGGCCATCTACGGATACCTGCCGGAGGATGTGCTGAAGCGGATTGCCCTGGCCCTGGGCAAGTCCTACAGCGAAGTGGCCGGGGTGGTGGGCTTCTACGCTTTCTTTTCAACGCAGCCGCGCGGGAAGCACGTGATCAGGGTCTGCCTGGGAACCGCGTGCTATGTGAGGGGCGGCAAGCAGGTGCTGGAAGCCATGCGCAAGGAGCTGAAAATCGAGGTCGGGGAGACCACGAAGGACGGGATGTTCAGCCTCGAGGTTGCCCGCTGCTTCGGGGCGTGCGGCCTTGCGCCGGCCATGTGCATCGATGAGGAAGTCTACAAGCGGGTGAGGCCGGCGAAGATCCGCGAGATCCTGGCGCACTACACGGAGCTTGCTGTCGCCAAGGCACCGGCCAAGAGCGGCGCTCGGAAGCGCGCGGCCGCAAAGAAGGGAGTGAAAGTCCATGGCTGAAACCAAAAAGATACGGAGCCTGCAGGACATTCTTGCCATCCGCGAAGAGGCGCAGAAGAAGACCGCCCTGCGGGAAGACGGCTACAGGATGTGCTTCACCGTTCACATGGGGACCTGCGGGATTGCCAGCGGCTCGCGTGACGTCGTGAACGCCCTGGCCGAGGAGCTTGAGAAAAGCGGCCGCACCGACGTCAGGCTGACCACGTCGGGATGCATCGGCGCGTGCGAGCACGAGCCGGTGATGACAGTGGAGATGCTGGGAGGCCAGCCCATTCTCTACGGCCACCTTGACGGAAGGAAGGTCCGTGACGTTTTTCGCCAGACCCTGGCAGGCAAGGCGGCCAACGCCTACGTCGTGTACATGGGCAACGAGCCCTCGGACGCTGAGAAGAAGCAGGGGAGGGCAAGAGCATGAAGACCACCCGAATGCATCTGCTGATGTGCTTCGGCACCGGCTGCGTCTCATCGGGAGCGGAGAAGGTCCGCGACGCCCTCGTCAGGGAGCTCGCAGCGCGCGACCTCACGGACAGCGTTTCCATCGAGGACATGCACGACGCCAGCCGCGCGGGCGAGGTTGCCGTGGTGAGGACCGGCTGCAACGGCTTCTGCGCGTGCGGGCCGATCATGGTCGTCTATCCTGGCGGGTTCTTCTACCAGAAGCTCACCCCCGAGGACATGCCGGAGCTCGTCGAGGAGCACGTCCTGAAGGGCAGGCCCGTGGAAAGGCTCATGTTCCGCCACCCGGTCACGCAGGCCGTGATCCCGCACTACGCCGACATCCCCTTCTTTGCCCGGCAGAACCTGCGGGTCCTGCACAACAAGGGCAGGATCTCGGCCATGAGCATCGAGGAGTACATCGGCAGGGGCGGTTACGTGGCAACGGCAAAAGCTCTCCTCGAGATGACCCCGCAGGGAATCATCGATGAGGTGAAGAAGTCGGGGCTTCGAGGCCGCGGCGGCGCCGGGTTTCCCACCGGATCCAAGTGGGAGTTCGCCGCCAGGCCGAAGTCCGAGGTCAAGTACTTCCTCTGCAATGCGGACGAGGGAGACCCCGGGGCCTTCATGGACAGGAGCGTCCTGGAAAGCGACCCCCATGCCGTCATCGAGGGCATGATCATTGGCGCACGGGCAATCGGCGCTCACCAGGGCTACATCTACTGCCGGGCGGAGTATCCCCTGGCAATCGAGCGCTTGACCCTGGCCCTGACCCAATGCCGCGAGCGCGGGCTCCTGGGTAAGGACATCCTGGGGACCGGCTTCGACTACGACATCGAGATTGCCCGCGGCTCCGGCGCGTTTGTCTGCGGCGAAGAGACCGCGCTCATGCGCTCCATCGAAGGAAAGAGGGGCGAGCCAAGACCCCGGCCGCCTTTCCCCTCGGACGCGGGTCTCTGGGACAAGCCATCCGTGCTCAACAACGTGGAGACGCTGGCAAACGTTCCCCTCATCATCTCCAACGGGGCGCAGTGGTTTCGCTCGGTGGGCACGGAGAAAAGCCCGGGCACAAAGATCTTTGCCCTTACCGGCAAGGTGAACAACGTGGGTCTTGTCGAGGTGAACATGGGCGTCCCGCTGGGGGAGATCATCTACGACATTGGCGGAGGAATACCGAACGGCAAGAAGTTCAAGGCGGCGCAGATGGGTGGGCCGTCCGGCGGATGCATTCCGCGGGAGCATCTGAACGTTCCCGTGGAATACGAATCCCTCACGCAGCGGGGCGCGATCATGGGATCCGGCGGGCTGATCGTCATGGATGAAGACTCCTGCATGGTAGATATGACGAGATTTTTCCTTGAATTCACCCAGGACGAGTCCTGCGGCAAGTGCACGCCCTGCCGAGTGGGCACCAGGAGGATGCTGGAGATCCTGAACAGGATCTGCGAAGGCAAGGGCCAGGAAGGGGATATCGAGCGCCTCATAGAGCTTGGGAATACCATCAAGGACACGGCCCTCTGCGGGCTGGGCCAGACGGCCCCCAATCCCGTGCTCTCGAATATCCGCTACTTCCGCGAGGAGTTCGTGGAGCACATCAGGGACCACAAATGCAGGGCAGGAGTGTGCGCAGAGCTGGTGCGTGCCCCGTGCCAGAACGCGTGCCCGGCGGGCGTGGATGTGCCGGGCTTCGTCAGCCTCACGGGAGAGAAGCGCTACAACGAGGCGTTGAAGCTCCACCGGGAGAGGAACCCGTTCGTGGGAGTGTGCGCCCGCGTATGTTTCCACCCCTGCGAAGGCAAGTGCCGCAGGTCCACGCTGGACGAGCCACTCTCCGTGCGGGCGGTCAAGAGGTTCCTCTCGGACCAGGAGAAGA
Organism: uncultured Spirochaetota bacterium; assembly: GCA_963753085.1. Lineage (GTDB taxonomy): Bacteria > Spirochaetota > Spirochaetia > SZUA-6 > Fen-1364 > Fen-1364. The sequence goes on along the minus strand of CAVWBF010000017.1, from coordinate 142,482 downwards.
CCCCGCAGCTGCCGGATCCCATCGCGAACGGGAAAAATGCTGCCCGCAAGGTAGCTGTCGTGGGTGCGGGCCCCGCCGGTCTTTCCTGCGCGTACTTCCTTGCACGGCTGGGCTACAAGCCGACGGTGTTCGAGGCTGAAAGCAAGCCGGGCGGCATGCTCATGCAGGCCATCCCGTCGTACCGGTTGCCCCGGGACATCCTGGACCGGGAGATACAGATGATCGCGGACATGGGAGTCACCATCAAGACAAGGAAGAAGCTGGGAACGGATTTCACCCTTGCGAGCCTCAAGGAAGACGGATACGAAGCAGTGTTCCTTGGCGTTGGTGCGCCGCAGGGCATGAGCATCGGGCTTCCGGGCGAAGACGGAAAGGGCGTGGTGGACGCGCTGAGATTTCTCAAGGACTACAATCTCACGCCGCACGGAGCACGCGAGCAGGCGTTCCGCCCGAAGGCGGTAGGCGAGTACGCGTTCCGCCCGAAGGCGGTACCGCGGGAGGGCAAGGCGAAGGTGGGCCGCAAGGTCGTCGTGGTGGGCGGCGGGAACGCGGCCGTGGACGCCGCGCGGACGGCGCTGCGCCTGGGGGCCGAGAGTGCGACGGTGGTCTATCGCCGCACGCGCGCCGAAATGCCCGCCTTTGCGGAGGAAGTGGAGGAGGCCGAGCGCGAGGGTGTTCGCTTCCAGTTCCTTGCCGCTCCCCTGGAGCTCGTGAGGAAGGCGGGAAAGCTTGCGTCAGTGAAGTTCCGGGCGATGGACCTCGGGGACTTCGACCGCACGGGCCGCAGGAAGCCCGTTGCAAAAGCGGAGAATGATTTCGCCCTGGACGCGGACATGGTCATAGCGGCCATCGGGCAGAAGCTCATGGCCTCCGCGCTCTTCGACGGGATCGCTCCCCGACAGAACGAGCGCGAGTATCTGTCAGCCGACCCTGTCACGGGGCAGACCTCCGTGGAATGGGTGTTCGCAGGCGGAGACGCGGTGAGCGGCCCTTCCTCCGTGGTGGAGGCAATTGCCGCCGGAGAAAGAGCAGCCGCAGGGATGGACCGCTTCCTGACGGGAGAGAGCCACGCCGAATGGCGAACGTCCAGGCAGTCCAACGCGTTCTTCGATCCGGATGCCGATCCGATCATGGGAGCCAGGCCGACCCTGAAGCTCCTTCCGATCGCGAAGCGAAGCGGAAGCTTTGCCGAGGTGGAGCTCACGCTGCCATTCTCCGCGGCCGTGTCGGAGAGCAGGCGATGCCTGAGGTGCGACTACCGGGAAAAGGGAGCCAATTGACATGCCAGCATTAACGATCGACAACAAAAAAATCGAGGTGCCCGCCGGGACCAATCTCCTGGAGGCGGCCCGGAGAGCGGGCATCAAGATACCGTCCCTGTGCTACCTGAAAAACGTGCAGGCCATTGGAAGCTGCCGCGTGTGTCTGGTGGAAGTGAAAGGCGCGAAGGCGCTTGTGCCTTCCTGCGTGACCACAGTGAACGACGGGATGGAGGTCCAGACCAATTCCCCCCGGGCCAGGAACGCGCGGCGGACCATGGTGGAGCTGATCCTCTCCGATCACGACGGCGACTGTCAGACCTGCGACCGCAGCGCGGACTGCGAGCTTCAGGCCATCGCGAGCGACCTGGGGATCCGCAACATCCCGTTCTCAGGAATGAAGAGCAAGCGGATGACGGACGTGAGCACGCCCGCCCTCCTCCGTGACACGGCCAAGTGCGTTTCCTGCCGCAGGTGCGTGACCGTGTGCGGAGAGACGCAGGGAGTGGGGGCCATATTCCCGCAGGGCAGGGGCTTCAAGGCGATGATCGGCCCCGCGTTCTCCCAGCCGCTCTCCGACGTGGTCTGCGTGCAGTGCGGGCAGTGCGCGGCAGTGTGCCCCGTGGGCGCAATCAGCGAGCGCGACGAGACTGGACGGGTGTGGGAGGCCCTGGACGACCCGAGGAAAACGGTCGTCGTGCAGACTGCCCCCGCCATCCGCGCAGCGCTGGGGGAGTGCTTCGGCTATCCCCCGGGGACGCTTGTCACTGGCAAGATGGTGACGGCGCTCCGCCAGATGGGCTTCGACCGGGTGTTCGACACCAACTTCGCCGCGGATCTCACTATTCATAGAAGAAGGCACGGAGCTGCTGGCCCGGCTCAAGGACGCATTGGTGGAAAAAAAGCAGGTCGCGCTTCCCATGTTCACCAGCTGCTCGCCCGGGTGGATCAGGTATGCAGAGCATTTCTGGCCGGACTTCCTGCCCAATATCTCCACGTGCAAGTCCCCCCAGCAGATGTTCGGCGCCGTGGCAAAGACATATTTCGCTGAGAAGATCGGGAAGCGGCCAGAGGACATCTTCGTGGTGTCCGTCATGCCCTGCACGGCCAAGAAGTACGAGTCCCAGAGACCCGAGATGTCCGCGAGCGGAGTGCGGGACGTAGACGTGGTCCTCACCACCAGGGAGCTGGGCCGGATGATCCGGCAGGCGGGAATCGATTTTGCCGGCCTGCCTGACGGCGCCATGGACAGCATCCTGGGAGCTTCCTCGGGAGCGGCGGATATCTTTGCCAACACGGGCGGCGTCATGGAAGCCGCGCTCCGCACGGTATACGAGATTGTGACTGGAAGACCACTGCCTTTTGAGAACCTGCACATCGCTCCCATCGCGGGGCTTCAGGGAATCAAGGAAGCCGCGGTGAAGATCGAGGGAACAGTGCGGGAGTGGAGCTTCCTGGAAGGCGTGACGGTTCGAGTGGCAGTAGCTCACGGGCTGGGCAATGCCCGCAAGCTCATCGAGCGGATCAAGGCCTCAGAACGCTGCGGCGTATCCGCCGAACGGGTACTGCCGTATCACTTCGTGGAAGTCATGACGTGTCCCGGCGGATGTATCGGCGGAGGCGGCCAGCCCCGGCTCACGACGGACGATGTGCGAGCCGCCCGCATTGCTGCCATCTACAAGGAAGATGAAGGGAAGCAGATCCGCACGTCACACAACAACCCCGAGGTGAAGGCCATCTATGACCAGTACCTCCACCGGCCGCTCGGGGAGAAGTCGCATCACCTGCTGCACACGAAGTACGTGGCGCGGGAAAGGGTGTAAGGGAAAGACGGGGCCGGCAGAGGCGCCGGAAAGGTGAGCGCATGGGGATAGTCTCCACCATTCCCGAGAAGTGCCGCCGCTGCTACACGTGCGTGCGTGAATGCCCGGTAAAAGCCATCAAGGTTATTGCCGGGCAGGCCACCGTCATCGCGGAGCAGTGCATTGCCTGCGGGAACTGCGTCAAAGTCTGCACGCAGAAGGCGAAGCGGATCGAAGACTCATCCATGCTCGTTGCCCGGATGCTGGAAGAAGGCGAGCGGGTGTTCGCGTGCCTGGCCCCTTCGTTTCCCGTTGCGTTCCCGGAGATTGAGCCGGGGAGGATTGTCGCGGCTGTGCGGGCCCTGGGAATTTCCCAGGTGTGGGAGGTGGCGTTCGGAGCGGAGCTGATCAGCCAGGAATACGCGATCCTTGCCCGGCAGGCCATCCGGGCAGGCCGGCCCGTGGTCAGCACCCCGTGTCCCGCTATCGTCTCCTACGTGGAGAAATACCTGCCTGCGCTCAAGAGCGCCCTTGCCCCCATCGTCTCTCCCATGATCGCAACGGCCCGGGCAATCAAGCGTCGTTTCGGGGCGGGAGTGCGGGTGGTGTTCATCGGGCCATGCATCGCGAAGAAGGCGGAGATACGAGACCGGTACGTGCAGGGGACCGTGGATGCGGTGCTGACCTATGAAGAGCTTGCGGAATTGTGGGCGGAGAGGGGAATCACGCCGCGGGCGCTTGCCCCGTCCGCGTTCGACGGTCCGCCGTCATACCTCGGCCGGTCCATCCCGCTCTCCGGCGGCCTCTTGCGCGCCGCGGGCTTCGACGTGGACATCCTGCAGAACAGCGTGCTCGTGACGGAGGGAAAAGACAGGGTGCTCTCCGCACTGAGGGAGCTGGCGGAAGGCAGGAGCAAGGTGAGGATGTTCGACGTCCTTTTCTGCGAGGGATGTCTCAACGGACCGAAGATGCCGGGCTCCATGGGCGTGGTTGCCCGAAAGGAAATGCTCACCGACTACATCAACGCCCGAAACGAAAACCAGCCCGACATGGGAGAAACCATCGCCGAGTACTCGGATATCGACCTTGCCCGGGAGTTCGCCGAGGACGCGGTGGTTCTGCCCAGGCCGTCGGAGGATGAGATCGCGGAGACGCTGCGGCTCATGCGCAAGTTCGGTCCCGAGGACCAGCTCAACTGCGGCTCCTGCGGATACCCGTCCTGCCGGGAAAAGGCAATTGCCGTGTGCCAGGGGTTTGCCGAGGTGAGCATGTGCCTGCCCTACCTCGTGGAGGAGCTGGAGAAAACCCTCTCCGAGCTGCAGCGGTCCCACCGGGCGACGCAGGACAGGCTTGTCCAGACCGAACGGCTTGCCTCCATGGGCCAGATCTCCGCGGGCGTGGCCCATGAGATCAACAACCCGCTCTCCACGATCCTCCTGTACTCGCACATGCTCCTCAAGGCTCATCGTGAGGGGGACTCGGAATCTGAGGACATCCAGATGATCGTGAACGAGGCCAACCGCTGCCGTTCCATCATGCGGGGGCTCCTGGATTTCGCCCGGCAGTCGCGCGTCGTGAAGTCCCCCACGGACCTGGGGCTCATTGCGCGCGACATAGCCGACAGCATGAACATGAAGCTGGGGGACGGTGGCGCCCGTGTGCGGGCAGAGGTGCAGGACGGCATGCCGCGGGTCAGCGCCGACGGGGAGCAGATCAGGCAGATGCTGGTGAACCTCGTGCAGAACGGGCTGGACGCGCTGGACGGCGCGAGCGCCGCGGAGGTGGTGGTGAGCATCGGCCTCTCCGAGTCCGGGGACCTGGCCGTGCTCCGCGTGCGGGACACGGGCAGCGGCATGCCGCAGGAATCTCTCAAAGACATCTTCACCCCTTTCTACACGACAAAGCAGCTCGGCAAGGGCAGCGGCATGGGACTTTCCATTGTGTACGGGGTGGTGAAGATGCATGCCGGGGACATCACGGTGGACAGCGAGGTCGGAAAAGGGACAACCTTCCACGTGCGAATCCCGGTGGGCGACAAAGCCAGGGAGGAGATCCATGGGGTGGGATAAGACGGTGCTTCTTGTCGATGATGACGCTGATTTTGTAGAGATGAACCGGACCCTGCTTGCCGACAACGGGTACACGGTGCGCGTCGCGTTCAACGGGAGACAATGCCTGGAGGAGGTCGCGCGCAGGCGGCCCGACCTCATCATCCTCGACATGGTGATGGAAAGTCCGAAGGACGGTTTTGACGTGTCGCGGGAGCTTCGAAACTCCGAGATCACGAAGACCATACCGCTCGTGATGATCACCTCGGTCAACGATTCCATCCCCTTCCGCCTGGAGCCGGACCGCACGTGGCTGCCCGTGGATGCGCTCCTGGAGAAGCCCGTGGACCCGCAGCTCCTCCTGGCGGTGGTGAGAAAGGCACTGTCGGTGGATTGATCATGGTAAACGATGCAGTGATCTACCTCGTGGATGATGACGCGGATTTCCTGGAGCTGGAGAAAAGCATCTTCGAAAGCCAGGGCTACGAGGTTTCCTGCTTCTCCGACCCCCGCTCCGCCCTTGTTGCCCTTGCCGCCCGGCCGCGGGACGGGCGGCGCGTGCTCGCCGTCTGCGATCTCATGATGCGGGCGCTTGACTCGGGATTCTCGTTTGCCCGCGCCGTCAAGACCGACAGCCGATTCAGTGCCATTCCTGTCATCATCGTCTCAGCAGTCTCGAGCCAGAAGGGTTTTGACTTTCACCCGCGGTCCCCCGCGGATCTGGCGGCCATGCACGCGGACGCATTTTTCGACAAGCCGGTGTCGCCGCAGGCGCTCCTTGCAAAGACAGAGGAGCTTCTGCGGTGAGCGCCGCGGCTCCCGAGCGCATCCTCGTGGTGGACGACGAGCTGGGTGTCCGTGAAGGCTGCCGCAAGATCCTCTGCGCGGAAGGGTTCGACGTCGTGACGGCCGGCGACGGGAAGGCCGGCCTGGAGCAGCTCCTGGAGCGGGGTCCGTTCGGGGTCCTCCTGGTGGACCTGCAGATGCCGCGCATGTCGGGCCTCGAGCTGATGCGGGACGTGCGCTCCCGCGATGAGGACGTGGTCTGCATCATCATCACGGCCCACGCCACCATCGACACGGCCGTGGAAGGGACCCGGCAGGGCGCCTACAGCTTCATTCCCAAGCCGTTCACCGCGGATGAGCTTCTCCTTTCAATCAAAAACGGCCTGGAGAAACGCGCCCTTACCCTGGAGGCAAAGCGCCTGAGGGCGGAGCGGGAGCGGCGCCTCCTGGAGCTGGCAGCCGAGCGATCCAAGAGCAACACGATCATCTCCTGCATGACCGACGGGATCCTCGTGATCAATACGGAGAAGCTGGTCGTTTTGCGAAACGATGCCGCGGCCCGGATCCTCCCGGACTGCGCGCGCCAGCAGATCCCGTTCGCTCTTTCGGAGATCCAGAGTCCGGATGTCCGCGAGATCCTGCAGCTCATCATCGACTCCGCCGGTGGCTACATGATCCTTTCCCGCGAGATAGCCCTGGGGAAGGAAACTTACATGGTGAACGCCAGCCCCGTGATCGAGCCCGGGGGGAGACCTCCGGCGCGGTAGCGGTATTCAGCGACATCACCGCCCTGAAGAAGCTGGAAACGGCCAAGTCGATGTTCGTCTCCCTGGTTGCCCACGAGGTGAAAAGCCCGCTTGCCGCGACGGAGGGCTGGCTCAATCTCATCCTGAGCGGAATGCTCACGCAGGATCCCCAGGAAGAGAAGCGCATGATCGGCCGCTCTCTCCTTCGTGTAAGGACTCTGCGGGCGATGGTGAACGAGCTTCTCAACCTCACTGCCATCCAGACCGGCAACTTCACGCTCAAGAGGACTCCCGTCGATATCGGGGCAATACTCAAGGAAGCGGCGGCGACGTGCATGGAGAAGGCCGCGGAGAAGCGGATCACCGTGACGGTGTGCACAGGCGCCGACGGGGCTGAGCCGGCCGGGGCGGGCTCCGGGGCGTCCGCCCCGGCCCTGAGCGTTCTGGCTGACAGGGAGGCCTTGTCCATCGTCTTTTCCAATCTCGTGGAGAATGCCGTCAAGTACGGCCGGGAGGGCGGACGCGTGGAGGCCCGCGTCGGCCGCTCGGGCATATACGCCACGGTCCGAGTGAAGGACGATGGGATAGGGATGTCGCCCGCCGACAGAGAAAAAGTCTTCGACGAGTTCTATCGGGCTCGAAACGAGCTGACCGCCAGCATCCCGGGCACCGGCCTGGGCCTGAGCCTCGTAAAGCGCCTCACCGAGCTGCACCAGGGGGTGGTCTCCGTTGAGTCCACCCTGGGTGAGGGGAGCGTTTTCACCGTGAGCCTGCCCGCCCTCCCCTGAATCGCTCATACCACTCCAATGTCCGCTTCACCCCTTCCTCAAGCGGTGTTGGCTCCATATGGAATGCCGCTCTGAAGTTGCCGCCGTTCACCACGTATGGCTCTTCCTTCTGGTAGAGGACCTCGATGACTTCACGGATCACCGGGTCGAACAGTCCGGCAAGTGCGATCCCTGCGCGGGGAACCCGTCTGATCCGGGGAGAGCGGCGCGCGGCGGAGAAGAAGAGCCCCGCGACCTCCCGCGTGCTGAGAGTGCGATCGTTGGGAACGATCCACGCCCGGCCGTGGGCCTCGGGAGCCAGTGCCGCAACCGCCAGGGCCCGCCCGAAATCCCCGAGGTACGTAAAGCTGTGGGGTTGGTCAATGTCGCCAATGAGCATTGCCTGCTTTCCCGCGAAGAGAGGGTCGAGGAACCTGACGGTCCCGAACAGGCTCTGCTCGGTGGCCCCGGGGCCGTAGAAGTCCGAAGCCCGCACAGCAGTCCAGCGGAGGCCGTTCCGCGCCCCGGTCTCTTCGAGCCCCGCCTGCAGGCGCTGGATGATCTTTCCTTTCCGCGAAGGGGGATCCACGCGGGCCTGGTCGTCGATGACATCGAGGCCGCGGGCATACATGTAGAGATTCTGCGCAACGGCCATGACGGCTTCCCGCTCCAGGGCCGCGGCGGCGATGTTGGCGTACAAGGCCGGCAGTATGCGCTCCCATTGGTGATACGGGGCATGGGCGCAGTTGTAGACGTGAGAGGCCCCTGCGCTTGCGGAATGAACCGCTGATGCGTCCATTGCATCGGCGCCCACGACCTCGAGCCTCGCCTCCTTGTCCGGTGTGAGCGCGGGGAAAAGCTCGGGACGCTTTCCGCTTCGATTGACCATGCGCACGCGAAGCCCCTGATCCAGGAGAAAAGCGGCCGCCGCGCGCCCCACAGGGCCGGTGCCGAATATGACCTGAAGGCCCGGTTCCCTGTCGGCGCCGTGGCTTTTGTCAGCGCCGTAGCCCGTCCGCGGTTGCGTCAAAAGATCGCTCATTCCAACCTCCTATGTTGGCAGTGCCAATATTTGCTGTCTCAAGGTACATTGGAATGTAGGCGTCGTCAACATAAATCGGCAGGAGTTGCGGGAAATTGTTGGCATTGACCACTTTGGGCCTCGGGAGTAAGCTTTCCGGCGGGATGAGGGTGAAGAAACGCTACCACCACGGCGCCCTCCGGGAGGCGCTCATCTCCCAGGCTTTTCGCGTGCTGGAAAAAGACGGCCTGGAGGGAATGAGCTTGCGCGGGCTCGCCGCCTCGGCCGGAGTGTCAAAAACAGCGCCCTACCGGCACTTCGCGGACAAGCGGGAGCTCCTCGTGACGCTTGCTGCCGAAGGATTCCGCACGCTTGCCGACAGGTTGGAGGCGGCCCTCGCCGAGGGGGCGGCTCCCGCGGAAGGCGTCGTCCCCCCTGATGCAGTGGCAGGGATCCGCTCCCTTTTCAGGGCGTATCTCGACTTTGCCCGTTCGCGGCCTGCCCTCTACAGGCTCATGCTCTCGCGCCTCGGCTACAGCCTCCACTCGGAGAGCTGCAGGGTCAACAGCATGAGGGCCTTCAACTGCCTCGTGCGGGGGGTGGAGCGCGCCCGCGCCCAGGGGTGGCGCGCCGGCCAAGAGACCATGCCGCTTGTGCTTTCTCTCTGGGCAGAAGTCCACGGGTGGGCGGGGCTTCTGATCGATGGGCTTCTACCCGAAAATGTCAGCGAAACCGGGGACTCCATGCAGTCTCTCAGCGAGTCCCTTCTGGAATGACGTGATACAGTGATACAATAGATTGCGTAAAGGGGAGGCTGTCATGAAAAGGATCATGCTCGGAGTCCTGGCGTCCGTGTCTGTGCTCGCCGTGCTCGTATCGTGCGCTGGAGGAAGAGGGCGCGGACCCGTTGACTCGATCGTCTTTCCGACTACCTCGAACCCCGGTCTCCCTCAAGATCTGTCGGGATATATCAACATCCAGACGGAGCCCAAGGAAGTCACCATTGTCGTCGCCAAGGGCACGGATGTGCATGCGCTTGTCGCGCGGCTGTCCCTGACAGCGGAGGCCACGATCACCGTCATCTCAAGCGGGGCGCGCGTGGTTCAGCAGAACGGTGTGACCCCCAACGACTTCTCCGCCCCCGTCATGTACTCCATCGAGGTTCCGGGCCAGAAAGAGCCCTGGCACTATCGGGTCACTGTCCGGGAAGCGGAGGCAAATGCCCGCCTCGGAGGCCTGTCTCTGCCGGCAGGATCGACTCTGCAGCCTGCCTTCAACCCCGCGGTGCACGCCTACCGCGCGCAGGTGCCCTTCGCCTCCACGAGCGTGCGCATCGAGGTGCGGGCGCAAAGCAGGTTCGTAAAGAGCGTCTTCATCGACGGCGCGGAGACCCCGGGAGCCGCCGCGGCTGCCGTTGTGGACTTCGCGTCGGTCCAGCAGCGCCCTGTCACCGTTGACACTGTCGCCGAGGATGGCGTTACAAAAGACCGCTACGTGTTCACCCTCGTGAGGGCGGCTCCCGACAACAACGGGTTCCTTGCAGCCCTTGACCTCCAGGGACTCCCCCTGGCTCCGTCTTTCGCTCCGACGGTGATGGGTTACCAGGTCACCGCGCCTTTTGAAACGCAGAGCCTCGTGCTCCACGCCCGCCTCCAGAGTGCTGTTGCCACGATGGCCCTCGGAATCGCCGTGGCTTCAAACGGAGCGGCAATGGCTCCTCTGCAGTTCTCGGGCGATCCAACGCAGAATGCCGGAGCAGCCATCGATTTTTCCCGGGTCGATGATCTTCCCCTCGTTGTGGCGGTGACCGCCCAGGACGGAACCGTGCAGCAGTACCTGCTGGATGTCCGCCGAGCGCCCCCCGATACGAACAACTTCCTCGCGGACCTGACACTGTCGGACTCCGCTGTTTCCCCGCAGTTCCTGCCCAGCCGCAACGCGTACGTCGCTGACGTTCCACCGACGGTGGACCAGATCCGCGTGATGGCGCATCCGCAGAGCAGGGTCGCAGGCGTGCAGCTTTCCGCTGCCCTGCCCGGTGGGCGGGGCGCGCTGGCGGCAACCGGGGACCCCGTCTCCCCGGACGGCGCAGTCATCGCCTTCCCGCCGAACGTGGACAGGTTCTCCGTCCTCCTGTCGGTGACCGCTCAGAGCGGCGAAACCCTTCGCTATATCGTCGATGTCAGGCGCCCATCCACCGGACGCCAGATCCTGGCCCCAAAGACGGAAGCACAGAAGCTCCCGCCCGCGCCTCCTTCCAATCCGCCGGCGTCCGCCGGTGTCGACCACGTGTCAGTTTCGGCAACCGGCCTCGTGCTCGGAAAGCGGGAGATGGCCGCGCTGGTGGCCGCAAAGGAAGGGATCGGCGCCACGGCCAGGGTGACAGTGCGGGCATATCGAAGCGCCGCAATACTGGCGCAGGACAACGCGGCCGTCGTGATCCAGAGACAGGGGACCGACCTGAGCCTCTCCCTGACTTACCGCTCGGCCGGCTTCGCCTGGCCCCCTGACAGGCTCATCGAGGTGGAGGTGGCAATCCCCACCAGCGTGGGACGGTTCCTTTCATACACGGAAGCTTTCCGGCCGGGGCAGAGGATCGGCCAGGGCGGTCAGGAGATGGCCGTCACCGTGCCCTTCCTGGTCCTCGGGGCTTCCCCTCAGGTGGCCTGGCCGCAGGTCGGAAGCCCGGTGATCGTTGCCGGCTACATCCCGATCCAGATGCCGGGAAGGGACCAGAAAATCAAAGCCCGTGATGACTTTGTCCAGAACCAGAAAGGCGAGATGGGGATCAACATCGAGATATCGGACCCGGCAACCGGCCGCCTGTATGGAAAGGACGTGGTGTGGAGGAAGCCGGGTGCCGCGCACGCGCAGCCGCTCCTCTTTGCCGGGCAGATCCAGGTCCCCGAAGGCGCCGTGGTCAGGTACGCGGTGAGCTCAGTTGCCAGGAACGGCAGAGTCTCGAGCGCGACCGGGCAGGCCCAGGTGTGGACCACGAGGCCCCGGTATGACGGCGGTTTCGAGGCGGTTCTCCTGCCCCTGGCTGATGACCTGGAGTATCAGACGGGCAGGTAATGTCGGATGACCCGCGCCCTCAGCCTCTCTTTCGAACCGGGGGCGGTCCTGGCAACTCTCCCTCTGGCCCCCGGGTATACGCTTGGCATCTCGCTTTCAGCGGCCGGGGGCATGGGCCTGGCGATGCCGAGAGAGCGGCAGGCTGCGGGCAGAGTCTATGCAGTGCACCAGGTCCACTCGAAGCGGATCGTGGTGGTAGAAAGACAGGAGCCGCAGTCACTCACTGCGCAGGACGCTGACGGAATGGTCACTGCCCTTCCTGATGCAGTCCTGACGGTCACCGTGGCCGACTGCCTCCCCATCTTCCTGGTCGACCGGGCGACGGGGGCATTCGGGCTCGTGCATTCGGGCTGGAAAGGCACGGGGATCGTCGTCGAGGCCATCCGCACAATGGCAAAAGCGTTTGGAACCCGGGCGGGGAATCTCGCGGCAGCCATCGGTCCGGGGATCGGGGCCTGCTGCTACACGGTGCCGCCGGACAGGTACGAAACTTTCCGCGCCGAGTTCGGGGAGCAGGCGGCGCCTCGTGGAGCCAACGGGGATTTCCGACTTGACCTGAGGGCTGCCAACGTCCGTCTCCTGGAAGCCGCGGGAGTACAACGTATTGTCGTCACGACGGATTGCACGTGCTGCTCCACCGTCCTGGGGTCGTTCCGTCGCGACGGGCCCGGCTTTCATAGGATGCTCGCGTTTATCGGACATGCTGGAGTCCCAGGATTGGCGGGAGCTCGCTCAGGCTGGCAACGACAAAGTCAGGGCTGACCGCCATGGCGGGAACGGGGCGGCCGTTTGTAAGGAACACCGTGGCTGCCCCCGCTGATTTGCCCGCCATGATATCGAATACGAAATCCCCCACCATGAGCAGGTCCGAGGGAGGCAGCTCGAACAGCTCCGCGGCCAGCTCCACCCCGTCGGGATGCGGCTTGGGCCTTCCCGGGCTTTCGCGGGAAATGAGAACGGAGAAATCGGACGGACCCAGGGAGTGAAAGCGCTTCATCGCTTCCAGCACGGATGCGCGGCTGTTCCTGCTGAGGATTCCCCGGAGGATTCCAGCCTCCTTCAGGAGCACGATGAGCTCCTCCGAGCCTTCGTTGGGAACCGAGGCGCGCGCGGCGGCCAGCTCGAAGGCGTCCAGGATTTCCCACGCTCTCTGCCGCTCGCCCTTCGTGCGGAGGCCCTGGATGTGCTCCAGGATCGGCTCACCGGGCGGGCAGGACAGGAGCCTGCGCAGCTCGCCGAAGTCAAGCGCCTCGGGCCGGGTGAGGGTCCCGTCGAAGTCGAAGAGAATCGCCCGGAACTTCACAGCTTCTCGAGGAAGGAGACGATCTCGGAAATGCGGACGGGCTTGGCGATGTAGCCGTCGAAGCCGTCGGCAAGGAAGCGCTCCCGGTCTCCCTTCATTGCGTATGCGGTCAGGGCCACCACCGGCGCCCGCACCCCTGCCTCCCGCATGCGCCGCATGGCCTCGATGCCGTTCATCCCCGGCAGGTGGATGTCCATGAAGACAGCGTCGCACGATGAGTGACCGGCAACGGCAAGGGCCTCCTCCCCGCTTCCCGCAAGGAGCACCGTGCATCCGAGGGCCGAGAGGATCCGCTGCATGAGCGCGCTGTTGGCGGGGCTGTCATCCACAACCAGCACGGTGCGGGCGCCGAGGTGGGGAATCTCCTCCCGCGGCTCCTCTGCTTCTTTTACATTTGCCTCCCGGGAGACCGCCCTCTGGTCAGGACGCCTGCCGGGCAATCGCACGGTGAACCGGCTTCCCTTGCCTTCTTCACTTTCAACGGACACCGCGCCGCCGTGCAGTTCCACGAGGTTCTTCACGATGGTCAGCCCGAGGCCGGTCCCGTGCTCACCGTGGCCCTTGCGCAGCTGCTCGAAGGGCTCGAAGATTCTCTCCCTGTCGGCAAGGGGAATGCCGATGCCTTCGTCCCAGACGGATATCACGCACTCGTTCCCCTCGGCCCGGGCATCGACACCGATCCTGCGTTCGCGCTCGGTGAACTTGATGGCGTTGGAAAGAAGGTTGTACAGGACCTGTTTGATTCGCACCTCGTCCGCATCCAGGAGGCCGAGGCCGGGATCGATGGCCGCATCCACGTGGAGGTGCTTCTTGGCCGCCAGGGATCGCACCGTGGTGAGGACGCGACGGATCAGAATGACGGTGTCGAACGGCTTTTTTTCCAGGTCCACCCGTCCCGCCTCGATCTTCGAGAGGTCCAGGACGTCGTTGACCATGTCCAGCAGGTGCTCTCCGCCGTCGCGGATCCAGCGCAGGTATTCGCGCTGCTTGTCAGTGAGAGCCCCGCTTTTCCCCGCGCCGTCGGTCCCCTGCATTTCCATGAGCTGGCTGAACCCGAGGATGGAGTTGAGGGGGGTGCGCAGCTCGTGGCTCATGTTGGCCAGGAACTGGCTCTTGGCGAAGTTGGCGGCTTCCGCGGATGCCTTGGCATGGCGAAGGAGCTCTTCCATGCCCTTGCGATCCGTGATGTCCTCCTTCACCGCGATGAAGTGCGCGATGGCCCCGTCATCCCCCCTGATGGCGGATATGGCTGCCAGCTCCCAGTACAGCTCACCATTCTTCTTCCTGTTGCACAGCTCGCCGCGCCATTCCCCACCGGCCACAATGGTGTGCCAGAGCTCCTGGTAGATGGCGGGCGACTGGCGGCCGGACTTCAGAAGGCGCGGGTTTCTCCCCAGCACCTCCCCGCGCGTGTAGCCGGTCAGGGTCGTGAACTTGCGGTTGACGTACTCGATATTCCCTCGCGGGTCCGTGATGATGACCGACGTGGGGCTTTCCTCCACGATGCTCGTGAAGATCCGCGTGTCCAGACTGCGATGCCGGGGAGCGTCATCGATGCGATCCATCTGATGCTCCGATGTCGATGGGTCCCGAGAGGGCGGCGAGGAGGAGCTTCACGGCTCCCTGCACGTCGCGATAGTCCACCATTTCCGATGGCATGTGCACGTAACGGGTGGGAATCGACACGCAGCCCGCCGGCACGCCGGATCGCGTGGTCTGGATTGCCGAGGCATCCGTGGTACCCGTCACGAGGACCTCCCGCTGGAAGGGAATGCCGGCACCGCCGGCTTTTGCAAGGAGCCACTCCTTCACGCCGATGTGGGTGAGCATTCCCCCGTCCTTGATCTTGATTGCAGGGCCGGCGCCAAGCTCTACCGCCATGGGAGGGCATTCAGGAGTGTCTCCGGTGAGCGTGACATCCACCGCCAGCGCAACGTCCGGCTCCGCGCCGTACCCCGAGGTGACGGCGCCCCGCAGCCCGACCTCTTCCTGCACGGTGAAGACAAATGAGAGGTCATGCGGGCATGCCCCGAGCTCCCGCATGACCTGGAGAAGAACCACGCACCCGATCCTGTCGTCCATGGCCTTGGCCACCATCCGGTCACCGAGGGACTCGCAGGTGCGCTGGAAGCAGGCCACGTCACCCACCTTGATCCGGCAGTCCTCCCGGTTCCTCGCTCCGACATCGACATAGAACTTCTCCAGGGGGGGAACCTTGGAAGCGTCCTCCACCCTCTCCAGGCCGATCACGCCGACAGTCCCGTCCGCGAAACGCACCCTGCCGCCCAGGAGAGGGAGCTGGCGCACACCGCCGATGCCGCCGAAGCGCAGGAAGCCCTTCTGGTCGACATGCGTGACGACAACGCCGATCTCATCCATGTGCGCGGCCAGCATGACCCTTCGGCCGGACCCGTCGCCGGCGCGGTGGATGATGAGGTTCCCCATGCTATCCACGCGGCTTTCCGCCTTCCTTCCCGAAAGGAGGCCGGCATCCTTCAGCTCCGCCATGATCAGATCCCGCACCCCGGCCTCGTGCCCCGAGGGACCGTAGCATTCCGTGAGCTTCCTGATGATCTCCTTCACGGCGATCCCCACTTTCTCACCAGGCCGGCCAGGGGCGGCATTGCCTCCCGGACCAGCGCCATGGTCCGATCGAAATCGCTTGCGTTCATGATGGCCGCGGGTGAGTGGATGTAGCGCGCGGGCACGGCGATGGTGATGGCCGGCACGCCCTGGCGCACGCGCTGGATGGCCCCCGCGTCGGTTCCCCCGATGGTGGGCTGCTTGACCTGGTGCGGGATTCCCGCCCGCGCGGCCGTGGTGAGGAAGTGCTCCACGAGCCGCGGGTCCGCAATGAAGCTGTTGTCCATGATGGTGATGGCCGGGCCTCCTCCGAGCTTCGTCGACGGGCTCACGTCCTTGCGCGTCGGCACCTCGTTCGCCGCCGTGCACTCCAGCACGACGGCCACGCCGGGATTTTCACTGTAGGCGGCCACCCGGGCACCGCGCAAGCCCACTTCTTCCTGGACCGTGAAGACGGCAACGAAATCGAAGGGGAGCTTCTCCTTCAGGAGCTCGATGAGGAGCGCGCAGCCAACCCTGTCATCCAGCGCCTTGCCGCGCAGGGCCCGCCAGGAATCCACCGGTGCGAGCTCGAGGAACTCGGTGGCAAAGACAACGGAGTCCCCGCGGTGGACGAGCCTTTCCGCTTCTCCCTTGCTCGAGGCCCCGACGTCGATGGCGAGCTGCTTGTATTCCATGACCTTGTCGCGTTCCATTTTCTCGGTCAGGTGAACAGGCTTGGAACCGATCACGCCGGGAACGCGCGAATCACCGACGAACACCGCGCGGGCGGGAAGGATGCGGTCGTCGATGCCGCCCACCTTGGCAAAGCGCAGAAGACCGGTGTCCTCGATCTGGGTCACGACCAGACCCACCTCGTCCATGTGCGCCGCGGCGAGCACCCGCAGCCCGGAGGCGCCTTTCCCGTTCCTGCGGGCGATGAGGTTGCCCATGGCGTCGACCCGGCACTCATCGACGCTGTCCCGGATCTCCTGGAGGATGAGATCCCTCACTTCGTCCTCGTGCCCGGACACGCCGAAAGCTTCTGAAAGCTTCTTCAGAAGCACGCCTCAGGCTCCTTTCCGCCCCTGGGCGTTGCGGGGAGGCTGCGCGGTGCGCGCGGGAGCGTCTCCGGCGGAGAGCCCGGCCTGCGAAGGGCCGGTGTCGCGCGGGGCAAGGGCATTCCGGGAGACCAGGCTGTCTTCGAAGCCCGGGGCAAGCCGCGCGATGAACTCCGCCAGCAGCTTTGCCGTGCGCTCGATGTCGCGCAGGCAGACCGTCTCCACCGGGGTGTGCATGGACCGCAGGGGGATGCCAAGGAGCCCGCAGGGGACCCCGGACCTGCTCACCTGGATGGCCCAGGCATCGGTGCCGCTTGTGCCGGCGATCACCTCCATCTGGTGGGGGATTTCGAGCGCCGCCGCGGCCGCTGTGAGCTTCTCCCGAAGAACGGGATGGAAGTTCGGACCCATCGCAATGCTCGGCCCGCCGTCCATTTTCACCGTCTCGTTCGGCGAAAGCCCCGGCTGCATTCCGAAAGTAACGTCCACGACCACTGCTATGGTGGGGTCTATGCCGTAGGTCCCGGCCACCGAACCCGCCATGGAGACTTCTTCCTGGACGGTGGCAACGGCGAACACGTTCCAGGAGTGCCTGCGCCGGGCGAGCTCCTCCATGCACAGGGCAATGGCCGCCACGGCCGCCCTGTCGTCCATCGACTTGCCCGCGGCATACCCGGCGGAAAGCTGCGTGTAGCGCCCGCGCAGCGTCACGATGTCGCCCACCCGGACAGAAGCGGCCACAAAGTCCGGCGGGAGGCCGACGTCGATGAAGAGCTTCTCCAGCGGAACGGGCTTTTCGCGTTCTGCCTGGTCCGTGAAGTGGGGCGGCACGCTGACAACGAGGCCGGGCAATTCTCGCGATCCGTGGACGACCACCTCCTGGCCGAAGAGAACCCGAGGATCGAATCCGCCGATCTGCGTGACCTGGAGGAACCCCTTGTCCACCTGCGTCACCATGAGGGCAATCTCGTCCATGTGCGCGGCCAGCATGACGCTGGGCCGGTCCCCCGAGGCACCCTCCCCCGGCGGAGCGCGATGAGGTTCCCCATGGCGTCCACTCTCACTTCGTGGGCAAGCTCCCCGAAGTGCTTTCTCACCACTTCCCGCACCTCGGTTTCGTATCCCGAGGCGCCGCGCGCTTCCACGAGCTCTTTCACGAGCGTGGCAGTGTCCATGAATCGCAGGATAACAGGGGAGAGGGGGGCGGGTAAAGGCTGCGGCTGGAAAGCCCGGGGTGGCGACCGCGAAGCGCGCGCTTCAGCGCGAAGCAAGCAGCCGCTTGCCGAAAGAAACGAGAACGGCAATTCCGATCAGTGGCACGAGCGCGTAGAGGAGGAAGAGGAAGGTATAGCCGTGCCTTTCGAGGATATACCCTCCGAGGAGGCTGGCCAGAAAGGAGGAAAGGCCGACGCCAACGGAGTTGTAGACGGCCATGCCGATCCCCCTGCGGGCGCGGGAGATCTTCTCATTGATGTAGGCCACCGAGGTGGTATGGAACGTGCCGAAGGTGAACGCATGGAGGAGCTGCGCCAGGCCGACCACGAGCAGTGACGGCGCAACGATGAAGAGGAAAAGCCGGATGCTCACGGCGGCCAGGGACACGATAAGAAGCACACGGATCCCGAACTTCGTGATCAGCCGCCCGGAGAAGAAAACCCACGGGACCTCCGCCACGGCGCCGATGGCCCAGAGGAGGCTCACCCCGGTGAGACCGAACGTGTCACGCAGGTACAGGGAAAAAAAGGAGTAGTACGCCCCGATCCCGAACCTGCCCAGGAAGATGACCGCGATCACGATCCAGAATCTCAGGTCGAATCCATTGCCGCCAGCGGATTTCTTCGCGTCGTCCGCCGGCGCGGCCTTCGGCGCGGGCGGGATGAGACCCGCTGCCGCGGTGGCGAGCATCGCCGTGCAGGCAAAGGCGAGCACGATCGAAGACGGAAGGGCTCCCGAGACGATCCCAGTGAGCTGCACAAGGAGGGAGATCGCTATGAAGCCGATGCTGCCGGCCACCCGCAGGTTCCCGTACTGGAGCGTGGCGTCCCGCAGGTTCCGGCTGACAAGAGAATCGAGCAGCGGGACCGCGGAGCGGTACATGAAACCGAGGACCGCTATGGACACGAGGGCCACGGGCATGGTGCCCCCGAGCTCCAGGGGGATGAATGCGGCAACGGGCATGATCAGGGCCACCGTGAGCCAGGAACGGTACGCCGCCTTCGCATCGGCAAGATGCCCGAGAACGATCGGTCCTGCCACCCCTACCAGCTCGAGGACGCCCAAAAGAGCTCCGATGCGGGCCGGCGAGAAGCCGCGGGCCTTGAGGTAGAGCGGGAGGTAAGGCGCGAGGATGGCGTAGCTGGCGAAAAGGAAAAAATACCCCGACCAGCTGGACACGCGGATCCTTCGGAGGGATGGCATTGAGCACACACAGTAGCAGAAGCGCCCGCTGTGGTCGAGGGGACGGTTGAGTGCTTAAAAATTAACACTCAATATCTTGACGGCGCTCCGCATGAGTGCTAAAATATTCGCACAGTGGAGGAGCCATGGTTCGGCGCCTGGAAAACGGGTTGAGCAAGCGTGAAAGGCAGATCATGGAAGCCGTCTACGGCCGCAGGCGGGCAAGCGCCCGCGAGGTGCTGGAGGCAATCCCGGATCCGCCGGGCTATTCCGCGGTGAGGGCCACTCTCGGAATCCTGGTGCGCAAGGGCCTGCTTTCCTATCGCAAGGACGGCCGCAGGTACGTGTATGCTCCGCGCATCCCGCACGAGAAGGCTCGGCAATCCGCCGTTCGCCAGCTTCTGAAGACGTATTTCGACAACTCGGTAGCACAGGCAGTCTCCGGCCTCATCACGGCGGATGGATCGAGACTCCGCGACGACGAGTATGACGAGCTCATCAACCTGATCCGCAAGGCAAGAAAAAAGGAGAAGAAAAAATGACGGCGCTTCAGCTTCTCGGCCAGGCCGCGGGCCACCTCGTGAGCTGGCTGTGGATTTTCGTCACTGTCGACATGACGCGGGGCCTTTTCCTGTTCGCTCTTGCTCTTGCCCTGCTCCGAGCTTTTCCGGCTCTTTCCAGGCGCTCTGGCCCCTACATCTGGCTTCTCATCCTGGGGAGCCTGATCCTGCTCCCCCTTGCCAGGTTGACGGTTCCATCGGTGAGGCTGGGCCCGGTCATGGAGCCCGTGTCGCGCCTTGCGGCGGCCTCTTCCCAGATCACGGAACGGGTCGTCCCTGCCGTGAGCGTTGCTTCCTCGGGGAAGGCATCTCCTGATCCGATGACATTTCTCCTGGCAGGAGTCTGGTTGACAGGATTCCTTTTCTTCCTGTCGCGAAGCGTCACCGGCCGGGCCATGGCAGGACGCCTGGCTGCTCGCTCGATTCCATGCAGGCCGGGATTCTTTCCCGTTTCAGAGCTTACGGCACGCCTGGGGATCCGCAGAAGCGTTACCTTTTTGCTCTCCAGCCGGTGCGCGGTTCCATTCACGTTCGGCCTGCTGCATCCGTGCGTTCTTTTGCCCCCGTCGTCCCGTTCGTGGTCCCCCGCGAGGCTCCGCGCGGTTCTGAGCCATGAGCTGTCGCATGTCAGGCGCCTGGACGCACTCTGGAACCTCGTGATCAATTTCATCTGCTCCGTGGTCTGGTTCCTGCCGCATGCGTGGATGGCCTTGTCTTTTCTGCAACAGGAAACGGAGAAAGCCTGCGATCGCGCCGCCCTTGACCACGGAACCCGGGGCGCAGCGTATGCAGCCACCATCGTCGACCTTTCCCGGGAAGCACGCGGACGTCTCCTGGTTCCCGGCACTTTTGGTCTTACAGGGAGGAAAAGTATGCTGAAGGACAGAATCGTCAATGTTCTCTCGTGGACACGAGGGGAGCCCCCGCTTCGAGTAGCATCCAGAGCGCTCATCGCGGGCTTCATCGTCGTGCTGCCGCTGCTTGCCCTCACGTGCTCGGGCAAGGCGGAGAAGTTCGTTGGCACGTGGGTGAACACTTCGTCAATCGCAGGCAACTACAAGTACACCTACAATTCCGATGGCACCGGATCATACGTGAACAGGGATGGAACGATGAAAACTGAAAGTCGCTACACCATAGAGAAGAAATGGACGGATGAGAAGGGCAATACGTGGTACGACATCAAATTCAGGTGGCACATCGCGCCGTACCAGGAAACAGGAGCCGAGACTTTTTACGCCCTCATGAAAGTTGACCCGAAGGGTGAAGCATACGAGGTTGACGGCTCCCGGCAAGGCTATCCGACGCAGCTCTACGGTGAAGCGGGCTCAGGTCACGGGCTGTTCAAGAGACAATAGGTAACGCCGCTGCGGGCTCCCGGGGGGGGTGTGCTGCCGCCCCCCCTATGTCAGGGACGGGATCCTCACGCGCGGATCGATATCCGCGGTGTAGTTCACTCCGGGCGAATCGAAGCCGCAGATGCGGGCAAGCTCCTTGCGGTAGCCTTCGAAGTCGGTCAGTTGCTGCAGGTTCTCGGTTGAGACTTTTTCGAATACCTCTTGAACGCGGTCCTGGACCGCGGGTTCCAGTTCCCGCTCGTCCAGGCGGATGCGCCCCATCTCATCAACAGGGATGGGCCCGCCGGTGTACAGCCTGTCCCGGAACAGGCGGTCCATTTGCTCGATGCAGCCCTCGTGATTCCCCATGTCCTTCATTACCTTGTAGAGAATGGCAATGTAGAGGGGCACGAAGGGGATCGCGGCGCTTGCCAGCGTCACCACCGCCTTGTTCACCGCTACCAGCGCCCGGCCGCCAATGGCGGCAAGCTCCTTGTCCATTTCCCGGGCAGTTGCCTCCAGATGCTCCTTGGCCCTGCCGATGGTCCCGCTGCGGTAGATGGGCGCCATGGGAGAAGCCCCGATGTAGGAGTACGCCACTGTCATGGCGCCTTTTGCCAGGAGCCCTTCGCGCTGAAGCGCATCCATCCACATCTTCCAGTCTTCACCGCCCATCACGGCAATGGTTCCCCGGATCTCCTCTTCCGTGGCGGGCGGAACAGTGGTCTCATAGACTTGGCCGTTCTGGAAGTTTACCGTCTTGCTTGTGAATGACTTGCCAAGAGGTCGCAGGGTTGAGGTGAACTCTCCCCGGCGCGGAGCTGCAAGGCTGTAGACCACGAGGTCCACGGGGCCCGTTCGCTTGCGAACCAGGTCCAGGGTCTGCTTTTTCACCTCCTCGGTGAAGGCGTCTCCATTCAGGCTCCAGGCTTTCAGGCCTTCCTTGGCCGCCTCTTCTTCGAAGAATGCGCTGTTGTACCAGCCGGCGGATGCGGTTCGATCGTCATCCGCCGGCCGCTCGTAGAAAATGCCCACCGTGTCCGCGCGGTTTCCGAAGGCGGCGGTGATGCGCGACGCAAGGCCGTACCCCGTGGAAGCGCCGATGATCAGCGCCTTGCGGGGTCCCCGCTCAAGGGCGGGCCGGGACTTGATGTACGCAATCTGTTCCCGCACGTGCTCTTCACACCCGTGGGGATGGACCGAGAGGCAGATAGCCCCGCGGATTCGACGCTCTATTCGCATGATAAAGAAGATACTGTCCAGGGTGGCAAAGGGCGAATGAGCCCCGGCCGCGTATGCGCAGCGCCCCGACGCCTGGCGCGCTAGTCCAGGATGCAGGCCGACTGGTGACCCGGCGCGATCTCCCGCAGCATGGGTCGCGCCTCGCGGCACTTCGCCATGGCGAAGGGACAGCGGGGGTGGAAATGGCATCCCGCGGGCGGGTCGATGGCGCTGGGAATCTCACCCCGGGGAAGGTTCTTTTCCCGCCGGGCCCGGGGATCCGGCACGGGCACGGCGGCAAGGAGCGCCTTCGTATAGGGATGGTGAGCGCGGCTGAACAATTGATCCCGCGAAGCTGTCTCCACGATCCTCCCGAGGTACATCACGGCGACCCTGTCGCAGAGGTACTTCGCCGTTGCAAGGTCGTGCGTGATGAAAAGGTACGTGAGCCCCATCTCCTCCTTGAGCTGCCGCATGAGCTGGAGGATGAGCGCCCGCACCGACACGTCGGCCATGGCAATGGGCTCGTCCGCGACAAGGAAATCGGGGCGCGTGGCCAGCGCCCTGGCTATGACCACCCGCTGGCTCTGGCCGCCGGAGAGCTGGTGAGGGTACTTGCGATAGAGAAACTCCGCAGGGGAGAGCCCGACCTTCTCCATGAGATCGAGAACGCGCGCCTTCTGATCCGTGAACGAGCCCATTCCATGGATCTGCAGGGGATGGGTGATGGCCTGTCCGACGCTCATGCGGGGTGAAAGAGATGAGTTGGGGTCCTGGAAGACGATCTGCGCCCGGGCGCGAAACGCGGAAAGCTCCCCAGGACCGAGGCTCGTGATGTCGCGGCCGCGGTACAGGACCTTCCCCGCGGTCGGCTCGAGAAGGCGCAGGAGCAGGCGTCCCGTGGTGGATTTGCCCGAGCCGCTTTCACCGGCAAGCCCAAGCACTTCTCCTTCAGCAATGGAGAGGCTGACACGGTCCACCGCGTGCACGGCTCTCCTTCTGGCTGAGAAGGCGTCAAAGAGCGAGCCGCGGAGTGGGAAGTCCTTGACGAGATCGACGGCGGATACCAGCTCAGCCATTTCGACCGTCACTCTCGTACAGCCAGCACGCTGCCGTGTGCGTCGGCGCATGCTCGAGCAGCCGGGGCGCACTCTCCCGGCACACAGGCATCACCCTGGGGCAGCGGGGGGCGAACCTGCAGCCGGCCGGCGGAGACACGAGGTCGGGAGGGCTGCCGGGCATGGTGACAAGCTCTTTCTGGTCCAGGCGGATATTCGGCACGCAGTTGATGAGCCCCTGCGTATACGGGTGAAGGGGCCTGGCAAAGATGTCCTCCGCGGAGGCGATCTCCATGATCTTGCCGCCGTACATCACGGCAATCCTGTCGGCAATCTCCGCAACGAGGCCGAGGTTGTGCGTTATGAGGATGATGGAGAGGTTGTAGACCTTTCGCAGCGAGGCCAGGAGCTCGGTAAACCCGGCCTCCACGATCACATCGAGGGACGTCGTCGGCTCATCGGCAATGAGAATGTCCGGGTTCATGATCAAGGCAAGTCCGATCATGATCCTCTGGCGCATCCCGCCGGAAAGCTGGTGCGGATATTCCCGCAGGCGCTTGCGCTCGATCCCCAGGGTGGCCAGCATCTTTTCCACGGCAGCGAGGGCCTTTTTCCGAGGCATGGAGGGATCATGGAAATGGATGGTTTCCAGGAAATGCCGTTCCACGGTGAACAGCGGGTTGAGCGACGTGAGCGGGTTCTGGAAGATCATCGCGATGTTACGCCCCCGCAGCGACAGGAGGGCGCGGCCCTTGAGCCCCAGGATGTCGGTCCCCCGGTAATCGATGCTTCCGTGGGTGACCCGGCCGGGCGGGCGCAACAGCTTGAGGAGGGAAAGGCCGAGGGTGGATTTGCCGCACCCTGACTCACCCACAAGGCCCAGCGCTTCTCCGTCCGCAAGGGTGAAGGACACCCCCTCGACGGCGCGCACCGCGCCGATGGAGATGGGATACGAAATGGAGAGATCGTTCACCCTGAGGATCGTCTCTGTGGGTGCCATGCTAGCGCTCCAGGAGCCGCGGGTTGAGCACTTCCGCAAGGCCTTCGCCGAGCATCGTGAACCCGAGCGCCAACAGCATGATCATCAGCCCCGGGAAGGTAATCATCCACCAGACCCCGGACGGGAGGAACTTCTTGCCCATGGACAGATCCATTCCCCAGTCGGGGATCCCCGCCGGCAGACCCAGCCCGATGTAGGAGAGTGCGGCCTCGGTCATGATGGCATCCGCGATGTTCAAGGAGAAGATGACCACGACGGTGGCAATGACGTTGGGAAAAACGTAACGGCTGAGGATGGTGCCGCGCCGCGCACCGATGGCGCGGGCCGCTTCCACGTAGACCTCCTCCTTGATGGAGAGGGTCTGGCCGCGGACCAGGCGGAAGTACGTGGGAATGTAGACCACGGCCACGGCGAGAGTGATGTTGATGACCCCTGGACCCAGCATGGCGGCAAATGCAATGGCGAGGATCAGGCCCGGGAAGGAGTACACGGAATCCATGATGAGGGAGAGGATCCGGTCGAAGACGCCCCCCGCAAACCCCGAGAGGAGGCCGAGAGGGATGCCGATGAGGGCGGACAACAGGGCTGCCGCCATTGCGACTCCCAGGATGGTTTGCGCGCCGTAGACCACGCGGGCCCACACGTCCCGGCTCAGGTTGTCCGTTCCCATGATGTGCACCCGGCTGGGCGGAGTCATCTGCCCGCCTGCCTCCTGGTCCACCGGGCTGTAGCGCGCGAAGACGCGGGGGAAAGCGGTCATGAACAGGACCAGGGCAATGATGAGTGCGCCGGCAAGGAGGATCCACCACTCGCCGCCGTACTTCCGGCGGGAGGATGAGAACCAGCCGACAACGGAAGCGAGCCCGGATGCGGGTGAGAAGCGGGCTGCAGGGACGCGTCGGGGAGAAGGTTGATTACCCATGTCAGTATTTCACCCGCGGATCGATTGCCGCGTAGAGGAGGTCGACGAGGAGCGAGACCACGCTGACAAAGAGCGTGTAGACGATGATCACTCCCTGGATCACCGGGTAGTCGCGCAGGTAGATGCGCTCCAGGAGAAGGCGGCCCATGCCGGGCCAGGAGAAGGTGCTTTCCGTGAGGATTGCCCCCGCCAGGAGGAGGCTGAACTGCAGGCCGAGCATAGTGACCACGGGAATCAGCGCGTTTCGAAGGCCATGGCTGTACACCACTCTCCTCTCGGGAATCCCGCGCGCCCGGGCGGCCAGGATGTAGTCGCTCTTCAGAACGTCCAGCATGTTGGCCCGTGTCAACCGCACGAATATGCCGGAAAGCACGACACCGAGGGTGACTGCGGGAAGCACGAGATGCCACAGCACGTCGGTAAAGTCCCCAAGGCGGCCGGCCCGGATGGTATCAAAGATGTAGAAGCCGGTCCTGCTGAACTCGGAGACGTCCACGCGCGCCCCCGTCCTGCCGGCAATCGGGAACCATCCCAGCCACACGCCGAAGACCAGCTGCAGCATGAGACCCATCCAGAACACGGGGATGCAGTAGGCGATGTTCGCGTACACGCGCGCGCCGTAGTCCCGCCCGGTGCGCCTGCGCTGCGCCGCGTAGGCGCCGAGGGGAATCCCGATGCCGAGGCTCACGAGCAGGCCGGCGAGGGTCAGCTCGATGGTGGCCGGCAGCTTTTCCACGATGGGCTGGCTGACTTTCTGCTTGAAGATCATGGACTCCCCGAGGTCCAGCCTGACCAGGTGGCCGAGGTATTCCACGTACTGGACGGTGATTGGCTTGTTGAGCCCCAGCTCTTCCTTCTTCTGATCGATCACTTTCTGGGGCGCATGGCCGCCCAGCATGGCGCCCACGGGGTCCCCCGGCATGATCCGCAGGACCACGAACACGAGGGTGAGCATGATGAAGATCATGGGGACGGCCAGGAGGAGACGGGTGATGACGTAGCTGAGGAGGTGTCGCACGGGAAGGAAAAGGCCGTCGGGTCCCCGGAGGGGGACCCGACGATTGCCCGCTTTATTTCACGAACTTCAGCTGATCGTAGTTGAAGATCAGGGTGGGTCCGATCCTGACGCCCGTCACGTTCTTCTTCGTGAAGACGAACAGGTTGCCCTGGAAGATGGGAACGGTCATGCACTCATCCGTCCACATCTTCTGGATCTTCGCGAACGTCGTGTTGCGGACGGCGTCATCGGTTGCCGACTGCTCCTTGATGAAAAGCTTGTCCCAGTCGGCATTGGTGAAAAATATCCCCATGCCCTTGGAACCCTCGGTCTGCGCAAAGGGGGAGGTGTAGTCATCGGGATCGATGTAGTCGGGATACCAGCCCAGGAGGAACGCGGGCATCTGCTTCTGGTCCCATTGCTGCTTGTAGGTGGCCCACTCCGCGGACTTGATGTTCACTTTCACGAGCGAGCTCTTCTCCATCTGCGCCTTGAGCACCTCCGCCATGTTGACCTCGGTGTCGCCGTAGTGGCTCGGGGTGTACCAGAGGTCGAACTGGAAGGGATTGGACTTCGAATACCCGAGTGCCTTGAGGAGCTTGTCGGCCGCGGCCACGTTCCCGTCTCCCCAGGCTGACTTGAAGTAATCCGTGTGGTAGCTCATGCCCATGGGGATCATGGAGTACAGGGGCGCGTTCTCCCCGAGGTAGACCTTGCGGTTGATATCGGGCCGGTTGATGAGGGCGGAGACCGCCTGGCGGAGCTTCTTCTCCTTGAAGACGCTCTCCGAGGTTTCGAAGCACAGGTAGCGGATCTGGGGCCCGGGGATCTTCCAGGAGTTGTACTTCGGGCTCTTCAGGAGGTCCGCGATGTCTGACGGATTCATCGACTTGAATGCCAGGTCGATCTCCCCCTTTTCCAGGGCCAGCCTCATTGTCGTGGCGTCCGCGAAGTAGCGGATGATGATCTTCTTGATGGGCGGCTGCTTGCCCCAGTAGTTCGGGTTGACCTCGAAGACCGCCTCCTCGTCACGCTTGAAGGAGGTCAGCCTGTAGGGACCCAGGGCGGCAATCTCTCCCCCGGTGAGCTCGCCCACGTCCTTCACAATCTTGTCCTCGGGATAGACGCTGGGGTCCATGGGGAAGTACGTGGGGGTGGCGACGAGAGCCGGGAAGTAGCCCACCGGCTGCTTGAGGATGAACCTCACCGTGGTATCGTCAACCACCTCCACCGACTTGACGTACTGGGTGACGAGGGCGGCAGGGTCCCCGTTGAGCTTGGCCACCCTGTCGATGCTCCACTTCACCGCATCTGCATTGAAGGGATTGCCGTTGGAGAATGTCACGCCCTTGCGCAGGGTGAAGGTGTATTCGTCTCCCCCTTCGTTGACCGAGTAGCCGGTGGCGAGAGCCGGAACGATTTTTGTCGTTCCCGGGGTGTAGGCGAGGAGCCCCGAGCTGACATTCTGGAAAATCTCCCACGTGTGGAAGTCATATGCGCTTGCCGTGTCCATGTCGGTGACCTTGTCGGTCGTGCCGTACACGAGCGTGTTGGCCTGCGCCCACGTGACAGACGCGGCTGTCAGCATGGCAAGAACCGCGAACAGCGTGATGAATCTCTTCACTGTCGTTTCTCCTTTCTCATAAGGTTGTGTTACAATACGGGGCACCTGCCGAGGTGTCAAGAACAGTGGATTCAGTGGTTGTTCGCCGCGCGCGCTCCGCCGACAGGCAGGACATTGCGCGCCTCGTCCTGCTCTCCGCGCCCCATTTCCTGCCTGCCGTCTTCGGTCCCGGTGTCCAAAGGGCCGTCGAGGACCTGGCCGCCGGCCCGGGCACCCTGTTCGGCTGCGAGCATACGTGGATCGCGGAGTCCCGGGGGACAACGCGGGGAATGCTCCTGGGGTACACGGGCGCGGTGAAGCAGGCCCAGGACCTTCGGACGGGGCTCTCCCTTCTGCGCCTCCTGAGAGCGGACATGATCCTCCGGCTGGGCGCCCTCCTCAGGATGCAGTCAACCATCGGACGGATCGGCAGGGACGAATACTACATCAGCAACGTCGCGGTCTACCCGGACTGTCGCGGACAGGGGATTGGAGAGATGCTCATCGAACGAGCGCGGGCGGAGGCGGCGGAGGCGGGGATGCGCTCGCTCGTGCTGGACGTGGAAACAGACAACCCGGACGCCCAGCGGCTGTACGAGAGGCTGGGGTTCCGGGTTGCAGGAGAGACTCCCCCGGCGACCCTTGGCGGCCGCCCTTTCGTCTTTCGGCGCATGGAGGCGGCCCTGGAGCCGGCTCATTCCCCCCGCTTGGAAAGCCGGTGATCCACCTGGAAGATCCCGCTTGAGCCTTCGGGGATCTGTCTCAGGATCTCCACGTAATGCGAGGCGTTCTTCTCCTCTTCCACCTGCTCGGTCACAAACCATTGGATGAACACCTTTGTCGGATGGTCGTTGACTTTCTCCGCCATGTCGGCAATCCCGTGGATGAGCCCCGTGACTTTCTTTTCATGCTCCAGAGATTTCTCGAACACGTCCAGGGGGGACTGGAAATCAGCGGGCGGCTGCGGAATAGGCTGCAGGACCACCTTCACTCCACGGTCGAGGAGGAAGTCGAAAATCTTGCGGCCGTGGACCTGCTCCTCCCCGGCCTGCTTGTTCATCCAATGGGCAAAGCCCTCCAGGTTCTTTCCCTGGCACCAGGCAGCCATGGAGAGGTACAGGTACGCGGAGTACCATTCGTTTTTGATCTGGTCCTGGAGCGCTTTCTCGAGCTGCTTGTCCATGTACCCTCCTACACGATCCGGATTGCCTGCGCGCTCTGCCACAGGCCGTGAATGTTGCAGTAGGAAGAGGCGAAGATCGTCCCCGGCTTTTCCGTCGTGAAGGAGCAGGAGAGGCTGGGCTTCGTGTAGACAGTGCTTGTGTCCGGCCCGTCCGCGGACTCCCCGTGCGCGCTGAACTCCATACGCGCCACCTGGAAGGGGAACTTCGCGCCCTCGGGATGGAAGAACACCTCGATCCACCGGATGTGGTGGGGCGTTGTGTTGGGGTGGGGGATCTCCCGGCCGACGCTCACGCTCACGGCAACGGGCTCACCCTTCCTGACGCTTTCTGCGGCTTCGATGACCGGCACGTGCTTTTCCTTCTTCCAGTCCGCGGATTGCAGCAGATCCTTCAATTCAGACATGGTCATTCTCCTCCTGTAGACTTCGAGACTCGATTGATGGTATGCGTGCTCCTTTCAAAGGTAGCGAAATCGAGGACACGAGGGAAGGAAATGTTCTATAATGATTCCATGTGCCATTACGAGATCGAGGGCGGCATCCCTCTCAAGGGGCGCATCACGGCCAGCGGGAACAAGAACTCCGCCCTGCCCTGTCTCGCTGCCTCCCTCCTCACGGACCAACCCGTCGTCCTTACCAACCTGCCGGAGATCGAGGACGTGCACGTCATGATCGAGATCCTCAAGGTTCTCGGCTGCACCGCGGAGAAGCTCGGTCACAACAGGTGGCGCTTCCAGTGTCTCGACATCAAGAGGGAAGAGATCCCGCCCCACCTTTCCCAGAAGATCCGCGCCTCCATCCTTTTTGCCGGCCCGCTCCTCGCGCGAAAGGGAAGGATCCTCCTGCCCACTCCCGGCGGAGACGTGATCGGTCGGCGGCCTCTCGACACGCATTTTCTGGCCCTCATGGACCTGGGCACGCAGGTGGAGATCGGAGGCTCCTTCACCCTTGTGGCGAAAAAGCTCAGGGGGGCGGCAATCTTCCTTGACGAGGCCTCCGTCACTGCCACGGAGAACGCGGTCATGGCATCCGTCCTTGCGGAAGGGAGCACGACCATAGAGAACGCGGCCTCCGAGCCGCACATCCAGGACCTGTGCCGGATGCTCGTCACGATGGGGGCCCGGATCAGCGGCATCGGATCCAACATCCTTTCCATCCAGGGGGTGAGCCGGCTGTCCGGCACGGAGTTCCGCATCGGCAGCGACTACATGGAGGTGGGCTCCCTCATCGGGCTTGCCGCCGCCACCGGAGGGGAAGTGGAGATCGAGGACGCCGCGCCGCAGAACATGCGAATGACGAGGATCGCCCTGGCAAAGCTCGGGGTCACCTGGGAGACCTCTGGTGACACCATCCGCGTGCCGGCATCCCAGACTCTCAGGGTGGTACCCACCATGGGCGGCCACATTCCCAAGATCGATGATGCTCCCTGGCCCGGGTTCCCCGCGGATATCATCAGCATCGCCCTCGTGGCGGCCACCCAGGCCGAGGGGACCATTCTCATCCACGAGAAAATGTTCGAGTCGCGCATGTTCTTTGTCGACAAGCTCATCGGTATGGGAGCAAAGATCATCCTCTGCGATCCGCACCGGGCCGTTGTGACAGGACCGTCGCACCTGATGGGTTCGGAGCTCGTTTCCCCCGACGTGCGGGCAGGGATGGCCATGCTGATTGCCGCGCTCTGCGCCGAGGGGCGCAGCACCATCCAGAACGTCTACCAGATCGAGAGGGGCTACGAGAACCTGACGCAGAGACTGCAGAGCCTCGGCGCCCGGATCCGAAAAAACGGCGCATGACGGAAGGCGCATGACGGAAGGGAGGGGCTCCCCCCGGTGAGAACGCCGTGCGCAGGGCGGGACTTTCCATTGGGCTGGTGGACATCAAGGTATGCGCAATCGATTCGACATGGTCCGGGCTGTTTTTTGTCCGGCGGAGGTCATGACGCAACGCCGGTCTTGATGCATCGCCAGGCGCGATTTGCGGATTCTCCCACCCTGTGATAGACTTTCCTTGTACTCAAGCATTAAGAAAACGAGGAGGAACCCATGAAAAAAGGGATCATCCTGTCCGCGGCTGTTCTCCTGATCCTGTTGAGCACAGTGAGCGCGGGCGCTCAGGCCAGGCTGGAGGTGAACGTGAACTGGCCCATCACAATCGGAATCAACAGCTCGAACAGCCTTTTCAACGGAGCGAACGTCGATCTGTCGCAGTACCACTTCCTGCTTCCGGACTTTCGGGCTTACTACCAGTTCGGGGGAGACGGTCTCCTGCGAGGGGGCATTGGGATCCGCGCCTACTCCGTGATCATCCAGAGCTTCATTTTCCCGGAGGCATTTGTCGAGCTGAACCTGAATCCGGTCATGCTCGAAGCAAGCCTCGGCGGCTATGTTTTCGGCTTCTTCGGCCTGTTTAACCACTTGTCGACCGCCGATCTGATGCTGCCGGATTTCAATGTCACCTTCCAGCTCCTGCCCTGGCTGCGCCTCGGAGGAGGAGTTCTCCTGTTCACCCCCATTGGCTCCAACTGGAACACGGACTTCGTGTACATGGGCTACATAGGAGTGCGCTTCGTTTTTCTTCCGAAATAAGCGCAGAACGACACGCCCCCGGAGGCGGATTGATCCAGGTGAGCTAGAAGCCTTTCCGGCGCCGAATCTCCTCATAGGCTTCCTGGATAGCCTTGAATTTTTCCTCGGCCACGCGCACGAACTCGGGGCCCAGGTTGGCCACCCTGTCGGGATGGTTCTGGATGGTCAGCTGCCGATAGGCCGCTTTGATCTCCTCTACGTCCGCATCGGGCGGCACTCCCATGATCTCCCACGCCGCATCGCCCCTGTCCATGAACTCCGCGCGCACTCGGCGGAAGGACCCGTCTTCCATCCCCAGGAGAACGGACATGCGCCTGATCTGTTCTTCTTCACCCGGGCTGATGCCGCGGGAGTCGGATCGGGCGATCTGGAAAAGGAGCCGAAGAAGGAGGACCCGGTCCTCCGGCGTGGAGACGGCCGCGTAGTACGCGCACAATCCCGCCGCGTCGATGCGGTAGCGGTTTGCGTACATCTCCTCGATCAGCCTCTGGAGGAGGTCCTGGTCCACGGAAGGGAAGGAAAAGCGGCTGCGAAAGAAATCCTTCATGACGCCGAGATGCGAAGTCTTCACGCCCCCGTCGATCTCCGCCACGGCAAGGGAAAGGCCGATGAGGCAGGCAAGGAAATTGATCTGCGCCTGGGAGACATTGTCGGAGAGCGATCCTTCCCACGGGCCTCTCCCCGGGCGGGGAGCTCCCGCGCCGTTCAGCATCCGTCTTTCCTCCACCGCGCGATCGAAGAGATGGCCGATGAGCCCTCCGA
Organism: uncultured Spirochaetota bacterium; assembly: GCA_963753085.1. Taxonomy (GTDB): domain Bacteria; phylum Spirochaetota; class Spirochaetia; order SZUA-6; family Fen-1364; genus Fen-1364. The sequence goes on along the minus strand of CAVWBF010000017.1, from coordinate 110,427 downwards.
AAATCGTTCCGAAAGGCCCGGCGATTGAACCGATGAGGGCCCCGATGAGCTTGCCCGCGATTGCCATCAGCTGCTGGACTGCCCTGCCAGGACGATGAGAGCCGCGACGAGCAGCACGAACTCCAGCACCGCCCCCACAACCACGGCGGCGGCAAAGCCGAAGGCCACCACGGAGAAGGCGAGGATCACCCGGTGGGCGTAGACGTAGAGGAGCGTCAGGACGGAGAGGACGATCGGGACCAGCGGGACCAGGAGCGCCGCGAAACCGGAAAGCCTTCCGATGTACCGCGCCCGGAAGGCCCAGCCGAAGGACAGCGCCAGGAGGGACAGGATGAGGAAAGCGAACGGCATCACGAGCTTCATCATGAGCTCCACCGTCAGGTCGCCGCGGGAGAGGCCAAAGGATCCCATCCTGTCGCGCATGCGCCACAGCTCGACGGGCCCGGCATCGCCGAGGGCGGCGCGGTCGGCCGACAGGTACTGCATGTCGTCATCCGAAGGGCTCACGGCCAGGATGGCGCGCTCCTGCGCCGGGCGGACTCCCTGCAGGTAGACGGGGACAAACCGCACTCCCGGGTTGGCCCTGTCGATGCACTGCATGACGATTGTCCCGTTCTCCAGCTTCCCGTACGGCGCGGTGAAATGCCAGGCCACTCTTCCCGCCGCGTCGTAGCGCACAGCCTCGATGTCCAGGAAGTAGGTCCCTTCCCGCGCGCGCACCATCCTCCCGATGGCCACCGCCACCGTTGCCTCCGGGCTCACGTCGTTGAGGAAGAGGATCCTCTCGGTCCCGGGGAGCGGCTCCACCTGCCTGGCTTCATCCAGAAAGAAAGAGACCCTGCCCACCTCTTCCTCCGCCCTGTCGAGGTACGTGGCGATATCCTTGTCCTTCGGATACAGGGCGGCCAGCTTCAGGAAGCTGTAGTACGCCTGGAGGTAGTTGCCGCCGGTGAGAAGCAGGTATGCTTCCCTTTTCTGCTCGTACAGCTGGCCGCCCTGCTCGCCCTGGGGATGGGCCTCCTCGGCGAGCTTTTGGGATGCGTCAGCCGCAATCCGCAGCGCATCTGTTCTGCGGGGATCCAGGAGGTTCGCCTTCTGGGCGTAGTAGTGGGCGGAGAACCAGTCGCGACGGTCGAAGGCTGTTCGTGCCAGCTCCACCAGTTTCTCCGCGCCAAGGGCCTGTGACCCCGTCTCCTGGGGCGGCTTGCGCGGGGACGGAGGCTCCGCCTGCTTCGCGGCAAGGCTCTCGAGGGCGATCTTCCTGTCCACTATCTCCCGGTTGTCAGGATCGATTGCCAGGTAGCGGTTGACCAGGCCGAGGCCCGCGCGGTAGTCCCCTTTCTGCTGCGCCGCCTCCGACTCTCCCTTCAGCTGCCGCGCAAGACCGGTTGTGTACTGCAGCTCGGTGAGCCTTCGCCGCGCCGCGGGGTAGGTGATCTCGAATGCGAGCGTGTAGGCGACGGTGAGGAGCAGGAACGTCACGATGGTGGAGGAAGCGATCCTGTTGAACGGTCGCGGCTGGTTGCCCGGCGCCGGGGGCGCCTGGACGCCGGCCAGCGAAACGCCGATTGCGATTGCCGCCGCGTGAATGGGGATGAGGTAGTCCATGAAGATCACGAATGCCCGGTCCAGCGCGTACATCCAGCGCAGGGAGGGCAGGACGAGGTCTGCGGTGAACCGGAGGGCGGCGACGAGGAAGAAGATTCCGAAGGAAAGCACGTAGAAAGCGAAGAGGAAACCGGTGATCCTTCCGAGGAGCGGCCTGTTCATGCCGGCTCGCCTCGCGCCCACCGGTCGGCCGGGATGAAGAGGATGTCCACCAGAAGGAGGAGGACCCCGAGGACAAGGAACGAAGCAGAGGGAAACAGGCGGGCCATCAGCGGATCATTCACGGCTTCGGCAACGGCTGCCGTGAACCGCGTGGCAAGCACGTGGTAGAGGAGGAAGTATCCGCGCACGGCAATGATGAGGAGCATGATGTTGGCCAGGGGCCAGCGGGTCAGGCGCAGCAGGGCAAGGGATGCCGCGCAGAGGAACACGAGGGCAAACGATGCGGCAAAGAAGCCCGGCAGGTCGTTTCCCATGAGGCCCTGGAAGTCCTTCGTGAGGGTGGAAATGTCCCTGAGGAAGAGCGCGGTCAGTCTGTCCGGAGCAAAGACGGAAGAGCGGGCGGCGTCAGGCGAGCCGGACACCTCTCTCGGGGCCTGGTCGACCAGTCTCACGGTGAGCCGGCCGCCCTGGGCCGCGGCGCTGCCCTGCGGATAGACGGTGAGCCTGGGCGCCTGCGCGCCCGGGTCATAGAGGAGGATGCCGCTGAGCCTGTCATCCGCAATTGACCAGGGGGCAAGAAAGACGCTGCCCACACGCAGGAACGTGCGGGGCTGCAGGTACTCCCGCGCCGCCTGGGGCGCTGGCCGCGCCTTGCCGGCCAGCGCGGAGAACCAGAGCATCCCGTTGACAAGGAGGATGTAGCCGGCCGCCAGCACGATGAGGAAGCCCAGGAGGCGGGAGAACGGGTGGCGCGCCATGCGGAACCCGAGCAGGACGATTGAGACGACAACGGACGGGATGATGACCTGGAAGGCGGCTTGCGGGAGGCGCTGCACGATATATGTCAACCCGAACGGCCTGAGCGCCGAGTCGCTGAGCCCCCACCATGCAAACAGGGTCAGCGCGGAAAGAACAACGCCTACGCACAGGAGGACGAAGAGAAAGACAAAAGGCAGCTTGAGGGGTTCCTTCACCGCGTCCTCAGCGTATCATGCGCATCGGGGGTTTGCAAATACGAACGGCCCGCCGTCATGGGATCATGTACCCCGTGCCCCTGACGCTGACGATGAACCGGCCCGCCTCCTCCTGGACGGTCCGAACCTTCTTCCTCAGGCTGGCAATGTGGACGTCCACCGTCCTGCCCCGCGCCGTCGGGCTCCCCCAGAGCTCGCAGGCAATTGCATCGCGCGGCACCGCATCACCCCGGGCGCGCAGGAGGAGCCTGAGAATGCGCGACTCGTGGTGCGTCAGAGAGATGATGCCCGCCGGCACGCGCAGGTCTTTCCCCTCGAAAGAGACAGTCCCCCACGGGAACTGGAACCCCCGGCCCGCGCGGGAGAGGACGGCAAGCGCCCGCAGCTCCAGCTCCTCCGGCGTCCAGGGCTCGCGGAGGAAGTCCGCGCACCCGCCAAGAAAAGCGCTCCGCAGCAGGCTCGCGTTGCCGCAGGCGATGACGGGGGTCGAGCCGCCGGCGCAGGCGTCCAGCTCCCGCACCGGGGCCACGCGCAGGTCCGGCTCGGAAGCGTCGCCGGGACCGGCCGTCGTGAAATGGAAAGGGCTTCCCCGCAGGGAAGCCCTCACGCGCTCACAGGTGACGTTGTCGAGCCCGATCAGCTGCACGACAAAGCGTGCATCACTTCTTTTCTTTGTCTTCAATCTGCCCCATCTTGGCCTTCAGGTCCTCCAGGAGCTTGTCCGCGCTGGAATCCGACGACTCCAGCTCCTTGAACTTGTCCTCCAGCTTCTCATCCGCGGTCACGGATGAGAGCTCCTTCATCGCGTCGGCCTCCGCCTCGATCTGGTCCACCTTCTCCGCCATGCGGTCGAAGGTGTCGAAGGAGGAGCCCGATGACAAGGAGCCCATTGTCTGCTGGATCTGCTTCTGCGCCTCCGCCCTCTTGGCCCGGGCGATCAGGAGGTTCTTCTTGCGGCTGGCCTCATCGATCTTCCCGGAGAGCTGGCGCAGGGCGTCCTTCAGCTGCTCCACGGAGGCGTGCTGGCTCTCGAATTCCTTCTGGAAGGAGGAGGCGTAGCCCTCGTATTCCTGCTTCCGGACCAGAGCCTCCTTGGCCAGGTCGTCCTTGCCGGCCTTCACGGCCAGCATGGCCTTCTTCTCCCAGTCCTCCGCCTGTCCCTTGTTCTCCAGCGTCTGCCGTTCGAGCTTCTTCTCATCGGCAATGGCCATGGCGACCTGCTTCTTGGCCTCCAGGAGCTGCTCGTTCATGTCCATGATGAGCTGGTTCAGCATCTTCTCGGGGTCTTCCGCCTTGCTGATGAGGGCGTTGATGTTGGACTTCAGGACGGTGCGTATTCTTTCGAGAATCCCCATGGATTCCTCCTGTCAAGCTTTTGCGCGGTACGGGGAGAGGATGCGGTAGTGCTGCGCGACCGCCAGCCCGATGGCGTCCAGGGTCCCCTCGAACTCCTCCAGGCCGATCCCATCTACGTCCAATGTATCAATAAGGATGACGTGTCGTCCTTCTATGCCGTAGGCTCCATGGACGAGGTCCGAGGCGTTGAGGCGCAGGAGCTCCTCGTAGAGCTTCTCTCTGTTCCTGGCGGGCACCTCCATGACGTTCATCCTCAGGATCACGTGTGAGTCTGCCAGGGCGATGAGCAGGTTTTCAAGCCCCTTCTGGGCGTCGGACACGACCCAGGTGCCGGGAGCGGCTTCCTGGAAGCTGAGGCCGAGGCGGACGAGGTAGCCTTCTATCTTTTCCCGCGGGCTCATGGGACCGGCTCAGCCCAGGAATACCTGGCCCGCGTTGTCGATGGCGAGGATTGTCTTGCATTCCGAGCAACGGAACCGGCCGGCCTTTGACGCCTTGAGCTTCTTGCTGCAGATGGGGCACTTGAAAATCCGTGGGAAGATGTTCCCCTTGCCTTCCTCTCCGCGGGCGGCGAAAAAGGATACGGCTTCGTCAAGATTTTCCTTGATGTTGAAGAACTGCGAAAAGCCGAGGAGCTGGAAGACCTCGTAGACCTTGGGCTGAATTTCAAGGAGCACGAGATCCCCGCCGCGCGGCTTGACCTGCTTGAGGAAGGCGGTGAAGGAGCCGATTCCCGTGCTGGAAACGTAGTTGAGGCCCGCACAGTGGAAAATGAGCTTTGTGAAGTTGGCCTCGACGGCTTTGAATACGCGCTTTTGAAAATAGTTCGAGTTGTAGGTGTCGATGTAGCCCGTCAGGTACAGCACGAGGCAACCAGCGGCGTCGTCGATCTTCTGGAGGCGAATCTTGAGGCTGTCGTCCTTTTCGTCGTCGAAACCTGGCACAATCTCGTTGTTACTCATGTCGCCCCTTTGCCTGCAAAGATACCTTCCGGTCCCTACTAGTATAGTCCTGGCACAGGTATGCCGCAAGGGTTTCGTCGAACGGCATTCCTGAGTCAGAATCCACGTATCTTACGGGTTTTGCACACATTTGTCAAATAAAGAAGGAGTTAGAAGAGGCTGCAGCGGTCTTCATCATCATTTCAGCGCCTTGTTGGGGTCCCATTGGAGCGTGAGGCTGCAGGTATTGTAGGCGAACTGCGCGACGGCGCTCGACTGGTCGAAGGGAAGTCGGAACTCCCCGCGGTAGCGCGCGCCAATCTGCCACCCGGCGAGATGGGAGGAGATGCCCGTGGAGACGACGTACGACTGGAATGACCGCGCGGAGTTCTCCGCAAGGTCGTAGCGGAGGCTCAGACCGCCGTCGATCTTCGTCCCTTCGGCCAGCGCAAGGGCCGCTGTCGGTCCGATCTTGAACGACATGTAATCCTTCGGCCATCCCTCGACGTCGAGCTCAGGGAAGTCGACTTTTTTCGCCCCGAGGAGGAATCCCAATTTGAGGGCATCGTTCACGCGCCATGCCTGCTCGTGCTCCAGCTCCAGGTACCCGTAGTCGCCCGTTGCCATGTAATAGTCTTTCAGCGAGTAGCGCAGCGTCAGGTCGAAGACCGCCGGGTCGGCTGCCTCCCTGAGGCGCATGGACACCGTATTGCGAAGGGAGGAGGGGAGGAGCAGCTCCTCTTCCACGTCCTCCCGGATCCCGTGGGCAAGCTCGTACTTCAGGGTCAGGACAGGCAGCTCCCAGTCCAGGGCGCCGGCCGGCAGACAAAGGCAGGCAAAGAGAAGGATGAGACTATTCTTCATAATCAGTGTATCGGCTACTCTGGCAGCCGTATGAGCCGTCAAACGGATGTCAGGATCGTCCTCGTGCGTCCGCGCGACCCGCGGAACGTCGGGGCAGCCTGCCGGGCCATGAAGTGCATGGGCATCACCTCCCTGGGGATCGTGCCCGACGAGCTGATCGACCCGACGCAGGCGCGCACCCTTGCGCACTACGCCTCCGACGTGCTGGAGGGCGCCACGATCTACCCCCGGCTCGAGGACGCCCTGAAGGATGCGGTGCTCGTGGCCGGGACGACCCGCCGGCGGGGAAAGAACCGCAAGTATTTCAGCATCTTCCCCGAGCAGCTGGGAGAAAAGGTGGCTTCCATTTCTTCGGGAACCGTGGCCGTTGTCTTTGGCAACGAGGAGACCGGTCTCACGGACCGCGAGCTTTCCCTCTGCCAGCTCGCCGTCAGCATCCCGGCGTCCCCGCGGTTTCCTTCCTTGAACCTCTCCCACGCGGTGCAGGTTGTGTGCTATGCGTTGTATCGCGCGCGCTCCGCGGGGCGCCTCACGCCGTTTTCTCCGGTGAGCATTGCCGAGCTGGACGGGCTCGTGTCCGTCATCACGCTGTCACTCCAGCGCATCGGGTTCTTCCAAATCGTGAGTCCCGAGCAGACGGGAGTGTTCTTCCGGGACATCCTGGGGCGTGCGGGACTTTCGGTGAACGAGGCGCGCCGGCTCGGCGTCCTCTTTCGCAAGATTGCGGGGCTCATTACGAAAAAGGGAATTGACCCCGAACCGGATCCTCCATAGTATGGGGCGCAAGGAGTCTGGCATGCGAAGAATCCTTCCCGCCCTCCTGACCGTCGTCGTGCTGGCTGCGGCGGCGAGCGCAGCATTCGGCATTTCCCGGGCCGACTTCGACAGGGTGGTCGATTTCTCCCTCACGCTGAAAGACCTCGCCGCCGCCGCCGACGGAAAAGAGAGCCTGGAGACGGGAAAGATCGTCGTCATCAGCGGCACCGTCTCCGACGTGAACGTGGTCAACAAGGATGAGCAGACTTTCCGGGCCAGGGTTGAGCTCATCACGGGAGAATGGGTGGGAACAGAGGATGTCAGGAGCTACTCCTGCTACGTGGATTTCAGCGGACCCGAGTTCTTCAAGGTCTTCCCCGCCCGGCCGCCCCGTGTCCTGCCGGCCGGCGTCATTGCAATCAACTCCCGCGTCATCGTGGTAGGACGCCCCGTCACCGTGACAAAAACGCCTCTGGGTGAAAAGCGCGTCCTCATGGAGGGGATGTTCGTCCGGGCGGTGGAGTAGAAGGTCGCGCGAGGCGTTCTGCTTCCGCTCCTCATGCAAAGCTGATGTGCCGGGCCGAGATCCGCCCATCCCCCGCGTTGAGCGCCGCCCTTTCCATGACGTTTCGAAGCTCCCTGACATTGCCCGGCCAGTCGTGAGCGCGAAGCTCATCGAGGGCTTCCTCGTCCACGGCGGCGCGAGGCCTGCCAAGCACCGCCAGGAAGTGCGCCGCCAGGAGCGGGATGTCGTCGCTTCGCTCCCGAAGGGGCGGAACCCGGATGGGGAGGACTCCGAGCCGGTAGAAGAGGTCGGCCCGAAACGCGCCTCGCGCAACTTCAGAGCGCAGGTCACGGTGGGTGGCGGACACCACGCGCACGTCCAGGCTGACCGTCTTTGACCCGCCCACGCGCGTGAGCTCCCTTTGCTCGATGACCCGAAGAAGGCGCGCCTGCGCGGAGAGGGACATGTCGCCTATCTCCTCCAGGAACAGAGTTCCTCCGTTGGCGCGCTCGAAGCTTCCGGGCCGCGTGACTGCGTCCGTGAACGCGCCCCGTTCGGAGCCGAACAGCTCCGTCTCCAGGAGCGTCTCGGGGAGCGCGCCGCAGTTGAGGGCGACGCAGGGGGCCTGCCTTCGGCGCGAAGCGTTGTGGAGGGACTGGGCAACCAGCTCTTTCCCCGTGCCGCTTTCTCCCAGGATGAGGACAGGTGAATCCGATGGGGCGTATCGCAGGACGAGCTGCTTCACCTCCTTCATCAGGGGGTTCTCCCCCAGGAGGTCCGCGAGGAGCGTCTCACCGAGTGCGCCGGCTGCTTGGCGGCGCGCGTCCGCGCCGCTCACCGCCGTACGAAGAGCCCCGAGGAGCTCCTTCAGCTCGTATGGCTTGACGATGTAGTCGCAAGCGCCGCCCAGGAGCGCATCCCTGATCACCCGCGCGTCGCTGAGCGCTGAGAGGATCACCACCGGCGGGGGCGCCGCGCGGCCCATGAGGCGCCTGAGCACGCGGATCCCGTCGATGTCGGGAAGATTGATATCGAGAAGAACGACGTCGGGACCCGCCCGCGCGGCCTCTTCCAGCCCTGCCTCACCGGTGTATGCAGAGACCAGCACGTACGGGTCCGGGAGGACGTGCTTCAGGGTCCTGTGCGCTTGGGGATCATCATCCACGAAAAGAACTTTCACCATGAGAGGCTCACTTTTCATCTCGGTATATGCCGAAACAGCGCCGGCCGCAAGTCAGACCACGGGGGGAAACGGGGGGAGGCCGTGGGCCTCAGTTCATGGACGGCTTGAATCCTGTCTGCAGGATGATCTGGTGCAGCGGGCCCTTCTGGGCGAACGCGTCCGCCCATCCCTGCGTCGGGTCGCGATGGAAGACGATCTCCGGCGTGGCCTTCAGGACGACCCACGCCTCGGATTTCAGCTCCCCTTCCACCTGGCCGGGGCCCCAGCCGGCGTAGCCCGCGTAGAGCCGGACAGCCGGGCGATCGGCCTCCGGCAGGGGGCTCCACTCTTCCTTCAGGTAGTCCACGACTGCCTGGGTGGCAGGCTCGAACACGACGCCGTCGGCCGGGCGCTCCGCGTGCTCGCTCTCTGCCGTGCCGGGGAACTCGCTGTGCAGGATGAACAACAACTCCTGCTGCAGGGGGCCGCCGACATAGATCGGGATGGCCGCGGCCGCGGATTCCCCGATCCCCTCGGCGAGCTCTCCCAGGGTGAACCGTGACGGCCGGTTGACGACGAGCCCGAAAGCGCCATTGTCGTCATGGGTGATCATCAGCACCACGGAGCGATGGAAGTTGGGGTCCATGAGGGTGATGTCTGAAATGAGAAGGTAGCCCCCGAGATAGCGGGGATCATCTATGGGGCCCGGGCCGTCAGCCATGACACGTAGAATCTATCGCAGCGCCGGGGGCGCGGCAAGGTTGCCAGCCGAGGCCCCGCAATTCATTGACCCGTGCCCGTGCCGGCTATATCGTTTAACCCATGCGCCAAGGCAAGCTGGTCCTCATCCACGGGTTTTCCAACGAGGAAGCCGTGGCAGTGATGCGCGCGGTCAAGGCCGCGGCCGCGGACCCGGGGGAGATCGCGTTCGCCATCACGACGCCCACGAACCTGGAATGGAAGATCAGCGATCTGGTGGATCAGGTCCGCCTCGAGCACGAATACCTGAAAGAGAACCCGCCGGACCCTCACAAGGGCATCAACGACTGATCCGCCGCGGAGGCCGCTCCCCGTCCCGGGGCCAAAGCCTCGCCTGGCTTGAACCTCACATGGCCTGCGCCCGACGCAGCCCGACCGCCTCTGATTCGAGTGCGCGCGGCTTCTTCACGAGCCGCGGCATCTTCCCGCGGTAGATCTCCCGGCTTCCCCCAGCCTGTCGATGGTCTGCTGCATCAGCTCCCTGATCTGCGCGCTCATCTTCAGCGCGGCGCCCCTCAGCGCATGCAGATCCGGCTGGCCCGCAGCCGGTGAAGGGAGCGACCCGCCCGCGGCCGGTGACCACTCGGCCGCCGGAGGGGCGACGGGCCTGCCAAAGATCACCGTGACAACAGGCGGAACGGGCACCGTCCTTCCCAGGACGCGGACGCTCGTGCGGCCGCGCCACCTCCTCTCGTGAAGGACGGTGGTCATCGGGATCACGGGTATGCCGAGGCGGCAGGCAAGGAGGAATGCGCCCGGGCGGAAAGGCTGGATGTCCTGGCTCCACCGATAGCATTCCCCCTCGGGGAAAAAGTGAAGGAGGCCCAGCTGGGAAAGCGCGGTGCGCGCCGCGTTTTCCAGCGAGATGAGGGAGCCCGAGCCTTCGGGGATCGGAAGCGCTCCCAGAAGCCGCACGAACGTGCCGAGGTACGGGATGAGCGCCGTCTCCTCCAGCATGGTGAAGTAGGTCCGCCGGAATCCCAACGCGTAGGCGACCACCGCCGGGTCCATGAGCATGGTATGATTGCTGACCAGGATGGCGCTCCCGCACCTTCGCAGGTTCTCCCGGCCTGTAATGCGAGTCCGGTAGAAAAGCCAGTTGATCAGCCGGATGGGCAGCATGACCAGCTGGAAGAGCGCATGGAACGGGAAGAACGAGGGCGTGTACCCGACTATCCGGTTTCCCTTCCTGTAACTCATCGCAGGGCCCGGCCTTTCCAGACAACCGCCCGCCCGCTGAACGCCTGCGCGATGCTCCACCATGCCATGTAGAGCAGGTGGAGGAACATGATGGGGTAGAGAAGGGGTGCCCACCAGGGAAGGCCACGGTCGTACAGGGCCAGCATCCAGGCCGCCAGAAAGAGAACCACGCAGAGGAAGGCGAACTGGATGGCGGGGTTTCCCGTCACGATGAGAACCGGAAGCAGGGCGAACGGAAACACGACCAGCCCGACCAGGAGCGTTATCGCCGTTGCCAGGAAGAGGGAGCGGTGCTTGGCGAAATCATAGATGTTCTTCGAGATCCCGTTGAAGGACGCGCGGTATCCTGTGTACATCCTGCATCTCACGTGGCGGCGCATGTCGAGGAAGACCTGGCGGTAGCCCGCCTTCTTCAGCTCCCGCGCAATGGCGACATCGTCGCTGATCTGGCCCTTTACCGCTGCATAGCCGCCCATGGCATTGAAGGCATGCCGGCGGAAGACGATGAGCTGCCCGATGGCGAAGGAAAGCCCCGGAGTCCGCGTTGCGCCGATGAGCCAGAGGGGAAGGACCATGGCGCTCATGATGTAGATGGATGGCACGATGAAGTGCTCTCCCAGGGTCGCCAGCTCCTGGGCAACGTAGCCCGAAACGCAGTCGGCCTTGTGCGCCTCGATGTTCGTGACCGCCCACGAAATGCTTTCCCTGCCGTGGACGGTGTCGGCGTCCGTGAACATCAGGTATTCCCCGCGCGCCGCCTGGGCCAATTGCTGCATCGCATGGGTCTTCCCGCTCCATCCGCTCGGCGGAAGCGGCTCGCCCCTGATTGCCCGCACGCGCTCGGGGCACCGACTCGCGTAGCGCTGAATGATCTTCCACGTGCCATCCCGGGATTGGTCGTCCAGCACGACGATCTCGTAGTTGGCGTAGGTCTGGGAGAGGAGAGAGTCGAGGCAGGGTCCTATGTTCTTCTCCTCATCACGCGCGGGGATGAGGACCGAGACTTTTCTCCCGCGGGTGATGCGCGGCGCCCGTGAGCTGACGCGCAGCCAGAGCACGTTCGATGCGGAGAGAAGGAGGAAATACAGGGTGCCCAGGATGAAAACGAGCGGCAGGACATGTCCCAGCAGCGCAATGACGGAAGGCATCATTGGCTCCTGGCATGCATAGCATTTCGATGCATAGACAGCCTATGCCGAATGTAACCCAACCCGGACGATCTGTCAAATCGGCACGGCGGGCCGCAATTTTATGGCTCTTACTGCCGATAAGAATGCATGAGTGCAGACATCGGTCCCGGCGCATCGGTTGCTGAGCTGACGCGATCCCTCCAGGGGCTCGGAGACATTCTGAAGAGTGCAAACGAGCAGTCCACGCGAATGGCCGACAAGATCCTGAAGGCGCAGGTCCAGGAGAAGATCGAGGACGCGTCCCTGGGAAACAAGATCGACACGGAAGCCTGAAGCCACTGGCCGACTGACACAGAGACGGCCTTCCTGCTACACTCCCTCCCTGCCATGCGAGAGATGCGTCTGTTCCTCCGGTTCATCGAAAAGGATTACCTGTTCAAGCTGATCTTTGCCCTGGCGCTGTACGCGCTCGTTCCCTTCGTGGAGATCCTCTTCGTGATCTACCTCGGCTACTTGATCGGCAACTGGCTGGTCGTCGTTCTGGCCGTCCTGGCGGGGCTGCCGGGGGTGCTCATCGCGCAGAGCCAGCTCCAGGAAATCCTCCCTCGCCTGCGGGGAAAGATACGCGGCGGCCAGTACCCGGGGGCCGAGATGGCCGACCTGCTGGGTATCCTGGTGGCTGGTGTTTTCCTGGTGACTCCCGGCTTCATCACCGATGTGCTCGGGTACCTTCTTCTGGTCCCGGTCCTGCGAACGGTCTTTGCCAGAGCGCTTGCAAAAAAGCTGGAACGGGGAATGAAGGACTTTTCGAATTACCTGAGGCTGAGGGAGCTCTGATCCCCTACAACCGGAATATCTTGTATCCGAGGAGCAGGATCAGATACCAGAGGTAGGGGAAGATCATTGCCACCCGCCATGGCCTGCGGCCGATGCCGGAGAGAATTCCCAGGCCCATGGAGTGCAGGCCTCGCGAAACCTGCTTCTCTTTTCCCGCAAAGATCTCGAAGCAGTTGCCGGCCCACAGGGAGAGCCCTGGATTGAGCTCCTTCTTGTGCCGAAGCAGCCATTTCTCCCTGCCCGCCACACCAGTGCCCACGAGCAGGAGGGACGGGGAGGACTTCTTGATTGCCGTCACGATGTCCCCCTCCACGTTGCGGGAAAAGAACCCGTAGAACCGGCCGACCACACGTATTCCGTGGAACGACCCCAGGAGGTTCACCTCAGCGATTTCCAGGAGACTCTTGCGGGAGCCCAGGAGGTACACGGATCCCTTGCCCTTCTCGATCACGCTGAGGATCCGGATGAGGAACTCGAAGGGGTTGAAAAGGCTCAGCTTTCCGGTGCCGAGGAAGCCGGCGCCCCGCACCACGGGCAGCGAGGTCGGGAGCACGAGAGCGGCCTCCCGCAGGCAGCGCATCAGCTCGGCGTCGCGCCGCGCCGCCAGGAGCCCCCGGAGGGAGAGAAAGACGATCTGGCTTGCCTGGGAGTTGTCCAGCAGATGCTCGATGATTTTCCCTGCCATGTCCGGGTCCACGGCGTCCACGGGAACGTCCAGCACCTTTATCCTTTTCACCTTTTCTCCGCCGCTCTCCACGCTTTCCTCTCCTGCACAATCGTCCGCACGGCCGCAATCGCGAAGATCGCGGCGGTTTCCACCCGCAGCACTGCCCCTCCGAGGTGGGCGGCGCGAAAGCCTGCGCGCCCCAGCAGCTCCACCTCCGACGGGGAGAGTCCCCCCTCCGGCCCGATAAGGATGCTGATCCGCTCGGCCGGCTCCGCAAGCAGCTCGTGCAGCGTGCTTGCGGAGAGCCGCTCCTCGTGGAAGAGCAGGGCCGTGCCCCATTCTCCTTCGGTGTCACCCAGGGATGCGAGCGGTTGCGGAGCCTCGATGACGGGCAGACGCGCATTCCCGCTCTGCTGGAGGGCCTCTTTCGCGATCTTCTCCAGCCGGGCCAGCCTGCCCGCGTCCTCGGAAGCCCGTGCGATGCAACGGTCGCTCACCAGGAGAACGATCCGTGAAACCCCCGCTTCCGTCGCCTGGCGGATAATCAGATCGATTTTCCGACCTTTTGGCAAGCACTGCAGGAGCGTCATCTGCGGCCACTCATGGGGAACGACCGCTGCCGCCTCCCGGGAGAGCTCCACGTCGCACTCGGTGCGGCTGATCCGCGCGAGCCTCATGGCGTAGCGCGCGCCGTTGGCGTCCACCGCGGAAAGCACGGCCCCTTCGCGGAGCCGCAGGACGCGGGCGAGGTAGCGGTAATCGTCTCCCGAGATCGTGAGGTGAGCCTGACCGGCGTACCAGCGCGGAAGGACAAACTGCTTCATCTGCCGAACGGGAAAGGACAAAGCGCGAGCTCAAACCTCACGCCCCCGCACATGGTTAAGGCGTTTGGGAGTGCTCGCGCTTCGCGCGGCCAGGCTTCTTCAGTTCCTGGCCTGGATCTCGTGGTTCCCCAGGGCCTTCACCGCGGCCTGGAGAACGATGTCGAAGTCGAGGTCATAGAGGGGCGGATTGTTGTTCGTCCTGTTGACCTCGTTCCTCACCAGCTTCTTCAGATACCTGTCGTTCAGGGAGATCCCCTTGGAATGCAGGCCGTCGATGAACCCTGTGACCTGGGCATCCGTCGGCTTCGGGTTGGCTTTTACGAAATCCTTCAGGTACGAGCCGTTCAGGAGGTCGTTCAGCGCCTTCTGGTCGGCATCCGAGAGGGCCGGCTCCAACACAGGCAGGTCGGGCTGTATCCCCACCTTGTCGATGGTCACGCCGGACGGGAGGTAATAGCGCGCGGTGGTCAGGCGGAACCCGCCGTCACCGAGGGACATGACGGTCTGGACCGAGCCCTTGCCGAATGTCTTCTCCCCCATCAGCGTGGCGCGGCGATGGTCCTTCAGGGCCCCCGAGAGGATCTCGGAGGCCGACGCGGAGTACTTGTCCACCAGGACGATGATGGGGATGGACGGGTCCACCATCATCCGGTTGTGACGGGCCACGTACTTCACGTTCTCCCGAGCCACCCGCTCGCTCCTGATCTCCACGATGAGACCCTCATCGATGAAGAGGTTCGCCATGTCCACGGCCGCGGAGAGGAGCCCACCTCCGTTGCCGCGCAGGTCGATGATCAAAGACGTGTAGCCGTTGTCCTTGAAGAAGCGAAGCGCCTCGCGGGAGCGCTCCGCAGTCTGGGGCGTGAACTCCGTGATGCGCAGGTAGCCTATCCCGCCGGGGATCATGGCCCACTTCACGATGGGAAGCTCGATCACGTCACGCGTGATGGTGGCATCGAAAACGATCGAGTCCCCGCGCTTCACCGTGACCGTCACGTCGGTCTTGGGCGTGCCGCGCAGCCGGTCCACGATCTGGTCTATGGAAAGCTTGTCCACCGCCTCCCCGTTGACCTTGATGATGATGTCTCCCGCGGAGATTCCCGCCTTGTACGCCGGGGTGCCCTCGATGGCCGTCACCACCTCCGCGCCCACCTTGTCGATCTTCGTGATGGTCAGCCCGACCCCGCCGAAGGTTCCCGTGGTGGTGTCGGAGATCATGCGCCAGTCGGCGGCCGTGGTGTAGGCGGAGTAGGGGTCGTTGAGAGACTCGAACATCCCCTTCAAGGCGCCTTCGTAGAGGATCTTCGGATCGGCCTTGTCAGCGTCCACGTAGTTGTCGCGGACGTAGCGGAACATCTCGCCGATCGTGCTGAGGTAGGCCTGGGTCTCATCTTCCGGGCTCCCCGCCAGCAGGCGCGGAGAGAAAGCGAACAAGGCGAGCCCAGCGAGGAGGACTGCCGTAACGACCACCCACACCATGCGCTCGCGAGTCTTGAAAAATCTCATGCGATTAAACTCCGCATCAATCATCGCCACAGCGCGATGCTTTGTCAACGCTTGACCGTCCCGGGCCCCCCGTCTACACTCGGACGGATAATGGCGGTGAGACATGCCTTCATCCTGGCCGGCTCCCTCTGGGAAACCGCCCGCTTCTTCATCGTCATCTCCCTCCTGGCGCAACTGTTCAGCTCTGCCGGCGAGGGGGGGCCGTGGACGGTCCCATGGCTCCTCCTGGGAGGAACCGGCAATCTCCTCCTGGCCGCCGGGGGATTCATGCTTTCCCTTTTCCCGGAGAAGTACGGGAACCTGATCGGCTTCCTGCGTCTCGGGAAGGCCCTCTCCGTCTTCGCGTTCTTCCTTCTCCTCCTTTCCGGCGCGGTTGGAGTGTCTTCGCAGGTGGAGATCCTGCGGCTCGGACCTCTCAGCCTCAACGAGGGGACAGTCCTTCTCGGGATCTTCATCCTCGACCTTCTCTTCTTTGCGGCCCTCCTTGCGTGGCGCCGGGAGAAGGGCTCCTCTTTCACGGCTCTCACCCAGTAACGGCAGGCTGTCACGTGAAACCCGGTGCCCCGTTCTTGTGCGCTCTCCTCCTGGGGTGCGCGTGCGTCTCAGGGGTGTTCGGCGAGCCTGCTCTCGTGTTTTCACCCCCGGTGTGGAAGTTCGGCATGATCCTCCAGGGAGACAGGATAGAGTCGGTCGTGACGGTGAAGAACACCGGTGCGCGGGACGCCGAGGTGAGTCTCCTGCCGACGTGCACCTGCAACACCGTGGAGCCGGCCCGGAGGGTCATCAGGGCGGGGGCCGAGGCTGCGTTTCTCATCCGTTACGACTCCACCGATGACAGGGGGATCACGCGAAAAGACCTCATCATTAAAACCACGCCTTCGGGGATCGCTCCTCCCTACTACACGCTCACGGGAGTCGTCCGTGACGAGCGGAAGGCCTGGACGGAGCCGGGGGGACCGCAAGCCGGCCCGTCGGCCGGGCGCGCAGTCACGGTGATCTACTACTACACCCCGGGGTGTCGAAGCTGTGAGGAGTTCCTTGCAACGGAGATACCGCGGCTGTCCCGCGACCTCAGGGTTTCCATCGGCGTTATCAGGAAGGACGTCCTCCAGCCCGCGCTCTATGAAGAGCTCGCCGCTGCTGCCGCTTCCGCAGGCCAGCAGGTCAGCGAGATCCCCGCGCTCGCGGCGGGAAATGTGCTCCTCCAGGGGGATGCGAATATACGGAAGAACCTGGCCGCTGTCCTGAGGGGGCAGCTCGGAGCGCATCCCGCCGCGGCGCCCGGGACCGCTGCGCCTGGCCTCTTCTCTTCAGCGCAGCTTGCCATCCTTCCCATTGCCGCGGCTGGGTTGATCGACGGCGTCAACCCCTGCGCCTTCACGACGCTGATCTTCCTCCTTGCGTCGCTGGCCCTGGCAGGGCGGGGGCGGCGCGAGGTGCTCCTGATCGGGGGACTCTTTTCCCTGGCGGTCTTCCTCACGTACCTCGGGGTCGGCTTCGGACTCTTTGCCGTCCTGCGCGCCGCAAGCTCACTGGCTGTCGTCTCCCTTGCTCTCCGCTGGATCCTCGTTGCGGTGCTTGCCGTCTTTGCCGCGCTGAGCCTCTACGACTATGCGCTTATCCGCCAGGGGCGACCCGCGGAAATCCTGTTGCAGCTTCCCTCTGCGCTCAAGCGGCAGATCCATGCCTCCATCCGCACCCGGGTGCGCACGGCCGCCCTGGCGGGCTCCTCGCTCGCCCTGGGGTTCTTCGTGTCCATTTTCGAGTTCGCCTGCACGGGACAGGTGTACCTTCCCATGCTCGCCTACCTCGTTCGCATGCGCCAGGGGCTTGTGGCTCCCGCGCTCCTCCTTCTGTACAACCTCTGCTTCATCGCTCCCCTCCTGGCGGTGTTCCTGGCGAGCTACCTCGGCGTCAGCTCGGGGAGGATAACGGCCCTGTTCCAGGCTCACATGGGAAAAGTGAAGCTGGGGCTGGCCGCCGTCTTTGCCGCGCTGGCCGTGTTCACTCTTGTCGGATGATGAGCGTTTGTTTATCCTGTGAGCCGGCCGGATCATGAATGTCAAGGGGGACCTGAAGCTCCAGATCGATGACAAGGGCCTCGAGGCGCGTGTCACGATCGTGCCGAACGACACCGGTTCAGAGCTGTCCGTGGACAGCGTCCTGGCCATCCTCGGTGAGAAGAGGGTGCGCGAGGGAATAGACACGGACGCCATCGACAAAGCCATGCGCTTCCTTGCCCGCAGGAAGGGAGACCCGGTGAGCTTCGTGGCCGCCGCGGGCGTCCTGCCCCGGCCGCCGGAACCCGAGACGGTGGACTTCGAGCCGTGCCCCATTCCACCCCGGCTGGAGAGCATCGCGCGGGCCGTGTTGGCCAGGGCCCCGCAGCCAAAGGGATTCCGGCTGCGCGAGCACAGAATCAAGAAGGAAAGAAAAGTGCTTCGAAAGCCGTCGTTTCCCTTTCTCCAACCACGGGAGGAAGTGGAGGTGGTGGTGGAGAAGAAGCTCGTCCGAGAAGAGGTCCAGATAAATCCGACAGTCACGGGCAAGGGCTTTGTCCAGAAGGGCGCCCTCGTCGCGAAGATCAGGCCGGGGAAGCCCGGGAAGGAAGGCAAGAGCGTCTTCGGTCGGCTTGTTCCGGCCGAGCGCGTGGAGCTGGGCGCGTTCCTGTTCTGCGAAGGGCTCACTCGCGCGGGAAGCGAGGTGAGGGCGGAGGCAGGCGGCTTTCTCCGCAGGGGCGCCACGTGGGCCGACGTCGTTCCCTTCCGCGACCATGCCGCGCACCTCTCGGCTTCCCCGGATGGGACCACCTGCCTCCTCTCCTTCGAGCCGGGCGATGCTCTTGCCCCCGTGCCGACTCCGGATGAGATCATCGCGGAAGCGGGGAAGCTGGGGTTTGTCCCGACGGCTCTTCTCAGCCCGGGGGAGATCGCCTCAGTCCTCAAGGAGGCAGCCCGCGCGGGTGCTCCCGTTTCACGGAAGTCTCTCAGCCCGTCGGGCGACGGCGTGGCCACCGTCACTGTCACGCCCGACAAGCTTTCCGCCACTCTCACTCTCCGCAAGGGGCGCGGGGGAGGCAGACCGCTCACCCTTGCCATGGCAAGCGACGCCATCAGGCTCAGCAAGGTCCGCAGGTACAACATTGAGGCGGTGAGAAAGGACCTGCAGGCATTCTTCAAGGGCCCTGACATGGAGCTTGTCGACTACAAGCTTGCCTCCGGAGAGCCTCCCCAGAAGGGCAAGGACGGGAGCGTGGAATGGCTTGCAAAGTTCCTGCCCCCGGAGGAGGTGGACCGCATTCGGGCCTTGAGCTCCGCCAACCCTTCGGCGCTTTCGGAAGCCTCCTTTGCGCAATTCCCCCTTGAGCGCGTGGAATCCGTTGGCCGGGTGAATGCGGAGATGCCGGTGCTTCGCATCGTGCAGGGCGCCGCGGGTGCCTCCGGGGTCGACGTGTTCGGGACGACGGTTCCCGGCCTCAAGGGCGCGACCCCCGAGGCTCGGCTCTTCGAGGGGCTGCAGCAGAGGCGTGACCTGGTGGTTTCCCTCGAAGATGGCGTCCTGGAAAAGGGCAGCGATGGCATGGCCATCCTCCTGCGCGTGAGGAAGCACAAGGATGCCGAGCTGACGGTGACCATCTCGGAAGACAGGATGAAAGGCTTTCTCTCCTTCAGTCCCGCGCGCGGAACCGGCTCAACCATAGCCGTGCAGGAAGTGCGGGCCCGGATCCAGGACGCGGGGATCATCAAGGGCGTTGACGAAGCGAGGCTTCTCAAGGTTCTCGACCTCGTTGCCCGCGGCAAGTTTTTCAAGGACCAGCTCATCGCGGAAGGGAAGGTGCCGCTTCCCGACGAGGTGGACCGCGTGACATTCCATATCCGCCTTGCAACAGGGAAGGCCTTGACCATCGGGGAGGACGACAGGGCGGACTTTCGCGCCCAGGACAGGATCACGCACGTGGCCAAAGGCGTGCACATAGCCACCGTGAAGCCTCCCCCGCTGGAGCTTTCCTCGTGGGACGTCACCGGCAAGCCCATTCCGCCTCCTCCCGGCGCTCTGACGGGACTGCAGGCCGGACGCGGCGTTTCCGCGGCGCGCCAACCTGACGGAAGCCTGAACTTCTACTCGGACGGGGACGGGGAGCTCGTACGGGACGGGTCGGTCATCTCAGTCCAGCAGGTGCATACCGTTGCCGGGGACGTGGACATGACGAGCGGCAACGTGAACTTTCCCGGCATCGTTCGGGTGAACGGAAGCGTCCAGCCGGGGTTCCGCGTTTTTGCCGCGGGAGATATCGAGGTGGAAGGGACGGTGGACGCCGCCATCCTGTCCTCCGAAGGCTCCATTCTCATCGGGCAGGGGATCAAGGGGGAAGGGAAGGCCATCCTCCGCGCAAAGAAGGACATCACCTCGCCGTTTGCGGAGCAGGCCACCCTCCATGCCGGGGAAAGCGTGCACCTGAAGGGCGCATGCCTCCGCTGCAGCGTGACCTGCAACGGCAAGCTCCTTCTGGATTCGGAGAAGGGCAACCTCATGGGCGGGGAAGTGCGGGCCCGGCAGGGCGTCAGCGCGCAGAACCTGGGCTCTCCCACCGGCGTACGCACGCTCGTTCTCTTCGGCCAGGATTACATGTTGAAGGACCAGATCGAGCGCGAAGAGAGGGAAGTGGCCGCCATCGTCAAGCGGGTCCTGGAGCTTGACGCGGAGATGCGCAAGATGCAGAAGGAAGCCCTCGGCGGCAGGCCGCTTGACGGCGCGGCGCTGGGGCAGGCGCGCGCGGAGAAGACGCAGGCCCTGAAAGCCATCGAGCTCCGCAAGAAGCGCCTGATTGCGCTTCATGACACGTTCGACCTGCACACGCCCTCCCAGGTGGTCGTGCGTGGCACCCTGTACCCCGGGACGGTGATCGAAAGCCACGGCAGGCGCTGGGAAACACAGACGGTGAAGAACATGATCACCCTGCACTTCGACCAGGCGCAGGGAAAGGTCGTGGAGAAGGCCTAGAGGAGTTACGCATCCCGGCATACATTCCGTATCCCTCGTGGATACACCCCGAGATCGTTCCCTGGCTGCCCATCCGCTGGTACGGGCTCATGTACCTGGTGGCGTTCGTCATCACGTACCTGCTGTTCACCTACCAGCTGAAGGAGCGCAAGCTGCAGCCGCAGAAGGATCTCGTGCTGGACATGTTCTTCTGGGGGATCATCGGGCTCCTGATCGGCGCCCGGGCGTTCGCCGTCACCATCTACGATGCCACCGGCTACTATCTCCATCACCCGCTGCAGATCATCCTCCCATTCGCCGTGGTGGACGGGAGGATCCGCCTCACGGGAATCGCCGGGATGTCGTACCACGGCGGCCTCGTGGGGGCGGTTGTCGCCCTTGGCATCTTCATGCGGGTGAAGAAGCTGAACATCCTGGAATGGGGGGACATGCTCGTTGCAGGCATACCCCTGGGATACACCTTCGGACGGCTTGGCAACTTCATCAACGGGGAGCTGTACGGCAGGGTGACCAGGGCTTCCTGGGGGATGGTGTTTCCCAACGCGGAAGGCTTCCCGGGCAACCTTCCCTGGGTCAGGGATTTTGCCGCGGCAGTCGGGATGCCGGTCAGCGGCGCGGGTCCGGTGAACCTTCCCCGCCACCCCTCGCAGCTGTACGAGGCGTTCTTCGAGGGTCTGGTCCTGTGGCTCATCATCTGGTTCATCGTGAGAAAGAGAAAGCCGTACAACGGCTTCGTGATCGCCTGGTACATGATCGGGTACGGGGTGTTCCGCTTCTTCATCGAATACGCGAGGGAGCCGGACAAGGGGATCGGCTACCCGATCACCCTCGTGCCTCTGGATAACCCCATCGCCCAGTTCAGCTGGTTCAACTTCACCACCGGGCAGATCCTCAACGTCCTCCTCATTGCCGGAGCGCTGATTGCCCTTGCCGTTTTTCGCGCACGGGCGCGCCAGGCGCCTCCGCAGGAAGAGGGCCCCCGGCCGAGCCCGCGAAAACTTCGCAAGAAGCTGAAGTGAAAAGAGGCCGGCGGGGCTCCACCCCGGCCGGCCTCCCGCGCCGCTCGGGCAGTCTCCCGCGCGTCCAGCCATGTTGATCCATTCCCGACCCGAAGGGTATAGTGAGGTCGAATGAGCAGAGTCTACCTGGACAACAATGCCACATCAATCGTGGACCCGCTGGTGAAGGAGGCCATGGAGCCGTTCTGGTGCCAGCTCTACGGCAATCCCAATTCGCTCCATTCCTTCGGCACGGAGGTGCATCAGTACATGCGGCTGGCGTTCGACCGCCTGTATGCGGGGATACACGCGCGCGACAGCGACGACGTCATCATCACCAGCTGCGCCACGGAGTCCAACAACACGGTCCTCCAGTCCGTATGGTACCAGCTCATCCGGGCCGGGAAAAAGACGGAGATCGTCACGACCCAGGTGGAGCACCCCGCGGTGAGCAACACCTGCCGTCACCTTTCGTCCCTGGGAGCGAAGGTGATTTATCTGCCGGTCAACACGGACGGGATCGTGGACGCTGACACCCTGGCCGCGCACATCCACCCTGACCGCACCGCCCTTGTCTCCATCATGTGGGCGAACAATGAAACCGGGCTCGTCTTTCCCATCCGGGAGCTGGCCACGCTTTGCAGAGAGAAAGGGATCCTTTTCCACACCGACGCGGTGCAGGCCGTGGGCAAGGAGAAGGTGGACGTCCAGGAGGCGCCGGTGGACTTCCTGTCCTTCAGCGCGCACAAGTTCCACGGCCCCAAGGGGGTGGGCGGCCTGTACGTGCGGCAGGGGGTGGGGATCACTCCGCTGCTCCACGGCGGCGAGCAGATGGGCGGCAGGCGGGGAGGAACGGTCAACGTCGCTTTCCTTATCGGCATGGGGCTTGCCATGGAGCTGGCTGCCGCCAACCTTCGCTACGAGCAGACCGAGGTGCGCCGCCTTCGCGACAAGCTGGAGGATGCAATCCTCTCCATTGATGGCATGACGGTGGTGGGACGGCGGGAGCTGCGCACGCCGAACACAATCCTCGTGAGCGTGAAGGGGGTGGAGGGGGAAGCCATGATCTGGGACCTCAACCGCCAGGAGGTTGCGGCCTCCACGGGAAGCGCGTGCGCCTCGGAATCCCTGGAGCCCAACCCCACCTTTGTGGCCATGTGCATCGACAACGAGCTGGCCCACACCGGCGTGCGCCTTTCGCTGTCGCGCTTCACGACGAAGGAGGACATCGACCGGGCAATCGCCGCGATGCGGACCTCCGTGGAACGGCTGCGGACAATCTCGCCGAGCAAGGTATCGTAGGAGACTCTATGGCAAAGGCTGACCTGATCGGCGGAACCCTCTGGGAAAGCTATTCGAACAAGGTGAACGACCGAATGCTCAATCCCCGCCATCTCGGGGAGATCAGCGCGGCTGACGCGGAGAAGCTGGGCGCCCGGCTGATCGTTGCCGACTGGGGAGCCGAGGTGTGCGGAGACGCCATCCGCGCCTTCTGGGCGGTGGACCCGCGCACCGCCCGGATCATCGACGCGCGGTTCAAGACCTTCGGGTGCGGCACGGCCATTGCCTCCAGCGACATGATGTGCGAGATGATCATCGGCAAGACGGTTGACGAGGCCATGAAGATCACCAACATCGACGTGGAGCGGTCCCTGCGGGATGAGGAGGCCACGGCGGCCATCCCTCCGCAGAAGATGCACTGCAGCGTCATGGCCTACGACGTCATCCGCAAAGCTGCCGCCATGTACAAGGGCGTGGACATGGACTCCCTGGAAGAGGAGGAGATCGTCTGCCAGTGCGCGCGGGTGAGCCTGCGCACCGTGAAGGATGTCATCCGGATCAACAACCTGATGACGGTGGAGGACATCACCCACTACACGAAGGCCGGGGCCTTCTGCAAGTCCTGCATCCGGCCCGGAGGACACGAGGCACGGCGTCATTACCTCGTCGATATCCTTCGGGAGGTCCGCGCCGAGATGGAGCGTGAGGCTCCCGTGGCTGAAGCGCGGAGCTTCGCGAGCCTTGGCCTGATCCAGAAGCACCGGGCAGTGGAAAAAGTTCTGGACGAAAAGGTGCGGCCCGCGCTCATCAAGGACGGGGGAAACCTCGAAGTGGTCGACATGAAGGCGGAAAGCGGCGTCACCGAGGTCTATATCAGGTACAGCGGGGCCTGTAAGGGGTGCCCGAGCGCCCAGACAGGAACACTGGATTTTGTCGAAGAGTTTCTCAGGAAAGACCTTGACCCGAACATCAAGGTGCTCAGTACATGAATAAAGTGATCGGTGCATGATCGATAATTTCGTTTTGTTTGGATGTAAGCCTTATTGATATTTTGGATATTTTCATGATAATCTCCAATCAATATTCAGAGAACAAAATGTACCAACGGAGGTTTCGGTGCTCCACGTTTTTCTGGCAATCTACATCGTCTCTTTCTGCCTTGGCGTGGTGGTCATCACGCTCAGCCTGCTGGCCCACGCGCGATCAGGCTTCCTCACTTTCCGTCATGTAGCCCTGCTGTTCCTGTCAGCCCTTCTTCTTCTTCTTGCCAAAGCGCTCGGGATCTACGAGGAAGCCACCGAGGAGCTGGTGTTCGGTGGAACGCTTTCCTTCCTCTCCGCGGCGCTCACCGTGCCGGGGAATGCCATCCTTGCCTGGATGTTCTGTGTCTTTGCCTGCGGCGTGGTCTCGGTGCGCGTCTCGCCCCCGCGGCTTGCCCTCCACATCATCCTGGCGGTCGCGGCAGGAGCCCTTGGCGGCATGAAGGAGCTCCTCCCTCCAAAGCTCATCTGGCTCCTCAACGACGCCCTTATGATAGGGATCCAGCTCTATGCAACCCTGGTGATCGTGAAGCACAAGGCGGACATCAGGTACCCGTCGCTCCAGGGCTTGGTCCGAGGCGCAGTGGCCATTTCCGTGATCGCCGTCGTGGCCATCGTGGTCCAGGTCATCGGCAAGGTGGCTTTCACTGTTCCTGATGTCCTGCGTCAATTTCCGCTGGCAAAGGTCCTGGTCTATTTTGCGATGGCGGGCTTTCTTGTCTATCACGCGTCGCGATACCTCTTCGCGCCCGACCTTGCTGCCGGCTTTCACCTTCCCGAGGGGATGGCCGGCAGGTTCGGCATTTCTCCTAGAGAGCGTGAAATCATCACGATGCTCGTCCAAGGGCATACCAACAAAGTGATAGGAGAAAAGCTTTTTATCTCCACGACGACCGTCAAGAATCATATTTATCATATTTACCAGAAGACAGGCGTTAAGAACAAAATTCAGCTAATAAACCTCATAAATTCTCCAAAATGAGACATTTGGACTATTGAAACGCTGCTTCAACGCGCTACAATTCGGTGCATAAAGTTCAAAAATGCCAGCAGGAAGGTAGGAAAAAAGTCAGGGCTGAAAGTGTCTACTCAGTTGAATCAGAAAGTTTTCCGGAGCATAAGCGGGGTACCTTCCTGCTGGCGGTATTTTCTATGAAGCTCACTGGTTCTTCAGAACATCGATCATGGCTGCAACGTTTTCGGGCTTTGCGTCCCGCGGCACGTCATGGGCTGGTGCGGCTATATAGCCGCCTTCACTGCCAATCCTGTCCACAAGCCTCTTCACCTCGTCCCTGACCTGTGAGACTGTTCCGTAGGGAAGGGTCCGCTGCGTGCTGATCCCCCCAAAGAACGTGATGCTTCTGCCATAGCGCCTTTTGACCGCCTCCACGTCCATGACCTCGGGCTGGAAAGGATTGAAGACGTCCACGCCTATCTCGATCAGGTCGGGAAATATATCGTCCACCTTGCCGCAGCAGTGGATGAACACCCTTTTTCCCGCGTTCCGGACCATCCCGTACAGCCTGGCCATCCGTGGGCGGATGTATTTCCTCCATAGAACAGGACCCATGATGAGCCCCTGCTGCTGTCCCCAGTCGTCTCCGAACCGCACACCGTCGACGTCGAAGGTGAGCGCCCGGCGCACAACCTCCATGTCGAAGGCGAGGATCCCGTCCAGCAGCGCATCGGCAAAGGGGGCCCCCTCCGCCATGGCCATCAGGACCTCTTCCATTCCGGCGAGGCTCCACGCCCTCTCGAACATGGTGAAGGCAAGCGTTGCAATCGTGAACCGGCCGCCGCTCCCTCCGATGCCGGCGGGGAAATGCGCAAATCGCGACGGGGCGCCGGCGTCCGGGAAGCGGTACCCGGGGAGGGTCTCCCGCGTGATCCGCCTGTTGCAGACAGTCCCGATGTCGGTGTCGATGCTTCTGTCCCACTGGACGCCCCACTCGTCCTCCCAGACCGCGGGGCGGTCGGGAAGCTGCCTGTAAGGAAGCCGCATCCGCAGGACCTCCAGGCAGTTCCCCAGACCCTTCTCGAAGTCCGCATCCCTGTAGAACCGGGCCATTGCCTGCCGCGCCGGCTCCGTGAAGCTGACGTGGTAAGGCACCCGGTCCGGGGCACGATGAGCGATGGCGGTCATGACCCTTTGCCTGTCATTCATACACGGCCCCTGCGCGCGTGAGAAAGATGATGCCGAGCCCCGCGGCCGCCAGCACGGGGAACACGAGCAGGGAGCCCTGGAAGGAGAAGAGCTTCGCCGCGCCGCCGATCATGAGGGGGACCAGGATGCCGCCCACCGGCACGCCGAGCTTCACGACCCCGATTGCGGTGCCCGTCATCCGCGGGAAGAGGAGCCCGGTCAGCGTGATGACCAGCGGGAAGAGCGCGGACACCGCCAGCCCGAGGGCAGCAAGCCCGATGCTGGTGGCAAGCGGCGGCAGGTGGATGAAGAACACGACGGTGGAGAAGACCCCGCAGGCGGCCGCCAGGGCAAAGAGCATGGCGTGGATGCGCTCGCGCCGGGCCACGAGCCCGAAGAGCGCCCGCCCGACGGCTATTCCTCCCAGGAAAAGGATAAGGCCGACTTTCGAGCTGACCTGGTCATACTGGCGCAGCTGGAGCAGGAACGTCGTGAGGAGCCCCGTGAGGCCGGCCTCGATGCCGACGAAAATCACCGCCGCGGCGAACACGCCCGGGACCACCCTGCGCGATCCGAGGAAGCGGACACGCTCTGCCAGCGTTCCTGCTCCCCGGCGCATGACGCCGGTCCCGGCAAAAGCCAGGAAAACGGCAAGGAGCAGAACGGCCGCCGCGGACTGCACGAGGGCGCGGCGCCAGCTCATCTGGAGGATCACGAGGTACCCGGTGATGAGAATGGCGCCCATGGTGACCGAGAAATGGTTGACCCCGATGTGGAAGGCCTGCCGCCTCTCGTGGAGGTCGAGGAGCATGGCGTCGGTGACGCCTTCGGAAACCCCCGCCGCGGCCCCGATGAAGACCATGATGAGCAGGTTGAGGAAAAACGGTTCCCAAAGATAGAAGAGGAAGAACGACACGCATGCCAGGAGGCATCCCGCAAGGAGAAGATGCGGCTTTGCCACGCTGTCGGCAAGAGCCCCCGCGGTGACCACGCTCGCGAAGAACCCGAAGTTCTGCGCGGCTATCAGGAGGCCGATGTGGTAGGCGTCCAGGCCGATATTGCCCGCCGCGGCCCCTACGATCGTGGTTCCGACGCCGAGGAAGAACATGGAAAGATACGCGGAGACGCTCAGCGCCGCTTTATTGACGGCCATGGGGAGGCTCAGGCCTTGCCCACGGCGCCGGTGATCCGTATCCACTTCTCCACGACGGGAGGAAGCACTTTTGCCGCTTCTCCCAGCGCCATGGGCGTCCACAGGTTGCGGCCGTCCTGCCATTGCGCCATGAGGCTGCCGCGGACTCCGTGGACCAGCTCGCTGGCCACGTTGACTTTGGCGATGCCCAGCTCCACGGACCGTCGGATGTCCTTTTCCGGTATCCCGGTTCCCCCGTGCATGACAAGGGGCACGGGCACGGCGGCGTGCAGCTCGGCGAGGAGGCCGAACTCCAGGTGGGGGTCACCCCGGTAGAATCCATGCTTGTTTCCCACGGACACCGCCAGGAGGTCCACGCCGGTTTTTCGCACGTAATCCGCAGCTTCGCCGGGATCAGTGAAAGCCGACTGATGGCTCCCCTCGCTCGTTGCCTCGTCCGCCTTGCCGATCTTCCCGATCTCCCCTTCCACGGTGATCCCGCGCGGCCGGGCCATCTCCACCACCGTGCGCAGGGCTGCGGCGTTCTCCTCGAACGGCCGGGCTGAAAAATCCAGCATCACCGAGGTGTAGTTTGCCTCGATGCACTGCCTCACCATCTCCAGGGATTCCCCGTGATCCAGGTGGAGCGCCGCGGGAGTGTCGTAACGGCTCTTGACCGCATAGGCAACGGCCGCCATGGTGGCGGGGGCCATCACGGGGAACTCCCCCGGCCCGGACATCAGGATCACGGGCGCGCGGAGCCGGCGTGCCACCGCGAGGATGGTCTCCATGGTTTCCGCGTTCCACGCGCAGAAGGCGGGCACGGCGTAGCCTTCCCGGAACCCCTTCCCCACCAGTTCTCCCATTGAAACAAAGCTCACGACTCGCCTCCTCCCGCGGGTTCCACAACGATCACCCGGATCCCGCGCTCTTCCAGCGCGGACCTGTCCTGCTGCCTGACGCCGTTATCCGTGATGACCACGTGCACCTGCTCGAGGCGAAGGAACATCACGAGAACATCCTGGTTGAACTTCGAGCTGTCCGCGAGGATGATCACCTCGCGGGCGTTTGCCGCGACCTGCCGCTTGACCGGGACCTCTTCCACGTTGGACTGCGTGAAGCCTTCCTGCATGTTGATCCCGTTCGCGCCGAGAAAGGCCTTGGTGAAATGGAACTGCCGCACCGCCTCTTCCGTCAGGTGCCCCAGGAGGGAGTGCGACGGGGCATGCACCTTGCCGCCGAGGACGAGCGTCTCGATGTTGGCCTTGCGCTCGAGGGCCTGGAGGACGCTCGTGGAGTGTGTGACCACGGTGATGCGGCGGGTGTCATCGATGGCAAGGGCAAGGAGCGCGGTCGTGCTCCCGGCATCGATGAAGATCGACTCCCCCGGCTGCACCAGAGCCCATGCGGCCCGTGCTATGGCTTCCTTCTCAGCCCGGTGGACCGTCTCCCGCACGCGGTAGTCGACCTCGATCATCTCCTGTCCCGTGAAGGCCCCTCCGTGGGTCCTCTTGATGAGATCCCGCTGCTCAAGCTTTTCCAGGTACCGGCGCACCGTCATCTCGGAGACGGAGAGGTCCGTGGAGAGCTCGGAGACGCTCCGATATCCCTTTCGGGCCAGGATTTCAAGCACCTTGTCGATCTTTTCCTTCATGACGTTCAGTCCTGGAGCTTTCTCACGGAGCCGGGCGCCACGACCTCATGCGAGGCAGCGCTCGCAATGGCCGCGAAGCACAGCTCGAGACCGCGGATATTGTCCCGGGCGCTGTTCGATGGCTCCCGCTTTTCCTCCACGGCGCGAAGCAGCTCGCCCATGGTCCCGTGGAATCCGTCGGGGAACCAGGCCCCGCCCAGGGAAGGCCGCGCCCGGCCCTCTGCCGTGGAGAAGGTCACTTCCTGCGAGTTCAGGCTGGGACCCGTGCTTTCCACGGTGCCCCTGCTCCCGGAGATAAACGTGCTGTCCTGCTCGCCGAACAGCGTGTTCGCATCGAAGAAGAGGGCAGCCTGCGCGTCCTCATATTCGACGATTGCCTGGGACAGGAGCGGCGGCCGGGCACGCTGGGATGAAGCGCGCGCCGAGGAGGCATGGACGCGCAGGGGCCTGTGTCCGGCCATGAAGCAGCTGACGATGTCGAACCAGTGGATCCCGAAGTCGTAGAGGATCAGGGAATGCATGGTCTCGAAAATACTGCCCGCTACCCAGTTGTGGTCCCAGTTCACCGCCGTGCGGACGCTCTCCACGCCGCCCAGCAGGCCGGCGGTTATGGCGGCCCGGATCCAGCTCCAATGGGGCGCCCATCTCCCGTTCTGGTTCACGGCAAGGCGTACGCCCTTTGTCTCCGCGGCTTCCACGACACGCAGGCCGAAGTCGAGGTCCGTGACAAAAGGCTTCTGGCTGAGGATGTGCTTGCCGGCCTGGATGGCAGGTGCATACATCGCGGCACGGACATCGGGGTGCGTCGCCAGGTCCACCACCTCGATGTCGTCCCGCTTCAGAACGTCGCGGAAGTCGTTACACACATCTGCTTCCGGGTAGAACTTCTGACGCATGTCGCGGGCCTTTGCTTCCGTCCTGTCACAGAGAATCGCAACGTCGTATCCGGCGGCTTGGTAGGCGCGCAGGTGCTGGATCGATATCCCGCCGCAGCCGATGAGCCCGATCCGGGGATGATAGGCCAGCGGATCCGCGGGGGCATAGGGAAGCTGCGGGGCAGGCTGTTCCTTCCTGCTGCTCTCGGGTGCCAGCCCGTATGAATCATCGAGCTCCTTTGGCATGCTTCCTCTCTCCTACAGGAGCCTGACCGTGTGCTTGTGCAGGGCGCTGAGGACAGCGGAGTCCACGATCCGCTGGCCCGTGCGGCAGATCTCGGGTGACAGGGGGCCTTCCACCGGTTGGCCGGCCTCCAGGCAGTGGATGATGTACTGCACGGGGTTCTGCCGGGGCGCCGCAAGAACGTCCACCGGGAGGTCGCGCCCCCGGGGGTCGCGCGCCGTCTGCAGGCGGACGGTCGGCTCAAAGTCGTAGCTGGAGATGCTTCCTTCCTTTCCCACGATGACGAAGCCGCACTTGGGCTGGGGCTGGTGGGTCCAGGGATCGGAATGGGTGCCCCAGCGAGTCTCGAACTTCGAAAGGCCAAAAGCGTAGCGGGCTATCGTGATGCTGTGCTCGTCCACCTCCAGGTGGGACGGCTCATCCACGACGCTTGTCACCTCGATGGGCGCCTTTCCGCCGTGGTACCACGTTCCCAGAGTGGCGCCGTAGCCCAGGTAATCCAGGAGCGAGCCTCCACCGGCTTCCTTCCTGTAGAACCACGTGAAGGGCTTTTCCCTTTCGCGCTCCTCCGCGCTGATCTCCACCTTGTCCGCGGTGTGAAACAGGGGACCGCGGTTGCCGTCATAGAAGTGCACCTCCATCACGTCGCCGACAGCTCCTTCGTCCACCAGGCGCTTGGCCGTCACGTGTGGCGGGTACCATGCAAGCGGCCAGTTGATCGCGAAGAGCTTTCCCGTTTCCCTCATCGTCCTGATCATGAGGTCGGCATCCTGGAGGGAAGAGGCAAGGGGCTTTTCCAGGAGAACATGCACGCCGAACGGTGCGACCTTCAACACCCATTCGGCGTGCCGCGCCGTGGCCGGGCAGAGCAGGACGATGTCGGGCCGGGTGGTCTCCAGGCACTTCCTGTAATCCGTGAAGACCGCCTCGGGGGGAAGGGAAAAGTTCTGCACGGCGCGCTCCATCCTGCGCGGGTCTTCGTGGCAGATGCCGACGATCTGCGCGTTTGGATGATCGAAAGCCATCCTGAGGTTGTCCCCCATGTGGTCGTGGTCGAAGTTGATCCCCGCGACCTTCCACTTTTTCGTGGCTTTCATCCGGGCCTCTCCTACCACCACACCCTCGTGAGGGGCTTTCGGATCATGAGGGGCTTCAGGTGCGCGATTGCTTGTTCCGCTCCATCCTCCGGGGACATGACCGGGTCCTCATGCTCGAACGACATGACGTAGTCGTAGCCCGCGGAGACCAGGGCGGTGATCACCCGTCGCCAGTCCACCTGGCCCCAGCCGGGCACCCGGAAGCGAAACCCCCTGTCCGGCCTCATCCAGCTTCCCGTCGGGATGACCCCGGACCTTTTTACCTCGTCCTCCTGCAGCTCTCCGTCCTTTGCGTGGCAGTGGAGGATCCTGTCGCGGAAAGTCTTGATGAAGATGACGGGGTCGATGAGCTGCCACACGAGGTGCGAGGGGTCGAAGTTGAATCCCAGCTCGGGCCTGTTGCCCAGGGCCGCCAGCGCCATCTGCGCCGTCTCAATGTTATAGGCAATGCCCGTGGGGTGCACTTCCAGGGCCCACTTCACCCCGAGCTTTTTCAGCTCGTCCAGGATCGGGTTCCAGCGCTCCGCGAACAGCGCCACTCCTTCCTCGTAGAGCTTTTCGTTGGCGGGCGGGAAGATGTACCATTTGTCCCACACGGGGGAACCGATGAGCCCCGCGACAACGGGGACTTCCAGCTCCGAGGCCGCCCGCGCGGTCTTGAGGATCTGATCGCGGGCAAACGCCACTTTCTGCTCGGGGCTCATGCCCGGCGCCCAGGAGTCGGTGCTCGAGTCCAGGGGGCCCATGGACAGCTGACCGGCAATGCCGTTGTTGACGGCGGAGATGGAAAGGCCCCTGTC
Organism: uncultured Spirochaetota bacterium; assembly: GCA_963753085.1. Classification (GTDB taxonomy): domain Bacteria; phylum Spirochaetota; class Spirochaetia; order SZUA-6; family Fen-1364; genus Fen-1364. The sequence continues at coordinate 78,911 of CAVWBF010000017.1, read as the reverse complement.
CGCCAGGAGGGCGCGGACCTTCTTCCCGCCGCCGCTCAGGATCTCATCCAGGTCGAGGTGCTTGTTCCCCGTCCAGGCGGGCAGCTCCACTGCCTCGTAGCCAAGGTCCGCCACGTGGGAGGCCACTTTTGCAAGCGGCCAGTCGCCGAACAGCGCGGTGAAAACTCCTATCTTCATCTCCCTCCCCCCTTCCCTATTCCTTGGCGCGGCGCGTGTAGGCCACGACGATGAGGAACAGGAGGCTGCCGTAGACGATCTGGCGGATGGCCTCGGTGGTCTGCAGCGTCACAAGAATGCTGGAGAGCGTGGTGAGAAGGATGCATCCGATCACGGCCCCCAGGTAGCTCCCGCTGCCCCCGGCAAGGGCGATTCCGCCCACGGCCACCGCGGCGATCGACGACATCAGGTACGGAGCGCCGAGGTTCAGGTACGGAGTGCCGGTGTAGCCAAGGATCATGAAACCGGCGAACGCGGAGATGGCGCCGCAGATCGCGTACACGAACATTCGGAAACGCTTCACGTTGATGCCGGAGAGCTCTGCCGTGACGCTGTTGGCCCCAACGCCGAAAAGGATCGCGCCCCAGCGCCTGCGGAAGAGCACGAGCGTGGCCGCGATGATGAAAAGGACCCACAGGAGCAGCACGTCAGGAATCCCGAGGATGCGCCCGCTGCCCACCGTCTCCAGAACAGGCGACGCAGTCCCCGTGGGGTAGCCTTTCGTGTACAGGAGCGAAAGCCCCTCGACCACGCTCGACATGGCGAGGGTCATGATGAGAGGGGGGATCCCGATGTAGGAGATCCCGATGCCGTTCATCATCCCGATGGCGAATCCCGCGGCGATCACCGCGACGATGGCCGTGACGATGTTGCCGTCCTTCCCCAGCAGGAGAGAGGAGGCGATCACGACCCCGAGGGAGACGATGGAGCCAACCGAGAGATCGATTCCTTCCCCGCCCGACATGACCACGAGTGACTGTCCGAGGGCGACGATGCCGAGGAACACCGACAGGCGCAGCACGCTCATGAAATGGTTGAAGCTGAGGAATCCCGGCGCGATGATCTCCCCGGTCACGAACAGGACGATGATAGCGGCAACAGCTATGGTGAGCTTGTTGGTGGCCAGTGCTTGAAGGGCGCCGGGAGTCAGCTGCGTGTTGTTTCTCATGCGTGCAACCCGTCCTCAGCGCTGGGAAAGCTCGCGGCGAAGCCGTGGCACGGCGCCGACGAGGAGCGCGACCAGGATGATGACCCCCTTCGTGAACACCTGGTAGAACGAGGTGATGTTCGCGAAATAGATGATGTTGATCAGCAAGCCGAGGATGATGCCGCCGATGATCGCGCCGACGAAGTTGCCCTTGCCACCGGAGAAAGCAATCCCGCCGATGACCGCCGCAGCGACCGAGTTCAGCGTGAAACCCTGTCCGCTGCGGGCGTCCCCCGTGGCGGTTTGGCCCACCACGCACAGCGCCGCAAGGGCCACGAAGATGCCGCTCACCAGGAAGGCGAAGATCTTCGTTCCCGTGACATTGATGCCCGAGGCCCGGGCAGCGTGCTCGTTTCCACCCACTGCGTACAAGTGGCGGAAGGCTCGCAGCCGGCCGAGCAGCAGGCAGAGGGCGAGCGCGACCAGCAGCACCAGGACGGGAACCGGGAGGAAGCCGCCGAGAGTCCGGCCGTACATGCGGTAGTAGGCTTCGGGGATGTGCCCGCCGGGGCTCGGCATGAGCACGAGGGCGATGCCGTACCAGACGACGGACGTGGCAAAGGTCATGATGAGCGGAGGAGGGCCGATGTACGCGATGAAGAATCCGTTGAACAGGGACAGGGCGAGCGCGACCGCGACTCCCAGAAAGGCGATCAGCACGATTGAGACCGGATTGTCCAGCATGAGGGAAGCCATGACGCACGTCACGAGCGAGATGCCCGCGCCAAGGGAGAGGTCCACGGCGCCCACCAGCAGGAGCGTTGCCTGGCCGAGGCTCACCAGGATGAGAGGGGTGAACGTCATGAAGTCCATGCGGAAGACCTGGAAGGAGAAGAACCCCGGTTGCAGGACCGCGTTCACAATGACGAGCAGCACCAGCATGATGAAGCTGGGAAAGGAGGAATCTTGTACAATGGTTCTCACTCGTCGTGATCCGGTCATGAGGAGTGCCCGCCTTCCTCCGTGTGGGTCACGTTCAGGGAGGAAATCACTATCTTCTCTTCGTTGATTTCATCGCCCCTCATCTCCTTCACGATTGTGCCCTCGAATATGATGAGCAGGCGGTCGCAATTGTCGATCAGCTCTTCGTTGTCGCTCGCGTAGAGGACCACCGACGTCCCCGCGCGTGTGAGCTGGGAAATGATGGCATAGATGTTCTCCCGCGTGCCCACGTCCACGCCTTTTGTCGGGTCGTTCAGCAGAAGCACTGCAGGGCTCAGGGACAGCCATTTGCCCACCACCACCTTCTGCTGGTTTCCGCCCGAGAGGTGGCTGACGACCAGTTTCGGCTCGGCAGGGACCAGGGACACCGTGTCGATGGCGCTCGTGGCTATCGCCTGGAAGCGGCGCATCGGCAGGAAGAAAGAGCCGCGGTGCATGGACACCTTCGGGTAGAGGAGATTGGCCAGAACGGTATGCTCCAGGAAGAGCCCCTCCTTTTGCCGATCGCCCGGGATGAGGGCGATTCCGCGCCGTATTGCCTTGCGGGTGTGTCGAAGCACAAGCGGCTTTCCCTCCACGAGTATCCGCCCCGTGTACCCGCGGCGGTAACCGGCCAGGATCATGAGGATTTCCTCCTGCCCTTGGCCTTGCAGTCCGCCTAATCCAAGCACTTCGCCGCGACGCAGGCTGAAGCTGATGTCCTTCAGGCTTCGGTCGGGAAGGGATACGCCCTCCATTTCCAAGGCGGGTCCATGCGAGGCGTGCGCGGCGATCTCGGCCTCGCGTTCTCCGCGGTTCTTTCTCACCCGACCCTTTGCTGCCTGGCCGGTGATGAGGGGCACAATGAGGTTCTCGTCCCTTGCCTGAACCGAGAAATCCAGACCGCCGACTGTCTCGCCGTTTCTGAACGCGACAAGCCGGTCGCAGATATTTGCCACCTCCCACATCCTGTGGGAGATGAACACGATGGCCACTCCGCGCGCCTTCAGGGCCCGGATCGTGGTGAACAGGGACTCCACCTGGTGGAAGTCCAGGGACGCGGTGGGCTCGTCAAGGAGCAGGATTCGGGGCTCCTTGGCGAGCGCCTTGGCGATCTCCACGAGCTGCTTTTCATCGGGGGAAATGGAGCTCACCCTCTCGTGAACGGACAGGCTGATGCCAAGGCTCTCAAAGGCCTTCTCCGCCCGTTCTATGGCGTTGCGGTTGTCAAGGAAACCCGCCGCGCCGGTCTGCTCTCTGCCCAGCGCGATGTTCTCCCAGACGGTCATCTCAGGCACCAGGCTCAGGTTCTGGTGCACCATGGCCATGCGGGAGCCCTCCGCGTCGAGCCTGCTGCGGAAGTTCACCGGCTCGCCCCGCAGGAGCAGCTCTCCGCCGTCGGGGGTGAGAAGCCCGCTCACGATCCGCGCGAGCGTTGTCTTCCCCGACCCGTTGGCCCCGACCAGCCCGCAGATCTCTCCTTCGTTGAGCAGGAAGTTCGCGTCGCTGAGAGCCCGAACACCCACGAAAGATTTCCTGATATGTCGCGCTTCCAGAACCGTCATGCGTGTGCCAGACCTTCCTGTTGTGACTGCCACGCACGGCCGACGCGGGCCCGGCCGTCCGTCTCAGAAAGGGAGGGATGAAAGCGAAGTGCGCTCATCCCTCCCCGCGTACGATACGGAGTTTTCCTATTGGAACAGTGCGTCGATCGCGTCCTCGGAATACCAGGTATTCACGTAGAAGGAATCGAGGGTGTCCTTGTACTTGGCGTAGATTGAGTCGATGTTACTGTTGTCGACAGTCAGGAACGGCTTCGTCTGAATGGTATTCGGCGACGCGAAGGAGCTGTCCTTCAGCTTCTTGCCCTGAAGGAGGCGCAGCCCGATGCCGAGGCTCGTGCAGACCGCACCGGGGGAGTTTTCGACGCCGATGGTGGAGAAGCCGCTGGCGTCCTTGCGAGCCTTCCACTCCTTGATGAAGGCGATCTGCGTCTCACCCGTCACGGGCGGGATCTTGCGCCCTGCCGCGTCGAAAGCCCGCAGGATGCCCAGGGACATGCCGTCCTGGGTCAGGACGCCGTCGATGTTGGGGAAGGAGCCGAGGAGGTCGGTCATCTTCTGCTGCGCCGCCGCCTGGTCCCAGTTGCCGTTCGCTTTGGCGAGGATCTTGAGGCCCGGGTACTTCGCGAGCGCCTTGTCCGCGGACTGGTCGCGCGCGACGTTGCCCGGCTGGTCGGCGATCCCGCTGATGTACACGATGTTGCCCTTGCCGTTGAGTTGCTTCGCGAGCCAGTCGACGAGCGGGCCCATCCAGGGGTCCTGGTTCATGTAGATGTTCAGGCATGGGGTATTCACCACGGGCTGATCGTAGATGATGCAGAGAATGCCCGCGTCCTGCGCTTCCTTGATCACGGGGACCAGCGCCGTTGCCGAGTTCGGGTTGATGAGGATCAGGTTTACCTTGCTTGCGATCAGGTTCCTGATCTGCGCGATCTGCGTGTTCACGTCCTCGCCTGCGTTCTGGACGATGAGCTTGCTCATCCATCCCCTGGCGATGTATACCTCGGCCTGCTGGTGAAGGCTCTCGATCATCTGTACGCGCCAGCTGTGGGTGAAGGGTCCGTTGCTCAGGCCGACCACGAATCCCTTGGTGGCCATCGGCTTCTCGCTGCTTCCGCCTGCGAAGGCGGTCGCCGCGAACAGGAGACAGAACAGGACAACCAGCCCGCCCCTGATCCATGATTTCCTTCTAGTCATTTCCAGATTCCTCCTCTTGGAAAATCTCAAGATGGTCTACGACCATGCGCAGAGAGAGAACAGAGCTCCTTTTTTCACCTCCTTCCTGCGCCCTGATGAATATTTGGTTGAATATCAACAAAATATGGAAACTATCACTCGATTGGCACAGGATAGTAAATCAGGCGTCTCATCTTGTCAAATATTATTTTACAAAGAGTTTCTAAAGGAACACGTCCTGGAACGTTTCTTGTGAAACTGTGGTTTGTATGGTAGAAAATCGCAGATTCCGCGTCAAACCAACAGGAGGACTCGGCCATGTACACGCTCGCTGACCTTCGCTACCAGGCAAAAAACCGCTCTCGGGAAGAGCTGCTTGCGCATCTCAAGAGCTTTTCGCTGGATCTCAAGCTCACCGTCGGCATCTGGTACTTCGCTCCCGGTGGCGGCAGGTTCCATGACCGCTATGTCCCCGAGCTGAGCATTCCGCAGAGGCTCGAGCTTGCTGCCGAGATGGCGAAGTACGGGATCAAAGGGATCGAGGCGCATTACCCCTCGGAGGTGAACGAGGAGAACCTGCACCTGTACAAGAAACTGGAAAAGGATGCGGGGGTGAAGCTGGTGGGTCTCGGGCCCGACAGCTTTCGGGGCAAGGACGGGGAGTTCGGAACGCTCAGCAACCCCGACAAGGCAAAGCGGGAGAAGGCCCAGAAAACGACCATCGGAGCCCTGAAGCTGGTCAAAGAAGCCGGGGCAACGCACATGGGGCTGTGGCCCGGGAACGACGGGTTTCTCTACCCGCTGGGCACGGTGTTCTACCAGATGTGGGACTGGTTCGAGGGCGCGCTGGCCGAATGCCTCGACGAAGTCCCGGGCGTGCGCATCGGGCTCGAGACCAAGCCCTATGAGCCGGTTCCGAACAACATTTACCGAACCACGGGAGACGGGCTCCTCATGGCGCGCGACGTCGAGGCGCGCCTCAAGAACCCCGTCAACCGCAAGGTGCTCTCCGATGGGCACTGCCTGGTCGGGTTCCAGCCCGAGATCGGGCATATCCTCATGGGATACGAGGTGCTTCCCCAGGCATATCTGCGCATCGCCCGGGAGGGCCGGCTTTCCCACATCCACGTGAACAGCCAGCCTCTGGGCAACTACGACCAGGATCTCAACGTCGGGGTGGTCTCATGGCAGGATACAGAGGCGCTCCTGTATGCGCTGAAGGCCATCGGGTACAAGGAGCATTTCGGGCTCGACATCAACCCCGAGCACATGCCCGTGCTGGATGCCATCAAGGTCAACGCGCGGGCGCTGCAAATCATGAACGAGAGGATCGACAGCCTTCCTCATGAGAAGATACTGGACTGCTACTACAGGCCGGAGAGCAACCGCGGCGCATTCGAGATGCTCCTCGCGGAAAGCTACGCGATGAAGAAAAGATAGTCCTTGAGAGGGAGCCTGGCCCGCTTCTCGACCATTGTCGCTGCCGTCCTGCTCTGCGCGTCCTGCGCCGGCGTTCGGCAGCGCGAGAGAGTGGCCGCGGCGGCGCCGGCGTTCCCCGATGTCCGTTTTGCGGTTCTCAGCGACGTCCACCTCTATGACGTGAGCCTCGGAACCGAAGGGAAGGCGTTTCGAAGCTACATCGCCGGGGACCGCAAGCTTCTCGTGGAGAGCGAGGAGATCCTCAGGTCCGCCATTCAGACCGTGAAGGACCTTCACGTCAGCTTCCTCCTCGTCTCTGGTGATCTCACGAAGGACGGGGAGCGGAAGGACCACGAGCTGTGTGTGAGGTACCTGGATACCCTGAAGGATTCCGGCATTTCCGTGTATGTCGTGCCGGGAAACCATGACATCCTCAACCCGCGTGCTCTCGGCTACTCGGAAGCGGGCTCTCGAAGGGTGCCCAACGTGACCCCGGAGGAGTTCGCCGAGCTGTATCGCGACTTCGGCTATGGAGAAGCGCTGCTTCGCGACCCGGACTCGTTGAGTTACGTGGCTGAGCCGGTTCCCGGTCTCTGGCTGCTCGCCCTGGACTCATGCGACTACCGACAGAATCCCGGAAGGTCTGAGCCAGCAACGGATGGCGGCTTCTCACGGAAGACCCTGGAGTGGACGGAGGGAGTGCTGGCAAGGGCCGCTCGGGATCAGGTCCCCGTCATCGCCATGATGCATCACGGCGTCATCGAGCACTTCAAGGGCCAGGCGAAGCACTATGCGCAATACCTCGTGAACGATCGGCAGGAGGTTGCTTCTCTCCTTGCCGCCTACCGAGTGCCCGTGATCTTCACGGGGCATTTCCACGCCCAGGACATCGCAATGGAGGAGTGGAAGGACGGCGGCACACTCTACGATGTGGAGACCGGATCCCTCGTGACAGACCCCAACCCTGTTCGCGCAGTCGAGATCTTCGCCCGGGGGATGACCATCCATTCCGCTTTTATCACGGAGCTTCCTTCTTTCGCCGCGGACGGCAGAGACTTTGGAAGCTACTCCCAGGCATTCCTCCGGGAGGGAATCAGGGGGATTGCAAAGAGGTCCCTGGCAAAGGCGTGGGTCCCCGCGCAGGAAGCCGAAACTCTTGCCGGGGAGATTTCAGAGGCGTTTGCGGCTCACTTCGAAGGAGACGAAAAGTTCACCGGCACGGAGAAGCTGAAGAGGAGGGGCCTCAGCCTCATGGGCAGCCTTGCGGTTGCGACCCAGGGAGATTTCGTCGAAGGCCTGTGGGACGATCTCGAGCCCCCTGACAACGACGTCGTTATTGACCTCTCCACGGGAGCCTGGCAGGCCGTGAAGGAGCGGCGCGGCGGCTTCAGGCTGTCTTTTCTCCCACGGTAAGGGCGGCCTCCCAGCCCAGGATTGCTTTCTTCCTCTGCGGGCCTTCACCGTAATTCCCGAACTCTCCCAGCTTGCGTATCACCCGGTGGCAGGGAATGAGGAAGGGGATCGGGTTCGAGCCCACCGCGTTGCCCACGGCCCTGCTGGCCCCGGGCATCCCGATGTGCCGGGCAATATCCTGGTACGTGACCGCCTTCCCAAGGGGGATACGGATGAGGGCCTGCCACACCTGGATCTGGAAGTTGGTCCCCCGCACGAAAAGATGAAGCGGGGCAGGCTCGTGGTCCTGGGGAAATGCGAATATCTGCTTCACAAGGTTGGCGGTGGACCGCGGGCTTTCAATGATTTTTGCCCCGGGCCAGCGGCAGGAAAGGTTCTCCACGAGCGCTCCCTCGGGGGTTTCCTCCTGCACGAAAGACAGACCGCAGATGCCCCTGTCGGTACGTGCAAGGAGACACCTTCCGAAAGGGGAGGGGTGAAAACCGTACTCGATGGCAAGGCCTTCCCCCCGCGCCTTGACCTCTCCGGGGGTCACGGCCTCGCAGGTGACAAAAAGCTCGTGCAGCCGTCCCGGGCTCGAGAGCCCCGCATCATAGGTCACGCTGAGAACATCCCGTGATTCCTCCAGCAGCGTCCTTGCATACTCCTTGGTCAGGAACTGCAGGAACCGCTTGGGGCTGATTCCGACCCACCGGCTGAAGAGCCTCTGGAAATGAAACTCACTGAGGCCGACGACAGTGGCGATTTCCTGAAGCGAAGGCTGTCGGAGCGCCTCTGTCTCAATGAAGCGGATGGCTTTCTCGACCCGGCCGTAGTCTTCTTCCAGCATCTCCATGGTAGTCATGCGCGGACCTCCCGATCGAACTGCATGGGTCTAGTATCACGTCAGCGAGGGGTCGGTGCAACCCGGATCTTGCTGTCTTGCGCCCAGGGAAAAGCTCCTATCGTCGATAGTCGTGTGCCGCCTGGATTGCCGTCCTGAGGTTCTCCCAGGGCGTTTCGGCAGGCACGGTGCAGTCGGCGCCCAGGATGAAGCGATCCGGGGCTGCATCGATTGCCGCATGGACTGCCTCGCGGATGGCTTCAACCGAACCGGTTGCAATGACGCCCTTTCTGTTCAGCCCGCCCATGAACGGCCGGCCAAACATCCGCGCCACCTCTCTCGCGCTGATTTCCTTGCCGACGAGCTCCAGGCTCGTGTTGACGATATGGCCGGGGTAGCCGGTGTACGGGGAGAGGTCCGCGTACGGCAGGTGATAGTCGCAGACGTGGAGGATGTTGAACGGACAGGATCGATTGATCTCGGTCATGACCATCAGGTCGTACGGCCGCACGCATTCGTCGAATGCCCTCGCACTTGCAAGACGGCCTTTTTCACCGCCCTGCGTCGAAGAATAGAAGCCGTCCAGGCCGAGCCTCACGCATTCCTTTGCCATGATCAGGAGCCCTTCGGTGATGACGCCCATTCCCTTCTTGAAAGCCTCGGGATCCTCCTGGATGTGCCGGGTCACGGTTTCAGCGCCCGCAATCTGGGCGGCAAGCATGAACGGGGAATACAACGTGAGGATGACCACCGCGTCCTTCTTTGCGGCCTGAACGAGACCCTTCACCACTGCGAGGGGCTCTTCCCAGAAGTCTTTTTTTCTCAGCGGCACCTTGGCCCAGTCCCCGGGCTTCCCGATCTCCATGGCCGGCATGCGATGCTCGAACTGGATCTTTACCAGGTCCATGCCCGTTGTCCGAAAAAACTCCAGGTGCCTGTCCACCGCGGCCTGCCCCTTGTGGTACCGGGGATCGAAGTGGAGAAAAAACGCCGCCGGCACGGTCTCCGGCCTGTATGAGGGCTCCAGGAGCTTCAGCAAAGCCTCTCGCCTTGTCATCGAATCCTCCTATCCATTCTATTCTTTCTATCCTTTGACTGCCCCCAGCATCAGCCCGGAAACCTGGAAGCGCTGCAGGGCAAAATAGACGCAGATCAGGGGCAGCACGGCAATGGTGCACCCCGCCATGATCACCGGCCAGGGCGTTGAAAGTCCTTCGCTCACCGGCAGCACGGAGATGGACACGATGAGGGTGTACATCTGTTTCGATCTCATGAGAAGGAGCGGCCACATGAAATCGTTCCACCGGGCGATGAACGATATCGTCGCCCATGCGGCAAGAGCGGGGGAGACGGCGGGAAGCACGAGCTGCCGATAGATGCGAAACTCCCCGCACCCGTCGATCCGTCCCTGCTCCAGGATCTCCGACGGGAAGCCCGCGATGTACTGGCGCATGTAAAAGATCCCGATTGCCGTTGCAGCCCGGGGGACGATCAGCGCCCAGTACGTGTTGATCCATCGCAGGCGCCGCATGATGAGGAACGTGGGAACGATGCCCACCTCCGGCGGGATCAGCATGGTGGCCAGGAGAAACAGGAACAGCACGTCCCGGCCGGGAAACGCGTACTTGGCAAACGCAAAGCCGGCCAGTGAGCAGAGGAACACCGTGATGGCAGTGCCCGCGGTGGCCACGATGAGGCTGTTCAAAGTGTTTCGCGCAAGGGGCAGAAGCCCGGCCACTGCCTGGTAGTTGGCGGCCGTGGGTGAGTGGGGAATCATGGAGGCCAGCCCGCCAATGCCTTCCGAGGTTGGCTTGATGGACGTCCCCACCATCCACAGGAGGGGAAAGACTGACAGGCCGCACCACAGGATGAGGATGATGTGAACGGGGGTGTGCCTCGTCCCCGGCGCCCGGCTCATCCTGTCCCTCCCACCGCGCCTCCCTGCCTGCGGAGAAAGATCACCTGGGAGGCAGATATCACAAGGAGGATGACTGTAAGCACGTAACCGATGGCGGAAGCGTAGCCCAGCTTGAAGACGGTGAAACCGCTTTCATAGAGATACTGCACGATGGAAAGGGACGATGACCCCGGCCCGCCTCCGGTGGTGATGTACGGCTCCGTGAAGATGCGAAACGAGTCGATGGTTTCCGTGAGAAAGCAGAAGAAGAGGACCGTGGCGAGACTCGGGATGGTGATCCGCAAGAGCTTCTGTACGGGGCCTGCCCCGTCAACGGTTGCCGCCTGGTAGAGCTCGGGGTTGATTCCCTGGAGCCCCGAGAGGAGGATCAGCATATACCACGGGGTTGCCCGCCAGATGGCGAGCACCATCACCGGCACCTTCGAAAGCCCCGTGCTGTTCAGCCATGCCAGCCGGGGAATGCCCACGGACCGCAGGATGCCGTTGATCAGCCCGCTGTGGAAATCGAAGACCATGGTAAAGACCAGGCCAACGGCAACTGTTGCGGTGACGTTCGGCAGGAACAGGATGAGCCGGTAGTACCGTCTGCCGGCCAGTCTCTGCGTGTGCAGGAGGATTGCCATGATCAGGGCGAGGCCGAGGATGAAGATTATGTCCACGGCCCAGTAGATAGCCGTGTTGGCCAGGGAATCGAGGAACCTCTGGTCCCGCAGGAGCATGGCGAAGTTCCGCAGGCCCACGGCCCTCATCGGCTTCAGGCCGTCCCAGTCCTGGAACGTCAGGAACAGGGACCATCCCAGGGGGAACGCGCCAAACACGAGGAAAAGAAGATAGAACGGGGCGATGAAGCCGTACGCATGCTTCATCGCCCACATACGTCGCAGCGTCCGAGCCAGGGCGAGCTCCGGGTGGTCCGGCTGCTACCGGTCAGGATTGACCGGAGCCGTTCCGATCTTCTCCCTGAGGGTCTGGCCCATGTTGGCGATGGCCTGGTCCATGGTCTGGGCGTTGGCGATGAACTTCTCCAGCTCCGCGGAGATGATCGTGTCAGCCTCCGCGTCCGCCGTGGTCACCCGCATGTTCTGCGACACGCTCCGCAGGCCCATGCCCTCCATCTGCTTGAAAGACTCGCCGCCGTAGTAGGGATCCGGCTGCCGCCAGAACGGCTCTTCCAGCATGGCCTTGGACAGGGGGTTCTGGACGGGGCCGTTTTCCCGGAGGACCTCCTCCGTGTAGGCCTGCCGGGCAGGGCTGTTGAAGTTGTAGTCGTACCAGATCCGCTTGAAAAGCTCAGCGTACGGGGCGTTGGGCTTTGCCGTGAGCCCGACGATGTCCACCACGGGGGCTCCCCCGAGCTTGAGGTCCGAGAAGACCGGGGCCGGCATCACGCGCCATTTGCCCGCCATGTCCTTGTCGTTGGCCTTCAGGAACTCATCGTAGAAGGCCCCGATGTAGAATGTTGCAATCTTGCCCTCCCGCGTTGCCTGGTAAAGGGGAGGCTGCAGGATGATGGAGTTGTACAGGAGCCCTTCCTTGTGGAGTGTCTCGAAATAGTGGAATGCCCTCAGGGCGCCCGGGTCCTTGTCGATGACAACGTTGCCATCGTCATCCCAGATCTTCGCCCCCGCCTGCGGCATGAGCCCGCGCCTGCCCCAGTAGCGCCACGTGCGGGAGCCGGGATCCTCATAGGAGAGGAAGACCTGCCCGTTGCTTGCAGCCTTGAGCTTTCGCCCGACCTCCAGGTAACCCTCGAAGGTGGCCATCTGCTTCGGGTCGATCCTGTACTTGTCGAAAATCTCCTTGTTATAGAAGAGAAGCTGCGGCCGCAGGGACCTGGGCAAGGCCCACATCCTGCCTTTGTAGAATGCCTGGTCATAGGCACCGGCCACGAACTTGTCCTTGAACGGGGCAAGGTAGGCGGTGACATCCATCAGCACCCCGGCATCCGCCATGGCCTGCATGCTCACGGGAAACGTGGAGATCACGTCCGCCATGTCATCCCAGGTCTGGGATGCGTAGGCGAGCATCGTCTTCTGCCTGACTTCCTCTTCCCCCTTTGTTGCGACAACCTCAGCCGTCACTCCCTGGACCTCGGACGGGTGTCGCTTGAAATAGTCGTCAATCTGCAGCTGCAGGAACTTTGGTTGACCGAATGCCCAGAACACCAGCTTCCCGGGAGGCGCCTTGAACGCGCCTTGCGCGCCGAGGGTTCCTATAAAAAGCGCTCCGCAGAGGGCAGCGCCAAATAAAACACGCGTTGTTTTGCCAATCATCGCAGACCTCCATGCACCGCAAGTCTGCTAAGAGTGCCGTATCAGGTCAAGCCGGGGCCATGACGGCGCCGGCTGAAAGGGTAGCGGTCAGAGCACCGCCCGCACGAAGCGCGGCTGTCGGGAGAGCCTGCTCCAGAGGAACACGATTGGCACGCCGACCGCGGTGATGATGACGAACTTTGCAAAGGGAGGGGACTGCAAGCCGGCGATCGCCATCTGCAGAGGGACAATGAGAAGCGGATGCCACACATACGCGGCGTACTGGCCGGTGGCCAGGAGCTTTCCGAGCCTGCCCTGGACATTGAGGGTCTCGCGGAAAAGGATGAGAAGCCCGATGCACATGCCGCAGCACAGGATCGACTCCCATAGGGGATACGCCACGCCCATGACGGTGGCCGTCCAGGGCAGGACCTGGCGCAGCCAGAGGCTGACGGCGTAGCGCAGAGCCGCGGCGGTGACCCCGACTCCCAGCCACACGTAGCCCGAGCGCACCGGGTACCGCTTGAACCAGTCGCGCGGGAAGGCGACGGCCCCGATGATGAAGAACGCAAGGTCCCGCGGGACATCGGCAAAGGCCACGCGAAAGAAGCCCAGGAGGTTGAGCCATCTATCGATGGGTGACCAGATCCGCACGATTGCGGAGGTCGCGGCCAGGACGATGGCAAACGCGAGGATTGCCAGCGTGCCGGGCACCTTTGCGCTGCTCCTGTCTCTCTGCGGCCTGTTCCGCCGGATCCATCGCCAGAGCGCATAGCCCAGGCTGAAGAGCAGAAGGTGCTGGATGTACCAGAGGTGGCCGGTGTTCACGAGCTGGTCCCAGCGGCTGATGTGCTCCCCGAACATGAAGATCCGCAGCGGGATCATGACGGCGCCGTAGACGAGGAATGGCACGCCCAGGCGCATGAGCCTGCTTTTCAGGAAAGCGCCAGGCCCGTTGTGCTCGTAGGCCATGACCATGAAATAGCCCGAGATCATGAAGAAGAGGCTCATGAAGAAGGACCTGTTGACGGTGAAGAAGGGTCCCAGAAGCGCCGCGCGGGCGGCTTCCTGCACGGGCCAGTACCCGCCCGTGGGGCCGTATGCCTGCCCGACGTGATGCGCGATCACGAGGATGGTCAGAGCAACGCGAAGGTTGTCGACGTAGAAGAGACGATTCTCCTTTTCCATATCCTCTGTAATGCCCGATAGCGCCTTCCCTGCTCATCGCACAAATGAGTGATTTAAGCCCGCAAAAAGAGGGCCTGTCCCGCCGCCCAGCTCCCGCGCCCGGGTGAGCCCGGTGCCCCGTACGGCCGCACTTTTTTCCACACGAAATCCCACATTCTGGTGATGCGGGCAAGGTTGGTGCCGCCGTACAGTGGGCATGACAGGAGCAAGGAAGTCATGGAAACAACAACGAGGCTTGAAAACGTGGACGTTGAAAACCTGTACCGCCAATACGGTCCCATGGTGCTGCGCAGGTGCAGGGGCCTGCTGCGCGACGAAGAGCTGGCAGCCGATGCCATGCAGGAGACGTTCGTCCAGGTCCTTCGCCATAGAACGACCTTGAACGCCCGCTATCCCTCCAGCCTTCTCTATCGCATTGCCACCAATACCTGCCTGAACACCATGCGAAGCCGACGTCGTCGATTCGCCTTCAGCGCGGAGCAGTTCATGGAGAGCCTGGAGGGACGAGAAAAGGTGGAGGACCGTGTGCTCGACACGTGGGAAGTGGAGCAGGTTTTCCTTGGCGCTCGGGAGAGCACGCGGAAAGCGGCCATGATGCATTACCTGGAAGAGAAGACACTTTCTGAGACGGCTCAGGAGGTGGGTTTGTCGATATCGGGGGTGCGCAAGAGACTGCGCTCGCTTCGCAGGCAGGGGGAAGCCCGCCTGGCTGTGTAGGGGACGTTGCTCACTTCGCCGGAGCGGTGACCGTTACCGTCGTACCGCCGCCGGGCTGGCTGGCAACCGACAGGGAGCCGCCAATCCGCTCCACCCGCTGCCGCATCCCCCGAAGCCCTACGCCGCCGCTTTTCTGCGCCTGCTCCCACTGGAAGCCTACCCCGTCATCGTTTATCGAAAGCCGTGTTTCCTTCTCCCCGTGCGCCAGGACGATCCGCACAGCCTGCGCCCGTGAATGCTTCAGGGCGTTGTTCAGCGCCTCCATGGCAATCTGGTACAGCTCCTGCCTGACCCTGGCTGAAAGGCACTCCGTCCCTTCCACGACAAAGCTCACCGACATGCCGCCGCGCGCCTCCACCGCGTCCAGCCGCGTCTGAAGAGCCTCGGCCAGCGTCCCCGCCTGCAGGGCGGGCGGGCTGAGCTCGAAGATGAGGAGGCGCATCTCCCGCAGCGCCTCGCGCGCGGTGGTGCCCAGCTCCCGCAGGTGTCCCGCGGCCTCGGAGGTCTGCCCGCCTTGCAGGTGGCGCGCGGCGGCCTCCGCGTAGAGGGTGACGCTGTACAGGGACTGCGTCACGGAGTCGTGGAGCTCGCGCGCCAGACGGTTTCGCTCCGCAAAGGCGGCTGACTGCTCGGCCTGGGCGCGAAGCTTTGCGTTCTCGATGGCCAGGGCCGCCTGCCGGCCGATGGCCATGGCCAGCGAGATGTCCTCCTCACTGAAGGTTTTCGGCTCCCGGTAGTACAGCGTGATCCCGCCGTAATTCGCGCCCCCGACGATGAGGGGCACGGCAAGAATGGCCCTGAACCCCTGGTCCATGAGGAGCTCCAGGCCGCTCAGGTCTTCGGCAAACTCGGGGTTTGACTGCTGCTTCTGCCACTCGTCGTACGTCGAGGTATCCGGCACGATGATGGGACTCTTCCATGCAAGCGCCCGTTCTGAGGCACCCTTGCCGAGGGCCAGCCGGATGGCCGACACCGCCTCCAGGTCGAGGCCGCAGGCAGCCTGCATGCGCAACTGTCCTTCCGGGGTTTCGATCTGGAAGAGGGAGGATGCGTCGCAGGCCATGAGCCGGCAGGCCTGGGAGATGACGAAGTCCAGGATCTCCTGCGTCGGCCTGTCGGAATTGAGCACCCCCAGCGTCTCCCGCATGCCTTCCGCCACTTTCTGACGGCGCTCCGCTTCTTCCCGCTGGGCGCGCTGGGTTTCCAGGAGCCGCGCGTTCACCATGGCAAGCCCGATCTGCTGCCCGATGGCGATGAGGAGGGACCCTTCCTCCTGGGAAAGAGCCCGATCGGATCGGAAGTTGACGACAATCCCGCCTACCAGCTTTCCCCCCGCCGCAAGCGGGACCCCGACGATCCGCCGCAGCCCCTCTGCCTCCATGAACTTCCGTTGCTCTCCGCTGGGAAACTCCTCCACGGCCCAGGAGATCGGCTCCTCGAGGTCCCAGTCCCTGCCGGCAAGGGCGTCACGAAGGTTCACACGCTCCATGCTGCGGATGAAGCTTTCCGACAGTCCCCTGTGCGCCAGCATGACCAGCGTGCCGGTCTCATCCTCCAGGCCGTACGCACCTCCCGCCTCGATCCCGAAAGCCTCCATGGTTTTCTCAAGGGAGACTCTCAGGATCTCACCGATGTCGGTGAGCCCGCTGGCAACCGCGGCCACGGAGTTGAGGAGCGCCAGCTCGCGCGTGCGGTCTTTGACCCGCTGGCGCAGCGCAATGTAGGCCTTTTCCAGCTCCTGCATGACCCTCTGGCTCGTGGCCAGGGTGAGCACGTGCCGCGTATAGAAGCGCTCCAGGAGCACGCTCATGGTGATCAGGATGACGGCAAGCGCGCCGCCGGACTCGATCCACGTCCCCAGGTCCAGAGGGTTTTTCGTCTCCGTGAGCCACCTGGACAGGACGCCCAGGCGCGCCAGCTCGCTGAAGGCCGCGAACTCGAAGAGGCTGATGCCGAGGCACAAGTACCCCGCGCGCGGACCTATGAGGACCACGGAAACCGCCGGGAGAAACACGAGGTACAGGCGGCCGCTTCCCACCAGCCCCACCCTGGCAAAGCTGGCGCCCGCGATGACATACACAAGGGCGATGAACACCCACGCTCGTGGGGTGACGGGAAGACGCTGGAGGAAAGCAAGAGTCACGAACCCGAGATAGACAACACCGTACGCCAGGAGCAGTGGGGACATCCTGCCGGTGAGGTACGCGTTGGTGACAGTGGAAAGTACTGCCGGAAGACCGGCAACGCCGACGACGATCAGGAGCGAACGCAGGGCGACTTTTCTCCACGCCTGGAGATCTGCCTCCGCGAGAACCTGCGCTTCCCGGCCGACTGCCTCCCTCATGTCCCCCTGATTCTACGGCCGCTCGCGTGGATCCGCAAGCGCCGCTATAGCATCGAGGAGACGCTGCGGGCTTTCCCCCTTGCTCACGAATGCATCGGCGCCTGCGTCCATGGCATCCTCCGATGCCGCGGCGTGCAGGGACAGGACGAGGATCCGGATCTCGGGATGCGACGTCTTGATGCTGCGCGTTGCCGCAAGACCGTCCATCTCCGGCATCCGGATGTCCATCAGGATGAGATGGGGATGAACCTCCTCCGCAAGGCGAACGACCTCCAGTCCCGTCGTGGCCTCCCATATCTGGGGCCCCGGGAGTGACGCTGCGAGCACGGCCCGCAGGCCGTTCCGTGTGTGTTTCCGATCGTCCGCTATGATGATCCTCACGCTGTGGTGCTCCCGGCAATTCTCATGACACAAGTATAAGGTCGCGCGACCGCACTCCGTGCATCATCAAAATGAGTGATTTTCAGCGGCTACTGTTTCTCCGGCGGTTTTGCTTCGTCCAGGGATGCAATGCCCGATCGAAGGGCGTACAGGGCAGCCTGGGTACGGCTGGCAAGGTGCAGCTTGCCCAGGATGTTGCTCACGTGGCTGCGCACGGTCCATTCGGCCACGAAGATCTTCGCGGCGATCTCCTTGTTGCTCATCCCCTGGGCGATCAGGCGAAGAACGTCCAGCTCACGCTCTGTGAGGGGCTCGGTTGTCTGCCTGCCCGCCTCTCCCGCGTGCGACAGCTCCTGCAGCACCTTGCGCGCAATGGAAGGTTCCAGGGACGGCTCGCCCCGGTGCACCTGGCGGATGGCTTCCAGGAGCTGTTCAGGCGTGGAATCCTTCAACAGGTAGCCGAGGGCGCCCGCCTTGACCGCGGGGAACACCTTGTCGTCCGCGGCAAAGCTGGTGAGAACAAGTATCTTCGTCCCCTGCTGCGCGGCGGTGATCCTTCGGGTCGCCTCGATCCCGTCCATTTCCGGCATCACGAGGTCCATGAGCACGACGTCCGGTGAAAGGGATGCGGCTTTCTCCACGGCTTCCGCGCCGTTTTCCGCCTCACCGACCACCTGCATGTCCTTTTCCGTGGCCAGGAGAGCCTTGATCCCTTTCCGGACTATCCCGTGATCGTCCGCGATCAGAATGCGAATTGTCTTTTTCATTGCTCGCGCCTCAGATAATGAAGGTGCGGGATCAGGACGCGGTTTGGGCTTCCTGTCCCGTCGAAGAAGATGTCGATGATGGGGATCCCGAAGTCCGCCTGGATTTTGCGGAAAAGGGACGCGGTGACGACCCCGGGACAGCAGAACATGGGGTTGACGTGGACGATTGCCTCCACGCTCCGCTCTGAGCAGTACCACAGGGCCTTGCCGACGTTGATGGAGGTCTCTCCGGCGAGGTAGTGGGAGAAGCCGTTTGCTTCCATGAGCCCCACGCACTGTGCGAAATCCGGCTCTGCCTGGTCCCCGATGAGGTCCTCGGCAAGCTTCTCATAGCGCTGCTCCATGCTCTTGAGGATCCGTTGGGACCGGGGGTCCTCGCCGTAGCGGCGGGAACCGATGTCCAGCAGGTGTGCGGGGTATTCGGTCATGGAGGAAATGACAAGCTCTCCGCCCAGCTTTTCCACGAGCTCCTGGAGACCCTCGTTCATGACGGCGTTGTACTTCACATACCAATCACCGAGGAGGGCGATCCGGGGTTTGCGTCCCGCCGACTCGTCCCGCGGGATGGCGCGAAACAAGTCAACCGCCTGTGGGAGAACGGAGCGCAGGTCGGTTCCAGACTTGATGGCGGCGCTGATGATCTCTTTTGCCTGTCCGAAAGCCCGTTCCGTGTCTCCGCGGGTCGTTTCGTACGGCCTGATCCTCGAGACGATCTTGTAGAGGATACACGCAACGATGTAGGTCTCCACGATTTTCACCGAGACGATGGGGGGAAGAGTGTCTCCCAGGGCCATGAAGTTGAGACGTCCGATCTTCAATCCCTCGATTCCAGCCGCGTGGAATGCCATGTCGGCGAAAACGGGAAACTGGGGCATGTTGCAAGCGAAGGGGGATGTGGGCATAAAGAAGAACGTCCTGGCCGGGTCCAGGGAGTTGCCGCGCACCGTCTCCACGGCGGCACCTACAATGGAGACAAGTGGCATGCATTCGCCGCCGCTTGCAAAACGGTACCCGGTGTTCAGCGCTGCCTCATTTGGTTCCAGGAGCATCGCTGAGTAGCCCATGCGGGTGAAGGCGTCCGCCCAGAACCCGCTCATGACCTGATCCGCCGCCGGGATGAGGATTGTGTCCCCATCGCATATCCGGTCGTCACGGGCGCGCGCGACCGGCTCGGACGCCGGCCTCTTGCTCGTCGCCGTCTCCCGCGCCCGGTGGTTTCTAAAGGAATGCAGGGCCGCTTCTATCCGCGTCAGGTAGCCGACATCGGAAGCGTGGGCATCCAGCTGAAGGAAGAGGAACGGCTTGTCGAAATGAGCCATGATGTCTTTCACGTAGCTCATGAGGAAGGAATCGGGGCTGCATCGGAAGCACGTGAGGAACACCGGGTAGAGGTTCTGCGTTCGAGCGGCAAGCTCCGCCGCGCTGATAATCAGCTTGCCGTAATGCCAATGCATCTGCTCCGCATATCGGTTGGCGTACGTCAGGGAAAAATCCGTAAGGTCCAGCTCTTCCTGCCAGAAGACCTCGGCTCCGAGCTTCTCGAGGGCTCGCGGCAGCGAGAGGCTCAGGTTTTCATCGAACGCAACGTACGGCCTGCCCAGGAGAATGATGCGGAGCTTTTCCTGGTGGGACACGTTCTGCCGTGACTTCTCGGCGCGCTGAAAAGTGCCCGCCAGCCGGGCGCGAGCGCTGTCGAAAAGGGCCTTTGCCGCGGCGTATGCGGCAAGGGTTTCTTCGCGCTCCAGGTCCGGGACCTTTTCAGCCAGGGCGTCATGGAGGAGGCCGGCGATCTCCTCATCGCTTTTCTCCCGCAGGGGCAGAAGCGGCGCAATCAGGCGGCCAGCAACGGGAAACGCGGTGAGGTTCCCGATCACGGAGGGCAGGTACTGGGAGTAGAAGCAATAGGCGCTGTCGGAGGTGCGCCTGCGAAATGTTGTAGGGACCGGACCCGAGCTTTCCTGGCTGTTTTCCACTGCAGGCAGGAAGACGAAGTCCACGCCCTTCTCGAGGAGTTGCCTCACGTACCCGTGCGAGATGACCATGGGAGCGCAGAAATCCGAGTTCACGGATTCAGCGCCGGCGTCCAGGGCGTCCCTGCGCTGATCCGATGTCTCCACCGTGAATCCCAGGCGGGAGAGGAAGCCGTGCCACAGCGGCTCGTAGGAGACGTCGTACAGGCACCGGGGAATGCCGATCCTGGTTTCCTTTCTGCGGGAAGCGCGTTCGGAAAGCCCGGCAGGCGGCTCGCGAAGAGAGAACATTGCATCGCCAAATCGCCGTTCGATGCCCGACGTCTCGTCGGCGGGGGTGTACCGGCCCCGCCGCTTCCTGTCCTCGTACTCCCGCCCGCATTTCATTCCCCAGGCAGTGCGCTTGCCGCTTCTTTCCACAACCGTGAGCCGGCAGTGGTTCGAGCACAGGGCGCATTCCTCGGATTCCATGATGATGGGTCCGGTCTCCCAGAGGAAGCTGGAGGCAGTGGTCCCCTGTTCCCGGCAGAGAAGCGCAGCGCCAACCGCGCCGGTGAGGTGACACCACGGCGAGACGTGCAGGGTCTTCCCCAGGTGCTGCTCGAATGCGGCAACAAGGGCCTTGTTCCGCGCCGTTGCTCCCTGGAAGACGATGGCGTCTCCGAGGGCGCTTTTCCCCACGACCTTGGAAAGGTAGTTGTCACGCACCGAGTGCAGCACCGCCGCGGCAAGACTCTCCCGCGGCCAGCCCTCTCCCACGAGAGCCGCAAGGTCGCGCTCCATGTAGACCGTGCAGCGGTCGCTCGTGAATGGCGCTCGCTCCGACAGGGCCATGTCGGAAAACTCCGAAAGGCTTGCCCCCAGGCGCTTCGCCTGCTCCTCGATGAAACTTCCCGTTCCCGCGGCGCAGACGTAGTTCATGGTGGAGAAGTACACGTCGCCGTCCCTGACCCGGGTGAACTTCGAGTCCTGGCCTCCGATCTCGATGATCGTGTCCACCTTCGGATGCAGGGAGACCGCTGCCCTCGCGTGGGCGGTGATCTCGTTTACCTCGGCGTCGGCGCGAAAGACCTGGCGGATGATGGACCTTCCCGAGCCGGTTGTGGCCGCCCCCAGGAGTCGGGGCGCGCTTCCCTCAAGCTCCCCCTCCATGACCTTGAGCAAACGCTGCACCGCGGCAACGGGGTCGCCACCGGTGCGGGTGTAGAAACCCTGGCTGATCCTGCCGTCGGCGTTCACGAGCGCCGTCTTGGTGCTCGTGGACCCGATATCGATGCCGAGAAACCAGCCGCCGTCGGTTTGACGGCTCTCGCGGGGTCGGAAAACCTCCACATCATCTCTCTGCGTGACGTCAAAGGCATCCAGGGACGGGTAGTCTCCCAGGGTGGTCGGCAGCGACTCTCGCACATCGCGACGGCCCTGCTCGGGATGAGTGCGAGTCCAGGCGCTGAGCGTGGAATCGGAGCCCAGGACGGCCGCTCCGAGGGCGCCTGCGTATTGGCAGCCCGCCGGTACCTCGACAGCAACTCCCAGGATCCCGCCGATGGTCTTCACGATCTTCCCGTTGAGGGCCACTCCGCCAACCAGTCCAACGGGCGGGGCGAGGCTTCTTCCTTTCAGAAGGGTGTCCAGCATGCTGCGGGCAATTCCCTCGCACAGGCCGGCGCAGATGGCATCCAGCGAGAAGCCCTCCTGCATGGCGTGCACGATGTCCGTCTTTGCAAAGACGGCGCACCGCGTGGCAATTCGCGGGACGTCTCCCGTGAACGAGGCTGCGCGGGAAGCGAGCTCCTCAACGCTCAAGCCCAGGCGCTCCGCCTGCTGTTCCAGGAAGGAGCCGGTGCCGGAGGCGCAGGGCGGGTTGGAGACGTGCTCCACGTAGCGGCCCTCCCGGTCCAGGAGGATGAGGGAGAAGCTCTGACCTCCCATGGCAATCAGGTTCCTGCAGGATGGCAGGAGCCGCCGGGCGCCCTCGATTGTCGCCAGGGTGTTGTCGATGATCCCGCTCCCTGTCCCCGCCAGGCTTCCGGTCACCCCCGCGGTGTCCCAGTCGGAAAAAGGCGCCCGCCCGATGAGGGACTTCATGAGGGCGTCGATTCTTCCCTCGTGCGCCGAGGCGTGCCGGGCTGCGATCCTGTCGCCGTCAAGGAGGACCAGGGAGAGGGTGAGGGAGCCGATATCGACGCCGAGACGCTTCATTGAAAACTCGTGACCGAAGAATCAGATAGACCCGAGCAGCCTCAGCATCCAGAGAACGATCGCGTAGGAAACCCTGCCGATGGGAAGGATCTGGATGCCAGTGACGAATTGTACAACAAAAATAGCCAGGAGCGCGAGAGATCCGTAGCGGAAATATGTGGCCGCAAGAGCCATGTTCACCCTGCCCAGGAAGACGGTGATGAGGTGGGAACCGTCAAGGGGTGGGATGGGAATGATATTGAAAATCGCGAGACTTACATTGATTGCTGCAAGGCCTACCATGAATCCTCCGAAGGCCTGGAGCGAGCTCTGGTTCACGAGCGCGTGGGAAGAAACGACAGCCCAGATCACGATCACGGCCACCACGGCGAAAACCATGTTCGATGCCGGTCCGGCAAGGGCAATCAGGATCTCGTCCCTGCGGGGCTTCTTCAGGTTGGCGGGATTGATCTGTACGGGCTTGGCCCAGCCGAAACCGGCGATCAGAAGCATGATGAATCCGATGATGTCGATGTGCGCCAGGGGATTCAGCGTGAGCCTGCCCTGTCGACGCGGCGTATCGTCTCCCAGGCTGATCGTGACAAGGGAGTGGGCAAACTCGTGAACCGTGAGGCTCACCACGATGATGATGATGAGCTGGATGAACTCTGCCGGGGAACGCTGCGCCAGGCGCCACATGACTGCTGCCATGAACGCATGGCCTCGCCCCGAGTGTCAACAGAATTCCCTGGAAATGGACCAGGATCAGGCGCTGACGACCGCCTGGATCAAGGAGCGCACCGCCTTGATCTCATCCTCGTTGACCGTGTGGCCCATTCCCGGGTAAAGACGCGCTGTCACGCTTCCCCCGAGCCGCGAGAGGACTTCCTGGCTGAGGAGGACACGCGCCTTGGGTATGTGCGGGTCGACATCGCTGCATCCCAGGAACACCGGTGTCCCCTCCAGAGACCCTGCGTAGTCCCGCGGCGTTCCCTCGGGTCCGATGAGCCCTCCGCTCAGGCCGATGATGCCGCCGTAGCGTCGCGCGTTTCTTGCCGCGTACTCAAGGGTGAGGCACGCTCCCTGGGAGAAACCCAGAAGGAAGACGCTTCCGGCTGGGATGCCTGACTTGTGCACACTCTCAACGATCTCCGCCATCAGCGCAAGCGCGGAGGAGATTCCCGGTTCGTTGCTTTCTATTGGTGAGAGAAAGCTGTTGGGGTACCACGTATGCCCGGCCGCCTGGGGCGCGAGGAAGGCCACCTCGGGCGCGTTGAGCTCAGGCGCGAGACCCAGGATGTCATCCGCGCTCGCGCCGCGGCCGTGCACCATGATCATGGCAGCGCGTGCCGATGAAAGCGGAGCGCCCCAGGAGAGGACCGGCTGCCCGGCGTGCGGACCGACTGCCATCAGGCGTCCGCCTTGACGGAAGCCGGGACGGAGAGCGGCGGTAGGTGCCTTTCGATGAGCTGCCGCTGCGGCTCGAGCCACGAGGGCAGCTTCAAGAGCGTCCCCAGGGCATCCGGGGTTTCATCGATGGAGAAGCCAGGGGGATCAGTGGCCAGCTCGAAGAGGACTCCACCGGGCTCGCGGAAGTAGATGGAGTGGAAATAGCTTCTGTCCAGCACCGGGGTTGGCGAGACGCCTGCGCTTGAAAGGTCCTTCCTCCACGCTAGTTGTTCCTCTTCATCTTTGACGCGCCACGCGATGTGGTGCACGGAGCCCGCGGATTGCCGCAGGGCGGGCGCTTGCGGATCCACCAGGATGTCGATGCGGGCCTGCGCCTCCCCGGAGCCCACGGTGAAGCGGTGCCGGCTGCCTTCCGACGGCCCCTGGGCAAATCCCAGCACGCCGGTCAGAAACACGCCGGGCTGCTCGAGCTCGCGGTGAGTGAAGGTGACCCCGTGGAACCTGCGGATGGCGTGGCGAGGTCCCGCGGCGCTCCCCGCCCATGCGCGGATCCCGTCCACCCCGGCATCGGCGAAGAGCTCGATCCTCATCCCGTCAGGGTCCTCGAAGGAGATGAAATCCTCTCCAAAGCGCTTCTCAGGTCCGCTGAACGCCGTCCCATTGCGCGAAAGCCGTTCCACCCAGAACTCCAGCGAGCCGCTTGGGACGGAGAACGCCACCGCGGATGTCTCTCCCGAGCCCCTTTTCCCCCGCGTGGCGTGAGGAAACGGGAAGAACGTGAGAATGGTTCCGGGTCTGCCCAGCTCGTCCCCGTAGTAGAGATGGTAGACGTCCGGTGAATCGAAGTTGACAGTCTGCTTGACCAGCCTCAGGCCGAGGAAGCCGACGTAATAGTCCACGTTGGCCTGCGGATCGCTTGCCAGGGTCGTTATATGATGGATTCCGGGAATGCCCATGTAACCTCCTCACCTCAGGGAAGGCAGCGCCCCCTGCCTTTCTTTCAAAGAGAGACCGAGCTTCTTCAGCAGCGCGGAAAGCTCTTCCTGTTCCCGGGGCGTGAGAACAGATGCCATGGCCCGCACGAAGCGGGCGTGCGGGGGAAAGACGTGCGCGAAGGCCCTTTTCCCCCGGGGGGTCAGATGCACGTACGTCGACCGCCGGTCCCCCGCTGCCTGCCGGCGCTCCACGAGGCCTTCCCTCTGCAGGTTGTCGACAACCACCGTCATGTTGCCGCAGCTCGTCAGGTGCTTGCGCGACAGGTCTCCCAGGGACATCGGGCCCAGGTGCCCAAGGCACTCGATGACTCCGAACTGCGGGAGGGTCAGCTCATGGCGCCTGAGATCCTCCACGACGAGCCTGTTGACCGTGGCGAACGCGCGGGCCAGCTTGACCCACAGGCCGAGTGCGCGATCGATGTCCTTCCCGTATCCCGTTGCAGGCCTCATAGTTATTTCAAGCTTGAAATATCTCAGCGCAATAGTACGAACGGAACCCGGGGAAGTCAAACCGCGGAAACGAGCGGGATTGCCCACAGCGGCCCTTTTCGCTATGGTGGTCCGACGCGTCCGAGCTTACCCCGCGGCCTTGCCGGCCCCTACATGCGCAAGTACCTCTGGCCTTTCCTGGCAGCCCTGGCCTGCCTCTCCCTGGAATCCGTGTGCGACCTGCTGCAACCCACCATCATGGCGCGAATCGTGGACACCGGGGTTGCCGCGCGGGACATCGCCGTGGTGGTGCGGCTAGGCCTTCTCATGCTGGGCGTTGCAGCGGTGGGGGCGGGAGGCGCCACGGGGCGCAACATCCTCTCCAGCATCGTTTCCTATCGCTTCGGCGCTCAGCTTCGGGCGGACCTTTTCCGTCGCGTCACCTCCTGGTCTTTCCAGGAGCTTGATGCGTTTGACACCGCGTCCCTGATAACCCGGCAGACCAACGATGTGACCCAGGTCCAGGCCTTCGTGAACGGGGTCATGCGGATCTTTGCCAAGGCGCCCATTCTTGCGGTCGGCGGCCTCGTGATGGCAATTGCGATGGAGCCGGGGCTTTCGGTGGTCCTGGCCGTGGCCGTCCCTGTTTCCGCGGCCCTCATCACGGTGAACCTCGTCACCGGGTTCCCGCGTTTTCGCCGCATGCAGGAGGGGCTGGACGGGGTCAACTCCGTGACCCGCGAATATCTGGGCGGCATCCGCGTAGTGAAGGCCTTTGGACAGGAAGTCCAGGAGGCAGGAAGGTTTGCCGATGCCAACAGGGAGCTTACCGCGGCCTCCATTTTTGCGCTGAGAGTCATGGCCTTGTTCGGGCCCGCAATCGCCTTGTTCATGAACCTCGGGATCGTGGCCGTGCTCTGGATTGGCGGCTTCCGCGTGGCCGGGAGCTCGCTCCAGGTCGGGAAGATCATCGCATTCATCAACTACATGACCCAGATCCTTTTCTCCCTGACCATGATTTCAGGGATCATCACCTCTTTCGTGCGTGCGCGAGCCTCATGGGACAGGGTGAGCGCAATCCTCGGGACTCCGGGCAGCGAGTCCCTCGACACAATCTCAGACTCAGCGACTTCCCGCGACTTCGCGCGAGACGGTTCCCCCCCGGCGGCCTCCGTGCGGTTTCGGGGAGTTTCCTTTGCCTACCCTGCCTCACGGGGGCGGCTGGTGCTCGAAGGGGTTGACCTCGAATGCGAGCCGGGTCGCATTACCGCGATTATCGGGCCGACGGGCTCCGGCAAAAGCAGCCTTGCGGCCCTGGTGCCGCGCTTTTACGAGCCCACCGAGGGAGCGGTGCTCCTCCGCGGCACGGACATCCGGGAGCTGAACCTTCGCGACCTTCGACGGCGGATTGCCCTGGTGCCCCAGAAGACGATCCTCTTCACGGGTACCATCGCGGAGAATCTTCGCTGGGGCAGAAGAGAGGCTACGGACGCGGAGTTGGAGGAAGCAGCGCGCGCAGCCTGCGCGCACGATTTCATTGCGCGGTTCCCGGAAGGCTACCTGAGCGTCCTGGGTCAGGGCGGGGTGAATCTCTCGGGCGGTCAGAAGCAGCGAGTGGCAATTGCACGGGCACTCGTCAGGAGGCCCGAGGTCCTTATCCTCGATGACTGCACCAGCTCGGTCGACTCGATCACGGAAGCGGAAATCCTCGGGGCCATCCGGGGCGCCTCCGCCGGCTACACCTGCATCCTCATCACCCAGCGCATCTCAGCCGCCGCCGCTGCAGACCGCGTCCTTGTGCTGGACGACGGAAAGCCGGTGGGGCTGGGAAGACACGAGACGCTGGTCCGCGAATGCGATGTTTACCGAGACATCTGCATTGCCCAGCTGGGCAGGGAGGCGGTGGATGTCTGACCGCTCCCACGGCGCACCGCTTACTTCCGTGCCGGGCATGCCGGCACGCGGTCCGGGGTTCGGGCCCGGCATGCGCGGGGGGCAGAAGGTGCGGCCACGGAACCTGCGCTTTGCGGCGGGCCGGACCTGGCAGTATTTCCGAGGGGAGCGCCGCTGGCTGGGCCTCGTGTTCGCATTCATCCTGGTGGATTCCTCCCTGGGGATGGCAGGGCCGTATCTGATTGGAAGGGGCGTGGATGCAATTGCCGCTCTGGCAGGCTCTCCGTCGTCCCCTGTTGCTTCCGCCCTGGGCGGTCTTCAGCTTCCCCTGCGCGCCCTGACCCTTGTTGTGTTTGCACTCCTTGCCGCGTATGTCGGGAGCGCCCTCCTGCAGACCGTCGAGGGGTGGATGATGGCAGGGGTTTCCCAGCGCATGGTGCGGAATGTGCGTGAAGGCCTGTTCGACAAGATGCAGCGCCTCCCGCTTTCCTTCTATGACACCCGGCCCCACGGAGACATCATGAGCCGGTTGACCAACGACGTGGACGCCGTCAGCGTCACGGTCTCCCAGTCGGCGGTGCAGCTCATGTCGGGAGTCGTCGTGGTTGCGGGAACGGTGACGATCATGCTCTCCCTGAGCCCGATCATGGCCCTGGTGAGCCTGCTCCCGGTTCCCCTGGTGTTCCTGCTCACCTCGACAATTGCGCGCCACACTCGGACGCTCTTCAAGGAGCAGCAGGATGCCCTGGGCTTTCTGAACGGCCACATCGAGGAAACCGTCTCCGGGATGCACGCCGTCAAGGCGTTCGGGAGGGAGCCCGAGGCAAGAGAGCGCTTTGCCGGCATCAACCAGGAGTTGCGCCTCGCGGGTACCCGCGCGCAGATCTGGACGGGATTTCTCATGCCGATGATGAACGTCATCAGCAACATCGGCTTTGCGCTCGTTGCCGTGACGGGGGGTTACCTGGCCGCGCGCGGTGTCATCACCGTCGGCCTCATTGCCACGTTCGTTTCATACTCCCGCCAGTTCGTCAGGCCGTTGAATGACGTCGCCAATTCCTACAACACACTGATGTCCGCCGTGGCGGGAGCGGAGCGCGTTTTCGAGGTGATGGATGAGCGCGAGGAGGAGCCGGACTCCGCCGGGGCCCGGGAGCTCGACCGGCCCCTGGGAGACGTGGAGTTTCGCGACGTGAGCTTCGGCTACCGCGCGGACGTGCCGGTGCTCCAGGGGGTCAGCTTTCATGCGCCTCCGGGGAGCGTTACGGCCATCGTGGGCAAGACGGGCGCCGGCAAGACGACAATCGTCAACCTCCTGACGCGGTTCTACGAGATCTCCTCAGGCACCATCCTGATCGACGGAACAGATATCAGGGATTACGCGCGGTCCAGCCTGCGCCGCTCTTTCGGCGTGGTGCTCCAGGACGGGTGGCTCTTTGCGGGAACCGTGCGGGAGAACATCCTCTATGGCAGGCCGGGGGCGGGGGAGGAAGAGATGCGGCGCGCCGCGGAGGTTGCAGGCGCGGCCCACGCGATAGAGCGCCTTCCGCAAGGCTACGACACCGTTCTTGTCGAGTCGGGGGCCAACCTGAGCCAGGGCCAGCGCCAGCTCATCGCAATTGCGCGCGCCGTGCTTGCCGCCCCGCGCCTGCTCATCCTTGACGAAGCCACCAGCTCCGTGGACGCTCGCACCGAGCTTCATATCCAGCAAGGCATGATCCAGCTGATGAAGGGCCGCACGAGCTTCATCATTGCGCACCGCCTCTCCACGATCCGCGACGCAGACACCGTGCTGGTTGTGGATGCCGGCAGGATCGTGGAGAGGGGAAGCCCCGAGGAGCTCGTGGCACAGGACGGCTACTTCCGCAAGCTCTACGAGACCCAGCGCGGCGGGGTGGAGATTTAGGCCGGCCGTTTTTCCGCGAAGTGAGCCTTTACCGGGAACCAGAGAAAAAAGATGCGTCGGCTGATGGTCGGTTCCAGCCCCGACTTCGTGAAAAGTTCCTGAAACTCGGGCGTGGAATACATCTTCACGTGATCAGGCTGCCTGCGCCGCGTGTATCCGTCTACCCACCTGATGATGCGCGAGTCCGCGGTTACGTCCACGATGCATACGGCGCCTTGCGGCTTGAGGACCCGGAAGATTTCCGCCGTCACCTTCTGCGGATGAAGGTAATGATGGAAGGACATGGTGCAGATGACGTGGCTGAAGAACGCATCTTTGAAAGGAACCTGCTCTGCGTTTGCCTGGGTGAAGCTCGCGTTGGGGATCTCCCGCGCAGCTTCCTTTGCCTTTCCGATCATCCCTGCTGACAGGTCGATGCCATGGGCCGCGCCGCTTTCACCGATCATGGAGGCTGCCTGGCGCACCGCCCAACCTGTTCCGCAGCCAATGTCCAGAAGGACTGCTCCGCTTCCAAGCTCAAGCAGGGAAAGGACGCGCCCCTGCATGCGGCGAAAGAAATCGAATCGCTTTTGCTCGTACGTGGGGGCCCAGGCGTCGAACTTGGCCTGGTTCAGGGATGTATGTTTGTCGAGATCGCTCATCGATGTGAAATGCCTCTCGAAAAAGACAGACGATGCGCGGGTACGATTATTGCCTCACGGGCTAACCTTCCTGACACGATTGTTGACGAAGTCCGCGATAAGCAAGTTGCCGGAATTGTCGATTGCAAGGCCCCAAGGCTCACTGAGCATAGCCGCCGTTGCTACGTTGCCGTCGCCTCCGTAACCCGATCCCAGGTGGACATTTCCCGCCACTGTGCTGATGATTCCGCTTGCTGCATCCACCTTGCGGACTACGCTGTTGATTTCTGATATGTACAAGGTGCCCGAAGAGTCGACAGCCACACCCCAGGGCTGCTCGATTTCGGCGGCGGTAGCCGGTCCGCCGTCGCCGGAATAGCCGTTAAGGCCATTTCCCGCGACCGTAGTGATGATGTGGTTGGATGAATTGTCTACCTTCCGGATGACGAAGTTCAGACCGTCTGCAATGTAGATATTGCCAGCAGAATCAACAGCCACTGCTGTCGGTGAATTCAGACGGGCATCGATGGCCTTCCCGCCGTCTCCGGTGTAGCCTGCAGAGCCGGCCATTCCTGCCACCGTACTGATTATCCCACTGATATCCTCAAGTATGCGGCTATTGCCCAGGTCCGTAATGAAGAGATCTCCGCTCGAGTCCACTGTAATGCCGTACGGATAGACCAGTGTCGCAGCAGGGCTCCCGACAGAACCGCTAACGGCAGTGCTGATGTCGCCGGTCGTTTTCGTGACCTCCCGGATGACCTGGTTGCCGCTATCCGAGATGTAGATATTTCCTGAGGCATCTACGGCGACGCCGACTGGGTCGTAGAGGCCGGCAAGGGTCGCAAGACCACCGTCCCCATAATTCTGTCCAGCTCTGGAATGGTCCCCCACGACCGTAGTGATAGTCCCGCTTGGGCTGACCATACGGATTAGGCAATTCACACCGTCCGCGATGTACAAATTGCCGGCGGGATCTACCGCAACTGCGTAGGGCTGATGGAGCTCCGCGGAGGTTGCAGGTCCTCCGTCGCCAGCGTAGCCGCCAGTCCCGTTCCCCGCGACAGTTGTGATCTTCGCGCCGTTCTGCGTGCCGAAGCTTTGGATGACGCCAAGGACCCAGTTCGAGCAGCCCACTACCAAAGCCATAAAGATGACTGCTGCCGCGAACAAAATTCCCAACCGCAGGATTCTTCCGTTCATTCTTCTGCCCACTTGGTCGAACTCGTGTCAACTTCTGCGGCGCGGGTACCACCCTGCGGCTGCTGCCCAGGGGTCTGGTATTGTGCAGCCAACTGGGGATCGAGCTTCTTGGCGTTCATGTAGTCCGCCTGTGCCTCATCGTTCTTGCCCAGCGCGGCCGCGGCGTTGGCAAGCTCGAAAAGCGCGCGCGAGTTGTCCGGCGCAGCTTGGGCTGCGCGACCATAGTACTCGTAGGCGGCATGCGGATCGGATTTCAGTGTGGCAAGGTTTCCCAGGTTGAGCAGGGCGTACACGTAGTCACCCTTAGCGTTGAGCGCCGCAAGAAAATCCTTTTCTGCAAGCTCATATCGGCCAAACCTCGCGTAGACGACGCCCCTCGCGTTGAGGGCCTTTGGCGTGGGTTCCGCGGAAATCGTCTGATTGAGCGACGCGACTCGGGCGCCGATCTCCTTGTCGACAAGGTTGGACAACTCCGCGCCAAAGGCCAGCCTGACCAGGTCCTGGGCCGGAATCTGGGCCGAGGTGGCGTCGGCCGCAAGCCCCACGGGCTGGTATGTCTTCCAAGCCTCATGTATGGGATAGAAGGCTGCCGTTTTATCCGCAACCCCCTGCCGCCACTCGCGGGCGCCGTCCTGCCACGCGTCGAGCAGACCCTTGTCACGAATTGTCGTTTCGATCGGCAACCAGCTCTTCCCGTCCAAAAAGATCAGATCTTCCCACTCGGCCAGTCTGGCCTTGGCTTCATCAGGAGACAGCTCGAGGTTGATTGCCATGAAGATATGACCTGGCACTGTAATGAATGCGGTCTCAATTCCCACGGCCTCGAAGAGTGAGGCGTAGAGAATCGAAAAATCCGAGCAATCGCCGGCCCTGTACTTCAGGGTTTGCCGGGGAAACTTGAGGAAATCCACGACTTCAGGATGAGTCGAGGTGTACGAATAAGGCGTGGTCGGGTTGGGAGAGTAGGCGAGGCCGTAGATCCTGAGTGCGTCATGGAAGGCTATTGCAGTCTGGAGGTTTTTCACGACTCCGGGATTTCGCTGTTCGCGCACCATGGCGGACACGTTATCCGAAAGATCAAGGACCCAGGGGTCCTTGGCAGAAACGAAGGCCGCGGCCTTGCGGTCATCGTCCCACGTCATTGCGTTTCGGTCGTAGAGCCGAAGCGTAGCCGTGGTGGCGGCCTGGTCCTGGGAACCGCTACTCTCCCTGTAAGCCGCATCAACCTCCGCGGTCACCTTTGTCGGTTCGGTGATGCCCAGTATGCTTGTCTTGAAAAGCGCATACAGCGGCACCTCCTGCGCCTCCCCGGGCTTGAGCTCCGCGATGGTGGCGCTTTCCTTCGGCCCATCCATGTACTCTTTGATGATGAAGCTTACCTTCACGTCGGTGAGCGGCTTCTTGCCCGTGTTCTTGACCACCGCTGAGCCCACAGGGTGGTCATCGTAGAATGCATGGAAAACGGGAAAGACACTTCCAAGATGGACGCTGCTAATATCGAGAAGTCGAGGGCGTCCGGATGGCTGCATGCCTCCGGCGGCCTGCTGCGGGGTCAGAGTGAAGGCGACGCCGAGCGAGACGCCCAGGCTTCCGTACATCTGGAAAAAGTATGTGTAGGAAGCGTCCAGCCGAAGGCCAAGGTTAGGATTGAGCGCATAGGCGAGACCGGCCCCACCCTCCGCGAAGCCGTCGTTCTCGATGAAATATCCGAACGTATTGGTTACGTGCGCGATAAAGTCCACGAACGAGTAGCCCAGGTCGGCAAAGACGTGTCCCGAGACCGGTCCGAACAGGGGAGTGCGATATGCGGCCCCGAGGGAGCCGGCTATCTCATAGAGTCCCCCGACGCCGCTGACGGAGAGTGGAACGTAATTAAGGTTGATCCTGAGCAGGGGCGCAAAGCCATGCAACGCAGGATGGACATATTCTCCAGTGAAGTCGACCGTCGCCCCGGGAGAAAAGTAGCTCGAATTGAGACCGAGAGGAAGCGAGGCGGCTGGAGCAAGGGTCCACCAGAACGAGGGGCGCTGCACCTCGTTTTGAGCAAAAACGCTTCCGAGCGCAAGAAGGCTGAAAATCAGCAGGAATGCGTTTCTTTTCATGCCGGGCCTTGCGCTCCATGCAACGCCGTATCTTGCACGGGAGCCTTGCCCGTCCAGCCCTGAGGAATGTAGGGGCAGGCGGGATCTTCCTGGTAGGGGTCCTGGTATTCCGCGTACCCCCGCGATCGCGAGCCGCCGCAGATGGAAGCATACTCGCACGCGCCGCATCGTCCTTTCAGATTCGCAGGGTTTCTCAAGCCGACAAGAAGCGGGTGGGACCTGTAGATCTCCTTCAGCGTCTCCTGCTTGATGTTGCCCAGGGACAGGGGAAGGAAGCCGCTGGGAAAGACCTCACCGTCATGCCCGATGAAGATGATCCCTTTTCCGTCTCCCGTGCCGGTCATCCTGGCCGATGGCGGAGTCCTAGGCTCTCCCTCCAGCTCCCGCAGCCTCGCGGCAAGCTGATCGTAGAGCTCTCCCCGAGGCGCTTCATGGTTCTTCTGCCGCTCCTGGAACACGCGCCTGAAGTGGGGCCCCTCGGATGTCCTCACTGGAATCCCGTATTGGGTGCAGTCGACGAGGAACGACGCGACCTCCTCGCATTCCCATGGATCGGGATTCTCCAGGGCAGAGCCGCGCCCGGTGCGGATGAGGAAGAACACCTCCCAGGCAACAGCTCCTCTTTCTCGAACGAGGTGGAAGATATCGGCGAGCTGGTGGAGGTTGCTCTTCATGACCGTCGTGTTCACCTGCAGCCGCAGGCCGCACGCCGAGGCCATGCTGATGGCATCAAGGGTGGCCTGCCATGTGCCGGAAATCTCCCTGATCCTGTCGTGCACAGAGGCGGTTGCCCCGTCGAGGCTCACCGAAATGATCTCCACCCCAAGCTCCTTCATGTGCTCCAGCCGGTCCTTTGCAAGGAGGGGTGTTACGCTGGCGGCAACCGCCGTGTAGATCCCCTGCTTTCCCGCGTGCCGGATCAGGTCGAACACGTCCGGGCGCATGAGTGGGTCCCCTCCGGTGAGAAGAAGCGCCGGGTAGGGGTCACCAAACTCCAGAATCTGGTCGATCAGCCTGATACCCTGTTCGTAGTCGAGCTCTCCAGGAAGACCGCTCCTGATTGCCGTTGCCCTGCAGTGCCTGCAGGAAAGAAGGCAGGACTTTGTCGTTTCCCAGCAGACGAAGATCGGCTTCTCGTTGAAATCAACGGGTCGCATCCACGGAGGCTGCATAATGAGGCTCCTTTGAGCCATGAGTCTATTTTTGTTGCCTTCGGGTTGTCAACGAGGGCGGGCCCGCACGGATTTAGCCGGGCTTGCGGCCGGTGCGGCTGCAGGAGCTCTGTGATACTCTGATTCGCGTGAAGGGCACAGGATCTCCGCGATTGGTGCTCATGCTTTTTGCGCTGCTTCTTCCCCTTTCATTTGCCGCCGCGCAATCGCCGGCCGAAGATTCGGCGCGCGCCCGCCTCCTGTTCGAGCAGAAGAAGTATGCCGACGCCGCGTCTCTTCTTGAGACGATCCGCCGCGAAGGGCACCCCGCCCCGATGGACCTCATTCTTCTCGGCACCTGCTACACGCAGCTCAACGAGCTCGACAAGGCAGCCGCCGTCCTTGATGAGGCTGCCCTGATTGCCCCTCAAAACGTTTCTCTTTTGAACGCCCGAGGGAACCTGGCGTTTGTCCGAAAGAAATTTGCCGATTCCCTCGAGCTGTTCCGACAGGCCCATCGACTGGACCCCGAGGACAGGAACGCGGTGGCAGGGATGGTGGCGGCACTCAGCAATCACGGGGTGGAGCTGTTCGGCCAGGGCAAGGTCGACGACGCGCGCAAAGAGTTCCAGGAGGCCGTCCGGCTCGATCCTCATTCAGTGCCCGCCCTTCGCAACATGGGGATCCTGGAGCTGGAAAAAGGGGATCCCGCGGTCGCCGCTCAATATCTCGAGCGCGCCCTTTCGATATCCCCCCGGGACGTGGGGCTCCTCAAGCTCCTCTTTCTCGTCCGGAATCGGCAGGGAGACATCAAGACCATGATGCCCATCCTGGACCGGCTCATCGACGCCGAGCCGGGGGATCCTGAGCCCTACGCCGCAAAGGGGCGCCTGCTCGAGCTGGACGGGAAGAAGAAGGAAGCCCTGGAGGTGTTCCGACAAGCAGTGGACAAGGGGAGCCAGGACCCTCTTCCCTATCTCCGAGTCGGTGAAGCCCACCCTGACCGTTACCTTCTTCACGATGCGGTGGCGAGAGCCGTGCAGCTCATTTCCGCTTTGGAGATCGGCGCCTCCCAGGCTATCGGGACAAGCGGAAAACCAGGCGACTTGCAGGGGGCAAAGTTGATTACCTCCAAAATCGAGGATGTGCGGGTAACCCTTGCATCATCCCTGTCGCTGCTTCGGGAAATCGACGGCGACTCGCTTTTTGCGCAGGACCTTGTAAGGCTGCAGTCCTGGTATCCAGGAAGCGTTGATCTCCTTGTTGCCCTCGGCAGGCTCTACCAGGAGAAAGAGAATTGGCGCGATGCTTTGGCAGTCTGGCAGATCATCCTCAAGGATCATCCCGTAGACGAGGAAGCGCAGACGGGAGCCGGTCTCGCGTTCGAGAAGCTGGGTGACATGGAGCAGGCGATAACGGCGTATCGCAGAGCCCGGGATCTTTCGCCGAAGGCCCCTGAGCTCTATAGAGCGCTGGAGCGGCTGTACGCGGGACGAGAAGACGACCTTCGCCAGGTGCTGCTGGACATCAGCTACCGCGAGACCCGCAACGTGGTGCTCCTCCGGGAGCTTGCAAAGGTAGAGGGCGATCTCGGGCTGCGGGCCGATGCCGACAAGCACCTGTCTCGCGCTTCTGAGATTGAGTCCGGCAAGTAGCGGTTGCCAGAGTCAAAAAATAGTTTCCTTTGTTACCTTTATTTTACTATCTTATGCCGCATGAAAGTCGCCTGGACGTTTGGCGCCAAACGTCGAAAGGCAATTAGTCAGAAAGTCACCACTCTTCTTCCTGTGCTGGTTTTCTCTGTCGTGCTCGCCGTGCCGGCTTTTGCCCAGGTTTCGCCCCCGCCGTATGTGAATGTCGGACCTGGCCCCAGCCAGCCGTATTGGACCAATTCCACGCAATTCCAGGGCAATTGGGGCCCGTCACCTGGAGCGTCGTCCTATAACTACGGCCTCAACCAGAATCCGGCTTCCAACGCCGGCACGGTGCCCGTCGGTGTCTCAACAGGCTCGACCTCGGTGACCTTCGCAATGCCGGCTTCGATCTTGAACGGACAGACCTACTACTTCTGGGTCACTGCAATCAACTCTCTTGGTCAGCAAGGACCGGCGCGTTCCGGAGCTGTTGTGATGGATTTCGTCCCGCCCTCCGTCACGGTCTTGCCTCCGACCGGTACCATCAGCACAAAGGCCACCTTTACCGTGTCCTGGTCCTCGACGACATCAGTCCCCCTGGACCACTACGACGTCCAGTACCGGATCAACAACGGTCCCCTGCGGCCGTGGCTATCGCGCACGCAGTTGACGTCAGCCAACTTCACGGGCGACAACGGAGCCTCATACACGTTCCAGGTGACCGCCACCGACGCCGCGGGGCTCACCGGTTCGGCCTCCACGAACGTCATAATCAACGTCCTGGGCGCCACGCTGGCGCTCGTCGCCACTCCCTCCAGCCTGACCTTCGGCGGGACCGACACGCTGGAGTCCATCAGCGTGGATATCGGGGCGCGCGGCGGCTCCGTGAACGTCACCGACATCAGGGAGAGCAGGGCCTATACTTCCTGGCCCCGTGAAGACGGCGGGTGGGAGAGCCTGCCCATAAGCCTGTCCACGGGAAGCGATCAGACAATCAGCAGGTCGGTGATGCTCTCAGTGCTGCAGCGGAGCAAGGCCCTGGGCGGAGGGCAGACCGGGAGCTTCGACCTCATCTACACTGTTCGCGGAAAAGACGGCCTGGGAAACGACGTGCAGGCGTCCGTGACGGTTCCCAGCTTCGTCCAAAGCGCCCCGCCGTCTACGCTGAACCTGACCGGTGTTTCCGTCGAAATCCCGACGCCTCCTTACAACCTCAACGATATCGTCAAGAACGCCCGGGTGCACCTTACCGCCACGGGCACAGGAACGGTGATCGGCCAGGTCCTTGTGGACGGGTCCACCTCGTGGTCGGGAACTCCTGCGTTCACGGTGAGCGCATCGGGCAACACCGTTTTCGATGTTCTGGGAAATCTTCCAACCTCGGTTGCGGGCAGCCACACGGTGCAGGTGCAGATCAGCTCACCGGTCAGCATGAGCGCGAGTACCACCTACACGGTGAGCTCCACGCCTCCGTCTTTCCCTCCGACGTCATTGGAGCTGATCAAGGGAGTCGCGCAGCTGACGGGACTCACGGGAACCGCATCCGCCTCTTCAGGCTCCGGATACACCGACTACACGCTGACGGGCAGCGCCACGCTCACTCTGGAGAGTCTCGGCAGTGTGAACATCCCGGGCTTTTCGATCACCAGCCTCACGGTAAGGATGTTCGACAACAACAGTACCCCTCAGATCATGGGCGGCACCGCGGAGATCGACGCCAGCGGTGACACCCACCGAACGCACGCAGGTCAAACGCCTGCCCAAGCGCGGCAAATACGACCGCGAAACCGTCTACGCCATTCTCGACGCGGGCTTCGTCTGCCATGTCGGCTTCAATGCCGACGGCCAGCCGTACGTCATCCCCACGAACTACGGGCGCGCGGGCGACACGCTGTATCTTCACGGCAGCGCCGCCAGCCGCATGCTGCGCACGCTCAGCGGTGGCGTGCCCATGTGCGTCACGGTCACCCACGTAGACGGACTCGTGCTGGCCCGCTCAGCGTTCCACCACTCCGTAAACTACCGCTCGGTCGTAATCCTCGGCATCGCCCGGCTCGTGGAAGATCCCGCCGAAAAAATGGCAGCCCTGCGCATCTTCACCGAACACGTGCTAAAGGGCCGCTGGGACGATGTTCGCCAGCCCACCGAGCAGGAGCTGAAGAGCACCATGGTCCTAGCCCTTCCCCTCGAAGAAGTTTCCGCCAAGGTGCGCACCGGTGGCCCGGTGGACGACGAGGCCGATTACGCTCTGCCAGTCTGGGCCGGCGTCCTCCCGCTCGAAACGGTGGCCCAGCCGCCCCAACCCGACGCGCGCCTGAAGAGCGACACTCCCCTTCCCACCTATCTGAAGAACTATTCTCGGTAAGTCTTCCCCCATCCCAGCACCCGCCACCGACCATGTAGTGGCCAGCCTTCAGGCTGGTCTTCGCCCACCATAGGGGGTCGGAGCTTCAGCTCCGACATACAGCTTTCGCCAAAACAAATACTTCTAAAATTTGTCATCCCGACCGCAGCGGCCCGGTTTTTTCTTCCGCACCGAATTATGGCGCGCCGGGCCGCGGAGTGGAGGGATCTCTCTTCGCGACCAAGGATCGCAGCAGCGCGTTACCCGCTCCGAAACGCCTTCGGTGATTTGTGTGAACTCGTTGCAGGCAGGGACGCCCCCATAGCAATTCACCACAAACGAGCATGGCGTGGCTGCCCCGTCCCCGTTCTTCTCCGAAAACTTACCACTGACAACTGAATACTGAGAACCGTAATCCTACGGCTTGCTCGCTTCCGTCGCCGGGGTCTCGGCCGGGGCTGCCCCTCTCTTATACATGATCTTCATTGTCCCGCCACCGCAAGTGCCCACCACCTTACCTTCTGCATCCTTGTCCTTGGCCACGATTTCCAGCGTGTACGACTTCACGCCTTTTGCGTCCAGCTTCGCTGCGATTTCCGTCTTCAATTCTTCACACGGCTTTGCCGCTTGCGCGTGAGCGCACATCGGCACAAATAACAAAACGCCAATTGCCGCCAACATTCTCATGGTGCGATCTCCTTCGTCGGAATCCCCGCCTCGCCACGGAGCATATCACAGCTTCAACGCACCCGGGCGCGCACCGCTCTGCACCTTGCCTCTAAAACGTGCAGGATAGGTCCAATCTCCCACCCGCCCCGGCGCACACGAAAATCTCCAGGATCCACCGCCCGCCCCGAAAGCTTTTTTGGTAGTTAAGCCTGCGTTATCTACCCCATATCTTATTTCCTTGTAGAGGTTTATAATTATCGGTAAATAGCTCTTCTCGCTCCGATCTGTCCCACTTAGAGGTACGCCATGCCTAGCCACCTACCTCGGGGATTCCTTCTACTGCTCTTTGCGCTCGCATTTGCAGCCACACCTTCGTTCGCCCAAAGACATCGTTCCAATAACCTGGACGAGAACATTCAACTTCCAACGGATTTCGCAATCGACTACCAACTCGGTCTTACCATGAGGGGGCAAGTGCACGGGTCCGACTCTCTGCTCGTGGACACTCCAATGAACTTGGCTGGGGACGCGGTCTTTCAGAAGCTAGTCAGCAATAGCTCGGTGCAAGCCCAGAATCTCCCATATCGCTGGAACTTCACGATCGTAAACAATGACACCATAAATGCTCACTCCTTACCCGACGGTGAGATTTGTGTAGGGTCCGGGCTCGCAAAACTGATCGGCACGAACGCTGGCCTCTGGGCCGCCGTACTCTCGCACGAGACCGAACACACCGCCCGCAGGCACTGGGTCAGGAAATACCTTTTCGAGCTCAATGTGCAGTGGCAGCTCGCTTACTACCAGGCTCTTGTCGCTGCTGGAGACAAAAACGCGAATTGGTCGATCGTGGGCCTCCGAATCGCTGCGCCCATCGCGAGAGCCAAGCTCTCCCGAAACCTCGAGGATGATGCAGATATTCAGGGCATGACGCTCATGGCCCAAGAGGGCTACCACCCCGATTATGTGTTTGCTCTCCACCATCTATTGCGTTCTGCGACAGGAGAACAGTCCAAATTTGCGGCATTCTTCTCAACGCACCCACGCTGGGAAACGCGTGATCAGCGCGACGACAAGGCGTACTCCGACGCGCTAGATGTATATAATCGGATCTGGCCGGATCCCTCCGCATCCCCCGGGGGTATCCCTCCCTTAGTCGCTTTCGCTGGAAAAGCGACTGCCCAGGAGAATCGCCAATCCAAAACCGCTGATCTTACACTTCCAATTTACTGTCGAAATGCAATCGAACCGGTTCAGGCAGTGGTTTTCTTTGAGAAAGACCATAAGTTCCTGAAGTCTACCTCCGCGGATTTTTCGGATGCGGACGGCGACTTAGTATTCCGGCAAGAATTTGAATGCAACGAGAAGAGTGAGGCTACTCCGGTGGTCATGCATTTACCTGCGACCCTCGTGCCCAAGGAAAACCGGAAGGTGGAAGCAAGAGTGGAAGTGTTGTCCCGAAAGGGTGACTTCCTGGACGAGTTCAAACCCGTGATCGTTCACTTCCCAAAGCCATGACCCTGGTCGACGCTTCGCCAATCGAATGCTTGATAGACTATACTCCTCGTTGCCAGCCGGACTGGAGCCCTATCATGACAGCCCCTCTTGAGCAATTTGGTCATTGGATCCGAAAGACTTCCGATCAGGAAAGCTATTTTTCTGGCACTTTCTGGCTACTTTTCTCCGCACTTTCGGGACCAGATTTCGCCCGAGTACTGGATCTTCGGACTACTATTCGAGCAGACATACCCGATGCCGATTCGTCGACATCGTCCACTTTCTCAAAGAGAACCGGAAAGATTCTTAGAGCTACATTCTGGCACTTGCCGATTCGACATGGAAATGTGCACGTGCTCTTTTCTTTAGAAAAACCTAGTCAAGCAGCGCGCCCCTTATATCGCCTGCTTGCTAAAACTAGGGGAAAGGTCAACCTCTTCCCCCTCGGGCATCCGTTGGTTAAGGATTGCGTCAGACTCGACTCGAAATTTGCATTTGAAGATACCCACGTTATGCGCGCTGTTTCCTACCCAAGTAGGCCCAATGACGGCGGCGCAGACATAAATCTTAAGCCGGGAAATGCGTCGGTCTTTTTCACGAGGCTGGAGGACGAGAAGAGGGTTTTAAAGAGCGCAAGGCTATGCGCCCCGACATCCAAGGATTCAACCTGTGAGTTCACCGTCGGCAGGTCAGGATACCTTAGCTACCATAAGGGTGACTTCCGGCCATTCCTGAGACTGATCAGTGAGCGGCTCCCCGAAGCTTTAGCAGATTCAGTTAGGCCGTTCGAGAGTGCCAGAGGAAGATTCGTCGAATTTAACTTTCCGGAGCCTCTTTTTGTGGATCGGAGCAATTTCACTATTGTGACTGAAGCTTTGTCGCGAATCCCAAGATCATCGCTCGCGCTTCTTCACACAAACCCATATTTCCATGCCACTCTCACGAACTATGAAGACGGCGGTGAATTCGATATTT
This sequence comes from uncultured Spirochaetota bacterium, assembly GCA_963753085.1. Lineage (GTDB taxonomy): Bacteria > Spirochaetota > Spirochaetia > SZUA-6 > Fen-1364 > Fen-1364. The sequence continues at coordinate 37,853 of CAVWBF010000017.1, read as the reverse complement.
TCATAACCGGCCACTCCACAATTTCCATTCAAGGAGCCACGGAATCCTCGCCTGCAGCATTTCTGAGAGTCCAAAATGGCTTAACAGAACAATTTCGTGACGCGAGGGTTACCCTCGAAGACCCCAAGCAGTTTAGCCTCCGGGAACTCATGGAGGGAAAGGTCTAGCATTCATGCCCGGTCCCACCATCGACCAAGACCGGATCAAGGAAGAATTCTCTATTGCCAGGAAAGAATATGCTGCTTTTGACAGAACTTTGAGCGCGTTGGCAGCATTACGTTTCGTCTTACAAGACGTAAGAGAGATCCATGCCGAGACTGAGGAGGCTGATTTTCGTCCCAGATTGGAAGCCTCAGAAGGCAGCGCTGTACCCTGCACGCCGGATGGGCTCATTAGACAGAAACTTGCTGATCTTATCCTGGAGCTAAAGACCTCATGGGACGACAAGGACATAGAACAGGTCGTTAAATACGCATCGTGCAAGTTCCATTTATCCGCAGATGGCAAAAGGCACCCCCTAAAACCCCAAAGATGCCTCCTTCTCGGGTATCAGAACCCGCCAGGAGAATTGCCTCTAGCAAAACTGTTCGATGCCTGGCATTCTCGCAAATTTGATTTTCCACTCGTTGTCTTTTCGGTATAGCCTAGACTTGGGCCCTGAGGGTGACCGGATTTATTTCGTGCGGGTACCCTTCAGATTGAATGGAGATTGCCCGACCTCGGGCATCGGCAGGATATTCAACTTGCCCCAAGGATTTCACGTTAAGACTGACCACTACCGGCAATACCGTTCGAAATTCCATAGATCAAATGACCAAGTCATAGCCAGCTACGCCGCCGTAATCTGGTGGACCAAATATGCACAACATTACCTTTCGGAAGAGCAGAGAGCCGAGATGGCCGATCGAGGCCGGCTCACCAGCCCTTTAGTCATACCTCAGGATCGCCTGCATGAAGTCCCTACGCTGCCGGGTGTTGATGTTCCCCTCGGGCCAACGGATGTCCGCCACGCACTGGAATTTCTTCGACAAGCGAAACTTGTCGAACTCAGAAAGAGCACAAACTCATTTGAAATCGTCCTGAAGACTGACAGGTACATTCGACTACCCCAAGACAGCCCGGTCTCTCGAAGCGGGCAGGACATTTCAATAAAGATCCTAGCCCGCTGGGCAACTCATAAGATCAAGAACCCGACCCCAAAACATCAAATTGGAAGACCGAAGAAAAGACCAGGTATTCGCTCTCGATCTCGCGGCGGTGGCGGATCGGACTGGCTCCCTTTTTCAAATCATGAGTAGTGAAGGGCGGTCGCCCGGGCTTAACCGCCAGCACGAAGTTGCGTGCCCCACGCTCCGGGGTTGCACTGGGGGGCTTGACTCTTTTCTTTCCTCGACGGATAGGTCTTCCTTCTGCCCGTCTCTCCACGCCTTCCCGCCGCCCCGGTTCGTATCAGTTTCGGAACTAGTACCCTATAAATAATAATGGACATACGGTAAATAATGTGCTATACTTCGCTTGTTATGCTGAGGGGACGCTGCTCTTGTGCCATTTCGGGTCTCTCGACACCCTCATCCGCACCGAAAAATCCCCTAAGTCCTTTGTTTCCCCTTGATGCAAGCCATTCTCCCGTAAGTCCTTTGTTTCCCCTTGATACGCAAAAAAGGGGGGGGTACCCCCCTCCACTGGAATGACCAATCGTTCCATTTCGGCACTTCCCTTCGGGGGCGGGCTCTTCGGGTGTCTCACAGTCTTGAACTTTTCTACTTTTCTACTCTTGAACCCTCCTCTTCCCTGTGTCCCCGTGGCCGATCCTCCCTCCAGTTCCCGCATTCTGAGAGCTACCACGGGTCACCAGCCACGAGTCACGAATCACTCTCTGCTAAGTCCAATCATTCCCGTACATACGCAAAAACAGGGGGGTGGGGGCTCTATTATCTGCATGGTACCGTGTCTAAAATATGTCGGCGCGCCGACATTTCCATTTTTGCACCGGAGAAGGAGATCGCATGCAAGACAAGAGGGATTCCTCGCTTCGCTCGGAATGACGGAGTGATATAAGGCGAAAAAGGAAAGAGCGGCCAGAGCTGTTGGCAGCACCTTTAAAGGTGCTATGATAGCGATGCGAGGCCTACGATGGACATCACGAAAGACATTCAGGCGATGACCACGTTCCGGCGGAACCCCGGAAAATTCATGAAGCACCTGAAAAAGACGAAGAAGCCCCTGGTGCTGACCATCAATGGAAAGGCGGAAGCGGTCGTCCAGGATGCCGAAGCCTATCAGCGCCTGCTGGACATCGCCGCGCTGGCCGATGCGCGCGAGGGCATCCGCCAAGGCGCTGAGGATGTAAAGAAGGGGCGTGTGCGCCCGGCGCGCGAAGCCCTGGAAATGTTCCGGCGCAACCATGCCATACCTCGTTAGGCTGGCCGGACCGCGCCCTGCGGGATATGGAGGCCATCTACGAATTCATTGAAGCGGATACTTCGGAGATGGCGTTCGCGTGGTTCCATGATCTCGCCGAAACCATATACAGTTTGGAGCGATTTCCTGAGCGCGGCGACACGCGTTCCGGAAAGCAAGAAACTTCGCCAATTGCTTTTTGGGAAGACGCCGAACATTTACAGGATTATTTTCGCGATAGACAAACGCAACCATGCGGTGAATGTTCTGCACATCCGGCACGGCGCGAGGGCTGCGCTCCCGGCAGAATCGGAAAAGCAATAGTATGGACGGTGTCCCGGCAAGCAAGTGAAAGAGGAACCCAGGAGGAATCCGTGTGTAGCCCGCGATCCATTGCATGGTTGCTTGGTTTGGGCCTGTTGGCGTTGTTTGTGCACGCGGCGGGGCGCGGAGGCGAGCAGGGCGCACCGGCAACCGCGGACAATCCGCCTGCGCCGGTGCAACTCACGGCCGAGCAGGATCACCAGCGGATCATGGACCTGCTGCACATCACGGCGATCCGGCGCGGCGCCGACGGTGATCCCAATTCGCCGAATGCCGCGAACTATGACGAGTCCAAGGCCAACGTTTACGCGAGCCTTCCCGATCCGCTGGTTCTGAAAGACGGCAAGAAGGTCACGTCGGCGGAGATCTGGTGGAAGCAGCGCCGCCCGGAGATTGTGGAGGAGTTTGACAGGGAGATTTACGGCCGCGCGCCCAAAGCCACGCCCAAAGTGAATTGGGAAGTGATCAGCACAACCCGGGAGATGCACGAAGATATCCCGGTGATCACGAAAAAACTCGTCGGGCACGTGGACAATTCCTCCTACCCGCAGATTACCGTGGACATTCAGTTGACGCTGACCATTCCCGCCAACGCGACGAGGCCCGTGCCGGTCATCATGGAGCTCAGCTTCAGCCCGGAGTTTCTGGCTGCTCTGATGAAGCGCATGCCGCCACCCCCGCCGGGCGCGCCAAGTCCGACCGCCTGGCAGGGGCAGGTGCTCGCCAAGGGTTGGGGTTACGCGATTCTATATTCCGACCAGCGTGCAGGCCGACAACGGCGCCGGCTTGACGCAAGGCATCATCGGCCTGGTGAACAAGGGGCAGCCGCGCAAGCTGGACGACTGGGGCGCTCTGCGCGCGTGGGCCTGGGGCGCCAGCCGCGCGCTCGATTATTTCGAGACCGACAAGAGCGTGGACGCGAAACAAGTGGGCCTCGAGGGCCATTCGCGCTACGGCAAAGCGGCGCTGGTGGCTATGGCCTACGACCCGCGTTTTGCGATTGTTTACGTGAGCTCTTCCGGCGAGGGCGGCGCCAAACTTTTGCGCCACGAGTTTGGCGAGCAGATCGGAAACATCGCGGGAACCGGCGAATACCACTGGATGGCGGGCAACTTCATCAAGTACGACGGGCCGCTGAGCGTCAACGACTTGCCCGTGGACGCGCACGAATTGATTGCGCTGTGCGCCCCGCGCCCGGTGTTTATCGGCGGCGGCGCGACCCAGGGAGACGGATGGGCGGACGCCAAGGGAATGTTCCTGGCAGCCGCCGGGGCCGGGCCGGTGTACAAGCTCCTGGGCAAGAAGGACCTGGGCACCACGGAATTTCCCGCCGATCGAAACGGCGCTGATTGGTGGCGACATCGCCTTTCGTCAACACAGCGGCGGGCATACGCCTGCGCCGAACTGGCCCACATTTTTGAACTTTGCATCACGCTACATCAAGGGGCGCCGGTCAACTGAAGGAATGGAAGAGGAATACCTCGCTCCGCTCGGTATGACGGCGGGCAGGCAGGCGGGGACGGCGAGGGTCAAGTTGAAGGAGAGGAAAAGCGCCGCCCCTTCGAAGCTCCCCTCGAAGATCGGGGCAAGCAGGGCGCTAGGCGCCGCACTGCAAATTAGTGGCAGGAGCAGCCGCCACCGCAGCAGCCGCCGCCTCCGCCGGAGAAGCCGCCCGAGGGCGTGGAGGAATTGCCGGAGCCGGCCGTGGCGAAAACGGAAAGCTGGATCGCGGCTTTCTTGCTGGAGCACTTGGGGCAGGAGATTTCCTGCTGCTTGTTGATGACAATCTTTTCAAAGCGCTCGTTGCAGTCTTCGCAGATGTATTCGTAGATGGGCATTGCCGGGAATCCTCCAGATGGGCTTTCGATGGGCTGCTTCGCTTAAAGCCCAATTATAACGCAGGTGCCGCGCGATCACGTCATGTACCAGCCGCCATTCACGCTGATGGTCTGGCCGGTGATGAAATCGCTTTCCGCCAGCAAGACAGCCGCGCGCGCGATCTCTTCCGGCGAGCCGAAGAAACCCACGGGCAGGCGTTCCGCGGAAGCGTTGGGATTGGAGGTAACCATGTCCGTTGCGATCAGCGCCGGGGCAATCGCGTTCGCGGTGATGCCCTCTTTGGCGAGCAGCGCCGCATAGGAGTGCGTCAGGCCGATGAGTCCCGCCTTGGACGCGGCGTAGTGCGGACCGATGACGCCGCCGGTTTGTGCCGCGACGGAGGAAAGATTGATGATGCGGCCCCAGCGGCGCTGGCGCATGCCGGGGAGCACGCGCTGGGTGACGAGGAAGGCGGACTTGAGATTGACGTCGAGAAGGTGGTCCCAATCGGCTTCCGTCAGCTCACCGAATGGCTTGATCTGGGAGATCCCGGCGTTGTTCACGAGGATGTCCACGGGGCCGAGGTCGCGCTCGACGGCGGTGACCAGGCGGTCGACCTCCGCGGAGACGGAAACATCGGCCTGGAGAGCAATGGCCCGCGAGCCAAGTTTGCGAATCGTCGCGCAGACCTCCTCTGCCGCAGCCTGTTCCTTTCTGTAGTTCACAGCCACGTGGGCGCCCGCGCCAGCAAGCGCGACGGCGATGGAACGGCCGATGCCGCGGCTGGCGCCGGTGACCAGAGCGACGCGGTTTTCCAGTTTTCGCGACATGGGAGTTCTCCTCGGCTAAGGATAGCGCAGAAAAATGGAAACGGCCCCGGAGAACCGGGGCCGTTGGAATTTGCGGTGGCGCTGCGGAAAAGCCTCAGGCCTCAAAGGCCTGAGCTACAGGCTCAGCCACGAAGATTAGTCGCCGGCGACTGCTTCGGCGGCGGTCTCCTTGGCCGCTGTAGAGCCGTTGCCATTGCCGTTGGCCGGGGCGATGGTTACGGGCTTGTTGGCGTTGGTGAAGTTGGCGGGCACCGCCTTGGCGATGTCGCTGACTGTGCCGATCTGCACGACGGTCGGCTGCGGCTTCTTCAGAACGAGCTCTTCGTAGATGGCGCGAACTTTGGCCTGCTCTTCGAGAGCCTTCTTGCGGCGGAGGCGGTTTTCTTCGGCGGCGGTCACCGGGATGTCGTGCTCGATGTGGCGCACGCGCGCGGCATCGTCCGCGTCAATCACCAGCGAGTGCTCGTAAGAGCCGAGATTGACGTTCTTGCCCTTGGCGTAGATCTCATGCTTGCCGTGGGTCTTGTACCACTCGGCCACGGTCGCGTTCTTGTGCATGTTTTCGATGATCTGGCGCCAGCCGATGCCGGTGTTGTACGCGCAGAAGCTGATTTCGCCCTGCTGCGTGCCGTAGGGAATGATGCACATCTCGGTGCGGCGGAAGTCGTAGTTGAAGAGATCCTGGAACCACATTCCGGCGATGAACAGGAAGTTCCAGGGATCCTGCGCGCGGCGCTTCATGGCATCTTCGTAGGTGCGCTCGGGAGAAGTCCTGCCATACTTGCTGGTGGAACCCTTTGTGAGCGCCCAGGTCTTGTCGAATTTCTTGAAGAGGTCGTACAGCTTCAGGCCCTTGGGTCCTTCAAAGGGCTTGTAGTTCTTCAAGAGGGCCATGGCCATCATGAAGTTGGAGAAGCTCTTGCCGCGGGCGGCATCGGTGATTGCGGTGACATCCGCGGTGAGTTGCTGCGCGTCGAGGAAGCGCGGAACGGGGGCCCATTCCTTGGTTTCCTTGTTGATCATTATGGCTGTGCCCACGCCGCAATTGGGGTGGCAGCCGCAGGAGAGCGAACCCCACTGGGATTCGTTGCCCTTGACCATGTCCGCGAAACCCGCGAAGGTGCTGATAAAGGAGATGGGGAACCAATCACGATTCGGCTCGATGCGGCCCACCTGCTTGCTGACATCGTTGGCGAGGTGCGAAAGGGTGTAGCGCTGGCGCAGACGCCGCTCGGGAGTAATGTCTTCGTCGCGGCCGGTAAAGGAAACCGGCTGGAAGCTGATGAAGGCGATTTTCTTGGGGTTCTCCATCGCGAACTTGACGATGGCGCCGACCTGATCGTTGTTCACGTTGTTGACGATGGTCACAACGAGCACGATTTCGATGCCGGCTTCGTGCATGTTTTCGATGGCGCGCAGCTTGACGTCGAAGAGGTTGCCAATCTGGCGGTGGCTGTTGGCGTCGTTGCCGATGCCGTCGAATTGCAAGTAAGCGTAACGCAGCCCGGCTTCAAAAGCCTTCTTGCAGTATTCCTTGCTCTTGGCGAATTCGATGCCGTTGGTGGCGGCTTGCACGGAGTTGTAGCCGACCTTGCGCGAGTAGCGGATGGCGTCGAAGAAAAACGGGCTCATGGTGGGCTCGCCGCCGGAGAACTGCACGGACATCTGGCGGCGCGGCTTAATCTTCACCGCGTTATCCAGAATTTCGGTGACTTCTTCCCAGGAAAGCTCGTGGACGTAGCCAACCTGGTTGGCGTCCATGAAGCAGGGATCGCACATCATGTTGCAGCGGTTGGTCAGGTCCACGGTCAGGACGGAACCGCGGCCATAGCGGACGTTCGATGAGCCGTGCCTGTGCTGGCTCTCGTCGTTGTGCGCCGGGATATCGCGGCCGGGGAATTGCGATTCAATCCACTTGAGGAAGCTGGAGTCCATGGCCATGAGGTCTTCGTAGTGGCCGTGCTGCGGGCAATCCTTGATCATCCAGACCTGGCCGTCGCGCTCGACGATCTGCGCTTTGATCTCGCCGACCTTTTCATTCATGAGGTCGCGCCAATCTTTCTTGCCAGTGATGATGGCGTCGCGAGCCTCTTTCACGCAGGCCGGGCAGAGCGAGTCTGTCTGCCGCGGGAAGCCCAGCGTCGGCTTGGTCTTTTCCCAGGATTTCAGGAGCGGCTTATCGGACCACTGTGGGGTAATGGAAGGGTTGGGATTGCGCTTGTTGAAGTATTGAAGGGTATTGAAGGTGATACTCGCCGTCTTGCAAACGATCCAGTCCATGGACCGGAACAATTGCGTGCTGAGAGGATTCGGCATGCAGCTATAGCCTCACTTTCGAGAGAAACAAACGAAAACTCAAATTGAAACGACAAAATAGCCAGGATGAAACAGCCCCCAAGGCTTTTTCAGAGTACCACGCACCGAAATGCGTCCGTAAGTCTTGCGACTCCTATAGTTTCCATGCGGCAGGGGGCGGAAGCCAGTAGGATACGGTGAATGGCTGAAAATAGGGGTTGAACGGCACTGGAGGCCAGCAAATGGGGTCTTGGAGGTGACTCTTTGGCGGTTTACTCTCAGGGCGCAAGTGGCCGCAGTTTGCAAGAAATTGGGTGATTCCCGGCTGGCCCTACTCGTTGAGAGTGGGATGCAGCACGGCGATGAGGAAATGGGCAAAGTGCGCGGCGTCGTCGTCCATCTGCAGCCAGCGCACCACACAGTGGTCGGAGAGGTATTTGGCGACCCGCGATTCTGGGATGCCCAAGTGGTCGGCCAATTGCGGCCGGATGGACTCGCCGCGGCGGGCGGCGCTGCTCCGCATGAGGTTGGGAATGGCTACCCGCAGAGTTTGACAGGCTTCGACGTAGTAATACGTCGTGAGGTCCGAATCGGTCAGCACCCATACTCCCGGACCGGCCGGCGCTTTATCAGCCGCTTCCAACTTGGTGGGCGGACAGGCCAGCAAACGCCGAAAGTTCATCTCCAATTGTGTGAGTCGCGAGGCTAGCCCCGGATCACCGGAGCGTCCGCGAAGGCTGGGTAAGACGGGTGATTCCGCGGAGAGTTCGAGAGCCTCAGCAGGACGCGCGGGCCGCTCCTCAGAAACATCGGGGGCACGGGGCGGCAGCGCAACAGGGCGCACTTCTTTTGGCGTGGAGACTGTTTGTTCGGGGCGTTTCGAGGAGCGGCGATGATCCCGCCCACCACGGCGGCCGCGTCTGTGCCTCTTCGCAGGAGCACGTTCAGTGGCGCTCGCTTCCTGGGGCGCCTCTCCCTGTTTCACTTCCGCCGCGGGAGCAGCAGTTTCCTGCGCGACTGGCTCTGGCGAGAGCGAACTCACCGCGGCGTCGCCTGCCGCAACTTCTGGCAAATCAGCGGGAGCGGCTGGCGCGGGGATTTCCGCAGCCACGGTTGCACCAAGACGCGTGGCGCTTTCCTGCGCCTTGGTCTTCCAATCGGCGCGACGGAAGCGCTCCGCCGCGGTCATGTACCATTTGCCGGCATCTTCGGATTTGCCATTCGACTCGAAATAGCGCGCCAGCTCAAAGGCGACCATGGCGTCGCGCGTTTTCAGAAAGAGGGCCGTGAGCTGTCCGGCGGGATCCTTGCCGGTCCGTGCTCTTCGGATTCTTGCGGTGATCTGCTTCCAATCGGCCATACAGTGATGGCATTCTAACAGCGAATCAGAACTTCTGCCAACGGGCGCCTCAAGAAACTTCCCGGACGCCTTGAGCGGCCCAGACCGTTGGTTTACTGATTGACGCCGGGGCGTCCACAAAGTATTCTTTCGCAGGTGTGCGAGGAGACGCAAATGCAAGCGCGACGTGCCATTTTCGCGACCGCCCTTTCTTTCAGCCTCATGACCATACCCGCGTGGGGAGCACCTGCGGCTGCGCTCGGGACCGTGATTGCCGCGGACCGCGCTCATGTGGGTGAGGCGAAGGCGGAAGTTGGAACAACGGTGTACGGTGGCGATAGCCTCAGCACGGAGGTCCAAGGGAGTGTGCAGGTTCGCGCGGGCAAGGCACGGCTGCTCCTCCTGAGTTCCAGCAGTGCCGTGGTCAGTGACGTTGAGGGCGCGCCCGCCGCAAAGCTGCTGAACGGCGCCGCGACGTTTTCCACGGGAAATGCTCATGCATTCACATTGTTTGCCTCCGCGGCGGCCATCCGCGCGCAAAGTGACGCGCCGACTATCGGGCAGGTATCGTATATAGGCCCGAAGGAATTGCTGGTACGCGCAACTCGCGGGTCTCTGCTTATTACCGTGGACAACGATACACAGATCGTAGCGGAGGGAACTTCCTACCGCGTATTGCTGGATCAGCCGGAAGAGATGGCCCAGGGACCAGAAGGTGCAGGTTCGGGTAAGAATGAGTGGCCAGGGGGTCGCCATGAACCACGGAAGGCAGGGCGCAGCCGTTTTATGTACGTGGCCGGCGGTCTAACCGCCGTCGCGACGTATCTGGCGGTTTCGGAAGCGCTCGAGAGCGCTCAGCGGCCATAATCTAAGGGACACGAAATTCAAAAGAAGGGAAAGGCCACTGCCTGGCAAAGGTGGTGGCCTTTTTCTTTCTGGAAGCGGAAGCGAACCCCAGACTACAAACCCGCCACAACCTCAATCTCGACCAAGGCATCCTTGGGCAACCGCGCGACCTGCACGGTGGATCGCGCCGGCGGAGCGGCGGTGAAGAAGCGTGCGTAGACCTCGTTCATGGCCGCAAAGTCGTTCATGTCCTTCAGAAAAACCGTGGTTTTCACGACATGGTTGAGGGACACGCCGCCGGCCTCCAGAATCGCCTTTAGGTTTTCCAGCACGCGCTCCGTCTGCTGCTGAACAGTGACGCCGGCAAACTCTCCCGACGCCGGGTCCAGTGCAATCTGCCCGGAAATGAACAGGAACCCGTTGGACTTGATCGCCTGGGAGTAGGGCCCAATGGGCTTCGGGCCATGGTTGGTCAGCACTACATCTTTCATGGTGAGCTCTCCTTTCAATGCGGAGGAAAGAATAACAAAAGGAGCGGGGGGAGGGAAAATCAGTGAGACCTGCGGCCGCGGTTGCGAACGAAGCCGGTGTTGGAGTGATTGCGGTTGGCTTCGCGGCTGGCGATCAATCTTTCCGCCTGATTATTCGAGAGGCCCTGATTTACCAGGTCCAGAATCTGCTTTTCCGACATGCCCGTGTTCTTCAGGCGCCCGATCTGCTCGCTCGTAAGGGTGGGCAAACCCTCGATGCGGCGATGGATGATAGCCTGGACCGTGGGATTGGAGAGCCCGATCAGTTTGAGCGTAATGGCTTCCCCGCTGAGAATGTCGATCTGATCGGACTTGGCCATTTCCAGAATCTGCTCATCGGAATAGCCCGCCTGGGACAACTGAATGGCGGCATCGGCATTGGAAAAATCATGATGCTGATCCCGCGCCGCCTTAAATAGCGCCAGGCACAAATCATCGCTCGCGCCAACTCGCTTGAGTTTCGATAGCTGGGCAATCTCCAAGTCCGTCACATTGAGACTCTTGAGCTGGTCCACGCTGGAAGACCACATCCCGGCCTGGTCGAGCGGGGCATAGTTGGTCTTGGGCTGAGTTTTGCACCCGGCCACCGCCAGTAGACACACGCCAAGAAGCAGGGAGAATTGCCGCATGATCCTATTTTAGGCGGTACAACCGCGAGAGGGGTGACGTGTGCCTTCGTTGATACCGGACGGGCGGGCAGCGCGCGCTATACCTGGTAGGTGCGCTCGACCCCGTAAACACCGTTGATGCGGCGGATGTTGGAGAGAATTGTTTCGAGTTGGCGTTTATCGGCGATCTCCAGGCTGGCCTCAATGCGCGCGTTCTGCCGGTCGGGGCGGCTATCGAGCGAGCGGATATTGGAGCCGGCATCGCTGATCACCGCCGTGATTTCCGCAAGCAGCCCGGGACGATCCTTGGAACGAATGAGCAGTTCGACGGGGAAGGTAGCCACGCCGCCGGTGCCCCATTCCACGGCAATGCGGCGTTCCGTCTGATACAGCAGGTTCTGCACGTTGGGGCAGGTTCGCGTGTGAACCGCAACGCCGCGGCCGCGGGTGACGTACCCGATGATGTCATCCCCCGGAATGGCATTGCAGCACTTTGCGCGAAACACCAGCAGGTCGTCGTGCCCGCGCACGATCAGCGGCGCCTGGCCGAAGCCCAGCATGCGCTTGACGGTCTTGACCAGCGTCGGCTTCGCGTCTTCCGTGGACTTCTCCGCTTCCTTTGAAGGCTCGCCAAAATAGCGCGCCAGCACTTGCCGCGCGGAATATTTGCCAAATCCCACCGCCGCAAAGAGATCCTCTGGCCTGGAGATGCCGTACTCCGCGGCAAGTTTCCGGAGTTCCTCGTTGGGAATCTTCTTCAAACCCTTGGGGAAATTGCGCGATTCATTTTCCAGCAGGCGCCTGCCCATTTCCGTGGCTTCTTCGCGCTCCTGCGTATTGATGAAATGGCGGATCTTGCTCTTGGCGTGGGAGGACTTCACGAAACTGAGCCAGTCGCGGCTGGGCTTGTGCCCCTTCTGCGTGAGAATCTCGACGACGTCTCCGCTCACGACCTCGTGGCGCAGCGAGACCATCTGCCCGTTGACCTTCGCTCCAACGCACTGGTGACCCACTTCGGTGTGCACGGAGTAGGCAAAGTCCACGGGGGTGGCGCCCTTCGGCAATTCCAGCACGCGCCCCTTTGGCGTGAAGGCGTACACTTCCACCGGCGCCAGATCCACCTTCAACGTGGAGAGAAATTCGCCGGGCTCCTGCAATTCCTGGGACCATTCAATCAACTGGCGCATCCAGGCAATGCGCTGGTCATCGTCCGTGGAAACAGGCCTGCCGTCCTTGTATTTCCAGTGCGCCGCCACGCCCTGTTCGGCAATGCGGTGCATATCCTGCGTGCGGATCTGAATTTCAAAAGGCTGGCCGCCGTGAATCACCGTCGTGTGCAGAGATTGATACAGATTCGGCCTTGGCATGGCGATGTAGTCTTTGAAGCGGCCAGGCACCGGGCGCCAGATGTGGTGCACAACGCCGAGAGCCGCGTAGCAATTGCGCTCAGAATCCGTAATCACGCGAATGGCCAGAAGATCGTAAATCTGATCCAGGCCGCGTTCCTGCCGGACAATCTTGCGGTGCAGGGAACTCAAGCCTTTAACGCGGGCCTCCAGCTCGGCGGGAATGCTGTTCTCCACCAGCTTGGTGCGAATGGTGTTCTGGACATCGTCCAGAAACTTCCTGTGAATGGGGTCTTTCTCCGTGACTTCCTTCTGCAGAGCAAAGTAGGCTTCCGGCTCCAGATAGCGGAAAGAAAGATCCTCGAGTTCGCCCTTGATGACGGCCATGCCGAGGCGGTGGGCGATGGGAGCGTAAATATCGGTGGTCTCGCGAGCGATGCGAAGTTGCTTGGAGGGCTCGAGGAATTCGAGGGTGCGCATGTTGTGCAGGCGGTCCGCGAGTTTCACGACGACAACACGGACGTCGTGGACCATCGCCAGCAGCATCTTGCGGACGTTTTCCGCTTGTCGCGCCTCCGGAGCCATCATGTTCAAGCGGCTGATTTTGGTCACGCCTTCGACGAGGAGGGCTACTTCCTCCCCAAATCGTTCCTGCAGGCGCGAGAGGGGGAACTCGGTATCTTCGATGACATCGTGGAGCAGGGCCGCCGCCAGCGTAGTGGCGTCCAGGCGCATATCCGCGAGGATGTGCGCGACTTCCAGGAGGTGGGAGAGATAAGGTTCGCCGGAATTGCGGAACTGGTCCCGATGGCGCTCGGCGGCGATATCGTAGGCCCGGCGGACCAGCCAGGGATCCTCGGAAGGACGGTTCAGGCGCAGCTTCTCAAGAAGCTCTTCCAAGCGGCCATTGAGCTGCCGCTCCGTGCGGTCACGGTTGAAATTGAGGGGAAGATTGGCGCGGGAACCCATGCTCTAGTGTACGCCGAGAAAGAGCGGCGAAAAAGCGCTGTGCAGGGGAGAGGCGAGAAAGGAAAAGGGCGGCCACACGGCCGCCCTCCTCCCGCAAAAATAGTAAATGAATGGCTTACTGAGCCGACTTGCGCTCCGCCTCTTCCGCTTTCTTCTGCTTGACTTCCTTAACCTTGTCGAGCAGGTCGTCCGCCTGCTTGAGTGAGCGCATCGCGCTCCCCCGCCGACTCCACGATATCCGCCTTGCGGCGATAGAGGAGGTTCAGGTAGGTCATGGCATCGTCGTAATCCGGTTTGAGCTGGATGGCGGTCTCGAGGCTCTTGATCCCTTCTTCGACGAGAGCGTCGTATTTTTCGGCATAGGCCTTGCGGACGTCGGGAGGCAGTGGGGCGGTGTCCTGCACCTGCTTCTTAATGTTGTTGCGGTTATAGTCCGCGCGCATCTCCGTGTTGCCGCGATAGGCGAGGGCCCAATCGATAACGCCGATGGAATAGTAAGGCTGCGGGTCCTGTGGCTTCAGCGCGATGTGTTTCTGGTGGTAGCTCTTGGACTCCTCAAATTTCTTTGGATCGAAGGGCTGGCCCCCCATCTGGTAATCAATCGACGCGAGACCGTCGATGGCGCTTATGTTGTTGGGGTCCATATCCAGCACGCTGGTGTATTCCTGAATGGCCTCATTGCCGTGGCGCATGTTCTCTTCCGAGGGAGCGCCCGGAATGTACTGGCTGGCATAGGCGGTGGCGAGATAAAGGCGCGCATTCAAAAGCTTGGGATCGAGATCCTTCGCCTGTTTGAAGAATTCGACGGCCCTGTCGTACTGGCCGTTCTTGAATTCCGCGACACCTTTGTTGAGGTCATCGCGGGCCTGCAGTTTGCCGCAACCCGAGAGACCGTAGGAGAGAGTTAAGAGCGCCGCCAGAAAAAACATCTGGACGGCAATGCGGGTAAACCACGAGCGGGTTTCCCTTAAAACCGAATCTTGAGTCATCGAGGCATCCATCCCTGGTAAGCGCAACCCCAACGAAATCGGGATTACCGCTAGGATTCAGTAAAGACCTATAGGGGCATTCCATCACGTTCAGGGGTTTTTTTCCAGTTCAGATGTTAGCAAACCGACGGGGGAAGCTCCCGCAGCCTGCATCTCATCCAAAACCTGGGCCACCACCTGAAACTCGAGGGAACGATCTCCCTGCAAGAAACGCAACGCGTTGAGCGCGCAGTGCGAATATCCGTTCGAGCCGTTCACGCAGTTCATCGCGTTGCACTACCGACTGGTTGATCCGGAGCGAGCCGTCCGAAGCAATCTGAACAATGATTGTCTCCGGCGGAACAACCCTGACCGGCGAACCCGCCTCCTGGGGCAGGTCCGCCTGGAGTCCCATCTGCCGGTGCGGGATGATCATGAAGATCACCAGCAGCACCAGCAGAATATCGATGAGCGGGACCACATTCGCTTCACACAGCATCCCGCCCTTACCGCCAATCAAAGCCAATACCCATGAGCCACCTCGCGGCCAGATATGGCCACTGCGAGGAGGACTCTCACAACCCTGCGGCGAAAACTCCGAAACGTTACTGCCCGGCCTCGAGCTTGGCGGTGATGAGGCCGACCTTGTCGATGCCCGCTTCTTTCATGATGTCAATGGCCCGGGCCACGTCCATGAAGAGGACGTCGTTATCGCCCTTGACGAAGGCGATCTTTTCGGCGCGGTCCTTGAAGATCGTTTCCATGCGAGGACCCAGTGCCTGCCAGTTGGTGTCGTCGTTATTGATCTTCAGTCTGCCGCCCAGGGCCACCTGAACCACCACCGTCTTCTTCAGTTGCTCTGGATTCCGGCTGCGTCTTTTGGAGACGGCTGCGGTACCAGCGTATCGAGACCCTTGGGCGTCAGCGGCGTAATAACCATGAAAATGATGATGAGCACCAGCAGAATATCGATCAACGGCACGATATTCGGCGTGGCCATCTGCACTTCCGCTACTTCCTACGTCCATCCCCATTGCAAGTTCTCCTGTCGAGCCGCGCACCCTAGGTTTGCCGAGGAGTAGTAGCTCGCGCCGGGTGGGAGCCGGCGCGAGCCTGAATCAGCTCAGCAAACGAATGGTGCGAACGGCCGAACCTCTACTGGCCTCCGGCGGCAGGATTCGCCTGCGCCTGAGGGCTGCTGGTCTGCTTGCCGACTTTTCAGTCAGCAGACCAAGTTGGTCCACGCCTGCGGAACGAATTTCGTCCACGACGGCGACAACGTCACCGTACTTGGCACGGGCATCGCTCTTCACATAGACGGTTTTGTCCAGTCGATTGGCGATCTGGTCCTTCACCTCATTGGTGATGGCTTCCTTGGAGATCCTGTTATTCTGCAGGTAAAGGGTGCCATCGCGCGTGACTGCCACGACGACGGCGTCGTCCTTATCCGCATCCTTCATATCGTGCGCATTGTTCGTGGGCGCCAAATCCACCTGATGGGTTTTCTGCAACATCGGGCGTGACCACCATGAAGATGATCAGCAGCACCAGCATGATGTCCGCCATCGGAATCACGTTGGGCGCCGCCATCTGGGCTCCAGCAACTGGCTTGTAGGCCATGGTTATCCTTCTTCCGGCTTACTTCTTCGCTGCGCCGCGGCGCAGAATGAAGTAGTTGATCAGCTCCATCGAGGAGTTGTCCATCTCGACGTCGAACGCTTCCACCTTGTTGGTGAAGTAGTTGTAAGCCCACACGGCCGGTACGGCGACGAGCAAGCCGAACGCGGTGGTGATGAGCGCTTCGGCGATACCGCCGGCGACGGCCGACAAACCGGTGGCCTTCTGCGACTCGATGCCCTTAAACGCGTTCAAGATGCCGACGACCGTGCCGAACAGTCCGACGAACGGCGCCGTCGAACCAATCGTGGCCAGCGCCGAAAGCCCGCGCTTCATTTCCGCGTGGACGATGGCGACCGACCGCTCCAGGCCGCGCTTGGCGGCTTCGATGACTTCCGCGTCGGACACCTGCTGCGAGGCCGACTGGAACTCCGAAAGTCCGGTGGCGACAACCTTGGCGATATGGCTCTTCTTGTTGCGCTCGGCGATGGCGATGGCTTCGTCGAGTTTGCCGTCCTTGAGGGCGCCCGCCACTTGCTGCACGAACAGCCGCGACTGCTTGCGCGCGTTGTTGTACATGAGGAAGCGGTCAATCATGACACCGAAGGAATACACCGAAAGGCCGAAAAGAATGACGACCACGATCTTGGCGAGCAGGCCCATCGAGACTCCACATGGAACGCAAGTCCCAGGAGGTGGTCGGGGCTTCCTGCAGCCAAACTGCATAAACGTAGAGAGTTGCTAACATTCGTTTGCTCCTTAATTTCCTACTGGCTCCTGAGATGCGGGAACCAACAAGATTGTTTATTGAACTGCGTACTCAGAACGGCGCGCAGGTCCCACGACGCCCGCGCCGCTCCGTTGCACTACTGAGCCAGAGAGAAAATCACGTCGATTTCGGTGTCCACTTCCACGGGCTCGCCGTTGAGCAGCGTTGGCTGATAGCGCCACTGCCTCACAGCGTCCAGCGCGGACTGCACGAGCAGGGGATGGCCCGAAACCATTTGAAGCTGTTGCACCGAGCCATCCTTGCCAATGATGGCGTGGAGCTTCACCGTGCCACTGATGCGCGTCTGGCGCGCCAGGGGCGGGTAAAGCGGTTGTACCTTGTTGACGAGCCGCGCTGCCTGCACGTTGCCGCCAACCATCACGCGCTTCGGAGTCACCTTCGGTGGTGGTGGAGCGGCTTTCGCACCGCCAATCACGCCGCCAAGCACGCCGCCCATCGAACCACCCGCGACGCCGCCCGGCACGCCGCCGGCGATACCCTGCATGCCGGCGTCCGGTGGCAACTCTTCTTCCTTGATGATGTTGATATCTTTCGGGATGACTTTCGGAGCCACGAGCTTACCGGCATCCATCAGGCGGACGACCGGCTTGATCTTCACAACCTGCACGGCTGCGGGCGGTGGAGGAGGTGGCGGGGGCGGAGGTGGCGCCAAGAGGATGGAAGACATCATGGCCCTCGGCAACGCCTCCGTGTAAATCAACGGAATGAGAATCAGAATCACAAGGAAGAGAACTTGCAGAATCATGGAGACAACCACGGTCCACGGCTTGTTCGTCCTCTTCTTTTGCACCTGGATACAACCATTTCTTCAAACATGGTAACTACTACCTCCTCCCGGCGGGCGCCAGGCGCGGTTGCCCGCTCCCGTTTCCCTTGGGTCTGTTGCCGGCTGCGGTTCCGGTGCCCACTGCAACTCCCTGTCCGCGCCACTTATTCCAGGCGACGACAAGGGGAGCAGCGATACCAAAACTGGAGTACGTTCCTACCACAATCCCCACCACCAGGGCAAAGGCAAACGCCCGAAGCACCTGGCCGCCCATCAGGAACAGGACGAGCACGGTGAGAAAGGTCAATCCGCTGGTCAGGATCGTTCGCGACAACGTCTGGTTAATCGATTTATTGACGATGTCGGCGAACGGCTCTTTCCGCAACAGGCGGCTGTTTTCCCGGATACGATCGAAGATGACGATCGTGTCGTTCATCGAGTAGCCCACCAGGGTTAACAGCGCCGCGATTACCGTCAGCGAAATTTCAAATCCGAAAATTTTGAACAGGCCCAGGGTGATGAGCACGTCGTGAAAAACCGCGATCACCGCCGCTGCTCCGTAAACCCACTGGAACCGGAATGCAATATATAACAGCATGCCTGCCAAAGCATAGAGGGTAACTCGAATGGCCTGATTGCGTAACTCGGCACCTACCTTGGGCCCCACGATCTCGACGTTGCGGATGGTGAAGGGCGCGAGCGAATACGTATCCTTGATGGCGGAGAGGACCGCAGGGGTTGCGCCCGCGACCGTGGAAAGCTCGTCAAGACTGGTGAGCACGCCATTCTTGTCCGTGTCGCGGAAGGCCAGGAGGCTCCTGGCAATTTGCTGGTACTTGTCCCCGGCATTGACGGACAGCCCGAGCGGATCCTTCTGGGAGAGTGCATTGGCGAGCGCCGATGGAGTCACGGCATTGAAGTCCGCCTTCCCGGTACCCTCCACGCCATACGTGGCGTCCAGCGCCGTCAGGACCTTGGCCTTGCTCTCATCGAGAGCCTGATCCCCCTGGCCGACTTGTTCGACGAAGATCAATACTTCGTTGGAGTTAGGGTTGGCGATGTCGCTGATGCCCTGAATTTCGCTGTTGCCCAAGCCCTGGCGCTGCAGGCTGGCGCGCAACTGGTCCACGTTTGGAGGATGGGCGAAGCGGACATCCACGTTCGTGCCTCCCCGGAAGTCGATGCCGTACTTAATGCCGCCCTTCAAGAAGATGGCGGACCATCCGATGAGCAAGAGGAGACCGCTTAATGTGAAGAAAAACTTGGCCTTGCCCATCCAGTCAAGGTTTGGCTGTTTGAAGAGCTCAATCATGCCGTTTCGCGCTTCCCTTCTTTAGACTCCATCGGGTTCCCGTTTGTTCCCGCGCCGCAGCGAGGGAGTAGTACCAGAACTGTGAGCGCTCCCTAAATGCTCAATTCCGCCTGGCGGTCCATTTTCGTCAGGTGATACTGGAAAATCGTCTTCGATACGAAGATGGCCGTGAACACGTTGGCGATCAAACCGATGGTCAACGTCACGGCGAAACCCCGGATCGGGCCGGTGCCAAAGATGAACAAGAAAAAGGCCGAAACCACGGTGGTGACGTGGGTGTCGATAATCGTCAGAAACGCCTTGCTGAACCCCGCCTCGACCGCCGCCGAGGACGACTTGCCGTTGCGCGACTCTTCGCGAATGCGCTCAAAGACGAGCACGTTGGAGTCTACGCCCATACCGATGGTCAAGATGACACCGGCGATGCCGGGCAGCGTCAGCACCGCACCAAACATGGCCAGCGCCGCCAGAAGAATGAACAGGTTCAGGATCAAAGCCAGCACCGCGTTGACGCCCGAGAGCCGGTAATAAAAGACCATGAAGACCATGACCACAAGCAAGCTCAGGATGGAGGCGCGCACGCCGTGGCGAATGGAGTCGGCCCCGAGCGATGGGCCAACCGTGCGCTCTTCGAGATACTTGATCGAAGCCGGGAGCGCGCCGGCGCGCAGCACCAGGGCGAGGTCGTGCGCGGATTCCTGGCTGAAGTTGCCGTCAATGCGTCCCGAATCCTCGATGCGGCTTTGGATCACCGGCGCCGAATAGACCTTCTTTTCGAGCACGATGGCCATCTGACGGCCGCGATTCTGTTCGGTGAATGGGCCAAAGCGCCGCGCCGCTTCGCCGGAGAGGACGAAATTGATCTGCCACTGTCCGGGCATTTCGGCATTGCGGCTCTCCGTGGCGCTGCGCAGGTCGCGACCCGTCACAACCGGAGTGCGGCTGAGCACGTACCAATTCTCACCGGTGTCTTGCGGATTTTGCGTGCGCGATTCGCTGCGGCCACTGCACGATTTCCGTACCCGGGGGAAGAATCCCGGCGTGAGCGGCAAGAGCGGCGGCTTCCGAGGGATAGGGATTGGGATCTTCCACCAGCTTCAATTCCAGTTGCCCGCCGGCTTGAATCACCTGTTTGGCACGCGCCGGATCGCCTTCACCGGGGAGTTGCACGAGAATTTCGTTGTCCTTGCGTCCGTGCGGCTGAATGGTGGGTTCGGTAAGGCCCAGGGCGTTGATGCGGCGCTCGATCGTCTCGAGCGACTGGGACATGGTGGATTCCTGGATTCGCGCAATGGCGCTTGGCCGCAGTGTCAAGAGGTAGGCGTTGACCTCGCCGGGAGCGGAGCTGAGTTCCCAATTCAGTTCAAATTGATCGTGAACCAGGTCGCGGAATTGCGAGAGCTGGTCCGAAGGCACATTGCGGACCACGATGTGGGTATCGTCAACGCGGCGCACCTCATCGTAGCGGATGCTCTTGGTGCGCATCTGGGTCGTCAGGCGGTCGACGGTCTGGTCGGTTTCCTGAGCGATGGCTTCCTGCACCTGCACCTGGAGAATCAGGTGCGTGCCGCCCTGCAGGTCCAGCCCCAGCTTGATCTGGCGCGTGAAATTGTCCTTGATCTGCGCCAATGACGTGGGGAACGTCGGCAAGCCAAAAATGAAAAAGATGCAGATCAGAATGACACCGAGGATGAAAACAGCTTTCCACTTCAGATTAGGATTCATGGTTAACAGATCAAGCGCGAATCACGGCAGGCGGTGGAGTTACTTGGCCGCATCTTCCGATGCCTCCACATGCGCAATCGCCGCACGCGCGATGCGAATTTTTACATTGTCGGCGATCTTCAGAATAATCGTATCGCCGTCCATACCATTGATGGTGCCGTAGATGCCGGAGCTCAGAACTACTTTGTCTCCGTTCTTGATCGCGGAGAGCATCTCCTGCGTCTTCTTGCGCTGCCGCGACTGCGGCAGAATCACCAGGAAATACATGATGCCGAACATCAGCGCCAGGGGAACCAGAAAAGTACCCAGGCCTCCCAAGGGACTGCCGGCCTGCCACATCCAGAATGCCGCCAGATTCATTTTCTTCTCTGCCGCCCGTACCCTTTCCAAACCTACCGCAATCTAACTATTCCGGAGCGATTCACTCGTGGCGCCGTGCGAAGAGAAAAACCGCCACTGGAGCGGTGAGTTTCTCCGCTTACCCTGCCCGCTCGATTCTCGTCCTGAGACTCGACCCATTGCGGGTTGCCACAGCCTGGTGGCGGTCTAAAGCCGCCCGAGGCAGGCCGCTTCAGGCTGGACCCTCATTGTAGCGGGCACACAGCTCTGACGCGAATTTTTCAAGGTGTCCAAAAGTGATAGCTTCTCGGATTTGACGCATGGTGTCAAGGTAAAAGTGGACGTTGTGGTGGGTGGCCAGGATCGCCGCGGTGATCTCTCCAGCGGCAAACAAATGCCGAAGATAGGCGCGCGAGTAGCGCCGGCAAACACTGCAAGAACAATTTGCATCCACCGGCCGCTGGTCCTCAGCATAGCGCGCGTTCTTGATCAGCACGCGGCCTTCGCTGGTATACAAGCAGGCGTGGCGCGCCGCACGCGTCGGCAACACGCAATCCATCATGTCAATGCCGCGGGCGATGTAATCGGCCAACTGCTCCGGGCGGCCCACGCCCATCAAGTAGCGCGGGCGTTCCTTGGGAAGGAGCGAAGTGACCTGTCCGGTCATTTCACAGGTGAGTTCGTGCGGCTCGCCGACCGCCAGGCCGCCGATGGCGAAACCCGGAAACTCCAGTTCGAGCAATTGCCGAGCGCTCTCGCGCCGCAGATCGGGAAATGTCGCGCCCTGAACAATGCCGAACTGCCACTGCGGCGGTTCACCGTTACGCTGCGCGGCGTCCAGAAAATAATTTCTCGCGCGGCGCGCCCATGCGGTGGTGCGTTTCAGCGCCGCTTCGGCCAGTTCGCGGGGCGCGGGCGTTTCGATGCATTCGTCCAGCACCATGGCGATGTCCGAGCCAAGAGCGAGTTGGATCTCCGCCGCTTTTTCCGGCGTGAGCAAATGCTCCGAACCATCCAGATGCGAGCGGAAACGCACGCCGTCGTCGCTGATTTTCCGCAAGTCCGCCAGACTGAATACCTGGTAGCCGCCGGAATCCGTGAGGATCGCCCCGCGCCAGGACATGAAGGCGTGCAGGCCGCCGAGTTTGCGGATCAGTTCGTGGCCGGGCCTTAGATAAAGATGATAGGTATTGGCGAGGATGATGCCCGCGCCGAGTTCCTCGAGCGCTTCCTGCGTGAGGGCTTTGACGGTTGCGGCGGTCCCCACGGGCATGAATACCGGCGTCTCGACGACGCCGTGCGGCGTGGTCAAACGGCCGCGCCGCGCGCCGCTGGGATCGGTATGCAGAACTTCAAACGAAAAGTTCACGCTCCCAGTGTATCAGGAGAAAATGAACGCGATGCCCACCCGCAAGACGAGATAAACCGCCATCACGGAGACGGCAATCGTGAGCGACTTGCCACCTTTCAGCTTTTTGGGATTGGTGGCGGCAAATCCGATGGCGATCAGCAGCAGATACCAGATCACAAAAACGTCCACGTTTTTGCAGAGTGCGTCCAGCCACTTGGGCACGTCATCCGGCAAAAACGCCGCCACATTGGTGGCCACAGGATTCTGCACGTCCACCGTCCCCACGGGTTTAAGAAAGATCACCAGTAGGAACAATAGGCTACTGATATAACTGGGCACAAAGGCGTGCGAGACAATTCCCAGTGACGTCTTGAAGTTCGTGTTTGCCCCACCGAGCAGGTTGTAGCCCCCCCACATCACCAAGGTCACGACTAGAAGTACGACGATCGGCACGAGTGGGACAGATATGTAAACGCTAATAGGCGCAAATTTCGCTCCAGCCTCGATCTGCTGCTGCTTCTGCTCGGGGGTGAGCTGCGAGGCGCGTGGGCTCTTCTCGATTTGTTGGCTGACGTAGTCCCGCCAGTTCATCCTCTGATTCAGACTAACCGCCGCGAGCACCCCCAGCACGGCCATAATGACCAAAGGCAATAACCAGGTGGGCTTGCGGACGATGTCTTCAAACGTAGCTTTCGGCGAGAATAAAACCCCCACGATGCGGCCAAGCGGCGAAATGGCCGCGCGCGGCTCCGCGGCGGGTACAGGTGTAGTTGCCATCGAGGACTCCTCCCCACAGGTTTGCACGTGCTTCTGCTGTGGGTTCTACGTATTGCAATGGGGGGAAAATATCACAGAACGGGATTGCGGGGTAGCTGCGGCACGGCGGCGAGCAACTCCAGGGTGTAGTCCGCTTTCGGCTCCGTCAGAATCATCTCCGCGGGCCCGAATTCCACGAATTGCCCGGCGCGCATCACCGCGATGTGCGTGGCGAGTTGCGCCACCACGGGCAGGCTGTGCGATACGAGCGAAGTCTTTCCTAGGCAGCGGCAGGGGTCGATTGCTTTCGCCTGTACCAGTAACCCAATGCCGCGAACAGAAGGACGGCAGGCACGCCGGTCAGTCCGCAAGCGATAAAGAAGATGCCGTAGGCGTGAATGAGGCCGTGCGTGGCGCTCAGGCTTTCAACCTCGGCGCCGGAAAACCCCTTCAAGATCTTTCCCAGCCAGGCATAGGCTGAACTCAAGAGCGCATACTGCGTGGCGGTGTATCCTATGTTGGTGAGACTCGACATGTATGCTACAAGCGCAACGCCGGCAAAACTGATGCCGAAGTTGTCACCTGCCATGACCAGCGCGAAGAGAGGAATGCTCGCGCCCGCGAACGCGAGAGTCGCATACGCGGCAATCGCAGCTGCCTGCAAAATGCCCCCGATGATGAGCGCGCGCATGTAGCCAAGCTTCAGCGAGCAGAATCCGCCCGCTGCGATGCCTGCAAACGTAGCGATGAGTCCGATTGAGCCGCGCACCGCTCCGACTGTTTCCTTCGAAAGACCGATGTCGTGGTAGTAGGGATTCGCCATCGGACCCATGATGAAGTCCGGCAACCGGTACAGGCTGATTGCCGCCAACATCACAAGCGCGAGCCAGCCATGTGCGCGGAAAAAAGCGATGAACGGTCCCACAACAGCGTCAAAGAAACCGCGCGAGGTCCAAAGCGGCGCTTCGCGCTCTTTTTCATCCATCACCGCATCCGCGCGCTCCGGTTCCTTCGCGAACCAGGTCGCAATCATTCCAACGGCCATACATGCGCCGTAAATACTGTACGACATGCGCCAGCCCACGATGGCTGCCACGATGAGGATAACGGAATCCGCAGCCAGGAGCGCCACGCGGTAGCTGAACTGATAGGCAGACGCGAGGAGACCTTGTTCTTCTCCGTCGTCTGCCGATTCAATCCGCCAGGCGTCTACCACAATGTCCTGTGTCGAAGAGGCAAACGCGACGACGAGCGCAAAAGCGCCAAGCCGGCCGAGCCCGGCTTTCGTGCCAATTCCGCCCATAGCGGACAGCGCCAGCCCGACGACAATCTGCGAGAACATCATCCATCCGCGCCGATGTCCAAGCCGTTTAAACAACGGCAAGTCGACACGATCCATCACGGGAGCCCACAGAAACTTCAGCGAATAGGCAATGCCCACCCAGGAAAGAAACCCGATCGCCGTCAGCGAGGTGTGTTCATCGCGCAGCCAGTAGCCGAACGTATTTCCGACCAGGAGAAAGGGAAGGCCTGAAGAAAACCCGAGCAACAACATCGCCAGCGTTTTGGGCCGCAGGTAATCGGCGATCCGGTGCTTGTGCGGACTCACGCGTTCATTGTCTACCGGAGCCTCACGAAACTCAACCGCGTGCTCCACAAAAAGTCCGTGTGCACATGAAAAGGTGCGCAACTTTGCCGAGTGTGCTCTTGGCTCGCAAATGTCCAACTGTAACGCGAGTGGTAAGAAGGTCGCAAAGGGATCTCTGGGTCTCGCAAGGGTTCAGCGCGCTCCTGGCGGAAGTAATCCCATCAATGCGAGGGACAACATCGTTTTGCCGCTGCCGGATTCGCCGACAAGACCCAACGCTTCGCCGGGGGCGATGCGCAGCGTGACCTCATTCACCGGACGCACCCATCCAGCAGCCGTGGGAAGTTCCACAATCAAAGAACGGATGCGCAGCAACTCGTCCATCGCCCTATCATACGGTTTCGCCGGTGGCCCGGTGAAACAAAGCCGGGGTTGTTGCTTTGCCGCTCAGCAGTTCTGGATAGAACATACTCGCCGACTCTCTTAGCCTATGAGCGAAAGTGACGGCTAGAATAGAAATCAGGAGCAACATCACCTGTCCTCTTTGCGGCTCCCCCATCAAGCAGCGGGGGTTTTTCGGTCAGGGCAAACCCTTCTGCGTCCAGTGTGGCTGGAATCTGGAGCGGGCGGAAAGTTCTCTAAAGGAAAAATCTCGCGCTTCGCAGTTCATACTTGTGGCCTTTGCGATCATGGCGATTTCCTTGTTCTGGCTTGCCTCCCGCGCAGACCGCGGTAAGCACGCGGTTCCTGCCGTTGCGATTCTCGCCGTCTTTGCACTCGCGGGCGGCTTGCCTCTTTGGAGCTATTTTCCCGTGAAGCGCGCCATCGCGCTCGCTAAGTCCACTCCCCAAATGCAGGGTGTACAGGCCCAGCCTATCCCGGATGCATTTTTGCAGAGAATTCAATCTCTGTCCCGGCCACGCCGCGTGCGTTTTCGTTTTCCCGGAGCCCCTGCTGTGATTGTTGCCTTCGCGTTTGCCGTGCTGTTCGGGATTTTTATTTTCGCGATGACCAGCGTGAAGCCGGCTGCGGGCCCGAGGGACACGGCGCCATTTCCGTATTTCGTCCTTCTTGCCCCGATCATCTTTGTCGTCCTGATCGTAGGGCTCGTAATTATCCCGGTACTTCTGAAAGAGAAGCGCAACCGCCCTCTCTTCGAGGAAGGAGAAGTGGCTGCAGCCCGCGTTCTAGCGCAACGCACGGTAAGCCAGGGCAAGACTAGCTACAGCCAAATTGACTATGAATTCCGCGCTTCCGATGGCCAGACGATCCGCAACTCCGAGCGGGACCTGAGCCGGAAGGTTTTCGAGGACATGCTCATCCCGGTTTTCTACGACCCCGTCAATCCTTCGCGTTGCGCGGCGCTTTGCGCCAGCTACTCCAAACTGCCTGACGCCGAGGATTGATTCGCGCTGGTGTCCGAACTAGGACACAGTGTGTTTCATGGCAACGGTGTGCGTAAGGATCGAAAAGGCGCCCGCCTCAGAAGGCGGCCGCTACAAGAGCCGATTCGCTGAAATCGTGGTGTGAAAGGCAGGCTACTCCCGCTTTTCCTGGGAAGCTGGCGCAAAGAACGCCTCCGGCGCGGCTTTTCCGCCGAGCAACTCCACCGCGGCCTGATTGAGTTTTGCGCGCAACAGATAGCGTTCGTTGGCCCGCGTGATGTACCTCACGCTCACTTCGATGCCGCCCAGCACCGGCTTCACACTCATGGCCGGAGTGGCGGAAAAGCCGCTCATTTCGCGGGAATTTGTGGCCCGCCGCCATTCCGCCTCGGCTTCTTGCGTGCTTTCCCGAGTCGCCTCGATCACTTTCTTCTGGATCAAAGCCACCATCGGATAGGGATCCTGTCCCGTGGGCAGCACCACCTGCAGCTCATCCCAGAGCCACTGGCCGGTGGTCGAGAAATTAAAATAGTGGCCTTCGATGGCAAAACTGTTGGTGAAGGTGACGCGGCGCCCTGTTGGGTGGCCGGAATCGGTCCAGTTCCCAGTTTCCAGCAGCACGGTGTGAAACGGCCCGATTTGCACCACCTCTCCGGTCACGCCGTTAATTTCCACCCAATCTCCCAGCCGAATGCCATTCTTGCCCATCAGGACAAACCAGCCGATGAAGCTCACGATGAAGTCTTTCAGTGCCACGGTGAGGCCGGCGCCGGCAAGTCCGAGGAACGTGCCGAGTTGTCCCGGCAGCCCGAAAATGACCAGCAGGATCAGCAAGAGCGACAGGAATTGCAGGGCCACGCGCGCCACCGGTACGCAACGACTGGATCTGCCGCCGGTCCATGGTGAGCCGGGCCACCAGTTTGTCCATCCATGAACTGAAGAGGAGCCCCACCAGCACGATCACCAGGATAATCAGGAGTCCCCGCAAGGCCTGATGCATCACCCGTCTCTGCTGGCCCGCGACGAAATCAATCCATTGGCCATAGACCCCAGCGAGTTCCTTGTGTGTTTCCACGCGCTTGTCCAGCGAGGAGAGCGTCTTTTGGTCGTCGGCTATACGCTGCGTTCTCTTGAGGAGGTCCGCTGCCTCTTCGCGGCTCTTGTTCGCCGCGGAAACTTGAATGACCGCCGCCTCAGCCTTGCTCTTCTTCGCGTGGTGCGCCAGCTCGGGCATGCTCTCTTTTTCCGCATCGAGCTTGGCATCCAGGGCGTTGTGCTGGGCCGTCAGCATTCCCGCCGATGATTCCGACTGGGCTTTGGCCTGCCACAACTGCAATTGCTTCTGGTGCAGCGCCAGCCATTGCTGCACGCGGTGAACGACGCCGACTTGCTCCGGGGGAGGCGCCGCGGTGGGAATCGCCGAATCGCTGCGATGCGAACTCTCTTCGTGTTCCGCCTTGGCCGCCTGGATGCGGCCCGCCAGATCACCGCCGGCGCGCAACAGGTCTTCCTTAGCATCATCGAGTTCGTCGCGATCGAGATCCATAGCGGCCTGGGCCTGGGCCAGGTCGAGTTCCAGAGTGTCCGCCTTGTCCCCAGTGGCCTTTCCCAATTCTTCCGCGAGCTTTTTGACGTGGTCGTTGTCCACGTCCAACTGCTTTTCCGCTTTCTGCTGCCGCGCTTGTGCTTCTTTCGCTTCCGGCGAAAGCGGCGGCGGATGATTTCGGGCGTCGGAAAGAGCCGCGCCAAAAGCCAGGTCCACTTCGTAGTCGCTCAACCGCAAGGCTTCCAGGGCGTAGGCTTTCTCTTCTGGCAAAGTCGCAAGCTGCGCGAGCTGTTGCGCCGTCTTCAGCGGACTCTGATCCACAAGTGACGCCGTAGGCGGGGCTGCGGGCATTCCGTGGTTCTTGCCGCTTCTGTTTTCTGTCGTGGCGGGCTGCTCGGTTCTCCACAACCCGTAAAACGTCAGTCCGAGAAGTACCACCACGATGATTGCGGCAATCTGCTGTGTTCTTTTCATCGGAAAAGCCTTGCTCCACTAGTGCCGTTCCAACTTGTTTCAGCAAATCGCTTCGGGAATACTCTCTCCGTGTTCGCGTCTGATGCTTGGACCTTCATTTGGCCCAATCGTTGGAACGGCACTAGCCGGAATTCTCTGTGTATGCGCCGGGATGTCCTTCACTTTCCAAGATTGCTTTGGGAAACGCAAGAACTTCCTGGACACACCGGCGGCAAATGCTTTGCGGGTGGCGTTGCCCGGTCCTAATCTGGAGCCGGAGCCAATCCATGGACGATGCGCGCTTCCCCAAGATCATTTATTTCCTGATGCTCGTGGCGGGCCTTTTGCAGTGGGTGCGATTCTATCCGCTGCTGCCGGAAAGAATGGCGTCGCATTTCGGTTACGACGGCACGCCGAACGGCTGGCAGCCCAAGGACGGATTTTTTCTCCTGATGCTGCTGGCGGTGGGCTTAACGTTCGGCGTCTCTTTCCTTGTGCCGCGCCTCATTGCCGCTCGCCCCGACAACCGGATCAATCTCCCGCACAAGGCCTATTGGCTGGCACCCGCGCGCCGCGAGGAAACTTTTCGTTTCATCGCCGCGCAGATGGCCTGGTTCGGCTGCGCCATCCTGTTCGTCATCCTCTTTGGCACCTTTCTCGCGATGCGCGCCAACCTTTCGCCGGACGCCCATTTCGACAACGACACCATGATCAAAGTGATGGCCGCGATTCCTCATCTTGACGGTTCTCTGGATCGTTCATTTCCTCCGCCATTTCTATCGCCTGCCGGCAGATTTCTCTTCCCGCCGCTGAGGCAAGTTGGCGTTTTTGTTTCTCATCGCTATTTCATTACGCGCACATCGCGCGAATCTTCATTGACTCTCACAATGCAAGGGACTAGCGTATCGAACTAGAAGTCGGCGGTGTCATTCGCGCGTTGCGAAGCGACCACAGGTTCCCGCACAACGCGGGGCCGCCTTCGCCAAATTCAACGCCCGTTAACGTCCGGCCCTTAACTTTCCCCGGCAAAGCGGCAGACGAGTTGGCACGTAGAGCGCTTCTTTGCTTTCTCCAGTTCTCAGGACGGAGGCCATGAAAAAATATCTCATCGTGATCGAAGAAACGGGAGCGGGTTATGCCGCCTATTCCCCGGATTTGCCCGGCTGTGTTTCGTCGGGCCGCACCCGCAACGAAGTGGAGCGCAACCTGCGCGCCGCGCTCGCGCTGCACCTGAATGACTTGCGCCAGGAAGGCCAATCGGTGCCCGAACCGCACACCTATTCCGCTTATATGGAGCTTCTTCCCTGACCAGATAGAAAAACGCCCGGCTTTCACCGGGCGACTGCTGTACGAGTTTCGCTATTCGAGTTTCGTGCTCCCTAGAGTTGGTGAAAGGCGCAATCCATGATTGACGCTCTGGCGCCGGGGACTCTGAATAGCGTCATGAAACAGGCGGGACTCAAATCATGAAGAAGTATCTTATTGTCATCGAAGAAACTAGTACAGGCTTTTCCGCTTACTCGCCCGACCTGCCGGGCTGCGTAGCGACGGGTGCAACGCGAGCGGAAGTTGAAAAGAACATGCGCGAGGCGATCTCTTTCCACCTGGATGGGCTGCGCGAGGATGGCGAACCTGCTCCTGAACCACGCACGTACTCCACCTATGTCGAACTGCCCGCATAATCGGGGATGAACGCAGGGAACAACACCTCTCTTTTGTTTTGAATTTCGCTTTTCTATAAATAATCGCGCGACGGCCCTTCCAGGAACGCCCGCAGCTTGCGCGAGCGCGAGGGATGCCGCAGCTTCCGCAGCGCCTTCGCTTCGATCTGACGGATGCGCTCGCGCGTGACGGCGAAGGACTGGCCCACTTCCTCGAGCGTGTGCTCGCTGCCGTCGTCCAGGCCAAAGCGCATCTTGATGACTTTCTCTTCCCGAGGCGTCAGCGTCTTCAACACCGAAGAGGTCTGCTCCTTCAAATTCAGGTTGATGACCGCATCCGAGGGCGACACCACCGCCTTGTCCTCGATGAAATCTCCAAGATGCGAATCCTCTTCCTCGCCGATCGGAGTTTCCAGCGAGATCGGTTCCTGCGCGATTTTCAGGATCTTGCGCACCTTGGACACCGGAATGTCCATGCGCTTGGCGATTTCCTCGCTGGTGGGCTCGCGGCCAAGTTCCTGCACCAATTGCCGGCTGGTGCGCACCAGTTTGTTGATGGTCTCAATCATGTGCACGGGAATGCGGATGGTGCGCGCCTGATCGGCGATGGCGCGCGTGATGGCCTGGCGGATCCACCAGGTCGCATAGGTCGAAAACTTGTAGCCGCGGCGCCACTCGAACTTGTCCACGGCCTTCATCAGGCCGATGTTGCCTTCCTGAATGAGGTCCAGAAACTGCAGCCCGCGGTTGGTGTATTTCTTGGCGATGGAAACGACGAGCCGCAGGTTCGCTTCGATCAATTCCTTCTTGGCTTGTTCCGCTTCCGCTTCGCCGCGCTGAATAATCGTGCAGCGTGCGCTTCAGTTCGGTCAGCCCGACCTCGCTGGCGTCCTCGATGTCCTTCAGCTCGGAGCGCCGCGTGCGCAACTCGCGGCGCGCTTCGGCGGCGTTCTCGCCCTTGGATACGTCCGCGCGGCGCTCCAGGCGGCCCGCTTCGCGCTCGAGGGACTGCAGCCGCTCGACCGTGCCGCGCATCTTGTCCACCAGGCGCTTTTTCTCGAACGGGTTGAAGTCGATGCCGCGAATTTCCAGGGAAATTTCCACGCGCGTCCGGGCCACGGCCCACTTCGCGCGCACGTACGGCCGCTTCTTCGATTTCGCCGTGTTGTCGAGCTTGACCGCCTGCTTCAGCGCCAGCTCGTAGAGCTTGGCGATCTTGTCGATGTGCTTCAGCGTCTGCTTGGTTTTGTTGGCGATCTTCTCTTCGGTCAGCTCTTCGTCGTCAAACTGGACGATTTCCTTGATGGATCGCGCGCCCTTCCGCAGGTCATCTCCCACCGCGATGAGTTCCTTGATCACGATGGGCGAGCGCGTGATGGCCTTCATCACCACCAACTGCCCGCGCTCGATGCGCTTGGCGATGGTCACTTCGCCTTCGCGCGTGAGCAGCGGCACCGTGCCCATTTCCCGCAGGTACATGCGCACTGGGTCGTTCGTTTTTTCCAGCGAGCCGGGGTCAGGTCCAGGTCGCTGCCTTCTTCGGCGTGGGCATCGTCCTTGACCACGGTGTCGTGGTCGCCCTGCTCGATGGACACTTCCACGGCGCGCGCCGCTTTGGCCGAGGCGGCGTCTTCATAAATCTCGATTCCATTGCGCTCGAAAGTTGTCAGCAGGTCGTCGATTTCTTCCGAAGAATGCACTTCCGCGGGGAGCGAGTCGTTGACCTCGTCGTACAACAGATAGCCGCGCTCCTTGCCGACGGCAATGAGCTGCTTTACCGCATCATATTTTTCTTCCAAGCCCGTAGCCGCCACAACACTCCTCCCGCACAACTATCCGTATACTTCATTGCTGGCATCAGGCGGGCAAGCCTGCACACTCCTCGTACCGAGCACGAAGACGGCTCAAGATATCGAAGGGGAGGGATGCAATCCTCCGCGAAGCTCTTAGTTTTTTCAGTGAAGCCCTGTACGCTGCGCCCTTTGCCCGCTGCTGCCGCACGCTTAGCCCGCCTGCCGAACCGATCCCTAAACGGTTCCTCGGCAACCCACACTAATATATGGATGCCGGAGGGAGCGAAACCGTTATCCGCATAACCTTTTTACGCTACACGTTTAAGTCCTGCCAAGTCAACCATTTCCTTGCAAGAAGGCGGGGCCGCCCGGTCATCTTTCCCGCGGCAAACGGCTTAGCGTTCTGCCGCCAGCCGCTTCATCAGTTCCTGCTTGCGCGTCAGCAGTTCGCGCAAGGCCGGCCCTGCCGCGTTGGCCTCGATGCTGCGTTGCACTTCGGCAAGTTCCTGCTCGATCAGCCTGCGCCGCAGCGCTTCCAGGCAGCTCTCGGCTTCTTCCCAAGTGCCTTCCTGGGCGGGCTCGAACAATATCTCGAAAAGCATCCGGCGGTCGCGATCTTCCAGCAGTGCCCCGATTTCGGTGGCCTGCATGGGCTGATCGGATAGGGCGGCCACGATGAGCGCGGCAAAGACTTTTTCCGTTTCCAGGCCCCGGTATAACCCGCCCTGTTGGAGCCGCTGCGCCAACTCCCGGCGGAATCCCTCCGCTTCCATGAGCATGCGAATCAACCGGCGTTCGATCGGCTTGGCACTCTTTCCCACCAGTTCGGGCTGCGTTTTCACTTCGCTGCGCCGTTCGGCCGCGGCTTTGCTCAGCGCAGCGCGCAGCACCGGCTCATCGATGCGCAATTGCTGCGAAATCCGCGTGGCCCATTCCGAGCGCAACAGCCGGTTGGGAATCTTCTGCAAATAGGGCATCAGAAAATTCAGCGCGCGCAGCTTCCCTTCGCCCGTCGTCAAATCCATTTGCCGCGCCCGCACGATCAGGTAATCCACGTAGGGCGGCGACTCTTTCAACGCTTTGATGTACGCCTCCGCGCCCTTCTCGCGGATGAACAAATCCGGATCGGCTTTCTTGTCGCCAATCGCCGGGAGCGCCAGCACGCGCACCTCGAAATCCTGCTCCAGCAGCAGCGATATGGAGCGCTCCGTTGCCGCTTGCCCCGCCGCGTCCGGATCATAGTTCACGATCACGCGCTTCGTGAACCGCCCCAGCAATTTGATTTGCGGCTCGGCCAGGCTGGTGCCGCAACTCGCCACCACGTTGTTGATTCCCGCGCGCGCCACCGCGATCGCGTCCATGTAGCCTTCCACGAGGACGGCGAAATCCTGCCGGCGGATGGCGTCCTTGGCGCGGTCCATGTGATACAGCACGTTGCTCTTCGAGTAGATGGGCGTTTCCGGCGAGTTCAGATATTTTGGCAGGTCGTCGCCCAGCGCGCGGCAGCCGAACGCCACGACTTTCCCCGATTCGTTGGCAATCGCGAAGGTGATGCGGCGGCGAAACCTGTCAAACAATCGCCCGCTCTGGTCCCGCGAAATCAGCCCTGATTCCACCAGCAGCTTCTCCGCATATTTTTGTTTCAGGTAGTGCAGCAGCGCATCCCCGCCGCTGGGCGCATAGCCGATGCCGAATCGCGCGATGGCCTCGGCATCCAGGCCGCGATCCTCCAGATACGCGCGCGCCGCTTTTCCCTCCGCCGTGGTTTCCAGTTGCTTCACGAAAAACGCTTGCGCTTCCCGGTGCATTTCCACCAGTGCGGCCCGCTGCTGGTTCTCTTTGCGTTCTTCCGGCGAACGCTCCTTCGGGCGCGGAATCGCGATGCCGCACTTTTCCGCGACGATCCGCACCGCCTCCGGAAACTGGCACTTCTCCATCTCCATCACAAAACTGAAAACGTCGCCGCCCTTGCCGCAGCCGAAGCAATGGAAAATCTGTTTCACCGGATGCACCGCGAACGACGGCGTCTTCTCCCCGTGGAACGGGCAGAGTCCCGGTGAAATTCTGCCCGCTCTTCTTCAGGCGCACGTATTCGCCCACCACGCGGACAATGTCCGCCTGCTGCTTCACCTTATCCGCAAATGATCCCGCTTCCGCCATTTGTCCGGCTTCTATGCGCTCTCAGACTCCACGACTGTGATCGCTTTGCCCGCCGTGCTCCTCGCTCTCGAATTCGCGTTTTGCTCCACGAGCGGATGCGTCTTCAGAAACTCCCCGAGGCCGCGCCGCAACGCGCCTGTGCCGTGGCCATGGATGATGCGCACCTGCTGGCGATTCGCCAGCGCCGCTTCATCCAGGAATTTGTCCACGCGCTCGCTGGCCTGCTCGACCGTCATGCCGATCACGTTGATCTCGCCCGTGCGCCGCCTTCGCTGGATTGCGCGCTCACGGTGATGTTTTCCCGTTTCGCCGGCTGCACGCACCGCTTTCGCCTCCGGGCGCGCTTTCGATTCCCGTGATCTCCTCCACGGCCACCTTCATGCGCAGCGGGCCTGCTTCGATTTCCGCCGACGAGCCCTCCACGCGCCGCAGAATCACCGCCTTGCTGAACCCTCGCACGCGCACTTTCACTCCTGGTTGCAGCTTTTCGAGGCTCACCGCTTCGAGCGATTCGGGCTTCACGCCCAGATCCTGCTGCGACTCCGAAATCGTCTGCACAACGGCGGCGTTCAGCTCTTCCTTGGCCTCCCCGCGCACATCCTGCATTTTGCGCCGGGCGGTTTTTTCGAGTTGCGCGCGCAGTTCCCGCTCCTTCACGGCATCCACGACTCGCGCCACATTTTCCTCGAAGCGCTTTTGCATCTCCGCGAATTTCTGTTCCAGCTCCGCGATGCGCTGCTTCTGCCGCTCGACCCATTCCGCGCGCAGCTTGCGCCGCTCCTACTTCCAGGGCGTGGCGTTCGTCGGCCATCTGCCTTTGCATGATGTCGAGTTCGTCCCGGCTGCGATGCAGGTAGGCGATCAGGTCCGCGGCTTCGCGCGATTCCGGCGTCAACAGCGAGCGCGCCTGTTCAATGATCGAATCCGCCAAGCCCCAACCGCTGCGCGATCGCGATGCCGCTGGAACCGCCGGGCACGCCGACCATCAATCGGAAGGTCGGCCGCAGGTTCACGTCGTCAAATTCCACCGCGGCATTCACCACGCCCGGCGTTGTCGAAGCGTACGTTTTCAGCCGGTCGTGGTGCGTGGTCGCCAGCACAAAGCAGTTTTTCTTGTGAAATTCGTCCAGCAGCGCCACCGCCAGCGCCGCTCCCTCTTCCGGCGCCGTGCCCGTTCCCATTTCATCCGCCAGCACCAGCGATTTCGGCGTGGCTTCCTCCAGCATGGACTTCAGATTCAGCATGTGCGCCGAAAACGTGGAAAGGTCCGCGGCGATGGATTGCTCGTCGCCAATGTCCACCAGCACGCGATCGAAAAGCGGCAGCACCACGCGCTGCGCCGCCACGGGAATCCCCGCCTGCGCCGACAGCGCCGCCACTCCGGTGGTCTTCAGCGCCACGGTTTTGCCGCCGGTGTTCGGCCCGCTGATCACCAACAGGCGCTCTTCGCCGCTCAAGCGCCAGCGATATCGGCACAATCGCGCGATTCTCTTTTCGCAGCTTGTCTTCCAGCACGGGGTGCCGCGCGGCGTCCAAGCGCAATTCCGCAGCTTCGGAAAACTCCGGCACGCACGCATCGAAATCCCGCGCAAACCGCGCCCGCGCGAACACGCTGTCGAGCTCTGCGATCGTTTCCGCCGCGGCTTGCAGCGGCCCGTGCATCCCGCGCAAGCGATCCGTAAGTTCCTTCAGTATCCGGAAAATCTCCGCCGCCTCGTCCTCGGCAAGTTGCACCAGTTGGTTGTTCGTCTCCACCGTTTCGAAGGGCTCGACAAACACGGTTTGTCCCGTGCCGCTGGCGCCGTGCACCACGCCTTGCACGCTGCGCCGGTGCTCCGCGCGCACGGGAATCACGAAGCGGTCGTTCCGCAGTGTGACGTAGTCCTCACCCGCCTCCGCCTGCCTGGCCCGCAGAATCTGTTTCAGTGTGCGCTGGATGGACTCGCGCGTCTGCACAATGCTGGCGCGAATCCGCCGCAAGGCGCTCGACGCGTCATCGCTGATTTCTCCATTCGGCAGCACGCATCGCTTGATCGCGGCCTGCAAATCCCGAAAATCCGCCAGCGTCGCGCAACGCGCCGCCAGCAGCGGGAATTTTGCCGCGTCTTCGCGGAACTGCTGCCGCAGCCACGCTGAAGTTTCCAGCAACGAACCGGCATCCAGAAATTCTGCCGGCTCCAGCACCACTCCCGGCGCATCCAGCTTCTCCAACCACGGCGCCGGATCGGCCAGCGCTCCGAATCCCAGTTCGCGTTCCGCGCGCAGCCACTCCCGCCCTTCGCGGATCAAGGCGAAGGCGCTTTCCAGCGCGGCGCGATTCGTTCCCGGCTCGAGTTCGCCGACGTGACGCCTACCCGGCGCGCACGTCGTCCTCAGCCGCAGCAATTCCCGCAGCTTGTCGAATTCGAGCACTGCTTGCGCCGATCGCGACATTCTCTCTACTTGCCTCTCTTCATTTCCTCCGCCAGATAACTGGCCGCCTCTTCCGGTGTCGCCACAGTGTGCACCAGATTCCCGTTGGCCTCGCCCCAAACCCGCGATGCACTCGAAGACCGCGGCCCCTGCTCCACTTCCCGCACACGCTCCAGAATCGGCTGCCAAAAATCCCCCAGCACGGCAAAGGGTTTCCTTGCCATCACCGATTTGTTCAGCATCTCCCAGACCACCGCGAGTTCCACCAGCGTGCCGGTGCCGCCCTTGCAAGCCACAAATCCATCCGCCACCCGTATCAATTCAAACAGCCGCTCTTCCCAAGTTTTCTTTTTTATCTCGACGTCAATCCACTCGTTCACATTGCGCCGCGAAAAATTCCGCGGTCACGCCGTATGTTTTTCCGCCGGCTTCTTTCGCGCCGCGCGACGCCGCCTCCATCACGCCGCCATAGCCGCCGCTGCACACCGCGAAGCCCCGTTCCGCCAGCCGGCGCCCCAACTCGCGCGCCTGTGCGTAATCCGCGTCGCCTTCGCCCGGGCGCGAACTGCCAAATACCGTCACGATCCGTTCGTCGTTCATGCCTTCCTTGTCTGCTTCCGTAACTACTTTTTTACTTCTTCACGTCAAATTCTTCCACCATGGCCATGCACAATCCGTCCAGCGCGTCGTGCACCTCATGATTCTTCACGTTCTGGTTGTTGCTCATGAACGAAAAAATCAGACGCCTCCCGCCCGGCGTATCGGCATAGCCGGAGAGCGTTTGCACATGCGCGACCGACCCGGTCTTCGCGTGAATCCTTCCCATCATCCCGGCCTTCTTCATCCGGTCGCTGAGCGTCCCATCGATTCCCGCCACCGGCAACGAGTCGAAGTACACCGGAAACCAGGATTGCTTTTGCGCGTACAGCAGCAACGCCACCAAGGCCCGCGGCGTCACCAAGTCGTGCCGCGACATTCCTGACCCATCCTCCTGCACCACATCCCCCGGCGCAATTCCGGCCTTGGCATAAAACTCCTCGGGGAATTTCAGCAGATCGTCCGACTTGGCCCAGCGCCCCTGCTGCCGCGCCGCCGTGCGCAACAATATCTCCGTGTGGAGGTTCTGGCTGATTTTGTTCACCAGCTTCAGCGTGTCCCCCAGCGGCAGCGACACATGCTCCGCCAGCACCGTGCGCGAGGCTTCCGCCGGGTCGGGCTCGTGGTTTGCCCGGAGCGTTCCCCAGAATTTCACCCCGCGCTCCGCCAGCAGCCGCGCCAGCGTGCTCGCCGCATGTTGTGCGGGCTCCTGAATCGCCAGCACCAACTTGCGCGGCGCACTATTTGCCGGCAGCGTGCCGCTCACCACCACCATAGTTGAGCCCGGCTCGCGCACCAGCGTCAGGTCCGCCTTCTCCGCCTTGTCCGAGGTCGTCACCTCATTCCTGAGCGCGAAATCGGGCGTCGCGGGTTCCACCACTCCCATGACGCGATCCCCGGCCTTCTCTCCCGGGGTCAGCGTCAATGTGACTGTATTGTCGTCCAACACAATCGCGGAAATAGCCGCGCCGTACTCCCACACCATGTCGTCAATTTCCCAGCCATCCGGATAGCGATCGCGAGGAAAGTAGCTGTCATCCCCGACGATGTCTCCGGAAATCTCCTTCACCCCGCGCGCCACTATTTGATCCGCCAGCGCGATCAGGACTTTTTCCGGCGGCCCGTCAAACTCCTCTTTCACGTCAAAGGGAAATTTGCGATTGGAAAGATTGGGGTCGCCCCGCCCAACGAGAATCAAGTCGCCCGAAAGGACTCCCTGCGCAATCGCGCCGTGCGTTTCCACAGTGGTGCGGAACCGGAAGTCGGGCCCCAGTTTGTCGAGCGCCAGCGCGGTCGTGAGCAGCTTCATGTTGGAAGCCGGAGTAAAGT
>CAVWBF010000016.1:0-20834 GCA_963753085.1 uncultured Spirochaetota bacterium | reverse complement strand
GCGACAGGGATTACGCGAACCTGTACGGAATGGACGTGACTCGACGGCGGCGGGTCGAGGAAAAGCTCCGCCTAAACGCCCAGGTCCTCGAGAACACAACCGAAGGAGTCATGATCACGGACACCGAGTTCCGCATCCTCGAGATCAACAAGGCCTTCTGCTCGATCACCGGGTTTGCGCGGGATGAAGTGCTCGGTGAGTCCGTCATGTCCCTGCACTCGGGACCGCAGGACAAGGGATTCTACGATGGAATCTGGGACACGGTGAAAAGCCGCGGAAGCTGGCGCGGCGAGGTGTGGGATCGCAAGAAAAGCGGCGAGGTGTACCCGCGGTGGCTGTCGGTCAGCGCGGTGGCCGACGAGCGCGGCGAGATCGTCCGCTTCGTGGCGATCTTCTCCGACATCACGCCCATGAAGAAGACCGAAGAGCAGCTGTACTTCCTGGCGCACTACGACAGCCTCACCGGCCTGGCCAACCGTCGCCAGTTCCAGGATCTGCTCACGCGCGCGCTGAAGACGGCGCGGCGGAAAAGCGAGATGCTGGCGGTCATGTTCATCGACCTCGACTCCTTCAAGGAAGTGAACGACAACCTTGGTCACCGGGCCGGTGATCAGCTTTTGCAGGAGATCGCGCGAAGGCTCCAGGGAAGCGTGCGGGAGACCGACACCGTTGCCCGCATAGGGGGGGACGAGTTCACGGTCATCCTTTCCCATCTGCAGGATGCGGAGGCTGTCGTGCCCGTGGCGCGCAAGCTGCTTCAGAGGATCACCGAGCCTGTTGTCGTCGAAAAGCACGAGGTTCGCGTCACCTCCAGCATCGGCATCTCCGTCCTTGCGGAGGATACGGCGGATCCCGAAAGCCTCATCCAGACAGCGGACATCGCGATGTATCGCGCAAAGGCCTCGGGTAAAAACGCCTTCCAGTTCTACTGACCTCACGCGCGGGCTTTGAGGCGAAGCACGTTCCATGACATTGCAGGCAGGCGCGCCGAGAGGCGCCCCTTCTCCACCACCATACCGCGGGCCTCCCGCGGCTTCACCGGCTGCGCGTCTTTCGTATTGACCGCTTTCGGGTCGCGGCTGTCCATCACGGTGTGGGAAATCCCCGTGATCTCCCCGAAGCTCCGCAGGTCGCAGTCAAGGGAAAGCTCGCCAGCCTGGTCCCGATTGACCGCAAAGAGGGCAAGCTCCCCCTGCTCCGCGTTGAAGACAGCCGTTGCCTCCAGGAACGGAACATCGGTGAACTCGCGGCTGTCGTATTTCGGCGACCTCACGACGGTCTGGAGGGCCGTGCCCCTTCCGAAGCAGGATGCGTGGAGAAAGGGATAGAAAATGGTCTGCCGCCATGCAGGACCGCCGGTGGCAGTCATGATGGGTGCAATGACGTTCACAAGCTGCGCAATGCAGGCAACCTTGACGCGATCCGCGTGCTTCAGAAGCGTGATCAGGAGGCACCCTGCCAGGAGAGCATCATCGAAGGTGTAGATGTCTTCCACCTGGGACGGGGCAAAGCTCCACGGCTTGATCTTTCGATCCGCTTCGTGGGAGTGGTACCAGACGTTCCACTCATCGAAGGAAAGATTGACGGTCTTCCTGCTTCGCTTTCGGGCCCGGGTCAGATCGCAGGCGGCTATAACGCTCCTGATGTAGGAGTCCATCTCCAGGGACCGCGCAAGGAAGTTGGCCGTGTCATTCTCCTGGTTGCCGTAATAGCTGTGGAGGGAAACGTAGTCCACCTCCTCGTAGACATGGTCCAGCACCGTGGCGTCGTAGTCGGGGAACGTGGGCATCCGGGGGTACGAGCTGCCGCAGGCAACCAGCTCGATCCCGGGATCCACCCAGCGCATGACCTTGGCGGTCTCCAGCGCGGCGCGACCATACTCCGCCGCCGTCTTGTGGCAGATCTGCCACGGACCGTCCATCTCGTTGCCCAGGCACCACACCTTGATCCCGTGAGGCTCCTTCTGGCCGTGGGAAACACGCAGGTCGCTCCAGTACGAGCCCGAGGGGTGGTTGCAGTACTCCACGAGGGCACGCGCCTCGTCGGGGCCCCGGGTCCCCAGGTTCACCGACATGTTGACCGCGGTCCCTGCTTTTTTCGCCCACCGGACGAACTCGTTCACTCCCACCCAGTTGGGCTCCACCGTGCGCCATGCAAGCTCCAGCCTGCGGGGCCGTTTCTCCACCGGGCCCACGCCGTCTTCCCAGTTGTACCCGGAGACGAAGTTGCCTCCGGGGTAGCGCACGATGGAGACACGGAGCTCCCGGACCAGGTCGAGCACGTCGCGGCGAAACCCATCCTCGTCCGCAGTCGGGTGGCCTTTCTCGTAGATGCCCCCGTACACCGCCCTGCCAAGGTGCTCGACAAAGGACCCGTAGAGCCGCGGATCCACCTCGGAGATGACGAAGTCCTTGTCCACGATCATGGTCGCAGTCTTTGTCTCGATCATTCTCCCTCCTTATGAAGTCGATAGTATGTGATGCCCGACGTCATTGCCACGCCTTCTGCCGCATGTCTCCGGAAGACGAGATGCAGGATAGCCAGAGCCTTGACCAGCGTCAGCTTCCTCCCCATGATGGTTGACACACTCCATGATAGACATTCCAGACCGCACCACGCGCCGACTGTACGTCCTCTTTCTCCTTGGGTTTGCGACTTTCGGCTGTGTTTTTACGATCATAGGTGCGGCCCTGCCCCACATCATCCGAACCTTTGCCTGGTCCTACGAGCTGGCAGGGGTGGTGCTTGCCGCGAGCGCCGTGGGGTACTTCGTCTCCACGTTCGTCTGCGGCATCCTTGTCCAGCGCATCGGCCCCAAGAAGGTCCTCGTGAGCGGGCTTTTCCTTGGCGCTCTCAGCATGTCCCTGTTCCTCCGCTGGCCGTCCCCGTGGCTGAACCTCCTGCTGAACCTCTGCATCGGGCTGTGCCAGGGAACCATCGAGGTCGTCACGAACCTCGAGGTGATCCACATGGAGGGCAAAGGCCAGAGCAGGCTCCTGAACCTCGTCCACGCTGCTTTCTGCGTCGGGGGGATCGTCGGGCCGGCCTCGGTGGGGTTCCTGCTCGGGATCGGAAGGGGCGGGATCGCAGTTTTTTCGGCGACGGCGGTCGTCCTTGGCGTGATGGCAGTCCTGTTCGGCGTTTCCCGTTTCACGCGCGTGTACGACGAGGGGCGCGCCCGCGGCAGCGGCGACACGGCGAGCGGCGCCGGCATGAAGCTGGTACTGCAACCCCTCCTGCTCCTGATCACGTTCTTCCTCCTGCTCTATGTCGGCGCAGAGCTGGGTGTTTCGACCTGGATATCCGAGTACGTCGTGCGGGCCCTCGGCGCCGCGCAATTCACGGGGGCGCTATCGGTTTCTCTTTTCTGGGTCGGCATGCTCTTCGGCCGCTTCTCCCTGTCCGCGTACCGCGGGTCGCGCCAGGAGTATCTCGTCCTCGGCCTGACCGTCCTGTCCGCCGCCGCCCTCGGCATGATCCTGGCCGTGTCCTCGATGTGGGCGGTCGCGGCTGCCGTGTTCCTGACCGGCCTCGGCTTTTCGGGCATCTACCCGCTGTCCCTTGCCATCGTGGGCCGCTATCACCGAAGCGGCATGGCCGTGGGGGCGGTGACCACCGGCGGGGGCATCGGCTCCTTCACGTTCCCGTTCATCATGGCCGTCCTTGCCCAGACCATGGGGATCCGCGGCGGCTTCTGGTTCTACCTCGCCCTCGCCCTCGTGCTGGTGGCCATGGCCGGAGCCCTCATTCGCCTCACGGCGGCAAAAATGATCGGGGGTGAAAAAGCCCGGGAAAGGGGATAAGCCGCCGGGCAGCTCTCTGCTGAAAGGCGGCGCGCTCGCTTGCCTTCAGTGCTGGCCTCCCCTATATTTCACGCGATTTCACCTTTGGAAGGGATTTCAACGGGAAGGGATTTCAACAACGAACGGGGAGGGCACATGAAAGAATCCACCATCAAGGCGTACCGTTACCGCTGGCTGATCCTGGCCGCTTTCATGCTGATCACCGGGATCAACCAGGCGCTCTGGATCACCTTCGCGCCCATTACGAGCGAGGCCATGAAGTTCTATTCCACCTCGGACCTCGCCATCGGGCTCCTGTCCCTGTGCTTCATGGCAATCTACATCCTGATCTTTCTCCCCTCTGCATGGCTGATCGACACCTGGGGAATCCGGGCTTCCGTTACCGTGGGCGCCATTCTCACGGCGGTGTTCGCGCTGACCAGGGGGATCTTCGCGTCCAATTTCACCCTCGTGTTCATTTCCCAGGCCGGCATCGCTATTGGCCAGCCACTCGTGCTCGGCGCGACCACCAAGCTCGCCGGGCGCTGGTTCCCGGCCGATGAACGCGCAACGGCGACCGGCCTCGGCACGCTTTCCATCTACCTCGGGGTCCTCCTCAGCCTTATCGTCACCCCCATTCTCACCGCCGCCTACGGCATGAAGGGCATGCTCGTCATCGGGGGCGTTGCAGCGGTGGTGGCTGCCCTCTTCTTCATCGTGGTGGCTCGGGAAAAGCCGCCCACGCCGGTGGGCCTGCCGGAAGACGAGGTGCGCTCCCTCATGCTCGACGGTCTTCGCAGCATGATCAGGCGCAGGGATTTCCTGTTCCTTCTGGCCATTTTCTTCGTCGGTCTTGGAATGTTCAACGGAATCACGACGTGGATCGAGGAGATCGTCGGGCCGCGCGGGTTCTCCACGGCGCAGGCCGGCCTTGCCGGAGGGCTCATGCTGATTGGCGGGATCGTGGGGGCTTTTGTGCTGCCCCTCGTCTCCGACTCCCTGCGCAGGCGCAAGCCCTTTGTCATCCTTGCGCTGATCGGGCTCATTCCGGGGCTCCTCGGAGTGACGTTCGCCACCAGCTACTGGCTTCTCCTGGCGGGATCGTTTGTGTTCGGTTTTTTCCTCCTCAGCGCCGGTCCGGTGGGCTTCCAGTACGGGGCGGAAATGACGCTTCCCGCACCCGAGGGCACGTCGAACACGCTGCTCCTTGTCGCGGGGCAGATCTCGGGCATTATCTTCATTTTCCTCATGGACGCCCTCAAGAGTCCCAGCGGTTCCATGACAGCTTCCCTCCTGGGTCTGCTGGGCCTGACCGTCGTGGCCCTCGTTCTGGCGTTCTTCCTCAGGGAGTCCCCGATCCTCGCAGAGAAGGGTGTGAAGGCCCGGGGGACGGGGAATTAGACGGGGGGAAGCGGACGGGCGGAGGTGAGCCTGACCTGCATGCACTCGTTCATGGCCTCCGTCACTTCCCCAAATACTCCCAGGACGGCCTGCACGAGCTCGTGCCCCGAGCAGGCGCGCACTTCCTGCGCGCTCATCGGGTAGAAGAGCTGGAAACCCTTCCACTCGCCCGCGGGCGTCTTTTGAGCGGCGCTGCGGACCAGCGCTGAGGATTGCCAGTTCTCCGCGTTGAATGTCGCTGATGCAGCGCCGATCACGCGCGCGGTGAACCCTTCACGACGGACAAGGCGCTGAATCTCCCGGTCCAGTGTCGTGCCGGCTTCGAGCTGTCGGATGAGCCTGTGCCAGTCCCAGTCTTTCCTTGCTCCTCGGCTGTGCTCCACCTGCAGCCCGCTCTGGAATATCGCCTTTTCCCTGTCCACCGTGATGTAGAGCTTTGCGCACCCGAAGTTCACGTCGTGGGAGATGGGCTTTGCCGCCCGGTTTGCCCGAGGGAGCCAGCAGATCCACTGCCAGTACACGCCGCGGCCCCACCTGTCGGTCACGAACGGCGTGCCGTGGCGGGTCTCGAGGCCATACTTGAGGATCTGCGTTATTCGCTCATGGGGTTCGAGGTTTCCCACCCGGATCCCCCGCTCGAAGTCGATCCATTCGACCCGGAAAGCCTCCCCTGTCGGGGCCTCGGAAGCAACGCTCTCGGTTTTCGAGAGCGGGAGCCAGTCCTTCTGCGTGGGGCGCCTTTTCATGAGCTGTAGAGGAAGGGGATAAGATCCCGCTCCGTCGTGGAAAGCTTTCGGTCGGAGAACCGCTTCCGAAGCGACTGCGCCAGCCTGTCAGCTTCGGCAAGGTAGGAATGGAAAAGCGCCGCCTGGTCGGAAGGCTCCATGACCGGCGCCTCCGGCGCCCCGTCCTGCGGCCGGTCGTTCCGGGGTCTCCCTGACAAAGGTCCCCCGAGGGCGGAGTCGAGGCCGAATGAGACCGCCTCAGGGGAACGCTCGTTGTGGCGCCAGGCGCCCGTTCTGATGTCGAAGGTATACAGGGGGAGGAAATCCGAGCCGTGCTCGGCGACAAACCTGATTGCCGCGCAGATAAACTCCGCCTCGGCGTCGGTGTGGAGGAAGTGGAAGTTCACCCGGGTCCACCCCGGCTTCAAGCCGATGTTCCCCCTCATGATCGTGTGCTCGAGCCTCCGCGAGGTGGGCTGGTCGATGTGGAGGAGCCGGTGGCCATAGGGGGCGGCGCAGGAGCATCCGGCCCTGCTCTGGATCCCGAAAAGGTCGTTGAGGAGCACCGTGACGAACCGGGGGTGCAGGTACGATGAGCCGACCCTGATGGTGAAGGAGAAGATGGGCAGTCGCTGGTCCGTTGCCGCATTCCCCATGAGCTCGATGCCGGGAATGCCGGAAAGCATCC
This sequence comes from uncultured Spirochaetota bacterium, assembly GCA_963753085.1. Taxonomy (GTDB): domain Bacteria; phylum Spirochaetota; class Spirochaetia; order SZUA-6; family Fen-1364; genus Fen-1364. The sequence goes on along the minus strand of CAVWBF010000016.1, from coordinate 14,238 downwards.
CGTGCGCGCTGCGGGCGAGCGCCTCCTCACGGGCGGCAATCCTCTCAGGTCCGAGCTTTTCCTTGAGCTCCATGGCCAGCGCGGCGCGGAGCGTCTGGAGAATGCCCGGTGTGCCGGCTTTCTCCCGGGCCTCGATGTCGGGAATGTAGGCCTGTCCGGCGAAGTTCACGAACTCCACAGTCCCCCCGGCGCCAACCGTGGGGGGCAGGTCGCTTCTGTAGATCCCGTCGTGGATGATGAGGATGCCGCAGCTGCCCGGACCGCCCAGGAACTTGTGCGGGGAGAAGTACACGGCATCGAAGAAGGAGTCCGTGTCCCTGTTCATGTCGATGCGCTCGTACGGCGCGGCCGCGGCAAAGTCGAACAGGGCCAGCGCCTGGTGCGCGTGCAGGATCCGCGCCACCTCGTACACGGGTGTCTTCACCCCCGTCACGTTGGACGCCGCGGAGAAGGCGCCGATCTTCCTGCGGCCGCTGTACTCGGGTCGCCGCAGTTTCCCTGCCAGGTCATCGAGGTCCAGGAGGCCGCTCCCGGTCAGCTCTATCTCCACGACCTCCGCGAAGCATTCCCTCCAGGAGACCTCGTTCGAATGGTGCTCAAAAGGACCGACAAAGACGACGGGACGTTTCCCGCTCATCCACAGCTCAAGCTCTTCCGCCTCCCCCGGGCTGAAGCGCTGTCGGAGGAGCGTCCTGAAAAGATCCTTCCCCGCGGGAGGCACGTAGATCCCGAGGATCTGCTGGAGCTGGTGGACTGCACCAGTGGTGCCGGAGCCGACGGTGATGATCCTGTGGCGCGGCCCGGCGTTCACGAGACCCTTGATGGTCTGCTCCGCGAGGCGAAGCTGCTCCGAGGTGATGGTCCCGGTGGCGTCGTCCTCCGTGTGGGTGTTTCCGTAGGTTTCCAGGACCTCCAACACGGAGTCCTCGATGAACGTCACCCCACGGCCTGAGGCCGTGTGATCGGCGTATGTGACCCGCCTCTGGCCGAACGGGGTGGCAAGCCGCTTCTCTCCCCCGATGACAGAGCGGCGCGTGAGATCCCAGAGATCTTGCATTCCTTCCTCCCGGACCGTACTACTGTACCATGACAAAGGCCGACTTGCGCAGCCGGATGAACGGCCTCCTGAGGCAGATCGATGCGCCTGACCTCGCCCGGCGGAGCGCCCGTGCGGCCCGACGCTTCCAGGAGACCGCGGCATGGCGGGAAGCAGGCGTCGTCCTGTGTTTTCTCTCAATGCCCCACGAGCTGGAAAGCGCCGGCCTCATTGATGCTGCTCGGGCCTCGGGCAAGAGCGTGGCCGTGCCTCGAATCGAAGGAGATGTCATACGGTTTCTCTTTCTCCCCGTGGACCCGCGCGACCTTCCCCGGGACAAATGGGGGATCCCGGTTCCGGACCCGGCTGGGAGCCGTTTGCACCGCGGCGCGGCACGGATCTCCTCGTGGCTGTCCCCGGCCTCGCATTCGACCGCAGGGGAAACCGCCTGGGACGGGGCAAGGGGTACTACGACAGGTTTCTCGGCGACACCCGCGCCGCGGTGGGCCGCGGACTCTCCGCCATCGGCATCTGCCTCTCGGAGCAGCTGGTGGACGAAGTCCCTCACACGGAGCGGGATCAGCGCCTGCACGGCGTCGTGACAGAGCGGGAGATACTCACGGTCTCGCGGTGATTTCCCGAAGCGATGCGACGGGAAGCAATGCGGCGTCTTGATTCCCGCGTCGCCGGCAGATACATTGCAGCAGGAGTACCAGAAAAATGGGAGTGATCAAATCCGCGTTCCAGATCGCAATGGAGAACTCGAAGGACATCGAGGCAAACAAGGAGCTCCTGGAGTCGAACCGTTTCCGCGATGAAGGAAAGAAGCTCGTCTCCAAGCTGCTCGATGAAGGGACGTTCGACGTCAAGGCCGCCCTCAAGGGCTACGAGAAGCAGCAGCTGAGCTGGGTCCGGGAAGGCCTCATCCAGTCGCTCCTGGCCAACCTCGTCCTGCCCATCGACGAGTTCTCCCTGAAGAACAACAAGAAGCTCGGGGACGCAATCGGAGCGACGGTTTCCGACTCCCGCAAGGCGGGCATGATATTCGGCCAGCTTGAGAACTTCTTCAAGGAGTACCTGGGAGAGCGCAAGAGGCTCGTGGAGGCCGTGGACCGCCAGTACGGCCAGGTCAAGAAGAAAAAGGAAGAGGAGCTGTCGCGCCAGCTCGGCAGACCCGTGAAGATAAATCCCAGCGCCGACCCCGAATACCAGGCCATGATTCGCCAGTACCTCTCCCAGCTGGACGTGAAGTACAACGAGGTTCTCGACGGGGCCAAGGAAGAGCTCAGGACCATTTTCGCGAAAAGCCCGGCATAAGGGCGCTTCCCGTGAGGCTCGTGGCGGACCTGCACGTCCATTCCCGGTATTCGCGGGCCACGAGCAAGGACGCCGACCTGGAAGGTTATTTCCGCTGGGCCCGGCTCAAGGGAATCAACGTCGTCGGGACGGGGGACTTCACCCATCCCCGGTGGCTCGCGGAGCTGGCTGAGAAGCTCGTCGAGAAAGACGGGCTGTATGCCCTGAAAGCGGAGCCCTCCGACTTCCCCGTGGAAGGCGCGCAGCCCGCGGAGGGTCCGGTTCGCTTCCTCCTCACCGTCGAAATCAGCTCGATCTACAAGAAACGCGGCCAGACGCGCAAGGTCCACACTCTCCTCGGTGTGCGGACCATGGAGGAGGCGCGGAAGCTGGGCGCCCGGCTTGCCACGATCGGAAACATCGCCTCGGACGGGAGACCCATCCTCGGGCTCGACCCCAAGGACCTCCTTTCCATTCTCCTGGAAACCGCTCCGGAAGGGTTTCTCATCCCAGCCCACATCTGGACCCCCTGGTTTTCCCTCTTTGGATCGAAGTCGGGCTTCGACAGCATCGAGGAATGTTTCGAGGAGCTCACCCCCCATATCTTCGCGCTGGAGACGGGCCTCTCCTCGGACCCCCTCATGAACTGGCGCTGGAGCGCGCTGGACAGGTACCGCCTGGTATCCAACTCGGATGCCCACTCGCCTCCCAACCTTGGCAGGGAGGCGAACCTCCTCGAAGCGGGACTTGACTGGGAAGGCGTCGTGAGCGCGCTGCGAACCGGAGCCGGTTTCCTCGGCACCTGCGAGTTCTACCCCGAGGAGGGAAAATACCACTTCGACGGCCATCGGAAGTGCGGCGTGCGCCTGGACCCTGAGGAGACGTTGAAGGCAGGCGGGAAGTGCCCGGCCTGCGGAGCGCCGCTCACCGTGGGCGTCCTGCACAGGGTGCTGGAGCTGGCGGACAGGAAAGACGCCCGGCGGCCGCGGGATGCGGCGGGGTTCCGGTACCTCATCCCCGTGCCCGAGATGCTCAGCCAGCTCACCGGCAGCGGGGTCGGATCACGCGTGGTCACGGAGCTGCACGCCAGGGTCATCCGGGCATTCGGAAGCGAGTATGCGTTTCTCTTCGATTCCGCGCTGGAAGAGGTGCGGCGCTCGCTGGGGCCGCTCATCGGGGAGGCGGTCAGCAGGATGCGCGACGGCAGGGTGAGCCCGGTCGCCGGCTACGACGGAGAGTTCGGCGTCATACGGATGTTCGATGAAGCTGAGCTGGCGCTCTTCCGCGGCCAGGACGAGCTTTTCCCAGCCTCCGGGTCCAGGGCCGGACGGGCAAAACGTGGCGCCCTGGCCAGGCCAGTGCCCGCTGACTCGCAACCTCCGGGCCGGGGCGCACAGATGTTCCTCTTCGAAGCGGCGTCCCTCCTGGATGCCGCACAGAAGGACATTGTTTCCTCCCCCGCCCAAAGATGCCTTGTCTTCGCGGGGCCGGGGACCGGCAAGACTCGGCTCCTGGCGGCATGGATTGCGGGAAAGGTGCAGGGAGGAGCCGCGCGCGCCGACCAGGTCCTTTCCATTACTTTCACCACGAGGGCCGCGGCGGAAATGCGGGACAGGCTTTCCAGCTTTCTCGGAAGGCAGGCGGCAGCGGTCTCCGCGACGACTTTCCATTCCTTCTGCTTCAGCGTGCTTCGCGCGCGCGACCCGCGGCTTCTCGCGGTCTACAACCCGTCGCAGCGCATCGCGCTTCTTTCCATGCTGCCCCAGGGAGGGTCTCCATCCGCCGCGCGGGCGGCCGCGGAGCGCCTGGAACGCTATTACGAGGGCATGACGGAGGTCGACCAGGAGCTGGGCGAATTGCTCGGCGCCTATGAAGCGCTCTGCGCGAGCGCGGGAGGGGTCGACATCTCCTCTCTGGTCACCGGGGCCCTTCAGCTCTTCCAGGAGAACCCCGATGTTCTTCGGGAATGGCAGGAGAAATACCCTGTCTCAGCAGTGGATGAGCTGCAGGACATCAACAGGCCCCAGTTCCAGATCCTGTCTCTCCTCAGCGGGAACGCTTCCTCTGTTCTGTGCATCGGTGATCCCGACCAGGCGATCTACGGGTTTCGCGGCTCGGACCGCGGCCTGTTCTCACGGTTTCTCAAAGAATCAGGTGCAACCCCTTTTGCCCTGTCGATCAACTACCGCTCCGGTGCGAACCTTGTTCGCGCGGCAGCCGCGATTATCGAGGGCAAGCGGTCCCCCGGCATTCCCGCGTTGAGCGCCGCAAGGACCGAGGGCTCGGCCATTCGCACCTACCAGGCCAGAGACCCCGAGGATGAGGGAGACTTCATCGCTTCAACCATCCGGGACCTCCTGGGCGGAGTGGACGCGGTTTCTGTGGACTCGGCACGGGAACGCGTTCCTGGCAACCATTCGTTCGCCGACATCGCCGTCCTCTTTCGAACGCGCGTTGTCCGTGATGCTCTCCTTCCTTCCCTGCTGCGGGCGGGTCTGCCGCTGGCATTCCGGGACAACACCCCGCTTGCGCTGGAGCCCCCTTTCAGGTTCCTGGTTGCAGCCCTGCGGCTCATCCTGAATCCGCACGACCTTGTGTCCCGCAAGGAGCTTTCGGAAAGCCTGGCGGGGCGCGACAATGCGCTTGCGGCCTTCCTTGCCAGGCTCGACGAGCTTCGGCACAGGGCCGCATCAGCCGGGGTGGAGGCGGTGATCGACGAGCTGGAAAAAGACGTGGTGCCCATTGACCGCTCGGTTCCCGAGATCGACCTTGCAGACGAAGCCATCAGGGAAAGCGCGCGGGACTGCGGGAGGGACCTGGCGGCATTCCTTGTCGGGCTCTCCCTGCTCACGCGGGAAAGCGAGGGCGCCGCCAGGGCGGAAAAAGTGACGCTTCTCACCTTCCATGCCGCGAAAGGACTGGAGTTCCCCGTGGTCTTCATCGCCGGAGCCGAGGAGGGGATAGTGCCGCTTGCCGATGATCCCGAGGAGGAACGGCGCCTGTTCTACGTGGCCGTAACGCGGGCGCGGGACGTGCTGTACGTCACGCATTGCGCCCGGCGCGGCCTGCACGGGGTGGTGAGGCCCGCGCGTCCCAGCCCTTTCCTGGCCGACATTCCCGCGGACTGCCTGCAGGAGGCCCCTGCCGTCCGATCCGCCAGGAGCGCGCGGAACGTTCAGCTCGGGCTCTTCACGTGATCTCCCGCCTCCGAAGACGCACGAGGACCTTGGCCGCCTCGAACCAGGCGATGCTCACGAGACCGGCCCCCAGAGCAATGACGATATCCAGCGCGTGCATCGGGGCGAAGTGGAACAGGTCGCGAAGACCGGGGACGTACACCACGAGGCCCAGGAAGACGAGCGCTCCGCCGATGACCCAGAGGAGCGCCGGGTTGCCCGCGCTGAAAGCCGAGACAGCCGTCTGCGACCAGCTCCTGTTGGTCAGGATGAGGCAGAGGTTCGACACGATGAGAGTGATGAACGCAAGCGTGCGCGCTTCCGCGATGCTCTGACCCGCCCCGAGAGCCCAGGAATACACCCCGATCACCGCGGCAAACGCGAACAGTCCCTGGAGGCAGCTGATGAGAAGGCTCGTTGGTCCGAAGAGGCGCTCCCCGGGGCCGCGCGGCTTCCTCTTCATGATGTCACGCTCGGCCGGTTCCGCCTCGAAGACGATGGAGCAGGCCGGGTCGATGATCAGCTCCAGGAAAACGATGTGGACGGGAAAGAGGATCATCTCCTTCCATTGAAGAAGCACGGGAAGAAGCGAGGCAAGGGCAATGGGGATGTGGACGCTGATCACGTACGCCATTGCCTTGCGCAGATTGTCGAAAATCCGTCGCCCCATCCGGACGGCGGCCACGATCGAGGAAAAATCGTCATCCAGGAGAACCAGGTCGGAGGCTTCCCGGGCAACATCAGTCCCGCGGCTTCCCATCGCCACCCCGATGTGCGCGGATTTCAACGCGGGTGCGTCGTTCACCCCGTCACCGGTCATCGCCACGATGTCTCCCCGCGACTTGAACGCTTCCACGATGGCAAGCTTCTGCTCGGGCACCACGCGGGCGAATATTCCCGCACCCGGAATGCGTCGCCGAAGCTCATCCGCGGACATCCGGTCCAGCTCGGGTCCCGTGATCGTCTCACCCGGGCCGAGCCCTGTCTGGCTGGCGATCTTGCGGGCCGTTGCCGGGTAGTCGCCGGTTATCATCACGACCTTGATGCCCGCTTCGTGGCATTCTCTGACCGCGTCGGGGACCGTGGGCCGAATAGGATCCTCCAGTCCCATGATGCCGATGAACTGAAACGGAAAATCATGAGCCATGTCCGGCAGCTCCGCCTCATCGAAGGAAGCCTTTGCAACCCCGATCACCCGCAGGCCCCGGTCCGCCATCTCCTGGACCTGCTCCGAGAGATGGTCCACCCGGCCGGAATCGAAGTGGCAGAGATCCGCAATGGCCTCGGGGGCGCCCTTTGTGGCCACGACGTAGCCTTTTCCGCCCACCGATCTCCAGGCGTGGGAGAGCGCGAGGAGATTGCGGGACAACGGGTACTGCTGCGCGAGGGTCCAGGTGGTGTGGATGTGCTCCGTGTCAGTGAGCTTCCCCGCGCCGATCTCGTGGATGGCTTTCTCCATGGGATCGAAGGGATCCTGCTGGCTGGCAAGGATCCCGTACTCCAGAAGCTCGTGGAAGCTTTCCGGCAGATCCCCCGTCCGTGTGACGTCGAGCGACCGGTCCCCGACCTGCAGCATGCGGATGCGCATCCTGTTCTGCGTGAGAGTGCCCGTCTTGTCCGTGCACAGGACGGTTGCCGCGCCGAGGGTCTCCACGGCCGCCATCCTGCGGGCCAGCACGTTGTTGCGTGAGATTCGCCACGCCCCCAGGGCAAGGAAGATGGTGAGAACCACGGGCAGCTCCTCGGGGAGCACGGCCATGGCCAGGGTGATGCCGGAAAGGAGCCCGTTCAGCCAGTCCCACCGCGTCAGGCCGTAGACGATGACCAGCGCGGCGCACAGCACCAGCGCGCCCACGAAGATGGCCCGAACGATCCCCGCGGTCTCCTTCTGGAGCGGAGTCTGCTCCTGCTCCACCGCCTGGAGAGCCCGGCCGATTTTGCCGATCTCGGAGGCGGCGCCGGTCTCCTTCACAAGCGCCACGCCCTGCCCGTGCACGACAAGCGTTCCCGAAAAAACGCAGGGAAGGTCATCGCCGCCGGGCCTCTGCATCCCGGCGGATTCATCCGCCGAGGTCTTTCGGACAGGCACGGATTCTCCGGTGAGAAGCGACTCATCCACCGACACGTTGATCTCCCACAGGAGAAGCCCGTCCGCAGGGACCCTGTCACCCTCCGCAAGCACGATCAGGTCTCCACGGGCCACCTCGCGCCCCGGGATACGGCGCCGCTCGCCGTCCCGGATGACCAGCGCGCGGGGGCTTGCAAGGTCGCGGAGGGCGGAGAGGGTGTTCTCGGTTTTCTGCTCCTGGTAAATGGTGATCCCCATGATCACGATCACGAACCCGAGGAGCATGACCGCTTCCTGGACGTCCCCGAGGGCCAGGTACAACGCGCCGCAGGCAAGGAGGAGGAGGAACATCGGCTCCCGCAGAACGCCGGCGATGATTGCCACGGTGCCCCGCTTCCCCGCGGAAGGGAGCTCGTTCAGCCCGTGAGCGCGCAATGCCTCCCCTGCCTGCGCCTCTGACAAGCCGCGAAGGCTTTTTACCTGCTCTTCGGTCAATGCCATATGAGTTCTCCGAATGTAGGCCGCCGCCGTTTGGGTGTCAATCGTAGACAGGGATGTCTGAGGTCGGCCGAGGCCATGGATGGCCGAAAGGCCGACAAAGAGCACCCGGCAATTCGTTCCGTTGACTCCCCCCGAGCCGGGCGCTATCCTGCCAGGAGAAATGCCAGCCGATCTGGAGAGCTCGCAGGCGCGCGCCTTCCTCAAGAGCCTCGGCTTCCCCGAGGTGAGGGTGCACAGGTCGTTCAACCACTTCGATTTTTCCCGTCCCTCCCGGCGGATCCTCGTGATCGGCTCCATGGGCTCGGGGAAGACCGAGTTCTCCGCCCGGATCTGGCGCGATTCGGAGGTGGCCCGCAAGAAGACCGGCCGCGCGGCGGAGAGCACGAGGACCGACGGCGCTGACCGGAGGATCGTGTTCTTCATCCGGTCAGCCCTCGACGTCTCCCGGTTTCCCGACTACCCCGCGGACGCGCTGCCGTTTCGGGGCGGGTTTGTCCGCTGCGGCAGGAACATCGCCTCCATCTCCAGTTCCTTCGACCTCGAGCGCGTCATGGCGGAGAACCCCGGCGTGGGGACATGGGTCATCGATGAAGCCTCCTTCTACGAGGAGCGGCTTGCCTACGTTGTGCAAAACGCATCGCGGACCCGTGGGCTCACGTTCATCTTTCCGTCCCTTGTCCTGAACTTCCGCAGAGAGATCTTCAACACCACGGCAAAGCTCCTCCTGGATACGGCCACGGATGTCTTTCCCCTCACGGCGTACTGCGAGCACGCGGAATGCCTCCAGGATTCGTACTACACCTACCGCTCCTACACGGTGGATGGCGCGGAGTGCCCGGCCCTGTACTTCGATCCGCTCATCGTGATCGGGGGGGACAGGGAGATCAACGATCCGCGCGAGCCCAACTACTGCACCCGCTGCGACGACCATCACTACCTGCCGGGGAAGGAGTACACCTACCTGTACCTGAAGCCCCTGGGCGAGGCCGCTTCCCGCGGGGACCCGGCGCCCCTGCGGGAGGAGCTGTCCCTGATCCGCGACGATCTCATGAGGTCTCAGCTTCATCGCCATTTCAGAAGTATTCATGATGACAACGAGGTGATGATGAACTCCCTGCGTGTGTCCTGCATCGCGGAAAAGGCCCTCCTCTTCCTGTTCACGGAGCAGAACCTCCTGCCCAACGACCTGTTCCTCAGGCTCGTGAAGGACCTCCGCCTTGACCTGGATTACCTGCGCCGCCGCCTCTCCGACTGCCGGCGTGCCGCGGTCCTGGAGGGATTGTGAGGAAGGGTCTCGCGGCTGCTGCGGCCCTCGCGGCAATCGCCGCTCTCTCTCTCCTGGCGGCCTGCTCCAACAAGCCCCCCGCCATCTCGCGCGTCTATGCAAAAGTCATTTACCAGCATGACACCTCCACGGGCGCAGACTCGGAAGCCCTGAGTGTCTTCCTTGTTGCAAGCGATCCGGATGGGATGGAGAACCTCAGCAGCTTCTACGTGATCAACGATGATGCCCAGCTGTTCTGGAAAGTGGACAGCTCCTCCTGGGTCTCATCCACGGCGGAAGGTGAAGCCTGGATCGGCTCCAACACGTTGTTCATGCCGGCATCGACACCGGTGCCGGCAGGGAGCTACCGGGTCCTCCTCGAGAACTCCGGCGGCGACACGGTGGAGCAGACCTTCAGCGTTGCGGCGCGCGCGACCACGGCGGCGCAGGCCGCCTACCCGTCAGCTTCCGTGAGCGACGGCGCCATCCACGTGAGCGGCCCGTACGATTCCGTGGAGATATGGACGTACGGCAAAGACGGGAAGTTCGCGGCCAGCTTCCCGGTCTCGCGCAAGGGTCCCGCGCTGGAAGTGGCAAAGATGGCTGCAGCATCACCCATCCTTGCCCAGGGCTTCACGTTCCGCGCGTACGCCAACAACACACGGGGGGGGTTCGGAGTCGTCGCAGGTCCCTACACAGCCGGACCCATAGCGGTGGCTCCGACGCAAAGCTTGCCCGCCCGCTGAGCGGAATCTATACTCACGGCCATGGAGAGCTACATCCTCGCCCTCGACCAGGGGACCACCAGCTCGCGGGCAATCCTCTTCGACAGGAGCGGCAGGGCCATTTCCGTGTCCCAGAAGCCCTTCACCCAGTCGTACCCGAAGCCGGGCTGGGTCGAGCACGACCCCGAGGAGATCTGGTCCACGCAGCTCACCGCTGCCCGGGAGGCCATCTCCTCGGCCCGGATCACCCCATCCCAGGTCGCGGGGATCGGCATTGCCAACCAGCGCGAGACAGCGGTGTTCTGGGACAGGAAGACGGGCCACCCTCTCGGCCCTGCCATCGTCTGGCAGGATCGGCGGACAACCGACATCTGCCGGCGGCTTTCCGCCGAAGGATTGGAAAAGAGGGTCGCTGAGCGGACCGGGCTGCTCCTGGACCCGTATTTCTCCGCAACGAAGATCATGTGGTTCCTCCAGGCGGAGGAGAATCATCGAAGCAGGGCGCAGTCCGGGGAGATCTGTTTCGGCACCGTCGACTCCTGGCTCATCCAGCGGCTCACGGGCCGGCACCTCACGGATCCGTCGAACGCCTCGCGGACGATGCTCTTCGATATCGGCAGGGGCGCGTGGGACCCCGAGCTGGCCTCCGCCATGGGCGTTCCCCTCTCCATGCTGGCGCAGGTCCGCCCCTCCGCATCGGATTTCGGCACGGTGCCAAAAGAGATCCTTGGAGCGGCCATCCCCGTGCGGGGCGTCCTGGGTGACCAGCAGGCGGCGCTCCTGGGCCAGGCGTGCCTCGAGCCGGGAGACGTCAAGGTCACCTACGGGACAGGGTGCTTCTGCCTCCTGTGCACGGGCAGGGAGCGGGTGGCTTCCGCGAACCGTCTTCTCACCACCGTGGCCTGGGACCTGGGGGAAGGACTGGAGTACGCGCTGGAAGGCTCGGTATTCATCGGCGGGGCGGTGGTCCAGTGGCTGAGGGACGAGCTTCGCATCCTCTCATCCGCCGCGGAGTCGGAGACCATGGCGCGGGCTGTCAGCGACACAGGCGGGGTCTATTTTGTTCCCGCCTTCGTCGGCCTGGGGGCCCCGTACTGGGATCCGGATGCGCGCGGCTCCATTCTCGGCATCACCCGGGGCACGCGGCAGGAACACATCGTGCGCGCCGGCCTCGAGAGCGTCGCGCTTCAGACCCGGGACCTCGTGGAGGCAATGGAGCGGGATGCAGGCAGCTCGATCCGTTCTGTCCGGGTGGACGGCGGCGCCTCCACGAACGCATTCCTCATGCAGTTCCAGGCGGACATCCTCGGCGTGCCGCTGGTGCGGCCACGCACCTTCGAGACCACCGCGCTGGGCGCGGCCTTCGCCGCCGGTCTTTCGGCGGGGATGTGGGACAGCAGGAAGCAGCTCTCCTCGATCTGGCAGGCTGACGCGATCTTCGAGCCGTCCATGTCGGAGGTGACGCGCGGGGCGCTCGTGGAAGGCTGGAGCGCGGCCGTGCGGGCGGCGCGCGCTTTTGGCAGGAAAGCCTGAGGAACGTGACTGCGGCTTGGGCAAGGGATTTTTGCCGCAAGGGAGCCGTCATTGTAACGGAATGCAAGAGCTTTTCCACATCCTCATTTGCAATGTCCCAGATGCCATCCTTATGCCTGTGGCGCGAAAAACAGCGTTGAAAACGGTGTTTCGATGCATCCGGGGCGTCTCTCTGGGCGATGCGGGGCGTGGCCCGTGACACGATAGGCGGCCTCGGATAAAGTCCTTACCCAGTGGGCCCCGATGAAAAGAACGTCCTTGCAGGTTTCGATGAGCTGACCATCTCGCGAGGTCGCGCCCGCGCGCGGGATGGCGCTGTGACGAACCTCGTGGAAGGAGAACGCGGGGTCACCGCGCTGGTGCGGGGCTCGCGGCGCTCGCCCTATGGGGTACACCTTCCGCGGGACCGTAATACGGGAAAGATCGCGCCCGCCTCGGCCTGGTGCACGTGCCCCATGGCGGCGATGTGCAAGCACATCGTTGCAGTCGTAATCGTCTATTTCGACAACGAGTTCTGGGAGCAATTCGACACCTTCGACACCGAAGAGGAGCAGGACGAGGGTCCCGTTGCCCCGGATCGCCTGCTTCCAGAACCCGGTCGAGGGATCCGTCAGCGAGGCCGCGAGCGTTTCGAGCCGGCTGGCCCGGACGCGACGGCCGCCGCGAAGCTTCCGCAGCGGGCTGGGCGGCTCTCCCGCGATTCTCTCCTGGAAGCGCTGAGCAGCGCCCTGGCTCCCGCCGCGGTCCCACCGGACACGGTGCTTCCCGTCGACGAAGCGGATATCCCACACGGGCATTCCGCGGTCAAAGAGATCTTTGACCCGCGCCGACGCTCGCCCTGGGTGAGGAGGAGCTGATGGGGCTTTTCCAGTAAAGCAGTGGAACAACGATAAGGAAAGCTGGACCTTGCCTGAGAGTTCACATCGACGGCGAGGTTTGGCACCTCGATGTCGGCCCTTCGCATCCTGGGGCTGAAGCAGGCAAAGCGATCCTCATATCACTCGGACTCGCTCGGCGGTCTTGCGATAGCGGATTTCCTCACGGTCGAAGTCCAGGATAATGCGGCAGCTCTGGAGCGTTTTGGCCCCTATGATGATTTCTTCCGAACATTCGTCAAAGACTACGAAGGTGTCGTAAAATCGGGCCTCACTGTCATCAAATCGGAACGTGAGTCCAACGCAGTACTCCGTCTGTATCAACTGGCCGGCACGGGCAGTCTCGAATACCCACTCCTCGGGCTCCGGAAGCGGAGAAAGCGGCTGGAGAGATTCCGCAATATCCCTGCGAATAATGGAATAGCTGGCGCCGCTGTCAAAGAGGGCTTTGCAGCGCTTGCGGCCCCTGGTACCGATCAACAGGACTTCTTTTTCGAGTACGCTCACGGTTGCCTCCTGTCTCGGTATACAGGGGACTTTGAGCCGGTGCTTCATGACTGCAATGTGAGGGTGATGGCCGGCGCAGGTCAAGCAGTGAGAAACCCATCAGCGTGACGACATCGGCGTACAGATAGTTGAACATCGCAACCACCGGTGTATTTTTTCCGCCCTTGCCAATCATTATCGGTCGGCGTCGCCAGGTCCAGGGAGGACCGTGCGCCGAAGCCAAGGAGATCGTCGGCGGCTTCATGATGGTGAAGGGCGGCGGATTTGAAAGAGGCGGTTGAGGTCGCTAGGCAGTGCCCCATCTATGACTGGGGAGGCTGCACCGAGGTGAGGGAAGTGGCGGTCACCTGAGACCAGAGACCGCGCGCGGTGGGACCGCCGCCTCATTGACGAGGGAAACGCCTGGATGAACGAGGCCGCCAACGGGAACACGCAGACTCGTTTTCACCTGGAGGCGGCTATCGCCCTACGAGTACTGCGTTGCGGAGAGCTTCGAGCGGACGAATTGGGACCGGATACTTCAGTACTATGGAGCGCTTCGCGCGATATCACCGTCACCGTTTGTGGACTTGAGCGCCGCTGTTGCGGTTTTATGCGCGCGGGGACCGCACCCTCCGGCCGGCCCTGCCGTTGGCTACCTGCACCGCGACGGGACGGTGGCGCTGGATATGAAGGGCGGTGTCTGGAAGGGCCCCTTCCATCTGCCGCGCCAGCAGTTGTACTGCCACCTGCTTCTCAAGGAGATGCTTGAAAAGGCGTAGGCGCCGACGCGGGCCGGGATTCCCGCTTGAAGTCGACTCTTTATTCGCGCAGCTGGAGCCTTCATGAGCGAGGCGCGCACGAGGAGCGTATGATCAACTGCTGGGTGTACGGGATCTTCCGGCGGGCATGGCCCGGGTTCTCCACGAGGTCGAACAGCGCTCTCGCCGCGCATCGGCCCATCTCCACCCTCGGGATTCGGACGGGCTGTCTCGTAATAGGTTCCGCCCATCTGTTCGACCTTGAAGAAGATGGCCGGGGGACCACCGGCGTAGATTCACTCGAAACCGATCTCCCAGATGCTTCTCGTCGATGTCGTGTTTGGCTACCAGGGACTCAGCCAATCCGATTGCTATCGCGGTGTCGTCAGTCCAGACAAGTTTTTCGCCGTCGTTTGGATTCTTGATGGCCTTGTAGAGATACCGCCCACCGATTGCATCTCCGATGGCGCTTCCAAGCATGGCTCCGAGAAACTTGGACCTCACCTTAAAGAGTATT
>CAVWBF010000015.1:0-230359 GCA_963753085.1 uncultured Spirochaetota bacterium | reverse complement strand
TGACGGCAATCAGCAAGGCGCTCCAGCAGGACAGGATTGCCCGCACGGCGGGCCATCTGCGCATCGCTGCCATCCTCATCGACCCGGGGCACGGCGGCGAGGACCCGGGCGCAACGGGGACCTGGCAGGATGGCAAGAGAACAGTGACCATCCGGGAGAAGGACGTCGTTCTGAAAATCGGGCTCATGCTGAGCCAGATGCTTCAGAAGGCCCTGCCGGACAAGGAGGTTCTCCTTACGAGATCGGACGACACCTATGTCACGCTGGAAAAGCGCGCCGACATGGCGAACAATCTCCTGGAGAAGACGAGCGACACGGTCATCTACATTTCGCTGCACGCCAACTCGACCTTCAACAAGCTGAGCAAGGCGCGGGGCTTCGAGGTCTGGTACCTGCCGCCCGAGTACAAGCGGACCCTGCTGGATCCGCAGGGGAAGGACCCGTCAACCAGCGAGCTGATCCCGATCCTCAACAGCATGCTCGAAGAGGAAATCTCGGTGGAGAGCATCGTGCTGGCGCGGGAGATCCTCTCCGGGCTGGATGCGGCGGTCGGCAGCCAGACGGACAACCGGGGAATGCGCCAGGAGACATGGTACGTCGTTCGCAACGCCAAGATGCCGGCCGTCCTCGTGGAGGTGGGCTTCATGTCCAGCACGGAGGAGGCCGCGCGCCTGGCTGACCAGTCGTACTTGAAAGGGATCGCGGATGGATTGTACACTGGCATCCGATCGTTCATCGCTCGATTCGAACGCTACGGGAGTCCCGGTGTTCAATAGGCTGGATTTCGTTCTCGACATGCGCCTGAGGGGCAGGTCAGCCATCGTGGGCTGCGTCATCCTCGGCACCCTCGTTGTATCGATCCTGGTCTTCCTCCTGGCCGGGAATCACCGCGTGGAGCGGATCCTCTACTTCCCCCGGGAGCACGGGCATGGGTTCGTCGCGGAGCCGCGGTTCCTCACGCGCCACCGGAGCATGGAGGACAACATCGCGGAGCTGGTCAACGGCGTCCTCCTCGGACCCTCCCGTCATGATGCCGCGCGCCTTTTCGCGCGGGGCGGGACCGTACGGGCCGCCATGGTCCACGGTCACACCCTGTTCCTGGATCTCACGGAGCAGGTGCTGGCGGATGACCCCGACGTGCCGCTTGCCGGCGCGGATGCCTTCGATGCGCTGGAGAAATCCATCCGCTTCAATTTTCCCCGGGTCCACGACATCGTCCTCTACATTGACGGTCAGCCCCCGCGCGTGCCCGCAAAGAAAAATATTTGACAAAGCACCGGCTGTCACTATAATTGTGCATGTGACTCCGCAACGACCTGGCTGCGAAAGGAGCAATGCATGAAACGGCTGTTCATTTTTGTTGTCGTCGGGCTGCTTCTCGGCGGAACAGCGCTTTTTGCCGACACGTCTGTTCTGATCGATTTCGGGAAGCTCTCCCCCGACACCACTCTGGGCACTCAGACGGCCCCCACCGAGAACGGGGCGACACTGATCGACTACAGCAATGTCGCCGGCGCGTCCTTCAGTGATGCAGACAAAGCGATCATGAAATCATCGCTTGCCCTCGGGAACTGGGGCGTTACGCTGGCCTCATCGGCCCGTTCCGTGGCCAACCAGAGCGTGAGCTTCACCAAGGAAGCTGTTGTCTCTGCCACGGCAAAACCCTTCAACGGGGAAGACATGGCCAACAAGAAGGTGCTCGGCGTACGGGTGCACTTCCCAATCGACCCGTACAACTCCTGGGCCACTGTCATGCCTCCCTTCGACATCCCCGCCTACGCGGACAAGACCGGCACGGACGGGGTCACCGTTGCACCGGCGGACAAGGGCATGGGCGGCAAGTTCGAGGACGGCTACGGGGTCGTGAAGAACGTGGGGGTGCTCAAGAGCCTCTCCATCACGGTGTACGGCTCGAACTACCCCAACGGACTGGGAGTCATCGTCCAGGACCAGACAGGCATCGAGCAGAACCTGTTCATGGACTACCTTCAGTTCGACGGCTGGCGCACGCTGACCTGGAACAACCCGAACTACGTCACCGACGTCAGAAACAGGGAGCTCCACAGGTTCCCCCTGTATCCGCAGGGGATGCCGTACATGAAACTGGTTGGTCTCATCCTGTATCGTGACGCAGCCCAGCCGGGCGGGGACATCGTCACGTACTTCAAGGACATCAAGATCACCTACGACAAGGCACTCATCTCCACGCAGAGAGACATCAACGACGAGGCGGTCTGGGGCATCCTCCAGCAGCGCCAGGAAGCGCGCAGGCTGGCGGAGGTCAGGCGCCTTGGAAACATCCAGGTCCTCCGATTCCTGGAGAAGGAAAAGATGGACGCGGGACAGCCCGCAGCGCAGCCTACGAAGAAGTAGAGCAGACGCTCCGAACGCAGGTGAAATCATCAGAGGCCTTCCGAAAGGAAGGCCTCTTCTTTTCGTCCGAGAGCAGGTCTAGAGTGTTGCCTTGATCCCCAGGAAGGCGTCGAAGAGCGTTGAGAATGAGAAGGGGAACAGCTTGAAGTTCGCGCGGGCAGTCCACACGACGCCCGGGGTCGCAAAGGCTACGTACGGGGAGACGCTGGACTGGAGGACGCCGGTGGTTGTCAGGGAGGAAGACTGGAACTTGAAGTTCCCCTCGAGGCCTCCGCGGACCGAAGTTGTCACGAGGTCTCCGACGTACACGTTGACGTTCACGTCGAAGTTGCCCACTTCGCCGGGGTTGCTGAACTGCAGGTAATAGGCAGGATGCCAGAAGAAGGTCGGCACAATGGAAAACTGGCCGAGATGCAGGCGCGGCTCGAAGAGGAGATAGAACAGGTTGATCGTGAACGTGGAGCTGGCGTCCCATTGAGGGACACCGACCTGGGCAAAGAACTCCACGTCCTTGTTCGTCGCATAGAGCATCAGGCCGCCCCGGTAGAGCCCGAAAATCGATGACGGGGCGTACGTTCCCCCGAAGAATCCCTCCAGCTTGACGACGTCCAGGTTCAGCAGCGCGCGGAGGTCCGCGGAAAAGGAGCCATAGGGCGAAGACAGTGTATAGGAGTTGCCGGGGGGCATCATGAACTGGTCGTTGGAGTGTGTGTCCTCGTACGCGTACACGCTGAGCCGAAAAGTTTCTTTCACCGGCGTGAAGTCCACGCGGATCCCCGTCCCGTCGACCTGGTAGATTCCCTGGTAGAGCGGGCCGGATGGAAAATACAGGAACCCGCTGTAATTGGTGGCGAACGTCGTTGCCCCGAAATACGAGAAGCCGTCCCCTCTGCAGAAATAGTCGTTCTGCCCCACGAAGTACGAGATGTCGATGGAGCTGTTGAGGACGTCCCTCATGATGACGCTCGCGCCATAGAACCCGAGTGGGTTCACGACCTGTGCCTCGAGTGATGAGGCGAGGTTGAGGCTGGATAAGAAACTGAGCCCGATCTGCGCCCCGAACTTGTAACCCCCGTCCACCTGGATGACCATGTTCCCGTAGGTCTGGAGGGCGAAGTCCCCGTTGTATGGCAAAGCGTGGGTGATGAGCTCGAAGGTCGGGACCGTGATGTTGGCGGGGAAAGCGAGCACTGTGACGAGCAGGAATGCGGCGACCGAAGCGACGCGGACGGCACGTGTGCGCGCGCTCCGGCCTTTGGGACTTTTCGTCATCATTGCCTCCTTGTTGCCGACGAAACTACGATGAAATTCGTTTGAAAATATACCTTTCGAGCCCTTGCCTGTCCGAAGCGCTCATTGTCTCGAAGCGGACCGCAAGCACCCGGGATTTGCAGATCACCACGCTGCCCGCGGGCGCCAGGGCCTTGCCGGCCAGCGCGAACTCCAGGCGCGGGATCGGGATCCCCTGCGTGAACAGGTTGTCCGGCGGCGGATTGAAAAGCTCGATGGCCATGCCGCCGAGGCTCACGTCCACGATCCTGCCGGACATGAGCTGGGGTATACCGCGGATGCGGAAAGAGACCCGGGTGAGCTCGTCCGGGTCGGGGCTCACGCGGATGTGCCGCCTGCTTGCGTTGTGGGAGGAAAGCTTGGAAAGGATGGCTTCCAGCTTCGGCCTGGCCGTCTCGGCGCTGAATGGCTTGAGGAGGTAGCCGGCCACCCCGATCTCCACCATCCGCCGGACGAACTCCTTGCGGGTCTGGATGGTGTGAACGATCACGGCTATCCGCCGTGTGACCTCATCCGCCTTCAGATCGTTGACGAGCTGGATTCCTTCGACGTCGCGGTTGTCGATGTCGACAATGGCTCCCTCGATCCCGTTCTGGGCCTTCAGGGCGGCAAGCGCTTCGCTTCGCGACGCGGCGGGAACGCCCTTGATCCCGAAGGAGAGCAGCGTGTAGCAGAGAGCTTCTCTGACCGCCTGCGCGCTTTCCACGACCAGGAAGACCGAGGAAATGCGCGGAGAACCACGCGCCGCCACCAACCCCCCCTTGATCTGGCATACTACACAGGAGGGATTCTGCCGTCAATCGATGCGGGGACGGCGCTGTTTGGCGCCGAGGCAGCCGCGCGGCGCGCATTTTGGTCGCCACGCTCGCTGTCACAAGCTGCCGCCGGTATTGACACGAGCGCTTCCCTCCGTCTATGGTCTGGCCGATGCGGGCGGGTATCGGTTTGAGCGCCCGCAAGGGCGGCTAGCTCAGTTTGGTTAGAGCACCAGTTCGACACGCTGGGGGTCACAAGTTCAACTCTTGTGCCGCCCATTCCTGCGAGTCAACGAGACGCCGGAGAATGGCACATAGCGCTCCTGCGCGGAGTGAATGTTGGGCCGGCAAGCCGCGTCAGCATGGCGGACTTGCGCGCGTTGGTTGAAGGCCTGGGCTACCGCGGCGTGAGGACACTCCTCAACAGAGAATCGCGACCAACCCTTCAAGGCTCCTCGTGGCAGTTCTGGGAGAGCCCGCGGCCCGTTCGGCCGTGCAGTCTCTCCTGAGTCAGGACTGGGGCGGGGAAGCGCTTAGAGTCGGTTCCCTGGCAGCCTACCTCTGGGTCCCGGAGGGCATCGTCAAGAGTCCCCTGAATCACGCAGTGAACAAGGCCCTCGCGAACAATGTCACGGGACGCAACTGGGCCACCATGCTGAAGCTCAGGGACATGGTGAAGGCACCATTGCGGTGATCGTGACGCTGTCAGTCGACTTCAGCTCTCCGCGGCCCGCGTCGTGAAGTTGCTTGCAATCTCTCGGTCTGAAAAGAGTCCCCCCGGGAGATGGAGGCTTCCCGAGGGGCTGTAGAAGTAGACATGGGGAAATGCACTTTTCCTGCGGGAAAAGATTAGAAAAATCGGGAGAGAAGTGATGTCGGGAAATCTCTTACGCTTTTCCGCGGGTCAATCCACAGAGACGCGCGCCGGGCCTCGACGCCTTTCCTTGGTGAGCACGAAGGTGACGCGAGTCCCCTTCCCGGGGGAAGAGGCGATCTCGATTTTCCCGCCTGCTGTCCGTGCCCTTTCCCTCATGCTGAGGAGCCCCAGGGACAGGGGGGAATCATCCACGCTGAATCCCTTTCCATCGTCATGGACCTGGACATTCAGCAGCCCTGCCTCGCTCCGCATGGTCACGCTCACCGACCGGGGCTGGGCGTGACGCGCCGCGTTGGTCAAAGCCTCCTGGACGATCCTGTAGGCCGCCAGGGAGACCTCGAAGGAATACGTGTCGTAGACACCGCTGGCGGCAAAAGACACGGGGACCCGTGTGCGCGTTGTGAACTCCGCAATCATGCCCTGGACGGCGCCCGGGAGGCCGATCCTGCTCAGCTCTGCGGGGGACAGGGAGGCGGACAGCGTTCGGATCATCTGGAGAATTTTCCTTGCCACCTCGCTCAACTGGTCCAGTGTCCTCGAGTCCGGGGCAACGTGGGACTGGCGCGCCTGGTCCAGGAGAATAGTGAGGTAGGTAAGCTGCTGCCCGGCGTCATCATGGAGGGCTTCCGCGACGGCTTTCCGCTCCTTTTCCTGGAGCTCGATGAGACCTGCCGCGAGGGTCCGAAGCTCTTTCTCCGCGTTCCTTCTCTCCGTAATGTCGACGAGCGTGATCCGAAGCTCGCCTGTCGCTGACGCCGCCGAGCAGTCGAGCTTCACCCACGTGCGGGGGCGGCTTGCCCGGGACAATCGGGCGTCGAAGGTCAGCTTTGTTCCGGAGTCACGGGCTTCCGCCGTCACCCGGAAGAAGGTGCTGCGGGAGCTGTCATCCATGAAGGAAGAGAACCGGCGGGTTGCCAGGGACGTTTTCGACATCCCGAGAATCTTCGACGCGGCGCTGTTGGCCTGGGTTATCAGGTTGTACCTGTCGAGAGTCACGTAGCCCACAGGAGCATCCTCGTAGAGGGACATGTAACGGTCGCGCAGCTTCTGCAGCTCGTCTTCCGCGCGCCGCAGCTCCTCGATCTGCAGCTCGAGCTCCACCTGGTGGACGCGAAGCTCGTGGAGGGCCTCGTCAGGTGTTGCGTCGGAAGGCGCCGCGGACCTGTCGGTGAGGACGCGCTCCGCACGCGCGCGGAGCGCCCTGGCGCTGCCGACCCGCTTCGGCCTCATCCCGTGGGATCCTCGAGTGAAAAAGAAAGGAAGCGCACGACTCCCTGGCTTTCTTCGCCCGCCAGGAGGTGACTGTCCACCCGCACCGCGCGGAGGCCGATCTGGGGGAAGTCGATCTGCACCCTGCGATCCCTGACGGCGAGGTCTCCTTCCAGCAGCGCGTGCATATCGTCAGTGTTCCATGCACCGCCCTGCGCCTCGTAGATCCCCTGGCCGTCCTGAACCGGCGGGGGGACAAGCCGGCGGAAGGCATCATTGGCGGCCACGATTCGCAGACCTGCGTCCAGGACCAGGGCGGGGGTCCTGGTCGAGGCCAGTCGGAAGAGGAAATCCTGTGCGGCCCGGAGGCGCTCGGTCACGGCGACCTTGTCCGCGACGTACTCGTTGATGTCGATAAACGAGAGAACAACGCCGGCAATGGCGTCCCCCGTGGTGCGGTAAGGGTGCAGCCTCAGGGAATACCAATGGCCGTCCCGCGTCTGCACCTCTTCGCGGAAGGGGGCGAGGGAATCCAGGACCTTCTGGGCCTGCTCGACGAGATCCTTCAGCTCGAGGTTCGACGTCAGGTGGCCCAGCGGCCTGCCCACGTCGGTTCCGATCAGGTTGAAGATCCGCGTCGCGTCCGGCGTATAGCGTTTGATCTGCAGCGCGTTGTCGAGGAAGATGGTTGCAATGTTGCTGCTGTTGAGAAGGTTCATCATGTCGTCGTTGATGACGGAGAGCTCATCGATCTTGTTCTGGTACTCGTTGTTCACGGTCATAAGCTCTTCGTTGACGGACTGCAGCTCCTCCCGGGAGGTTTCCAGCTCCTCGTTCGCGCTCTGAAGCTCCTCGTTGGTGGACTGGTATTCCTCGTTGGCGGAGCGCAACTCCTCGTTTGCCGTCTCCAGCTCCTCGATGGTGCTCCGCAGGTTCTCCCGGGTGTACTGAAGCTCTCTTTCCAGCTGCTGCACGCGGGTGTCCCCCTTGCCCTTGTCTCCCCCCTTGCGCGCAGCGGGGACTTCCAGGTTTTCGGTGAAGCCGACCACCGCATAGCCGTGGCGATCCGGGATGCCGAAGATGGGCTGCACCGCGATGGCCGCCACGAAGACAGATCCGTCGCGCATGATGCGCACGCCTTCCCGAAGAACGGGCTTCTTGCTCGCGTTTGCTTCCGTGAGCGCGGAGGAGATCTCGGTGCGCAGCTCCGGTCGCGCCATGTCCAGGATGCTCATGTTGACCTCACCCTGGGCAAGCTCGAGAAACCTGCTGGTTTCCCCATGGACATAGACGATGCGGAAGCTGGAATCCACCAGGACCGATGGTCCGAGCGCCTGCAGGAGGGACTTCTCCGACATGTTCCCGACGATGGCCTCCAGGCCGCTGGGAAGCCGGGGGGCGCTGAGGTCGTTCCACGTCGTATGGGCCGGCAGGGGAACGTGCAGGTCGGGGGATTCCCCTCTCCCGTAGATCTTCCACTTGCTGTCGTGGACCTGGAAGAAATCAGCATAGGCGCCAATGCTTTCAGCGGTTCCCAGGAAAAGGATGCCGTCACTCCGCAGGGCATAGTGGAGAACGGGAATCAGTCTTCGCTGAAGGTCTCCGCCCAGGTAGATCAGCACATTCCGCACCGAGATCAGGTCCATCCGGGAAAACGGAGGATCGTTCGTGATGTCCTGCACGGCGAACACGAGCTTCTCTCTCAGCTCCTTCTTGACCTGAAGCTGGTTGTCCGTTCGAACGAAGAAGCGCCGCACGCGGTCCTCACCAAGGTCCTCCGCAACGGCCGCGGGATAGGCGCCGGCCCGCGCGGTGATGATGGCATCCGCATCGATGTCGGTGCCGAACACCTGGATCTCCAGGTATTTCCCCAGCTGCTCCACGCATTCCTGCAGGAGGATGGCGAGGGAGTAGGATTCCTCCCCCGTGGAGCAGCCCGCGGTCCAGGCGCGGACCGTGTCTCCGTCTTTCTTGACCGAGAGGCGTTCCAGGAGGAGGTTCTTGAGCACGTCGAATGCGGGAGGATCGCGGAAGAACTGGGTGACGTTGATGAGGAGATCCTTGAAGAGCGCCTCCGTCTCCCGCGGGTTGTCCGTGAGGAACCGGGTGTACTCGCCGAGAGTCTCGATGCGGTTGACGCTCATTCGCCTCTCGATCCGCCGATTGAGGGTGGAAAGCTTATAGCCGGAAAAGTCCCGCTTGGTGCGGAGGCGAATGATGGAGAAGATCTTCTGCATGTCGCTGCTCTGGTTCTCTATCATCTCGCGGCGCTTCTCCGCCGCAATTCCATGAGACTGTCGGATGTACTCGATGAGGGAGACCGGCATGTCCTGGGGTGCTCGCACGTAGTCTGCAACACCGTTGGAAATGGCTGCGCGAGGCATGCCGTCATACCGTGCCGTTTCGGGATCCTGCACCATGACCATACCGAGCCCCGCCTTGATGGCCTTTGCGCCAAGGGTGCCGTCCCGACCCGTGCCGGACAGGATGATGCCGACGGCCCGCTCCTTCAGCTCGTCGGCAAGGGACCGGAAGAACACGTCGATGAGGGAGAACTCCGGCTGGTCCACCCGGTCGCGCAGCCGCAGCTTCCGCCCGCTCTCGAGGGTCATGATCTTTGTCGGCGGCATCACGTAGACGTGGTCGATCTCCACGGGCTGCTCTTCGGCCTCGGTCACCGGCATGTGCGTGTGGCGTTTCAGAAGGGTCGCCATGGCGCTCGGGTGCGTGGGGTCCAGGTGCTGGATGATGACAAAAGCCACGCCCGGGGCGGGCGGCATGGCGTTGAAGAACCGCTCCAGCGCTTCCAGGCCGCCGGCAGACGCGCCGACGCCCACGATAGGGAAATCAGATCCGGAGGCCCCCTGGAGAAGGCCCAGAGCAGGAGCCTGGCTTTCCTGCGCCCCGGAATCGAAAGATGCTCTCGATGGAGCAGGTTTCTTTTTCTTTTTTACTGCCATGTTTCATCCCTCACGGAGGGCCCGGCAACTCTGGAGGGTAACACATCCATACTACGAATGTAAGCAAGAAGGCTGCGGCAAGCACACTTCCGCAAGGGAATTCGATGAAGGAATTCGATATACTAGGTGTGATGGCGAAGCCCGGGGTCAATGGGCCCGCTCAAAGCACGATTCTGATCGTTGACGATCACTCGGCAATCCGGGAGGGCCTCAAGGCAGCTCTTCACGATTCGAAAGAGTTCACGGTGGTCGGGGAAGCGGCCGACGCGGAGCAGGCCCTCGGTCTCGTGCAGGCGCTGCGGCCGGCCATAGTCGTCCTGGACATCTCCATTCCTGGCCGCAGCGGAATCACGGTTGCGGAGGAGATACGCCGCTTATCGGAGGCAACGCGGGTAGTGGTCTATACCATGCACGCGGAGATGGGCCTCCAGGCCGGGATGACGAGGGCGGGCGTCTCTGCGTATGTGCTGAAAGGTGAACCGCTCAGCGATCTGCTGCAGGCCCTCCGCCTGACTCGCGACGGAAAGAAGCGGTTTCCCAGTATACCCGCCGCAACGGAATCAGGCCCGACGGATGGTGAACAGCTGAGCGGGCGGGAGGCGGAAGACCTGCGAGCACTGAGCCAACGGGAAAAGGAGATCTTTCTTATGCTGGCCGAAGGCCGCTCCATAAAGCAGGCGGCGTTCGATCTGGGCCTGAGCCCGAAGTCCGTGGAGACCTACAAGTATCGGCTCATGCGAAAGCTGAATGTGAGCAACGTCGTGGACCTTGCCCGCCTGGCAATCCGGTCCCGGCTCGTCAAACCCTGAGCATGAAAAGGGCGCTCAAGGGGACACCGTGAGGACGCCTGCCGCGTGGTGACACTTATTCGAACTGCGGGCCGTCGCTGTCGGGGTAGGCCATCATGGGACCATCTCCCCCGCCCGATGATCGGTCGTCTCCCATCATTCCCCCGGGTCCCGGGCGGTGCATCATGAATCCCCGGCGGTTGCCCAACCCGTATCTGTGCATGATGAACCTGGAGTAGGCCTGGAAATTGTCGTCACCGAGGATCTGGCGAAGCTGCACGCGGGCTCCGACGAACGCCTTCATCAAGTCAGCGCGGGTCTGGGCGATCTGCGTGATGTAGCCGTTGACGTCCTGCATGTTGGGGCTTGCTGGAAGAAGCGCCTTCTCCATCTGGGCGTGCAGGAGCCGTATCTGGACCGCGTCCTGCCGCACGGTTGCCCTGGTCTTTTCCTGGACGTCGAAGACCTGCGAAATCTGCGAATCATTGAGGCCGAACTTCTTGAGCATGGCGCTCTCCTGGTCCCTCGGACTCTGCGCGAACAATGCGACGGGAAGCGCCAGGAAAAGCACCGGGATAAGTCTCTTCATCGATTGTCTCCTCTCATGATCATGAGAGTACAGGAGCCCCCGCCGGCCATCCATAAATGCTGCCTGAAACGTGCATAAAACTCTGTTAGATAACAAGGTAGGTGGGCGTCAATAGCTGTTGCCAGCTATCGACTAATGACGATTCTACCCCCTTTTCGGAGCAATGTCAAACATTTCCTTCCATTATCAGCTATCGAAAGAACCCGAGAAAGCGTTCGCTTCTGATTTTCCGACTGGCCGGGTCACCAAGACGGCTACCGGCGTCACCATGAACCCCACTAAAAGGCAACCATGTAGACCGGAAAGGTAGTCCGATGGAGCGCGCGGGGAAAATCGGGCTGTAACTTTCTCTCGGAATCGGTGTTTTTCTTCTTGACTAAGTTAGGCTAAGCGCGGTATAGTCTAATGAAGCGGGGGATAAAATGCTGGAAAAGAAGGTGCTGGTCAGCCTGAGCACGGACACGAAACGGAAACTCGACGAGCTAAGCTCCGAGTTTGGATTGCCGCCCGCAGTCGTCGCCCGTTACGCGATCTATCGGCTTCTTGATGAATCTGGGCGCGGATTCATCGATAAGCCGATAGGGCTTGCGGGTCCTGCCTTCCGGCAGTCCTTTTTGGAGGACGGCATTCGCTACCGGCAGCTCGAAGGAGGGGCCCGACTTCAGGAGTTGATAGAGGCTGATGACGAGAAGATCGTCGCGGATGCCGTCAACTGGCTCGACGATCTCTCCAACCAGGAACTTCTCGAGATGGCACGGGGCGCTGGCTTGCCGATTGACGCGATTGACCCCTCCTCCGCGACCGCTTCTCGGTTTGCGATCATCAAAGCGCTCGCAATGAAAGTCCTGAAGGACTTTCGCGCGAAGTTTCAGGCGGGGGGCCCGGCATGAGGACCTACCGCACCATAGAGCAAGAAGCCGAGCGGTTGCACATGTCGAAAACGAAAATCTACTCGCTTGTGAAGACAGGCAAGATCCCGGCGCGCCGCCTCGGAGGTGTCCGTGCGGCGCTCCTGTTCGACCCGGAGGAAGTCGACGAAGCGATAGACAAGGCCCGCACCCAGCCCTGGCCCGTGCTTGGAACCGATAAGCGCGACATACCGGCGCCGCCTGCAGCCCCCGCGGAGAACGCGCAGGGAGCGTGATTCGTGAGCGAAGAAACTGTCCAAGTTGATATCGCGGGGCTCATGCGGAAGCCATTGCCCGAGCTCACTGAAACGGAACTCGTCACGATAAAAGCCTTTGCCGTGGAGCAGGCTCGCTTGAAACCGCCCGTCACTGCGGTCAAGATTCCCTGCCGCGTCCTGCCGATCCGCGAGATTTTTCAGTACGAAGATCCCGAGTCTCTCATCGAGGGATTGCTTTTCAAGAACACGTTAACCATCCTCTCGGGTTTCACAGGGACAGGGAAAACTCTGCTCGCTCACGAAATCGAGAAGAGCATACTTGACGGCTTTCCGGTTTTCGGGAATCCCGCGTTCAAGGTTCGGCAGACTGGTAGCGTTTTGCTGTTTGACTCGGAGACGCCGGCCGCGTTCTTGAAGCAGCGGCTTCAAACCATGGGCTTCGAGGAAACAGCGCCCTTCTACGTCGCACATTTCAGCGGGCTTCGAATCGATGCCGACCGTGACTTCGAAATCGTCAAGGCCATCATCGGGGAGATTCATCCCGCCCTGGTAGTGTTTGACTCCTTGCTCCGGTTCCACTGTGCCGACGAGAACGATGCGGCCGAAATGTCGCGCGTGATGGAACGCTTCCGCGAGCTGGCGAACATCACGACTATCCTTCTGATTCACCACATGACGAAGAGCATGGTCGACATTCGCATCCGGTCCCGAGGGTCGGGAGATATCATCGGAGCCTGCGACCTGGAACTCGCCTTGATTCCTGACGGCGACGGTTGCTTGGTCTGCCAGAGCGTGAAGACCCGGACGAGGCCTATCGAGCCCTTCCGGCTGAAGATTGTTGATAACGGGCATTTATCGGTTGCCTACCAAGGCCTCAAGGAAGCTCCCCAGGCGAAACTCTCCCGGGCGGTGCGGGATTGCATCACGGGGCAGACGCGAGGGGTTGCGGAGATCGTTTCGGAACTGGCCGCCTTGCACATCGACGCCAGCCGTTCGAGTGTACAGAGGGCCATCTCTGAGATTGGAGACGGGGTACAGATCGTGGTCGGAGAGCGTGGGAAGAAACTCTACCTGCTTCCAGGTGCCCAGGTGCCCACGACCTGCCCAGAGGGTTGGGCACATGAAGCCTGAACCTGTCCGACCTGCTGCCCACTCTCTATATCCTAGAGTGGGCAGTGGGCAGGTGGGCAATGAGCGGGGAAAAATCGACCTGCCCAGGTGCCCAGGTGCCCAAGGGTTGCGCGAGGTTCTTGTCATTCACGACGATTCTTGCGCCCTGTTCCGGAGTGGTCACTGCGATTGCGGGAGGACGAGATGAGCAAAAACCCTTTCGGCCTCACCGTCCGCCCGGTCCGGGCCTGGCTCCCCTACAAGGACGATGACCCGCCTGAAGACATCGAGCCTCCTGGCATCAAGCCGGGTTCCATCTTCACCACGTGCGCGCGGTGCGCTTCCGATTATGTAGCAGGCCGGCCAGGAGGTTGCCCGTGGTGCGAGGACCACCCCGCGGGGATCCCCGCGGACATTCAACCCCCTTGGCGGAGGTCCTCATGACGCGGTGCATATTCTGCTCTTCGACATCTGGCGTCGGCCAGTGGCGAATCAAGGGAACGTCCCTACGGGTCTGCGAGCGCTGCGCGGCGAGCCGTCGAAAGTACGTGGAAGCGGTGAAAGAGAAGCGCGAGGCGGTGAGAACATGAGTGGCCGCAGTAAAACAGCGGGGAAACAGAGGGGCAAGCCCTTCGAGCCCGGGGATCCCCGCGTCAACCGCAAAGGCCGCCCGCCGATTGCTCTCTGCCTGACCGACCGACTGCGCGGGGATGCGACGACACTTGCCGAAATGCGCATCGGCAAAAAAACCATCCGCGGCGAGAATGTCGCGCTTGTCTCACAACGGCTCTGGGCCCTGGCGCGGGCGGGCAACACCTCGGCGATCAAGATTTTGTATGACCGCTGCGATGGTCTGGCAAAGGCAACCGTGCAGATGCTCGACACCCCGGAGATCCGCGTCACCTATGTTCACCCAGGGGAGAGAGCAGAATGAGCGCGCGCGATTTGCCCGAGCTGGTACTCGCGCAGCAATTCCTGACGCGCCTGCGGATGAAGTACGGCGACGCTGTTCTTAAGGCTCCCGGATTCATCAACACGCTGCCGGAAGACGAGCTGGATTGCATCGCCTGGGCGATCGCCAGAGTGAATGAGGCGAAGAATTGATAGAGCAAAGTGAACAATGGCCGGTAACATCGACATATGAGCGAAGGAAGGGGAGGGGAAAATGACAATAGGAATCTGTGCGTCATGGGAAACGAACGAGCCGCAGACCGAGGCCGTGCTCTTCGAGCGGATCGACCAAACCGTGCTAAAGGTCGGTGAAGAGACGATCATGATCGGCGCTATCGTCACGGCTGGCGGCCTCTTTATTTCCTCGCGAGCTATGAGAGCAAACGAGGGCGTCATCGAGATTCACGGCGTCCAGGGATCCCGCGCGGAGATCCTCGTACTGCGCCGCGGCTGCGACGAGCCCTTCGCCAGCTCGCTCAGCTTGGCCTGGTAAGGCGGAGGTCCCTGCTATGTCTGTGCAGATTCTTCCCGCGATCACGCTGATTGATAAAGCCAGGCTGGGTCTGCAGGCGCTATCACTCGATTCTCTCGTCGCCACGACTGCGATCACCGTGAAGGCCGGCAGCAAGTTAGAATGCGGCGGCGCGTTGTATGACTTCACTATCGACGAGCTGGAGAGCGGCGGGACGTGGGCCGGGATCGGCAACAGCAACGTCGTCTATTGCTACATCGCGATCTCCGGATCGAACGGTACATGGTACTACAACACGAACCTGCCAACCTGGAACACCGCAAAGCAGGGCTGGTACTACAGCTCGGACCGATGCTTCGCGTTTCTGTACAAG
Source organism: uncultured Spirochaetota bacterium (assembly GCA_963753085.1). Taxonomy (GTDB): domain Bacteria; phylum Spirochaetota; class Spirochaetia; order SZUA-6; family Fen-1364; genus Fen-1364. The sequence continues at coordinate 215,486 of CAVWBF010000015.1, read as the reverse complement.
GACTCTGGAGGACTCTATACAGCGAAGGGTCTCATTACTGCCCGCGAGGATTGGTCTCTCCCCGTTCCCTTTCCCCCTGCGCCCGATCCATATCTTGGCCGGCTGCACCATCTGCCGCTGGGGAACACGACGAGCAGGCAAGTTTCTAGCGCAGCTCCTCCGGCTGCAGGCGCCTATTCTGCCGCGACAACTATAGCGGGCTCGTATGGAGTCCCAACCGGTGCAAAAGGTGTCAAATTGAAAGTACGGCTGGTAGCTTCCTCTGCCGCTGCTGGGGCCTTTGAGATTGCCGTATCTTTCAGTGACAATAACGCGAACACGCCATCATATCTTACTGGTCATCCGAACGTCAATGTCCTCGCAATGGCGGCTGCTGCGAATGCCGGTGTAGGATACACGACTGAAATCGATGTTCCGCTGAATGGTTCGGGGCAACTCTACTGGTACACGCATTCCGGGGCCCTAAACGTCACCATTGCAAACTGCCTTCTCAATATCAACGTCGTCAGCTACTACATGGGGGACTGAATGGGGACGATAAAGTCCGTTTATGAGCGGAAAGTGCCGCGGAAGCCCGCGACGCATTGAAAATAAGGGTGCCGGTAGTCTGGCGCCCGCCCTCGTTAGCGGCAATCCGCGCGGGAGCACGACAAAACTGATGCTCACGAAAGGGGAGCACTATGAACCTCACAACCTCTGATCTCGACGAGATCGAGGCCGTCTATCTCCGCGCGAAACCGATCATCGATCAGATGTTGGACGAGAAACGGCGTGGCCGTTGGTCGCCAATCGAAGAGGGCTCCGCGCGCAAGATGTACATGGCCACGAAAGGAATCTATGACATGCTGCACAAAGATCTGAAAGACGATTTTCATTTTCCCTATGACGCAAGCCTTGGAATGCCCAGCCGGCGCAACCCGTCCGGCTTCAAGGACCTGGGCTCGTTCATCCTCATGACGAAAACGAATCCCGGCGAGTTAAAGGCAATGGGAATCAACAGCGGAGAGGATGGAGGATTCGCCGTACCTGACGAGTTTCGAGAGACCATGCTCAACGTGCCGCCCTATGACGCGATAGTGCGACCGCGCGCGACCATTTGTCCGCCCGGAGATAACCCGGATGCCAAGCTGGAGATCCCCGCACTGCGCCAGGGCGCGAGCGGGATCCTCGCCGGCTTCTCATTCACCGCGGCAAGTGAAGGCACGGCGGGCACCGCAGTCTCACCGAAACTTGACCTGGTGACCCTGGAGCCGTCGCGCATGTCGGCATACGTCACCGTGGGCAACTCCCTTTTGCGCTCCTCGGCGATGCTGAGCACGTTCATCGCCAGCGAGTTTCGCCGCGCGAAGGCCGCCCTCGAAGACTACTGGTTCATCAACGGCAACGGGGGCGGAACGTATCCCCTGGGCTTCTTGAACTCGCCGGCGGCTCTGTTCGTCACACGTAATACTACTTCGTCGATCCTGTTCTCGGACGTGGCGAACATGATCGCAAAGTCGATCTCCATCACAAAAGGGGTATGGATTGCGGCTCAGTCCACGCTCCCGCAGATCATTCAGCTGAAAGACTCGGTGGGAAACGCGATCTTCATCTCCAGCGGAAACGCCGGCGCCGCGGCGGAACTGCCGCCCACACTGTTCGGCAGGCCGATCTACTTTTCGTTCCGTCAACCCGCGCTCGGGACCAAGGGCGACCTCATGTTCGTGGACCCGTCCTACTACCTGATCAAAGACGGCAGCGGGCCGTACATCGCAACATCGGAACACGCGAACTTCACGCTGGACCAAACCATCATCAAATGCTCGTTCATGATCGATGCGCAGCCCTGGGTCAAGACCGCTGTTCTCCAGGACGATGGGACGAGCCAGGCGAGTCCATACGTGATTCTCAATTAGGCCAGAAGGTTCCCCAAACGGCAATCCGTGCAGGGGCCTGAAAGCATAGGGGAGTGCGGTAGTCCATGCCGCCCCCCCCCTCCCTGGGCGGTCCGTCGTGAGACGCGCCGCCCTTCTCTTTTTTGGCAAGGGCTGATAAAGGTGCTATAACGGCGCGCACCGCCTCGGGTGCGATTCTGCTCTTTCGGAGTCTGGAAACGTTGCGCATGGTGGGGCAAGGCGCGACTTTCCGAGGCGGGGTGGTACTTGGATAGGGCCTCCAGGAAGGCCGTGGAGCGGCCCTGCAGCCTTCCCGCATGATTCATCGACATAGGAGCCTTCCAGGGCGGTGCGGTACGGCACCGTACACTGTGCGTTAATCCTGGCCGTGGGCTGAGAACGAAAAGCCCCCGCTGGGCTGGCGGGGGGCAAAGAAGCGGGGCGGCTGTTCATCGAGAGCCGTAGTGGCGGCCTTTCGGCCGCGGAATGCCGTTGTGTTTCACGTACTCCACAACCTCTTCGCGCGGAATCCTGATGTGTGATCCCTGTCGTATAGCCTTGATCTCGCCTCTGCCTACCATCGCATCGAGCCGACAGCGGGAAACTCCAAAGCGCCGCACCAGGTCCGAGAGGCTGGAGAAGGGCGGCAGTTCGGCGCGGATCTTCTTTGCCTCCGCCTCTGCTTGTTTTTGCCATGCGGGCGCGGGAAGAGCTTTTCTCCGGTGTTGTGCGGCCACTATGGCCCGGCTGCTGTGCGTAGAGAGGTTCCAGTTGCCTTTTATCTCCCGGTACCCGGAAGGGGGGATGATGTGGAGCTTCTTCTCTATCGCACGCAGTCTTTCGATGATCAGGGTATTGATTCGCTGCTGCTGCTCTACTAAGTGCTGGTATTCTCTCAAGTCATGGACGATGTTGGCGTCCCGCCCCATCTTTTGGGCGGCAATCTCCGTAACTCGCATCTGAGCCAGGGCAATGGCTTTCCTGATAAGCTCCTGACCCTGTTCTACCGTCATCGGCTGCCCGGCGGGTGGGCTCACTTCTTCATGCTTGATGATGGCAACAAGCTCGATGTTCACCGGTCCCCCCCCGCCCAGCGGCGCAAAACGTAGCGAGCCCGGGCGCCCTCAACGGGCAGGCGAAGAGCATACCAGAGCAATGCATTGCGCAACTCGTCAAGTTCCTGGTCCTTGCCCTTTGTGATGGTGAACGTGAGAGGAACCTTCCCCAAGTGAAAATGGACTTTCATTCGGCACCTCCGGTAGCGTGCCATCCGGTGAAATTGTGCCAGGGCAACCCGACCGGATCGGGCTTTCGGGAGCTACCCTATCCCTGGCGCCCTGAATCTACCACGGCGCGGGTAATCGCGTCATATCAGCGCGGCAGGAACCGGCCGATTCCTTCCCGTGCGACGCCCAGGGCCTCCAGCCGTTGCGCGATGGACGGGTGGTCATATCCGTCCGTCGTTGCCTCGTTCGAGTGGCCGATCATTTCGCCCAGGGCCTGGGCAGGGACACTCCGTCGAACGTGCGTCACGTAGGTGTGCCGGAAACTGTGCACGACCAGGACCCGCCCCGCGGGGTCGATTTCGGCCCGGGGCAGGGCACCACGGAGCCAATCCTGAGGCGCATGCATGCCGTAGGGCGCCCCGTTTGCGTTCGGGAACATGAAGTCGTCTAGCTCTCCGTAGAGCGTCGATTCGTGCCACTGGTCGAGTTCTGCGCACGTGCGATCTGGAATGAGGACAAGCCGGTCGCGTTTGCCTTTTGTATGCGTGATCCCTCCTCTCTGCGCCTGTTGTTCGACCAGGAGAGCGCGCTCCGCGCGAAGATAGTGCCGCCACTGTAGGGCGCGCGTCTCGGAGTTGCGGAGTCCCGCCGTGGCCATGGTGAGGAAGAATGTCGCGTAGAGTTGGCCGCCCCAGATCTGCTTGAACTCGGCACGGTCTGGAGGGAAGAGTCTGCCCAGCTCGGCCATGTTGAAAACGCCTCGGACCATGCGCTTGATTTTCAGCGGTTCGAGTTGCTTTGTCGGGTCCTCTTTGATCAACTCATCGCGCACCGCTTCCCTGAGCAGGACCCGGAGAACACTCATGACCACGCTTTTCGTCGAGCTGGCGCAACCCAGGCCCAGGATCCAGATTTCAAGATCCTTCAGACGGATCTCACTCAGGCGCCTTGCTCCGAACGCTTTCTTGATCATCCCCAAAGCGTGACGATAGACCTTCAGCGTGTTCTCTGTGAGCTCGTGGCCGCCGGCTTCCCGTCGTTGAATCCACCGGCAGGCGCCGCGCTCGAAGAAGTGTCGATCCTCGATGAATGCGTCGAGCGTGGGCGCGCGCTTGCCGCTGCCGAAATGCAACTCCGCGTAATCCTCCGCGTCGTCCTTCTTGTTGCATCCCGTCGAGTAGGCTTTGCGGACTCGCACGGGCTGGCCAGTCTGTAGATCCTGGCCATCTTCCATGACCCGCACGTACCAGATCGCCGTGTCTCGATCACCGCCGCGTCGTTTGAAGAGAGTGTAGGGCTTCACCTTCGGGCTCCTTTTTGTAGGGAAAGGGGCAGAAATGGCTACCGGAGTGGTTACCGGGGGCTCAATTCTACCCCATTTTCCCCGTATTTGTAGCCCACCTCCGGTAAAACTCTGTTATCGCTTTCAGCAGCGGAAAGGCTACAGGAGACCGCCAAGGCGCCTGTATTCCTCTATCTCCCATGCGGTGGCGGGGTGGTACCATCCTTTGAACCGGTCGAGGTACCCGGGAGAAACGGCTTCTTCTGCCAGCCGCGCGCCGTCTATCCTGTAGCCCACCATCTTTTCCGGCTCGTTGGAGATGACATGCACGTAGTCGCAGCGGGGATTTCCGGTCCACGGGCGGTTCTTCATGTAGATGGAGATCATTCACAACGACTATGCGCTTGTTGAGTGGTTGTCAAGTCTCCGGTTTCGCGGGAAAATGAAACAGGGGAGGGCGGTCTCCAGGATGAAAGAAGATTTCTCTCTGCTGTTCGGTCACCTCGAATGGGCAAACCGGGCGCTGATTGCATCCCTGAAATCGCAGGGAAATGTCCCGGAAAAAGCAAGGCAAATCCTCGCACACATCCTGGCGGCGGAGCAGGTTTGGCTTTGCCGGATCCTGAACGACTCGAAGAGTGCCCTCCCCGTGTGGGCCGACCTTTCGCTTGACGATTGCAGTGAGCTGTGCGGGAGGAACGTCGCTGCTTTCCAGCAGGTCCTCCGCCTGCACGATGGTGATCGGATGAGGGAAGAGGTGGCATACGTGAACTCGAAGGGAGACCGCTTCACGAACTCGGTGGGGGACATCCTCCTGCACGTCTGCATGCACGGCTCGTACCATCGCGGGCAGGTTGCATCCCTCGTGCGCGCCGCCGGAGCCATTCCCATCAATACCGACCTGATCAATTACGTGCGTTCGCGGGGAGGGCAGACAAGGTGAAGACGTACACCGGCGGAGGGGACCGCGGCAAGACGAGCCTCCTCAGCGGCGAGCGCGTGGCAAAGAGCGACAGCCGCATCGAGGCATGCGGCGATGTGGATGAGCTGAACTGTACGCTTGGCGCCCTGATTGCCTCCCTGCCCCCTGAGGACCTCGGCGTGCGGGACGAGCTCCTGGAAACGCAGAGAGACCTCTTCCGGCTCGGCGCCCGGCTCGCGACTTCTCCCGGCTCTCCGTCCTTCGGCATGCTGCCGCCGTTCGGTCCCGAGCATACACGCCGCATAGAGGCGATGATCGACCGGCTGGAGGCGGAGCTTCCGCCCCTGCAGGGTTTTATTCTTCCTGGCGGGCACCCCGCCGCGGCGCGGGCGCATCTTGCCCGGGCGGTGTGCCGCCGGGCCGAGCGTCGGGTGGTGCAGTGCTGGATCGAGTCAGGGGAAAATGATGCGCCGGGCGCGCTGGGCGATGTCGTTCCCTACCTGAATCGCCTCTCGAGTCTTCTTTTCAGCCTGGCGCGCCTCTGCAACAAGCTTGTCGGTGTTGCGGAGAGAACGTGGCAGGCGTGAAAGAAGGGCTCACCACATGCCTCCTGGAGCGACGGTGGCTGTCAGAGGATACCTTCGAGGCTGACCTCGAGCGGCCTCCCGGGTTCCGCTTCAGCCCGGGACAGGGAATCATGCTCTCGCGAGATGGCATCGAGCGCGAGTACTCGCTCATCAGCGGCCCCGAAGAAGCGCGTCTTTCAGTCTGCATCCAGGTGGTGCAGAAAGGGCTATTTTCACCGCTCCTCGCTTCCCTGCCAACCGGAAGCAGCCTTTCTCTGACTGGTCCTCACGGGTACTTCACCCTCCAGCCGGGGAACCGTCCGCCTGTGCTCGTTGCGACGGGGACCGGTATTGCGCCGTTCGTGTCCATGGTCCATGCCGGCGCGCGCAGCTTCACGATGCTGCATGGTGCGGCGGGGCCGCGGGCGCTGTACTACCGATCAATCGTTCAGCCGGCAGCGGCAGAGTATGTCGGCTGCCTTTCCCGGGAAACATCCGTCGAGCCGCATCCGCTCTGGGAATATCCCGGAAGGGTGACTGATTTCCTCGAGGATCGGCTCCCTGCCGGAGCTTTCGACTTCTATCTGTGCGGGAGGCGCGAAATGGTCCGTGATGTCATGCGCCTCGTGGATGACCGCTTTGCCGGCTCACGGGTGTTCTTCGAGATCTTTTTCTAGCCCTTCCATTGCCTGTTGAGATCCTTCCATGGCCCGTCATCGCCGAACCGCTCCGGATGGAGAGTCCTCAGCCGCGGGTCTTCCACGGTGTCATGCTGGAGGACCATCCAACGGGGGTAGGGCACTCCCGTGTCGGAGGCGGAGTCGAGGAGCGATAGATCGTCCGCAGACAACAGGAGGTCCACGCATTCAAGATCTTCATCAAGGTGCTCGATGGTCCGCGCGGCGATGATGACGCTCGACACAGCTGGGCGGCCCAAGAGCCAGGCGAGCGCCGCGGCGGAAGGCGTGACGCCATGCCGCGAAGCCACCTTCCCGAGCGCATCGATGACCCGGTACGCCTGCTCCTGCTCGATGGGAACGAAGGCGCCGGCTTCCGCAAAGCGGGTGCCCCGGGGCGGCGGACTGTTCCTTGCGTACTTGCCCGAGAGGAAACCGCCTGCAAGCGGGCTCCAGACAAGGATGCCGATCCGATAGTACTCCGCAAAGGAGAGAAACTCGTGCTCGAGACCTCGGCCGACCAGGCTGTAGTACATCTGACCCGTGACGAACTTTTCCAGGCCCAGCCTTTCCTGCAGATCGATGGCAGCCGCTGCCTGCCAGGACATGTAATTGCTGAAGCCGACGTAGCGCGTCTTGCCCTGGCGGACCAGGTCATCCAGCGTTCTCACCGTCTCCTCCAGAGGGGTGCTGGAATCCCAACTGTGCACCTGGTACAGGTCGACGTGATCGGTCTGCAGCCTTTTCAAGCTGGACTCCATGCCCCGCATGATGTTCACGCGGGTTGCGCCGCTCCTGATGATGTTGGCGCTCATGGGAAGCCGTACCTTTGTGGAGAGCACGATCTCCTCCCGGATCCCCTTCAAGGCGTTCCCGAGAAGCGTTTCGCTTTCCCCCCGGCTGTAGACGTCAGCCGTGTCGATGAGGTTGATCCCCTTGTCCAGCGCGTGCCTGACCATGGCCGTGGTTGCCTTCTGGTCCAGGCTACCCACCTTGTTGGTTCCGAACTGCATGGTCCCCAGGGAAACGGCGCTCACCACGAGACCGGTGTTGCCAAGCGTCCTGTACTTCATCGGGCCAAACGTAGCGACGGCGAAGCGGGGGGTCAAGCTTCACCAGATGCCTGCCTCGAGGAGGATTGCGCTTGTCCTGCCTGCCCAGTCCCTGTTTGCCTGGGGGCTCGCGGGGCTTGGATGGGGGATTCCCAGCACCCTGATCTTTCCCCCTCCGTGAGCATGGGCAAGAGCTTCGCAGCGCGCCTCGGCGAACTTTCCGATGCCCACGAGCCAGCGCGGCAACAGGGCATCGACCACCGCGGCAAGATGCGTGTCACAGATTCGCTGGAGCGCCTCCCTGTCTTTCGTGATGAGCTTGTCCGGCGTCATGTTGCGTCCCAGGGCGTCCAGAAACAAAAGGGGACAGTAATTGGCCACAAAATGCCGGTTGAAAAACTCATCCGGAGAGCCGAAGCGCTCACGCATCAGGCCCCAGAGCCGTTTTCCGCTCACCTCGCTTCGGGTGCAGGCGAATCCCGCGACCGGGACGCGCGGGTGCTCCCGGGCAGGCCGACGCACAGGAGCCGAAATGCCCATCCAGTCCCGCACAAAAGAGACCTCGCCAAAGGGAACACCGGTCTGGGCCATTCCCCAGGGCCCGGGGTTCATGCCCAGGAACACGACGAGCTTTCGCGTCGCGGCAAACTTTTCCAGGTATTGTTCGTGAGCAGCCCGGGCGTAGAGAAGCGGGTTGTACACGTACCGGACGTGCGCATGAAATCCGATACGGGAGCACGCCTGTGCGCACCGTCGGGATGCCTGAACAAGCTCCTGGCTCTTCCCGGAGGGCCTCACGCCGATCCCCTCGTGGTCAAACGATCCGGTAGCGGTAGATGTCCCCCCGAGCGATCTCGGGAAGGAGGGTGGGAAACCGCCAGTAATGCGAAACGACGCGGGCGCCCTGGGGAAGCTCCCGCTTCACTTTTGCCTCGAGGCGCCCCATCACGAAGCTCACCTGGAAGACCGTGATGATGTCAAAGGAGGACAGGTCCGAGCGCCAGAAGCTTCGCCAGTGAATGAACGCCCGGCCTTGCAGGCTCGCGCGGCGGATGTTCCTCCGCGAGATCATGACCAGGACCGGATTGACTTCGAAACCATGAGCTTCGGCTCCGCGCCGGGCAAGCGCAATGACCACGCGTCCGTCACCGGAGCCCAGGTCGGCCGCTTTCTCTCCGACAGCAACGGCCGCCACTTCAGCCATGATCACCGTCTCTTCGTGCGTGCTGGGATCATAGATCGCCCCGCGGCCGAGGGGAAAGAAGACGAAGAACACGAGATAGAACGCGACGCAGACGATCACAGCTGTCAGGATTGCGCCTACCACGGCCGGAAATATAGCAGGGATGGTCGCATTGGAACAGGGCCGATTGCCAGGCCCACCCGCCTCTGCTACCATCCGCGGGTGCTTTTTCCAACAACACTTGCCGACTTCATCAGGACTTCGTTCCGGCTTGCCTTCGAGATTCGATCCTACCGGGCCGGCTGGAGAGCGCTCAGGGCTCCGTCTCTCGTGATAGCGGCGGTCTCCTGCGCGCTCGGGGTGGCGCTTGCTTTCCAGGCGGGAAGGGGAGACTGGATCAATGCGCTCGCCGTCATGGTGGCCGGCCTTGCCCTCCAGGCGGGCGTCAACCTCGTGAACGATTTTTTCGAGTTCATGCAGGGAAAAGTAGACGACAAGGTGCGGAACCTCGGGTTCACACGGGCTGACCGCATCACCCTCGAATGGCTCGTATTCCTCGTCGGCCTTGCTTTTTTCGGGCTGGCGGGGCTCGTGGGATTGTTCATAGCCTGGCGGACGGGATGGCCGGTCATCGTGCTGGGCGTCGTGGGCTTTCTTGGCGGCTTTTTCTACACGGGAGAGCCTCTCAACTACAAGCGCCGCGGCCTGGCCGTCCCGATCGTATTCTTCCTCATGGGCGTCATCATGATTACCGGCTCCTATTACGCGGTGGCGCGGGATTTCTCCTGGGACATCGTGGCGGTCTCCGTTCCAGTGAGCTTTCTTGTCTCCCTCATCCTTCTCACGAATGAGCTGCGCGATTTCGAGGCTGACGTGCGCTACGGCATCCGCACCCTCGCGGTCCGCATCGGCTACGGAAATGCCGTCCGCGTGTATTGCGTCCTCCTTCTCCTGGCCTATTGCACGCCAGCTCTGTTGGCTGCCGACGGGCTTTTCCCGCACCTGCGCTACCTCTACTTCGCCTTGCCGTTCACCATCCCCCCGTTTCTTCTCATGGGACGCCCGGCGCCCCGGCGCGCCCCCATCGTCCCTGCCGTCATGCTCCACCACCTCGCCTATGGCGCACTGTTCTGCATCTCGTACTTCGCCCCCGCCAGGACCTGAGGAGCGTCTCCGGGCGGAAACGGACCTGTTGACAATCCTTTTCTCCTCGATACGATGTGCTCATCCCCGGAAGGAGACATATGACGGATACGACGCGCATCGTTGTCCTCGGCGGAGGATACGGCGGCGTTCAGGCTGCAAAGCTGCTCAACCGCAGGCTGGGCAGACGGCGCGACATCGAGATAACGCTCATCGACCGCAACCCGTATCAGACCCTCATGACAGAGCTTCACGAAGTGGCGTGCGGCCGCGTGGAGCCGGAATCCGTCATCATCACGTATCGCAAGATTTTCGGGACCACCAGCGTTGCCGTGGTGGCCGACCGGGTCAGGACAATCGACTTCGAGAAGAGAAGACTTCTTTCGGACACCGCGGGGTATGATTACGACTATCTCGTGATCGGCGTCGGCGCGGAGCCCGAAGACTTCGGCCTTCCCGGCGTTCGTGACCACGCCTTCATGCTCTGGTCCTTCGACGACGCCGTCACCCTGCGCCGCCATATCGAGGACACGTTCAAGCAGGCAGCGGCGGAAAGCGACCGGGAAAAACGCGCGGAGCTTCTCACGTTCGTCGTGGCGGGCGCCGGCTTCACCGGGATCGAGGTTGCCGGGGAGCTCAAGGACCACCGGACCACGATGTGCCGCAAGTACCATATCGACCCCCACGACGTGCGGATCGTGGTCGTGGAGGCACTCGGGTGGATCCTCCCGAACCTTCCGCCGAGGCTGCAGAAGAAAGCAAAGCGCTACCTGGAAAGAAACGGCGTCGAGATCAAGCTCCGCTGTCCCATCCTCGGGGCAGAGGAAGGAAAGGTCCTCCTGGCGGGCAATGCCTCGATTGCCACCAGGACATTCATCTGGACCTGCGGGATCCAGGGCCGGGAGTTCGCCGGCAACCTGGCCCTCACCAAGGGCAGGTGCGTGAACAGGGCATGCAGGTACTCCACCACGCAGAGCACCTGCGGGGTGAAGAATTGCACGTTCGCCCCCAACCAGTACGTCGTGGGCAAGCGCGGGCGTCTGCTCGTCAACGAGTACATGCAGTCGGTTGACTATCCCAACGTCTATGCCGTGGGCGACGTGGCCTGGTACCTGGAAGGCGGCAAGGTCCTGCCCCAGATTGTTGAGGCGGCCGTCCAGACAGGAGAGACGGCGGCCCACAACATTGTGGCCAGCATCGAGCACGAGCCGATGAAAGCGTTCCGCTCCAGCTTCCACGGGATCATGGTTTCCCTGGGGGCATTCACCGGAGTGGCGGACGTCATGGGGATCAGGCTCACCGGCATCTTTGCCATCGGCCTGAAGCACATGATCAACGTCATCCACCTCTTCGGGGTGGCCGGCGTGAACCAGGTCTGGGAGTATGTCAAGCACGAGTTCCTGGACGTGAAAAACGGGCGCTCCTTTATCGGAGGGCTGGCCTCGTACAAGGTGCGCGGTTACTGGCCGTTGCTCCTCCGCGTGTGGCTTGGATTCATGTGGGTGGTGGAGGCGACCAACAAGATTACCCAGGGCTACCTGGATTTCTCCAGCGGCAAGAGCCAGACAGGCTGGATGTTTTCCCCGGGTGTGATCCAGGCGGGAGTCAGGGGAGCCGGTGCGACAAGCGCGGCCACGCAGTCGAGCGTCCCGGCGGCGGGTGCGGTGGCCGCGACGTCAGGCGCATCGGCGGCAGCGGGGGCAGCGGCACAGGCAGCGCCGGCGGCGGGTGCGGTGGCCGCGACGTCTGGCGCATCGGCTGCTGCAGGGGCGGCTGCCACCTCCGGCGCATCCGCCGCGGCGGCCGCGCCCGTCCATGCCGCCACAGCCGCCGCCGTCCAGGCGCATGCGGCCGCGCCCGGGCCGTGGCTGGACACCACGCACAACATACTGGATCCGGCATCGGGGCTGGTCATGTGGTTCCGGCACACCTTCATGGATGGGATTTTTGCCCATCTCCCGTACTCCTTGTTCCAGGTGATGATCGTGATGATGGAGCTTCTCATCGGGCTTGCGCTTTTCGGGGGCTTCTTCACGTGGTTTGCGGCTGTTGCCTCCATCGGTCTCTGCATCATTTTCACGCTGTCCGGCATGTTCGCCTGGAACCAGCTCTGGTTCGTGTTCGCGGCAATCCTCATGATGGGCGGGGCGGGGCGCGCCTTCGGCCTCGACTCGTGGACCGTCCCGTTCTTCAAGCGATGGTGGAATGGCACGCGCGTGGCGCGCAGGACGCGCTTCTATGCGGACGAGCCGACGAAGTAAGAGATGAGCGGATTCTGGGATGGATATCCCGAGCTGGCAACGCAGCTCGAGGAGGTGCGGCAGGCCATCCGCGAGAAGGCGCGAAGCGATGACAGCGAGGTCCAGGCGTCCGTCGGCCAGCTCCTGGAATCGAACGGCAAGATGCTGCGTCCCGCATTCGTCATCCTGGCATCGCGGTTCGGCAGTCCGGCCGGTGACCGCATCCAGAGGATAGCCGCGGCCATCGAGATGCTCCACATGGCCACCCTGGCCCACGATGACATCATCGACAACGCCGCTCTCCGCCGCGGAGTAGCTACCCTCCACGCGCTGCGCGGGCCGCGGACGGCCGTCCTTGTGGGCGACTGGCTTTTCGCCTCCTGCTTCTCCATGGTGGCTGATTTCGCCGCCGTTGAGAACTCGGGGGCGCTGTCGCACATTGTCGCCCGCATCTGCGGGAGCGAGGTCAGCCAGTCAGCGGACAGGAACCGTCTCAGCACGAGCATCAGGCGTTACCTGCGAAGGATCGCAGGCAAGACAGCCGCCCTGTTTGCGCTGTCGTTCCACGTCGGCGCCCAGGAAAGCGGGTGCCCGCCGGAGCTGTGCAGCAGGCTTCGGAGGCTCGGCTATTGTCTTGGCATGGGATTTCAGATCGTCGACGATATCCTGGATTTCGAGGGCCCGGGGGCCCACACGGGAAAGCCGACGGGACGGGACCTTGCCGAAGGCATCTATACACTCCCGACCATCCTCGGACTGAGGAATGACGACGGGCGGCTGGAGGCCGCGCTGTCGCGCGGTCCACGTTCCCGCGGGGCGCTCGGACGGGCAGCTTTGCTTATCGAGCAGAGGGGAGGGATCCGCGCGGCCAGGACCATCGCCGAACGCTATACGGAACGCTCCCGACGCGAGCTGCAGAGGCTTCCCTGCGGCGAAGCGCGCGCGGTTCTCGAAGCCGTCACTGAAAAGCTTCTCAATCGCACCTGGTGAAAAATTTCCCTTGACTTTGCGCTCCAATACTGAAAACCTATGATAGAAACTCAATAGAGGAGGAAGGGATGAAGAGAAGAATCGTCGTCGTGCTTGCGGTTGTTCTTCTGGTTGTCTCGACGGTGGGCGCTTTCGCCTTCGAGCAGAAGAGCAAGACGTATCCGTGGATGGCGTCATTCGACAAAACGGGCCAGCTCAACCTGTACGTTGTCGGCGGCTTCTATTTGTACGGATTCGCGCTCGGCGTCGGGCCTGAAGTCATTCTTGGAAACTTCGATATATCAGGCATCCCCCTCGAGTGGGGCCTGACGGCGCAGGGAGTGTTTGGATTCGGAAGCTTTGCCGGGTTCGGCAGCTGGGTCGACTGGGGTGTGGCGCCCATGCTTACGCTCCACTGGGGAATCGATCTGGGCGGGCCTCTGAAGTTCGACTGGTGGGGCGGCGTAGGCCTCGGGCTCTATGGAACCACCGGAACATATACCTTCAGCAGCGCCGGGCCTTTCTTCGGGTTCGCCGGCACAGGCGGGGTTTCATGGCAGTTTTCACAGAACTTTGCTCTCATCCTGGATTCGGAGTATGTCGGATGGACCGGCATCTACGGAGTCGGCATCAAGTTGAACCTGTAAGTCGTTCTGCTTTCAGTGAAAAGACCCCGGCTGCACCGGGGTCTTTTTGTTGCCGAGCCTTCCGGTTTGACGTATGCTCGAACCGGCATGAGCCCGATCCTGGCAAAGATCCTTCTCCTCGGCATACCGCTCGTTCTGTCCCTCTCCTGGCTTGCCTTCTGGATGGTGAAGCTCCTGAGGACGGCCAGGAAGGTCAAGCGAGACGCGTCTCACTCTCCCGGGCCGGGTCCGTCTTCTCCCTCGTCCTGAGTCATGCTCCCGGCTGCCGGCTCGGCTCCGCGCCACGCTTCTTCCCTTGCTGATTCCGCGCGGCTATAATCAGGAGAAAGGCAGCTCATGGAGAGGAACAACACAGCCACTTCACCGACGCTCCATCTGGCCTCTGCTCTTCCCGGAGTCCGGGCCCGCATGGAAGAAGCCGCGCGCAGGTCGGGACGCAGCCCAGGCCGAAGTCCGACTCATGGCTGTGACAAAGGGTTTCCCCCGGGAAGCGGCTGAGGCCGCTCTTGCGGCCGGGATCACCCTCCTTGGGGAGAACAGGGTCCAGGAGGCGGAGCTGAAATACGCGGAGATCACGGCGAGCTTCGAGCTGCACCTCATCGGGCACCTCCAGCGCAACAAGGCCCGAACAGCATCAGGCCTCTTTTCGTGCGTTCAATCGATCGACAAGGAAGAGACGGCTTCCGCTCTGGAGTCCCGGCTGGCGGAGCGGGGGAGGTCAATGGACATCCTCCTGGAGCTCAACACGAGCGGCGAGGCTTCGAAGTCAGGCTTTCGATCCCGGGATGATCTCCTTGCGTTCCTGGGCCTTCTTTCGGCGATGCCGCACCTGCGGCTGCGGGGGCTGATGACGGTTGGCCCCCTCGGGGGAGACGATGCGGCGGTGAGGCGGTCCTTCGGTTCCTTGCGGGAGCTTTTTGCGGAGATCAAGTCAGGCGGCTCATTCACGGCGTTCGATACGCTTTCCATGGGGATGTCCGGGGATTTCGAGGCTGCCATCGAGGAAGGCTCCACTCTCGTCCGTGTGGGGACCGCCCTTTTCGGCCAGAGAGGACATGCTTGAGCGCGCGCGGCTGCATTCTCCTGGCGGTTGTCTGCGTCATGATTGCCGCCGTTCCCTGCGGGCTTTCGGCACAGGAGCACCAGCCGCAGCCCTATTCGCCGGACGAGTTCCAGGGCTGGATGAAAGATCTGTACCGGGCTGAGGTTGTGTTCTTCGGTTCGCTCCCGCTCACGCTCTTTCTTTCCCTGGAAAGCTACGACCTGTACCGGTATTTCAACACGGGACTGGACCCGACGTACGCGCCGTGGCCTTTCAACACGGGGAACACGATCAACCTGTCGACCCGGGAAGCGGGCTTCGTCATTGCCACCTCGGTCGGGCTGTCGCTGACCGTGGCCGTGCTGGACTTCATGATCGGCAGGTGGAATGCAACCTCCAAAAAGTCTTGAAGCCACGGTGGAAGATCCCGCCTGCGCGGGCATGCGCCTCGATATCTTCCTTGCCGAGCGGCTTGCTCTCTTTTCCCGAAGCCAGGCGCGCGCCCGCGTGGTCTCCCTGGCCGTGAACGGCGCTCCGGCCCGGCTGGGAAAGAAGCTCAAGGTCGGGGACAGGATATCCCTGGCGTACGCTGAGGCGCCCGGCCCCGATGTTTCTCCCGAGGACATCCCCCTTTCGATTCTGTTCGAGAACGAGGACGTCATTGTTGTCGACAAGCCCCAGGGCATGGTGGTCCACCCCGGCAGCGGCAACCGCTCGGGCACTCTCGTGAACGCCCTGCTTTTTCATTGCGCGCGGCTGGCGGAGGAGTTCTCGGCGGATGACCCCCGCCCCGGCATCGTGCACAGGCTGGACAAGGACACCTCGGGGGTGATGATCGTGGCCAAGAACACGGCTGCCCACGATTTCCTGGCGCGCCAGTTCCAGGCCAGGACAGTCAGGAAACGGTATTTGGCAATCGTAAAAGGGGCTCCTTCACCGGCGGCGGGCCGGCTGGAAACGCGGATTGCCCGGGACCGGCGAAACAGGAAGAAGTTCACCTGCGTCAGCTCGGGCGGCCGGCAGGCCGTCACCGCGTGGAAAACCATCAGGTCGTTCGGCGGCTACAGCCTCGTTGCGCTGTCCCCGAAGACAGGGCGCACCCACCAGCTGCGCGTTCACATGCGCCACCTGCGCACCCCGGTTGTCGGCGATCCCCTGTACGCCCGGCGGGATGCGCGGTTTCCGCAGGCCACCCTGATGCTGCACGCCCGCAGCCTGGCCATCCGCCTCCCCGGCGAGGAAACGCTCCGCGTATTCATCGCTCCCGTGCCGGCCCGCATGCGGGCCATCCTGGGCGAGCTTCAGAGCTTCTCCCCCAGGAACGGATTGTAGAGCTTCTCTATCCCGAGCTTCGACGGCGGGCCGTGCCCGGGGAACACGAGCACCTCGTCACCAAGGGGCAACAGCTTCCTGCGGATCGTTGCAAGGAGAAGCCCCCGCGCATATCCATCCCGCGTTGTGCCAATGGCCCCGGCGGACAGCAGGTCTCCGGTGAACAGCATGGCGTCCAGCAGGTAGGAGACCGAATCCATCGAGTGTCCCGGGGTTTCGATGACACGCACACGGAAATCTCCAAGGGAGAGGAGGTTCCCTTCTTCCACGTGCTCAGCGGGGAAATCGAGGACGCTCGGCTGGTTGGCGTAAATGACGGCGTCGTACACTTTCAGCAGTGACCTGATTCCGTTCACGTGGGAATTGTGGGCGTGCGTCACGAGGATCCAGCGGACGAACAGGCGGTTGCCTTCGATGGCCTGGAGAAGCGCGGCGTCGAACGCGCCGGGGTCAACGAGGATGGCGTCACCCCCATCATCCGGCCCGATGAGGTAGGAGTTGGACATCCCGGTGCTGGAAAAGTGGGAGAAAAACTTCACGGCTCCGCCTCGATGAACAGCGCCTCGTTGGTATTGGATGAGCGAAAATCGACGACCCCCCGGTGGGATTCATCGAAAGAGGATCGCGTGAGGTTGCAATCCCGCATGGTGACTTTTTCCAGCAGCGATCCGACGAAGCGCGAGCCGTAGAGGTCGGAGTGATCGAAGGAAAGGCCGACCCCCCGGATGCCGAGGAAGTTTCCCTGGATGATCTCGGAGTCCATGAATGGGCAGGCTTCGATGTGCGATCCGGCAAAGACTGCGTTCATGACGCTCACGCTGGAGAAATCGCATTCCCGGATTGTCGCCCGATCCAGGAACGAGAGCTGGATCGTGGCGCCGGACAGATTCACCCGGGTGAGGCTGGCCGCCGTGAGGCGGCAGCCGGTGACCTGCACGCCCGAGAGGTCCTCATCCACGAGGGTGATGCCCACAAGGTCGAGGTCGTGGAGTCCGGAGTCGCGCGCGTTTTTCAGGATGCCCTTCACGTGCCGCGCCGCGTCGGGATGATGCACGATGCACCAGTCGGAGCCGGCAAGCGCCGGCCGCCTGCAGCTCTTGTCAGCGCAGGGGCGTGGTACGAACATCGTGCGGAAATCTTATACGGCCCCTGCGGAGGTCGCAAGTGCCCGCGGTGGCCCGGTGGCCCGCGGCTGAGCGGCTCGCGAAACCGCCGGCGCTCTTGTAGCCGGCGCTCCCGCAGGCTATACTGAAAATGTCGTCATGGCCCTTGAACCGGTGAAAAAAAACGGACCTGCGTGTCACTTCTGCGGGACCCCCGTCGAGAATCCGCGGGAGGTGTACAGGTCCTCCGCGTGCCCGTCCTGCGACAAGGACCTGAAGGTCTGCCTGAACTGCAGGTTCTACAGCCCCGGGGCGCACTGGGACTGCGTCGAAACAATCGATGAGCAGGTCGTGGAAAAGGACAAGGCCAACTTCTGCACGTTTTTCAGCTTCCGGGCGTCTCCTTCGAAGCCGGGCGGATCGAAGAGCCCGGATGCCAAGGAAAAAACAAAGCGGAAGCTCGACCAGCTCTTTGGCGATGGCTGAGCTGCCGCATTCCCGCTCGGCCGATTGCCTTCCTGGATTCCGGCATCGGCGGTCTTCCCTATCTTGCAAGCACACGAAACCTCCTTCCCGCTGAGCGCTATGTCTACGCCGTGGACCGGGAGAAGTTTCCCTACGGTGAGAAATCCGCTGAGGAGGTCATCCGCGCGGTCACGAGCCTGGCGGAGCGCGTCACCAGGCTCGAAGCGCCGCGGCTTGTCGTCGTGGCGTGCAACACCGCGTCCGTGGTCGCACTCGATGAGCTGCGCCGGTCGTTTCCCCTGCCGTTCGTCGGAGTCGTGCCGGCAATCAAGCCGGCCGCGGCGCTCTCCCGACGCCGCCGCGTCGGCGTCCTTGCGACCCGCCGCACGGTGGAGGGAGAATACCTGCGCTCCCTCATCCGCGAGCACGCCGCCGGCTGCACCGTCGTGAGCCTTCCCGCCGCCGGCCTTGTCGAGTTCGTGGAGGAAGGCATGCATCGATGCACTGCGGATGAGAAGACCTCCCGGGTGCGTACCGAGGTGGCGCGTTTCAAGGACGCGGGGATAGACGCTCTTGTGCTTGGATGTACTCACTTTCTTCACCTGGAGCCGGAGTTCCGCGTCCTGCTGCATGAGGAAGGCATTACCCTCGTCGATTCCCGCGAAGGAGTGGCCCGGCAGGTCAAGCGGCTTTTGGGCGATGAGAACGGCCACTTCGATAACGGCCGTCATCCCGGCGGAACCTCTGCTCCGCGACCGGACGCGCTGTACGTTACGGGCGCCGCTCCCATCGAGGAGCGATACGGCTATTTTGCCGCGCAGTTCGGACTGAGCCTTGCCGGCTCCCTCTGAGAGAAATGCTGCAGACCGTATCCGGAGAAGTGCTGTACGGAATCAACACCATCTATTTCGTGCGCGCCGAGGGTTCCCTCCTGCAGTGCAGGATAAAAGGGAAAGTCCTTGACGAGGCAGGGGCCGGCAGGCGACGAAGGGAAAGACGCAGCTACAACCCGATTGCCCCCGGAGATATTGTCGAAGTGGTCCGTGACTCGCTGAGCTCGCGCGAAGGCCGTATCGCCCGAGTGCTGGACAGGAAGACCAGCCTGACGCGCTGGAACAAGAAGGGAAGAGTTCCCCAGGTAATTGCCGCGAACGCGGACCTTGCCGTCTGTATTTCAAGCCCCGCCTCGCCTCCGTTTCGGCCCCGGTTCATCGACAGGCTCATCGTGGCCGCCGAGGCAGGCGGGCTTGTTCCGGTTGTCGTTCTCAACAAGTCAGACCTTCCGTGCCTTCCCGAGGCGGACGAAAGGCTGGAGCACTATGCGCGCATGGGCTACCGGGTCCTCAGGTGCTCTGCAAAGACCGGCCAGGGGATCCGCGACGTGGCTGACATGCTTCGCGAATCCACGGCGGTGCTCGTCGGCCAGTCGGGAGTGGGGAAGTCCTCCATCCTCAACGCGATAACTCCGGCCCTCAAGCTCCGGATCGGAGAGCTGTCGCAGAAGCACGACAGGGGAAGCCACACGACCAACTACTCCTCCCTTCTTCTCACAGACGACGGCCTGCGCATCATCGATACCCCGGGGGTCAGGGAGCTCGAGCTGGCCGACATCCTGCCGGAAGAGGTCGGGTTTCATTTTCGGGATTTCATTCCCCACACGGGGGGCTGCGAGTTCCAGCCCTGTCTCCACGCGGGGGAGCCTGGGTGCGCCGTGGCCGCCGCTGTGGAAAAAGCGGAGATCCACCCGGACCGCTATGAGAGCTACCTCCGGATCGTGCGGGAGCTGCAGGACTCCGGGAGACAGGGCCGTGGGTGACGGAAGCCGCCGCATGGATGAGCACACCGTTTCCCTCCTGGAGTTCTCCCGGGTCATCGAGGAGCTTGCGGGATTGTGCGTGAGCCCCATGGGGGCTTCGCGTCTCCGCCTGCAGGAGATCCTCTGCAATCCGCCGGATGTCGAAGAGAGGATTTCCCTCGCGATTGCTTTCCGGCAGATACTGGAGAGCGGGACGGAGCTTCCGGGGATTCGACTTTCCGGATCTCGATGGCGTCCTGCCTCGACTGGGCAAGGAAGGGCTGCAGCTGGAAAGCGAAGAGCTTGCCGCCATCGGCCGCTGCATCCTCTCCGGGCTGAAGCTGCGCCGATATGTCCTCAGGGCCGCCCCTGACGGAAGCCTCTCGCGCATCGCATCTGACATCCCCGACCTGTCCGCGCTTTCGCGCGAAATCTTTCGGATGGTGGACCATGACGGTCTCCTGCGCGAGCGGCAGATCCCGGCGCTTGCCGCCATCCGCGAGCGCATCCGCAGGAACCGCGATGACGCGGACAAGGCCGTGCGCGGCATGCTGGAGGATGCCTCCTACCGCTCGTTCTGGCAGACCACCACTCCGACGCAGCGCGACGGCCGCGTCGTGCTCCCCCTGAAATCCCAATACAAGGGCCGCGTGAAGGGAATCGTGCACGAGATGTCGGCAAGCGGCTCAACGGTATTTGTCGAGCCGATGGAGGTCGTGGAAAAAAACAACGCAATCGTGCAGGAGGAGAACCTCTACCGCATCGAGGTGCGCAGGATACTGAGGCAGCTGACGAGCGAGGCCTCGCGGAGCGCGGCGGAGCTGGGCACCCTGGTGGACCGCGTGGCGGTGCTGGACGTGTTCCTTGCGCGCGCCCGCTACGCCGTGCTCCATTCCTGTCGCAGGGCGGAAGCGTCAGATGCGGGGCTTCTCCTTCGGGAGGCGCGCCACCCGCTCCTGGGGGGGAGCGTTGTGCCCGTGTCCGTGGAGGCAGGGGGGGATTCGAGGGTCCTGATCATCACCGGGCCCAACACCGGCGGAAAGACCGTGAGCCTGAAGACCGTTGGCATTCTTGCGCTGATGAACCAGTTCGGCATGGAGATACCGGCCGCGGAAGGCTCCGCGCTCCCGGTCTTCGACCTGGTGTTTGCCGACATCGGGGACGAGCAGTCCATCGAGCAGTCTCTGTCCACTTTTTCCGCGCACGTGAGGAACATCGCCGGCATAGTCAAATCGGTAAGCAGGCGGTCTCTCGTCTTGCTGGACGAGCTGGGGGCCGGCACGGATCCCGAGGAGGGGGTGGCCCTCGCGATGGCGCTCCTGGACCACTTCCTGCAGACCGGCTGCCTTGTTGTCGCGACGACCCACCACGGAATCCTCAAGAATTACGGAGCCACGCGTCGCGGCGCGCAAAACGCCTCCATGGGGTTCGACCGTGAGAGCTTTGCTCCGACGTTTCGCATCCTCATGGGCATCCCCGGGGAAAGCCATGCCCTGGAGATTGCGCGCAGAAACGGCATGCCCGACGACGTTCTGGGAAACGCGGCATCGTACCTGAACGATGAGCGCACGGACATTTCGCGCCTGGTCTCCAGCCTGGCCGAGCGCCACCAGAAGCTCACTATGGCGGAAGAGCAGCAGGAGGCCCGGGAGCACGACCTTCGGGAGAAAAGGCGCACCACGGACCTCAAGGAGCTCACCCTGCGCCAGAAGGAGCTCGAGCTGCGCCGTCACGGCCTCAAGGAGCTGCGCGACTTCCTGGCCCAGGCGCGGAAGGACTGGGAAAAGCTGCGGGAGCGCGTCTCCCAGGGAGAGTCCGCCGACGTTGGGAAGCTCGTGGCAGGCGTACAGCAGCGTATCGAGCAGGAAGAGAGCAGGATCGAGCTGGAGAGGGAATCCCTGGCTCCCTCCGATCCACTGGACCTCAGCGAAGGAATGGAAGTGATCATCCGTCGAACGGGGCGCCGGGGGAAAGTGGTCCGCAAGGACAAGGGCAAGCGTTGGATCGTGGAGACGGAAACCCTTCGCCTCTCCGTCCTCCCGGGCGAGGTCCGGGCGGCAGACGCAGCGAGCCTTCCCGCGGTGAGCGTGAGCTACACTCCTTCCGAGCCTCTCGAGCCGCCGGTCATGGAGCTGCACATCCGGGGCATGAGGCTGGACGAGGCGATGCGCCTGGTGGAGAAGCAGATGGACAGCGCGCTGGTTCACGGGGTCCGTCAGTTCTCGATTGTCCATGGGAAAGGCGAGGGGATCCTCCGCAGGGCTATCCACGAGTACCTGCGCAGCCTTTCCGTCGTGGAGGACTTCAGGTTTTCCCCGCCCCAGGAAGGTGGATACGGGAAAACCATCGTCACTCTCAAGTCATAGATTCCCAACTCCTTGCCATGGGAAACCTTGCCGCGTTAGTATGGCGCGATGCAAAACGGGAGCCTCATGCGCGCCTTCGGCGAATGGGAGGTGATCGCGGCCTGTCTTTTCTTCATGCTCCTTCTGCCCCTTCTTTTTTACCTTGCCTCGACGCGGCCACGGCGTCGGCGGCCGGTTCCCGTAGCCCGGCGGGGAGCGGGAGCAGGCCGCAGGCGCGCGGCGCTCCGCAAAGCGGCAGCAGGATCAGGAGCCGCGGGAACCGGCGACGCGGAAGGCGCCCAGGGTGAAAATGAGGGCAATGAAAACGAAACCTGAAAAAGGTGCGGACGGTCCCCGGAGAATGACACCGCAATGAAGAGCATCGTCATCCGGGGTGCCCGCGAGCACAACCTCAAAAATATCGATCTCACCATCCCTCGGGATTCCCTCGTGGTCATTTCAGGCCTCAGCGGGTCGGGGAAATCCTCCCTTGCCTTCGACACGATATTCGCCGAGGGCCAGAGACGGTACGTGGAATCGCTTTCCTCGTATGCGCGCCAGTTTCTCGGCAGGCTGGACAAGCCAGACCTGGACTACGTGGAAGGCCTTTCGCCTGCCATCGCCATCGAGCAGAAGACGACGCACCGAAACCCGCGCTCCACCGTGGGCACGGTGACGGAAATCTACGACTACCTGAGGCTTCTTTTTGCGCGCATCGGGATCCCGCATTGCCCGCGGTGCGGTCGGGAGATCCAGGAGCAGTCTGTCGACCAGATCGTGGATTCACTCCTCGTCCTGCCGGAGGGGACCCGGCTGATCCTTCTTGCCCCGATTGTGGGAGGCAAGAAAGGCGAGCACCAGAAGATCCTGGACGACGCGCGGCGCATGGGCTACGTGCGGGTCCGGGTGGACGGGGAGATCCTGCCCCTCGATGAGACGATCTCTCCTGATCGCAAGAAAAAGCATTCCATAGAGATCGTCGTCGACAGGTTGACCATCGCGCCGGAAGCGCGCAGGCGGCTCTCGGAATCCGTGGAGGGTGCGTTGGAAACTTCCGGGGGAAGCATCATTGCGCTTATCCGGGAGAAGGAGACGGAGCGGGAGATCCTTTTTTCCCAGAAGAACTCCTGCCCGAACTGCGGGATCAGCATCCCCGAGCTGCAGCCCCGCCTGTTCTCGTTCAACAATCCCCTGGGCGCGTGCCCCGAGTGCTCCGGCCTCGGAATGACGCTGGAGTTCGATCAGGGCCTCGTGATCCCGGATCCGCGCCTCTCGTTCAATGAAGGAGGGATTGCCCCGTATAATCCCAAGGCGAACTGGTACCGCAGCCAGTTCGAGTCCCTGGCCCGCCATTACAAGTTCTCCCTGGACACGCCCCTCAAACAGCTGCCAAAGCCCGTTTTCCAGGCAATCCTCCACGGAACCAAGGAGAAGATCGATTTCAAATACCAGAGCAGGGACGGCAGGGGGAAGTGGGAGTTCGAGTCGGGGTTCCGCGGGGTGCTGAACGATCTGAGGCGCCGCTACCTGGAGTCAAGCTCGGAGCAGGTCAAGGAGTGGATGGAAGGCTTCATGTCGCAGAAGGAATGCGAGGCCTGCGGGGGAACCCGCCTGAAGCCCGAGGTCCTCGCCGTCACCGTCGGCGGAATGAACATCCACCAGATCACGTGCCTTTCCGTGTCCGGGGCCCTCGCGTCTTTCCAGGACCTGGAGCTGGCGCCGACTGCGCAGAAAATCGCGCGCCAGATCCTCAAGGAGATCAATGCCCGGCTTTCGTTCCTCGGCAACGTCGGCCTGTCCTATCTCACGCTGGAACGGAAGGCTTCAACCCTTTCCGGGGGGGAGGCGCAGCGCATCAGGCTGGCAACCCAGATCGGCTCTTCTCTGGTCGGAGTGCTCTACATCCTCGATGAGCCCACCGTCGGCCTCCACCAGCGCGACAACGAGCGTCTTATAGAAACGCTCAAGCACCTCCGTGACATCGGCAACACCCTTATTATCGTGGAACACGACGAGCAGACCCTGCGGACCGCGGACTATATCGTGGACCTGGGGCCGGGAGCGGGGGTCCACGGGGGGCATGTTGTTGCAGCCGGGACGGTGAGCGAGGTGTGCGCAACCCCGCAGTCCCTCACCGGGCAATACCTCTCGGGAGCCCTCTCCATGGGGCGGCCCCGGCAGCGCCGGAAGGGAAACGGCAAGGAGATCGTTCTTCGTGGCGCGAGCGAGCACAACCTGAAGAACATCTCCGTTTCCTTTCCCCTGGGGACCCTCATCGCGATCACGGGCGTGTCAGGCTCGGGGAAATCGACGCTTCTCTCTGACCTCCTCTATCCCATTCTCTCCAACAGGGTGAGCAGGACCCGGATGCCCGAAGGCGGCTACGATTCCATTGAAGGGGTTGAAGAGATCGACAAGGTCATCAACATCGATCAGAGCCCCATCGGCAGAACGCCGCGCTCCAACCCCGCCACCTACGCGGAGCTTTTCGGGCCCATCCGGGCGCTCTTCGCCCGGCTGCCCGAGGCAAAAGCCAAGGGATACACCGCTGGCCGCTTCTCCTTCAACGTCAAGGGGGGACGGTGCGAAAAATGCCAGGGGGGTGGCACGCTTCGCATCGCAATGCACTTCCTTCCGGACGTGTACGTCACCTGCGACGTGTGCAAGGGCCGGCGATACAACCGCGAAACCCTCGATGTCCGGTACAAGGGCAAGAACATCCACGAGGTCCTCGAGATGACCGTGGAGGAGGCCCACGCGTTCTTCCGCCACCTCCCGGCCATCGAGCCGAAGCTCAAGACCCTCCTGGAGGTGGGGCTGGGCTACGTGCGGCTGGGGCAGTCAGCGCTCACGCTTTCCGGCGGAGAGGCCCAGAGGGTGAAGCTGTCCCTCGAGCTGTCCCGGAGGAGCACGGGCCGGACCTTCTATATCCTCGATGAGCCGACTACGGGGCTTCACTTTGTGGACGTCAAGAAGCTCATGGAGGTCCTCCAGGTCCTCGTGGAAAGCGGGAACACCGTGGCGCTCATCGAGCACAATCTTGACGTCATCTCGTGCGCGGACTACCTCATTGATCTTGGCCCGGAGGGAGGAGACGAGGGAGGGAAAATCGTCGCCTGCGGGACCCCGGAGCAGGTTGCACGCACCGAGGGGTCCTGGACGGGGAGATTTCTCAAGCGTGCCCTGAAAAAAGAATGATCCTTGTGCTCCTTGCTCTCCTGGTCCTGTCTCCCGGCGTCGCGGTTGCCCAGGGGTCGGCAGGCGCTGCTCCGTCTCCCGCGCCCGCCCCGGCAGTTCCGGCCCCTGCCCCCGCGGCTCCCGCGCCCGCCCCGGCCGCCGCGACAGCAACACCGTCGCCGCCGCCTACGGCGGAAAGTCTCGTGTCCGACACGCAGGCGGAAGACATCGCAACGGCCACCTACTACGAGCTTGTCTCCTGGTGCCGCAGGCTGGGGCTCGATGACGCGGGGTCCCGAAAGGATCTGCAGAACAGGCTTGCGCAACATTACAAAGTGAAGCTCCCCCTGGAAGCGGTCAAGGGGAAGCGGGTCGTCACCGTGCAGTCGGCACGGGAATCGCAGTACTACACCCTGTCGGATGTCGACGAGAAGTACGTCGTCCTGCGCGGCGGCGTCGTCATCGAAGTCAGGGATGAGGACAAGGGCTCGGTTCAGGAGATCAAGGCGGACAGCGTGACCTACAACCAGACCCGCCACACCATCTCCGCCGAGGGGAGTGTCTCCTACACGATCAGCAAGGGCAAGGAAACGCAGAACTACACGGGCACGAGGTTCTCCTTCGACCTCGATACGTCGGAAGGCGTCTTCTATGACGGCAGCACGACGAAGGAGGTCACCCAGTCGGACACCAAGCTGACGTACACCTTCGAGGGTGCCACCATCTCCCGGCTGGAGAACAACACGGTCTACATGCAGGACGGAAGCTTCACCACCAGCAAGCCTGTGGATCCCTTCTGGCAGATCAGGGCGCGCGATGTCTGGATCCTGGCGCCCAGCGAGTGGGCGGTCGACAGCGCGGTCCTCATGGTGGGTCGGGTTCCCCTCCTGTACATCCCCGCGTTCTTCTGGCCGGGAGACGCGCTGTTCTTCAACCCGAACCCCGGGTATGACAACAGGACCGGCATGTACGTGCAGACAACGACGTACCTGATCGGAAGGAAGACGAAGGAGGACAATCCCTTTTCTTTCCTCCAGGTGTCCGAAACAGGGGAAACCGCCTACAGGGAGGAGCTTCGCGGGCTTTTTCTGCGGAAGATCCCGGGCGAAAGCCCGCCGCCCGACAACGGGCAGGACTTGAAGCTCCTTCTCGACGTCTACTCGCGGCTTGGCGGGTTTGCCGGTATGAACGGGGATTTTCCGCCGTTGGCTAACTTCCGGGTCGGCGTGGGATTCAGCCGCAGCATATTCCTCGACCAGGTCACAGGGCTGTATTCGTCGTACTTTTACGACCCGACCACCCTCAGCGTGTCAGGACCGTACTGGAACTCCTCCCTGCTCTTCGGGCTGCCCGTGCCGTTTCGCTATGGTCTGGACGGGAGCATCCAGACTACCTCGGATGCGTATTCGCTGAGCTGGAAGTTCGCGTACTACTCGGACCCCACTTTCACGAGCGATTTCTACAACAGGAGCGAGGGTCTCAATTTCTCCGCGGCCCTGCCCACGACGCAGAACCCCGTTCAGACGGCGGCAACCGCGCAGCAGCCCAACCTCTCCTGGGATTACGTGAGCCGGCTCGACCTCAGCAAATCCGTGAAGTCTCCGTACATCCAGTCGATTTCTTTTCCGACCCTGAACCTGAACGTGACCTGGCAGAGCCGCGACGCCCCCGGCATAACCACTGACCCCCTGCTTTCGGACCCCGGGCACACATTCTATTTTCCGTCCAGCATCACTTTCCCGAATATTTCATTCTCGGTCTCGGGAGAGCTGTTCAAGATGGGGGCTGGAGCAGGAGCCGCCGCGGGAACGCAGCCCCAGGCATCGTCGAACGCGCCCGCCCAGCCGGGAGCCACGCCCGCGAGCCAGACGACTCCCGGGGGCCAGACGACTCCCGGGGGCCAGATAACGCCGGGGGCAACGCCTCCGAGCCAGACAACCCCCGGGAGTCAGGCTACCGCCGCGCAGCAGACAACGGCCGGCCAGACCGCACCGGCAAGCCAGGCGCAACCGGGTGCTCAGCCGGCCTTGCCGGGGGCCCTGCCGGGCGCTGCTGCGGGCCCGGGGGGCGCAACGGGCGCTGCTGCGCAGGCCCCCGGGCCGGGTCAGGCCGGCGGGGCCCAGGCGCAGAAGCCCGCGCCGGAGCCGGAGATCAAGGATCCCGGCAAGGGGTTGCGCACGCCTCTTACCGAGAAACCGGAAACCGCCGGCGCCCCGAAGCCCGCGAGATCTTTGTACAGGGAGCCCATCAAATGGCCCGATGCCAACGCGGGGGCGGGAGTCGGGAACACGCTGGATGTGACCTACCAGGTGCAGCCGCGCGTGACCCTTCAGCATACTTTTGACAGCGATCCGTGGACCACCCAGCAGAGCATCGATTACACGCTCCTTTACCAGACCCTGGACACCGGCGGGTCCGGCCAGGTCACCGCGGCCGCCTCCCTGTGGGACAGGCTTGCCGACGTGACGACCAGCCTCAACGTCGATGGCGAATACAGGCAGCACTTCAACCCGGACCAGAACGCTCTGAACAGCGTGACGCAGCCCTGGCAGACCATCCAGCAGGGGGACCTCCTCCAGGACAGGCTCACGTTCCAGGGGGCGCTGCAGACGACGCTGCGGCCCCTTCTGGGCGTCGCGAACTTCTCCGGCTCCACCGTGTCCTACCACCTTGGCGCGCGGGTCTACCAGCTTGGATACAGCGGGGTCGTCCCGGCGTTCACGGTGTCAGGTCCGGGGTGGACCTCGGACGCGATCTCTGACAACACCCTTCAGTCGAACCTCCTGTACCAGGCGGGGAATTTCACGAACACCCTCGGCATGTCCCTGCAGGTGCTTCCGCAGAGCGCCCTGTACACCGCGCTGGAACAGGCGGGCACTCCCGATGCGTCGGCCAGGATCCAGGCCCAGGGCGGGGCGCCGCTCTCGAACCTCGGCGTCGGGCAGCCGTTTGTCCTCACCAGCACCCTGGACTTCGGACCCAACGTCGAGCTCTCCGAGGCCCTCCAATTCAATTCCTCGGTGACGAGCCTCCTTACCTCCACCTCCCAGATGAAGCTCTGGTGGCTCACGGGCTCCTACATCGCCCAGCAGGTCAACGGGTCTCTCACCCCTGCAACGCTGAACCTCGCCCTCAACTCGGGCAGCAACCCGCAGTGGTTCTGGAAGGACAGGATCAAGGTGGATGCCTCGGTCCAGTCGGCCTACAACATCAACCTCCAGACGCCGACCACCAATGAGCTTGATTTCACCTTCAACCTGAACTTCTCGATCTACAAGTTCTTCGACTTGACCTTCTCCTCGGTCTCGTACAACAACCAGACCTATCTCTACTTCGCGCCGTACAACCAGAACCCGCTGACGGATCTCCTCAAGTCCTTCAACTTTTTCAACGTCCAGGACCGCTATACCTCGAACTTCAAGATACGATCCCTCTCGGTAACGCTGGTCCATCACCTGCGCGACTGGGACATTTCGTTCCAGTACTCGGGTTCCCCGCAGCTCAACACCGCTGTGAGCCCCGCCACCATCCAGTGGACGCCGAGCTTTACGCTGCAGATCAAGTGGCTCGCCGTGCCCTTCCTCCAGAGCAACGTGGCGGGGGACTACACCGGCATTACTGCTCTCAATTGACGAGGCGCGGGGAAATCGACTACGATACATGCAGTGAGTTCAATGGACAGGCCGCTGGCCGTTGTGGTGAGCGACGAGACGATCCTGCCTGAGATCTGCGGAGCCAATGACAGCAACCTCAGGGTCCTCGAAGAGCTCCTCGGCGTGCCCGTTTTTTCCCGCGGCAACGAGATACTTGTCGATACCTCGGATGATTCCATCGAAAGGACCTTCAAGCTCCTCCTCCAGCACCTGGAGGAGCACATCCGCCTGGGGCAGCTTCCCGGACCGGACCTCATCCGATCCCTGCACAGCTCCCTCACGAGCGGGGAGTCGCAGAAAGCGGAGCTCCTGAAGCGGAATCTCATTGTCATTCCCAACGGGCATCGAAAGGTCTATCCGCGCACCTACAATCAGGCTCTCTACGTGGATGCCATAGAGAGGAACGAGCTGGTTTTCGGGGTCGGCCCCGCGGGGACCGGCAAGACCTACCTGGCCGTTGCCCAGGCTCTCAAGCAGGTGCTCGGGCAGGCGCGGCGCAAGCTCATCATTACCCGTCCGGTCGTGGAGGCGGGGGAGAGCCTCGGCTTCCTTCCCGGCGACCTCGCGCAGAAGATCCACCCCTACCTGCGGCCGCTGTATGACGCCATCGAGTCCCTCATCCCCATCGAGACGTTCCGCCGCATGGAGGAAAACGGCGTGATCGAGATCGCGCCCCTTGCCTATATGCGGGGCAGGACCCTGTCGGAGGCCTTCATCATCCTCGACGAGGCGCAGAACACCACTCGGGAGCAGATGAAGATGTTCCTGACGAGGATCGGGGAGAACTCCCGTACGGTGGTCACCGGCGACATCACCCAGATCGATCTGCCGCGCAAGTCCGACTCCGGCCTCCTCACCGTCATCCCCATCCTGAAGACCATCAGGGAGATCAGCTTCACGTTCTTCGAGGAACGCGACGTTGTGCGCAACGCCCTGGTGCGCAAGATCGTCCACGCATACGAAACAGCCCATGAAGAATGACCGGCGCCTGCTCCCCGGAGGAGCGGCGGACTTTGTCCGCCGGCTCGGCCGGGAGAAATGGACCACGCTTGCGGTGGTCGTGACTTTTCTCCTCGGCGTGGGAGTGGTCCTGGCAAGCACCCAGGCGGGGAGCTTCCTCCTCCGCGGGCGCCCGGTCGGCATAACCGTCGGCACCGTTGCGGACCGCGACTACGTGGTGGAGCGCGACTTTCCCTTCGTGGATGAGAACGCCACGGAGATCAAGCGCGACGCGCGTGAGAAGCTCGTGCCGCCGGTCTTCACCCTCAACGACGCGGTGACCCGCGATGACCTGCTCCAGTACGACAGGTTCTCGCAGTCGCTCGCCCGGTGGCGCACGCAGGGGATTTCATCCGCGACAATCTACCAGAAGATCCAGGCTGACTTCCCCGACCGCCTTGCGCGCAACGACGTGTCAGCGCTCCTTCGCTCGGATGACCTGTCGCGCCTTCTCCAGGATGCGCGCAGCCTCCTGGAAGTCTGTCTTTCCCGGGGGATCGTGGACCTGCAGGCGCATCGAGACGAGGCGCTTGCCGCGGGGGCCATCGAGCTTCGGCGGACGCAGGACGGCCTTGCGCAGTCGGAGGAAGTCCCGATCGACCAGGTCCTGACGATGGACAACGTCAGGGACCAGATGGATGCCCGCGTGCGCGAGCGCGCCGCGAATGAGGCCGACGGGCAGGGCATCCTTGCCCTCCTGGGGGCATTCGCCGTTCGGAACGGCTTCTATGACGGGGACCTCACCCAGGAGCGTCGCTCCAGGGCGCAGGCAGACGTGGACCCCGTGGTGGAGAAGCTGGCCCGCGGGCAGGTGCTTGCCCGCCGAGGGGACATCATCAGCGCTCCCGTGGCCATGAGGATCCAGGCTCTCGATGCATATATGCGGACCCTGGACGTGAGCGGAATCATCGGAAGCGCCCTCTTCCTCCTGGTGACGTTCTGCATGGCCGTGTACCTTCTCAGCCTCCGCGGGGCCGGCAGCGCCGTCCGGCGCAACAACGCCCTGCTCCTCCTTGGTCTCGGTCTGAGCCACCTCATCGTGAGCGCGGTCGTCGTTCGCTTCATTTCGCTTCCGGACTGGGTCCCGGTGTCCGCCGCCATCCCGACGGCAACCATGTCCATGCTCATTGCCATCCTCGTGTCCACTCCTGTCGGGGTCTATTTCTCCCTTGTCGTGTCCATGGCCCTCCTCCTTCTCACCGGGCTGAGTGTCCACAGCTTCCTTTTCGCCTTCCTCAGCGGCGTCGCCGCCACGGCAGTGGTCCTGGACGCGGAGCGCCGCCTGGACCTCGTCCGCGCCGGCCTTTTCCTGTCTGTGCTTTCCGTGGTGATCCTCGTTGTTCTCGGGGTGCTCGCCAACGACCCGCCGGGACGATTCCTTTCCCTTGCCGCCTGGGGGCTGGCCAATGGCTTTTTCTGCAGCATCCTTACGCTTGGGTTCCTCCCGGTCTTCGAATACCTCCTCAACGCTCCGACACGGTTCAAGCTCATGGAGCTGTCCGATCTCAACTCCCCGATCTTCAAGAGGATGCTCTCCCAGGCGCCGGGGACCTACACGCACTCCATCAGCGTGGCAAACCTCGCGGAGACCGCCTGCGAGGCCATCGGGGCCAACTCCCTGCTTGCGAGGGTCAGCGCGTATTACCATGACATCGGGAAGGTGGACCAGGCTGACTACTTCGTGGAAAACCAGAAGGAGCACAACAGGCACGACGAGATGAAGCCCAGCCTCTCCGTGGCCGTCATCAAGAGCCACGTAAGGATCGGCATCGAGAAAGCGCGCGAGCTGAAGCTTCCCCAGGCCATCGTGGACATCATTGCGCAGCATCACGGTCGGGGCCTGATTGCCTTCTTCTACAATCGCGCCGTGAGGGAGGGAAAGAATCCGCGCGTCTCGCGGGATGACTACTCCTACCCCGGGGTGAGGCCGAGGACCCGCGAGGCTGCCGTGCTGATGCTGGCCGACGGAGTGGAGGCAGCCTCCCGTACGCTGAAGAGGCCGACGGAGGCCAGGCTGGAGAGACTTGTCCGGGACATGATCATGGAGAAGTTTTCCTCCGGTGAGCTCGGGGATTCGAACCTCACGTTGAAGGACCTCGAGCTGATCAGGAAGAGCTTCGTGCACATCCTCGAGGGGTACTTTCACACCCGCATCGAGTACCCGAAGCTGGTCCAGGCAAGAGGCTCTTCGGCCAGATGAAGGGCACGACAAAAAAAGAGCATGCGCAGACTCGAAAGATCGACATCGCGGCCGATGGGATCCCTTCTCCGGCCTGGAAAGGCCGGCTCACGCGTTTCTGCGTCCGGGCCATGCTGGAGGCCGGCGTTGCTGAGTGGGAGTTGTCGCTCCTCCTCTGCGGCGATGAGAGGATGACGAATCTGAACCTCCGCTACCGGCGCAAAAGCGGACCGACCGACGTTCTGTCCTTCCCCCGCGCCGCTGCCACGGGCGCGCGCAGGCGACCCCTGCCCGGGCTGGCAGGGGATATCGCGATTTCCATGGACACCCTGCGCCGCAACGCCCGGGCCTTCGACGTCACGGAGGACGAGGAGTTGAAACGCCTTCTCGTTCACGGGATACTGCACCTGGCCGGCATGGACCACGGCTCCAGGAAAGGACGGGAGATGCTCTCCCTCCAGGAACGGCTTCTGGAGAGACTGAAAGAAGAAAGGATCATCGAAAAGTGAAACGGGAGCTTGCCTTCGTCTGCGTGAGTCTTCTCCTTGCCGTCGGGACGCAAGCCTTTGCGCAGGATGCGCGCGCCACCTACGAGGAGGGGCTTCGGGCGCAGGCAACGGAGGACTACCCGCTGGCAGTGGAAAAGTTCAAGGAAGCGCTGTCGCTCAACCCGTCCTACGTCGACCCCATGATCGGACTGGCGCAGTCCTTTCTCCAGATGGGGGAGTACGACGAAGCCTATCGCTACGTCGCAGCGGCGCGCGTGAACGACAGGAACAACCCTGACCTCGCCGTGCTGGAAGGCAGGATAAAAGTCGGGCAGGGTGACACGGCTTCGGCAAGGGCCCTTTTCAAAACGGTCCTTTCCGACCAGCCCAACAACGTGGAGGCCAGGATGGGCCTGGCGGAGGCGGATATAGCCGACGGCAGGGCCCGTACTGCCCTTGCGGGATACGCTCAGAGCCTCAAGCTGGCCCCCGAAAGCACCCGGGCAATCCTTTCCCTGGCGCAGCTCTCCGACGAGCTCGGGGATACCGCCAGCGCGGGCCGGTACTACGAGCTTGCGTTGAAGAGCCATTCCTCGGATCCCCATGTCCAGCTGGCTGCCGCCGGCTGGTACGCGCGGACAGCGGACTTCCAGACCGCTGAGAAGCACGCGCAGATTGCCCTTTCCCTCGCGCCCGACATGGACCGCGCGCGTACCCTGTTGGGAGAGATCTACCTGCAGACGAACCGCGCCACGGATGCGGCGTCCATCCTTCGCGAGGTCGTGACGAAAAACCGGGACGACAGCCTTGCGTGGTACTCCCTGGGTCTTGCCTATCGGCAGGCAAAGGACACGGCAAAGTCCCTGTCCAGCTTCGGCTCGGGGCTGAGCGTTCGCCCGGAAGACGAGGTGGCCCGGAT
Organism: uncultured Spirochaetota bacterium; assembly: GCA_963753085.1. Lineage (GTDB taxonomy): Bacteria > Spirochaetota > Spirochaetia > SZUA-6 > Fen-1364 > Fen-1364. The sequence continues at coordinate 182,208 of CAVWBF010000015.1, read as the reverse complement.
CGCGCAGGAGAATACGGCCCTCGATGCCCTTCCCATGGATGACGCGCAGCGCAAGGTCATGGCCGCGTTCCATCTCAAGCAGGGGCAGGACCAGGAAGACAGGAATTTCCTGGACAGGGCGCTCGTGGAGTACCGCAGGGCCCTCATCATGGATCCGACCTCGACTGACGCCCGAGTTTCGTATGCCCGGATCTTCCGCACCGAAGGGTTCCCGGACAAGTATCTCAGCGAGCTGCAGGTCCTGGCCAAGCTCGGAAACAAGGACACGTTCGTGCAGGACGAGATCGAGAGCCTTTCCAGCTCCCTGGCTGACTCGATCTCCCGGGCCTGGGGATATGACCAGCACAACCTCGACCGCAGGCGGTATGTCATTCCCGTCTACACGTTGCCGGCCAGGAACCGGCTGATTCACACGCTGGCAAGCGAGGATGTGGCGCGTTACTTCGCGTCGATGCTCGGGGGATACGACTCCGTCTCCGTGCCGGAGGGCTCGCCCGTTGCGGCAGGTTTCGATGACGCGTTCCGCAGGGCTCGAAGCGGCGGTTCGGATTATTTCATCGTGCTCCAGGTGGACGAGGCGGAGAGAAGCTTCTCCGCCACCGCGGACATGTACCTCTCTCGAACAGCAGCCCTCATTGCGAGCTTTGCCGCGTTCCGCACGGGCAATGACCGGCTTCGCGACTCTTTCTTGAAGCTCGGCTCTCAGGTGGCGTCCACGCTTCCCTTGCGGGGGACCCTCCTCGTGCGGAAGTTCGGCCAGGGACTGGTCGACATGGGCTCCTTCCAGGGCCTGAAAAAGGGTGACGCGCTGGTGATCGTGAGAAAGGGGATGGTACGGCTGAATGCCGAGAAGCCGGGGCTCTCGTTCGACCAGAAGGACATCGTCGGTGATTTCCTGGCCACCGGTGTGGATGAGGGAGTGTCGGAGGGCACCCTGCGCATTCGCGGCTATTTCGACTACATCAACCCCGGGGACCAGGTGGTCTTTGCTCCGAAGCCCGCGCCCAGGCCGCAAGTCCAGCCGGCTCAGCGCAGCGGCAACATCCTGACGCGCCTTCTCCGCATCGGACGCTGATTCGACTCTCCGTCGAGTCTCCGTCGCCGTTGACACTGCGCCCCCTTTTCTCTATAGTGACGCCGCCCAAGCCCGCATTTCCCCGTGGATCAGACGTTGCCCTCGCGCGGGCTCAAGGAGAACACGCATGGCGAAAAAAACTGTCCGGGATATCGATCTTCGAAACAAGAAGGTCCTCGTCCGCGTGGATTTCAACGTGCCCCTGAAAGAGGGGAAAATCACGGACGACACGAGGATCACCGCGGCCCTGCCGACCCTCACGTACATCCTGGACCAGAAGGGTGCCTCCCTCATCCTGATGAGCCACCTCGGGCGGCCCAAGAAGCCGGACAAGGAAAACAGCCTTGCTCCCGTGGCTCAGAGGCTTTCCGAGCTTCTCGGGAAGAAGGTCACCCTGGCGCCGGATTGCGTGGGCCCCGAGGCTGAGGCGGTCGTGAAGGCAATGAAGCCCGGCGACGTGGTGCTCCTGGAAAACGTCCGGTTCCACCCGGAAGAGGAGAAGAACGATCCTGCCTTTGCGGCAAAGCTTGCCGCCCTGGGCGACGTCTACGTGAATGACGCTTTTGGCACGGCGCATCGCGCCCATGCGTCGACGGAGGGTGTGGCCCGGATCCTGCCGGGGGTTGCCGGCTTCCTGATGGAGAAAGAGATCAAGTTCCTCGGCGGCGTTTTCGAGAATCCCGCAAAGCCGTTTGTCGCCGTCATCGGCGGGGCAAAGGTCTCCACGAAGATCGCCGTCCTGGAGTCGCTCCTTCCGCGCGTCTCCACCATGATCATCGGCGGAGGGATGGCGTACACCTTCCTCAAGGTCCAGGGCCATTCGGTGGGCAAGTCCCTCGTGGAGGAGGAGCTCGCTGCAACGGCGACTTCCTTCCTCGACAAGGCGAAGAAGGCCGGCGCGGAAGTCCTTCTTCCCGTGGATCACAGGGTCGGATCCGAGTTCGCGGAGACGGCAAAGGCCCAGACGGTGGACGGGGCGGACGTTCCTCCCGACAAGATTGCCATGGACATCGGGCCCCGGTCCGTGTCCATTTTCCGGGAGAAGATCCTCAAGGCCCGCACGGTGGTCTGGAACGGTCCGATGGGCGTCTTCGAGTTCCCGGAGTTCAGCAAAGGCACGCAGGAAATCGCGAAGGCGGTTGCGGACTGCAAGGGAACCACCGTCGTGGGCGGCGGGGATTCGGTTGCGGCGGTCAACCAGTTCCATCTTGCCGACAGGATCACGCACGTTTCCACCGGCGGAGGCGCGTCCCTGGAGCTGCTGGAAGGCAAGCAGCTTCCCGGCGTCGTTGCTCTCAAGGACAGGTGAGCGCCATGCGTCAGCCCTTCATTGCAGGCAACTGGAAGATGTACAAGACCTCGGGGGAGGCAATTGCCGTCGCCACCATCCTGGCGGGCGCGCTGTCCCAGGAAAAGAACAGGAAGATCATGATCGCCCCGCCTTTCACGGCGCTTCACGCCGTTCGCGACGTGCTGGAAGGGACGCCGATCATGCTGGGCGCGCAGAACGCCGCCTGCGAGCTGGAAGGGGCGCATACGGGGGAGATCTCCCCGCGGATGCTCATGGACGCCGGCGTCACGGTGATTATCCTGGGCCACTCGGAAAGGCGCCACACCTACGGTGAGACAGATGCGCTCGTCAACCGCAAACTGAAGCTTGCCCTGGCCGAGGGGTTCGATGTCATTCTCTGCGTCGGTGAGACCCTGGAGGAGCGTCAGAAGGGTGTGACCGAAAAAGTAGTGGAGGGGCAGACAACCGCGGGGCTGGGGGGAGTGACCGAAAAGGACCTGCGCCGCGTGACCATTGCGTACGAGCCGGTCTGGGCCATCGGGACGGGAAAGAACGCCACTCCGCAGGACGCGGACGCGGTGCACAAGTATATCAGGGGCGTGCTCACCCGGACCTACGGGGCAAAGTCCGCCCAGGAAATGACCATCCAGTACGGCGGCTCGGTCAAGCCGGACAATATCAAGGATCTGATGAAGATGGAAAACATCGACGGGGCGCTGGTGGGTGGGGCTTCCCTGAAGCCCGAAACCTTCATCCCCATCGTGCAGTACGATCGATAGACGGGGGTTACTGAAAATGGCTCTGATCAGCGTCATCCTTCTTGTCATTCTCATCGTGAGCGCGGTTCTCCTTGTGCTCGTCGTCCTGGTACAGGACGACCAGGGAGAGGGGCTCGGGGGCATCTTCGGGGGCGGCAGCACCACACCCTTCGGCTCCCGATCAGGCAACGTGCTCACGCGTTTCACCGCCATCCTGGCCGCGGTGTTTCTCTTCTGCATTTTCGGGCTTGCGTGGGTCAACAAGACCCCCGAGGCTGGAAACGTCATCGGCCGCGCCCGCGCCGAATCCCTGCAGGGGGGCCCGCAGCAGAGCTGGTGGGTGCAGACTCCCGCCCCCGGCGGAACGAACCCCGCTACGCCGCTCCTGCCCGGGACGGCGCCGGTGATCCCGGCACCCGCACCGGCTGGCACTGCCCCTGGTGCCCCTACTGGGGCGGCCAAGGCGCCCGCTTCTGTTCCCGCCGCTCCGGCCAGGGGGAGCAACTAGTGGGAGTCCTTCTCCATGATCTCTTCAGCGCGCCCCGGATAAAGTGCCACCTGGAAGCGGAGGACAAGGCCGAGGTTTTCGAAGAGCTCGTGGACCTGCTGGTGACGCAGTACGGGACAGACAGCCGCGACCAGATCCTCGACGCCATCCGACGGCGTGAGGAGAAGATGTCCACCGGCATCAAGAAAGGGATTGCGATCCCTCATGCAAAGACGCGGTTCACCAAGGGCGTGATCGGAGTGCTGGGGATCTCGGATCACGGGATAGATTATGAATCCCTGGACGGAGAGCCGGTGCGGATCCTTTTCCTCCTTGTGAGCTCCGAGGAGGACGCTGGGACGCATCTTGCGGTCCTTAAAAAGATAGCGCTCCTCGTTGAGAGCGCCGCTTTTTCCCGCGATGTGCTTGCGGCGGGGGATCCGGCAAAAGTGAACGAGATCATACGCAAGTATGAAGGGATGCTCGATGCGTAGAGGTGCGCCGAGCCTGCCACGCCGCTGCGGCGTGGCAGGGATGTGCGGAAGGCGCACCCGTACCCAGGGCGCCTAGGAAGGTACGCCCTCTCGCGACACGTCGTCGCAGGGACAGGTTGAACAGATGTCTGACATGCTCGATAAGCTCCTCCACACGGAAAAAAGCGCCGCGGAAATGGTCTCCTCAGCGGAGGCCGAAGCCAACAGGAGAAAAGCCCAAACGCGTGCCGAAGCCCAGAAGCGGCACGCCGTGATTCTCAAGGAGAAGGCCGAAGAGACGGAGAAGGCCGTCACAGCGGAGAAAGAGCGCGCTGCCCGGGAGCGGGAGCAGAAGAATGCTGAATACCGCGCAAAACTGGCTGCCCACCCCACGGACCGGGAAAGCTTCTTTCGCCGTGTCGCGGAACTGATCGAAAAAGGCGGAAAATGATCCGCGCGTTCCGCTATGCGTATATCCTCGCCAAGGTCTACGGCGTTCTCGCCAGGACCTATGTCGGGAACAATTTCCATGACCTTTTGCGGCTGAAGAACCTGGAAGAGATCTTCGACCGGCTTTTCCCCGGACAGCGAGCCCAGCTCCGGGAGGAATCCCTCCCGGCGGAGCTGGAAGCCCGGATCGTGCGCGCCGCGATAGCCGGCATGGCGGACGTCCTTGCGCTGCTGGGAAATCCTCCGGCCATTCTTGTGCACATCCTCCGCAGGTATGAATACCAGGGCTTGAAGTCAGTGATCCGCGGCCTCCTCCAGCAGGGCGTGGAAACGCCTGTCGTCTGGGACATCGGGAAATATGCCCAGGCTGACCTGGCAGGGGCAAAGGATTACCAGAAGGCTATTGCATCCAGCCCGTACGCGTGGGTTCTCCCCCTGCTGCAGTCCAGGAAGCCTTTCGAGATCGAGAACATGCTGGACCGCGACTATTACTCGCGCCTGCTGAAGCTGGCGCGCGCTCTCGCGCCCCGTGACCGCTCGGGGGTTCTCCGCCTCGTAGGCCTGGAAATCGCGCTGGCAAATGCCGTGTGGGCGCTCCGTCTGCGCTTCTTCTTCGGGTTGGATGCCGCGGCCGCGCGCCCGCTCTTCGTTCCCGGCATGATCGATGCGCACCGAAGGGCCCTTGGCGAAGCTTTCGAGATTCCGGCAGACTCCGTCGAAGGCTGGAGGAAGTGGAAGTACTCATGGCTGATCGATGATCAGCTTGGCGAAAACTTCCGATCTCCCGACCCCATCCGCGCGGAGCAGAAGGCGAATCGCCGCCTGGCCGAGCGCGCCCACCAGCTTTTTCACGAGGACCCCTTCACGCTCACCCCCCTGGCGGCCTACTTCAAGCTCAAAGAGCTGGAGGAGGGGATGCTCAAGATCGCCGTGGAAGCCCGGAGGTTGTCCGTTCCGGAGAACGAGGTGCTTTCCCTCGTCGGAGCCGGCTGATGCTGTTCATGGAAAGGATGAAGAAGCTGGAGCTCCTCGTTCTCAAGCGCGACGTGGACGCGGTGATGCGCTACCTCGGATTCGCGGGATGCCTGCAGCTCATCGTCGAAGGCGGCGAGCAGACCGCGGCCACCCCTGCGGAGCGGGAGATCAGTGAGCTCAGGACGAAGGTCGATGCAATTGCGCGCTTCCTGGATCTCCCGACCGGCGTGAAGACGGACAGGCAGAGGGCAAGCCGGCCGCGGGAGGCTCTGCGCGCAGCGGCTGAAAAAATGGCCCGGGAAACAGCGGACATTGTTGCGGAAGAGAGCAGGCTGATCCAGAACCGGCTCAACCTGAAAAAGAGCCTGGAAGAGCTGTCCGCCTTCTCGGAGCTGACAGTGCCCTTTTCCGAGCTTTCAAACCTCGCGTATCTCACCTTCAGGCTCGGCGCGGTGCCGGAGGAAAAGCTGGAGGAGCTGACCGGCTCCCTGTCGGACCGGGCTATTATCGTCGCCCTCAAGAAGCCCGGTCACATCATGGCCATCACCGCCCGCAAGGGCAAATGGGCGCTCGACAGCGAGCTTGCGAAGTTCAATTTCGTGCCCCTCCAGCTGCCTGCAGACGCAACGGGCGTTCCTGCCGATGTCATCAAGGCCGTCGAGCAGGACCTGGCGCAGACGGAGGAGGCCCTTTCCCGGCTCGAGGAGCGCAAGCGCATCCTGCGGCAATCCCAGGGAGAAGAGGTTATTGACGTCCTGGTCGACCTGGACCTGGCCGTGACAATAGACTCCGTGAAACAGAGCTTTACATCCACCGGCTCTGTCATGCGGGTGAGCGGCTGGATCCCGCGCCGCAAGTTCGCCGAGGTTGCCGCCGAGCTGGAAAAGATTTCGCAGGGCAGGCTGGCGCTGGAGTCCTGGGACCCGCAGGAGCTGCCCGAGGTGCGTTCGGGGAAGGTGAAAGTGCCGGTATCCGTGAGGCACGGACGGATCGTCCGCTCCTTCGAGCGGATGGTCTTTTCCTACAGCGTCCCCCTCTACGGGACCCTTGACCCGACGCCCTTTGTCGCCGGCATGTTCGTGCTCCTTTTCGCCATCATGTTCGGCGATGTGGGGCAGGGTTTCGTCGGGCTTCTCCTCGGACTTCTGATCACAAGCGGCAGGGTGAAGTCTTTCGAGTCATATCGTCAGAAGCGCTTCGGCACCGTATTCATCGTTGTCGGGTTTGCCTCCATGGTCACCGGCCTCTTGTACGGGTCCTTCTTCGCAAACGAGCAGGTCCTGGTTCCCGTGTCCCGGTTCATCACCCAGCTTGTGACCGGCAGGCCCGTGGACCACATCATCTCGCTCAGCGGGTTTCAGAAGATCATCCTGTTCTTCGGTTTCACGGTGGGCGTCGGGGCAGTCATCAATACAATCGGCCTTCTCATCAACCTCGTGAACCTCATCGGGATGCGCAGGTGGGAGGAGGCAATCCTCAACAAGACCGGGCTGGCAGGGGCAATCTTCTTCTGGTACCTGCTTTCCATCGGCGTGCGGATGATCCTGGGCCGCGGATTCAGCGGCATGGACCTGGTCATCCTGGCTGTCCCCCTGGCGGCCCTTTTCTTCCGCGAGCCCATCGTGCGGCTGGCAGAGGGCAAGCGGCCGGTCCTCAAGGACGGTCTGTTTGCCTTCATCATGGAAGGGATCGTGGAGATCCTCGAGTCGGGGATCTATTACATTTCCAACTCGGTCTCCTTCCTGCGCGTCGCGGCCTTTGCCCTTGCTCACGCCGTGCTCAGCGCCATTGTGTTTCTCCTTGCGGACATGGTGGGCGGCGCGGCAGGCGGAATCATTTTCCGTTGGCTCGTCATCCTTCTTGGAAACTCAATCATCATCGTTCTGGAAGGCCTGATCGTGACGATCCAGGTGGTCAGGCTGCAATACTACGAGTTCTTCTCCAAGTTCTTCACCGAATCGGGAGAGGAGTTCAGGCCATTTACTTTGCGCTCTTCGGGAGGTACACGGTGAAAAAGCGGTTCATTCTCACGGCGGTTCTTCTGGTCGCGGCAGCGGCGCCGGCCTTGTTTGCCCAGGCATCAGGCGCGGCCCCCGCGGCGGCGCCCACCATCAAGTACGTTGCGGCAGCCATCGCGGTGGGTCTTGCGACCCTGGGCGGCGGGATTGCGGTCGGGCAGATCGGCGCCGCGGCCATGGCGGCAATGAGCGAGAACCCCGACCTTTCCGGCAAAGCCCTGCCGTTTGTCGGGTTGGCGGAAGGGATCTGCCTCTGGGGATTCATCGTCGCGCTGATGATCCTCTCCGCGGCCTGAGGGATCGGGTGCGGATGTGGAGTTCCAGGTAATCGGGGACGAGGAGGTCGTCATAGGCTTCCGATTCGTCGGAGTGCCGGGCACCGTTGTCGGCACCGTGGACGAGGCTCGGGAGGCCTTCCAGGGCGTCACCGGGGAAGGAAAGGCACGGGTCCTGATCCTGACGGAGCAGGTGTCTGCCATGCTCGCGCGCGAGGTCATGGACTGGCAGATGAACGGGGGCTATCCGCTGATCGTGGAAGTTCCGGGGATCAGCGGGCACATGAAGGACCGCAGGAGCCTCATCGATTCCATCCGTGAAGCGGTGGGAATTCATGTGTAAGCCGGCCATGGTTGGCGACGGCGAGGAGCTCTAGATGGAAGTGGTCAAGTCAGGAGACGCGCTGGAAAAACAGATTCTCGAGGACGCCCGCGCAAAGGCCAGCCGCATTATCGCGGAAGCCGACAAGGAGTGCGCGGGGCTGCGCGCGGAATGGCAGCGAACGACCGAGGCGGATGTTGCACGACTGGAAGCGGACCGAGACGGACGGCTTGCCGCCGTTCGCCACGAGCTTGGCGCGTCCCTGCCCCTGGATTTCATGCGTGCCCGCCTGTCCCATATCCAGGACGCCCTGGACAAGGCGCTGGACGAATACTTTGCCGGGCTTTCGCCGTCCGACCTTTCCCGCGTCCTGGGAAGCCTGCTTGCGCGCGTCGCGCCCGTGATGCACGCCGCAAGTGTCGTTGTCCATGCCGCGGGGATCAGCCCGGAGCAGGCCAGGCGGGTCGTGGAGGAAAAGATCCCCGGCGTCCGCGTGGAGTCGATAGAGGAGACGGGGCAGGACGGCCCGCGGGACGCCAGGAACGTCGGCCTTGTGCTGGAGACGAAGGACGGCCGCATCCGTTTTCGCGGCACCCTGCGCGAGCTGGGCGCCCAGCTTCTCGAGCAGCATCGCGAGGAGCTTGCCGTGGCATTGCTGGGAAAAGACGTGTGAGCAGATGATCGAAGGAAAGGTTGTCAGGATCAACGGCCCCATTATCAAGGCCACCGGCCTCGGCGGCGGCGGGCTCTACGACGTGGTGGAGATCGGGGAAAAAAGGCTTATCGGAGAGATTATCCGCCTGGAAGGGGATACCGCGACCATCCAGATCTACGAGGAGAACACCGGCATGAGGGTCGGGGAAAGCGCGTGGTCCCTGGAGCGGCCTCTTTCCGTGCACCTGGGACCCGGGCTCCTCGGGGAGATCTACGACGGCATCCAGCGGCCGCTGGCCGAAATCAAGAAGACGGCCGGTGGATTCATCACGCCGGGAATCAAAACGCCGCCGCTCTCCCTTGAGCGGAAGTGGCATTTCGAGCCGGCCTGCAAAGCGGGAGACCCGGCGGCCCCCGGGACAATCGTCGGCCAGGTGCGCGAATCGGCCACCATCGTCCACAAGCTGGTCGTCTTCCCCGAGCTGGCGGCGTCGAAGATCACATGGGTTGCGCCGGAAGGCGACTACACGATCTCCGAAACCATCGTCAAGTTCCAGGGCGGCACCGACATGACCATGTCGCACTACTGGCCGGTGCGCAAGCCCCGGCCGTACATCGAGAAGATGGGAATGGATGAGCCGCTGATCACCGGTCAACGGGTCATCGACGTCTTCTTTCCCATCTCGCGCGGCGGCACCTCCGCAATCCCCGGGGGGTTCGGCACGGGCAAGACAATGACGCAGCACGCCCTGGCAAAGTGGTGTGACGCCGACATCATCGTCTACATCGGCTGCGGGGAGCGCGGCAACGAGATGACCGACGTTCTCACGGAGTTCCCGAAGATCCAGGATCCCCGGACAGGCAAATCCCTCATGGAGAGGACAATCCTCATTGCCAACACGTCCAACATGCCCGTGGCGGCGCGCGAGGTCTCCATCTACACCGGCATTACCCTGGCCGAATACTACAGGGACATGGGCTACGACGTCGCAATCATGGCGGATTCCACGTCCCGCTGGGCCGAGGCTCTCCGTGAGCTGTCAGGTAGGCTCGAGGAGATGCCGGCGGATGAGGGCTTCCCCGCATACCTGCCGACGCGCCTTGCCGAGTTCTACGAGAGGGCCGGCAAGGTGAAGGCGCTGGGGGACCGCATGGGGTCCATCTCCGTCATCGGGGCGGTCTCTCCTCCGGGAGGAGATTTTTCCGAGCCGGTGACGCAACACACGAAACGGTTTATCCGCTGCTTCTGGGCGCTGGACCGGGAGCTTGCCAACGCGCGCCACTACCCGGCCATCTCGTGGATCGACTCGTACAGCGAGTACGCGGAGGAGGTCCGGCCCTGGTGGGAGAAGGTCAACCCGTTCTGGGCCGGAACACGGGAGAAAGCGCTGGACCTTCTCAAGCGCGAGCAGAGGCTGTCCCAGATCGTCAAGCTGATCGGGCCCGATGCTTTGCCGGACAACCAGCGCCTCGTGCTCCTCGTGGCGGAGATGATCAAGAACGGGTTCCTCCAGCAGAACGCCTTTGACGATATCGACATGTTCAGCGTGCCCGACAAGCAGGTGCGGATCCTGAAGCTCATCATGGATTTCCACGACCGGGCCCTTGTCATCATCCAGCTCGGTGCACCCCTCCTCAAGATCCGCGAGCTCTCCTGCCAGGAGAGGATCGTCAGGGCAAAATCCACTATCACCAACGACGAGCTTGCGCGGCTGGACGAGATCGACGCCCTCATGGCCAGGGAGATGGACGAGCTGGAGAGGAGTTATCGGCGATGAAGGGACTGGAGCACCGGGGCCTGACGAAGGTGGAAGGCCCGATCATCATCATGGAGCGCAGCGAAGAGGTGGGGCTGGGAGAGATGGTGATCGTCTATGACCGCGACCGTCACGAGAGGACGGGGCGGATCATCGAGATCTCCGAGCGCGCCGTTGCGGTCCAGATCTTCGGGTCCAACACCGGCCTGTCCACGGACACCTCCTCCGTTGAGTTCACCGGGTCCCCCATGGAGATGAGGGTTTCCCGCGACATGCTGGGAAGGATCTTCGACGGGCTGGGAGCGCCCATGGACGGATACCCGGCGCCGTTCAGCTCCCTGAAGCTGGATGTCAACGGCGTTCCCATCAACCCCGACGCGCGCACCTATCCGCGGGATTTCATCCAGACGGGGATCTCCTGCATCGATGGAATGAACACGCTCATCCGTGGCCAGAAGCTCCCCATCTTTTCGGGAAGCGGCCTGCCGCATAACCGGCTGGCGGCGCAGATCATCCGCCAGGCCAGGATCCTCACCTCCGACGAGCCTTTCGTCATGGTATTTGCCGCCATGGGGGTCAAGTACGACGTGGCCCGGTTTTTCATTGACACCTTCGAGGACAGCGGCGTGCTCTCCAACGTCGTGATGTTCCTCTCCCTCGCTGATGACCCGTCCATCGAACGCATCATCACTCCCCGCTGCGCCCTGACAGCCGCGGAATACCTGGCGTACACGTGCGACATGCATGTGCTTGTCGTGATGACCGACATGACCAACTACTGCGAGTCTCTCCGGGAGGTCTCCACGATCAGAGGGGAGATTCCCTCCCGCAAGGGCTATCCCGGGTACCTCTACTCCGATCTGGCCTCCCTGTACGAACGGGCGGGGAGAATAGAGGGATCGAAGGGCTCCATCACCCAGATCCCGGTTCTCACAATGCCGAACGATGACATCTCGCATCCGGTGCCCGACCTCTCGGGGTACATCACCGAGGGCCAGATCGTCCTGGACCGCGAGCTGTTCCAGAAAGGCATCTATCCGCCCATTGCCGGCCTGCCGTCCCTTTCCCGGCTCATGAAGGACGGGATCGGTCCAGGCATGACCAGGGAAGATCACAAGGAGCTTTCCTCCCAGCTCTTTGCGGCGTACTCGCGGGTCAGGAGCCTTCGTTCACTGGCGGCGGTCATCGGGGAAGAGGAGCTTTCCGACCTCGACAAGCGCTACATGTCCTTCGGCGACAAGTTCGAAAGGAATTTTCTTGCGCAAGGGGAAAGGGAAAATCGCAGCATCGAGCAGACTCTCGAGCTGGGCTGGAAGCTCCTGACCTCCCTGCCACGATCAGAGCTGTACAGGGTGCGGGAAGAGACCCTGGAGAAATACCTGGCGAAATACGAGACCGCCGCGGCCCCGGGCGACGCGCAGAGGAAGTAAATGGCGCGCTACGACGTTCCGCCGACAAAATCCAACCTCTTTGCGGTGCGGGAGCAGCTGGCAATTGCGCGGGAGGGTTTCGAGCTCCTGGAGCAGAAGAGGCAAATCCTCATCATGGAGCTGATGCGCATGGTGGAGGAGGTGAAGCTGCTCGAGCGCGACCTCGACCACAGGGTGGAGTCGGCCTACGGCGCTCTGAAACGCATGATCGTCGGCCTGGGCCGCGACACGGCCCGGGAAGTGAGCTCGGGGATTCGCTTCGATTACGTCGTGAGGGAGAAGCAGAGCAGGCTCATGGGCATTCCCCTGCCCACCATCGACGTCGAGACGCCGCGCATGGCCCTGAAATACTCCTTCATGAGCACTCATGGCTCCTGCGACAAGACAATGCTGGAGTTCTTCGAGCTGCTGAAGCTCGTGGCCCGAATGGCGGAGATCCGCACCATGGTGTGGCGTCTTGCCAAAGAGGTACGAAAGACCCAGCGGCGCGTGAATGCCCTGGAGAAGATCGTCATACCGGACGTCGTGGAAACGAAGAAGTTCATCGAGGGCGTGCTGGAGGAGAGAGAGCGCGAAGTGTTCTTCGTGCAGAAGATCCTCAAGGCGCGGCTCCTGGGGGACAGAGTATGAAGGCGTTGATCGAGACGGTCGTCGTGGCAGTCAGCGGGTCCGAGGCATCCGTCAGCGCGGCAAAGTACGGAATCCTCATGGCAAAGCTCTATCGCCTGCGCCTTGTCGGAGTCTACGTCGTGGACACGGCGACCCTTCGCGAGCTGCTCCTCTCCAAGATCTTCGTGGAGGACGAGAGCTCGGAGTACGAGAAGAGCCTCGAGGAGAACGGCCGCCGCTACCTGAACTACGTGGAGGGCCTGGCAGCCGGCAAAGGCGTGCAGATGGAGAAGATCCTGCGCCGCGGCGCCATTTCCACTGAGGTCGTTGAAGCAGCGGAGGAGGCGGGGGCCGACCTCATCCTCCTGGGCGGCTTCGAGGAAAGCAAGAGCATCCGTGACGTGCTGAGCAGGCAGCGCAGGGAAATAGTCAGAAATGCAAAGTGTTCGGTGCTTGTGGTCAAAGCGCCGGGCATCGACGTGATTTTCAACAAGTCCTGACCGGGCGCCGCCGCTTCTTTCGCGCCGGGGGCATCTCTACCGCCGCGGCAGTCCCAGGCGAAGGAGCTTGAGACTCCCCTGATGAACCAGCACGTACAGGCTGCCTTCCACCTCTACCGCCGAGAAGCTCGAGATCGGCTCGTCGCCCGACAGGAGGACCATCTTGCGGTACCTGTGCGCCGCGGGTCCCCATCCCGTGCCGGGTGCCAGGAGAGAAAGCTCGTGCACGGATCTCCCTGCGCCCATCGGCCTGGCCTCGTCATAGAGGAAAAGAAGGCTGTCTGCCCTCAGGGCGGCCATCCGCGCGGAGTCGCCCGCCGCGGTGTCCGGCCAGTCGGCAATGGACGGGAGCACTGCAACCGAGCCGGTATCCTGTGTGAGGGTCACAAGGGTTCGCGATGCCCGCGCCTCGCCGTTCTTTCCCTGAAGAAGCTCGAGGCGCTTCGTTTTCTGATCCCAGCTGAGAACAACCAGTCTTCCGTCCCCGAGGAGAAATGAAGAATGGACGGGGCCGCCTCCTTCCATGGTCGTGCGATCGTAGCCAGCGCCGTTCCAGCTGAAGACGAAGAGCGAGCGGGATGCCTGGTCGTACGCAGTCATTCCCCGGGGAGAACCCTGCGCCCCAAAGAACACGCTGGCGCGCCCGGCGGGGAGGAAGCGATCCAGCAGGGGATCCGGCTGGCCGTTCTGCGGGTAGCTCATGTGCAGGAGAGCACCGGAGGCCCAGAAGACATCCAGGCGATCGTTCTCCGCGGGAAGGATGGCCAGAGGATCACCGTACGGTTCGATGGCATCCACGGTCCACGCGGGTGCGCCGATGTCACGGGAGGCAACCTTGAGAACCTGCTTGTCCTCTCCGACTCGCGCCAGGTACATCACGGTGACCGTGTTCCCGCGCGCCAGCGCCACTTGCTCGCCGAAGGACGGTGAGACCGGCAACGTCATGTCGATCCTGTCGATCATCTTCGCCACCGGGGCAGCCGCGGGGAGGGAGTCCGCGACGGGGATCTGGACGCTGTAGAGGCCCGTGGTTTCCCAGTCTGAGTACACGGCAACGAGCGTTGCCCCCGCGCGCACGAGCGATACGGACTGACCCAGCCTGCCTCGCGCGATTTCCAGGAGATCCGGGCTTGCCCGCTCGGAACGGCCGAGGAGGCCGCAATCGGCAAGGATACTCACGCACGCAATAAGGATGAGAGCTTTCGTCTTGACCATGCTTTTCAGGAGAACCTATAGTATACAAATGGTCGGGCGGTGTACAGAGAATCACCTCGCGACGCTGCGTCAACGCTACGGAGAGAAGAGACTCTGTCAGGCTGCCCTGCGGCGAGAGCACCTGAACTACCAGCGGATCCACATCGGAGGCAGCCCGGGAAGCGGGCGGGTGAAGTTCCTGCTGGCCCAGATGCACCAGACCTACTACTTCGGATTCTCCGAAAGCGCCTGCATTCTCGCGGGGACCGTCCTGGAACAGGCGTTGATGTATTGTCTGGGAAACTCAATGGCGCGCAAGGGTCCACTGGCCTTCACGCGCAACGGAGAGAGACGGTGGCTCCAGACACGGGGCGACCTCCTGGAGCTCGAGCTGGTCGACATGCTTGACCTTGCCAGGGCGGAAGGGATCATCCATGACGGCCGCACTCTTCTCCTGGCGCACGAGATCCGCTGGATCAGGAACATGGTGGTCCACGAGAAGATCCCCGTCTTTCGCGTCCGTGATGAGCGGTTCCTGGAGCTGACAGTGACCAAGAGCAGGAAAGGAAGAGTCCGCTATGCCCGGGTGCTGCTGGAGAAGGACGAGGTGGAAGCCCTCCTGGACGATGCGGAGGCCGGCGTCGGAAAGAAGCCGGGAAAGCGCCCGCGTGCTTCCGGCGGTCCGTCAGGCAGCGGCGCGGCCCAGCTCACCGCGTACTTCTGTGTGAGCCGCGCCCGCATGATCCTGCGCGGGCTTTTCAGTGAAGAGAAAACGGAGGCGAAAGAGAAAGATGAGAGTGGTGGTAGTCTTCTTCTCTGGCAGGAACCGTGAAAAGATGAGAGATCTCGCGAAAGGCCTTGCGCGAGGGATCGAGAAGCAGGGGAACCAGGTGGACGTGTTCGATGGAGAGCGGGACGGCAACGTGAAGCTCACCATCTACCAGTACATCGCAATCGGGCTGGAACCATCCGGGTCGTTCTCCGGAAAGGTTCCCGATTCCGTTCGGGCCTTTCTTGCCGGCTCCGGCATGGTCTCGGGGAAGAAGAGCTACGCCTTCGTCTCCCGGGCGACCTTCGGCGCCTCCAAATCCCTGTCCAACCTCATGCGGAGCATGGAGGGAGAGGGGATGTTCCTCAAGAACTCCGACGTGCTGCGCTCCAGCGTGGAGGCGGAGGAGATCGGAAAGCGCCTGCACATTTGAGGGAAGGCGGCCGCACGGCCGCGATGCGCCTTATTCCCGCCAGGGGAATATCATTCCACGCAGGGTCCTCTTGCCGACGCGCTCCCTGTCCTCCACCAGGAGGGCGTCCCAGGGAACTCGCCGCCTGTTCTCTCCCGGGTTCTGCTCGATCCAGTCGTACTTGTAGAGGCGCAGCTTGAGCGCCACGTTCCACCAGAGGAGCACCGTGGCAAGACCGGGCAGGAGGAGGGCGGTGAACACGGAGACGGTCAGGACAATCAGCGCGCAAATGAAAAGGCCGATGGAAAAGCCGGGGTTGTCGAAGAAAACGAGGAAGGTTTTTCGAAATATCTTTCGAAACTTCCTGTCCAGCCGCGACTGGATTGGAAAATAGTACTGCGCGGCAAGGGCCCAGGCCACGGTGACCCAGAAGAGCAGGGCAACCGCAAGCGGTCCGGCGATGCTTTTCATTCCGCCGTAAAAACGGAAAGCCACCGAGACGACAAGCCCGTAGACGCTGATTACCAGCGCAAGGAGAAGGCTTGAAGGGAGGCTCTCCCGCAGAAAGTGGAAGAACTCCGAAAAACCCGGCTGTCGGTAATCCGCGATCTCTGCGCACATGCGGCTGACTGCCCCCGTATACACGGCAAAGAAGGCCGCGCCGACGACCACCGTGAGGATGAAGAGAGCGGGGAGCGGGGCGAACAGGGGAGCGAGCACGAAGAAGATCGCCAGGATGGCTATGTAGCCGAGGTTCATGATCAGGATGCGGAACAGGTTGTCCCACATGTCGAAGAATGCTTTTTTTACCAGGAAGCCGAACATGAAATGACTCTACCACGGCCGCCTCAGATGTGCCACTGGCCCCCGTGGAGGCACCGGAGGCGTCATTTGCCTTGACAATCCCTTGCCGTGCGGCTACGATGCAAATAGGGTTGGCGATGATCAACTACTACGAAGTTCTTGGCATCACGGAGAGCTCGACCACCCAGGAAATCAAGAAATCTTTCCGCCGGCGGGCAAAGGAGATCCACCCCGACCTGCGGCAGAACGACGGCGCGCACGCGGATGAGGACATGCGCCTCCTCATCACTGCCTACGAGGTGCTCAGCGATGTCGGCAAGCGCGTGGAGTACGACCGGGCGCTGCATTCTTTCCTGCGGGTGCGGGGGTTCGATTACCGGGAGTTCCTCCGCCGTCGGCGCGATGATCCGTTCAGCCAGTCAAAGCTCATTTTCCACGATCTCCTGGCGGGCCTTCCGGATGAAGCCGTCCAGCTCTACGAGAGCCTCGTGCTCGGAGAGAACTTCGAGCTGGAGCGTTACCTCTCCCGTGAAGATTACATGGACTGCGCGTTCCTCCTGGCGGAGGTTTTCGAAACCCAGGGGAAGCTCGCGGAAGCCTACCAGCTGTACACGAAGCTCTGCCGCTACGAACGGGAGAAGCCGTACTTCCATCATTTCATCGACGAGGTGATCGACAGGCTGCGCGCCCTCCTCTGCTTCAAGATGCTCCCCCTGCTGCCGCCGGGAGATTCCATCGCGCGCCTGAAGGAGATGATCCGCTTCAATTTCTCCCGCAAGGACAACGCGTTCTTCTACAAGAAACTTGCCGAGGTCTACGCCGCCAGCGGGCACCAGGAGACAGCTTTGCATTGCCTTCGAAAGGGTCTACAATTGGATCGCAAGCTTTCGGGGGTGAAGAAGCTCATGGAGCGGATCGGCTGTCCCGTGTGCCTTGACAATCAGTGATCCCTTCAGTTTACTGATTTTCGCTCTCGGATTGCCCGACTGCATACACAGAGGAGCGTGTTCCACGATGAAAAGATTCGTCCTGCTGGCTGCCATTGCAGCCTTTGCCGCGTCGACGGGTTGGGCGCAGGTCCTGGACCGGCCCGCCGCCACGGTCAGGCTCACAAAAACGCAGTCTATCACGGTCAGCCAGCTGCAGAAGGTAGTCGCTTCCATGGAGGCGCAGGCCCGGCGGGCGCTCACCAAGGATGAGAAGAAGCAGCTCCTGGACCAGCTGATCGACCGCGCCCTCATCGAGCAGGCCGGGGACCGGGACAAGATCTCGGTCACCGACGCAGAGCTGAACTCCCGCATCCAGGACTACCAGAAGTCTCTCGGCTCCGCGGCCAACCTGGGGAGACCGTTCAGCGACCAGGAGATGCAGCAGTACGTGCGGAACACGGGCATGTCGTGGGACGAGTTCACGAAGCAGATCAAGGACCAGCTTCTCATGGTGGACTACGTGCGCGCCAAGAACAAGGGTGCCCTGGAAGGCATCAAGCCGGTCACGGACGCCGAGGTGCAGGACTTCTACGACTCGAACAAGAAGAGCTTCTTCATGGACGACATGATCACGCTCCGCCACATCTTCATCGACACGCGGGCCCTCGTGACCAAGGATGACCGCGACAAGGCCCGCAAGCGGGCGGATGATATCCTCAAGGAGCTCAAGGGAGGAGCTGCGTTCGGAGACCTCGTCATGAAGTACTCGGAGGACACGGTCTCCAAGTACAAGGGCGGGGACATCGGCACCTTCATCCGCTCGGACCCCCAGCGCACGCAGCTGTTCGGCCATGACTTCATGGAGGAAATCTTCAAACTGAAGAAGGGTGAGACGAGCGATGTCATCCCGTCCAACATCGGGTTTCACATCGTGAAGGTCGTGGACCGCTCTGACGCGCGGCTTCTCACCCTGGCCGACAAGGTCCCGCCGCTCAACCAGATCACGCTCAAAGAGTACATCCGGGGCAACCTGACCATGCAGCGCCAGAATGAAGCCCTCTCCACCGCGCTCACCGCCATCGTCGCTGACCTGAAGAAGCAGGCGGAGGTGCGGGTCTTCGACGACAACCTGTCCTGGTAAGAAGGGGCGCGTCGCCGCCCCGAGGAGCCATGGGTGCCCGAAGGAAGGGAAGGATCATTGCTTTCCAGTCGCTGTACCGGTACGACCTTTCCGGCGCCACGGCGGAGGAGCTCCTGGACTTCTCCTGGCTGGACGGGGACAGGGCCCAGAAGCTGGGCAACGAAACCGTGCATTTTGCCCGGCTCCTGATCCGGGGAGCACTCGAGAACCTTCCGCAGATAGACGAGGTCATCACCGGCCAGCTGGAGAACTGGGATTTCTCCCGCTTGAACAAGGTGGACCTCGCCATCCTGCGCATGAGCGTCTACTGCCTCCTCCACCAGCAGGACATTCCGCCCACCGTCACGATAGATGAGGCAGTCGACATCTCGAAGACCTTCGGAACCTCGGACTCCTACAGGTTCGTGAACGGCGTCCTTGACGGCGTGCGCAAGAAGTTCATCGGAGAATAAAGAGAGCATGCGCCAGCGATCCATCATCGCGATCGCCACCGGCTTCCTGGGGCTCTGCGCCCTTGGAGCGGCGTTCTTCATCTTCCTCCTCCCGCTGATTTTTCCTCCGCCTGACATCACCCCGAAGCTTGCGGTGATTGACGAGGCGATTGCGGGCGGCTACCTCTCCACTGCACGGGCGGAGCTTCTGGCAATCCGTCCCGCCGAGCGCCGGGAAAGCGACGCGCTTCGGCTGCTGAAAAGGGCATTCATCCTCAGCCGTGAGACGGGCGACTTCAACCTCCTGGCCGTCGTGGGCAGTCGTGCGATGTCCGCCAACGGGGGAAGCGGCGGCGTGCGGCTTGTGGCGGCGTACGCCAGCCTTCGGGCCGGACGTCTCTCCGATGCCGAGTTCCTGGCGTCGCGAGGATTGCCTGGCGGCACGGCGGACCTTCTTCGCGGAGAGATCATCCTGAGAGGCGGAGGAACGTGGCCGGGCTCCGACAGCCTGACGCGCGAGCTCGTGAAGCTCAATGACTCCGCGAAAGCCTCTGATTTCACCGCCGCTGCCCGGCAGGTCGACGACAAGCGCCTCGGCCTCGATGCCGCTCTTCTTTCACTGGAGTCGGGAGATCTCGCTGGCGCTCGCGGCATCGCCTCTTCGCAGCTGCAGGAGCAGAGGTTCGATGAGCCGGCAGCCCTGATAGCCTATGACAGCGGTGACTTCGAGACGGCCATCAGCCGGCTTTCCCGTCTCCAGGGTGTGAGGGGTCCCCGGGCGGACATCGCCCTTCTTCTTGCGGACTGCTACCATGACCTGGGGAGATCCGGAGACTTCGAGGCTGCTCTCCGTGATTCGATAGTGCTGGATCCACGAATATCCTGGACACCGTACGCGAACCTCGCACTCCTGGCGGAAAAGAGGGGCGACATCCCGCAGGCGCGCCAGGCGCTCGGACGAGGGAGGGCGCTCTTTTCCGGGTCGCGCGAGCTGGTGCTGGCAACGGCTCGGCTGGAAGCGGACCAGGGCAGCACGGACACCGCAATTTCCATTCTGGAAGGCCTGGTGGCGGAGAGGCCCGACGATTCGATGGCCGCGCTCCTGCGGCTGCAGCTGAAGGCCCCTGGACTGACGCCGCAGGCATATCGCGCGGAGCTGTGGAAGCTCTTCGACCGTTTGCCCTCGGACAAAGCGGTCTTCATGACGCTGGCCTCTGCCCTGGTTGCATCGCACGACTGGGAAGGAGCCGCCCTGGAGCTTCATCAGCACGCGGAAGCGGGCGGCCCTGAGGACGCAGACACGCTGTCACTCCGGGGACTCGTGGAAGCCATGCGGGGGCGAAACGATCTGGCCCAGGACTCGCTGCGACAGGCAGCGGCGCTCAAGGAAGACGGGCGCTACCGCTACGACCTGGCCGTTGTTCTCCTGCACCAGGGGAAGCCGCAGGAAGCCCTCCTCCAGCTTCAGCAGGCCCGGGGGGAAGCCGGTGGGGGTTCTCCCAACGCCGATGACCTTCCCGCCCGCATCGAGACGCTCAGCGGCAGGTGCATGCTTGCGGCGGGGGACGTTGCGGGCGCGCGCAACGCGTTCCTTCGCGCCCGTGTGCTCGATCCGCATCTGCTGAGACCGGCTCTCGAGCTTCGGAAACTTGAAGCAGGCGGGGTTCAATGATATCTTTTGCACCGCCCCGACGGGCCCGCGCGCGAGGGGACGTGACGGGGTGCGCGGACTTCGCGTCGCAAGGAGAGAACATGCCGAGCAAGAATGACAGCAGCAATTGCGTCATCGGAGAGGGTTCCGTTTTCAACGGTCGGTTCTACGTGAACGGCTCCATCCTCATTGAAGGCAAGTTCCAGGGCGACATACGAACGGATGATCAGCTCATCGTCGGACCCACGGGAAAAGTGAAGACCGACATCATAGCCCGGCGGGTAACGGTGGCCGGCACTTTGATCGGCAATATCACCGCGTCCGAGGAAGTCAGCCTCCTGCATACGGGGAAGGTCCTCGGGAACATCTCCACCCCGAAGCTCATCGTTGAGGCGGGTGTCGTCACGGAAGGGAAGGTCACCATAACCTCCGGACAGGCGGATGACGCAAAGAAGGTCATCGAGGAATCATTCGGCGCGGAAACCGAGGACGCTTTCACCTCCCTTCTCAGGGAAAAGAAAAAAGAAAAGACAAAGGAGAAAGAGGAGTCGGGCCGGTAGCCCGTTTGAGATGATCCGCCTTAAAAACGAAAAAGAGATCGCGGGGATCAGGGAGTCGGGGCGTCTCCTGTCGCGCACCCTGGAGGAGCTGAAGAAGCTCGTTTCCGAGGGCGTGGCAACCCGCGAGCTGGACCTCTTCGCGCGCTCCTCCATCGAAAGCCATGGAGGGAAGCCCTGGTTCCTCGGGTACATGAACTACCCTGCGTCCCTGTGCGTCTCCATCAACAATGAGGTAATCCATGGCATCCCCGGCAGCCGCCGGCTGCGCGCTGGCGACATCGTCAGCCTCGACCTCGGCGTCAACCTCAACGGCTACTTCTCGGACGCTGCCATCACGCTGCCCGTCGGTCCCATCTCCCGCAAAAGGGAGGCCCTCCTGCGGGTGACCCGCGAATGCCTCTCCCTTGCCGTCGAGCAGGCCCTTGCCGGGAACAGGATCAGCGACATTTCCCGCGCGGTCTACGAGCACGCCGTGGGCAAGTCGTGCGGCGTCGTACGGGACTATTGCGGCCACGGCGTCGGGTTTGCCCCGCACGAGGACCCGCAGGTGCCGAACTACGTGGGCGCGGGCCCCAACCCCCGCTTGAAGGAGGGGATGGTCCTGGCCATCGAGCCCATGATCAACTCGGGCACGGGGGACGTGGAGCTCCTGGAGGACGGGTGGACCGTGGTCACTGCTGACGGATCCGATTCAGCGCATTTCGAGCACACGGTGGTCGTCCTCAAGGATCGCATGGAAATTCTCACTCGTTTCGACTAAGATACGCCCATCATGCACAAGGAATTCCTCCCCTATCAGACCGTGCGCAATAATGCCATCAGGCTGGCGGACCGCATCAACCGGGAAGGATTCGTCCCGGACGTCATCTATGTCTCCCTGCGCGGCGGGGCGTACATGGGCAACGTCATCAGCGAGTATTTCAAGATGGTGCGCCGGGACAAACGCCCCGTGTACTACGCGGCGGTCGTGGCGCGTTCCTACCGGGACATCGGGGCCCAGGACCGGGTGCGCGTGGACGGGTGGACGTACAATCCCGCGTACCTGAGAAGCGGGGACAAGGTTCTCCTCGTGGACGACATCTTCGACTCTGGACGTACCGTGAACCACCTCGTGGAGATCATCATGGAGCAGGGGATTCCCCGGGGGGACGTAAGGGTGGCCGTCCACGACTACAAGCTGCGCCGTTACGCGGCGAAGCAGCTGCCCGTCCAGCCGGACTACTGGTGTCGGTTTCACGAACTTTCTACGCCGGAAGAGGACTTCTGGATTCACTACATGAGCCACGAGTTGGTGGGGCTCACGGAAGCTGAGAAGAAAAAGCACTATTTCGATGAAGACCCTGAGCTGGCAGGCGTGTTCTGAGGCTAGCGCGGGCGCCCGCGCGCTTCTTCAGTCCTATTCCTGGGTCCACGTGTTGTTGAGGTAGTTGTTCCCCGTATTGTCGATCGGAGTTGTTACCCACAGCCCATTGTTGATCGTGCCCATGGCGACGACGTTGTTGGGGATGTCGACCATGACCCGTCTCACCGCGGAATAATAGAGGCTGTACGAAAGGCCGGCGAATCTATTGAGAGCGTTTGTGCTGGGCACAAAGGAGTAGAATCCGAACGCCCCTCCTGTGCCGGAATCGGTTCCCAGGAGGTAGGTTGTGTGGCCCGCATCCGTGGGCCCCGCCACGCACAGGAACCCGACGTTGTAGCTGCTGACCTGCTGGGAGCTGCTGCTCCAGGATGTCCCGCCGTTGACGGACCAGTAGATGTTCCCATAGCCCTGCGTGCTCGATGTCGGGTTGGAGGAGGGGATGATGATGAGCGGGCCGGCCGCCGGATCTACGAAAATCCCCTGGAGAATATCATTGGAGTTGAAGGAAGGTTGGGAGGCGGGAGTCGTCAGGCCCAATGGAAGGGTCCCTGCATAGAGGGCATTTCCAGTTGTCACATAGTAGGTGCCTCCAACAAGGGCTATTCCGGTTATCTGCTTGGCGAGCCCAGTCAGGTTCGTGGCAGTCCAGATACCACCAGAGTAGTAGTCCAGCTCATAGATGTAATTCCCGTTCGTGAATGTCGCCACGACGGCGAACAGATACGGGCTGATGTAATTGACATATGTAATTTGAACGCCCGAGTTCAACGTAGGCAGTTGGGTCCACGAGAGATTGCCACCCGACGGCGCCGGCGGCGACGAATACAAACCGAACGTCGACCCGTCCGACGAATAGAACCCGCCCCAGAGGACGTTATCTACGCTGTCCCACGTCAGGGTGTTGCACAGCATGTCTTTGCCGTTTGTTTGAGGCACAGCCATGGGAGACCAGCTGGTAGACCCGTTCGATATCGTGCCGTTGTAGATCTTCCCGACCGCCGCATAGTACGGCGATGTTCCGCTCCCCACATTCACCATGTCTCCAACCGTGATGTCGAGAGGGATGCTGTTGCTCGTGTTGGTTTTCGTCGTTTTCTGGATGTTCGTGTAGATGAGGCCGCCATTCTGGGTACAGGAGATGAACGCCGCCGCACCGATGGCCGCGATGAGGAGACGCGAAAGAGCTTTCATTCTCAACACCTCTGAAATTACCCTAATAATGATAGAGCGCACAGAGCGATATCTCCATGAAGTTGCCTGCAACGAAGCCTCCGCTGAGGGTTCCCTTTGTAAACTGCATGTCCCACCAGTAATTCAGATTTACCCCGAAAGACCAGGAGGAGTTGTACGACCAGAAAAGGCCGGTTCCGGGCTTCACGAGGAAATCGATCGTCGAGTCAGCGCTGTACTTGATGATGTTCATGCCGAGCGCCATGGTGACGGGGACTTCCCACGGGTAGAAATCGATGAGGTAGGAAACTTTCGCGGTGATAGGGACCATGAGGAGCGCCGTGAAGTTCGGGTCGAAGGTGAACGTCCCTCCAATGGCCGCGCCGATGCGGACGTGCGAAGACACGTAGGCAGCCCAGTCTATCGATCCCACGCCGCCGATCGAGAGGTTGGTGCCGGCTACCTCCGGACTTCCCCCCACCAGGAAGAGGGGAACGAACATTCCTCCGGTGATGGAAAGCGTCTGATCTCCCAGCGAATACTGGGACTGGGGAGACCCGTTGTCACCTGCCGCAAAAACGCGTGAAGAACCGCAGAGAACGAGCACCACGAGCAGACATGCCGTGACGGAACGTCTTTTCACCAAGCTCTCCTGTATTGGCAGAAACGTAGCACGTGAACTGGTCTTGTTCAAGTTTCGAGCCCGCCCTCGATGTCGAGGACGAGCCTGCGCAGGGGGCCGTCCACGGTCAGCTCGATGCTGCTCTCGGAGTCTGCAACAGCCCGGGTGACAAGGGATCCGTCTTCTCTCTTCTCGATGTCTCCCTGCGGGTACTCGACCCGGCAGAAAGGGTTGAGCAGGCGAACCCACGTGAAGACCCCCGAGGGCAGGAAAATGGAGATGTCGCCGCTGGCGCAATAGATCTGCCCCGTGAGCTTCTTGTGCGGCACGCCGAAAAAGATCTCCTGGCTGCCGGAATCGGTGGCAAGCTCCAGGGCCTCCACGTTCAGCTGCCGCAGGTCCATGTGAAGGTCCGCCGCGTGCAGCTGGACTGCAAGGGTCAGGGGGAACGCCCTACGAAGCTCGAGGCGCCAGGTGTTGTGCAGCTGAAAATGCGGCGGAAAGAGCGGCTGGCTCATCATGATGGAGATCTCTTCCAGCCCGCCGACGGTCTGCTGGGAAATCGACGGCGGAATGGCAGGGCCTGCATGCTCTGTGACCAGCCGCGGCTGCACGGCGGCCGAGCTCAAAACGAGTCTTCCGTAGGAGAACTGTACCCGGCAGGAAAGCTCCCGCGCCCCTTTCTCGAGGCTGATGGGGAACTCCCGGGTTGTCGTGCTGGACACGCGTGTGAACCTGCGTTTCTTCACGGAGTCGACCACGAGCATGATGCCGGCCAGAACAAGAAGAACGGGCCACAGGTTCAGCGCGATGGATTTCGCGCTGTCAGAGATGAACCGCAGGTTGTACCCCAGGAGGAAGAGACCGATCACGAGTGAAAAAGCAGACACGAGGAGGGCAATCCGCTTTGCCAGGGGATGCATCCAGCTATTCTTGGTATTTTCTGCCTGCCATGTCAACTCGAACACATGTAGACAGCCTGCGCGGCCCGCTGGTACATTGAAATTGGTCATGGAGGCACGCAATGAGCGACATTGTTCCACGCAGTGAGGTCTCGAGACAAGGCGTGAAAGGAGTCGGCGCGCTTGCAGGCGGCGCCGCGCTGATTGTGCTTTCGCTGCTCGGTCCTGTCCTCGGTTTCATCACCGGCGGAGTCCTCACGGTGGTCGGGTTCGCTCTAACCGGCTCCAAGCCGGACCGCACGGCGGGCTTCATCACCGCGGGGGCGGGGCTCGTGACGCTCGTTTCTGCTCTTCATCGTTTCGTGCCTGTTTTCCCCAATCTTGACTGGCTGATGTGGATCCCGGGCATTGGGCTCCTTGCCATCGGCGCCATTTCCCTCGTGCGATTCTTCGGCAACCTCAAAAAGAGAAGCTGACGCCCGGCTCTGCCTGAAGCCTTACAGCCGGACCCATGGCCACCGATACTGAGTGTAGAATGGTGCGCTTGTCGGCAAGCCTCGGGTTTCTTCTCATGCTCAGCGCCGGCGTGGCCTTCGCGGCCGGGCCTGACCTCACTTTGATGGAGGCGCGCCTGGAGCAGATGGCTGGGGATCGCAGCGGCGCAGCGCACATGTACTCCTTCTGGCTCGACACAAACCGCGGTTCTCCGGGGGCGCCCGTGGTTTTCTCACGGTACTTCGAGACGGAGAGCAGCCTGCCGGCCATGCTCGACGCGGGGAGAAAGCTCCTCCGCACGGCGGAAAAGGGGATTGCCGTCCCGGGGACGTTCGCGCGGATTGCCCGTCTTCTCGAGATTGCAGGCAAGACTGAGGAAGCGCGGGACGCCTGGCTTGCAGCGTATTCGAAAGGTGAGCCAGTCTCCGCACTGGAGGCTGCGTTTCTCCTTTCCGTTGAAATGAACGACATGGAGGCCCTGCAGTCAGCTCTTGCCTCCATGAAAGATGCCCCCGAGGAGCGACTCCAGTTTCTCCAGGCCTGCATGGCGTCCCAGAGAGGAGATTCTGCGACCGCAAACGAGGCTCTCCTGCATACTGCCGATACATCGACGGACGACGCAATTGCCCTGAAAGCGCTGTGGATGAGCTACGAGCTGGCCGTCCGATCAGGGGCTGCCGCCGCAAGGAAGGTGGCGCTCGAGAGGCTGCGTGCCAGGTTTCCGCTCTCTCCCGAATACGCGATGGCTTCGGCCGGGAGTGGAGCGGCGTCACAGCGTCCGGCAAGCGTTGTCCCCCTCGCGCTCCCCGGCAACTTTTTCAGTAACTCTCCCGCGCTGCCCCTGCCTCCTGATCCGGCTTCTGTGGAACAGAGCGGCACGCCGACGTCAACGCCAGCTCTCTCTGTGCAGGCCGGCTCCTTCCAGATGAAGGAGAATGCAGACGACCTGGTTGCGGAGCTGGGGCGGAAAGGTTTCTCGTCAACGGTGAAGATCGACTCGGCGCAGGGCAAGCCCCTGTACAGGGTTTTCGCAGGGACCGGGCTCACGGGCGATGATGCCCGCGCCCTCCTTGACAGGCTTCATGGCGCGGGCTTCAGCGGTTTTCTGATGAAAGATCAACCCTAGTCGAATGACCGACGTCAGGTTTCAGCTCGTGCCAGGGCCTGACGGACCGCTTCTACAAGCTGGGCGGAGGTGAACGGCTTCTTCAGCAAGCAATTAGGCGCGCTATTCATCAGGACCGCCAGAGCCTGGATCGAGGCGGCTTTGAGGTCGACCTGTCCGGAGACAATTACTATGGGGAGGGTCGGGCGCGCATCGTGTAGTTTCATCGCCAGAGTAATGCCATCCATTTTGGGCATAACGACATCGGTCACAACGCAGGCTATCTCGAAGTCCTTGGCTATTGCATCAAGAGCCTCCAGACCGTTGGCCGCGAGCCGCACCTTATAGCTTTCGCGTTCAAGGGTCTTGCGGATCAGCTCGCGGACTGTCATCTCATCGTCGACGACCAGTATCGTAATAGCGTTCGCAGTCCTTGGCATCGAATTCAGTTTACGAACGTGTGGTTGGGGTTCGTTTATTGTTTGGTTAAATTTTCTTAACATTGGTCCGGCAGGTTGCGGGGGAGTTGGAAGCCTGTCCCGCTACCGGGGCCGGAGGTCGACGTCCTGCTCCAGGGAAAGAGTGTCTCCCACCGCATCTTCATATCCCTGTACGGTCAGCTGGGCAGGGGAGAGGGTGAGGGACCGCACGGTCCCGGTTGGCGCTTTGCTTTCCTTGAAATCGACAGTCCAGGAATAATTCTGATCCCCGCTGCGCTCATCGCCAAGAAAGCGAGCGCCCAGAATGATCTTTCCGTCCAGGGGAAAAAGGACGTACTCCGCGGACCGCCGCTTGCCGTGCTCGCTCCACGAGAGCCGGGGGGAATGAAAATCCAGCGTGAGGCCGTCCGTGCTGGAGTACTCGCCGTCCAGGGGCGGAAGCGCCGGCGCAGCCCGGGACCCCGATTGCGCAAGGATACGCGCCTGCGTTTCATCGGCGATCCTCCCGTATGTAACGGGCGCCGAATCCCCGGAGTCGATGCTCTGGATGGACACAGAGAGCGTGATGGCGGACTGCGCGGTGACCGCAAACGTTCGGCTGATCTGCGGAACTGTCTCGTTGTCTCCGATCAGGTACGCCCTGTTGTAAAGCGTCCGCAGGGTATCGCGCCACGTGTAGACTTCCTGGGTATCGCCCTGGGAAAACGCTATTTTCCTGGCTCGCGGATCAAAAGACAGAACGGAAGGGACCCTGCCGCGGGCCGGGTGCGGCTGGTCCGGCAGGGTTTCCACCCAGGAGCCGGCAAGGAAGCCCTCGAACGAGGCGGCGTCCGTGCTGGTGGAAAGCTTGCTGAGCTGCGCCTGCGCCGCCTTTTCGCCCGGCACCTTCTCCGGCGCACCCGGCACGTAGCGTCCTTCCTGCGGACTCCACGTATAGGTGATCTTCACGAGGTCCGTCGGGTTCGGGGAATCGGGGTCACGGATGAAGGTATCGACGGGAAAACTGTCGCCGTTTTTCGGGTCCGTCGCGTATGAGTCAGGCCTCTCTGACTCGTTCACGTGGATATCGTCGGCCACGATCTGGCAAATCGGCTTGTAGGCCAGCTCCTCTCCGCGCTGCGCCCTGCCGCGGCGGAAGATGTCGAGAGTGAGCTTCCCGTCCTTGCTCATTCCGCTGGCCACGATCTGCACATCGTGGTCTCCGAGCATGTCCTTCACCGAAAGGCTGAACACGCGGTTATCCGTTGCGTTGGTCGGGGACTCCCAGCTCTGGAAATAATAGGTGCCCCGCTCTGGATCCACGTCGATCACGAGCACCCTCACAGGGGAGTCCACGTCCGCTATCCGCTTGACGGCAATGACCTGCTCTTCCTCGGGTCCCCGACGAAGGTTCGTGTTGATCACCTGGAGCACCGTGTCCTGGGGATCGATGGTGACGTGGGGCTGCGGCATCGCGGGCGCCATGACCACGGAGGCTGCCGCGGTCTGGGTGGTACTTCGGGATGAGTCGCCCGGCACCTTGGGAATGATCACCCGGGAGCGGTCCCTCCCGTTCGCAGTGCACCCAGGGAGAAGAAGCGTGACGCCCAGGGACAGCCCGAGAATGGGCAGCAGATATCGGGGCAGTTTCATGAAAAATACGCCTTCAGCTTTTCCAGCACGACCTTCTTCGTTTCCTCGAGCGGAAAGCGGCACTTGAATCCCGCCGCCGTGCGATGGCCGCCGCCGCCGAACAATTGGGCAATCTCCGCGACATTGATGTTTCCCTTGGAGCGCAGGGAGCAGCGGAGCAACCCTTCCATGTTCTCCTTGAAGAAAATGGAGACGCGGATGTCCTCGCTGCGGAGCGGGATGTTGATCAGCCCGTCGGCTTCCTCGTAGTTTGCCCCCGAATCTCTGATCATTTCCCTGTTCATCTGTCAAGACGGCCACGTGGCTGCCGTGGACCAGCTCCAGGGTGGAGAGGACCCGGCCCTGCAGGACGAGCGCGGAAATGGTGTTGCTCTCATAGACCTGCGTGTACACGGCGTTCGGCTGCACGCCCCGAGAGACCAGGTCCCGGGCGATCTCGAAGGTGACCGCCGTGGTCTTGGGATAGATGAAGCAGCCGGTGTCATAGATGATGCCCGTGTACAATGCTTCGGCAATGCAGAAGTCGATCTCGATCCCCATTTCCCGGAAGATCAGGTAGAGGATCTCCGCCGTGGAAGAGGCGCTTTTCTCGATCAGGTTGCCGGTGAGCACGTCTCCTTCGTTCTCATGATGATCGATAATGAAGTATTCCCGCACGCGCGGCAGCACCAGCGTGGCCACGGAGCCGATGTTGTGAGTGTCGTTGGTGTCCAGCATGAGGAGGGACCACCTCTGCACGTCCGGGGGCAGCTGCGCCTCGTTCTGAAGGACGCCGACGCTGTTGTCCGTGTCCAGGTATGCGAACTTGCGCGGCGTGGGGTCCGCGTTGAGGATGATCGCCTCTTTTCCGAGGCTGCGCAGCGCCCTCCGGGCGGCGCACTCGCTGCCAATGGCGTCCCCGTCGGGCGTTTCGTGCGCCGTGATTATGAACTTGTCCGTGCGGCGGAGGAAATCGAGCGCATTCTTGAACTCGTTCACCGCCGTCCTTTCCCGGCCTCTTCCCTCTCCTCGGGCTCCGCGCTGCGCGGCCTGAAGACGCCTGTTCCTTTCTTGACGAGCTTCATCTTTCGAAGAACGGAGGATGGGACCCCCGGCCCGATGCACGCGGCGGCCTCGATGCGGAGACCCGCCGGAATCTCCGCGTTCATTCCAACTACCGTCAGCCCGTCCCGGATCTGGTCAGGGAAATCCGCGTTCTTCGCCGTCGAGGTGCGGGCGCCGATGGAGCAGTTGTCCCCGATGTTCGGCGTGGCCCGCGGAAGCTCAGCGGAAAACGGAAGAAGAAGCGCGTTGTGGATCTCCACCCCCGCTCCGATTCGGTTTCCGTTCATGACGATGGACCGCGAGACGAATGAGTTCTTCCGGATATGCACGTTGGGAAAGATGATGGAATCTTCCACCTCGCCCTCGACCTCGACCCCCGAGGCCAGCCAGGAGTTGCGGGCAAATCCCTTTTCCGCGATGTGCGATTCCGCCCCCTTCTCGGAAAGCTCGGGGAGGCGGGAGAGGATCCTGAGGTAGCGTTCGCTTGCCGAGTTTCCTGTGACCCAGATGTTGCCGCGGTAGTACTCCATCAGGTTGTTCTGGAAAAGGACCTCGCCCGGTACCTCCTCGATGACGTCGATGGCCGGCAGGAGGGCATCCTCGAAGAGGCTCTTCCTGAGAGGGCTCCTGTCCGTTCTGCGAGCAAGGGCTGACTCGAGAAGGGCCACAATCGTGTCCCGGCGGGCAACGTACATTTCCACCGGCGTTCGTCCCGCGGAGACCTTGAAGATCTGACCGCCCACCTCCGCAGCAAGAGACATGAGCTTCGCCGTATCGAGGACGCAGACGCAGGAGAGCGAGGCAAGGATGACGACCTCGGCGGAGGAGGACGCAATAAGCGGAACGAGCTCCGTGAGAGGATTCGCAAGGGCGACTACTCGCGCCGCCGGCCTCTTCCATCGGGTCGACAGGGCGATGGGGACTCCCCTCTGGGATTCCTCCACCACGATCGTCAGCTCGATCTCCCGGGAGGCGATCTCGCGGCCAGGTCCCCTGGTGCGGCCGTTGCCGCTATCACCCCGACTGTGGGCTTCCGGGCCGTCTGCGGGAGTGCGGAAGTTTGCAGCCATGAAATCCACCAGGCAGTGAGTGCCCCAGAAGGGAAGGAGGGAGTACCGGTATCCCTCCGCGATTCCCGGAATCGCCTGAAACGGGCCAGTGTCGAAGAGAAAGGCAGCGATCGTGCCCAGACTACTTTGTCCTCTTGCCGGACCGGGTTACCGTGCTCCTGCGCCGCGGGAGCGTCCGTCGCGCAGCCATGGGTGCTGGAGCCTCTGGCTTTTCCCTGCCGTTCGCTGCTGCATTCGCGCCTGGACGTTCGGCGGCATGCGACTGTGAGCCCTTTTCCTGGATCTGGAGGTCCAGTTTTTCCCCGTTTTCCGCCTTCAGCACGAAGGATTCACCCCTGACCTCGGGGGGCACATCGGTGAGCTTCGGGAACCTGTCCGCCTTGAGAACGCCCATGCCGAGCTTCCTGTCCTTGACGAAAAAGCGGGCCAGCGAACGGGCGTTTCTTTTTCCGATCAGGCTGAATGATCCCTCCATCTCGTTGAGGAAGATCTCATGCCCAGCGCCAAGGCTGACGGGCCCATCCCCGACTGGAGAGTTGTCCACGAGGACAACAAAAGACAGCGCCCCGCCTGTCCCTACCCGCCGCAGGAGGAGGATCGCCGCGACAATCAGGATGACCGCAAGGAGTGCGCCCGCGCCGAGGGGGATCTCATTGTTCTCAGCCCAGCCCTTGACAGTGAAGGAGACATCCACGTCAGAAGGCGTGAAGCCCTGACCCGGCGGAAACGAGAATGACAGGGTCGCCTTTGCCTGCCCCGCGGGAAGCCCTGAGGGGAACTTCACGGGAACGCGTGTTTCCTTCTGGCCGTCTTTCCTGACGGCGATGGTCATGGGCGTGGAAAGGATGGGCGAAGCGGCAGAACCGGCAATCTTCGCTTCGATCCCATTCACCGTGACGCTCGTTTCGCCCTGCAAAACGGGCGGCTTGAGAGTGAAAACGAGAGAGCTGCTGCCGTCAGACCCCACGGGCGAGACGCGCATTTCGCCCTCCAGGGTTGCGGCGCCGAACAGGCCTCCGGCGGTTCGGGTGAGAGATCCCGTGGTCACCTTTCCCGTTATCTCGGTGTACGAGCTTGAAAGGGCACGCGCCAGGTCACCGGCCGCGGTCTCCTTGCCGATACCAAGGATCATGACCTTCCAGCCCTTCTGCTGGATCGTCTTTGTGTTGGTGAGGAACTCGTGGTTGAACTTGCCGTCGGGCGAGTAGTACTTGCTGGTCGGCGGCGCTTCCTGGATGCCGTCCGTGAGCAGGAGCACGTACTTGTCCCGCCCGTCGCTTTCCTTTGCTGCGATCTGCGCCTTCAGAACATCGAGGGCGTTGCCAATATCTGTGAACCTTCCATTCCCTCTAATCCCGGAAACGATCTTCTTCACTGCTGCTTTGTCCGCATCGTTCTTGATCGTCTGCGAGACGACGACGTCGGCCTTTCCATAGAAGGCTACAATTATGAGCAGGTCGCCCGGGACGATGACCTGGTCGATTAAATAGGAGTTGACCCAGTCCTCAACTGCGCCGATCTTATGTTCCATGGAAAGGGACTTGTCGAGGGCGATGATGACATCAATGTTCTGCGTGCGCGTGTCAGCTGACAGGGGTGACGCCAAGATGGAGCACAGGGCCACGGCGGCCAGTATACCTCTGCGGATACCCATGCTGCCTCCTGTATCCTGAAATCTCTTGAAGGATGCACTATATTTTCATAAAATGGAAGAGAGGGAAGGGATGCGCAGGAAAAAAGTGCTTGCACGAGTCGTTCTTTTGTGGTCTACTAGCCGCGAATAAACCGAGAAAAGGAGACAGGTATGGCTGCTATTGACCTTCCGAAAAGCCCGAATGTGTTCCATCCGGAAAAGCCGAGCGCCGTAGGGTCTCGAAACTCGCTGGCACAGGAGTTCCGGGATCAGCAGGCAGAAGTCGACCTGCTCATGAGTGAAGAAGTCGACAAGGTGATGAACCATATTACATCGAAGTTGCCCAAGGAAGTCACCGAAAAGCTCGACATCATGGGCGGTTTGAAGGAGAAGCTCTACAACTACTTCAACCAGAACTACCAGAACATGTTCAACCGCTTCATGGTCACCTCCGAGGACGAGATGGTGAAGAAGGTCAGGAACTTCATCGACAAGGAAGAGATGAAGTCCCTGGCGCGTTACACGCCCAAGGAGATCGCCGCGATGCTGGACCAGATCGGCGGCATCGACAAGTTCAACACCGGTGAAATCGAGAAATCCATCGTCAACATGTACGGGCATCTCCAGGGCCACGTCCAGCGCGGTGTGAACGACCTGGAGAACCTCACCAACTCCCTGCTGCGCCAGAAGACGGACGTGGGCGCCTTCATCAGGGGTGAGAACGCGTACTCCATCGTCAAGTGCTCGTTCAAGGACAGCGTCTACAAGCCCAAGACCGTTACCGATGTGAAGCTCTCCGTCAATATCCTGGATTCGGAGCTCATCAGCCCGATCTTCCACTACCAGGTCACTGTGGAGTTTCTCATCAAGGACCTCATCTCCAAGAACATCATGGACCTGATCGACAAGGAGATCGAGAAGCTCAAGGACCAGGTCATCGACGAAGGCCGCGAAGAGCTGAACGATGGCGAGATCCTGTTCGAGAAAATGAAAAGGGTGGAGAAGTTCACCTCGGACGACAAGGATGACCCCAAGTCCAAGAGGTATTCATTCTTCGCCAAGAGCCTCATGGACAAGATCGAAGGCCTGCGGGCAGAGATCGACCCTGAGGAATACGATGCGGTGAACGTCCGGGAGAACCTGAAGAGAATCATCGACCTGGAGAACATCAGGAACCGCGGGTTCAACACGGCCATCAACTCGATCACCTCAATCCTCGATACTTCCAAGATGGGCTACCAGCACGTGGAAAACCTCAAGAACGCCCGCGAGCTGGTCCTGCGCGAGTACGAGGACACGGACGAGGCGCACCTTCCTGACGAGCGCTACTCGATCCGGCTGAAGTACTACGACCAGGCGCAGCTCCTCGAGGAGCGCAAGGCGTACGACGTGCAGGCAAAGAGCTTCGAAGTCGAGATGCAGCACGCCTGGGACATCCTGGAGATGGTGTACGATGACTCCAAGTTCCTCAAAGGCGTCGTGGACTTCAATGACCTCGCCAAGAGGATGCGCGGGAAGATCAAGAGGCGGATCAAGGCAAAGACCGGTGACCCCCTCTACGAGGACATCGAGAAGAGCTGGAGCGAGATCACCTTCGTACGGGCAGGTGACACGGACGTCGAGCGCATGAACCGCACCTACATCGCAGAGAAGGACGAGATCAAGAAGCGGATCATCCTCATGAAGGACAAGCTGCAGAAGATCTTCAGCTTCCGCTATCCCATCCAGCGCCGCGTGCTGGAGGAGAGGCTTGCCTTCCTGGAGAACCTCTTCCTGAAGTTCGAATACATGATCAACCCGTACCACATCCAGCCGGGCCTCCTTCTTGACGTGAACATCACTTCCATCAAGAGGAAGAAAGCAACGCTGGACGGAATGGCAAACGTGCTCAACGAGTTCCTCTATGGGGTGTCGAAGGGATTCCAGGACGCGGCATTCGCATCCTTCTCCCGCAGGCGCTCCACCGTCAGGGCGGACATCGCGCAGTCGTTCGCGGCAACCCCTGAGGAGAACCCTGCCGCAGTCGCAGAGGGCAAGAAAACCGACTACCTGGACATGCTGAACGTTCCCGGCGCCGACGCAAAGGAGAGCAGGGCAGCCCAGGGCGTGGTGGACGTTGCTCCGCGGCGTGGCCGCAAGCCGGGCAGGAGGGGCCGCCCGCGCAGGGGCGGGGACGTCGGGCTGAGAGAGATCTGAGCAACGGGAGTTCGAATGGTGACCCCCCCGGGGGTCACCATTTTCATTTGTGGCCGTCCGAGTCACGACACGCGTCGTGGCGGCGAATGCCACGGAGTACCGTGGCGGCGAATGTCACGGAGTACCGTGACGGCGAATGTCACGGAGTACCGTGACGGCGAATGTCACGGAGTACCGTGACGGCGAAGGGAAAATCAAATGGCGGAACAACTTCATGCCTTTGACGAGCTGAGCACGAGGGCCGGCTTCAACCGCTCCCTCGGACACTTCAAGTTCATCATGCGGGTGATCGCGGATTTCGAGAGAAAAGTGAATCTTGCGGAGATCATCAGCGCCTGCCTCGCGGATAAGTCCATCGAGCCGCACCAGGTGCTTCCCGCGGTGACCGCAATCCTTGTGGATAAATATGGCTATGTGTGCCGTTCCCATAACCTCACGGAAAACTTCGACAACTTCGACTACGCCGCCAACGAGGTGGGCAAGTGGCGCGCGCTGGACCTCGTGGTCACGTATTTCCATCCCGAGCTGGGCGTCGTGACCATCAACCCGAAGAATCGCTCCCACTGGGAGAGCGTGCGCGGCCTCAAGAAGAACGAGCTTGTCACGGTCTTTGCCGGGGCATTTGACGAGACAAACGGGGACCCGAAATACCAGGAGGGGATCAACCTTCTGCTTTCCCTCCTCCAGGGATCGAAGATCAAGACACCCGCTGCATTCACGAAGGGCAGGTTCACTCTCAAGAAACAGGTGACTCTGCTGCCCGCCCCGGCGGCTCCCGCGCGCGGGCCGAAGGTTCGAGGGCGGAGGCCCAGGGCGCTCCTGGAGGCCGCTGCGGCGGCAACGGCAGCTCCCGTGATGCCGCCGGCCCTGCAGTCCTACGTGGCCCAGCAGAGCGCGGCGGCTGCCGCCCCCGCGGCACCCAAGCCGGCGGTTGCGGCGGCTACCACGGCGCCCAGGAAAATGACCCCCATGTACTCCATTCCCGTCACGAACGAGCTTTTCCACAACGGAAACGTGGAGGCATGGAAGAAGATCATCCAGAGCTATACCACGAAATACCCGGGCCTCGAGGTCTATGTCTTCTACGAGGGTGAAAGGATTCATGACATCAACACCCTTTTCAAGTGGGGGAAGGTGAAGCACGGGAGCGCCATCATGATTGCCATCGCGGGTGACAACATCATGGACGTTGCGAAGCTCCAGCGATACCTCAAGCAGGGCGCCAGCCACATGTTCGAGGCTTTCCTCAAGGGACAGGTTGGCGCGGTCCTGAACCTGTTCTAGAAGAGAAAAGGGAAGGTTGAAGCATGAAGAAGAACATCCACTTCTTTGCAAAGAGTGAAGCCAACCTGAAGCCGCAGGTCCTTGAGAGGATCGGGATCCGCGGGCGGCTGGCCATGGAGCTCGCAGACCTGGATCTGCCCATCTTGCCCGGGTTCCTCATTGACGCTGATGTCGCCATGCACCTGGAGGACTTCAACATCTGGGCTGCCCTGAAGCCCTGGTTCGACAGGCTCGCCAAGTTGACGGGCAAGACGTACGGGGATGCGGACAATCCCATGCTGGTGAAGATCGTCATCAGCCCGAACCTCGTCATCGCCCAGTACCCGACGCTGCACAACTATGGACTGACGGATACGATGCTGCCCGGGTTCGTCCGCTATGTCGGGGAGAACTTCGCGTGGCATGAGCAGCAGTTCCTCACCCGGGGGAATCTCGAGATTGAGCTCGCCATCGCGGAGCTGGAGGAGAAAGACAAGGAGGTCAAGGCCTTCAAGCAGGCCATCAAGGACCTCGACAAGGACCTGGACTCCACCATGGACGCCCGGAAGAGGAAGGAGAGCCTGGGGCGCTACAAGGCCATGCTGCCGGCTGGTTTCTTCAAGGATCCGTTCGACCAGCTGGAGATTGCCCTGAAGAGGATCAGCCATCTCCTTGCCATCAACGACCAGAACCAGCAGGACACGGCGCTCCTCATCCAGCCCATGGTGTACG
Organism: uncultured Spirochaetota bacterium; assembly: GCA_963753085.1. Taxonomy (GTDB): domain Bacteria; phylum Spirochaetota; class Spirochaetia; order SZUA-6; family Fen-1364; genus Fen-1364. The sequence continues at coordinate 145,576 of CAVWBF010000015.1, read as the reverse complement.
GGAACTATGGAAAGGATGCTTTTTACGGTCAGTTCTTCACGCGAAACATCGTCACGGGGAACAAGGAGATCCAGGGAGAATACTTCCAGAACAAGTTCAACGCCCTCGGTGCAAGCGGCTCCGACATATCGAAGGTGTCGAAGAACTACCATGACGACATGGAGAAGATCGCCCGGAAAGTGGAAGACCATTTCAAGGAGACCCGCTCCATCCGGTTCACCGTTGAAAACAAGCGCCTGTGGCTGATCGACCAGCGGTCCGTGATGGCCAAGTCCACGCAGGCGGACATTCGGCTGCTCCTGGACCTCCACGCGCGGAAGATCGTGGATGACGCGTACGTGGTCAAGAATATCAAGCCGGGACAGCTCAACGAGATCCTGCATCCCATCATCGATTTCAGCTCCGTGAAGGGGCTTCCCATCCTGACGGGCGGGATCACGGGGGCTCCGGGCGCCGCAATAGGAAGGATTTATTTCAACACGGAGAGGCTGCTGGATGCGCACAAGCTCGCCCAGCAGAAGGGTACGGACACAAAGATGATCCTGTGCCTCGCCGCCTCATTCGCGGAGGACGTGAAGGCCATCGAGGTGGCCACGGGAGTTCTCTCCTCCGAGGGAGGGTATTCGGCCCACGCCTCCGTCGTGGCCCGCCAGTACGGAAAGGTCTCCTTGGTCAAGCCGGAGATGAAGATCAAGGAAACCAGCGCAACCATCGGCAGCAGGATCATCAAGGAAGGGGATTACATCACCCTGAACGTCCCGTTCTACGGGGCGCCCTCGATGTACATCGGGAAAGCGGAGCTCATCGAGCCGAACCCGGAAGAATCGGGGATGCTGGACTTCCTGAAGCTCGTGGACAAGTTCGTGACCCATTTCACCGTCCGGGCCAACGCGGACAAGCCGCGGGACGCCGCCCTTGCGCGGAAGTTCGGCGCGCGAGGAATCGGCCTGGTGCGCACGGAGCACATGTTCTTCGAAGAGAAGAGGATCAACGTGTTCCGCGAAATGGTCCTTTCAGACTCCGTGGAGGAGCGCAGAAAGGCGCTGGCGAAGCTGCAGCCCATGCAGAAAGCGGATTTCTATAAGCTCTTCAAGATCATGGAGGATTACCCGGTCATCATCCGGCTCCTGGACGCTCCCTTGCACGAGTTCCTGCCCCACAACGACCAGGAGCTGGAAAAGCTCATGAAGCATCTCAACACGGGGAAATCCGCCTCCAAGAAGGTCCCGGAGAAGGTCGTGCGGGCACGCAGCGAAGCGCTGCACGAGTTCAACCCGATGCTGGGTCACCGGGGCTGCCGGATCGCCGTGTCGTACCCCGAGATCTACGAGATGCAGGTGCGCGCCATTTTCGAAGCCGTCTATACGCTGCGCAAGGAAGGGGTGAAGGTCGAGCCCGAGATCATGATCCCGATCATCATGAATGAGAGCGAGCTGAAGCTCATCATCTATGGCAAGAAGATCGAGGGCAAGCACATCCGCGGGCTCGTGGACGTGGAGCGTGAAGTACGGGAGAGCTACAAGGCCAAGGCAGTCTCGTTCAAGATCGGGACCATGGTGGAGCTTCCCGCCGCGGCCCTTGGTGCCGGAGACCTTGCCCACTACGCGCAGTTCTTCTCCTTCGGGACGAACGACCTGACGCAGACGACCATCGGGCTGTCGCGTGACGATTTCAACTCCTTCATGCCGGACTACACGCAGTTCGACCTCCTGGAGGGCAACCCGTTCCAGAACCTGAATCCGCAGGTGAAGGAGCTGATCGCAATAGCCGTCAAGCGCGGAAAGATGACCCGGCCGGACCTCGAGGTCGGGCTCTGCGGCGAGCACGGTGCAATCCCCGAGAATATACGGTTCTGCATGGAGGCGGGGCTGGACTACGTGTCATGCTCTCCCTACCAGGTTCCCCTCTCCAAGCTGGCCATTGCCCAGCTGAATATCGAAAGGAACGGGAAGTAGAGGCTGGCCGGAAGCGGCAATCAGAAGGCCGGGCGAATAGCCCGGCCTTTTTTTAACCTATTTCTTTGCCCAGATAGTGAACTTCTTGAGGCCTTCGACGACGAGCTGTGCGGCCTTGTCAGCCTCTGTTTTCGGAACCTTCGCTTCCTTGTTCAGCGCGGCGGCGAAGAACTTGGCGATGGAGGAAAACACGTCCGGCAGGTTGTAGAACAGGAAAGCGACGTTCTCACCGCTGGGTTTCACAATGGTGAAGGAACCGTAGGTCATCATGGGGTTCTTGCTCACCATGACCTTGATCTGGCTCTTCGTCGTGAGTATGTCCACCTCTGAAAAGCGGTGAGGGATCTGGTCTTTGGCCACCCTGCGGAAAGGCTCGAGATGCTTCTGGGCATAGCCGGGGGGCTCGGCCAGGATAAAGAGCTTGTTTCCATCCGTCTGAAAAGTCAGGCCTTCTTCCGTCAGCACGATGCTCTTCACCCCGCTGTACGCCACCACCTCGTAGCGTGAATACGCGGAGCGCTCATCCAGGAATGATGAGACGATGTAGCCTCCATCACTCGGCAGCTTGCTCTCCGCGTAGGCCTTGAAGAGGTCCAGTGCCTTTTCCTGCGCCATCGGTTTTCTCCCTTCCTCTGCAAGTATATTCGCTTTTCGGACTGGTGCAACGAATCAGGAAGTTTCACCCGCGGCGGCAGGTTCTGATTCCTTTCTCAGGGCCGCCGCCTTTGCCAGGAATTTTTCTGCATAGTCGTCGTTTCCCATCCGCCGATACACCATTCCCAGGTTGCGGTTTGCCCGCCAGTCCCGGGGAGCCACGGAAACCGCGCGTCGGAAGAGCTCAGCGGATTTCTCCAGGGTGTTCTCCTGGAAGTGCAGCACCCCGAGCATGAGCAGCAGGGAGAGGCTTTCGCCGTTCTCCTTTATGAAGCTCTCCATGGCCCGGATGCCCACCGTACGCGCGCCGATTTTGTCCAGGCAGTACACCGCGGCCTTCATGAGGTCTTCTGACGTCGGGTCCGTGCTGAGGAGGTCCCGCAGGACGACGAGAGCCTCGGCGTATTTTCCTGACCTGCGATAGGCGAGGGCCAGGGCGGACTTCAGCTTTGCATTGCGAGGCTCCAGGGGGAGCAGCATCGCGATCTGCTCCGCGGCCTCGGCAAAGGACTCCATGTGCAGAAGGAGGCGCACCAGCTGTCGTCGGGCCGGCTTGTCGTCGGGATCCAGGCTGAGGTAATGCCGGAGGGCCTCGGCTTGACTCTCTGGTTTCCCGAGAGCCTCGTAGATGCTGGCAAGCCCCACCAGCGCGTCCAGGTCATCCTTCGAGATCCGCAGCACCCGCTTGTACCATCCCTCGGCAAGGTCCGGGAGCCCCGCGCGCACGTACGTCGCGGCAAGCTCTGCCATAAGGGCCAGGTCCGGCCCGCGCGCGCTGACCTGCTGCTGCAGCTCGGAGAGCACTTTCTCGATTGCCGCACCAGTTCTCGCCTGCGCCAGGCTGTGGAAATACCGGGCTGCCTCGTCGGTGGGGTTCTTCTGGAGCAGACGTCCGGACTCCGTGAGGAGCTCCTCGAACTCTCCCCGATCCCACAGCACGGCGAAAAGCCCGTAGCGGATCTCCAGGGAGCCCTTGTCTTTTTCCAGGGCGCGAAGGAAATGATTCTTTGCCTTGGTGAGCTCACCGAGGTTCCGATACGATTCGCCCACGAGGGTGTGAAGCTGGGGATCTCCGTAATCGTCCTTGAGGAGCCTTGTCCCGTACAGGATGGCTTCCCGAAAGCGTCTCTCGCGGAACAGGTTGACAGTGATGAAACGAAGAACGTCCTTCGCATTGCTCTCCGGACCGACGGAGCTCTTCAGCAGCTGCGTTCCCACGCGCAGCTCCTCCGCAGCCTCCTTCTTCTGGTCCTGGGAAAGAAGCACAAGCGCTTTCTGCAGGTGAAGGAAAGGATCCTGCGGCGACATCTGGGTTGCCGCGTCGATGTGGAACAGGGAGGCGTTGTTCTTCCCGAGCTCCTTGTAGATCGTGGCGAGGTACAGGTGGGGGAGGATGCTCGAGGTGCGCTGCTCCAGGACCTCGTTGAAGAGCCGGGCGGAGTCCAGAAGCTGGCCCCTGTAGAAGAGGCGGATTGCCAGGACGAGCGCCGTGTTGAGGTAGCCCACCTGGAGCCGCTTGTTGTTCGGGTCCAGCTCCAGGGCTTTCGCGAAGCACCAGATGGCTTTCTCCGACCTGCGGGCCTTCAGCCACGCAAATCCCAGCAGGCCATACGCGGGGGCAAACCTTGGATTTGCTTCGGTTGCGCGACGCAGGTGGCGGATGGCCGAGGGCCAGGCCTCCAGGGCGAGGTATGCGCGACCCAGGAAGAAGTGCCCCGCCGATGACCCCGGCTTCTGCTGGACGTAGAAGTTCAGCGCCTGGACAGCCCGGGCGTGCTGGCCAAGTGCGTGGTAGCTGCGGCCAAGATACAGAAGCGCCTGGGGCAAGCGGTCCGTGCTTCCCACGATCCGCAGGAGGATCTCCACGGATCTGGCGTAGTCCCGCTTGCGACCTGCTTCGATTGCCTCCTCGAACAGCGCAGTGTAGTTTTTCGTCCCGAGCCCCTTTGCGGGTCCCGCCCGTCCCCGGCCGCTTTGAGAAACGCCCGGGCTGTTCGGCACCCTTTCCCGAGTATACCACGCGGACCACGCGCTTTATACGCGAATTGCTTTACAAATGCCGCTCTTTGCAATACACATTGCGAATGCAGGAAGTACAGAACCTCGCCCAGATCACGAGAAACCAGGTTATCCTTGCTGACAAGCTTGCAATCGGGGTTCGGCTCGGAGCCGGCGGGATTGTCCTCGTGCTCTGCCTTGCTACGGGTCTGACCACTCCCTCCATCGCCGCGGGTTCAACATTTTTCGCCCTGGGCATCTACGCTCTTCTTGCCGGTGCGCTTCTTGCGCGCAAGCGTGATACGACGGCCCTGTTCATTCCGTCCCTCATCCTCGACTGCCTGGCCGTGATGGCCACCGGGCTGGTAGCGGTAGCCTCGATGCCGTTCATGTCAGCACTGCCTGTCCTCATAGTCCTGGAAGGCTACTGTTCTGGAATCGTGCTCCTTTCCACGCTTCGTCTTTCCACGCGGGAGGTGATCCTGGCGGGAAGCGCTGCGGCGCTGGGGCCCGCTGTCGTGTCCATCGGGGCATTCACAATCTCTCCGACCGTCGGCACGGAAGCGCTCTTCTTTGTTCCGCTCCTCAACGCAGTCATCGCCTTCTTTGCTGGGATCATTTCGCGACAGAGCCGCGGCGCTCTCATGGACAATCTCGTCACGGAGGATCTCCTGAGGGCAAGCCGCCGGCTCAAGATGACCATGGACATCGTCTCGGCCTCGATTTTCAACCTCCATCAGCTCGTCAACAAGCTCGGGGATATCTCCTCCACTGTTTCCTCCGGCGTTCGAAACCAGGCCGCCGGAATCGAGCAGGTGACAACGGCGGCGGAGCAGCTCCAGGGGGCAATGGAGAACATTTCGCAGGCAACGGAAAAGTCGGCTACCTCCATCGGCAAGACCGCTCAGTTCTCGGAAAGCGGCAACACGATCATGCAGAAGATCATTGCGGAGATCCTCGGCATCCACGACGTGGTGGACAAGATGGTGGCTGCCCTTGCGCGTATCAATGATATCGCGGACCAGACGAACCTCCTGGCCCTCAACGCGGCCATCGAGGCCTCCCGCACCGGCGACGAGCAGAGCGGCTTCTCCGTCGTGGCGGACGAGATCCGCAAGCTTGCCGAAAAATCCGCGGAAACGGCAAGCGAGGTCAGCAAGTGGGTCAAGCAGATCGAAAACGTGGTCCAGACCGGAGGCGAGTCGTCGCGCGAGGCGGGGAAAATCTTCGACTCGATTGCCCGTGACCTCGGCTCCTACGCGGGTTTCATCCACCAGCTGTCCTCTTCCGTCAAGGAGCAGCTCGGCGCAAACAGGGAAGTCACCAACGCAATCGAGAATATCGGCTCCGTGGTGGAGGACAACCGGGACATGGCGGAGTCCGTGTCGCGCATCATCGGAGACCTGAGAAAAGAGATGCTCAAGCTCGAATCCCTGGTCGGGGACAAGGTGCTCGAGGTGGAGAAGCTCTACCGGGGGGCCTCGGGCAACCGCTGACCGTCTGCGTTTGACAAAGCCTGCCGTGTCGTATCAGAATGGCACATGGAACCGCGGAGCATCTTTTCAAACCTGTCTCCCCTGGACCATCGCTACTCCCTCTCGGACCCTGATCTCTTCAGCCGTCTCTCCTCGTGCCTCAGCGAGGAGGCAACCGTGCGATCATGCCTTCGCGTGGAGCTTGTCCTCCTGAAAACAATCCTTTCGCGGCTTCTCCCCGGGTCCGGGAGCGCGAAACGGGACGCGCTCCTTGATGGCGCCGTTGCGGGCATCTCTCCGGAGGAGATCTACGACGAGGAGGAGAAAACGCATCACAACATCAGGGCGCTGGTGAACGTGATGAAGCGTCATCTCCCCGCAGACGTGCGTCCGTACGTCCACCTGGGAGCCACCTCCGCGGACATCCTCGACACCGCGTCTGCCCTCCGGTACCACGACGCAATCAGCACCGTGATCCTCCCGGTGCTCCTGGACCTCGAGGAAGAGCTCGTGCGCAAGGCGCGGGAGGAGGCAGACACACCTCAAATCGGCCGCACCCACGGGCAGCACGCGGTCCCGATCACCTTCGGCTTCGCAATGGCCGAGTACGTGGCCCGGCTCGGAAAGAGCATCCAGAGGCTCGAGCAGAAGGCTGCTGACCTGCGCGGAAAGCTCGCCGGAGCAGTCGGCGCGTACAACGCGACATCGCTGATTGTCAGGGATCCGCAGGCGCTGGAAAATGAGTTTCTTGCCGCCCTCGGGCTGCAGGCCTCGGAGCATTCGACGCAGCTGGTCGAGCCGGAATATCTTCTCGAGGCGCTCTTGGAGCTGAACACGGCCTTCGGGATCATCGCCAATCTTGCCGATGACCTGCGCCACCTCCAGCGGTCGGAGATTGCAGAGGTGCGGGAAGAGTTCACCGCCACCCAGGTTGGATCCTCCACCATGCCCCAGAAGCGCAATCCATGGAACTCGGAGCACGTGAAAAGCCTCTGGAAGGAGTTCTGCCCCCGGGTAGTCACTTTTTTCATGGACCAGATCTCAGAGCACCAGAGGGACCTCACGAACTCCGCTTCCTCGCGGTTCGTCGCGGAATACCTGGCCGGGTTCGCATCTGCGGCGGCGCGGATGACCTCGGTCGTGCGATCCCTCGGGGTCGATCGGGCGCGGATGCGGGAGAATCTTTCCCGGGCCGGAGACCTCGTGTTCTCCGAGCCTGTCTACATCCTGATGGCGCTTGCCGGTGATCCGGACGCGCATGAGGGAGTGAGGAAGGCCACGCTCAAGGCGGAACAGTCCGGAGAGCCGCTCATACAGCTCCTCCGCCGGGAGGGCAACGTGTGGGACGCCCTCACCCGGCAGCTCTCAAAGGCACGGGGCGCCGATGCGGGCTCCTTCTTCGATGACACTGCCAACTACAGGGGAATCGCCGCCGAGCGGGCGCGCGCCCTGGCTGACAGGTATTCCGAGGTATGCGCGCGGATGCGAAAGGAACGTGGCGGCAGATGGACAAGATCCTGATTCTCGACTTCGGCAGCCAGAGCACGCAGCTCATCGGGCGCCGGATCCGGCAGTTGGGCGTCTACAGCGAGATCGTGCCTGGGGACGCGAGCGCGGAGACCGTGGATTTTCGCGACGTTCGCGGGATCATCCTTTCCGGCTCCCCGTTCTCCGTCTACGAAGATGGGGCTCCCCGAGCGGACATCCGCATGTACACCAGGGGGCTTCCTCTCCTTGGCATCTGCTACGGCTTCCAGCGCATGAGCGCGGACCACGGGGGCACGGTTGCCCCGCTGGGGAACAAGGAATACGGCAGGGCCCGGATCACCCTGAAGGAGAAGTCCGCTCTGTTCGCCCGGGTCCCCGGGGACTCCTTCGTCTCGTGGATGAGCCACGGGGACTCCGTCACGGAGGCTCCCGCAGGCTTTCGCGTCATCGGCAGATCGGAAAACGGACTCGCGGCTGCGTTCGCCGACGAGACGCGGCGAATGTGGGGCGTCCAGTTCCATCCCGAGGCCAGCCATTGCGAGCACGGGCTGGAAATCCTCAAGGCTTTCGCCGTCGACATTTGCCAGGCGAAGTCCGAATGGAACATCCAGTCGTTTCTCAGAAGCGAAAGGGAGTTGCTGAGGAAGAGGGTAGGGGAGAAGGACGTCGTTCTCCTCATCTCGGGGGAGTGGATTCGTGCGTCGTTGCCGCGCTTCTTCTTCGAAGCCTTGACCCGGAGCACGTCCATCTGATGTACATCGACACGGGGCTGATGCGGGAAGGGGAGTCGGAGGAGGTCGCGCGGAACCTGTCGGACCTCGGCGCGCGCCACCTTCATCTCATCGACGCGTCGGACAAATTCTACACAGCCCTTGCCGGGGCGACGGACCCCGAGCAGAAGCGGCGCGTGATCGGAGACCTTTTCATCGAGGTCCAGGACGCGGAGATCGACACGCTGGGAATCCGTGACTCGTTTCTTGCCCAGGGGACGCTGTACACGGACATGATCGAATCCGGAAAGGGCGTCGGGAACAAGGCGCACGTCATCAAGACTCACCACAACGTGCGCTCCCCTCTCGTGGAGGCCAGGCGGGCAGGGGGGCGCGTCATTGAGCCCCTTGCCACGCTGTACAAGGACGAGGTGCGGGAGCTCGGAACAGCTCTCGGGTTGTCGGCGGGCATCGTGAAGCGCCACCCCTTTCCCGGTCCCGGGTTGGCTGTGAGGATCCTCGGCGAAGTGACCCGGGAAAAATGCGCGCTGCTTCGAAAGGCAGATGCTCTTTTCATCTCCGAGCTGCGCTCGCGGGGTTTCTACGACAAGATCTGGCAGGCCTTTTGCGTCCTCCTCCCGGTCCGCTCCGTCGGCGTGTCCGGGGATATGCGCAGGTATGGCCACGTTCTGGCCCTTCGGGCGGTTGCTTCCCTGGATGCAATTACGGCTGACGTATATCCGCTGCCCATGAACGACCTCCTTGAGATATCGTCCCTCATTACCAACAGGATCCCTGAGATCGGGCGCGTTGTGTACGATGTCTCCAGCAAGCCTCCAGCGACCATCGAATGGGAGTAGATGGTCGGCAGAAAAATGTCGATGCTTTAGAAAATAGGTGTACGTTACCGATATAATGAAGTGAGAGGTACTAGCGATGCCAGGAGAACTGCCGGAAGACCCTTCCGTGCGAGAGATGCTCGAGTGGCTCATGAATACCTGGGGCATGACAAAATCGGACCTCGCCCGGATGTTCCAGAGGACCCAATCCACGATCCACCACTGGCTTACCACTGGACAGGTCTCCCACCGCAACCTGATGAAAATACGCTCCAGCTACTACTTCCTCCACGACTCACGGGATCCGCACACGAACGAGAGAAAATGCGAGCGATGCGGAAAGTGGCTCCCCCAGACCGAGTTCCGCAAGGGCAAAGCGATCTGTCATGCGTGCGAAAACTCCCGCACTCTCCAGTACTACTGGTCTCATCGGGAAGAGCAGCTCTCCAAGCGCAAGGCCAAGAACTGGTACAACCGAAAGAGCGTCAAGTCGTAGTGGAGTCTGCCGCCCTCCGTCCAACCGGGAATTGCCGTTACTCTGGATATTCGCCCCGGAATCCGGTATAGTCCCAGCAAGGAATCATACATGCAGAAGGCCGGTTTCCTGTGCGTCATAGCAGCAGTACTGCTCAGCTCCTGCGTAGGGATTGACAGCCGCCTCACCATCCACGACAACGGGTCCGGGACCCTGTCCCTGACGTATCGCGTCTCCCAGCTCGTGGTCAACCTCGGGAATCCCGTTGACGGAAAAAGCCTGGTGCCGCTTCCGCTTGCAAAGGCCGACTTCGAAAGATCCGTGGAGGGCTCCGGTGGGAAGGTCAGGTTGACAAGCTTTGCGCGTTCGGAAGACCAGAAGGACATCACCATCCGGGCGGAGCTTGCCTTTGATTCCCTGGATGCTCTGGCAAAGCTGGACGCGTTTCGAAGCGCGGGCATCCAGACGGCAAGCGATGGCGGCCGCCACATGTTCTCCCAGCTCATAGCAAAGGCCCCCCGGGAGCCCCTGACGGACGATTCCCTGCGGATGGTGGACGCCTTCTTCGCCGGATATGACCTGGACTTCGTTATCGAAGCGCCTCAGCCGGTGAAGGCGAACAGTCTTGGTACGCTCTCGGACGACAAGAGAATCCTGACCTACAAAACGAGCATCAAGGACCTGGTTCGAGCTAGAAATGATGTTGTTCTCTCCATGAGCTGGTAGAGGAGAGCAGGGGTTGGTCTATATCAAAGTAATCTCTCAAGATGTACGTAAATTCACTCCAGGAGTAGCTCCAGGGGCGTATGAAGATCGTTAGTCGAGCTCTGATTGGCCTGTGCTTCGCTGTTATCTTGGTAGAAAGCTCCGCCGCCCAATCAACTGCCGGCAAACCTGCTGACTGGATTCTTTACGAGAGAGCCAACGCAATGGCTGCTCAGCATGAATACGGCCAGGCTCTCCAGCTCTACAAAGAAGCCATCTCCTCGGCCGGTATCTTCCCAGAGGCTGAAATTGGTATTGGAGACGTGTTCTTCGAGGAAGGGGAGTTTACTCTTGCCAAGGATGAGTACGAAAAGGCATACAACCTGAGAAATGCCTTTAAAATAACCGAGACGCAATACGAAGTCCTCTACAAGCTTGCAAGCCTTTATGAGGCCAGGGAGATGTACAAGCAGATGGAGGATTCACTCCTCAAGATTGTAGCGGATGACAAGAGATTGTCTGGCGCGTCTGGTGAGAGGCTGAGAAAGCAAATTGACATCAACTACCGGGACAAGGGATTGGACAGAACGCTCTTCCTGTACCAGTTCAACGTCCCCTTTGCAGCAGATGCCCACTCGAAGCTTGGCTGGTTCTACTATCGCTCCGGGCGATACGACCAGGCCATGCATGAGCTTCTTTACGCGGTCATCTATCGGGCTTCGGAGATCAACGCCTCCCTTCGGGAAGCCGACATCGATTACCAATTCTCGACCCTTGCGGACATGCTTTCCGCAGTAGGGCGCGACAAGGCGCTTTCAGCTTTTGTCTCCAGCGGCGGGTTGATCAAAGATCTCTACTACCTTGCAGGATCCTCATATCAGACATACCCCGCACATGCAGTACTGATCTGGAAGCTTATCTCGGGCACAAAGCTTTCCGGTAAATACGCGTCCCTTGCCGCCAGACAGCTGAAAGCTCCCTGGACCGAAAAACTCCTGGGCGCCGACCGCTGACCTTGCGTCCTCACTACTACGAGTAGACAGAATATCTATTATCGGAAGTAATAAGATATTTAACTTGCTCTGAATTTCTTAAAACTGTCGAGAAACCGATGGCTCGCAAACCATCGAACAAAGACCGGGCAAGGGTCATTCACCTACAAATAACGGGCAAATTGCAAAGGAACTTTCCAACTTGCTCACTATTTCGATGCTTGAGATTCACCGACATTAAGATTCGCCATGCCGATGAAGACAATTTTACACTTTGGCTATTAGTTCAATGCACTGATGGTGTTCAGAGCTTCTGTCGCAAGGCTGACCCGGGGCCGTCGCGCCTATGAGCCCCGCGCGCTTTTTTTCTTTGCCGCTTTCTTTTTCGCTGGAAGGGTTTTGGCGTATTCAGCCGCTTCAGCGGCCACCTTCCCGAAAGACTGCAGGTCCTTGTAGAGAACTTCCGGGATGACAAAATAGTCCTTCATCGGCCTGCCGGGCATCGGTTCGAGGGCTGCGATGGAAGGATGCCGCTTTTTCAGGCTGGCGAGCTGGTCGGGAGACAGTCTGATGAAGACGCTTGCCTGGAACAGTCCCGAGAACATGTTGCTGTTGATAAAGTACGCGGGATACCCGAACATCAGCCTCTTTTCGCAGTCGATCCCTTCCATGCCTGCTGCAAGCACGCCTTTGAGCTCTTCCGGCGCTTTCACCCACTTCATTCGTCCCTCTCCTTTTGGAATCTATGCTACGGCGAAAGGCCCGCGTCGACAACTGTTTTTCGAGCGCAAGGGGTCACTTGGTGCTATAGTATGCCCACATGGAAAGGTTGATGACTCACGTAAAACTGGTCCGAGGAATCGTTGCGGCGGCCGCCATGCTCGTTGCGACTGTGGCGCTGCACGGGCAGATGGAAGCGCCTTCGGGCCTTTGGACGTTCACGAGCTTCGCCATCCGCACTTATTGGTGGGGCATAGTACCCACTGGAGGAGATTTCGCCACTCTCTTCAACGGGGTGCGGATCGTGCCGGGGCTCAACACGATCCTTGAGAACGACCTGGGCGCCGGTTACGAGACCGACAACTACTATCGCAATGCCGACGGGAGCCCCTACTTTGGTCCTTCGGGAAGCGGGTCCCCGGTCCTTTATGATCGCCTGGAGATCCTGGAAGGTTTCGGGATCCGCCAGGGAATCCTCTGGGACTCCAGCCGGAATCGGAACCTCCTGGAGGGCTTCCTTTTCTACAGGCTGCACTATGACAGGAACTACGCGGCCGGCATCTCGCAGCTGGTCTTTCTGTCCGGCCGGCCCGACAGCAATCAGATCCTGAGCAACTCGCTGCAGGCCGGGTTCTCTGCCAGCACGCTCGACCGGGATGAGCTCCACAAGACCTGGGATGGGCTGTACGGCGAGGCCTCTGTCCAGTGGGGTCCGTCCTTCTTTTTCAACTCCATAGGGAACGCGGACTTCTACCGCCTGAACCTGACCTTGAAGGGCTTTCGGACGCTGTACGCCGCACCCGAAAAGGGTGATATGAACCTTTTCAGCGTCTATGTGGGAGATTTCATTTCCGTTGACTACGCGGGCGGCAGCTCCATCCCCTTCTACATCAACGAGAGCACCGGAGGGCTGGACCCGCGGACGACAACTTCCGACTGGGTGAGGGGCTTCGAGACCGGCTCATACGACACGATGTTCAAGGCGGTGAACAACTTTGACATCCGTGCGCAGGGGCCCGCTGTTATCTGGCCGTCCATGGTTCCCGGCGTGTACGCCTTCACAGATGCGGGCTACTACAGCGGCTTCAACGGTGACCCGACGGGCACCCCGGGTGGCTTCCTCGCCTCGGTTGGCATCGGGGGGTACCTCGACTTTCTGGATCTGGCCAACGTAACGGGCTACCTGGCATTTCCGCTGGTCGGGCGCCGCATCGATGATGCGCCCTGGACCATCAGCTTCCATTTCTCGCTCGATTTCTAGGGAGCATGCCAAGGGTCACAGGGCGATGCTCAGTAATTGAACCTCCGCGGCCGCGGGAGCGATGGATTTCCCCGTGATCGTCTGCCACTGGCTCGACGTGTGCACCAGCGGGATCAGCGCCCCGAACGCGGCCCCCAGGGCCGCCCCTGCAAGAACGTCGGTGAGAAAGTGCATCCCCGACGTCACCCGGAAAACGGACGTGGCTGTGGCCAGTCCGAGGTCCAGGACGGCAAAGGGAAGGAGATACGGGGAACCGGGGAAATACGTCGTAAAGGCAAACAGGCCAAAGACCGCCGCGGCAAATGCAAGAGTTGCATGGCCGGAAGGGAACGAGTCGTTCCCTTCCCACTTGGCGGGAACCGCGCCCCCCTGCCCTGTCATGTACATCCACGGCCGTTGTCTGAAAATCGCGTATTTCAGAACGTTCTTGGAGAAATCTGCAAGGCCCAGGCATTCCAGGTACGGGACGAGGAGTCCCACTGCCCCGTCCGCGTTCAGAAAGAGAGAAAGAGCTGCCGGCGCTGCCAGGGTCGTGTAGAGTGAAAAGTCGCTTGCAAGGTCGAGGCCATGGGAATAGCCGAACACGGCAACGCGATCGAACCCGTTAATGCGGCTCTGGTCAGCTGATCCCAGGTCCATGGGATCGTTCCGCTGGAGGAACACTTCGCTCATTCCGCCCAGCGCCAGACCGCCGGCCAGAAATATCCCGTCAGGAAGCAGGCCGACGGAAAAAGCCCCTGCCCATCCCGCCCGGGAGGATAGGAGAAGAAACGTAAGGCAGGCCCCCAGGAGCGCTTTGCGTCTTTGGGCGGAGAGTTTCCAGCCGCGGCTTCGAGACTCCGTGAGCTCTATGGAAGCACCTCCTTGACCCGGCCCACCTGGCCGGATTCCAGCCTGACCTTGATCCCGTGGGGGTGCGTGGGCGACTTTGTCAGGATGTCGCGGACAATCCCGTCCGTGAGACGCCCCGTCGGCTGGTCCTGTTTTTGCACGATCGTAACCCGGGCGCCGGGGCGTATGTTGGCCCGGATGCTTCCGTCGGATGACGCCGGGCTCACCGGGGATAGCTCGCTTTTGAAAGGAGCCAGATCATCAGGAGCGACGTTGTCAGCGCGGCGAAGACGTTCACCGAGTTGAAGTCCGAGAGGTACTGGATGACCCGGGAAAAGATCTGGTCAATCAAGCCGCCCAGGAAGGACCCGATGAGGCCCACGATGATCGCGCCCCACAGCTTCCCCAGCACTGGCTTCTTGATGACGAAGAAGAAAAACACCGCGCAGGCCACTCCGATGGTCACGTACGTGAGCCCCACGTTGAAGTAGTAGAACCACATCAGAAGATCCCTTTCGTCATGGAAATGGTGTTATCTGAATGTATCCGATGTAGACCGGGGTTGAATACTCCACGACCGACGTTCCAGCCTCGTAGCCGTAGGCCAGCGCGTACAGCACGACGTAAACGTAGGTTGCTTGGACCGCCGCATTGAAGGCGGCCGATATGTCGGTGTCAGAGCTCACGTAGTCGGGCTGAGAGCTGACGCCCGAGTTGTTGTACGCAAACTCCTTGCTGTTAAACGGATTCGACCCGTACGGCACATCCCTGCCTATATTGACGGTAACAAGAGTGGAGGTGCTCGGGGACGTGTAGCTGTACGTCGCCGCGGCGCTTGTGGCGAGGTTCAAAGTGATTGTAAAAGACACCTGGGCGTCAGCTGGCAAGATGTTGGCAATCGCGGGCGTTGTCCGCTGCGAAGGCGGAAGATCAGTGGACAGGCAGATCGGAAAGAAGCCGTTTGTCGTCAGGTTGCCAGGGCCGGGTATTCCCCCGCCGCCCAGGTTGATGTCGTTGCCCGTGGGGGCGGCGGCCAGAAACTTGTAGTAGATATCGAACCCAGTAAAGGTCGTAAGGCCCCCTGTCGGGTAGCCAAGAGACGTGAAGCTCGCAACGGTGCCTATGCCGGCGGGAAAGTTTCCCACGCCTGGCGGAGCCAGGTAGTACGGGTTTGGGAGCCCGCAGGTCTGGACGATAACCAGGGCTGCGGGGAAAAGGACCTTGAGCCGGCGCACTGCCCTTCCTAGACTCCCGCCCCCGTTCCCGCTGCGGCCGTCCGCGGCGCGCCATCCTCGCTGGGGGGCTCCAGCCCGTCCACGACGTCGATGAGCTCGTAGATGAGCACCGGCTTGTTCTTTCCCTTCACACGGATGTTGTCGAGCTCCCGGGCAGTCACGCGGTCCTTCACCTGCATGTAGGTGAACTCGCTCATGATGATGTTCGTGAAGTACTGCTTGTTCGTGCCTTCCAGCCGGGCTCCCAGGTTGCACATGTCTCCCATCAAAGTATAGTTCATTCTTCCGATGGATCCCATGTTGCCGACCGTCATGATCCCCGTGTTGATCCCGATCCCGATGTTGATTCGTCTCTCCGGAGGCCACGCGCTGTTCATCTTGCCCAGGACTTCCATCTGCTTCAGGGCGCACTTGCATGCAAGGAGCGCGTGCTCTTCCTGCGGCACCGGCGCTCCCCAGAAGCACATGATCTCGTCTCCGACGTACTTGTCCAGGGTTCCCTTGTATTCCAGGATCAGGTCCGTCATTGCCGTGAGGTACTGGTTGAGGTGGTTGACCAGCTCCTGCGGGGTCAGGCTTTCCGAAAGCGTCGTAAATCCGCGGATGT
This sequence comes from uncultured Spirochaetota bacterium, assembly GCA_963753085.1. Classification (GTDB taxonomy): domain Bacteria; phylum Spirochaetota; class Spirochaetia; order SZUA-6; family Fen-1364; genus Fen-1364. The sequence goes on along the minus strand of CAVWBF010000015.1, from coordinate 129,631 downwards.
CGGAAAAGAAGACGGTGAGCTCCTTGTCCACCCCCCCCAGCTCGGGGGGAGCCTGGAGGATCTCGTCCACGACAGCGGGGCTCACGTACTTGCCGAACATATCCCGGATGCGCCGCTTGTCCCTCTCCTCGAAAACGGTCCTGTATGCCACGACGGCAAGGAAGCAGAGGAACACGCCGGCTGAGGGGGCAAAGAAGTTGAGCACGGTGTCGTACTGCTCGAACACAAGCAGGTAGACGATGAAGTAGACCAGGATGACGCCCACGGAGATGACCAGGGACCAGATGGTGGAGAGACGCGACACCATGAGGGCGGTGAGCATGATTATCAGGAACAGGATGGCGGTTACGACCCAGGGCTCTGCGAAATTGAGGAAATTGTTCATGAGGATCGTGTTGAGGGCGTTCGCGTGGATCTCGACTCCATACATGAGGCCGAAGGGCGTTGGCTTCTCATCCTCCGCCATCCCCTGCGCAAAAGGTCCCACCATGAGGATCTTGTTCCCCACCGCCTTTGTCGACGGCCATTTGGCGGGATCCGGGGATGTAATGCTTCCCGCGTAGCCCGAGTAGGAGCGCACCGGGTAGGTCTGGTGCTCGTCGGGATTGGCGCTGGACCGGGGCCCCATGAAATTGATCTGCATTGCCCCTGTCTCATCGATGGGGATCCGCATCTCGTTGACGGTCCTGTACACCCCGTCCTTCACGAGGTTGCCGTCCTTGTCGTACCTGGGCGGCACCACGGTGAGCTTGTACGGCTCCCACTGCTGCGTCTGCTCGTTGAACATCTGCGGGTTGGGGATGCGGATGTATTTTCCCAGCACGACCTCGATATCCGACATGCTCCTGTGCATGTACTCCAGGGCAAGGGAAAGCGTTATGGAGGGGATGAACGTGTCCTTGTATTCGCGGATCACGTAATACGACTTCTGCGTCTTGCTGTCGGAGGACTCCTCAACCTTCAGGGGCGCGTTCTTCTGCATCCTGCGCTTGAGGCTCGCAAGCACCGCGGGCGTGAGGGGGTACGGCACCTCGTGGAACCTGGTTGGCCTTGTCGATCCATGCAAGCCGCTCGAAGCTGGCCCTGTCGATGTGCTGGTCCACGGTCAGCTGATCGAGGGGGATCTCCTCCTCCAGCTCGGAGAGCTTTGCGACAAGGGGCTGCCGCCGGTACACCTGGTCGGGGTCCGGAAGGAAGTTCGCGTGACCGTAGCCGTGCGTGGCCGCGCCGTAGGGCTTCAGGGGGGAGTCCGCGCCGAGGAACGTGGTGACCTTCAGCCAGTCTCCCGTGATGTTGGTGATCTTTCCCGCGTTGGCGTACAGGGTGTCCTGCCTGCCGAAGAACTCCTTTGCCGTGCCCGGGGGATTCTCGTTCAGAGTGAGGACGGTCTCCAGGAAAACCCGGCCGTTGTTCCTGATGGACGAAACGAGGAGAGCATCATCCTCCGCGGTTTCCGAGGGCTCAATGAAGAAAACGTCGAGGAACAGGGCGCGCTCCCGCTCATCCTGGTTTGTGATGCGGGAAAAGGCGTTGATGAGGTCCGCGTGCCGCCGGCGGGGAAAAGGCCACCTGCCGAACCGCGCCAGGCTCTTGTCGTCTATCCCGATGATCAGGATGTCGGGAGAGATACGGGGGTTGGCCTGCTGGACGGAGACGCCCTCCTGAACTCGCGTGGCGCCGACGTCGTTTTTCAACCGGAAGTTGAAGTCGAGCATCTTCTGCTCGATCTGGCTGATGAGGATTGTTCCGAAGTTCAGCGCAAAGAGAACACAAAAAACGAAAAAGCCGATGACGAGCCCGAAGTACCGGGTCTCGAGGAACCTGGACGTGCCTTTCTTTTCTGCCACGCGAGCACCCTCCTCACGGCAGACGCGCCTTCCGTGCCTCCTGAAAAAAAGTCGCGGCTTTCACCGCGACCCCCGTTCGTCTACTTCACCTTCCCCATGACTTTCAGCTCGATGATACGGTTCTTCGCGAGCTTATCCCATATGCTCGTGGGAAACAGGCTGTCGATCTGGTCGTACATCTTGCGCGCGTCGTCATAGGAGCCCTTCTGCTCATCCAGGCGGGCCACGTCGAACATGGCCCGGGGAGCGACCGGAGAGCTCTGATAGCTCTGGGATATCTTCGTATACACCGCCAGGGCGGCCGCGGTGTCCCCCTTCTCCTCGAGGCACACTCCGGCGTCGAAGAGGCTGATGGGAGCAAGATAGCTGGACGGGAAGCGGGCGGCGAGGGTCTGGTAATCCTTCTGGGCGTCTTCCCACGCCTTCTTCTCGGAGCTCACGTTGGCGCGGATGAAAAGCCCCCTCTGGCCTCCGTACTGATGGGGATAGCGGTTGATGAGGACCTGCAGCTGGTTCATGAGCTGCTTCTCCAGCGTCCCCTTCTTTGCCGCGTCAGACTCCGCCTGCCACTTGTCGTAGAGGTCCTGCGCGCCTTCCGCGAGAACCGTCGAATCGGTGGCGAGCTTGCGTGAGACTTCCGTGTAGATGAAATAGGCCACCATGAAGACGGCGGCTGCAATGAGCACCGCCAGCAGGATGATGCGGAACCTGCTGACCGTGGCCGCAAGGAAGTTGCTGATCCTGTGTCGTAGTGGCTGTTCTGTCGTCCCTGGACGCCCTCCGGCGGCCTGCTGCGCTGGCTGCATTCGCCTATACCCCTCTTTCCTTCATGATGTTCAACTCTCTCACCAGCTTGGAGAGGTAGCTTCTCTGGATGTCCAGGGACCGCGCCGTGCGGGTCTGGTGCCACCCGTTTGCCTCCAAGGCCTTGGTGATAAAATGTTTCTTGAAGATGTTCAACGCCTCGCGAAGAGTCTTCTGCGAGTAGCTGTCCCCGTTCTGGACGGGGCCGCCGTTGAGGATGAGGAACTCGGGTCGGATTGTCTCATCCCGGGAGAACACCACCGCCCGCTCGATGGAGTTCTCCAGCTCACGCACGTTTCCCGGCCAGGAGTAGGACAGGAGCTCTTCCATGGCGGCGTCGGAGAACCCCTTGATCTGCTTTTTCGTTTCCCGGGAATGCTTCCTGAGGAAGAACTCCGCAAGCAGGGGGATGTCCTCCTTGCGCTCGCGCAGGGGTGGAATATGGATGGGAAGCACGTTGAGGCGATAGAAGAGGTCGGCGCGGAACCTGTTTTCCGCCACGAGCGTTTCCAGGTTGCGGTTGGTGGCCGCGATGATCCTGACATCCACTTCCATGGATTCGCTGGACCCGACCCGTTCGAAGGTCCTGTTCTGGATCACACGCAGCAGCTTGGCCTGGAGGGACAGGGGCATATCCGCTACTTCGTCCAGGAAGATCGTCCCGCCGTCTGCAAGCTCGAACCTTCCCCGCCGGTCTGCTATGGCGTCCGTGAAGGCTCCCTTCACGTGGCCGAAGAGCTCGCTTTCCAGGAGCGGCTCGGGGATGGCGGCGCAGTTCACGCGAATGAAGGGGCGTGGTCGCCGGGGGCTGTTCAAGTGGATCTGTTCGGCAAAAAGCTCCTTGCCGACGCCGCTCTCTCCCAGGAGGAGAACCGATGAGTCGGTGGCGGCGGCCCTGCGGGCAATCTCCATCTTTTCCTGGATGGACCTGCTTTCCCCGATGAACGTATGGTAGCCCTGGTCCGTGCGGACCTTGTCTTGAAGAACCGAAAGCTCGTTTTTTACCTTCTGAAAGCTCTGGGCGTTCTGGATGGCGAGGGCCGCCTGTGTCGAGAAGGCTTCCAGCCACGCCAGGTCATCCTCTCCGAACTTCTTTCCGCCCCGCTTGTTGATGATTTCGATCACTCCGACGAGCCTTTCCTTGACCCGCATCGGGACCGCGAGGATGGAGTTGGTGGGAAAGCCGATCTTCTGGGCGATCTCGGGGTAGAACCGCGGGTCGTTCGCCACATCGTTCACGATGAGAGAGGTGTTCTTCTGGGCCACCCACCCCGCAATCCCCTCCCCCATGTTCAGGGAGTAGTGCTTGAGGAACGGTCCTTTTGGTCCCAGGGCAATCTCGAAGTACAGCTTGTTGTTCTCCGGGTTCAAAAGCATGAGGGAGGACGCCTCCCCCTCGGTGAGCTCCGTGGCCGATCGGACGATCTGTGTGAGAAGAGCCTTCAGATCGGCATAGTCGGAGTTGATTCTCGCGTAAATGTCGAAAAGGATCTCCAGCTTCTCGCGATCGGCGGTGAACCGCACCATCCCTCTGGCTAGCCCTTTATCTTGTCCTTGAGCATGTCGCCGAGGGAGACCGTTTCCTGCTTCGACTCGTCATGGATGTACTTGTCCATCTCTTCCCGCTGCACGCGCTTGACGTAGTCCTTCAGGGACAGCGACAGCTTCTGCTTGGAGGGGCTGACTTCCGTCACCACGGCCTGCACCTGGTCTCCCACCTTGTACTTGGCCATGGCCGTCTCCAAGGGCTCCACGCGGTCATCCACGACGTTCATCTTGTGCACGAGGCCTTCAATACCGCCCTGGACGCGAACGAAGAACCCGAAATCCGTGATGTTCGTGATCTCCCCGCTGATGATGCTTCCCCGCGGGTAGGCGCGCGCTATGGACTCCCAGGGGTCCTCGGAGAGCTGCTTGACGCCCAGCTGCACCTTGCCGCGCTCCTTGTCGATGCCGATCACCATGACCTCCACCTCGTCGTCCACCTTGGCGAAGGAGGAGGCGTTCCTGATCTTCTTTGTCCACGACATGTCGTCCACGTGGAGGACGCCGTCGATGCCTTCCTCGATCTCGAAGAAGAGCGCGTAGGGGCTTGCCCGCACGACCTTTCGGTTCATCCGCATTCCTACGGGGTAGCGCTGGTCGATGTCATCCCATGGGTTGGGAAGGACCTGCTTGAGCCCGAGGGAGAGCTTGCCCTGCTGGATGTCATAGTTGAGGATCTTCGTCTCCACGACGTCCCCCACCTTGAGGACGTCCCGCGGGTGCTTCACCTTGCGCACCCAGGAGAGCTCCGAGATGTGGGCCAGCCCTTCAATGCCCTCTTCTATCTCGATGAACGCCCCGAAGTCGGCGAGCTTCGTGACCTTGCCCTTGACGACATCACCGATGTGGTACTTTTCCTCGAAATGGTTCCAGGGGTCTTCCGTGAAATGCTTCAGGCTGAGGTTGATCCTGCCTTCCTGGGGCTCCAGGCGGATCACCTTGAGCTGGATGGTTTCAGCGAGCTTCACGAAGTCCTTGGGCCGGGTGACGTGGCCCCAGCTCATGTCGTTGATGTGGAGGAGGCCGTCGAAGCCGCCCAGGTCCACGAACGCGCCGAAGGAGGTGAAGCTCTTCACCACGCCTTCCACGACGTCACCGATCTTCACCTGGCCGAAGAACTCGTCGCGGCGCTTGCGGATGTCTTCTTCCATCCAGTCGCGGCGGGACACCACGATGTTGGTTTTTCCCTTTGCGTAGAGGCGGTCGATGTAGAAGGAGGATTTCACCCCGACATAGTCGGAGCTCTCGCTGGGCCTCTTCACGTCCACCTTGGACAGCGGGAGGAATGCGCGGATGTCGTTTCCAAGGTCGACTTCGTAGCCGCCCTTGATCTTGTGGATGATGGTGCCCTGGACGGGCTTGTGATCGTCAAAGGCGATCCGCAGGTCCTTCCAGAAGATCTTCTCATCCGCCTTACGCTTGGAAACGACGACCTGGCCTTCACGGCCTTCTTTTCGCACCAGGATCACGTAGACCGTCTCACCCATGGCGGGCTTGACGTCGAACTCGCTGGCCTGAATCTTGCCCTCGGACTTGTAGCCCACGTCAACGTACACGTAGTCGTCGTCCACTTCGATGACACGCCCGGGTATCATCTGCCCCTCTTCGATGGGCTGCAGGGACTGCACGTACTGTTCTTGAAGCTGGGTCTCTGCTTCCGGAGCGAGCTTCTTCTTGTCTTCTGTGCTCATTTTCGGCGTATATCTCCCGGGATATTTTTTTTCACGAGGATAGCTTCCTTCACTCTGTCACAAACTTGATCTATGGTCAAGTGTGAGGTGTCTATGCGGATGGCATCAGGGGCTGCCTGAAGCTTTCCCGTGGGCTTGTTCCTGTCAAGAGTGTCCCGCGCGGCTATGGTTTTTTCCACTGCATCGAGGGGAAGGCGGCTGACTCCTTGGGCATGCCTGCGCGCGGCGCGGGTAGCAACGTCGGCATCCAGGAAGATTTTCACGTCCGCCTGCGGGAAAACCACTGTCCCGATATCCCTGCCCTCGACGAGCACGTCTTTTCCCCGCGCGATCTCGCGCAGCCTGCTGTTCACGATCTGCCTCACTTCGGGAATGCTCGAGTGCGCTGCCACCCATTCGTCCACCGCGTCCGTGTGGATCAGAGTCTCAACATCACGGCCGTTCAACGTGAGGCAGGACCCTTCCATCTCAAGGCGGCAGTCGCGCGCCACCGCAAGGACGGCCGCGGCGTCCGCGGGCGGCGCCCCCGCCTCCAGCGCTGCAAGGGTGATGGCTCGATAGAAGCTTCCGGAGTTCACGTAGAGGAGCCCCGCCGCCTGGGCGCTTCGCTGGGCAACAGTGCTCTTCCCGACCCCCGCGGGTCCGTCAATTGCCGCTACCATGGTCGAAAAACCGACAATTGGAACTTCGGCTCTTTGTCGTGGATTGTATCTGCATGAACGATTAGGAAGAGTCTACTAACTTTCTGGCGGTATGGCAACGCCACGCCGAGCCGCTGCCCGTCGATTGAGCGCTACATCGGCCGCGTATCAACTACCCGCCGCGGTTTTCCCTCCTCCACGCGTGAGAGCTCGCCACGGCCGGCCAGGACAACCCTTGCCGTCACTCCGAGCACGGCCTCGATCCTGCGGGCCGCCCGGCCGCACAAGGCTTCCGGGGAGCCGGCCTCCGCGCCGTTTCGATTCTCAGCCGGCTCCACGGCAACCGTCATGGAGTCGATCCCCTCATGCCGTTCGAGGTAGATCCGGTAGTGCGGGGAAAGGCCGGTTTCGGCCGTCACGATCTCTTCGATCTGCGAGGGGAAGATCTTCGTCGCCCCCAGGATGATCATGTCGTCCATTCGCCCGCGGATGCGGGTCATGCGCGCAAGGGTGCGGCCGCACGGGCAGCTGTCCCGCGCCAGGGCGGCCAGATCGCCGGTCCTGTAGCGCAGCATCGGGAAGCCTTCCTTGGTGATGGTGGTGAGAACGAGCTCTCCTTCGACGCCGTCCGGCAGGACGTCTCCCGTTCGCGGGTCCACGACCTCGATGATGAAACAATCCTCGTTCACGTGGAGTCCTGTTTTCTGCCCGCATTCGAATGAAACTCCCGGCCCCAGCACTTCCGTGAGCCCGTAGTTGTCCAGCGCTGTGATCCCGAGACCCACCTCCAGGCACTCGCGCAGACCTTCGCTCCAGGGCTCGGCGCCGAAGAACCCCACGCGGAGCGCAAGCTCTTTGCGATCGATTCCAACCTCATGGAGGGCGGATGCTATCGCAACGGCGTAGCTCGGAGTGCAGGCAAGGGCGGTGGTCTTGAAGTCCTTCATGATTCGGACCTGCTTCTCCAGGCTCCCCGTGGAGGCGGGAATTACCGAGGCGCCGATGCGCTCCGCGCCTGCCTGCAGGCCGAAGCCTCCGGTGAAAAGGCCGTAGGTAAAAGCCACCTGGACGACGTCGTGCTCCGTCGTCCCCCCGGCGGCGAGCACCCGGGCCACGCATTCCGCCCACGTGCGCAGGTCGTTGCACGTATAACCGACAACCACGGGTGTTCCCGTCGTGCCGGAGGTGGACTGGATGCGCACAATGTCCCTGAGGGGAACAGCGAACATGTCGTACGGGTAGCTCTTTCGAAGATCATCCTTGGTCGTGAACGGCAGGCGCCTGAGATCGGCAAGGTCCTGGATGCCGTCGGACGTGATCCCGTGCTCGGCAAAGGCGTGGCGATAGAAGGCGACGTTCCTCTCCGCCCTGTGAAGAGTGGCCTGGAGGCGCTCGAGCTGGACCTGGTCCATCTGGTCGCGCGTCATGGTTTCGTATTTCTGGTTCCAGATCATGCGCCCTCCCTTGCTCGAGCGGCCATCACTCGTCGATGCGCCGGTACTCCCGGCCGAGGTACGAGCGGCGCACGTCATGGTTCGAGGACAGCTCGGAGGCGGTCCCCTCGAGCATGATGCGGCCGGTCTCCATCACGTACCCCCGGTCCGATATCGACAGCGCGGCCCGCGCGTTCTGCTCCACGAGGAGAATGGTCGTGCCCTCCCGCCGCAGCCTGCCAATCACGTCGAGAATCTCCCGCACCACCAGGGGCGCAAGGCCGATGGATGGCTCATCCAGCATGAGGAGCGCGGGCCGCGCCATCAAGGCGCGCCCCAGGGCGAGCATCTGCTGCTCTCCGCCTGAGAGCGTGCCTGCCTGCTGGTTCTCGCGATCCGCCAGGATGGGAAACAGCTCGCAGACCTTCCGCACATCCTGCGCCAGGCTGCGTCTCCCGGCCCGGCGACATCGCAGATAGGCCCCGAGGAGGAGATTCTCCCCCACGCTGAGATCGCCGAAGATCTGCCGGCCTTCGGGGACGAGCGCGCACCCTCGGGACACGGCGGCCTCGGCCGACACGCCGGTGATGTCGACCCCCGCGAATGCCACCGCCCCGCCCTGCGGGGGAAGGATCCCGGCTACCGCCGAGAGGAGGGTGCTCTTGCCAGCCCCGTTCGCTCCGACCACCGTCACGATCTCTCCTTCATCGACATGCAGGGAGACCCCGTGGAGCACCTCCACTTTGTCATACCCAGCGCGCAGGTTCCTGATCCTAAGCATCGGTGGCCCCGAGGTACACGGTGACTACCTCGTCGTTTCCCTGGATCTCCCGGGGGGTGCCCTCCGCGATCACACGGCCGTAGCTCAGCACGACGACATGGTCCGAGATCCCCATGACGAGGGACATGTCGTGCTCCACGACGAGGATGGTGATGCCCCGGTCACGGATTCCTTCGATCCGGGCGGCCATCTCCTCGGTTTCCGCTGGATTCAGCCCGCAGGCCGGCTCGTCCAAAAGCAGGAGCTTCGGCTCCGCGGCCAGGGCCCTGGCGAGCTCGACCACCCGCTGCCTGCCGAAGGGAAGATCCTTCGCCTGTTTCTCCGCCAGGCCGGCAATGCCCAGAGCTTCGAGGATATCCATGGAGGCGGCACGCATGCCGTCTTCTTCCCGCCCGTTGAGAAGCCGACCCGCCATGTCAGGGAAGAAACCACCGCGGCTTCGAAGGTGCCGCCCGACCATCACATTTTCCAGGACTGTCATCCGGGGGAACAGGCGGGAAGCCTGGAACGTGCGCGCAACTCCGAGGCCTGCAATCCTGTGGGGGGGCGTGCCCTCGATCCGCTTTCCGTCGAATGTAATGCTGCCGGAGGCCGGAGAAAGGCTCCCCGCAACCAGGTTGAAGAGGGTGGTCTTGCCCGCTCCATTCGGCCCGATGACAGCTTCCACCACGCCGGGCCGGCAGGAAAATCCAACGCCGTTGATCACGTGCAGGCCGCCGAACCAATGGTGCAGGTCGGCAACGCGCAGGAGAGCGTCACTCATCGCCCGAGCACCCGTGCGAATATCCCGTTGGGCGCAAAGAGCATGATTGCGACAAGGATCGCTCCGAAAACAGCATCGTCATACACGCCGAAGGCGCCGCGGAGCGAAAGGAAAGTCATGGCGACGGAGACCGCGAGGGTGCCCCAGAGGTTTGCCATTCCCCCCGCCGCGACCAGGGCGACGTACCGCACCGACTTCATGATCCCCGCCTCTCCGGGGCCGATCCCGCCGTTGAAGTGCGCGAGGCAGGCGCCTGCAAGCCCCGCATAGACGGCGCTGAGGACGAACACGACGAGCTTGTATCGGGCTACGTTAATTCCGGATGCCGCTGCCGCCTCCTCGTCTCCGTGGATCGCCCGGAGCGCCCTCCCCGTGCGCGAGCGCACGAGATTCAATGCAACCACCAGGCCGATAAACACAACCACCCAAGCGAGATAGAAGTTCTGGACCCGGAGCGCCCGCCTGCCGCTGATGGCAAGGCCGGCCGCCAGGTGGTAGGCGGGGATGTCGGAGAAGCCGTCCGCCTGGCCGAAAAGCGAGGTGCCGAGGATGATGCGTGAAACGATGAATCCGAAGGCGAGAGTGGCCATGGCCAGGTAATGCCCCTTCAGCCTCAAAACGGGGATGCCGACCAGGACGGCGACCAGGGCTGAGGCCGCCACGCCCGCGGGCACTGAGAGCCACGTCATCCCCGCCGTTGAGATGACAGCGGCCGTATATCCTCCGATAGCGAAGAACCCCGCGTGACCCATCGAGACCTGGCCCGCGTAGCCCATGAGAAGGCACAGACCAAGGGCAACGAGCGTGTACCAGGCTGCCATGGTGAGTTGGGTGAGATAGAAATCCGCTTTCAGCGCCGAGAGGATGAGCTGCAGGCCAATGACCAGGCCGGGAAGGAGCAGCAGGGGACTGTTTCTCAGGGCTGAGGCGGGCATCAGATCGGACCGGTCTTCCTGGCAATGCCGGCGAACAGGCCCTGCGGCCGGACCAGGAGAATGGCAAGCATGATGGTCAGGGCCACCACGTCCTTGAAGGCGAGCGGAAGCACACTGATGCTCGCCGATTCCAGCACCCCAACCAGGATGCCGGCTGCCACCGCGGCGCCCACGTTTCCCAGCCCGCCCAGCACCGCGCAGGTGAATCCCTTGACGGCAAGCGAGGTGCCCATGTCGTACTGCGTCTGGGTGATGGGGGAGACGGCGCAGCCGGCCAGCGCCCCCATGGCGGCGGCAAGGAAGAAAGAAAGAGTGACGAGAGACGGCGCCCGGATCCCGCACAGCCGGGCCGCCGTGGCGTTGGAAGCGCATGCGCGCATTGCCTTGCCGGTGAGCGTATATCGGAAGAAGAGAGTCAGCGCGACAACCATCAGGCCTGAGACGGCGAGGACCCAGAGCACCTGCGGTGAAACGCGCGCTCCCAGCACCGCAACAGAGGAGGTCTCATCGCCGGTCCAGAAGGGAAGAGCGTGGACCTTCTCGTCCCAGACATGCAGGGCGGCCTCACGGATGAGAATGGACAGCCCGATGGTGATGATGATCATCCTCAATATCTCGGGCTTGCGGAGCCAGGAAAGAAAAACGATCTGGACTGCCGCGCCGGAAAGTCCGGTTACGACAACGGCCACGGCAATAGCCAGGGGAAGCGGAAGGAGCGTATGCAGGGTGATGGCCAGCATCCCGCCGAGCATCAGGAACTCGCCCTGGGCAAAGTTGATGATGCCCGTGGAGTTGTAGATGATGGTGAAGCCTATGCCGACGATGGCGTAGATACTCCCCGTCGTGACGCCCGAGAGAAGGTACTGGAGGACCTGGGACGCCCCCATGCTGTCCGCGCGGGCTCTTGCTATTTGCCCAGGATCGCGAACTCGCCGTCCCTGACCGTCAGCATCTCGAAAGCGTCCATCGTAAGACCATTGTGGTCAGTCGGGGAGAAATTGAAGATCCCCGCGGTCCCCACGAGCCCCCGGGTCTTCTCTATGGCGTCCCGCACCGCGGAGGGAGTGACGCTTCCCGCTCGCTTCACCGCGTCGGAGAGGACGAGAAACGCGTCGAAGGCATGCCCGCCAAAAGTGCTCACTTCCTCCTTGAACTTCCCTTCATACTCCGTCTTATATCCCATGAGCACGCGTTTTTGCGGGTGGCCAGCGGGGAGCTTGTCGGCAACGAGCAGCCTTCCGCAGGGGAAAATGATCCCCTCGGCCGCCTTGCCTGCCGCCTCCACGTACCGGATGTTCCCGAACCCATGACTTTGAAACAACGGAACATCGAACCCCGTCTGTTTCATGTTCTTGGGGATGATCGATTGGGCCGGCTCCACGGACCAGTTCACCAGGGCCTGCACGCCCTGGGCTTTCACCTTGGTCAGCACTCCCGTGAAGTCGCTCGCGGAAGCGTCGTACACCTCTGAGGACGCAATGGTAATGCCGTACTCCGGGGCAAGCTTCTCCAGCTGCGCCTTCCCCCCCTGGCCGAAGCCGGTGTTGCTGGCCACGACACCGATGCGGGAGATTCCCTGCCGCTTCATCGTGGCGAATATCGCCCGCGCGGCAAAGCTGTCCATCTGGGGCACCTTGAAGACCCATTTTGCAACGGGATTCACGATCGTCTCCGCGGCAGCGCAGGAAATGAGGATGGTCTCGTTTTCCTCGCAGTAGCCTTTCAGCTTCATACTTTCACCGCTTGTCGACGGCCCGATTATCGCGAGGACCTGGTTCTCTTCCACCAGCTGTTTTGCAAAGGAGATTGCCTTCTCTGCGCTTCCCTGCGAGTCCTTGATGATAAGCTCAACTTTTCTTCCGCCGATGCCGCCCGCGCTGTTTGTGTCGTCCACGAGCATCTGCAGTGTGCGGGACTCGGGCAGACCGAGATTGGCGGCGGGCCCGGTGACCGCGAAAATTGCGCCGATCCTGACTGCGTCCGTGTCAGCGGCCCACCCCGCTGCGGCGCCAAGAACGGCAAAAACGAGCCCTGTAAGGAAGATGGTTCTTCCGCGCATCGAGGTCTCCTTTTCAGGTGCTGGGAATGAATATTTTCTCACATTCTGCATGGATTTCCATTTGCCGTCAAGGGCGGCGCGACGAGGCCGCCGCTACAGCGCTTTCAGCATTTCGGCGCTCAGCGTTCCGATGCGGTTTTCAACCAGCACACCGGCGGCCCGCTCGCGGTCGTCGACCCTGCAGATCATGATGGCGTTGTCCTTCTTCTTTTCCACGTAGGCGTACATGTACTCCACGTTGAGGCCGGCGGCGTCCAGCACGGCGAGAACCCGTTCCAGGCCACCGGGCCGGTCCTGGATTTCGATGGCCAGGACCTCTGTTTCCTGGGCGACAATGCCGCTCTCCTTCAAGGCGGCCAGGCATGCGTCAGGGTCATTGACGATGATCCTCAACACGCCGAAGTCCGCAGTGTCCGCCAGGGAGAGAGCGCGGATGTTGATTCCGCGGCCGGCCAGGATCTTCGTCACCTGGGCGAGCCTGCCCCTGGTGTTCTGGAGAAAGATGGAAATCTGTCTCACGCTCATCGTTTCCCTCCCAGGCGCTATTCGAGACGCTTGTCGATGATCCGCTTTGCCTTGCCCTCGCTGCGGGCGATGCTCTTGGGCTCCACGAGCTTCACCCGTGTGTGTATGTTCAGGCCGGCATACAGGTCGGCCTCGATCCTGCGTTCCATCTTCTCAAGCCCCTTGATCTCGTCGGAGAACATTTTTTCGTTCATCTCCACCTGGACCTCCAGCTCGTCGAGCTGGTCACGGCGCTCCACGACGAGCTGGTAGTGGGGCTCGACGCCTTCGACTTTCAAGATCACTTCCTCGATCTGGGAGGGGAAGACATTCACGCCACGGATGATGAGCATGTCGTCCGTACGGCCCAGCACCCTGTGCATCCGGGCCGTCGTCCTCCCGCAGGGGCACGGGGAACGGTCGAGATACGTGATGTCCCGGGTGCGGTAGCGCAGGAGGGGCGAACCCTCCTTTGTCAGTGTGGTGATCACCAGCTCCCCCTTTTCGCCGTCGGGGAGGACTCTCCCGGTAAGAGGATCGATGACTTCGGGGTAGAAGTGGTCCTCCGCGATGTGAAGCCCGTTCTGCTCCTCGCATTCAGTGGCGACTCCGGGGCCGATGATCTCGGTGAGGCCGTAGATGTCGATGGCCAGCGCGCCCAGCTTGTTCTCGATTTCCGTCCGCATGCTCTCGCTCCACGGCTCCGCGCCGAAGAACCCCGCCTTCAGGCCGACGCTGCGCAGGTCGAGCCCTTCTTCCCGCGCCGCTTCCGCGAGGAACAGCGAGTAGGAGGGAGTGCATGTGAGCACGGTTGACTTGAAGTCACGCAGAACGGCGAGCTGCCGCCGGGTGTTGCCTCCCGAGATGGGGATCACCGTTGCCCCGATCCTCCGCGCTCCGTAGTGCACGCCCAGTCCGCCGGTGAAAAGGCCGTATCCGTACGCGTTCTGCACGATGTCGTGCCGGGTGGTGCCCCCCGCCGACAGGGTGCGCGCCATGACCTCCGCCCACACATCGATGTCTCCCCGCGTGTACGCATCCACCACGGGCTTGCCCGTTGTGCCGGAGGAGGTGTGGATCTCCACGATCTCGGGCAGCGAGACTGCCAGGAGCCCGTAGGGGTAGACGTCGCGCATCTCGTCCTTCGTCGTACAGGGGAGCTTCTCGATGTCGGCGATACCCTGCACGTCCTGGGGCCGCACGCTCTTCTCATCCATTTTTTTGCGGTAGAACGGCACGCGGCGAAACAGAACATCCACCAGCCTGCCAAGCCTCTCCCCCTGCAGCCGCGTCAGCTCGGGGCGGGAGAGGGTCTCGAAATCAGGGTTCCAGATCATTGACTCGCTACCTCCAGGAGATGGCGGACGGCTCTCTCTCTACAGCTTGTAGATTTCGGAATCCGCTATCAGGTGGACCGACGTGCCGGCGAGAGCGCTCTCCGCCTCGGGGACCTTTTCCACCTCGAACACAATGGCTGCCTTCTTTCCCTCTTCGATGACAAAGCCGTAGCAGTCCTCCACGTTCACGCGGTTTGCGGAAAGCGTCACCAGGAGCTCATGCATCGACCCGGGCCGGTCGTCGATGAGCGCGACCAGGATCCGCCTCTTGGTGACGGTGAACCTGTTGTCCCGGAGGGCGGCCAGGCCGCTGTCCGGATCGTTCACCAGGACCCGCACGACGCCGAACTCCCCGGTGCTCGCCATGGAGACGGCGCGGATGTTCAGGCCTTTCTCCGTGAGCACCCGTGTTATCTTCTCCAGCTTGCCCGGCTCGTTCACGACGAAGATCGACAGGTGATATGCCATTCCTAGCACTCCCGCTTTGATTGTTTTCGAAGGTCCACCACTCTGACTGCCTTCCCCTCGGCTGCCGGCAGGCTGCCGGCCTCCAGGAGCTTCACCACCGGAGTAACTCCCGTCTCCTCTCTCAGCGCGGCGCACACCTTGCCCTGGAGTCCCTCGACCTGGCCGAGCGTACCGGCGAACGCCTCGGGTGAGAGCTCCACGCTCACATGGAGCTTGTCCATGTAGTCTTCCTCGTGGATCTCGATCTGGTAGTTCGTGCCGATGCCCGCGATGCGCATGAGAGTCCGCTCTATCTGCATGGGGAAGATGTTCACGCCGTTGATGATCATCATGTCGTCGCATCGTCCTTGAATGCGATCGATGCGCCGGTGCGTGCGGCCGCAGGGGCAGGGCCCGGGAAGGAACCGGGTCAGGTCCCGGGTCCTGTATCGTAGAAGGGGGGTGCCGGTCCTTCCGATGGAGCTCAGAACGAGCTCCCCGCATTCGCCGTCAGGAAGGGGCGCTCCGGTGTCCGGATCCACGATCTCGGCGAGGAACTGGTCCTCCCAGATGTGCATGCCCGACTGCTCCGTGCACTCGAACGCCACTCCGGGCCCGCACATTTCCGACAGGCCGTAGGAATTGTAGGCCTTGATGCCCCAGGTTTCCTCGATCTTGCGCCGCGTTTCCTCGGTATGGGGCTCCGCCCCGACGTAGGCCATGCGCAGCTTGAAGTCCCCGCGGGGATTCAACCCCAGCTCCCGGGCGTGCGTAGACAGGCGAAGCGCATAGCTGGGAAGGACGTGGATGACGGTGGTTCCGAACTCGCGCATGAACCAGATCTGGCGCTTGCTGTTGCCGGGACCGATGGGAATGGTCAAAGCTCCCAGCTTCTCCGCCCCGTAATGAAAACCCAGCCCGCCGGTGAAAAGACCGTAGCCCATCATGTTCTGGAACACGTCGGTCTTCCGCATGCCGGTCATGTACATGCAGCGGGCAACGAGGTCCTGCCAGGTCTCGATGTCCTCTTTCGTATGGTAGATGACAGTCGGGTTTCCCGTCGTGCCGGACGAAGAGTGCAGGCGAACAATGCTGTCCAGAGGCACCGCGAGGAAACCGTAGGGAAATGCGTCCCTCAGGTCCGCCTTGGTTGTGAAGGGAAGCTGTGAAGCGTCGGCGAGCGAGTCAAGGCGCCGAAAGCCGTTGCGGCCCAGCCGCTCACGGTAAAACGGGGCGCGCGACGCCTTTTCCAGCGTGCTGTTGAGTCGCTGAAGCTGGAGCCGCTCGAGAGACTCCCTGCCAGGCGTCTCTAACTCCTTGTTCCAGTACATGGCTTAGAGACGGTGTATACCGGACGCGAAGCTTTCGCAAGGAGACAGTCAATCCTCGCCGCCGTGGTCGAAAAACCACCTGATCTCCCTCTCGGTGAGCCTGCGAAAATGGCCTGGGGGGATACCCTTCAGGGTCAACGGGCCCACGCGGAGCCGATGGACCCTCTTGAGACGGATGTTGCGGCTCGTGAAGACGTTTCGAAGCTCGCGGTTTTTTCCCTCGGTCAGCGTGATGAGCGCGGAATGCGGTCCACGAAGAGTCCAGCTCTTGCACCTGTACAGTTCCTCTCCCACCCTGATGCCCTTTGCATACCTGCGGAGAAACTCCTCTTCGATCACCCTCCCCGTCTCCACGAGGTATTCCTTTTCGATCCCCGAACCGGGGTGGGAGACGATCTTGGCGAACTCTCCGTCGTTCGTGTACAGGATGAGCCCCGTGGACAGGAAGTCCAGCCTGCCGACGTGAAAGAGGCGCTCACGGATGGCTGAGGAGAAAAGCTGGCTGACAAGCGGCCTGCCGTGAGGGTCGCTGTTTGCGCACAGGAACTCGCGGGGCTTGTGGACGGCCAGGTATATTTTTCGGCCGGAAGGAACGACCTTGCGGCCGTCAAGGGTGACGACGTCCGACGGAGAGACCTTGGTCCCGAGCCGGGTGACGGGCGCGCCGTTGACCGCGACCCGGCCGTGCTGGATGAAGGTCTCGCAGCTGCGCCGTGATCCCAGGCCGCACCTGGCCAGGAAGACCTGCAGGCGGATGGAATCCCGGGCTGACGTGTCCGGCGCGCCGGTGCTACTCCTGCTCAAAGCGCTCCCTCTCCAGGCCGTCAAGCTTCGGCAGGTCGGAAATAGTGGTCAGCCGGAAGGCCTTGAGAAACTCCTTTGTCGTTCCGTACTGGACCGGTTTCCCGGGGGCGTCCTTCTTTCCGACCTCGCGGATGAAGCTCCTGCTCATGAGGAGCTTGATCATCCCGTCCGCGGCAACGCCGCGGATACCCTCGATCTCCGCCCGCGTGATGGGTTGGGAATACGCGATGATGGCAAGGGTCTCCAGGGCCGCCTTGGAAAGATGGTTCTCCGCATTCTTTCCATAGCGCTCACGCAGCTGCTCCCACAGGGTTTTTCGGGGCGCAAAGGCAAACCCCCCGCCGATTTCCACGATCTCCAGGCCGTGGCCGTCCGCCTCCAGCTCCTGCCGAAGCTGCTCGATGGCTTCCTGCGCCGCTTCCGCGGACAGACCGCTGATGGAGGCGAGCTTGCGAAGCTCGATGGGGTCGCTTTCGAGGAGGAGGATCGCTTCCACGAGCGCGGCGTCCTTATTCAGCTCCATTCCCGTTTACTCCCTCCGGCACTGCTGCCGGATCCGTCCTCCGCGCCCGGACCCTGATGTCCCCGAACAACCGGTTCTGCAGCACCGTGACGCGTCTTTGCTTCACGAGCTCCAGCACCGCCCAGAACGCGCAGACGATCTCCAGGATGCTGCGCTTCTTCACCAGCTCGGTGAAGAGAAACTCCTCCCGTTCCTCCAGCAGCTCCGCGATCAGGGTGATCTTCTCGTTGACGCTGACCTCTTCGTACAGGTCGATGATGCGCTCAGAGGAAAGGCTGGACAGGAGAGATGAAAAGGTCTGCAGGAGATCCCAGACGCTGACCTGGTCCCAGATTCCCTCGTCGGAAAACGGCAGGATCCGCTGGCTCTGCGTACGCTCGAGGATCCACTCCGCCTCTCCCTCTTTCTGCGCCATGAGGTCGGACAGCTTTCGGAACTTCTGGTATTCGATCAGCTTCTCCACAAGGTCCCGGCGGGGATCTTCCAGCTCATCGTCGAGGCTCAGCTCCACCGGAAGCAGCATCTTGCTCTTGATGTACAGGAGCGTTGCCGCCATCAGGTAGAACTCCGTCATTGTGTCCAGGTCCACCCGGGTGGCGAAGTTCAGGTACTCGAGGTATTGCTCCGTGATGGAAGCAATCGGGATGTCATAGATATTGACCTCGGACTTCCGGATGAGAAAGAGAAGGAGATCCAGGGGCCCATCGAAATCACCGAGGTGGAAATGCTGCTTCTGGCTCACGCTCGTGTCGGACATGGGACCAGAGATAGGGCTCCCTTCTTTGAGGGTGTCGTCATTTCGGGGTGGTATAGCTGGCACTGTTGTGTATCGACACGAAATTATACTACTGGCGGGGGATAAGAGTAAACACCCCCGGAGGCGCCGGGAAGGAGCCTGGCATACAGAGCCCCTGTTGCGGGGTCCCGAAGGTCGGGAGCAAGCTCCAGCAGAGGGACAAGAACGAAACCTCTTTCCGCCATGCGCGGATGAGGAATCGTGAGCTCGGGAGTGTCCATGACGACGTTGTCACAGAGAAGGATATCGAGGTCAACTGTCCGCGGCCCCATCCGCTTCTCCCTGCCTCGGTCTCTGCCAAGGGCAGTCTCGATCTCATGGAGAACCGCAAGCATCTCCCGGGGGGTTTTCCCCGAGGAGATCACTCCAACGGCGTTCAGGAATCGGGGCTGGTCTGTGACGTACATTGGCTCGGATTCATAGAGGCTGGACAACCTGCCGCCCGTTCCCTTTGTCGAAAGCATTTCCCATGCGCGCCGGAGCGTCTCCTCCCTCTGGCCGAGATTGGAGCCAAATGCGATGTAGTAGGTATGCGCGGATGCGCGACGCGGTTTCCCGCGCCCCTCCCCTGTCAGAAGAGCTCCTTGTCCGGGTCCGGCGCGTCATCCGAGGAAGGCGCTGCGTCCGCCTCCTCCGCTTCCGGGTCTACCGGTGCGGCGGGGGTCCTGGGGCGCGCGGGCGGCGCCGAGTCCTTGGCAGGCCCCGTGTCTGCCTTGGGTGCCTGGCCCTGGACGGCAGCTTGCCCCTTGGGGGGAAAGAGCTTTTCTCTTACTTTCTTTTCCAGGTCCGCATAGACCGCCGGGTTTGATTCCAGGAACAGCCGCGCGTTCTCAACGCCCTGGCCGATCCTTTCCTTTCCGTAGGAGTACCAGCTTCCCGCCTTCTCGACGAAGCTTGCCTGCAGCGCGGCCTCCAGGAGGCTCCCGACAGCTGATATTCCCTTCCCGAACATGATGTCCATTTCCGCTTTGCGGAACGGGGGAGCAATCTTGTTCTTCACCACCTTGACGCGCACCTTGTTCCCGACGACCTCATCATTTCCGCGGGCGATGCTTTCCACCTTGCGGACTTCCAGGCGGATGGTGGAATAGAACTTCAGAGCAAAACCGCCGGTGGTTGTTTCCGGGTTTCCGAACATGACGCCGATCTTCATGCGGATCTGGTTTATGAAGATGAGGCACGTCCTTGTCTTGGAGATGGTACCGGTAAGCTTCCGCAGCGCCTGGCTCATGAGCCTGGCCTGGAGCCCCATGTGGGAGTCCCCCATCTCTCCCTCGATCTCGGCGCGGGGGGTGAGGGCTGCAACCGAGTCGACGACAATGATGTCCATGGCGCCCGAGCGCACGAGGGCTTCCACGATCTCCAGCGCCTGCTCTCCCGTGTCAGGCTGGGAGACCCACAGCTCGTCAACGTTCACGCCGAGGTTCTTTGCATACACCGGATCCAGCGCGTGCTCCGCGTCCACGAACGCCGCGATCCCCCCGAGCTTCTGGGACTCCGCGATTGCATGCAGGGCCAGCGTGGTCTTCCCCGAGGACTCGGGGCCGTAGATCTCTATCACCCTGCCCCGCGGGTAGCCGCCCACGCCGAGCGCGGCATCCAGGAGGATGGAACCGGAGGGAATGATGTCCACGTCCGTGTGGCCAGCGTTCTCCCCCAGCTTCATGAGGGAGCCTTTGCCGAACTGCTTCTCTATTTGCAGCCGGGCCGCATCCAGCGCCCTTGCCTTCTCTTCCTGAACCGGGGACTTCTTCTCCGCCGCGGGGACTTCCTTTTTTGCCATCCCTGTCTACCTTCCTCCGACCTTCAATACGCGGGAAACGCCGCGCTGATTGCGCCGCAATTCCGATAAGTATAACCGGATGCCTGCTTGTGTCCAGTAGAGCCGTTGTTTTCCTCTTCCTTGTCGCCTCGATCGCGCCTGCCTGGTCCGGAGACTGGGGCCCTCTTGTCGCCTCGAGCGACCGTCATGACGATGGTCTGATCATCAGCCTCCTGGACGGAGCTGATTTCCAGACAAAGATCGAGATGCTGGAGGCGCTGGGAAAGCGGAAGGATCCCTATGCAGCCGACATCATCTCGTGGCTTCTTGCGGCCTTCTCGAAAACAGGCGAGTTCAGAGCCGAATACCTCCTGCGGGTCACCATGCGATCTCTCTTCGGCGGAGGAATCAGCGACGCGGATCTCACCGCCCGCCTCGATGCAAATGCAGCCGTTGTCGACGATCTCGTGAAGGCCACCGGTCGCTTCCACGACCCCCAGCTCAAGGGGACCATCATCGATCTTTTTCCGCGCCTGGGATCAGCCGGCTGCTCGTCATGCATATCGGCGCTCATGGAGACCGCGGCGGAGATCGTGAGCCACCTCAGGGAGTCGGGCGGGCTTCTCTCTTCTCCCGACATGGCTCTTGCTTTCGATTGTCTTGCAGCCATCCAGGAGATGGGGAGCGCCGATTTTCTGGAGCTGACCCAGGAAATGGCCCGGCTTTCCCGCGACGCATCCCTCGTGAAGGAGGCGCGGCAGGTGTCGCGTCTTCTGGCCGCGCGATAAGAGCAGGTGACCAGCGGGGCGCTTTCTGGTAGAGTCGGCCCATGCGCGGACGGCTCATGGTTTTCTCAACCCGGGCGCTTGAAGGCTACGCGCGCGAAGTCACGCGCGTTCTGCGCACATATCCGCGCTTCAAGGAAACAACGGACAAGGAAATCCACGGTGAGCTTTCCATTTCCCGGTTTGCAGACGGGGAGATGGAGGCGGAGGTCGGCACCTCCGTGCGCGGCTCTGACGTCTTCCTTTTTGTGGGAGCAGCCCGCAACGAGCTGGGCCTGTCCTCGGAAGAGAACAAGATAGAGACGTATCACGCCGTTGACGCCCTGCGAAGGGCGCAGGCGGGAAGGATCACCGTCTTCGAGCCGTACTGCAGCCCCGGCAGATCGGACAGGCTTACCCGCAGGAACTCAGTGGGCCTCTGGCTGCACTTCAAGGTCCTCCTCAGCCTCGGCATCAATCACTACATCACCTTTCAGCTGCACTCGGAAAAATCCAAGACTTTCATCGACCCGGCAATCTGCGACGTAGATGACATTCCCGGCCGCACGCTCCTGGAGCGGTACATCTGCGACAACGTGATAGGCTCTGTCGAGCGCCTGCACACAACGGTGCACGATGAGTGGCTGTTCTGCTCCGTGGATGCCGGCGGGGAGGCGCTGTCAAAAAGGTTTGCGGCTTCCTTCGGGACCGGTATCATCATCTCCCACAAGCAGAGAAATTACTCCTCCGCCAACACCGTGGAATCAATCACCATCCTTACCGCGGAGCCCATCAAGGGAAAAACCATCTGGATCATAGATGACATGATCGATACGGGTGACTCGATCTGCAAGCTCGCGCGGGAGCTGGCCCCCATGAAACCGGGTTCGATCAATGTCGCAATCGTGCATCCGGTATTCTCTCCCCCTGCAACCGAGAGGCTGAAGGAGCTGTGTGACGAAAAGCTGATCGGGTCCATCCTCGTGACCGACACCATCACCTGCACCCCCGACATACTGGAGCGCCTTCCCTGCCTCCAGGTCATCCCTTCCACTTCCCTGGCAGCGGAGATCGTCTTCCGCCTGAACAGCGAGCTCGCGCTTTCTCCCTTGCTCTTGCCGTTCAACGCCGAAGACTATCTGAAGAAATAGCGCCCGTTCTTCTCGCGAAGAAACCCCTCCGAAACGAGCTCGGAAAGAGCCTGTCCGAGTCGCAGATCTTCCCGGGCCAGGGCCCGCTGGATTGCCGCTGCCTCCGCGCTGCGAAGGCTGAGCATGACATCCAGGACCCGGCCCCGAAGCTGCCTGAGGGATCCCTCGAACGGCGCCTGCCTGGCATAGCTGGAGCTTCGAAGGTTCGGGTTCGAAACGGAGCGGCGCAGGTATGCGCCGTAATCCATCAGCGCGTAATACCATTCCCTTGGGTTTTTTCTATCGAGAGTCTTCTCCACCAGGGGCAGAATTGCCGGGTCACCCACGCTCCTGGACCGCGGGAAGAAGAAGTGGATGAACACGCGGCGTATATTCGTTTCGATAAAGACAAGGGGCAGGTTGAAAGAGAAGACCAGCACCGAGGAAGCCGTGGCCCGTCCGATTCCCGGCAGGTTGCAGAGCTCGTCAACGGCCTTTGGCAGGCGTCCGCCGTGCTCTTCCACGAGCCTGCGCGCCGCATTCCTCAAGGCAAGAGCCCGCCTGTTGTACCCGAGCCCCTTCCAGGCGCCAAGGACTTCCTCCACGGTGGATTCCGCCAGGGCGCGCATGCCGGGGAATGCCTTCAGGAAGGGTCCGTACTTTGGGATGACGCGCTCCACGCTGGTCTGCTGGAGCATGATCTCGGAGACAAGGATCCGGTAGGGAACCATGGTCCTGCGCCATGGCATGTCCCTCCCGTTTTCCCGGTAGTATTTCCAGATCAACGCCTTGAAGCTTCGAACGCCGGGGATCAGAACTTTTTCTCCGAGTCCAGGAGGATGGTCACCGGCCCGAGGTTCGTGTACGAAACTTCCATGGATGCCTGGAACTCCCCGCTTGCAACCGGCAGCTCCGTCGTGCGGAGAAGCTCGATGGCTTTCTCGTACAGCGTGCGCGCCAGCTCGGCGGGCGCAGCTTCGCTATAGGAAGGCCGCCGGCCCTCGCGCGCGTCTCCGAAGAGAGTGAACTGGGAGACCAGGAGGATGCCGCCCTTCACGTCCGTGACCGAGCGGTTCATCTTTCCCAGCTCATCGGGGAAAATCCGGAGGTTCGCAACCTTGTCGCAGATGAGCCGGGCTTCCTTCTCCGTGTCGTTTCTCCCGACTCCCAGGTAGACGAGCAGCCCCGCGGGGATGCCGCCAACCTCGCGTCCTTCCACCCGGACGGCCGCGTCCCGCACCCGCTGGACTACCGCGCGCACGACGCGCCGCCTAGTTCCCGGCCAGCTTGTGGATGGAGATCGCGGTGAGGGCGAGCTTCTGGTCCTGGGAGCCGATTTGCCCCAGCACCTCGATCCCGCCGCCGTTGGCCAGGTCGGCGGCAAAACCCATCACGACGGGAACGATCCCCTCCAGCTCTTTCTCCTTGTCGTAGCCCACGAGCAGATCGAACGTGATGGAGTCCTTGTGGATCTTGAGGTTCGCGATCTTTCCCCGCCAGCTCACCGAGCAGCCATCATAGAGGGCGGGTTCCGCGGAGATCGTTGCATAGGGGAAGGAATCCTTCAAAGTCAGGAAATCCGGCTGGGTCACGAAACCCTTGAGCATCCTCGCTCTTTCTTTCACGGGCAGAGCGGCGTTGGAAAGGAGAATCCTGTTGATCTCCACCGTGGCCATGTTGTCCCGATACGCAAGGAGAAAGCTCTTGGCCTTGTTGAACGCCCGCCGCACGTCGCTTTCCGTCATCATGTACGTGAAACCGGACCCCGTGTCCGTGAGGCGGGAAAGATCCCGTGGTATCTCGATGCTCGAGATTCCGGGACGCTCAGGAGTCCTCTGGGGGAAGTAGCGCACCCCCAGGTAGCCGGCGGCGCCCACGGCAAGGGCACCCAGGACAACCATCATGACAAGCCCGGCGCGCTGCCGGGCCGGAAGAGGCGGATAGAGGCTCTTCACTTTTCCGGCATCGATGTATTCCTGGAGCTTCTCCTGCGAAAGCCCCTTGCGGAGGAGGTCCATCCCCCGGCGGGCCACCTTGTTCCCCGGCTCCAGCTCCAGGACCTCGAGCCATCGCTTGATTGCTTCCTCGGTTTCGTGCCGCCGGAAGTTGATCGAGGCAATCCCGAGGAGGGCGCTCACGTTGTCGGGGGCGAGCTGCCGCGCCCTGCTGAGGTAGGAAAAGGCTCCGCCAAGGTCGCCGGTGTGCAGGCAGGAGAGACCGAGGAGGGAAAAGTAGTCGACGCTCTCGCGGTAGCGGAAGACCTCCGGCTCAAGCACGCGGATGACGTCAGGGAACTTCCTCGCCCGAAAGAGCTTTCTTGCCTCTCCGAGGCCTTTCCCCTTCATTTGTACGTCGAAGCTCGGGATTTCAGGTCGGTGATGGCCGATTCCATCAGCGAGAGGTCAGACTCCGCAATATCCGCCCCGGGGGCGAGCCCCGCGTCGATGCGCGAGAGGATCGTGTCAACGGTGCCCAGGTCGGCTCGAAGGGAGGTGGGAGACCCGGGGGAATCCTTGCCGGCCGCAAGGGATTGCTCCACGGAAGCGACGAAATCTCCGGTTCCCGCAGCCATGGCGGAGGTGGCCGGGAATCCCGCGGGGTTGAACTTCCCGAGCACGAGGGTCACGGTGAACTGGCTGCCCCGGGCAAGAGGACGCGCATCGAAATACTCGGCCACCGCCGAGTCGTTTTTCGAATACGGCAGCAGGCTGAAGTCGCGGACGCTGGAGGAGTCATACCCCCAGGAGGCATCGCTCAGCCTTTTCCAGTTCGCGAACACGATCCTGTCCGGCTGGGTGAGGCCTTCCTCCGTGACCATGCACTGCAGGCCGAGTTGCTCGGGATCATTTTCCCGGGGAGATACCCACCAACGGGGAAGGCTGCCGCCTGACAAGGCCGTCTCGTGCTTTATCGCCTTGAGGGTATCCGTCGCGAAAGGCACCTTGCCTGACTCCCCGAGATACGTATCAAACAGGTAGCGGACTCCCGCGGTCGTGTCGTCGCGGGATGTGTTCTTCAGGGTGAGGTCGATGCGTACTCCGTCGGCAGCCGCGGCTCCCGCGGAGGCGACGAAAGAGAAGCTTTCAGCCACCGTCAGAAAGTCCGATTTCCATATGAATCGAGCGCCCGCCGGAGTCTTCTCTGCCGTTTCAATGAAACTCCCCGCGTCTCCCATCCGAAAGATCTTGTTTCCCAGAACCACGCTCACCGTTGTCGTCCTGGGGTCCTGCTTCGAGAAAAGAGGAACCCACGCGCCGGCGGCCGTGAGAAAGGAAATGGAGAACCTCCCCACCCCCTCCACGAGTGTAAGCTTGATCTTCCCCTGGGTGAGCTCGAGAGCCTGGAGGGGAAGCCCGGCCATGAGAAGGAGCAGACCGAGTGCAACGGCTGCGCCGGCGCGTGAGCTCATTTCGCGGCCTCCGCGGCTTCGAGTGCGGCCAGGTAGCGCTCCTTCAAGGCAAGAGCCTCCTCCTTGATTGCCAGCATCCGCTCGCGCTGCCGCAGCTGGCCCTGGGCGTCCCCCTGCCCCGCCTGCTGGGCGTCCCCGGCCGCGGCTGTTCCCCCGCCCGGGGCCGCGCCAGCCGCGGAGGACGAAGCCTGCGCCGCAAGCTGCTCGGCTTCCGCGGTCTTTTTTGCAAGCTCGGCGCGAAGGTCCGCTATGATCTTCTGATCCTGGTCCGTGGTCCCGCTTGTAAGCTTCTTCTGGTAGGCCTCGATGGCCTGCTCATAAGTCTTCTCCCGGCGCTGGAAGTCCTCCAGGCTCCGCAGGAACTCCTCGTGGCTCCATTTGAGCAGCTTTCCCAGCTCGATTTCCTTCTTCTGGAGCTGGATCAGGGAGATCCTGTAGCCGGCGGCCTCCACCTTCACGCTGGTGGGGAAATCCGTCGCGATCTTCTGGAAGACCTTCTGCGCATCATCGACGCGTCCGAGACTGTAGAGATCTTCCCCCACCCAGAACCACGCATTCGAAACGAACGCGGAGGCCGGGTACGTGGAAATGAACGACTGCAGGGACTGGATCGACTCCTCGTACTGCTGCTGCAGGTAGAGAAGCCGTCCCTTTTGATAGATGGCCTCCGGGTAGTCGATTGCGCTCGAGTAGTCAGCGAGGTAGATCTCGAGATTCTTTGAAGCGTCGTCAAGTTTTCCGATTGCCATGTACGATTTTGCCAGGAGGAGGGAGGCATCCGGCTTCTGCGCGTCCGCCGCGGGATCACTCATCACGCTTTGCAGGATGGGGATGGCCTTCTCATACTGTCCGGCTCGAAACAGGCGGATCCCATCCTGCAGACCCTGGGACGCCTGAGCGGAGGCGAGGAGTGCGCTCAGACCGAACATGACAAGGAGGAGAGGAAGCTTTGCCTTTCTGGGATGCCTCATGGGCGTTTTTTCCACCTTCCTAGACTTTCGACTTGCTGCGCGCCAAACTGAAACACGGACGACTCACCCGGCGCAGCGGATTCTACCATTTGCCCCGCAGGAAGGCTACTTCCTGCGCCGGATCCTCCGCGCTGAAGATGGCGGAGCCGGCCACAATGACGTCCGCGCCCGCGTTCAGCGCGGACTTGATGGTGCTCCTGTTGATCCCGCCATCCACCTCGATCAGGTACTGATGTCCGCCCGCCCGTCTCATGCGGTCCAGCGCCTCCACCTTGCGCAGGCACCGGGGGATGAGCTCCTGTCCGCCGAAGCCCGGGTTGACGGTCATGACAAGCACGATGTCCACCAGGGGGAGGACCTCCGCGAGAGCCTCGGCGGGTGTCGACGGAACGATTGCAATGCCGGGACGGCTCCCCTTCTGGCGGATTGCCGTGAGAATCCTGTGCAGGTGGGTGGCCGCTTCCCAGTGGACGGTGAGGTAGGTAGCCCCCGCTTCGCAGAACGCGTCGACGGCGCTCTCCGGCCGGCAGATCATGAGATGGGTGTCGAAGGGGAGCCGGGAGACAGGGCGGAGGTCCGTGACTGCTTTCTGCCCGAAGGTAATCTGAGGCACGAAGCACCCGTCCATGACGTCGAGGTGGACCAGGTCGCCCCCGCTCCTCTCGACAAGCCGAACGGCGTCCGCCAGCGAGCCGAAATCGGCGGACAGCACCGACGGGGCAATGAGGACTTTCCTCTCACCAATCGACGGAGCCCGGGCTTCCCCCGGCTGGGCAACTTCGCCGTGCATACTCTTCCCATTGTATCAAAACAGCCTTCCTTTGCAAACGAGACCGCCTTTCCTCACGCCCTGTTCGGTGCCCCCTCATTGACGAAAAATCGCGGGGATGCGATACTCGGGCCGGGGTGTGATAGACAGTAATTGCTCTTTCCGGCGGTGTTTACGCTATCTCCCTTTCGAATGACAGAGAGGCGGCTCATTTTCCGGAACGACACGATCAATCAGATTCTCAACACTGCCTGCCAGGATCTGAGAGAGGGAGCTTTTTCTGAGGCAGTCGACGCGCTCGAGAAGGTGCTGGAGATGGATGTGGACTACCCGGGCGCCGCTTCGGCTCTGAAGTGCGCGACGTTCTGGAGCGAGCGGCTGGAACGAGAGCTCGTGCCGCGGGACGGCTTCGAGAGAGGAGAAGCGCTGCTGGCCCACTGGAGGCTTTTTCTTCCCTTCGCGGAGCGGGTTGCCGACGTGCCGGAGAGGTTCCTGTTCGCCATCAAGCAGCACGTCTTCTCCTCGGCCCTCGCGAGCTATCTCAGCGCATCCGCTCCGCAGGAGCCCGGTGACCCTGACGTGCTCCTGCAGATCGGCCGCTGCTGCAAGGGAATCGGCAATTACGAGAAGGCCATCGAGCACCTGGAGCAGGCCAACATCGAAAGGAAGGACGACGCGCGGATCCTGGCGGAGCTGGCGGACTGCTATTCGCTGGTGAACGAGTCCCGGGCGGCGAAGGTCTTTTTCCGGGAGGCTTTCTTCATCGATGCCCAGGCCATCGATCTTGCCGGCCTCGAGTCCCCGCTCATCGCGAGACTTGCCGGCCGGCTGCGCGAGATGGGGTTTACCGGGCCGTCGCTCAACGAGTGGATCCCCGTCTATGGGGTCATCTGGGGGGTCTTCAACGTTCGGCGCGAGATGAAGCCGCTTGAGTTCGGGAAGCTCAAGCAGGCCATCTACCAGCTGGAAAAAGAGCAGCCCGTCGGCCCGGCTCGTGAGCTGGTGGCTCCACGGCTGATCAACCGGTATTTCTGGTTGATCGATCATTACCTGGCAACCGGCGAGCAGCGGGAGCGGATCGAGGAAGTCCTCGCGAAGATTCGAGAGCTCGATCCCCGGGTGCACAGAGAATATACGACGTAGGAAGAATAGGGCCTTGGAGGAGCAAGAATGGCGACAGAACTGCTGAAGACGATTACAGACCTTCTCAACGAGGAGAAGTGGACCCGGGCCACCTTGAACAGCTACTCGATCACCAATTTCAAGGATCTGGACGCCCTCATCGAGCAGGCGCGCACGGAAGGGATCGCGGAAGAGGTTCGTGAGCTGGCCGGTGAGCACCTGAAACATACGAGCAACTCCATCATCGCGCTCTACCTCTCCGGGGTGCTCGCGCTTTCCCGGGAGCTCGTGGACGACACGAACCTGATCATGCTCATCAGCATCTTCATGGACAACCACAAGTGGAACATCGTGGAGTTCCTTGCCGAGCGCATACTGGAATATGGGGAGAACAAGTACGCGCTTCGAACCCTCGGGGAATGCTATGAAAACCGCAACGATGACGCAAAGAAGCTGGAGATCTGGGACAGGCTCATCCGCGTGGACTACGAGGAAGCCGACATCGTCAAGATCCTCGGGGAAAAGCGTGAGCAGGACGGGGACCTCCCCGCCGCCGTGGACTACTACAAGAAGGCCATCCACCGCTTCATCAACAAGAAGCAGTTTGCCAGCGTGAAGGAGCTGTGGGACAAGCTCATCCACCTGAGCCCGGAGGACATTGATTTCTTCTTCCACATCGAGGGCCGCATTGCCCGCGCCATCAGCGGGGAAAGGGCCGGCGCCCTCCTCACGACCCTCATTCCCCACTACCGGGAGAAGGGAGACTGGGACACCTCCATCGAGATATTGAAGAAGATCCTGGCCTACGACTCGAAGAACAGCGCCGCGCGCAAGGACATCATCGAGTGCTACCGGCAGAAATACGCCAAGCACAGCCAGCTGGAAGAGTACATCAAGATCTCGAACCTGACGCAGAACTGGCGCAACGTCCATGAAGCCATCGCGGACTTCGAGAAGCACATTGCCTTCGACACGGGGAACTATGTTTTCCACAGGACCTGGGGGATCGGGAGGATCTCCGCCAGCAAGGATGACACCTTCACCATCGACTTCTCCAACAAGTCGTCGCACAAGATGTCCCTCAAGATGGCGGTGAACGCGCTGGAGGTCCTCTCTCCCGAGCACGTCTGGGTGCTGAAAAGGACCGTGGCAAAGGAGGAGCTGGCAAGGAAGGTCAAGGCGGACGCCGCCTGGGCCCTCCGCGCCATCATCAGGAGCTTCGGCAACCAGGCGGACATGAAGAAGATCAAGGCGGAGCTTGTTCCCGATGTGCTGAGCGCGGGCGAATGGTCGCGCTGGAGCACGGAGGCCCGCTCCATCCTGAAAAAAGATTCGGCCTTCGGCAACCTGCCGGACAAGGTGGACCAGTTCGTGGTCCGCGACAAGCCGATCTCCTTCGAGGAGAAGATCTACAACAAGTTCAAGGCGGAGAAGGGGTTCTTCGAGCGCGTGAAGACCATCGAAGACTATGTCCAGGGCGGCCGGGCGGAGCCGGATTCGGACTGGTTCACGGAGATGTTCTCCTACTTCACCTCCTTCCTCAAGGGATACACCGCGGTCTCGGAGACTGTCCTCGGGAGCTGGCTCCTCATCCAGAAAGTTATCGCCTTCTATCCTTTCATCTCCACCGGAGTCCAGATCAGCTTCGAGGAGCTTTTCGGGAAGATCGACAACCTCGAGGAGACGTTCTCCCGCCTGGAGGATCCGGACCTCAAGAAGGACTTCCTCGTTGCGGTGAAGAAGAACATCCAGGACTGGCCGTCCGTCTTCACGCGCCTCTTCGTCCAGTTCCCCTCGAAGTTCATCGTGGATGAGCTGGTGACGAACTCCCAGTGGGACGTGCTGGGAGGGATGCTGTCCTCCATCGTCTCCCGTTACCGCGAGCAGAGGGATGCCTTTGTCTGGATTGCCAAGAACCTGCTCGCGGAGCGCTGGCTGGAGCGGATCTCGATCTCGAGGGAGAAGGTTTTCATCGGCCTCATCCATCTCCTCGACATCACGTTCCGCGACATCGCCAACAAGCAGAACGCAAGCGCCAACAGGAAGACCAACCGCCAGATCCAGGAGTTCCTCTTCGAGGAAGGAAAGCTCCTGGAGTTCCTCATGGCGGCGGACCGGGACTCCATCACGCGCCTGTTCACGCTCGTGGACGACGTGAAGGAGCTGGACCCGTCCCTCAAGATCCAGCTCAAGCACAAGATCAAGGAGAAGTTCCCTGACTTCCACTTCCTGGGCGAGCCGGGGGTGGAAAAGGTCAGCCTGGGTCTCCTCGTGACCCGGGCGAGCTTCGAGAAGAAGCAGCAGGACCTGCGCCGCGTGATCGACGTGGAGATTCCCGAGAACTCCAAGGAGATCGGCGTCGCCATGAGCAAGGGAGACCTGCGGGAGAACGCGGAGTACAAGGCGGCCCTGGAAAAGCAGGAAATGCTCAAGGTCACCGCCTCCCGCCTGAAGGAAGAAGTTCAGCAGGCGCAGATATACAATGAGAACGAGGCAAAAACAGACCGGATCTCCTTCGGGACCCGGGTCCGCCTGAAGAACGTGAAATCAGGCCAGGAGGAGGCGTATGTCATCCTGGGGCCCTGGGAGTCGAACCCGAGCCGCAACGTCATCTCCTATCTCTCCCCGCTCGGCATGGCCCTCTGGGACCACAAGCCCGGAGAGGAGTTCGCGTTCACGATCAACCAGAACGAGTTCCATTACATCGTCGAGAACATCGAGAAGGCGGATCTGAAGACATTATGAAAAAATCAGCATATCGCGGGGCCCCGCGCGCTCTCCTGGGCGCAATTGCCGCCGTGGCTTTGCTCCTTGCCGCGATGCCGGCCCACACGGAGAACATCGACCTGATCGTCATGGTGGACACCTCGGCCAGCATGTTCCCGTACTTCGACGACCTGATGAATTACCTCGTCCATGACCTGCTGGCCTCACGGCTGCATCGCGGGGACACATTCCACCTTCTCAGTTTCGACAGCACCCCGGAGGTTGAGATTGCCCTGGAGATCAACAGCGCGGAGGCCTCGGACCGCGCCTTCGGGAGAATTCTCCTCCTCCATCCCCTGGGGAGATACACGGACCTGATCGGCGCGCTGCAGTTCCTGTACAAGTATGCCAAGGAGCTGCCGGAAACCAACCCGAAGCAGATCATCCTGATCACGGACGGCGTGCATGATCCCCCTCCGGGAAGCCCCAACAGGCTGAGCGATGCCGCCACGCGGCAGGCGGTAAACGACGTTGCCGGTGCCATGAAAAAGGAGGGCTGGACCTTCAACATCCTCAAGGTGCCGCCGGAGCCGGCGCCCGGTGAAGAGGGTCTAAAGAGCTACCTTTCAGACCTTGCACAGAAGCTCGGCGTGCCCGTGGTTCCTTACCACAAGACGGAAAAAGAGATCGTGACCGGCATGACCACCGGGTTCCCCAGCCTGATCTTTCCCCCTGCCCTGGGGAAGGTGGGGAACAGGTTCATTGCGCCCTTCCGGGTGAAGAACTGGAAATCCGAGCCAATCATCGTGAAGCTCTCCAGTGTCCTGAGCGACGGGACGGAGCTGCTTGACGGCAAGGTCTCCATCACCGTTGCCCCGAACGCGGAAGCCGCGCTGGATGTGCCCATCCGTCTGCCCCTCTCCTATCCTGCCGGCGATCATGCGGCGAATGTCCAGCTTTTGTTCCAGAATGACCTTCGCATATCGCCCACCTCGGGGACTCTTTCCTTCACGTACACGGGCAAAGGCGTGGGCGGCATTCCCCTTCCGCGGCTGACGTACCTGTACATCGTGTACATCATCCTTGCACTTGCGCTCCTGTACGCCCTGATCAGGCTCTTCCTTTTCCTGAGAAAGAAGATGCAGGAAATGCCCGCGCCCGGCTTCGCAAAGCCCCGCGTCCTGCCGGCGGCGGGCGCGCGGGAATCGCGTCGCGCTGCGGCAGAGCGAGCGCGGGCGGCGGGTGGCGCCGGGGCCGCGCGCCCAGGGGCCGGCAAGCGGGTGCCGCTCCTGTCTACGGGCATCCGGGCCGGGCTCGGTGCCGGCACCGATCATGAGCCGGCCGGGGTCGTGATTGGCGGCAAGCGCGTGCGGCCCACGGTGACCAGCCTTCGGCGGGCTCTGCCAAGGTCCGAGCTGCAGGAGGGATCGCTTCCCCCCCTCATCGAGATGCGCGTAAGCCTGCAGAACCACCAGATCGGGTTCAGGAATGTTCACCGGATCCCGGTCGGCGGGGTCAGGAACGTCGGCGGCGGTTTTTCCGCCTACCTCATCTTCCTCGTGCGCGTGCCTGCCTCGATTGCGGAGATCAGGAACCAGGACGGCAAGTACGTGTTCACGCCGCTGAAGGCGGAGATGTTCCCGGGGCTCGGCGGTCCCGTGGAGGACTGCCTGGGCAAGGAGATCCCGTTCGTGGGACCGCAGGGAAGGGAAATGAGCCTGCACTTCAGACAGTGGGTTTCTCCGCTGGAGGAGATCAACAGGATCATGCGCTCGGTCCGCCACGAGGGCGCCTAGACAGGGGACCTACATTTTCGCCAATGCCTTCTCGGCCTCTCGCTGCACCAGCGGCGAGGGGTCCTTCGTTGACAGCTCTTTCAGCCTGTCCTTCAGGTCGGAAAACCCGTTTCCGCCTATCCCGCGCACGGCGTAGGCTCGCACCGACGGGTCGGGGCTGTTGAGGAGGCTCACGTAGATCTCCTTCAGGCCGCCCCCCTGGACCGTGGAGAAGGCACGGGAGGTGATCACCATCGGCTTCTGGTCCACTGACTTCCCCTCGGCGGCGATCACGGCTTTCGCCGCGTCGATCGCCCTGGCCTGGGATGCCTCTATCAACGCGCTGAGCGCGGCCTCCCGGCTTTCGAGGGAGTTTCCGCTTCCCTGGTAGAGCTTGGCAAGCGTATCCTCCGCCCCCCCGCTTCCCGCCGCGCCGATTGCCTTGATTGCCGCAATCCGCACCTGGCTGACCGGGTCATAGTGGGCCTTGAACTCGAGCGCGGGCAGAGCCTCGTTGACCTGGCTCGCCGACAGCTTGCCTGTCAGCCCCTTCGCGCACTGCTCGCGGACCTTCCAGTCGTCATCCTTCAGGCCCTGGAGCAGCATGGGGAACACGTCCCCTGTCCCGAAATGCGTCAGCGCGGATGCCGCGTATGCCCTCACGAGCGCGTCGGGCTCCGCGAACATGTCCTTGAGAACGGGCAGCGCCCGCGCGTCACCTATCTTCCCCAGCGCGTCGGCGGCATATACGCGCCTGATCTTGTCCTCATCGGTGTTCTTGGCGATGGCGATAAGGTCGTCCACTGCCTTTGCATCTTTCAGATCGCCAAGGGCCAGGATGACCTCGGACTTGCGCGCGTCGGGGAAGTCCGGGCTCTTCAGCCTGGCCTCCAGGACTGCTCCGCAGGCGGTCTCCCCGGATTTTCCGCATGCACGGATGGCCTCGGATGCCACGGAGTTGTCGGCGGAATCGAACAGAGGAGTAAGAAGGGGAGAGAGCCCGGCGGCCTTGATGGCGGACAGGTACCTGATGGCGGCCGCCATCACGTCCCCTGTCTGGTGCTCGCTGTCCCCGAGAAACTGGCGGGCAATCCCCTCCCCGTCCTTCACGCCCTGGTCCTCGAAGACTCCGAAGATCGCCTTTTTGAGGTCAACCGACCTGGTGCCGGACAGCACGGTGACCAGCTCCTTTGTGAACCGTCCATCGTGGCTGGAGGAAATCCGCTGCACGACGTCCAGGACCTGGCTGTCGATGCCGTAGAGGAGCGTCTGGCGGGTCCTCTCGATGATCTGCGACTCGTCGGCCGCGAGGGCGGGCAGGCCGACTGCAAGAAACATGACGACCCAGGCCAGGGGCTTCACGCTTTACGCCTCCTGGATAGCACATCGGCAAGAAAAGGCACTCGAAGAACGAGGTAGACCAGGAGGGTGAGAGAAACCGCCACGAGCGCCGCGGCCGCAATCCATGCAACCCCGCGGATGCTTCCACCGCCGGTCCATAAATCCGGCTTCCACCACTGGAAGAAGAGGATGAATGCCGCCATGGGCAGGGAGCCTGCCAGGGACTTCCCGAAAGAGATCAGGATCGCGCGCATCCCTATTCCGCCCAGCCGGCGCCGGGCCAGGTATCCCAGCATGAGTACTCCGGCCGTGAAGGCGATTGAATTGGCATACGCGAGACCGCTGACCCGCAGGGGGGTCTCCTTCAGAATGAGGGAAAAGGCGATGTCGATGACTGCCACGAAGCCCGCGCTCACAAGGGGAACGGAAAAGCTCTTCAGGGAGTAGAAAAGTCTCTGGAGAAACGTGTAGACGCCCATGCTTGCAAGGCCGATGGCGTAGCCCGTGAGCGCGCGCGCTGCCATCAGGGTTGCAGGCCCGGTAAACCTGCCCCGCTGAAGTGCCGCTGCAATGATCTCCCTGCCGAAGAGGCACAAGAGCACCGTGGAAGGCACCAGGAGCACGATGAGGGATTCGATCCCGTAGGAGACTGACCCCCGCAGCCCGTCGCGGTCCGTGCGCGTGGCCTGTCTGCTCATCCGCGGAAAGAGGACGGTGTTGATGGATGCGGTGAAGATCCCGATGGGGATCTGGAGGAACATGACGGAATTGACAATTGCGGAAACGCTGCCATCCTCCAGCCCGCTGGCAAAGAGCTGCGCAAAGAACTGCGTCACCGTGGGGATGGATGCGGAGGCCAGGTACGGCAGCCAGAGCTGGATGGTTCGCGTGAAGTCGGGATTTGCAAAGCGAAAGTCCGGACGCACCGAGTAGCCCTGCTTCCGAAGAGAGGGGAGCTGGATGGCGAGCTGGAGAACCCCGCCGATCAGGACTCCGATTCCCATGGACAGGATTCCGAACCTCCCGTTGAGAAAGACGATGGAGAGGACGGTTGCCAGGGTGAAGAGCAGCGGGCTGAGCGCGGGGACCGCGAACCTTCCATGAGAGTTCAGGGCGGCCATGACAAGGGCGCTGAGGCTGACCAGGAGGATGTAATTGAACATCCACTGCATGCCCTGCGCGCCCACGCTCACCTTGGCCGGGTCTGAAAATCTCAGCAGAACGTGCACGAAAAGCCGGGGGAAGGCGATGCTGAGGCCGACCAAAGGCAGGAGGGTGAGGATCAGGAATGCCGCCAGGTTGCTGAAGAGGCGCCGCGGCCGGGCACCCGAGGGATCCTCTTCGATCGTGGAGGAAAGCACGGGGATGAACGCGGATGAGAATGCCCCTTCCGCAAAAAGCTTGCGAAGGTTGTTGGGTATGTTGAAAACCGCGTTCAGAGCGTCCGCCGCCCCCGACGCGCCGAAGTAGTAGCTGAAAAGGGCCTGCCGAACGTACCCGAAAAGCCGGGAACCGGCAGTGCACGCCATGACAACGACGGCGGAAAGGGAGCTACGCTGCTCGCCTCGCCCCTTTTGTGGGGACTGTTCTTGCAGCCGGACTGATTCCTTCATTCCCGGTCCCCCGTCCTATTCCTCGACAAAGAACGTGACGCGCTCGAGCAGGCGGCCCCGGAACAGCCGGTTGACGCGGACGTCCCAGGTGCCTGCGTCAGGGGTGAGAGGAATGACCGCGGGGCCGAACGCACCCGGAGCTATCCGCGCGGCCAGGACCTGCCGCCCGTCCTTCAGGACGGTCAGCTCCAGCGGGCCACCGCCCGTCATGTGGTTGAAAACCTCGATGGCGATTTTTTCCCTGGACGGAAACGGGTTCACAGTGACATCGGTCGAGCTGGCGTCCGTCACATTCACATCCAGGACGGGTGGCCGCCAGGGAATGACCCGCCGGGCCCCGAGAAAACGGTCATGGTAGTAGGGATCGTCCAGATGCGAAACGATGACACCCGTCAGGCTTCCTTCCGAGGCTGCGTGGATGAATCTCCCCTGGCCGGCGTAGATGCCGACGTGGGAGGCCAGTGAAGGACGACCCTGGCTTTCGGTGTCGAAGAAAAGAAGATCGCCAAGGTGGATGGGATACGCGACGCCGCTCCCCTCGTGGAAAAGGGCATTCACGCCCCGGGGGACTGCCATTCCCGCCGTGTCCTGGAGGACGCGGTACACGAGCCCCGAGCAGTCCAGACCTTCCCGCGACGTGCCGCCGTGCTCGTACGGCACGCCGAGGTAGGTGAGCGCGGCCCGGATGGCCTCTCGGGGGATGGAGATTTCGGTTGCAGGCACTTTCGCCTGGGCACAGAGTGTTGCGGCGGAAAGGACAAGGAAAGGCGGAACCAGGAGGGCCAGGACCGGAAACGCCGAGTGGCGCATCAGGCAACCCGCTCTTTTTGCCGCGCCATGTAGTCTGCCTTGAAGCGCAGGAACTCGCCGCGGGTGACTGCTTCCCGTATGGAGCACACAAATGTGTGCAGCCAGGTGAGGTTGTGGTGGGTCGCCAGCACCGCGGCCTGGATCTCCTTTGCCTTGAAGAGATGTCGAAGGTACGCGCGGGTGTGGTTCCTGCACGTCTCGCAGTCACATTGCTCGTCGATGGGCCGGAAATCGTTCCTGTATTTTTCGTTTCTCAGCGAGAGCGGTCCCTCTGAGCTGAAGACCTGGGCGTTGCGCGCCGTGCGGGTCGGAAAGACGCAGTCGAAAAGATCGATCCCTGCCTCCACGGCCTCCAGGATGTACTGAGGGGTCCCGATGCCCATGAGGTATCGGGGCTTCCCCGCGGGGAGGAGGACGGCTGAGGAGTGAAGAAAATCCCGGAACACGGGGAACTCCTCCCCCACGGAAAGGCCCCCAATGGCGTATCCAGGGAGGTCGAGCTCCGCCATTTCCAACGCACTTTGCTTTCTCAGGTCCGTAAAGAAGTTTCCCTGCATGATGCCGAAGAGGAGCCCTGTCCGCGGACCCCGCCGCTCGCGCCACCTTGCATCGGTCCTCGCGAGCCACGCCGTTGTGCGCCGCATGGCCTGCCTCGCGTTCTCAGGACCGATGCCGGGCGGGGTGCATTCATCCAGCGGCATCATCACATCGCTGCCCAGCGACAGCTGTAAGTCAAGCACGTCCTCGGGGGTAAGCCTGTGCAGGGAGCCATCGATATGGGATCGGAAGGATACCCCGGCCTCCTCCACCGTCCGAAAGGGGGCAAGGGAGAAAACCTGGTACCCGCCGGAGTCCGTCAGGATGTTGTGCTGCCACCCCATGAAGGAATGCAGCCCGCCCGCCTCCTCGATGACCGTGCGTCCCGGCCTCAGGTAAAGGTGATAGGTGTTTCCGAGGATCAGGTTTACCCCGATGGATTCCAGGTCCCTGTTCTTGATGGCCTTGACAGTTGCGTTTGTTCCCACCGGCATGAAACAGGGAGTGCTCACTGACCCGTGCTGCAGCGCAAGGGAGCCGGTCCGGGCGCGGCACCCCGGGTCCTGCCGGGAGACGGTGAATGACGTCACTCCCCTGCTCCCTCCAGGCGCTCCAGGGCCTGGGCCGCTGCGCCCTGGATCCCCGCATCGTTTCCAAGCTCCGCCCGAAGGATCTGCACTCCAGCGGCAATCTCGGGCCAGCAGTAGTCCGCAAGCCGCCTTCTCACGGGATCCAGGAGTACGTCCCCCGCCTCCGCCACGCCGCCCCCGACGAGGCAGGCTTCCAGGTCCAGCAGGTTGAGGATGCTTCCCAGGGCCTGCGCGATGTAGCGCGCCCCCTCGTCGATCGTTTCGCGCGCCGGCTCGTCTCCCGATCGCGCCTTGTCGACGATGGTCTTTGCAGTCGCGGCGGCGTCATCGCATCCGCGCTTACGAAGCTTTTCCCGGTAGGTCCGTACGAGCGCTGTCCCTGAGGCGTACTGCTCGAAGCATCCTCTGCTGCCGCAGTTGCAGAGGACTCCATCGGCAACAACGCAGAGGTGGCCCACCTCGCCGGCAAAGCCGCGCGACCCGCGGTAGACCCTGCCGCCAAGGACCAGCCCGCCGCCGATGGCCGTTCCTATCGTCATGAGGAGGAAGCTGGAAAGCTTTCTTCCCGCCCCGAATGCGAGCTCTCCGGCCGCCGCGCAGGTGGCATCATTTTCGGAAAAAGCGGGGACGCCAAGCGAGTTTTCAAGGAACGCCTGGGCCGATTTCCCCCGCAGGCCGGGGATATTCTCGCAGCCGCCGACCACTTTCCCTCCGTGTCG
This sequence comes from uncultured Spirochaetota bacterium, assembly GCA_963753085.1. Taxonomy (GTDB): domain Bacteria; phylum Spirochaetota; class Spirochaetia; order SZUA-6; family Fen-1364; genus Fen-1364. The sequence goes on along the minus strand of CAVWBF010000015.1, from coordinate 91,372 downwards.
TTCTATGAACCCCGGCATCCCGACCCCGATGACGACAAGCCGGTCCTTGTCACTCCTCTGCGACCTGAAGGACGCGATCCGTCGGGCCACGGGCTGGAGAATCTCTTCAAAGCCAGCGCCAGGATCCACGGGAAGAGCATCCTTTGCCAGGATGGAGCCGTCCCTCCCAATCAGCCCTACCTTGGCGAAGGTTCCCCCGAAATCGACGCCTGCCGCGTATTCCATGCCTTCATCCCTTCCTATGTGCGTGCGGTTCTGAATAGCATGAAACCGAGCGCGAGGAAAAGGGTGAAGGGGCTCCATGCGCCGGCCAGGGGAGGAATGTAGCCGTTTTTCGAGAGGATGGCCGCCACCATCTGGGAAACGTAGAACACGACGGAGATGACGAGCGCGGAAAGCAGGCTCATGAGGAGGATGTTCTTCTTGAACGTGCTCCCGAGGCTGCTGGCAATCAGGGCAACGATGAGGGGTGTGCTTGCAAACGAGTACTTGCGATAATAGTCGGTGAGGGCTTCCCGAAACGGGAGCCCGGCCTTGCGGATGGCGGCCACGTAGCGCTGCGACTCTTCCCTGTCCATCTCCTCCACGTTGCGGGAAAGCTTGCGGAACGTGTCCGGCGGCTCGCCCAGAAGGGGGGATTCCCAGACGGGGGCCCTGGTGTCGCTGAGAATGCCCGTGGCCTGGTTCCAGGTGAAGACCCTGCAGTCGTGGAGGACCCAGCGGCCGTCCTTCCATTCGCCCCACTGGGCATCGATGCGCTGGGAGAACGCCAGCCCGGCATCCCGCACGACGATGGTCAGTCCCGAAAGCCTCTCCTGGGCGTCGTTATAATAATCAGCCTGGTAGACGACCCGTTGATCCGGGCTCGTGACTGTGACGTTGGACTGGCTGAGGGAGACAGTCTGCTTGACGGCATCCGAATATGCATCGTTTTTCATGCGGAAAGTGGGAATGACAACGGCGTCCTCGAAGAAGAACGCGCCGAGGCTCAACAGGATGCCCAGCGCAAGGAAGGGGGCCACGAGCCGCTGCAGGCTGACGCCGGACCCGAAAATCGCGAAAAGCTCGTTATTGGCGTAGAAGAGTCCCAGGGTGTAGGAGATTGCGAAAAGATAGGACACGGGCAGTGAATACGAGACGCACTTCGGCACATAGAGAAGGGCAATCCAGCCAATCTGCCCCAGGGTCACCGCGTGGGCAAAGTAGCGCCAGATGCTGCCAAAGACGTCGATGAGCTGAAGCAGCAGAACGAAAAAGAGGACGGCCAGGAGAAAAAGCGGCAGGAACTGCCGCATGAGCATGCGATAGAGGATTGTCACCGCGTTCTCCTCAGGATGAAGAACAGGATCCCCGCCGCCAGCACCACAGCGTCCGGGAACCACATGGACAGCGCTGGAGAGAGGGACATCCTCACGCCGAAGGTCTGCCCGGCAAACAGCATGCCCCAGTATACGATGGAGACAAAAAGCCCCACGGCAAACCCCACCGTGCGGCCGCTGCGCCGGGCCCGCGTGCCCACGGGGAAGGCAAAGTACGCAAACACCAGGCATGCCGCCGGCATGGAGAACTTGCGGTAAAACTCCAGGAGATACGCCTGGAGGGTCTGGTCAGTGACGTTCCTCATCTTTTCCGCAGCCAGGTCTCGCCACAGCCCGGCAACCTGCTCCCGCGCCGCCGTGAGCTGCGACGGGTCGGCTGCCGCCGTCTGGATGGCGGACCTGGTCCCCGAGGCAAGCGCGAACTCGAGCTCCTTCACCTTTTCGTCCTTGTCACGCTGGGCCGCATCCTGGTCCACCCGCTTGGCCCGTATTTCTTTCCACACATCCACAGAGCTCTGGTAGGAGGGATTGAGCCCCCCCAGGGAGACAGAGATATTCTGTAGAAGGATGTTGTACACCATCGACTCCGAGGTCGTGTAGTCGTAGCGGTCCCCCTCGGAAGGATAGCTTACCTCCGTGAACACGGAATCCAGCGTCAGGGACACCACGCCGCGCTGCGTGCGGCTCTCCTCCAGGTATGCGTCCTTGGCCGTGATGATCCGCCGGTATCCTTCGGGAGACTTGTCGATGATGAGCAGGTCCTCGATCCGCTTCCCTTCGACCTTGCCCGTGATGATGGTCGTGTTCTCGTACTTCTTGATCGAGTGGGACTCCAGCTCGACCGCCGGGTTGGAATAGAGGATTCGACGGTAGATTTCCGCAAACCGGATGTTCCCCAGGGGGAGAAAATAGTCGTTCATGACGAACGACACGAGGGAGAAGAGGAGCCCCATGATGAGGAGAGGGATCACGAGGTGGCGTGACGGGACGCCAAGCGCTCCGAAGGCAAGGGTTTCGTTGTCAGAGGCCAGCCTGCCCACGGCCATCAGCGCGCCCACCAGGGACCCGAAGGGGAAAGAAAAAGCGATCACGATGGGGAGCGAGTAGATGACCAGGAGAACGACGTCCCAGAAGGGCACTTTCTTGGAGAATATTTCCTCCGCCATGACCAGGATCTGATTCAGGAAGAAGATGAAGAAGAAGAACATGAACGCGACGGCGAAGGAGAGGAGGTATTCGCGACCTATGTAGACGTACGTGCGTCGGTAGCTACGGACCATCGGCTTCCTCGTCGTAGACGCACACTCCGGCACCAAGCGTGCCGAAAAAGACGTAGGGTGCCCTCCAGGCGATGGCGGTGATATCGAGGGATCCCAGCCCGTCTGCTATGCCGATCCGCCGCCAGGTCCCGTTTTTCGAAAGTGCGCTTGCACCGCCGCCGAAGCTCCCGAAGTACATGGCCCTGGCAGTCTCGCAGATGGCCAGGATCCAATCGTCCCCTATTTGGCCGCCGGCCTTGCTGAAATGCCGGATTGTCCCTCCGCCCGCTGCCTGTTCGGCGTCCCCCCGAGACCAGAGGTAAAGGCCGTCTCCGTAGGTCCCGATCCATACCCTGCCCTCTGCATCTTCGACGACACTCGTTACGTTGGAGGCTGAAAAATCCGGAAATATCTCGGAGAGGCTCTTCATAGAGCCCGTCTGCCTGTCCATGATGATGAGCCCGAAGCTCAGGGTGCCGAGGTACAGCGACTCGCCGCCCCGGGACTGGGCGATGCACGTTACGAACCGCCCGGGAAGATTGCCGTCAGATACCGGGGCCCACTGCGGAGGCGCGTCTGCTGCGGCACTTCCCTGGGCGTCTGCCGCGGCACTCTGCAGCCGAAGCAGCCCATTGCCAAAGGTTCCCGCGTACAGAGTGTCCCCAACGAGCTTCAGCGACTGGACCGAAAGCGGCGCGGGGGACTGGAACGCGCTTTCCGCTCTCCAGGCTCCCGTGGCTTTCCCGTACCAGTCCAGCCCGTCCGTAGATCCCACCCAGACGCGTCGGCCGGCCACTTCTATCGAGCGAGGGTATGAAGGAAGGGGAAACGCGTCGCTTCTTCCAGCTGACACGGAGTAGCGCGCCACTCCGCCGTTCCACGTGCCGACCCACAGGTCGTCGTTGTCCACGCGAAGGGATGAAACGTTTCCATCCGTGAGACCCAGCTTCTGCGGAGAAAGGATGCTCCATGCGAGCCGCACGCGCAGGGCGCGGACCAGGGGAAGATCCTCCGCCGCGAGGTTCCGAGGGTCAATACGGTGAAAATACGCCGCTGCAGCCCGGGGATCCCGCTCCTTGTAGAAGGTCAGCTCCGCGGCGCGCAGGAGAGCCAGGTTCACGCTTTTTCCCGCTGCCGGCGCACCGCCATCAAAGCTTGCCACCGCGTCCGCGTAGAACACAAGCGCAGCTCCATAGGAGCGCGCGGCATACGCCTTCTCCGCGACGCGAAAGCAGGACAGGAAGGTCGAAGCGGATGCGGGGTAGCCTGTCACGAGCTTCAAGGCAAAGAAGCGCGCCAGGTAGTCGTCCCCCGAGGCCAGGCACGCCTGGACGCTCAACGCAAGAGATTCGTCGATGCGGGGGGAATCCGGATGCGCGGAGCGGAAATCGCGGAGGATGGACAAGGCGGCCTTGTTGTCCCCGCGCAGGAACGCGTCGCGCCCGGCCTCCACGGATGGTGACGGGGCGGTCTCGGCAAAGACCGCCTGGCAGAGGATCAGGAGGACGAAAGTTCCGAGGAGCCTCTCACGTCCCCGTCGAGCCAAAGCCGCCGCTCCCTCTTGGGGTTGAAGCGATGGCGTCCTGGCGTCGAAAGGAGACCCGGAGAACGGGGCTGAACACGATCTGGGCTATCCTGTCGCCGTTTTGGATGCGGAAATCGCTCTCCCCCAGGTTGATGAGGATTATCTTGATCTCCCCCCGGTAATCCGAGTCCACCGTGCCGGGGGAGTTGAGAACCGTCACGCCGTGCTCCAACGCCAGCCCGGATCGCGGCCGCACCTGTCCTTCCATGCCGCGAGGTATCTCCATCTGGAGCCCCGTGGGGATCAATGCGCGCTTCCCCGGCGAAAGAATGACATCTTCCCCAAGCACTGCCCGAAGATCGGCGCCCGATGCGCCCTCCGAACGGTATTCGGGCAGGGACCCGCCCGCGACGGTGCAGTTGACTATCCAGGCATCCACGGCCGTCACCCCGAAAACGTGAAATCGAAGTTCCGCATCCCGCTGAGCCCGCGGGTGCCATAGGTGAGCAGGCTGAAGGTATCCCGCCGCAGGCAGCTGCGGGCAAATTCCCCTATGTCTCGATCCGCGACATTGCGCAGAGCGGCCAGCGATTCGTCGAACTCGAGCACCCGGCCCATGGTGACGAACTGCCGTACCAGTCGCTTCATGCGGGATTCCATGTCCTCCCGGGAGAGAATCATGGCCCCGGCAAGATGGCTCTTGGCGTCGTCTATCTCCTGCCGGCTGAGGGGTTCAGCGAGGAGACGGGCAAGCTCAGCGTCAAGAGCGCCCAGGAGGGCCCGCACCTGCGGAGGTGTTGCGCTGGCATAGATGGTCCACATCCCGACGTCGGAAAAGAAGGAGCGGAAGGCGTAGACGGTGTAGCAGAGGCCGAGCTGCTCGCGGAGCTTCTGGAAAAGGCGGCAGCTCATCGATTCCCCGAAGGCCGTGCTGAACACGAGAGACGTATAGTAGGGGGCGAGGTCGTGGTCAAGGGCGTAGCAGGTGCCCGCGTAGACCTGGACCTGGTTGAACTTGTCCGGCACGACGGAGACTTTCCTCTTCCAGGACGGTGAGGCCCGCTTCTCTCTCTCCGGGGCCCGCCTGGAAGACGGGAAGACTGCCGCCGCGAGGTCGCGGACCTCCTGGACCGGGAAATTGCCGGCAACGGCGAAAATGGTGTTTTCCGGCACCAGCCGCTCGCGGTAGAAGCGGGCCAGGTCGTCGCGGCTGATCCGCTGGACTTCCTCCACCTCACCGGTGATTTTGCGGGAAAGGGGATGATCTCCCCACATCTCGCGCAGGTAGCGGTCGTGGCCTTTCTCTTCTGGGGAATCATCCACTGACCTGATCTCGTTCACGATGACCGCCTTCTCCTTTTCCATTTCTGAGGTATCCAGGATGGAACCGGTGGTCATGTCCGAGAGGACATCAAATGCGAGGCGAAGGTGTTCTTTCGGTATGATGGTGTAGACGCAGGTGGATTCCTTCTCCGTGAAGGCGTTGATGATCCCTCCCACCCGGTCGATTTCCTGCGCTATGGCGAGGGCGCTTCTCTTTGCGGTGCCCTTGAAAAGCATGTGCTCGAGGAAGTGAGAGTAACCCCTCTCCCCCGAGCTTTCGTCGCGGGAACCATGGAGGAACCAGAATCCGATGCAAAGGGTGTCCGTGCGGTCAACCGGCTCCAGGAGCAGCGTCGCTCCGTTGGCCAGCTTTTCCGTGAGGATCACTAATCTCTCCGGTGGGTGCGGGGCCCGCCGCGCGGCCCGTCGTGGGAGCTTCCCCGGGGTCCGCCGTAGGGCCTGTCGCCTCCCGGTCTCCTGTCCGACCTGCCGGGGGGGCGGTCACCGTCACGGCGCGGAGGCCGCCGTTCGGGCCTTTCATTCATGAGCCCGGGATTTGCCTCAAGGGCCTCCAGGGTTGCCAGGTTGATGCGTCCCATGTGGTCGATCTCGGTGACCTTGACGGTCAGAACCTGGCCTTCCTTCACGACGTCGCTGACATTCTCCACCCGGGTTGCCGCCAGCTTGGAGATGTGGACGAGCCCTTCCTTGCCAGGAAGGATCTCCACGAAGGCCCCGAAGTCCATGATCCTCTTCACGGGACCGGTGTACACCTTGCCGACAACGGCCTCTTCCACGAGGGACTCCACCATCCGCTGCGCCTTTTCGGCGCCGTCCTTCTGGCGGTTGTAGATCGTGACCGTCCCGTCATCATCGATGTTGATCTGGGACCCGGTCTTCTCGCTCATGCCCTTGATGTTCTTTCCGCCCGGCCCGATGATCAGCCCGATCTTTTCCGTGGGCACGCGCAGGGAGATGACCTTGGGAGCGAAATCCGAAATGTCGGTGCGCGGCTGGGAAATGGTCTTGTTCATGATCCCGAGGATGTGCATCCGTCCGTCGTGCGCCTGGCCGAGAGCCTTGCGGAGGATCTCCGCGCTCACCCCTTCGATCTTGATGTCCATCTGGAGAGCGGTGATCCCGTCCTCCGTGCCGGCCACCTTGAAGTCCATGTCCCCGAGGTGGTCCTCCTCGCCCAGGATGTCGCTGAGGACGACGAACTTCTCGCCCTCCTTCACAAGACCCATGGCAATTCCCGCCACGGGTTTCTGGATCCGCACTCCCGCGTTGAGGAGGCTCAGCGTGCTTCCGCACACCGTGGCCATGGAGGAGGAGCCGTTGCTCTCCAGTATCTCCGAGACGATTCGGACGGTGTACGGGAAGTCCTCTTTCCTCGGAAGGACCATGCCAATGGCCCTCTCCGCCAGGTGCCCGTGACCGATCTCGCGGCGCCCCGGCGAGCCGAGCCGGCCGACTTCCCCGACGGAGAAGGGAGGGAAGTTATAGTGCAGCATGAAGTTTTTCTTGGTATCCCCGTCGATGTTGTCCATGATCTGCTCATCGAGCGCCGTGCCCAGCGTCGTGACAACAAGTGCCTGTGTCTCTCCGCGGGTGAACAGCGCCGAGCCATGCGTCCGTGGGAGGACATCGATCTCGCAGGTAATGGGGCGGATCTCGTCGGGACGCCTCCCGTCCGTGCGCTTGCCCTTCTCAACGATGGAGAAACGCATGATCTCCTGCTCCATGTCCTCGAAGAGGGCTTTGAAAGGCCGGATGTCGGTCTCCGCCAGGCGGTCGGCAAACGCCGTCTGCGCCTCGTCGCGAACTGCCCGAATGGCCTTGCTGCGTTCTTCCTTGCCCTTGACGAAGCAGGCGACATCCAGCCTGGCCCTGGCCCATTTCCTGATCTCATCTCCGAGAGTGAATGCCGACGGCTTCTCGATCAGGGGGAGCTTCTTCTTGCCGGCCTTCTGGGCCAGCTCGGTCTGGATCCGGCACAGCTCGCGGATGGTCACATGCGCCATCTCGATGGCCTGGATGATGAGGTCCTCCGACACCTGCCGGGAGCCGCCCTCCACCATCGTGATCCCCTTGGCCGTTCCCGCAACGACGAGGTCGATCTCGCTCTGCTCGATCTGGTCGAAGGTCGGGTTGACGATGAGCACGCCGCCCACGTAGCCCATGCGCACGGCGCCAATGGGACCCTCGAACGGGATGTCGGAGACCGTGATGGCGGCGGAGGCCGCGTTCATGGCCAGGATGTCAGGCGGGTTGACCTGGTCCGTCGAGATGGCCATGGGAATGACCTGGATCTCGCGCTTGAACAACCGGGAGAAAAGGGGCCGGATGGGCCTGTCGATGAGCCGGGAGACGAGCACCTCCTTGTCCTTCGGCCTGCCCTCGCGCTTGATGAATCCGCCGGGAATCTTTCCGGCGGCGTAGTACTTCTCGAGGTAGTCGACGGACAGGGGGATGAAGTCGAGATCTTCCTTTTCATTGCTCGCGCAGCATGCTGTTGCGAGCACCGCCGAGCCGCCCAGTCGGGCAAACACGGCGCCGTTGGCCTGCTTGGCCATCTTACCGGTCTCGAGGATGAGCTCTTCCTCCCCGATTTTGAATGCGACACGATGTTCCATCTGTTGTCCCTTCGCGCTACTTGCGCAGGTTCAGGCGCTCGAGGAGCTCGCGGTACTTCGTGAGGTTTCGCCTTTGCAAGTACGCAAGCAGTCTGCGCCGCTGACCGACGAGCTTCAGAAGTCCGCGTCGGGAATTGGTGTCCTTGGGATGCCTCTTGAAGTGCTCAGTCAGCTCGTCCACCCGTTTGGTGAGAAGCGCTATCTGGACCTCCGTTGCACCCGTATCCTTGTCGTTCGCTCCGAACGTCGTGATTACTTCCGCCTTTTTCTCTTTTGTCAGTGGCATGTCTCACAATGCTCCTTTCTAGTGAAAGATGATGCTCGTTGCGCTCTCCGCGGCGTCCGCGGCGAGCCTGATCGATTCCTCGAGGACCTCCAGCTCTGCCGCGCACATCCTGCCGTCGCAGTCGCAGCTCACGGTGTAGCGCCCGGGCCGGGGAAGCACCTGCTCGAGGTCCGCGCGGCGGAATCGCCGCATCCCCGTTCCTTCGCTCCTGCCGTTGAGATCGCGCAGATCGAGGGTATAGTCCGCCAGCAACATCGCCCGGGCTTCCGCGAAATCAGCTTCCTGGATGATTTTCCTGATGCGGGAGCTGGATACTATTGTGCCGCCCCTGAGGACGGGTTGGCTGACCTGCACTTCAATCCCGCTGCCGACAAGCATCTCTTTCAGGTCTCGGCAACCGGCCTCTCTGCTCCTGCCGAAACGGAAGTTTTCCCCGACGACTATTTTTTCGATGTCTAGGTTATCCCTCAGCAGGCCGATGAATGCCTTTCCGGAAAGATTACTCATTTCATCGGAAAAGTCAACGGCCACGGCCACGCCGACGCCCAGCTCCGACATGCGGGCGAGCTTCTGGCGGTAGCTGAGGATCAGGCCGGGGAAGCGGGAGGGGGCCAGGATCTGCACAGGGTTCTTCGGGAACGTCACCACGAGGGCGGCCCCCCGTCCGGGCCCCCTGACAATGGCGTTCATGAGCTCCCGGTGGCCGATGTGAAGGCCGTCGAACACCCCGATCGTGATACGGACCGGGTCCTGGACGGCCTGCCGACCTTCCAGGAGATCGGCCCAGGGAACGATTCTCACCTCGCGCCCTCCGACGGGAACGTGGCCGCGTAGCGGTAGCGAGACTGGCGTCTTTCCAGCACGGCCACCAGTTCGCCATCCGCGCTGAATGCCCCGAATACTCCATCAGCTGCCGGGGGAACCATGAAGAAGGCGTCCTGGACGGGGACACCCTGAGCGGCTTTCTCCCGCCATTCCTCGCGAAGTTGCAGGAGGCGAAGCTCAGGGGATGCCTCGAAGAAGCGCGTTGGCGGAAGAAGGTCCGTCGCCGGGTCGAAGCACTCAGGCCGCTTCGCTTCCTCCACCCGAAAGCCGCCGACGCGCGTCCTTCGAAGAGCCGACACAAAGGCGCGGCTTTCCAGCCGCGCCGCAATGTCCCGCGCAAGCGAACGGATGTAGGTTCCCTTTGAGCAGACCACTCGTACAGTGGCGTGGGGCGCCTCGAAGGAGACGAGGGTGAGGCTGTGGATTGTCACCTGTCGTGGAGAAAGCTCGACTGCCTCCCCCCTTCGCGCCGCGCGATAGGCGCGCGTCCCGGCCACGTGGACGGCGGAATATGCGGGGGGCACTTGCCGTATCTCTCCACGGAACTCGGGGAGCATGGCCTCCAGGTCCTTCTGAGCGGGAACCGGGCCTTCGGCCACGACCGCCCCCTCGGGATCCAGGGTGTCGGTCTCCTTTCCGAAGGTGAACGTGGCCACGTATTCCTTGTCCATTGCCGTTGCCAGACCGGCAAGCCTCGTCATTCGTCCGGCCAGGACCACGAGAAGGCCGTTGGCGAACTTGTCCAGCGTCCCGGCATGGCCCACGCGTCCCGTTCCCAGCACTCGTTTGATGTGGGAGAGAGCCTGGAAAGAAGTATGTCCCGATGGCTTGTCGAGAAGGAGGATGCCTTCCGTCAACTCATGACGTCCCGAAGCTTTTTTGCAATGCGAAAACCGTTCTCCATTGAATCATCCATGAGAAAGGTGAGATGCGGAAAGATCCGAAGGGACATGCGCTTGGAGAGCACCGTCTGGATGAAGCCGGCGGCATGATTCAGGGCATCCACGCTCTCCGCGACGGCGGCCCTCTCCCCGAACCGGGACACCCAGACCTTGGCATGACCCAGGTCACGAGAGACGTTGACCTCCGTGACCGTGGTCAGCCGCTCCACCCGCGGATCCTTGATTTCCCCCTGAAAGATCATGGAGCAGATCTCTTCACGGAGGAGGCTTTCAATTCGCCGGAGCCTTACTTCCGCCATCCCGGCTCCCTTCGAGCTTTCTGGCGAGCTCGTGCGTTTCGTACGCTTCCAGAATGTCGCCTTCCTTGATTTCGTGGAAGCCTTCCAACCCGATCCCGCACTCGAATCCGGTTTCCACCTCGCGCGCGTCGTCCTTGAACCGCTTCAGCGAGGAGATCTTCCCCTTCCAGATCTCGACCCCGTCGCGGATGAGATGCACGTCGGAGCCGCGTCGCACTTTGCCCGAGGTGACGAAGCACCCCGCAATCGTGCCGATCTTGGGGATTTTGAACGTGTTGCGCACCTCGATTGTCCCGATCTGCTCTTCGCGGAGCTCGGGCTTCAGCATGCCCTCCATTGCGGAGCGGATGTCTTCCAGGGCGTCGTAGATGATGTTGTACTTGCGGATCTCCACTTTCTCGCGATCAGCGAGGCTCTGCGCCGCGGCGCTGGGCCGCACGTGGAACCCGACGATCAGGGCATTGGACGTGGAGGCGAGCAGGACGTCTCCTTCGTTGATGGCGCCTGCAGCGGCGTGGATGACCTCCAGCTTCACTTCGGAGGTGGACAGCCTTTCCAGTGAGGACTTCAGGGCTTCCACCGAGCCGGCAACGTCCGCCTTGATGATGACATTCAGCCCCTGGATCTGGCCTTCCTTGATCTGTTCGTAGAGGTTGTCGAGCGTCACTTTCTTGACGTTCTTCATCTCCTCCTGCTTCCTCAGCTCCTGGCGCTTGCTTCCGATGGTCTTGGCGGTCTGTTCGGAATCCGTGACCTGGAAGGGGTCCCCCGCGTTGGGGATGCTGGTGAAGCCAATGACTTCCACGGGAAGAGAGGGCGTAGCCTCGGTGACCTTCTCTCCCTTGTCGTTGAAGATCGCACGGACCTTGCCTGAATAGATCCCGGCGACGAACGAGTCGCCGGCCTTGAGAGTCCCTCTCTGGAGGATGACCGTGGCCACGATGCCTCGTCCCATGTCCACGCGGGACTCGAGGACGATTCCCGATGCCCTGGCGGAATAGCTTGCCTTGAGCTCGAGAATCTCAGCCTGGAGGAGGATGCTTTCCAGGAGCTCCTTGATACCGGTCTTCTTGAGGGCAGAGACCAGGTTGTAGATGGTCGAACCGCCCCAGTCTTCAGGGGCCAGGCTGTGCTCCGTGAGCTGCTTCTTGACCAGGTCAACGTTGGCCTCGGGAAGGTCCACCTTGTTCACGGCCACGATGATGGGAACCTCCGCCTGCTTGGCGTGGTTGATGGCCTCGATGGTCTGCGGCATCACGCCGTCCACGGCCGACACGACAAGGACCACGATGTCCGTGACCTGGGCGCCGCGCGCCCGCATCATCGTGAAGGCTTCATGGCCCGGCGTGTCGAGGAAGACGATCCTTCCCTGGGGCAGGTCGACAGCGTAGGCGCCGATGTGCTGCGTGATTCCGCCGTACTCCCCTTCCGCGACGTTCGTGCTGCGGATGGCATCCAGGAGCTTCGTCTTGCCGTGGTCGACGTGCCCCATGATGGTGACGATGGGAGGCCGGGGCCGCAGGTCTTCCTCCTTCTCCTTCTCCTCCTCGATCACCGTCTCGTCATAGAGAGACACGACGTTGACCTTGCAGTCGTATTCCGCGGCAAGGAGGGAGGCAGTATCGGAGTCGATCTGCTGGTTGATCGTGACCATCATCCCCATGCCCATCAGCTTGTGGATGAGGTCGGAGCCCTTGAGGTTCATCTTGCGGGCGAGCTCTGAAACGGTGATCCCCTCGGTAATCGAGATCTCCTTGGGGACAGGGTTCGCCATGATGACGGTCTTCTTCTTTACCTGGAGGTACTTCTCCTCGGGCTGATCGTGCTTCCTCTTGGGGTACTCGATCTTTTTCTTGGCCTTGGAGAAGAACTTCTTTGCGGGCGGCTTCTTTTCCTCGGTCCGGGCGGGCCCTGAGGCGCCTCCGGCGGACTGCTGCCGGGAAGGAGGCCGGCCGCCCGGGCGGAAGGGGCCGCGCCCCGGGGGGCCACCGGGACCGCCGCTTGTGCGCGGGGGCCCGCCGGCAGGCCGGGGCGGAAGAGGCGTCAGCCTCATCTTCTCCCGGACAGATTCCCGCACGGAAGGACGCGGCTCCCCTCCCCTGTCCGTGGGAATGAACCGCGGCCGGGGGGCGTCGTGGGCGGCCGGCGCCTGGCGGGTGGGGCCTGCCGCGGCCGGCTTGGAAGCCGCGGGAGCCGCTGGCGCGGGGCGGGCAGGAGCCGGACGCGCCGGCGCCTGGGCGGGAGCCTGCGCAGGGGACCGCACCGTGATGCGCGGCTCCTCTCGCCGCGGAGCGCCCGCGGGCTCTTCCGCGCGCGCGGCCGCCGGAGGTGCGCTTCGAGGCTTTTCTGCGACCTTCTCGGACGCAGGGGCTTCCCGGGCTGCCCGCGGGGCTTCCCGGGGTGGCTCAGGAGCCGGGGATGGCGCCTTGTGGACCGTCTTCTTGGCCACCACCACGACTTTCTTCTTGACCACGACGACCTTCTTTTTCTCAGAGGCCTCTTCCGCCGCCGGCGGCACCTCCTCCTCGGTCTTCTTGTGCTTGATCAGCGTGGTCTTGAGTTTCTTCCTGCTGTCCAGTTCCTCGGGCATACCTGCTCTCTACTCTCCCTTGGCGGTTCCGCCTGCGCCGGGTGTCTTCCCCTCCGCGGGCTCATCGGCGTCGTCCTCGAAGGTTAAACCGACACCGCAGTTTGGACAAGTGGCCATGTCGGGAGTGATGGGCGTGCCGCACTCCGGACACTCGTACGTCTCTTCCTCCACGGTCTCCTCCGCGGGGGGGGCTTCCGCGGCCGGTGGCTCAGGCTGCGCTTCGGCGGCAGCAGGCTCTGCCGCGGCATCCGCTTCTGCCGCGGGCCCTTCCGCCTCCTGCCCCTCGGTCTGTTCAGCGACGGCCTCTTCCGTGACAGCCTCTTCAGCAACACCCTCTTCCGCCGCGGCCTCTTCTTCCGCGAGCTCCTCTTCCGCTGCCGCCGGCACCGGCTCCTCCTCCACGATCTCCACGTTTTCCTCGATGATCTTGTGGATGGTCTGGATGTCTTCAGCGGTGATCCCGTCAAGGGCGGCAAGCTGCTCGGGGGTGAGAGCCACGAGGCTCTCGATGTCCGTGATGGAGTTCTTTCCGAGGATCTCCACGAGGCGCTCGGGAATACCCGGCAGCTCGGAGATCTTCTGGATCTCCTCTTCCGTCTCCCCGAACAGCGCGGACACGGCGCGCTTGGCTTCCGCGGAAATGTCCATCTCCGAGAACTGGGTCTCCGTCTTCACGTCGATGTTCCAGTCCGTCAGCCTGTTGGCAAGGCGCACGTTCAGTCCCTGCTTCCCGATTGCCAGGGAGAACTGGGCGTCCGGGACGATGGCAAGGGCGAGCTTCTTTGCTTCGTCCAGGATCACCACCTGGTTCACCTCGGCGGGGGAAAGCGCGTTCTTGATGAAGCTTCGCGAATCGATGGAATACCTGAGGATGTCGATCTTCTCCCCTTCAAGCTCGCGGACCACGGCCTGGATGCGCACGCCCTTGAGCCCCACGCACGCTCCCACGGGGTCCACATCCTCGCGCGTCGAGCGCACCGCGATCTTTGTCCGGTAGCCCGGCTCCCGGACGATCTTGGATATCTCGATGGTCTTGTCATAGATCTCGGGCACTTCCAGCTCGAAGATCTTCTTGACGAACTCCGCGTGGTTCCTGGAGAGAACGATCTGCAGCCCAGTCGGGGTCTTCACGACCTCGTAGATCAGGGCCTTGATGCGGTCGTTCGGGTGATAGATCTCCCGCGGCGACTGGTATTTCTTCGGGAGGATGCCCTCGGTTTTTCCCAGGTCGACGTAGATGTTCCCATTCCGCTCGCGCTGGTAGTAGCCGATGATCATCTCCCCGACCTTGTCCTTGAACTCGGAGTACAGCGTATCCTTCTGGATTTCACGGAGGCTCTGGCGCGCCTTCTGCTTTGCGCTTTGCACGGAGACCCGGTCGAACTCCTTGGGGTTGATCTCGATGAGAAGCTCATCCCCGACCTCACACTCCTCGTTCAGCTCCAGCGCTTCCGACAGGGGCATCTCGTACACGGGGTCATCGAGGTCATCGTCCAGGACGATCTTCTTCTTGGCAAAAAGGGTGACCTCGGCCCCATCATCGCTGAACCGGACGACGGCGTTGTCCACCACTCCGTATTTTTTCTTGTAGGCAGCGAGCAGGAAGTTCTCGATGGTGCTCATGACGAGATCCTCGGGAATCCCCCGCTCCTGAACGAGCTGCTTGATTGCCTGAGACAGTTCAGACTGCATTTCTTGCTTCCTCAACCTCCGCAGAGTAATCCAATCGCGCCTTCCGTATCTCCGAAAGCGCGAACCCCCGCGATTCCTTTCCCTTTTTCAACCAGAGCGTCCCCTCGTCAACGCGGTCGATGACGCCGGCCACCCACTCCGTTTCCCTTCCAGCCAGGACGCGGATTCCCTTCCCCTGGAAAATCGTGTATTCCTCCGGATGCCGCAGCATCCGGTCCACCCCGGGGGAGCTTACCTCCAGGCTGGGATCAGGGAGGGCCTCCAGCGTCTCCAGCCGGGGGAAGAGCATGCCGGAAACCGCCGCGCAATCGTCAACGCCCACGCCTTCTTTTCGGTATATGACGACGTTGACCCGAGTCGAGCCGGAGAGCCTCGCGATGGTGAGGTCCACGAGTGAATACCCCGACCCCTCGAGCACGGGCCTCACAACCTCGCGCACGGCCTTTTCAAGACTTTGGGAATACAATCTGTCCGCTCTCCCGCAGCTTTCGACTGCGCTTCTCCCGTGCATGACGCGTTGGCGCCACCGCACAAAAAAAAGAGTCTGGGCCGACTCTTTCTTGGACTGAAGATACCTCAAAAAGGGGGCACCTGTCAACAGCGCCACCCGTTCGTATACACTCATACGCGATGCTGGCGGTGACGAGGTTCCCCATCGACTACGTGAACAAGACCGTGTCGCTCAGGTTCGGCGGCGTGGAGTCCTCCTTCCACCTTTCCCATGGGCTCTTCAGCAGCTTCTCCATAGATGCCGGGACTCGTCTTCTCCTGAAAAGCATTGCAGCGCGGGTGGACCTGGCCAGGATCCAGACGGTCCTGGATGAGGGGTGCGGAGTCGGGGTCATCGGCATTGCGGTTGCTCGAGCCGCTCCCCAGGCGCGAGTCTTTCTTCAGGACCGAGACGCCCTGGCGGTGGCATTTGCCAGGGAGAACTGCAAGGTCAACGGGGTTGAAAACGCGGATCTGGATTGCGGTCTCGCCTTCCGGGGCCTGTCGGGGCGCACCTTCGACCTGATTGCCTCAAACCTGCCGGCAAAAGCGGGCAAGCCCGTCCTGGAGAGCTTCTTCCGGGCCGTGCCGGGGCTCCTGTCACGAACAGGAACCGCGGCCGTCGTGATCGTTTCTCCACTGGCCGACCTGGCAAAGGACGCCATCCAGTCGTCAGGATGCCTTCTTTTCCACGTGGAAAGCACGAGCCAGCACGTGGTCTTCCATTTCCGGCTGCCGCAAGGCCATGAAAGCCTCGTGCAGCCGATTGAAGACCTTTCGCCCTACCTTCGAACCCGGCAGAAGTTTGCAGCTTCCGGCGTTGAATACGAGCTGGAGACCGCGTACAACCTGCCGGATTTCGATACGGCCGGCTACGCGGTGGAGTTGGCGCAGGACGTCCTTGCGGCCTCGAAGATCCGGGGCCGTGCCTTGTACTGGAATCCCGGACAGGGGCATCTCCCTGTGTTCGCGCAGAAAAGGGCGGGAGCAACAATCAGCGGAATAACGCTCGCCGGCCGCGATGCTCTCGAGCTGGCAATCACCGAACGGAACCTGGAATCAGCTGGTGCAGGAGCACTGAAGACCCACCTCATTTCCGACGAGGCCGGCCTTCAGGAGGCGATGGAGCCGGGGAGCGTGGACTTTTTCTGCGCGCTGCCTCACCCCGTCCCGAAGGCTCCCTGGCACCGCGACCTCGTCAATTCAGCGCTCGGGCTGCTGCGACAAGGCGGGACGTTTCTAGCCGCTGCGCAGAGCACGGAGGTCTTTCGCATCCTCTCCCACTGCGGACGGCTTGCGATGGTCGAGAATCGCAAACGCCTCGGCTACCGGGCGGTACTTTTGCGCGTGTCATAGCTGGGACTGCACCCGGCTGTTCCTACTCCTCCATAGCGATGCTCACAACCGACACTTTCCCGCAGCCGCCCGCCATCAGCACCCTTGCGCACGTGTCGGCGGTGGCGCCGGTCGTGAAGATATCGTCAAAGAGAACTGCCTCAGCGGGGACCGTACCATCGGCCAGCTGTACCTTCCCACGGAGGTTTTTCCTCCGCTCCTGCAGGTCCAGGGTCTTCTGCTGCAGACCCCCCGACCTCCTCAGCAGCCTGAGCACGGGAATCCCGTGCCGCGCACGGAGCTGTCGCGAGATGAGCTCAACTGCATCAGTCGGGGATCGGCCGGGCACCGGGACAACCGGGATGCCTGCATGGTCGGCAAGGATACGCGGCGCCAGGATATCCGCGAAGGTCGCCGAGAGACGGGATCTCTTTTCGAACTTCAGGCTCGCGATGAGGTCGCGAGCTGCGCCGGCGTAAACAAAAAGCGACCTGTGGGTCGCAAAGGCAAAATCAGCGCTCCTGCATCGCGTGCAGGTTTTCAGCTCCGAGACAAGCGGGGTACCGCAAATTTCACAGCGCCGCCCCTGGATGGGCGCCAGGGCGCAAAGGCATTCCCCGCATACAGGCGCTCCACCCGAGCCGGCTCCCAACAGCCACCTGCCGCACAGAAGGCAGCGGCCGGGAAAAAGTATCTCGAGGATCTCTCCGCCCCACTTCACTCCCGGCCGTCCCCGTCGAGCTCTTTCTTCCAACGCGAGATCCGGTTGATAGCCTCCAGGGGAGTGGTCGAATCCAGGGGAAGGCCGCGGATCTCCCTGATGACAAGCTCCTCAGCGGAGAAAAGCTCACCCTGGAATGCCGAGGCCGCAGCCGCTGGGGCGGCCGCCGGTGTCGAAGCGCGCCGCGCCAGCGGTGGCTCCCCGCCCGGCTGGCCCAGGAGGGTCTCTGCCTGCGCCAGAACCTCGGCCGGCAGCCCCGCGAGCTTCGCAACATGGATGCCATAGGAGTTGCTCGAAGGTCCCTCCCGGACCCGCTTCAGAAAGACGATTTCCCCGTCCTGGTCCCGAACGTCCATGGACAGATTGACGATCCCCGGATGCTCCAGGTCCGTCAGCTCGTGGAAGTGCGTGGCAAACAAGGTCCGCGCGCCGATGCGCTCCAGGATGTACAGGCAGACTGCCCGCGCGATCGCAAGCCCGTCGCTCGTGCTCGTGCCCCTGCCGATCTCGTCCATGATGAGAAGGCTTTTGCCGGTGGCAGCCCTCAGGATGTGTGCGGTCTCGTTCATTTCTACGAGGAATGTGGACTCTCCGCGCGCCAGGTTGTCGGATGCTCCCACCCTGCAGAAGATGCTGTCCACCAGCCCGATCCTCGCCTCTGCTGCCGGCACAAAAGACCCCATCTGCGCCATGAGCGTGATCAGCGCAACCTGGCGCAGGAATGTTGACTTGCCCGCCATATTGGGGCCGGTCAGGATGACGAAGGATTTTCCGCCCGAGGGCAGATCGAGGCTGTTCGGAACGAAGCCACCCCCCGGAAGGTGTGCTTCCACGACGGGATGCCTGCCGTCCCGGATGACCATCCCTGCGTCGTCGCCCAGGACGGGCTTTGTGTAGCCGTGCACGGTGGCCGCGAAGGCCAGGGACTGGAACACGTCCAGCTCGGAGACCGACTGGCAGAGCTCCAGCAGCCAGGGGACACCCTCCTTCACAACGGCGCGCACCTGGAGGAACAGGGTCCTTTCGATCTCCACCACTCTCTCCGAAGCGTCGTTGATCTCCGACTCCAGCTCCGCGAGCCGGTCCGTCGTGAAGCGCTCCCCGCCGACAAGAGACTGGCGCCGGATGAACCGCGAAGGCACGGAGGAAAGGTTGGACTTCGTGACTTCGAAATAGTACCCGATGATCCTGTTGTATCGCAGCTTCAGTGAGCCTATGCCGGTCGCCGCCCTTTCTTCTTCCAGGTACTTTTCCAGGATCCCCCGCGCGTTGTCCTTCAGCTCGTGCAGCCGATCCAGCTCATCGTCGTAGCCACGGCGGATGAGGTTCCCTTCGTTCAGCGCAATTGCCGGCTCCTCGCATATTGCCCGGCCAAGGAGCCCGGCCAGGTCCCTCATTTTCCCCTCGTGGACCAGGAGGGGACCTGACAGGGTGTCCAGCCCTGCCCTGGAGAGGATCTCACCGATAGCCAGCACGGCTTCCAGGCTGGAAGAGATGGCCAGGAGATCCTTCGCGTTGGCCTTGTCCATTGCCACGCGTGCCGTCAGGCGCTCCAGGTCAAGGACAGATCCCAGCATCCCCCGCAGCCGCGAGAGGAGGACTTGTTCATGATAGAGGGACTCAACCGCTTCCAGGCGGCGTTGGATGGCCGCAAGGTCCTTGAGCGGAGTCAGGATCCATCGCTTCAGCCTGCGGGCGCCGGGGGAAGTCCGAGTCTGGTCGAGCACGGAAAGGAGGCTGAACTTTCGGCTTCCATCCTGCAGGTTGGCGACAAGCTCCAGGTTCCGCTGTGACGCCTCGTCCAGGGCGACGAAGCTCCTGTCCGCGTAGATGGTGAGCGTTGTCATGTGGTCCAGCGCGCGCTTGGCAGTCTCCCCGAGATACTCCAGGAGGACCCCGGCGGCCACAACCTCGGGGGAGCCCTCGTCGAGGCCATACCCCTTCAGGTTTGCCACCCCGAGCTGCCGCTCGAGGCGCTTCCTGCAGGTCCCTGCGTCGAAGCTCCAGTCAGGAAGGCGGTTGACCAGGAGGCCTTCCTTTTCCCCCAGGAGGTCGCGGAGGAATGCGTCCTCCACGAGAAGAGATTCCTGGGTGATCACTTCCCTTGGCTCGAGGCGATGGAGCTCCCGTTTCAGGACCTGCTCTCGAACCGCCACGGGAAACGCAGTGGCCGCGAACTCTCCCGTTGAAACATCCGCGTAGGCCAGTGCCAGTGATTCTCCCACCCTCGCCACGGCAAGCAGATAATTGTTGGCCGCCCTCGTGAGCAGCCCGTCATCCAGCACGGTTCCCGGGGTGATCACCTCCTGCACGTCCCTGCTCATCAACCCCTTGCCGGGCCCGGGGGCCTGCTCGCAGATCGCGACCTTCCTGCCGGCGGACAGGAGGCGCGAAATGTAGGAGGCCGCGGCGTGGTAGGGAACGCCGCACATGGGGACTCCCGCCCTCTGCGTGAGGGTCAGGTCCAGGAGGGAGGAGGCCTCGATTGCGTCCTTCTCGAACATCTCGTAGAAATCGCCCAGGCGGAAGAAGAGGATGGAATCGGAGAAACGCTCCTTGACGCTTCTGTACTGAGCCATCATCGGGGTGAGCTCGGCCATGGGATGGAAAGTATAGTACGGGGAAGCCCGGCGAAGAAAGGTCAGGTGCCGGCCGGGTGATCCAGGTAGTCGCGCAGGATGAGGGAGGCGGCAATCCTGTCCACGGCTTCCTTTGCATTGCGGCGGTTTTTCCCAGCCTCCCGGAGCGCATCCTCGGCGTCCCGGCTTGTCCAGGCTTCGTCGTGCAGGACCGCCGTCAGTCCGCGGGCGGCCAGTTTTTCCTGTATCCGGCGAGCACGGGCGCAGCCCTTTCCTTCAGTGCCGTCTGCCTCGTAGGGCATGCCAATGACAATGAGGTCCACGCCGCGCTCGGCGCATACCTTCACAATCTCTTCGACAATGGCTTTTTCAGAAACGAGGGGAATTGTCGAAAGCGGAGAACCGAAGGTCCGCAGGGGATCCGTGATGGCCAGGCCGACGCGCTTCGTGCCCAGGTCCACCCCCAGGATTCTCCCCACTCATTGTCCCCCGGTATAGGTTTTTCCGGCCCGGTTGAAAAGCTCCTTGATCACCTTGTCGGTGATGTCGATCTCCATGATGCGGTAGAGGATTCCGGCCCCGAAGTCGCCGTCACTCCGCAGCACCAGGGCGTAGCCGTCTCCCTCCGCTATGTAGTTGACCACGTCCATGATCTCCTTGAGGACCGGGCCGCTCAGAAGCTTGTCAGCCTGCTGCTGGAGGATGGCAAGCTTCACGCGGCGGTAATTCTCCAGGTACGCTTTCTTGTCCCCGATTTTCTTTTCCAGGGTGAGGGAGAGATCCTGGTTGCCTGCCTTGTCTGCATCCAGCTTCTGGTTTTCGAGGTCCGTGATGTCCCTCGTGGTGGCCGTGATCTCCTTGGTATAGTCGGCCCTGGCCGCGTCGTAATCCCGGTAGGCCTTGGATTCCTTGTAGGCGGTGCTGAGGACGCGCGTGAAGTCGCAGATGCCCACCTTGGTGACCTGCTGGGCGGCCACGGGAAGTGAAAGGACCATGCCTGCCGCGAGGGCCGCAAAGAGCTTTCTCATCTGAGACCTCCTCATCCTAGAACAGGGTGCCTCCGCCCAGCGAGATGACGAACTTCAGGCCCAGGCCGCCCAGGCTGAAATCCCCGGGCTGCCAGTTGACGTTCCCCGCGTTGTCGATCTTGAAGGTCCGCGCAAGATAGATGCGGATGGGAAACTGCGGGATGACGAAGCGTACCCCGAGGCCGAGCGAGAAGTAATAATTGTCGAGGTTCCCGTTCGTAATGAAGGTGGAATCCGGCCAGAGCGCAGCCGCGTCGAAGAAGCCGACGGCCCACACGTAATCCTTGGCTATGGGCATGCGAAGCTCGAACTTGTTGTCCCAGAGAGCATTGCCGTAGAGGACCCGCCAACCCCGTCCCACCGTCATGCCGTCGATGTACAGCAGGTCCGTGTCGTCGGTCACTGTCTGGAATCCCCACTGCCCCGTCAGGGAATTGAACGAGTAGGTGGGGAGGATCATCGACAGCGCGGAATGCGCGGCCAGCACGAACATGAGGCTCCAGCCCTCAGTCACCGGAAGGTTCAGAAGGGTCAGGTACCCCTCGAGCGTAGAATCCGTTCGAAGGTAGTCGCGGTCCCCGAAGATGATTCCCCCCGTGTAGGTCACCGCCTGGCCGATGTAGTACCCGCGCGTGGGGTTCCAGTAGATATCGCGCCCGTCCAGGTACACGCTTCCTGAAACGGAGTCGATGAAGCTCCAACGGTGGTTGTTGTCACGGACCGTCACCTCGAAGGGCCGGTAGAGGCTTTCATCATAGCTGATGAAACGCAGGGTCGGCGTGTATCCGCCGCTGAACCCGAGGAAGCCCAGGGGCGTCATGAACTTGTAGCCGGTATTGAGCCCCAGGATGATGTCGTACGCATCGTAGCGCATCAGGTACTGCGGCGGGATGCTCTGCCCGGCCTCGAGAGCGTTCAGGTAGTCCTGGCGGGTCGCGAAGGGGTCAGGTGCGGCATTGGGCGCCTGGACGTCGCTGAAGATCGGCGGAAGGAGGTCCATCAGCACGTTCTGCTCGTTCGAATGGTCGAACGAGAGGGAAGCGCCCACGGACCAGCGCTGCGCCAGGAGCCACGGCTCCTGGAACGTCAAAGAGACAATCTGCTTGATGGGGGAAGCTTCCAGGTCAATGCCGACCGTCTGGCCTCTTCCCATGAAGTCCCGCTCGTTCCACTTGATGACTCCCGAAATAGGGAAGTCTCCCAGGTTCTGGGCGCCGGAGAAAGTAATGCCGAAGTTGATGTCCGCAGTGCTCGCCTCTTCCACATTGAAGACCACGTTCATGAGACCGACCGCTGAGCCCTGGGGAGTTTCAGGTTGCACTGTCTTGAAATACTGCAGGTTGACGAGGTTGCGGTACCCCTCGATGATCTTCTCCTTGTTGAACACCTCCCCCTCCTCGAAGGGCAGCTCCCGGCGCAGCACGTATTCTTTTGTCTTCGTGTTGCCCTTGAAGATGATGTTCTCGATGTGGGCCTTGTCCATCTCTCCGACGTTCAGAGTGTACGTGATGGTCTTTGCGGCGTCGTCCCTGTTTTCCTTGCGCTCGAACGTGTTGAAGATGTATCCGTTCTCGTAGTACAGGTCCTGGATCCGACCGATGTCCGCCTGGAGCTTCTGGACGCTCAGCGTCTTGCCCGGTTTCTGCGTGACGAGCTCCAGGAGCCGCTTCGTGGAGAAGATCTGGTTCCCCGATATGTTCAGCCCGCCGTAGTTCCACTGGTCACCCTCGGTGATGTAGACGGTGAGGATGAGCGCGTTCTTTCCTTCCTGCTTCGAAACCTCGCGGGTAACCTGGTCCACTTTGGCGTCCACGAACCCGTGATCCGTGTAGTAAGCGACGATTGCCGCCTTGTCATCCTCAATCTTGGATTCCTGGAAGACCCCAGAATCGAAAAGAGAGGGCGGCTTTGTCTTCATCAGCCCGCGAAGCGTGCTCTCAGAGGCAAAATGGTTGCCCGAGAACCGTATTTCCTTGATCGTGGTGGCCAGCCCCTCGTTGATGGTGAACACGGCGCGGACCGTGTTGTCTTTTTCCCCGGGAACGAAGCTTGCCTTGACGTCCGCGTCCGAGTAGCCCTTCTCCAGGTAGAGGGAGTGGACCGCCTCGATGTCCGCCTGGAGCTTTGTCTGGTTGGCCAGGTCACCTTTCTTGAGGAGTATCTTGTCCGTGATGTCTGCTGTGCGGATCCCGCTGTTCCCGACGATCGAGATATCAGTGATCAGCGGTCTTTCTTTGAGGTCGAACTGAATGATGACCGCTGACTTTGCCTCGTCCGCGGGGAGAGCGTTCGGAACGACCGTCTCGAAGTAGTCAAGCGCGTACAGCTTGGATTCGATCTCCCACAGCAGGGGGTCAACACTGAAAGGCTGGCCTATGTAAGGTGCGACAATGGGCTTCAGCTCGCCGGCCTTGACCGTCACGAGCCCGGTAAACGTGAAGTCCTTGATGGGCTTGCCGACGTACCATTCCTGGGCGCCTGTGGCGCTTCCCTGGGCCGCTTCGCCGCCTGCCTGGGGGGCCGGCGCCGCTCCCTGGGCCGCTTCGCCGCTTCCCTGGGCGCCTGCGGCGCTTCCCTGGGCGCCTCCTCCCTGGTCCTGCGCGAAGGTGGTTCCCGTCAGGACGAGAGCGAGGAGGGCGGTCGCGAAGAGCGTCTTCGTGGCACAGTTCATCAATCGGGCTCCTTTGGCGCTTGGTCCCTCAGTACGTCGCAGCGCAGGCATCGTGCCTCTGCGTCAGTACGAGAACCTCCAGCTGAAGGTCAACGCGTTGTCGGTCAGGTACAGCGTCTCGGGATGCTGCGGCTCGAAGTTCCAGTCGAGCAGGAAGAAGGGGGTTGCCCACTCCATGCTCAACTCCAGCTGCGGCTGGAGCCCGATGCCCGCGGTGGGCAGGGTGTTGGAAGGAATCGGGGGCAGACCGACGCCGCTGCCCGACGGATTCACCGAAAGTCCCGACGCACCCGGAAGCGGTTGTGTCTGCAGCCTCACGAGCATTTCCAGAAAGAGATCGTTCCCGAGGTACTTTCCAAGAGAGACGCTGGTATTGTCAAGGGGATTGATGGTCGTCCCGAAGATCTTCTGCACGAGGAGGTTCTGGATGATCTGGGTGCGCACGGACACCATGTCCACTCCCAGCACGTCCCGCAGGCGCTGCTCCAGCGGACGAAGCACCCATGTCTGGCTGACGATATCGGAGGAGATCAACGCGGCGGAAAGACCCAGGCCCTGCGTCTCCGCCCGGGCAATGAAGGGCGCGCCGATCATCGCCATCAGGTAGTTTTCCGACCTCGCGGGCTCGGAGCTGAACCGCGGCGTGAACTTGCTGAGCGGGTTGTCGGCATCGAGGTAGATCCTGATCTCTTCTCCCGTGGAGGGGTCCCACTCACGCACCTCCGCCCGGGCGTTGATGCGCGGATCGAAGCTGGTCTGGTCCTCGTTGAATGCAATGGTGCCTTTCCTGAGGATGAAGCTCCGTTCGAAGTAGTAGATCTCCCCACCCTGTATGCCGGTGTTGCCCTTCACCGTGTATGCTCCCGTGTCGCCCCGATACGTGATGGCAAGCTTGCCGCCGGGGCTCGCCGTGGTGCGAACCACGGGGTAGCTTTCCGATGGCCAGGCGAACTCCACGCGCTTTCCCGTTTCCGCGTTCAGAGTCAGGAACGTCGGCGGCTCTTCGGGGACGAACGCGCCGGTTGGAGCCTTCCCCAGGGTGATGCGGCAGTCCGCCACCCGGATGTCGCCGTTGACGGTGGTCCGGGAATCATCCCCTACTATCCGCATTGAGCCCAACACATGGCCGTCTGCGATCATCCGGCCGAACTTCACCTTGAGGTGAGCGGAGGACTGGTCCTCCGTGGTCAGGGTCAGGTCGTAGGTCGAGGGAGACCGAATGGTCAATGGTGAAAGCCGCCTGGGCGCTCAGGCGAGAGGCGCCGGCATTCACGAACGTGCGGGCAAAATGGAAGCCCTTGCCGTCGAAGACGAGCCGCGTCGTGAGGGGCCCGACATCGTCGGGGGAATACGCGGACCTGATGCCGGCGCCGAGGACCGAAAGCTCGCCGTTGAAATCAGGATCGTTCACAGGACCGCTGATGGAGAGGCGGCCTGTTGCCGTGCCTGACGTAAAATTGAGTATCTGCGCGGGGCCGGCCTGCGTGGTCAACGTGGGGCTTTTCAGAATGGAATTCAGGATGGTTACGTCAAGGGTCTCCACGGCCACCGAGGAGACGATATGGTCCCCGATGATCCTTCCTCCCGCGTAGCCGACAAGCGGCAGGGGTCGGGCGAGGTGGATGGCGAACGCGAGGTTGGAGTCAAGGGACCCATGAATGGAGTTGCCCGGGCCGCCGTCAAGAGTAAGCCTTCCCTTGTCCGCGTGAAAGGTGACCGCCCACGGCGGGAAAGGCTTGTTCCCCACGGCGATCTGGCTCAGGTCCAGCTTCCCCTGCAGCCCCTGGTCGAGAAGATTGGACGTCGCGGTCTTGGATGACGACGGTGAAAACCGTCCTTCCAGCCGGGCGAGCAATTTCACGTGGTCGGAAAAGTAGTCCCCCGCATAATTCGCCGTGAGAGCGAAGCTGCCTTTGCGCAGATCGAGGCTGCCGGCGCCGTCAGTCAGGCTGTGCGCGAGGTACTTGATTTTCAGAGAACTGAGCTGGATCGAGTCCGGCGCCACGGCCACCTGGGTCTCCACGGCAAGCGGGTCGGTCCCGAGGCGTCCCTCCTTCAGGGTGACGTTGAGCGTCATGGACGGCTTTGTCAGGGGACCCGAAATCGTCCCGGTCCCTGAGAGCGATCCCTTGATGGAGAGGGCGCGCATTCGCGCCAGCGGGATGTCATCGAAGCTCAGGGCAACCGCGAGGGTTCCCTCTTTCAGGCTTCCCCGCGCGGTGTACGACTCCGTCCCGTTCTGTCCTTTCAGGACGCCGGCGAACTGGGCGGCCAGATTTGTCAGGAACCGCGGGTCGAAGGGGTCCGGTCCCATGACGAGGGATGCCTGCGCTGAGCCGGTGAGGATGGAGTATGGATCCGTGAAAGTGATCTGCTGAATGTCCAGCCGGCGAGGCGTGATCCGCCCCGAGAGCTCGATCGTGTTGTGCCGCGACTCCAGGAGAGGCGCGTTGAAGATCGTGAGTGACGGCGCCCGGAGGACCCACTCCCCGGGGCCCGAGTAGAGTCCGCTCGCATCGAAGGACACGGCTGGTGTGGTGCCCGAAGGGGCTGATCCGCTGCCGAAGGGAATGGGAACTCTGCTGCCCCTGGCCTGGAGTGAATACGTACCGTCCCGGTTGGGGGCCGCGAGAACTTCCAACCCGTACGAGCCAGCGGCGTACAGACCTCCGGCCTCCGAGTATCTCCCCTTGAGCGAGAATGGAACTCCCAGGAGTGACACGTCGGAGGAGAAGTCCACCTGCCCTTCCTCTGCAAACGATGCGGCAAGGGAGCCTGCAAGGGTGTAGCCCTTGTAGGAGCCGGACAGGTTGTTCACTTCGACGTGAGAGGAATCGACCAGGGCGGTGAATCGCAGGTGCGTCGTGGGATCATCCGCCTGCGTGACAGTGACCTGGTCGCTTTTCACCGTGACGGTGGACAAGTCGGTGGCCAGCTCGAGGTTCGCGCTTACCCCGTAGCGGGCCAGAATGCTCTTTACGTCTTCCTGCTGCCGGGAGAGAGGTCCGGCCCCCATCAGGAGATGGTACAGCTTGTCAGGAGGAACGTCGCGAAGCGTTGCGGAGAGAGCAATGCGGGGGAGCTTGTCCGCTGATCGCGCGTCTGCCGAGAGCGCGCTGCGAATGGGCCGGTGCAACCGCAGCTCGCCCTGGGCGGAAATATGCCCGCTTGCCGTATCCGCGAAAGATGACTCGATGGCGAAAGAGGCTCCCTGGGAGTCGGGTGAAAGGAGAATGGAAAAATCATCGAAGCCCACTTCGCCCACCATGAGGTGTCGCCCGCTCAGGGCGAGCTTGTCATCCCTTCTCTGGATGGTCAGCTCGGCGCTCACGCGGTGTCCGGTGCCCGCATCCACGTTGGTCAGCGTGAGCGTTCCCTCCGGGTAGAATGTGTCGTACTGGATGCTTCCGTCGAACTGGAGGCTGCCTGCGGGGGAGGAAACGCGAAGCGGAGAGAATGAGGCTCCCCCTTCGGTGCCGGAAAAAGTCGTGTCCACGGTCAGGTCATGGACCGGCAGCTGATCCTGGAACGAGACGGAAACGCCCACCTGGTAAGAGAGTTTGCCGCTGGGAAATGAATAGGTGAGATGGCCAGCCGACGTGAGCGGAGCCTTGAGCCAGGGATTGAACCTCGCCATGCCGCCCGAGAACCTCACCAGGTTGTCCGGACGAAGCCCGTCGGTCTGGAAGCTTACCGTGATCTGCTTCTGATCGAGGTCGGCTGTCACCCCAAGGTCGATCGGGGACCTGTCCTCGATCTTGTGGACTTCAACCTGGTTTCCCTTCCACACAACCTGCAGGGTCTGCTTCTCCAGGTCGAGCACAGAGCTGGAGAATGAAAGGATACGGACAGTAAGGTCGGACCATGCGAAGGCCCGGTCCAGCTTTCCGGCAACATCCACGGTGGAGGAGAAATTGAATCCTGATGGAAGGGCGCCGCGGCAGTCCCCCCGAAACGAGACACCAAGCGCTTCGCGGCCTGCATCCAGCTGGAAGAACAGGTCTGACAGCTCCAGCGACGTTCCGTTGCTCTGAAGCGAAACAGAGACGTTGGCTCCGGTTATCCGGGCATGCAGCCTGCTTTCCCCGCTTCCCACCGCGCTGAGCCTCTGGAAGAGGTCCATGAGCCCCCTGTCCTTCTGAAGGTCCATGGCGAAGCGGGTGTTGAGGATGCGTATCTCCCGCAGAGACCCCACCGGGTCATGGCGGAGAAGCAGCTGCACGAGGCTGTAGTAGATCCGCACGCGATGGATGGTGAGGAGGGGCTTGTCTGTTTCAACTGCGTCGTGAATGACGAGGTCGCGGACTTCCAGGTAATTGAGGAAGGAAGGCGAAATGCCTGCGTAGGTGACCGTTCGCCCCAGAGCCGACTCGAGCTCTTCGATGCTCCGGGCCTTCAGCTCCCCCATCCGCAGGGCCACCTCCCTGCTGACGATGGATCCCAGCAACACGGTCAGCCCGAGCGCAACGGCGAGACATACGAGTGTAAGAAGTGTGACGAACGCTTTCCTCAATCCCGTTTCTCCAGGCGGAAGCGGAACTTTATAGTTCCAACCGCGTCTTTCCTCCCGTCCACCCGAGAAAAGAGGTATTCACGGAGGGCTGCCTCAACGCTGGCATCAACATCAGTATACCCTGAACTGCGGATGATTTCCACACGGGTGACTGTCCCGGCGGGTGACACCGTTATCCGCGCCTCACATTCTACTTCAACACCAGCAAGGCTCAGCATGCGAGGAAATTGCGGGTCGCGGCGGAAGAGCATCTGGCGTGCGAGCCCTTCGACCTGAGGCTCTGACGAGGAGCCGGAAGGGAGGTCCGCCAGCACCTCCTGTGCCGATGGTCGGGGAACGTCGACGGGAGCGCTCCGTGGACCGAAGCTTTGCGCCCCGATGGGCTGCATGCGGGGCCGGGGGCCCGGGGCAGCCTTCAAGCCGTTTGCGCGGGCGCTCGGCGCCGCCGCCGGCGCGGGAAGGGGCAGGCTCTGGGACCCCGAAGATGGCTTGTCAACCTGAACGGAAGAGCCGTCGGAGGTCGGTCCGGAGTACCCGGCGTCAAGGACAACCTCGATCGGTTTTATCGGCAGAGGCATCTCGTAGCGAGACACCACAAGCCCTACGGAAACTGCAAGAAGCACAGCATGAAACGTCAGTGCAGCCAGCCAGGGAAGGGCGCGCCGACGGAAATCGGCCGGCACCTCCTCTTCTATGACGATCCTAGCCTTCATTCGGCAGCGGATCCTTCACTCGCCATTCGCCGCCGGAGGGCGGTTGGATCGGGCCTTGCGGCGGGAAATCAGGCATCCTGAGGTCGAGATCGGGAATGGTCGGCTTCGCCACGGGCGCAGGCGGAGGGACGGGGAGGGCTGTCTCATCACCTCCCTTCACAGTGATCTCCTGGTCAATGCTGTCCTGAGGGTAGCCCCGCATGGCGGTTGAGAAGAGCAGCGTGACGATGACAAGGCAGGCGGTTCGCATTACAATCGGCGCCCGGTGGAAACGACTATACTGCGAAGCTTCATTGTTCTGGAAGGGCTCGACGGCGCCGGGACCACGACACAGCTCAGGCTGATCTCGGAAAGGCTTGCGAAGGAAGGAAGGCGGCACTGGGCCACCTGGGAGCCCACCGATGGTCCTGTCGGTTCGCTTTTGCGCGCCATTCTGGCCAGGGAAGTGAAGCTGCTGCCGTCAACGGTTGCAAGGCTCTACGCCGCTGACCGCAACGAGCACGTGAGCTCAGAGGAAGGAATCGTTGCACGGGCTTCCCGGGGCGAGCTGGTGGTCTGCGACCGCTACGTTTTCTCAAGCCTCGCGTATCAGTCGATCGATTCCGGGATCGACTACGTGCTGAGCCTCAACAGGGATTTCCCCCTCCCCCAGTCGCTTGTTTTCATTGACACGCCCGTGGAAGTCTGTCAGAGGCGGCTGGCGGGCCGCGGAAGAGCGGAGCTCTTTGACGGGGTGGCTTTCCAGTCACGGGTTCGGGACAACTACCTCGCGGCCATCGAGAGGTTCCGTCCAAGCGGCATGGCGATATCGATCATCCCCGGAGACAATCCCGAAGCGGCGATCCATGAGGCCATCTGGAAAATACTCTGCGCTTTGCCGATAACAGGAGTGTGAAGAAGGCTCTCCTCGCCGCCCTCCTTGTCCTGGTACCGCTCCTTCCCGCGGCAGGCTGGCGCATCCTCTACGCCGAACAGTACTACCGCCTGTACCACGAGAAGCTCCACCATTATCCCGAAGACACGATGGAGGACATTCAGTACCTCGAGCTCGCCTTGAAAGCCGACTTCGCGCCATTTGCCAACCCCCTGTACGCGCTCGCCAGGATCAACGACACGACGGAGTGGGAGCGCTACCGCTACCTTTTCTACATGCACGTGAACCTGAAGCTGATCTACCTCTACCTGACGCTGGGCAGCAAGTACGACAAGATGGTGGCCTATTTCTACAATTACCCGTGGAAACGACAGAACCTCGAGAGCCTCGACACGGCTGAGAAGATCTACCGGGTGGCCTACGGGTACTGGGCTGACGCGCAGAAGTGGTCAGCCATGGCATGGGACATGCAGGGCATCCACCTTCCGGCCGTCCAGGAGTGGGAGGATGAGAACTTTCGAGTCCAGACGGGCGACCTGAACTACAAAGACATCATTGACGCGCAGCTGGCGCGGCTGGAAAAGGTCCGCGCAGACTTCCAGACCATGGATCAGCATACCTATTGATTCGCGCGTTGACCGCCAGGACTTCGCGCCGGGTGCATCGGCTTAGAATCCAGTCTTCCGCCTCAGACAGAAATGCCCTGGCAGGCACCGCGCTCGCCATGGGACCGAGATAGAAAGCTCGATTGCCCCGATACAAAAGGAATGCCCGGTGAATAAGCCCTTGTGCAAAGCAGGCGCGAAACGGCCACCAATCCCTGTTTAGAGGAGATATGGTGTCGGAAAAGCAGAAGCCGATCCGCCTGTCTCCGATCACGGCCAAAAGGTCGATCCGCCGCACATACCCGGTCTTCCACCAGAAGAAGGAGCTTTCAGGGAACAGTTCCTGTATTTTTTCGATGACCGCTTCCGTGCAATAGCTTCGATAGGATTCCGGCCCCGACCCATACACGTGGCGCAGGTACAGGAGAGACTTTCCACCCGCCCCCATGAAAGGGAGCAGACGGACAATCCCATTACGCTGCAATTCCCGGACCCGAGCTGACGCAGTTGGTCTGCTGACTCCCAGAAACCTGGCGATTTCTGAGATGTTCATGGCCCTGCCGTTCCACCGGCTGAGCCAGGGTCCAAGGCAGCGGGATGAAGTTTGCGGGCACCAGCATCGCATGCATTGAAATAACAGCCAAAGTGGAAAATTGCTTGAATCCCCAAAGCGAATCTTAATGCGGGAGAATCACCGGCACGTAAAAAACAGGCGAAGTTGAAGGGCATTTTCCACTTTGCCTGTTATTTGTATATGGGCGGCCTCTCGTCGGGTTTTTGCGCTGCTGCCTACTTGATGAGCATCGCATCACCATAACTAAAAAATCTGTATCGTTTCTGGACCGCTTCCTTATACGTTCCGAGTATGAGCTCGCGGCCCGCAAAGGCGCTTACCAGCACCAGCAGGCTCGACTCGGGGGTGTGAAAGTTCGTCAGTAGCTGCGTTACCACTCTGAAAGTGAACCCCGGGGTGATGAACATGCTCGTTCTGCCCGCTCCCGACGCCAAGCCGCTTCCTGTCCAGGCTGTCTCCAGTGTCCTCACCACGGTGGTCCCCACGGCCAGAACCGGCCGCCTGTCGCGCACCGCGCGGCTCACAAGGTCTGCCGTGCGCTCGGGGATGGAGTACTCCTCTTCGTGCATCCTGTGGTCTTCGATCCGCTCGCTTCGGATGGGAAGGAAGGTGCCCAGCCCGACGTGGAGGGTCACCCAGGCGGTACCGGCCCCTCGCGCAGCGATCTCTTGCAGCAGCCGCGCGGTGAAGTGCAGCCCTGCGGTCGGGGCTGCCGCTGACCCGGTGACCCTGTTGTAGACGGTCTGGTAGCGCTCCTCGTCCGCTGGTGTATCCGCGCGCCTGACATACGGAGGAAGCGGGACATGTCCGTTGCGCTCCAGCCAAGGGTCATCCACCGGGGGATCGAACCGTATCAATCGAACATCGTCGTCCGCCGACTCGATCCACCCGGTGACGCCCTCCGAAAAGCGCAAGGCACTTCCGTGTCGAAGCCTGCCTGCCTTCCCCACCAGGGCTTCCCAGGTTGACGGACCCCGCGTGGCAAGGAGAAGGATTTCGACAGTCCTGCCCGCCTCGGTCTGGCCAAAAAGGCGTGCTTTTCTCACGCGCGTGTCGTTCAGCACTACAAGCGTTTCGGGGGAAATGAGGTTGGGAATATCGCGGACATGCTGGTCCCGGGTTGTTCCCGCGATGCGGTCAAGAACCAGCAGCCGGGCGTTCTCCCGATCCTGCGCCGGCTCCTGCGCGATCAGCTCCGGGGGCAGGTCAAAAGAGAAGAGACTGGTCTCCACGCGCTGTCCGCTTGATACCGAGGTGCTCCCACGCTCCGTCCGTAGCCACTCTGCCACGCGGCGTGCGCTTGAGGAAACCGATCTGGATGAGGTAAGGCTCATAAACGTCTTCCAGGGTGTCCACGGCCTCACCGATGGAGATCGCAATGGTTTCAGACCCGACGGGCCCTCCGGCGTACTTTTCCACGAGGGTGCGCAGGATCTCCCGGTCCAGCTTGTCCAGGCCGCGCGCGTCTATCTCCAGCGACTCCAGCCCGCGCGTTACGATGGGCAGGTCGATCACGCCCCGGCCCCAGACCTGGGCAAAGTCCCTCATCCGCCGAAGAATCCTGTTGGCAATCCGTGGTGTCCCGCGCGAGCACCGGGACACCATCTCCGCGGCGCTCTCTTCCACCGTAATTGAGAGAATTCCGGCTGATCGGAACAGGATCTTCCTGATCTCGGCAGGGTCGTAGAAATCCAGACGCATGGGAATGCCGAACCGGGAATACAAAGGGCTCGACACGAGGCCGGTTTTCGTGGTGGCACCCACGAGGGTGAAAGGCGGAAGGGGTATCTTGATTGTCCGCGCCCCGGGGCCCTGGCCGATCACGACATCGATCTCGAAATCCTCCATGGCGGAATACAGCATCTCTTCGACAACGGGCTTCAGCCGGTGAATCTCATCGATGAAGAAGATATTGCGTTCTCCGACGCTCGTGAGGATCGCGGCAAGGTCTCCCGGCTTTTCAAGGGCTGGAGCCGAAGTTGCCCGGAATTGCACGCCAAGCTCGTTGGCAACAATAGCCGCAAGGGTCGTCTTTCCCAGGCCGGGAGGACCGGAGAGAAAGACATGATCCAGGTGCTCGCCGCGTTTTTTCGCCGCTTCGATATAGACAGCCAGGTTCTCCTTGAGCTTCTCCTGTCCAACGAACTCCGAGAGGAAGCGGGGCCTCAGCGAGAGCTCTTCACCGTCGTCTGCCTGGTTGAAGTCGGGGTTCGGGAGTCGCGGGGTGGGATCCCGAGGGCGGTCTTTCACGGCGTCTCCCCGCCGGCAATTGCCACGGCGCGCTTGAAGAGCTCCCGCTCGAGCTCTTCGTCCTTCATCTGGGAGCCGCCGAGGGCCTTCATGGCTGTCATGACGGCGTCCTTTGCGGTCCTCCTGTCGAAGCCCATGCCGACAAGGGCCGTGGCGATATCGTCTTCCGCGGAGCGCCGCGCGCCTTCCGCCGCTGGAGTCAGCTTTCCCTTGAGGGTGAGGATGATTTTTTGAGCGGTCTTTTTCCCGATGCCTGGAAGGGCGGAGAGGGCTTCCACATCGTCCCGCTCCAGGGCCTCGGCAAACTGGTTTCGATCCACACCGGAAAGCACTTTGAGGGCGCCGCGCGGTCCAACTCCCTCCACCTTCTGGAGGTCCAGGAACAACGCTCTCTCCGCCGGGTCCGAGAACCCGTACAGGCGCATGGCGTCCTCGCGATGGAGGAGGTGGGTGTAGATTCGGACAACCTCACCGACAGGAGGCAGCCTGTCCAGCGCGCGGCGCGGGACGACCATTTCCCACTCGACTCCGCCCGTCTGGAGGCAGAGCCTTTCCTCCCCCTTGAAGGTGATCTCACCAGTGACGCTGTTGAACATTGACCTGTGACCTGTTGGCGTGGCAGATGGCAACGGCGAGGGCGTCCGCCGCGTGGTCCGGCGCGGGCAGCTTTTCGAGGCCAAGCACCACGCCCACGAGGCGCTGCACCTGGTCCTTGTCTGCCCTCCCCCTGCCGATGACCGCAGCTTTGACATGCTGCGGTGAATAACACTCCACGGGGATCCCCTTCTGGCCGAGAGCAAGGAGCACCACACCGCGGGCGTGAGCCACCTGCATTGCGCTGGATGCGTTGCGGGAGAAATACAGCTCCTCCACCCCGGCCTCCGTCGGACCGTACTTGAGCAGGAGCTTTCGAATGGCGCCGTGAATGGTCAAGAGGCGCGCAGAAAGGGATGCCTGGGAATCCGTGTGAACGACTCCATGCGCCACGTGAAAGAAGCGTGAGCCGTCAAATCGAACGACGCCCCAGCCGGTGGCCGCAAGCCCGGGGTCAATCCCGATGAGCGTCCTCATGCGCGGTCACGGAACCGGCCGTGACATCACTCGCTCATGACAAATCCGGCAGGGATCTCCAGATTTGTCGCGACATTCTGAACATCCTCGTGGTCTTCCAGGTTCTCCACCAGCCGCAGCGCCTTCTGCGTCTTGTCGTTGTCCAAGGTGACGTTGGTGTCAGCGACGCGCGCAATCTCTGCCATGGTGTGCTCGAACCCGGCTGCTTCCAGGGCCTTGACCACGTTCTCGAAGTCCTCAGGCGAGGTGGAGACTTCGATGGAGTCTCCGTCGCTGGACACGTCCTCCGCGCCGGCTTCAAGAGCCGCGGCGAGGATGTCGTCCTCCTTGTACTTCGAGGCATCGTAGGTAATGAGGCCTTTCCGCTTGAACAGGTAGGAGACGCTCCCCGCTGCCCCGAGGCTCCCGCCCCCCTTGTTCAGGAGGTTGCGGATCTCCGCGGCCGCACGGTTCTTGTTGTCCGTGAGGACGTCGATGAGCATGGCGACGCCGCCCGGTCCGTAGGCTTCGTAGAGGATCTCCTCGTAGCTCACGCCCTCCAGCTCGCCCGTGCCTTTCTTGATGGCCCGGTCGATGTTGTCCTTGGGCATGTTGCTCGCCTTGGCCTTGAGGATGACGGTGCGAAGTCGAGGGTTCGTCTCAGGGTCACCGCCGCCGTGGCGCGCGGAGATGCTGATCTCTTTGATCAGCTTGGTGAACATCTGCCCGCGCTTGGCGTCAGCAACGCCTTTCTTGTGCTTGATTGTATGCCATTTGCTATGGCCCGACATGTTTCCCCTTCTCCTGGTGAAGTTTCCGCAAGCGTATCACGAAAAAAAAACGGAAGTCAATCAGGGCCAGGACACGTGAAGGCGCGCGTCATCCGGCATCTGGATCTCCGACAGCAGGCCGTCGAGGATCATCCTGCCGGAGTGACTCAAAGCAAGGCGCGCACCGGAAGGTCGGGCGGCTCCCCTTTCCACCCAGCGCCTCCAGAGCCCGGGAAAGATTTCGTCGAAGGGGCTTCCAAACCTCTCCCGGAACTGCAGGGCGGAGATTCCTTCCTCCAGCCTCAGCCCCATCATCAGCGTCTCCAGGAGGAAGTCAGTCGATGATATCAGCTCGAGCTCGGCACCCCAAAGGCCATCGCGGCCCGAAAGGAACGCCTGGATGTTGCGCGGATTGCTCACGCGGAGCACTCCCCCTCGCTCCGCTAGCTCGGGCCTTCCGAACGCCCGCGCGACAGGCTCCGCGGGAAGGGTTGAGACAGCACCCGGGCCCGCGCCGATGTACGGCAGAAGCCGCCAGTAGCGGAGGTTGTGCCGGCATTCCTTCCCGGGTCTGCAGAAGTTCGATACCTCGTAATGACAGTAGCTTCGACGTTGAAGCTCATCAACACCCGCGAACCACAGCTCTTCATCTTTTTGCGGCGAGTTGGGTCGAATTCCGCCGTTCTCCGCAAGGCGCGCAAGGGGCGTGTCAGGCTCATACGTCAGGGAGTACAGCGAGACATGCGGCACCGACAGCTCGTCCAGGAGCTTCAGGTCGGCAAGAACATCGGGTGGCTCCTGGCCGGGTATGCCGGCGATGAAGTCGAGATTCACGTCGCCTTGCCATCGATCTCGAAGAAATGCAGCGCCGCCGAGGACATCTGCGCGGCTCGCGGACCTCTTGAGCGTACGCAGGTGCCTGTCGTCTGTGCTCTGCACCCCGACGCTGAGCCGCGACACGCCGGCCGCGGAGCAGAGGTCCAGGAACTCGGCATCCAGCGACTCAGGATTGGCTTCAACGGTCCATTCGCTGCAGCCCGGATCCCCGAGGGACGAGAGGAGGCGTTGAAGCAGCGGACGCTGAAGGGCACTGGGAGTTCCGCCGCCCATGAAGATGGTAGCTGGCGGGGCGTGGTATCCCAGGGCCTCAGTGAGGAATTGCGCCTGCTGGATGGTCTGCTCTACAACAGCTTCCTGGATGTCCACATGAACCGAGCGCCGCGGAAGAGAGTAGAAGTTGCAGTAGAGGCATTTGTCCTCGCAGAAAGGAACATGGACATAGAGGGATACGGAAATCTCAGAGCTTTCCAATGAATCGGGGCGGCCAGTATCGATAGATCACCTTGCCCATGATCCTGTCCGCGGAGACAGGACCCCAGGACCTGCTGTCGCTGGATTCCGGCCGGTTGTCGCCGAGCACGAAGTACTGGCCCTCGCCGAGGACCAGCGGGTCCATGTTACCGGAAAAAGGAAGGGACGACGTCCAGCCCGGGGTTCTCAGCGTGGACCGCATGGAGTAGCGCGAGCTGATCAGCAGGTCTTCCGGCACGAAGTCCGATGCGCCGCGCGGCTTGACCCAGGCCTTGTAGCCGGTAAGCCGGATGGTGTCTCCCGGCAAGCCGATAACGCGCTTCACCATGTAGCTGGCCACCCTGCCTCCGTAGAGGTCCCGGCGAAGAGTTGCCTTCTGCAGCGTGAAGAAGCTCACGATGGGCTGGAAGAACCGCTGGATGGCCGGCTCATCGTCGTAGAAAGGCGGCTGGACAATGACCATGTCCCCGCGCTCCGGCAGTCCCAGGCCTGGGAACCGGGAATGGGAGAAGGGAACGAGGGGGCCGAAGGCGAGCAGGCTGACCATCACCCGGTCAGCTGGGCTGATCTCCGGCTCCATGGATACGGATTCCACGCGGAAAGTGGCCACCAGGAAATGAGAGACAACGAGGTACAGGATGAATGCGATGAGGAGGACCCGGAAAGTCCGTGATCCCATGAGCGACGCTCTCCTCTTTCGAATGGAGGAGGAATATCGCTCGACGGAACTGATCATCCCTTCCTACCTGACGACACCGAACCTGTACAGCGGCCAGTACCTGAACAATCCCTTCCCGAGGACCTTGTCCAGGCTCACCGTGCCGAAATACCGCGCGTCCCGCGAGTTGTCGCGATTGTCGCCCATGGGGAAGATTCTCCCCTGTGGCACATAGTAGCCCTCCTGCAAGAGCCGCCAATAGGCGGCCTTGGAGAAGTTGTAGGGCTCCATGGCCCACTCGGTGCGATACTGCCACTGGTTCACGTAGATCTCATCGTTGAGAGCCCGCATGCGGAAGTCCACGTTTCCACTGGTATCCTGCGACGTCTCATAGTAGCGGGAAATGGCCGCCTTCTGGTCCTCCGTCGCAGGCAGCCCCGCCTCCTGGAGCGCGATGCCGATGCCAGCATCCCGAAAGAACTTGTATTCGTCGGGTTTGAACATCCGCACCACCGGGTAGCTCATCCCCAGGGTTTCCTTCATTTTGGATTCCGGCATCCAGGTGGTTTCTCCCGGGGTGAGGATCTCCACGTTGCCTTCCCGCATGCGGATGCGGTCATTGCCCGTTCCGATGGCCCGCTTGATCAGGAAGTGGTGCTTGGGCTGGCCGAACTCGTCCTTGTCGATGTCCACGAGGGAGAGCGTGACCATGTAGATGATCCGCTGAAGAATGTCCTTGATGGGACCGCTGGAAATGTATTCGGGACTTTCGAAAATGATCACGTCTCCCCGGGCGGGGACCTTGAAGCCCGGCATTTTCAGCATTCCAGGGACGAGCTCGGGTCCGTAGACAATCTTGTTGACGAAAATACGGTCGCTGACCAGGAGGCTCGGTTCCATGGACGGGGAAGGAATCTGGTAGGCCTGCAGGAGGTACTGGTTGATGACCAGCACAATGACAACGGCCGAGGCGATGGCATCGATCCAGTCCACGACGGGGTTACGCCTCTTCTGCCTTGCCTTGCGGCGAAGCTGCCGCCGTTTCCTCCACGTGAGGAAACGCTCGGTGACCGCCTGGACGTTCTTCTCCCGCTGCATCCACGCGCTGTTCGTATTTTCTGCCATTCGGGCTCCGTTTTCAGGGTATCACGGGAACCGAATCGTTGACAAGCGATGGAGGCGTTCCTATAATCCGCCCATGTCGAAAAAGGACCGCAACGGGTCCCAGAGCCCTCAAGACGATACTGTCGTCCGTCTGAAACCAATTCTTGGCGTTCGGCCCGGCTCATATCTCATTGGTTTCTACGCGGTCGTCTTGATCGTCATCCTTTTTTTCATCCTTCTGTATCCCGGTATGCACGCTCGCGGATCGTTTCTTGCGGTCACGACGTATCCGGACAAGGCGACGGTGAAGGTGGACGGCCAGTATGCGGGAAGCACTCCCTGCACCGTCTTCATGAGGCGCGGCGAGCGAACGGTGGAGATCAGCAAGCCCTTCTACGCTCCCGTAACCTTGAAAGAGAGCGTACGGGGCCGGGTTTTTGCCACCCTGCTTTTCCCTGACACCAAATCCACCAAACAAGCGCTGAGCGTGACGGACCTTGACGGCCTGCTTTCCTGGTCGCTTGGTGATTTTCAGAAGAACCCGGAAATCCCTCAGATACTCTCCGACACTTCCAGAGCCACTACCGACGATAGTTCCCGGTTGAAGATGTATGACTTTCTGGACAACGCAGCTCGCTACGTAACCTCCGAGTCTCAGCTGAGGGAGTTGCTTCTTGCTGCAGCACGCGCGTCTTCAGAGGGCACGTTCCTGACACCATCCTCGTTCGTGAGTTTTGTAGAAGATTCCATACAAGTTAAACAGAAGTATGATAATTTTCCCTTCTGGCTTCTCCTGATTCTAGCGAGGGATAAGGCAAACAAGCTTGCCGCGGCAGACTGGGTCCAGAGCCATCTCACGAGTTACCGGGAGAGAATGTCCAAATACTATGCGGCCAGGTTTCCTCCATCCGAGGGCGCTGGCGGAAGGCTGCTCGTCCTCAGGGGCGCGAGCTACCGCACCGTTCCCACGGGGGAGCTCACCATGGGTCGTGACGACAACCTGGACTCGCTTGGAAAGACGGTGGACCAGCTCCTCCCCCACCCCGTGGCCGTTGACTCGTTCTACCTTGGAGAAACGGAAGTCACGAACAGACAGTTTGCCGCTTTCGTGGCTGAGGTCCAGCAGTGGAGCCCCGCGAATGTCTCCCAACTTGCCGCCAGCGGCCTTGCGGATGATTCGTACCTGTCCAACTGGGTGAATGGCAGACCTCCGGCGGGCAGCGAGGATCTTCCCGTAACCTTTGTCTCCTACCCGGCCGCCGCCGCTTTCTGCCAATGGCTGACACCCGCCGTCCAGGCCACCCTGCCCGGCTCCATCGCCAGGCTGCCCTACGAGAGTGAGTGGGAATGGGCTGCACGAGGCGGGCTTCGCGGCGTTCCCTACCCCCTCGGGGAGAAGCCCGGTGCCACGGTGTTCTTCCACAAGGGGATTACAGGTCCGGCGCGGGCAGGCGCATCGGAGCCGAACGGCTACGGGCTTCGCGATATGATGGGTAACGTCTGGGTGTGGTGCCTGGACCCGTACGCGCCCTCCAGCTACCTTCTTTCGTCCCTTGATCCGCACTTGAATGCATCGTATGAGAAGGCCTACCCTGCTGGACCCGACCGGGTGGTCAGGGGCGGAGGCTGGGGGAACCAGTCAGAGCAGATGAGGGTCTACACACGGGGTGCGCAGCCCGCCGAATGGTCCACTGCGTATCTTGGATTCCGGGTGGCGCTGGCAAGACGTTAGCCGGCCAGGCGTTTTCTATGGCAAAGACAGAAGGCGGGATCAAGGTCCTCGCGGTCAACAGGAAAGCGAGGTTCAACTATGCCATCCAGGAATCCTTCGAGTGCGGGATCTCTCTCGTGGGGACCGAGGTCAAATCCATCAAGGAAGGAAGGTTCTCCTTCGCAGACTCGTACGCCCTCGTGGAAAAAGGCGAGCTATGGCTCATAGACTTCCATGTCACCCCGTACGCATTCGGCAACCGGGTCAATCATGAGCCGCTGCGCAGGAGGAAGCTCCTTGTCCATCGCAAGGAGATCAAGCGCCTGGCGCGCGTTACCGATGAGAAAGGCTTGACCCTCGTTCCTCTCAAGTTCTATCTTAAACGT
This sequence comes from uncultured Spirochaetota bacterium, assembly GCA_963753085.1. Lineage (GTDB taxonomy): Bacteria > Spirochaetota > Spirochaetia > SZUA-6 > Fen-1364 > Fen-1364. The sequence goes on along the minus strand of CAVWBF010000015.1, from coordinate 51,374 downwards.
GGCATCGTGAAGTGCGAGCTTGGCATCGCAAAAGGCAAGAGGTTCTTTGACAAGCGAGACGATATCCGGAAGAGAGACCAGAAGAGAGAGATCGAGCGCGAGTACAGGATAAAGTAGCGCTCGGCTCGAGGGCCCGAAAGAGCCCTAAGGCCCGACGGCTCTTTGCTGCGCAAAGCGCCATCGGGCTGGCAATTGCGCTTCGCGCAATTGCTGCGGGGGCTCCCGGCACTTGCTGCGCAAGTGCCTGCCGCCCTAGGGGGTGCAACGGTCTCGACTGGGGTCGGTTCGGCCATGGGCTGCAGGTGGAGCGCCAGTCTCCTAAAAATGGCAAAAACACAACTGCCAATAACGCAGATTTCGCAATGGCTGCTTAATTGCGGCCACGGGTCTTTGGAGCGTGGTCCCGAACATCCAGAGGTGCCTGTAACAAACCGGGGCTTACCCGAGCGCATGCCAGCGGGCGTCCGGGGACATTAAAGCGGGCTTTGGCGGGAAGCGGGACGCCGCCTCCCAAACTTTCTGCCGAGATCTAACGGGCGGATAAACCTGTAGAGGTTCTTGGTCAACACTCCAGGACGCGGGTTCGACTCCCGCCACCTCCACTATTCCAATTCATTACCCTGTAAATACTTGAAAATATATTTACAGGGTTTTTTGTTGGTGGCAACCCTTACTATAGTCCGCGTCGGCAGAAGTTCTTGACAGGTGTATCAATATTCTGGTACATTTGCCGACAAAGTGATAGATTGAAATGGTAAAGCGTAAAGAGTGTTTGGCTTACGAGTACGCGGAATGGCGTTTCGAGTGGTATGTGAACGAAGGAGGTAACAGCCCGGCCCTTGAATACTACCACGAAAAGCTCGACGAAGAGCAAAAGACTGCGTTGTCGGCCATCTTTGACTACCTGGGGATTTGCTTTACTAATGGCAAGACGCCCAACAAGGAAAAGATTAGTCCCGAAGGCGATGGATTTTTTGCTTTCAAACCGAAGCCACATCGATTTCTGTTCTTCTTCACAAAAGGCAAGACCGTGATAATAACGCACGGTTTTGAGAAGAAGCGCAAAAAGCTGCCGGCAAACGAAAAGAAAAAGGCTGAAACTTGCCGGGGCGACTATGAACTAAGAACTACTAAGGGGAATTATTATGCTGAAGAAACCAAAAGGGTACATAAGTCCACTTGAGCGCGCCAAGGACCCGGAGGTGCGCCGGCGGATCAATGAGCAGGTTCGCGAAATCCTGCTTTCGGATCTCATGATCGAAGAGATGAAAAAGCATCGACTCTCGGTGAGAAAGCTGGCCAAATGTGCGAAGGTCTCAGCGACCACGATCCAGAGCATTCGGGACGGGGAAGCGCAAAACATCGGTATGAAAAAGCTGGAGCACATTCTCAGTTTTGTCGGCCGGAAGATCGATTTTCCACCTATGGACAAACAACGTGCCAAGGGACACGCGGCCCGGGCGTGCCCGTAAGACCGACACTCTGGTGGAGTCGTCGGATCGCCCAATCAGTCAGGCCACCTCCATTCAAAGTCACTTCCGGCCGATAGCCCCTGAGAAAAGGAAGCCGTGGTCAACGGCGGCGCTGGCTGTTTTGCCTGATTCACTGATGAAGGAGACCTTCCCTTCCTCGAAACGGGCCGTTCGCACGCGCCCGAATCCTTTGGGAACTCGCGTCACACCCTGAATGTAGTTGACAGCGGTGGGTTGTCGGGGCGACAGCTTTATTGCCGTCGGAATCCCTGCCTGAGTGGCTTCGTTCCTCTTCGCTGAGGCCGGCAGCCCCATTGCGAAATAGCTGCAAACGTCTTCTAGTCCGAGACAGCAGTTGCGGCCCTTCCAGGGATCGCCGTGTCGTCCGTGATTCTCCATCCAGAACACAGTCGATGGAAGGACCGCCGGGTCCTTGAGCGAGAACCAGAGCCATCCCTGCGACCGGTTGACGGCGGTGACCCACGCGGGGCCGCGCGTGAGCTTGTTGTATACCTGGATGATGTCGCAGAAGCCCCGGCGGCGCGGGAACGCCGCGCATGAATCGAACGGCATCTCTTTCCAGACTGTCGGGACCTTGCTGATGCTGCGGAAGGTCGCTCCCGCAGCCAGGGCGTTGTATTCGCCGTCACTTTCAAACGTGCCCGGGGGCCGCGGGCCCACGCGTCCGAATTGCACCGGGCTGGTGGCAATGAGAAGGGAATCAGGCTGCTCGCCTCCTGCCAGGGTGGCATGGTGTCCGAGGGGCGCGCGAAGATCGTATCCCTCGAGCACGTGACGCACGTAGACAACGTTCTGGCCTGAGACAAGGGAGATGCTCTTGCTGATCCGCCCTTTGAGAGTTGAGGAAGACATCAGGGCTGTTATTTGCGCAATACCCCCCGACTGCTCAACACTGCCCCCTCCCCAGGTTGAGGTTGCCGGCTCGCCATGGGTCGAATGTGTGACGCCTTTATCGACGCTCGCACCGCCAAAAGGCATGCAGAAAAAATCCCCTCTCAGGGTTCTGAGCACCGGATCCTGGATCGAAAGCCCTTCTCCCTGCCATGGGCTGATGTGGTAGGGCTCAACAGGAGTCCCGCTGTTTCGGAAAAAAGTGACGGGGGCCATGTGGCCGCCATTCAGAGTGAGAGCAACCCGGACTTCCTCGTTTTCGATAACCCAGGAGGGCTGCGATGCGATGGTTTCTGTCCTCGGTTCCCTTGTCATGATTTCCTCCGTTCCTCTCACCTGGCGTCAGGATTGGGCAGCATCAGATCCCGGATGACCCCCACGAGGCTCGCATAGGCGTTGATGAACTGCCTGAGGGTCCGAACAGTGGGCCCAAATGTGTCAAACTCAGCGGCGCTCATGCCTTTTTCTTCGTACGCCCTGCGGAAGTCAGTGAACCTCCGAGTGAGGTCGGCCACGATGTGCTGGTCCACCGGAGTGTCCATTCGGTTGCAGACCGGAATGTCGCTCTGGTTGAAGCGTTTTTGCCACGCGTGCGGTGGCGAGATCACCACGTCCCCGCCAATGAACTCGCTCCAGTGCATGTGGTTGCGGAACGCCGCCGAAAGCAGGCGCAACCGGTAGCCGCGCTCACGATAGACGCGGTATGCCTTTTTCATCACTGCCACTCCCGCCCATTCGAGATTTCCTGGCGTCGTGACGATGCCTTCCTTCTCCGCAACAACCTTCAGCCAGTCGTCCAGGCGCCCGACCATGATGGTACAGACCGGCCCCATGGTGGAGATATCCTTCCCCTGCTTTTCACGCCGTGAGAGCCCCCTCTCCACCGCCTCGGCCACCGCGACTGCCTGCGGGAAGGTGAAGCTCACAGTGGCGTTGATGCTGACGCCCTGGAAGGTCGCCTCTTCAATAGCATCAATCCCCGCTTTTGTCACCGGTATTTTCACGATCATGTTTGGTGCAAGCTCGCTGAAATGCACTGCCTGGCGAACGATGGCCTCGGTGTCCCGGTACAACCGGGGATCCGTTTGGATCGAAAGCCGGCCGTTCTTTCCCTTGTGCGCCTTGAATACGGGCAGAAGCAGCCGGGCGGCCTTTACGGACATCTCCTCGATAAGGCGCCAGGCAACCTCGTCCTCTGTTGCCGTTGGCATCTCAGCCGCGATAGCGCAGATGCGGTCCTTCCAGGCAGGCATCTCCTTTTTCAGCACGTCACCGACGATCACCGGGTTGCTGGTGGCGCCCACCGCGCCATGCTCCAGAGCGTACTCCAGCTCCGGTATGGAACAGGAGTCGTTCCACAGCGATGTCGGGGTGGTGGAAGTCATCAGCTGAAGCGGACTCTTTCCGTTCTGTGTGCCCATTCGTTTGGTTCTCCTTTATTTGTTGCTCAGCCGCCGCCCATGAGCGTCACGAGGACAAGGTCTGCCGCCGGCGGGACGGCCGTGGTGAGCGGCACCAGCACTCCGTTCAAGGTTGCCGCGGACACCTCCCTCTCTTCGGCCCCGAATGCCCGCACCACGTCGCCCACGGTAGAGCCATTCGGAAGGTCCCCCCGCCAGAGGCCTGGGCAACCGGGGGAAGCGAATCTTCGCAACGTGCCGAAAAGGCGCGCGGTCACAATCATCCATCAGGCTCCGACTTTTGCCTTTGGCGCGATGTGCGGCCAGATCCAGCCGACACCGAGCTCCTCCAGTTTCGCGCGTGTCGGGACGCCCTCAGCGTCCCACCCCATCATGGCATAGTACATTTTCACGGCTTCCGCAAACTCTTCGCGATTGATGAAATGACCCTTGAGCGTGCCCGCGCGCATGGGCTCGAAAAACCTTTCAGGGATACGATCGTCCTGGGCGCCCAGGCCTTCTCTGCAGTTCATGGCTCGCGCCATTGTCACTGCCCTTTCCCCGGCCTTCAGCATCTCAAACAGGCTTGTTCTCCAGCCCGTGACGCCTCGAACCACGTCCACCAGCTGGTTGAGAGAGATGGCTCGGAACTCGGGGACAGTCGTGAAGATGCACCAATCCAGGACATCGTGGAGCGCCCAGATGTACTGCAGGTAGACGAACAGCCGGACCTTTGCCGAGCCTATGTCCTCCGCGGGAACGGGGTCCGTGAGCCCAAGAGGGCTCAGGTCCTCCAGGTCCACCCAATTGAACTCCTTCGAGAAATCCCCTGGCTTGGCAAACCACGGATCATGCGCAGCCTGGAGATGGTCGGCCCCTGTGGGTGACACGGCATACCCCAGAGCGACTCCCCATTTTCCCCTCGGCTCGTGTGACGGCAGCTCCTGGCCTTTCACCTGCATGGCAAAGCGCTCGGTCCCACGGCCGATCTTCCTGGCTGCCTTCAGGCTCCCCTCCGCCAGGATGTCTCCGAAGCCCTGGCGTGATGCTATGGCATCGAGCAGCTGGAGATAGGTGGCCGGGTCGTTCCAGCGCAGCGTAATGCCTCCCGTGTCTTTTGTATTTATCAGGCCCCGCTCGAAACACTCGACTGCCCAGGAGATAGTCACCCCGGAAGAGATGGTGTCGAGCCCCAGCGCATTGCATCTTTCGTTGCACTGCGCGATGGCAGCGATATTGTCCACACCGAGCCCCGGACCCAAAGCAACCAGTGATTCGTACTCCGGACCGCCGTACCGGCTGCTCACCCGGAAACCGCCCTTCTCTCCCTCGACGACACGCTTGCAGGAAACGGCGCACGCATAACAGGTTTCCGTGCCTGCCCCAATTTCCTTCTTCATCGCTTCCCCGCCTACGGCTTCGACCGAGGCGAATGAGCCGTCCTGGAAGTTATATGTCGGAAGGATTCCCTGGACGCTGACGGGAACCACGCCTTTCGGCGTCCCGAGGTCGTGGTGAAGGCTCACCGCCGGATGTTCCTTGACGCTTCCGGCAAACCAGCGCGCGATGTTCTTCACGGCGTCCGCATCCGCCAGTCGCAGCTTCCGGTGGGTCCCCTTGACCGCTATCGCGCGGAGCATCTTGCTTCCCATGACGGCGCCTGTCCCGCCCCGGGCGTTGAAATCCCGAAGGTCGCTGGTGATGGCGGAGAACCGGACCTTTCTCTCTCCCGCGGGTCCGCACTGCAGTATTCGTGCGCCCTGCGGGATCTCCCCCGCAAGAATCTCCTGCACCTCTCCCGTGCTCTTGCCCCAGAGGTGCGCGGCGGGAAGGATGCGCACCCGCTCGTCCTCGATCAACAGGTACACCGGCTCGCGCGCGGCACCCGTTATGATGATCCCGTCCCATCCCGCGAACTTGAGCTCCACGCCCCACCAGCCGCCGGACTGCGAGTCGGCCAGGCCGCCGGTCAGGGGAGACTTGCACAGAACGGTGTGCCGCGCCTGGCCCGAGATCGGCGCCCCCGTCGTGGGAGACGTCATGAAGATGAGCAGGTTTTCCGGCCCCAGCGGGTCAAGACCGGCCGGAGCCTCCCGGAGGTAGAAGTACAGCGCGAGGGAGCGCCCGCCGACATAGCGCCTGTAGACGCCGTCTTCCGGCGTTTCGGATTTCCAGGTTCCCGCGGAGAGGTCCACGCGGAGAATCCTGCCCCAGTAGCCGAAATGCTCCTGCTCCATGACCTCACTCCTTTTCGCTGGATCGCGGCCACTGCCGGTGCTCTATGCCGGCCAACCTGCAGAACTGATGCAGCTCCTCCCGGAAATCACCTCTGACAATATGAATGTGGTTCGATCCAAACTCCGCCAGGAGCTCGCGCGCTCCGTCAACACGAACGAATGCCTGGGGGAACTCGGCGGTAGTCCGCGAAAGCATCTCGGGGTCCCGGCGCTCCACCTCTCCGCCCGCGACCGCCATCCAGTACGTCCCTTTGCGCCTGCACAGCCGGGCCAGGGTCACTTTCCCGGGGGCTGCAACGAAGGGCAAGGCCGCCCCCCCGCCTCCCCCGAAGGAGTGGGGAACCATTCGGACGCGCGAAAGGCCGCTCGGGTCGGCTCCATCCGCGGCGAAGGCGGCGGGTATGGCCCCGCAGTTTGCCAGCGTGAGGACGCCGCTTCGGGGATCCATCCATCGCACGTCCAGAAGGCCAGCCGGGCTCCCACCTGACAGAAGGTGGAGGATCTGCATGGTGAGAGCACCGTCCACGTCCGCTTCGCACGCGTGGACCACGGCTTCTTTCTGCCCATCCGCGTCTTCGCAACCATTCATCAGCATGTGACAGACGCAGTGGCTCGCATATCCATCGCTCAGCTCGGGCTGACACTTCACTCCGACAAAGTCGAATCCCCTCTCCGCGGCAAGCTGCGCCGTTGCGATGTAGCCCCTGACCTGCCGCTCCAGGCCCTCCGTTGTAAACGATCCTCCGAAACGCACCTCGCCAAGCCGCCCGGTAAGCCATTTCGCATGCCGACGCACCTCTCCAGCCGGCAGACCCCGAGCCCGCTCGATGATGACGGCCTGATCCACCGGCTCGATATCGACACCGAAAATCCTCATGATCTGGGAAGCGTCGGCCGCGGCAGTCACGATGCCCAGGCTTCTCCCCCCGAAGAGACCCAGCGTCCGCCCCTGCAGCGCCTTCTTTGCACGGGCGGCATGGAAAAAGGCGCCAACCCGTAGTCGCTCTCCTTTGTCGTTGTGATCGAACACCCTCTCATGAGCAATGCCCGCCTGATCGAGCGCCCCGCCCGCCCCGAGAATCCCCACAAGGCTCGAGGTTTCCTGCCTGCCGTTGCCAAGGAGGATTGTCGGAATGGGGAGCAGTGAGCAAAGCTGCACGCTGAGCACGGGATTCGTCCACACGGGAAGGTGGATGACCAGCACGTGAGGGTCGGCCTTGCGCGCGGACTCCGCGAACTCCCGCACCTGCGATGGATCCGAAAGAACCGGGGACTCGATGGGATCACAATAATCCCGGAGCCAGCCGATGGCCTGCCGCTCCTCCTGGACAAGGCTCTCCCTCTGCTTGCGCACATCCTCCCGAGTCTCCCCCAGCGTCGCGACGGCCACAACAGGACGGTTCACTTTTTCCCCCTTCACCCGCGCTGACGGCGGCTGTTGATGTACACGGCCACGAGAATAACGACCCCTTTCACGGCCGGCTGCAGCATCGGAGAGACGTTCAAGAGGTTCATGATGTTGTTGATGGTGCCCAGGATGATGACCCCCATGAGCGTTCCGATGACGCTGCCTTCCCCCCCTGCCAGGCTTGTTCCCCCGATCGTGACGGCGGCAATCGAATCCAGGAGATACGTCTGGCCCGCGGCCGGGTGCCCTTCACCGACGCGTGCCACGGCAAGAATTCCACCCACGGCGGCCAGCAAACCCGATGCGGCGTACACCAGGAACCGCACCAGGACAACGGGGACGCCGGAGAGCAGGGCCGCCCTCTCGTTCCCGCCAACCGCGTGGGCGAAATGCCCGACGCTCAGGCGACCGTACAGGCCGACTGCGCACATCACGACGATCCAGACAATGGCCGGGTAGGGAATGCCGATCAGGGCGTTCTGGTTGAAAGCCACGAGAACCGGGGAGAGGGGCGCGCCGTTCAAGCCCGAGTAGACGCCTGCCCCGCCGCTGATGACCTGCGCCAGTGAGTACGTGAAGAGCATCATGGCCAGGGTCACCACGAAAGCGGGGAGCCTGCGGACGGACACAAAGAAACCGTTGACTGCCCCTATTGCGAGCGGCACGGCTACCGCCACGACGAGGGCCGCGGGAAGCCCCAGTGATTGCAGCACCATCAACAGCACGGTGCTCAAGCCGACCATGGAGCCGACGCTCAGGTCGATGCCCGCGGTCAGGATGACGAGGTACTGGCCGAGGGAAACAACTCCGAGGATGACGTTCTGAAAAACGAGGTTCAGGAGGTTCGTCGGCTTGAGGAAGACCCCGCGGGAGAGGACAGCCGCGGCTCCACCGAGCACGACGAGGATAGCGAAGGTCGTGATCATTCGCTGCGTGTCGCTCTTGGTTCGAACTCTCCACTGCTGGATGCCGCTCATCTCACGCATGGGCGCGCTCCACTGTGCTCCCGCTGGGGGGACGGCTTCGCAACTGGCTGAGCGCAACGGCGAGCAGCACGATCAAGCCCTTGATCATCCCCTGCCAGAACGGAGAGATGCCGGAAAGGTTCAGGACGCTGTTGATCAGCCCGAAGATGAGCACGCCCGCCACGACACCATCCACTCGCCCTCTTCCGCCGAAGAGGCTTCCGCCTCCGACAACCACCGCGGCGATGCTTTCAAGCTCGTAGTTGACCCCGCCGACGGGGGACCCGGAGCCCAGACGGGACGTCCAGATCACACCGCCGATGGCCGTGAGCAGCGCGGAGGCCACGTAGACCGCGAGCTTCACGGAGGACACCTTGATTCCGCTCAAACGCGAGTTTTCCTCGCTTGATCCTACCGCGTACACATACCTCCCCCACGGACGCCGGTTCAGGAAGAAGAAGACAAGGAGAGAAGCTCCGAGCCATATGTACGTGGACACCGGGATCCAGAGGAAAGAGCTCGAGCCGAAAGCGATGAAGGCATCGTTGTAAATGGGGACCGGCCGCGCGTTGGCGATCTGCAGGGCCAGCCCGCGCGCGATTCCCATCATTCCGAGTGTTACGAGGAACGGGGGCATGGTGGTCCGGGATACCAGGAACCCGCTCGCGGCCCCAACTCCCGTTGCCAGGATAACCCCGCCGGCGATCCCGACGGGAATTCCGTACCGTGAGAGGATGAGAGCCGTGGTGATGGACGTCAGAGCCACGAGAGAGCCCTGGGAAAGATCGATCCCCGCGGTCAGAATGACCAGAAACTGGCCAAGGGCGAGCAGCCCGATGATGGAATACTGGTAGAGAACAGCGGAAAGGTTCTCCGTGGAGAGGAAGTTGCGAACGCCGATGGACCCGTAGGCGAGCAGGAGGAGAAGCACGACCCAGGCGCTGTAGGGACCAAGCCGGCGGAAAAGCTCACGGGCGGATGGTGTCCCTGTCACGATGCCCCGCCTCCGGCCACTCCGAGGGCCACGCTCATCACCTTCTCCTCGGTGGCCTCCTCTCTGGAGAGCTCGCCGACGATTCGTCCCTTTGCCATGATGAGGATCCTGTCCGATTGGGTGAGGATCTCCGGGAGGTCGGAGGAGATCATGAGGATGGCCTTCCCTTCCTGCTTGAACTGCTGCATGAGCTTGTAGATTTCCTCCCGGGCTCCCACGTCGACCCCGCGGGTAGGCTCATCCAGGATCAGCACGTCGCTGCGGGCCGCCAGCCACTTGGCGATGACGACTTTCTGCTGGTTTCCCCCGCTCAAATAGCGGACCTCGGTATTGAGGCTGGGATACCGGGCTTCCACCTTTTTCACCACTGCCCGCACCACGCGTCGGATTTGCGACCACCGCACAAGACCAGCCCGGGCGGTGGCCTGCACCGCGCTGTACGCGGCGTTCTCGAGAAGAGGGCGGACCTGGACCAGCCCTTCCTCCTTGCGGTTTTCCGGCAGCATTCCGATTCCCTGTGCAAGTGCGTGGTGCGGAGAGCGAATGCGGGTTTTCTTCCCTTTCACGGTAAGCGTGCCAGCGGTGATGGGGTCTGCTCCGAAAATGCCTCGAGCCATTTCAGTGCGACCGGACCCCACCAGGCCGGCCACCCCGACGATTTCCCTCCTGCGCAACCCGAAAGAGACTCCTGCATAGAAGCCGGTCCGCGATAATCCGCTCACTCTCAGGATCTCTTCTCCCGGGGTGGTTTCCGGAGCGCGATCACCGAAGTTGATTGCCCGTCCGACCATGGCCTGCACAAGGCTGTCCTTGTCGAACTCCGAAACAAGCCCGATCCGGGTGACGCGGCCGTCCCGCAGGACCGTGACCCGGTCTCCGATTCGAAAGATCTCCTCGAGATGATGGGAAATAAACACGATCCCGAGACCCTGGTCCTTGAGCCTGCGGATGACACGGAACAGCGCATCGACTTCCGAGGCCGTGAAAACCGCTGTCGGTTCATCCAGGATGAGGACGCGGCTCTCAAGCGACAGGGCTTTGGCGATCGCCACCATCTGCTGCTGGGCGACTTTCAGCGATCCCACGGGGACGGACATGTCGAGCTGGATTCCGATATCCTCCATGAGCTTCCGAGCCTGCTGACGCATGGCCGCCCGGTCGATGAAGCCAAGGGGAGTCCGTGGCTCCCGCCCCAGAAAAATGTTTTCCACCACGCTGAGATCGGGGACAACGTCGATCTCCTGGTAGATGGTGGTGATGCCGTGTCCGATGGCCCAGCGAGGATTCACGTGCGAAAGATGCCGCCCGAGGTATGAGATCTCTCCGCTGTCGAAGCGGTACGCCCCCGAGATGATTTTGATCAGCGTGGACTTGCCGGCGCCGTTCTCTCCGACAAGGCAATGCACTTCTCGAGGAAACAGGTCAAAGGACACGTCACGGAGCACCTGCACTCCTGAGAAAGACTTATTGACTCCTGCAAGAGCGAGCAGCGGGACAGAATCCGGCATGCGAGCGTTCCTCCACGGGAAAAATGGGGGCCGGGAGGGCCCGGCCCCTCTGAGTGCTAGAACTCCAGCCCCTTGGCTCTGATGTCGATGAAATACTCCTGGGCGGCGCTCTTGTTGGTGGAATCGAAAACCTTGATGGGAACCTGCTGCCTGGCAGGGACGCTCTTCCCGCCAAGGACGTCAAGGGCGCTCTTGAGGGCGAGCTCGCCGAAATACGGCGGGGTCTGGGTCTCGCGGGCGATCTCCCCGTTGATGACAGCCTGAATGGCCAGGTAGTGGCCGCCTTCTCCAACCACGTACCCGAGCAGCTCCTTGCGGCCGGCGTTCTTGATGGCCTGGAGGGCTCCCATGGTCATGGCGCTGTAGTCAGTGCGAACAACATCGATCTGGCCCTTGGGGAAGCGCTGGAGGAAATCCTCCATGACTTTCATCCCGCCTTCCGTCGTGAAGCCCGCGTCCGCGACGGCCACGGTCTTGATCTTGGGGTACTTCGCCATTACCTGGTCCCACCCGCTGTTCGCGTCGATGACTGGCGATGCTCCCGCCATGCCCTGCACGTGAACGACGTTGCCCCGGGGCTTGCCGTATTTCTTCGTGAGCAGCTCGACTGCTTTCTCGGCAAGCTTCTGCCCCGAGAGGACGTGGCTTTGCGTTATCTCGGTCTTATAGATCCCGCTCCCTGGTTCCGCCTCGATGGTGCGGTCGATGACGACGAGGGGAACTTTTGCATCCGCGCACATCTTCACGGCCGGCACGAGCGCCTTGGACTCCAGCGGAGACAGGATGAGGGCGTCAGGCTTCTGTGCGAGCATGTTCTGGATGTCCGACAGCTGCTTGGCGGGATCCTGGTTCGCGTCGAGGCTGATCAGCTTCACCCCGAGCTTCTGCGCCCAGGCCTCCATGTCCTTCTGGTTCGTCACGCGCCACGCGTTGACGAGCTCCGCCTGCGAGTAGGCGATCAGAAACTGCTTCTTCGCGCCCTCGGCGAACAGGAGCGTTCCGCACATGAGAAGCGCAACGACGACGAGAATCCCTTTCATTCCTTTGCTCATTTCCTTCCCCCTGAGACAGATATTTTCTTAAACGGACCAACGGTCCGTTCAGGACTCCCTTTCCGCTGCTGCTTCCTTGAGCTTTTCCCGCACGCCGCCGATGTGCTTCCCAAGCAGCGCCACCGCTTTCTGCTTGTCCGCGCTGCAAATAGTGTCGAGAAGCTCGCGGTGCTCCCCGATTCCCTTGCGGATGTCGACGTCGCGATACGTGCGCATGATCTCCTCGCGCATGAAGGCCCGCAGGGTGGCGTAGATTGCGCTGAAGAGTGAGTTTCCGCTTGCTCCAGTGATTTTTCCATGGAACCTGTAATCGGCCAGAATGAGCGCATCCAGGTCCCGGGCCTCAACGGCCGCCTTGATGGACTCGATTTCAAGCTCGAGTGCGCCTACGGTCTCCAGGGCCGCTTTTGACCTTCTGGCAAGGTTCGTGGCGAGTGTGCTCAAGCCGTCCTGCTCAAGGACCTCGCGAAGCTGGATCAGCTCGAAGATGTCGTTTTCCCCCAGCAGAATTGACCAGGTCAGAGCCTCAGTGGAGATGTTATCCCTGTCGCATACGTAGGTCCCTTTTCCGGCCTGCGATTCGAGGATCCCCAGGTAATGGAAAACTTTGATGGCTTCACGCACGGAATTGCGGCCAATCCCGAAGAGAACGGCCAGCTCCTGCTCGCTGGGAAACTTGTCGTGGACCTTGAATCGTCCGGATGCGAAGAGCTCTTTTATCCTCTCCATGACCTGCTCCACGACCGTTTCGCGCTGTATTCGTTCGATTTTCACTATCGTCCCTATTGCCTAATTGCCAAATTGTAGGACAATCGTATCATACAACAACTGGCCTGTCAAGGCAGTTATTGCTCGAAAACCTATTTTTTTAGCGATTCAGGGAACGATTGAGAACTTTAGACGATCGCAGGCTGCCCAGTTCCCAGCATGGACTCGAGCTTGACCGTTATGCTCCTTATATGCGACTGATGGAGTTCAAGAACCTTTCCCACGTTTTCAGATTTGATGGCATCAATAAACTCCTGGTGTTCCCTTGCCGCCTTGCCGATATCCGCCCCCTCGTAGGTCTTCTTGATTTCCTCCTGCATGAAAGACCTCAGGGTGCTGTAAATGGCCGAGAAAAGGGAGTTTTTGCCCCCCCGAATGATCGCTCCATGAAAGTTGTAGTCAGCTTCAATAAGGGAGTTCATGTCCTTTTGCTCCGTCGCTGCCCTCATGGCCGCCACTTCATTTTCCAGTTCTTCCATCACGGACGCCACGCTGGCGGGATCATCGCGGTAGCTCTCGGCAATGATCTTGAGACCTGCCTGCTCCAGCACCTCGCGAAGATGGATCATTTCGTAGATATCGTGTTCGCCGAGCAGAATGGACCAGGTCAGCGCCTCCGTAGAGATCTTGCCGCGGTCGCAGACGTAGGTTCCGCGCCCGGTCTGAGACTCGAGTACCCCGAGATAGTGGAAAATCTTGATTGCCTCCCGCATTGAAGACCGGGCTACGCCGAACATGTCGGCCAGTTCCTGCTCGGGCGGTATCTGCTCATGCACCTTGAATTGACCGGTGGCAATCAGCTCCTTCATCTTTTCCATTACACGCTCAACGACCGTAGTTCGCTGTATCTTCTCTATGTGCATCATATCTACCTGCCTTCAATTGTCGAATAGTAGGATAACTAATACATTTATTTCAAAAAGATATCAAGAGCGCCCCAAGAAAAGTTCTTTCTTGACAGGTGAACCAAATCATGCTACCGTTCTCCTGATGCTGTCTGACAATGCTACTATACTGCAATACGTCAATAAGTCTGTCTGACATCATCGAATGTCTCTTTTAAGGAGGACTATGGAATGCGTACTTTCACAAAGGGTTTCCTTCTCATTCTTGCGTTCGCGATGCTCACGATGGGCGTCTGGGGACAGGGCAAAAAGATAAAAATCGGTGTTTCGCTGCCTACCCAGGAAGTCGAACGATGGGTGCGCGACAAGAACAATCTCATCAAGTTCGGTGAGGCGGCTGGTTGCGAAGTGCTCATGCAGATCGCCAACAACGACCCCGTGAGGCAGAACAACCAGGTGGAGAATCTCATTTCGCAGAAAATCGACGTTCTCATCATTGCCCCGCATGATGCCGATGCCGCCGCGACCTCCGTGGCCGCAGCCAAGAAAGCGGGGATTCCGGTTGTCGGTTTTGTCCGCCTGATTCTCGGTGCTGACCTGGATGCCCACGTCTCTGACGATTTCGTGAGAACAGGAGAGCTGCAGGGCGAATATCTGCTGAAAGTGGCTCCCAGGGGCAACTACATCGTGCTTCGCGGGATGAAAGAAGATTACAACTGGTTCCTCTTCCACTCCGGCGCCATGAAGGTCCTCCAGCCCTCCATTGACCGTGGAGACATCAAGATCATCGTGGACCAGCACGCCGCGGACTGGAAGCCTGAGAACGCGATGAAGATAACGGAAAACGCCCTCACCAAGACCAACAACAACATCCAGGCGGTTCTCAGCCCGAATGACAACCTGGCCGGAGGCGCAATCCAGGCTCTCGCTGCCCAGGGGTTGGCCGGGAAGGTTCCCATCACCGGCGGAGATGCAGGAAAAGACGCCGCCCGCAGAATCTACCAGGGAACACAATCCATGACCGTATTCCGCGACCAGGAATCCCTTGCTGACCACGCGGTAAAGATCGCCGTTGCCCTTGTGAAAAAGACAAACTTCCTCCAGTACACCCACGGCACGATCAATAACAAGTTCAAGGAAGTGCCTGTGTATTGGGGAGAGGCAATCACCGTCACCAAGGACAACCTCAACCTGCTCATCGACAAGGGTTACATGACCAGGGAAGACGTGTACCAGAAATAGACTTGGCTTCTTCTGGAATCGGGAGGTGTCTGACGCCCATCGGGGCGCTCCGATACCTCCCCTTTTGTTCAAGACGGGGGGAGCATACGTCGAGCGAATACATCCTCGAAATGCAGGAAATCACAAAAGAGTTCCCCGGCGTGCGGGCGCTCGAGAAGGTGAAATTCTCTCTGCGTCCCGGTGCAATCCATGCACTGGTTGGCGAAAACGGAGCGGGGAAATCCACGATGGTGAAGATTCTCGCCGGCGTGTACCCCCACGGCAGTTTCGAAGGGCGCATTCTCATCGACGGGGGGGCACAGGCTTTCCAGTCGATTAGAGACAGCGAGAAGGCGGGAGTCGCCATCATCTACCAGGAGCTGGCAACGGTGAAGGAGCTCAGCATCTGCGAGAACTTCTTCGTTGGCCAGGAGGTCGCCCACCACGGAATTATCGACTGGAACGCGCAGAACGCAATCGTCAAAGCCTCCCTGAAAAACGTTTCCATGGAATCCATCAATCCCGACAGAAAAATGAAAGAGCTGGGCGTCGGGCACCAGCAGCTCGTCGAGATCGCAAAAGCCCTGCACAAGCGGGCCCGGATCCTGATTCTCGACGAACCGACCTCGTCCCTTTCCGAGGCGGAAG
This sequence comes from uncultured Spirochaetota bacterium, assembly GCA_963753085.1. Classification (GTDB taxonomy): domain Bacteria; phylum Spirochaetota; class Spirochaetia; order SZUA-6; family Fen-1364; genus Fen-1364. The sequence continues at coordinate 35,944 of CAVWBF010000015.1, read as the reverse complement.
TCAGCCGGCTCTTCGAGATGTTACGCGGTCTCCGCCTGCAAGGGTTGAGCTGCATCTACATTTCGCATCGTCTGGACGAGGTATTCCAGATTGCCGACACGGTGACGGTGCTCCGCGACGGAAAAGTTATTGGAACAAAGCCCGTCGGGGAGATCGGCAGAAGCGAAATGATCCGCATGATGGTGGGCCGCGAGCTCACGCAGATGTACCCGCGGCAGGCGCATCAGGCGGGTGACACCGTCATGGAGGTTCAGAACTGGACAGTGTTTGCGCCCGACGTGCCTGAGCGACCCGTCGTGAAAAATGTCAGCTTCAGCGTCCGCAAGGGGGAAATCCTTGGTTTCGCCGGCCTGATCGGCTCAGGACGTACTGAGCTGGCGATGAACCTGATCGGTGCCTGGGGCATCAAGGGCGGTGGAAAGCTCATTCTGGAAGGGAAGGAGCTGGGCGTTCGAAGCCCGCGCGAGGCCATCAAAGCGGGAATCAGCTGTCTCTCCGAGAATCGCAAGGAGCAGGGCCTCGTCCTTCTCCTGGGAGTCAGGGAAAACATCACCGCGGCGGCCATCAGGCTGGTTTCCCGGATGGGCATTATCGATCATGCGCTGGCGGCAAAAGAAGCCCATGGCTATGTCGATGCCCTCCGCATCAAGTGCTACTCGATCGATCAGGAAGTCGGAAACCTTTCCGGCGGCAACCAGCAAAAGGTCTGCTTTGCCAAGTGGATGATGACCCGGCCGAAGGTGCTGATCCTGGATGAACCGACACGCGGCGTCGACGTCGGCGCGAAGGTCGAGATCTACGAGCTCATCAACGATCTGGTCCGTCAGGGCGTCTGCATCATTCTGATCTCTTCCGAGCACCAGGAAGTGCTCGGGATATGCGACCGGATACTCGTGATGGGCGGGGGGGAAATCCGGGCGGAGCTGGACTGGAAGGATGCGACGCAGGAGAAAATACTTTCATACTCAATTGGAGAATCAGGTGAGTAATATCGAGCAGCAGGTCCTTGGCCCGCCCGCGCGGGAAAGCCAGGGAAGCGGGATCCTGGAATCATTCCGGAAGAATATCCGCCAGTACACGATGTTCATGGCCTTGATCGGGATCTGGCTGGTGTTCACCGTGCTCACACAAGGTGTCTTCATTTCAACGAGGAATCTCTCGAACCTTTTCCTGCAGACAGCGACGGTGGCCATTCTCGCCACGGGGATAGTGTTGATCCTGGTCGCCGGCCAGATCGATCTGTCTCTCGGTTACTTCCTGAGCTTTATCGGTGGCCTCGTCGGAGCCCTGCAGCTTCGAGGCCATATGGCCACCGTGCCTTCGCTTCTCATCGGAATGGCGGTCGCGATTGCCATTGGCTGCTGGCACGGATACTGGATTGCCTACAGGCGGATACCCGCCTTTATCGTCACCCTTGCAAGTCAGCTCATTCTTCGCGGAGCCATGCTGGCCGTAACCCTGGGCCAGACGCAGACGCCCCTCAAGACAGGGTTCCTGGCCATCGGTCAGGGATACCTGCCGACCGTGGGTCTCTTCAAGAACGACTCCACGGTCTTTGTGATGGCCGCGCTCATGCTCATCTTTATCTTCTCCCAGTTTCGAAGCCGCAGCATCAAGAAAAGAAGCGGCTATGAGGTAACGCCGCTGGGCCGTCACCTGGTCATGATAGCCGCCGTCTGCGGGGGGATCGCCATCTTTTTCGGAATTCTTATTTCGTACATGGGCATCCCCTACGCGATTCTCATCGTCCTGGCCCTCGGCCTGCTGTTCACCTACATCTCGAACAACACGGTGTTCGGCAGGCAGATCTACGCAATCGGCGGGAATGCCGAGGCTGCGCGACTTTCAGGCATCGACACTCGAAAGCGCATTTTCATGCTCTTTGTCCTCATGGCCGCGCTTGTGGCCATAGCCGCGTTCGTCCTTACCGCGCGGCTCGGCGGGGCAAGCCCGCTCACCGGAGGCGGCATGGAGCTGGACGCAATTGCCGCGGGATTCATCGGCGGCACCAGCGTCTCGGGAGGGATCGGGACAATCCCCGGCGCCCTTGTGGGAGGCCTGGTCATGGCCAGCATCGATAACGGCATGAGCCTCATGGACCTCACTCCCGCGACGCAGCTGATGGTAAAAGGGTTCATCCTGCTCCTGGCGGTGCTTGTCGATATCACAACCCGCAGCGCGCGAAGGTTGAGAAAATAGAGCGATGCGAGCAATCAATGAAACTCGTTACGACGGGTTTGCCGCTGTAGAGCTTGAAACGAATCTCATCAAGGTCATCGTCCTGCCGGAGCTTGGCGGCAAAATCATATCGGTTGTCAACAAGAAAAACGGATTCGACTGCGTCTTCATCAATCCCTTCACGGGCCTGGTCAAGTATCCGTACGACGCTGAATACGTGACAACGGACTGCGGCATTGGGGATCTTTTCCCTTCGATTGGAGTCGGCTTTCATACCGACGGTCCCTGGAAGGGCGTCCCTCTTCCCGACAAGGGAGAGATCTGGACGCAGCCATTGGAGACCACCGTGCTGTCCACGGGACTGGTCCAGAAGACCTACGGCGTACGATTTCCCTACCAATTCACGCGGAAGGTTGAGCTGCGGGAGAACGTGATCTGCCTGGATTACATTCTCGAAAATCTCTGTCCGTTCGACTTCAAATACATCTGGTCCCTTCAGCCCCATTTGCGGGTCTCGCGGGAAAATGAAAATTGCAGTTCCCGGCAATCCTTCATTCTCCGTTGACTGGTCAAAAAACAATGCCTTTGATACACAGGGACGGCTGTACTCCTGGCCTCTCGCAAAAGCAGATAACTCGGACAAAGAAATCGATTTCTCAAGAATAGACACGATGACGGGAGACGCGGAAAAGCTGTATCTCACTGGTTTCGAGCAGGGCAAAATGTCTCTGATCTATGAGGATGAAGGGCAGGAAGTGTCTTTCCGCTTCGATCCATCGGTCATCCCCAATTGCGGTCTCTGGATCAACAAGGGGGGATGGCCCGTTACCGGGAACAGCACGCAACTGGTCGCCATTCAGCCGTGCAACTGCATGAGCGATTTCTTCGATGTGACGGACCGCCGCGGGGCAATTGGAACAGTGAAGGGCAAAGACAGGAACCGGTGGCGGATAGAGATCGAGATCATTTGAGGCCAGCCAGCATGTCCCTGTTTTCGGTTCCGTAGTATATTGGCTGTCGGAAAGGGATGAAAAATGGCGGCGAGGGTCATGTTCGTTCACGGGGCCTGGCTGACCCCGCTCTGCTGGGATAAATGGGTCCTTTTCTTCAGCGCGAAAGGGTACAGCTGCATCGCGCCTCCCTGGCCCTTTCACGAGCTGTCGGTTCAGATGCTTCGGGCGGATCCGCCCGCGGGGCTGGCGCGGCTCGGGGTTTCCGACATCATCGAGCGGTATGCCGCCCGTATCCGCATAGAGAAGACTCCGCCCGTCCTCATAGGCCATTCCTTCGGCGGCCTGTTCGTCCAGATCCTGCTCAATATGGGTCTGGGAGCAGCCGGGGTGGTCATCGCTCCCGCCGCGCCCCGCGGGGTCTCCCCGCTGCGGCCGTCATCCGTCAAGTCAACGGCACCGTTTCTTTTCACGTGGGGAGCCTGGTGGAAAGAGGTGCACATGAGCTACCCGATGTTCAAGTATTCCTTCACTAACGGCCTTCCGCCGGCTTACCAGAAGCAGGAGTTCGAGAGGCATATCGTGCCCGAATCCGGGCGCATCTTTTTCCAGACGCTGTTCGCTCCGTTCAGCCGCCACAGCCCGATTGAAATCGACTTCGGCAATAGATCGCGCCCGCCGCTCCTCATTATTGCGGGTGGCACAGACACCATCGTTCCCGCCTCCGTGAACAGGGTCAATCACAAGCGGTTCGTCGATGCCGGCGTTCCGACCGACTACAAGGAGTTCCCCGGACGCTGCCATTGGACCATCGCTCAACCGGGGTGGGAAGAGGTTGCCGACTATGCAGCCGGGTGGCTGTCCCAGCGCGTCCATTTCGACTGAGGGAGATCCTGTGACCAGATTGGCCCAAGAACGACTACGTTGTGTACCTTAGTGAGTCTGCGAGACCGGATCAGAATAGACTTCAAGTGGCTCACCGCAGCGACTCGGGGTAGTCCTTGGCGTCCGCCAAACAGGAGGTCCGCTCATGGCTGTCTTTCGCGTCATGTTTTCCGTCTCCATCGATGGCTACGGTGCAGGTCGTCCGCTCGGCGTCGGTGGGAGGCCCTGCATCGAGTGGACGGTCCACACGCCTCGCAGCACGATGGCGAAGGCCGCGCTGATGACGACTTCACCGCGCGCGGGTTTCGCCGGATCGGCGCCTGGATCTTGGGCCGCAACATTTGGCCCGGGCGCGGTCCATGGCCCGATCAGAGTTGGCGCGGCTGGTGGGGCGCGATCCCCCAGACCACGCGCCCGTCTTTGTCCTCAGCATCATCCGCGCCCTCGCTGCAATGGAAGGCGGAACGGTATTTCACTTTGTTACCGATGGCATCGAGGCCGCCTTGGAGCTTCCCGTAGCGCGGCTGGCGAGAAGGACGTGCGACTCGGCGGCGGCGCGCACGATTCGGCAGTATCTCAAGGCCTGGTGCATGAGATGCACTTGGCCGTAGCGCCGATTCTGCTTGGCAGAGGCGAGGCGCTGTTAACCGACCTCGATCTTCCAACCCTCGGGTATCGGTGCGCAACGCCGGCCAAGGCAGCGCACTACGTGATAACGCGAGTCGATTCGCGCCAGGTGGCGCATGGGGGGATCTTCGTCTGTTGCTCGGATTGGTGTGCGAAAGGGCGTCCACGGATCGCCATCCGAATGATCCTTGAACTGCTACGCGAGCGTGGAGCAATAGAGAGGGGGCGCTGAGAACGCGCCAGGGGTCCCTCCCGCAGGGTCCGTGGTTTCAGCGCTTTTCAGCTCCCGTTACGGCCGCTGCCACACCAAGGGCCATGTAGATCCCCGCGCTGACGTACCGGCGGACGCTTCGGATCCTTGACGTCCTGAACAGCAGCCTGCCCACCGAAGAGGCAAGCAGGGAATACATGCCGTCGGTGCATGTCGCCAGGCTTACGAACAGAAGCCCAAGGAGGAAGATCTGCCCCTGGACCGCGCCTTTCAGCGGGTCCACGAACTGGGGCAGGAAGGCGTAGAAAAAAAGCGCGGTCTTGGGATTCAGCAGGTTGACGACCAGGCCCCTGGCAAAAAGCTGCGTCAGGTTGGCCTGGGCGGGAACCGGCTGAGCGTTCCCTTCATCCCGGGAGAAAAGGGTCCTCACCCCGAGGTAGACCAGGTACGCCGCACCGGCGTACTTCACGAACTGGAATGCGAGGGCAGAGGTGAGAAGAAGGGCGGACAGCCCGAGGGCTGCTGCCATGGCGTGGATGAGGCCCGCAATCTCGACCCCCAGGACCGAAGCAAAGCCCGCGCGCCGTCCGTGCGCGGCGCTCCTGGTAACGATGTAGATCACGGCCGGGCCGGGAACCAGGAGCAGCCCGAGGGCCGCCAGCAGAAAGAGAGCCAGGGTGGGGAGCGCAGGCACCTGTTCCTCCTGCCAGCACAGTACCCGAGCCGCCGGAAGGGTGTCAAATGCCTGAGGAAACGCCAGCGGAAACGCCCTTGACCCGCGCGCAGGGCCGGAATACCACAGAAGTCATGAATAAAACTGCCAGGGGTTTCATTATTGCCGGCGCCGTCGTAATCCTTGTCGGTCTCATTGCGGCGTGTGTGGTTGTCTGGTTCTTCCGAAGCTCCTTTCCCCAGACTCGCGGGACAATCACGGCAAAAGGCGTGGAAGCTCCGGTTGAGGTCCTCAGGGACCGCTTCGGCGTGCCGCACATCAGGGCAACATCCATGCACGACATGTATTTCGCCCAGGGGTACGTTGCCGCGCAGGATCGCTTCTGGCAGATGGAGTTCTGGCGGAGGATCGGCTCGGGCAGGCTGTCCGAGCTCTTCGGCAAAAAGACCGTGGGCACGGACATCTTCCTTCGAACGGCCGGTTTCCGAAGGGCCGCGGAGCAGGACTACGAAGCAGCAGACCTGGAAGAGAAGAACATCCTCCAGGCATACGCGGACGGCGTGAACGCGTACGTGGCTGACAGGAAACCCCGGCAGCTCGGGTTGGAGTTTGCCCTTCTCAAGCTGCAGGGCGTACCCGTGAAAATCGAGCCCTGGGAGCCTGTCAACTCGCTGACCTGGCTCAAGCTGATGGCCATGGATCTCGGGGCAAACATGAGGAAAGAGCTCTACACCATCGACCTGATTCAGTCCCTCGGCCTGGCCAGGACGCAGGACTTCCTCAGCACGTATCGCTACGCTGAAATGCCCGTCATCGTTTCCGACTCTGAGCTGCCGTCCTCCCTCCTCAGGAGAACCGCGGCGCGACTCTCCCCCTCCGTCTACCCCCAGCCCACAGATGAGCAGCTGGCCGCGATCCGCGGCGTCTCTACCCGGCTCACAGGCGGCTTTGACCCGGCAACCAGCCTGGCATTCGGGACGGGAGCCGGCATTGGTTCGAACGACTGGGTGATTGCCGGGTCGCGCACGGCCACAGGAAAGCCAATCCTTGCAAACGATCCCCACCTTGGCATCCAGATGCCATCCATCTGGTACGAGGTGGACCTTTCCTGCACTGCCACCGGGGCCCAGATGGGAAAGCCCGCCGGCGGGCCCTACCACGTTCGCGGCTTCTCGTTCCCGGGAGACCCGGGAGTCATCGTCGGACATAACGAGCGCATTGCCTGGGGAGTCACCAACGTCAATCCCGACGTGGAGGATCTCTACATCGAGCGCATCAACCCGGAGAACCCTAACCAGTACGAGGTGAACGGCCATTGGATGGAGATGAAGGTCCATCGGGAAGAAATCAAGGTATTCGGCCAGGACGATCCTGTGGTCATCCTTGCTCGGGAAACACGGCATGGTCCCATCATCACCGACCAGGAGGCCTTTGCGGGCTACAAGGGCTTTGCAATCAATCCACACGGCGAGTTCCCGATGAACCTGGAGCTGAAGGCGCTCTCACTCAAGTGGACGGCCTTCATGCCCAACAGGACGCTCCGTTCCGTGGTCCTTCTGGACGCGGCGCGCAATTTCCAGGAGTTTCGGACTGCCCTCCGGTACTGGGATATTCCTTCCCAGAACTTCGTGTACGCGGACGTGGACGGAAACATCGGGTACCAGATGCCGGGGCTCGTTCCCATCAGGAAGAAAGGGGACGGTTCTGTGCCGTCTCCCGGGTGGACAGACGACTACGAGTGGACGGGGTTCATCCCCTTCGATGACCTTCCCTACTCCTACAACCCGCCCAAGGGGTATGTGGTCACGGCGAACAATCCGGTCACCACGGAACGGTACAAGTATTTCATTGGAAGCGATTTCGATTTCGGATACCGGGCCCGGCGCATCGTCGACATGATCGAAAACTCCTCCGCAAAGATCGCGGTTGCCGACGTCCAGGCTATGCAGGGGGATGTTCTCAATACTTTTGCCCGCGAGCTCATTCCGTATCTGAAAGCACTGCCTCTCAAGAGTGAAGCCCAAACGGCGCGGGACATTCTGGCCAACTGGGACGACTGGATGGTCCCGCAAAGCGCGGGAGCGGCCGTCTTTGCCTGCTTCTGGCAGTCCCTCATGGAGGAGGTCTTCAAGGACAAGTTTTCCAATTCACTGTGGAATCCGGATACAGCCCTGGAGAACAATTCCCGCCAGATGAACGTCATCTCGATCATGCTGAAAGACCCTCACCATCCGTTCTGGGACAAACCGACAACCCTCGATGTTCAGGAGTCCCGTGACGACATCCTTGCACTTGCTCTCCAGAAGGCGGTGAAAACCGGCACAAAGGCTCAGGGAACGGACATCAGGCGATGGAAATGGGGGAAGGTCCATACCGCGGTGTTTCGCAACCTCACATTTGGAAAGTCGGGCATCCGCATCATCGAGCGGATCTTCAACCGGGGGCCGTTTCCCGTTGCAGGCGGATTCCAGCAGGTGTTCTGCGCGGATTGGAAGGCGGACCAGCCGTACGGCGTGTACGCTGTTTCCTCCATGCGGCAGGTCCTCGACCTGGCAGATTTGTCCCGGTCGGTCACCATCCACACAACGGGGCAGAGCGGTCATGCAGGCAACAGGCATTACGACGACATGATCGATTCCTGGAGGAACGTCAAATACCACCCCACCCTGTGGGACGCAAAGTCCCTGGATGGGTCCGGCCCAGACAGGCTGACTCTCAGCCCCGCGCGCTGAGAGCGCCAGGGGCCGGCGGCGCCGGCGCGGCGGCCAGGCGCCAGCTGCGGCCCCGGCGGCCTGCTACCGGGCGGGCGTCGCGACCTTTGGCCCGAAGAGCGCCTCGATTGCATCGTCGTAATTGAAGTAGTCCAGGATCCAGGAGCTGTACGGCTTGTAGAAGATGAATGACCAGCGGATGAGGTGCCGCTCGTACTTCACCACGTAGACTCCCTTGAGGATCGTATCCTTGATGTTCTCCATGGAGATCAAGAGGTATCCGATGGGGTCTCCGTAGCTGTCCTTGATGGTCGTCGCCTGGCCCTTCAGCTGGTTTTCCAGGGAGTCCACGTCTTCTGTCGAGATGCTCGTGGCATACGGGCGCAGGACGGCAATGCACTGCTCAAGATCTCCGCTCACGACGTAGCCCAGCGCGATTTCACAGAGGTTCTGCACGTCCCGTTCTGTTTTCAACGCTGCCGGCGCTTGTGTGTCTCCGATCGTTGCTGCGCTGAGGCTCCATGCCGACCCAAGGGCCAGGACAATCGGGAGAAAGGCGCCCCTTGCCATCAATGCATCTCCGCCTCGCAGGTGCCAATTCCGCCGCGGTAGAAATTGAACTGCACATTCGGGTGATCCGCAAGCAGGCTCATAGGCACGGAGGAGTCGGGAAGCTTTTTCGAGATCATCAGGGTTGTCAGGCGCATCCCGAAGGGATTGTCATGCCAGCCAGGATGCCAGATGGAGATCTTTTCCGACTTCCAGGTCTCCACCGGTCCCACGGAGAGCGCCTGGGAGGGAACGGCCGAAACAGCTCCTCCCCCCGATGTACGCGCGTTCTGGATGATCGTCATGGGATGGAGGTTCACGATCCTCGTTGCCAGCTTGCGGTACTCGGCGGGGCTCGGCGGCGCATCACGGTTGGCCGCGTCGCGCCGCGGGGGGTCGTTGAAGGCCCAGTGCTTCACCTCACCCTGGCCGCCCTGCATGATCAGGCACCGGGCGGTGTCGTAGGACTTCGAGTATTCCCCGATCCCTTTCGCGGTGATGAAATGGAGGTTCGCGTCCGGCATGCGAAGCTTCTTGTCGATGCGCTTGAAGCACAGGTCGAGGTCGGCTTTCGCGAAGCTCAGGGGATGGGTGACGGGGACCTCGCGGCCGTCCGCATACCATTCGTCCATGGCCCAGAAATGGCCTTCCCTCACATCGATCTGCAGGTCGTTGACAATCTGCGCAACCAGCGGAAGCTGCTCCGTGGGTCCGATGGGCCCGCAGAGGCCGGCAGGCTTGCTGGAAGTGGCTTGTCGCCACGCCCACACGTATTCCAGGGCCTCGGCGTTGAAGAAAGCCTCCACCGTGTCATAGAACTTGACCGAGAAGCCAGGGCGCCCCATCTGCTCCAGATCCTTCTCTGTCAGCTTTGCCGCATCGGCAAGCAGCTGTGTGTCCAGCGTCGTATAGTCCCAGAAATCCGCGGAGATCTTGCTTGCGTTCCTCATCTCGGGTCCTCCTCCGTGCTCAGTATCGTCTGAAAACCGGCTTTCGCGCAACAATGCGGCCCTCCCCCGCTGGCAGAGCGCCAGCGAAAGTGATAGAAAGCACTCCATGAGGCGCTCCGTCAGTCTTTCCTTCGACTTCGTTCTCTTCGGCGCGACGTTCCTCCTGATCCTGGTCGGGGTGCTTTTCATCTACTCCAGCGGCGTCAACTCCAGCGGACTTTCCGTCTCCCGGGAGTATCTCAAGCAGCTTATCTGGGCTGGAACGGGGATCAGCATCCTGCTTCTCTTTGCTTTCCTGAACTACGGGACCCTGCGGCTGCTTTCCGTGTACCTCTACGCAATCTCGCTGATCCTTCTTCTGGTTACCCTTGCCGTGGGCAGGGATGTCAACGGACACCGCTCGTGGCTGGGCGTCGGCGAGCTGGGGATCCAGCCGTCGGAGTTCGCCAAGCTCTCCTGCATCCTTTTCCTGGCGACATATTTCTCCAACATCGGCAACGGTGTCCGCGAGCTTCCGCGCCTTCTCCTGGGCGTGTTCATAACGATGGTCCCTCTCGGGCTGATCCTGCTGCAGCCGGACCTGGGTACCACTCTGGTCCTGGTCCTCATCTTCCTCTTCATGGCTTTCATGGCCGGAGCGCAGCTCAGGCACGTCTTCTTCATCTTCCTTGTGGGCGCGCTCACCATCATCCTGGCGGCTCTTCCCAGCATTCTCCAGAGAACGGGGCACGGCCTCGCCCTCCTCGGGATGATGCGGGAGCCTTCGTCACTCTTGTATCTGCTCCCCCCGGGCGCCGTGGTTGCCGGGCTGTCTCTCATGGGATTCCGCGCGTCGCGTCGGATTTACTTCTACTGGATCTTCTACTTTGCAGGCCTGATCATGGTGGCGGCAGTCTGCTCCATCGCCGTGCGCCTTGCCCTGAAGGACTACCAGATCATGAGGTTCGTCATTTTTCTCAATCCTCACCTCGACCCGCAGGGCTCGGGGTGGAACATCCTTCAAAGCCTGACGGCAATCGGCTCCGGCGGGTTCCATGGAAAGGGATTCCTCCACGGGACCCAGAGTCACTACCAGTTCCTTCCGTCGCAGAGCACGGATTTCATTTTTTCCATCATCACCGAGGAGTGGGGGTTCCTCGGCGGCCTTCTCGTGCTGGGTCTCTACCTCATCGTGCTGCTCCGTGGCCTGGGCATCGTGTGGAGCCTGAGAACGGATTCCTTCGCCCACCTGACCGGCGCGGGCATCCTTTCCATGCTTTTTCTGCACATGCTGATCAATGCGGGGATGGCCATGGGCATCATGCCCGTCACCGGCATACCCCTCCTCTTCCTCTCCTATGGAGGGTCTTCCCTCTGGGCAGGCCTTGCCTCCATCGGAATTCTTATGAACCTTCACAGGAGAAGACACAGGTTCCCTGCCGAATGAGGGAGGCGGAATGAACAAGGCTAGGATGAACAAGGCGATGAAGAAAGCGGCGCTGGCCTTTTTTCTTCCCTTGCTGCTGGCGTCAGCAGACGGGTCCGGGTCTCAGGATCAGATCGGTGAGACAGTGTACACGGAAGGAGACGTCTCCGTCGTGCGGGACGGCGCCCCTCTCTCCTCGGATGAGGTGGTCATCGGCCTGCCGATCGACAACTTTGATTTCATGAAAACCGGTGATGACGGAAACGCCCAGGTGAAAGTGACAACCAACCGGGCCGCCGCGTCCACCATCACGGTATCTCCCGATACGCAGTTCACCTTCGAGCTTTCAACCCTCCAGGGCCGACAGAGCAGCTCCGTCAACCTCATCAGCGGGTCTCTCAGCATGAAAGTCTCCACGCTGACCGGAGACCAGGACCTGGACGTGCAGACGGAGAACACGGTCCTCGGCGTGAGGGGAACCGAGTTCGCGGTCACCACATCTGAGGCGGGGGATGTCCTTGTGACGTGCAGCATCGGGGACGTGTCCTGCAGGACCGAGAACGGAACCGAGTACCATGCGATCCCAGGAACCGTCGTTGAGAACCAGGCTGACGGACCGTTCCACACCATTCCTGTTGCCGCGTCAGACACGGAGACGTTTCGCGCGAGCTGGGTGGAGCAGCGCAGGGCTTTCGTACGGGCTAACGCCGCCCGTCTCATCCAGGCAAGCGCCGCCAGGTATGGTCAGCTGCGGGCTTCCTATGACAGGGACTACGCGGCGCTGATGCGCCAGCGCTCCATCATCGACAAGTGGCGCACGGAGGACAGGCGCGGCGGCATGGGTGTGGCTCGGGAAGTGGAGCGGGATAAGCGAGCAGTGGGAGCCACCATGCTGCGGCTTCGAAAAACCCAGTTCCTCCTGGAAAGAGTCTACTTCCGGCTCCTTCGGCTGAAGACTCTGCACGACCAGGGGATTGGCAAGGGCACGCTGCCCGGCGGCATCACGACCGACCGGTTCTTTCGACCAGCTGCAGCGAGAGCGCGGGGACGTGGAGCTGCGGATGGCGACGGTCAGGAACGTTGCGCGGTTATACGCCCGTAGAAACAGGAACGAGGACCCAACCAGCTACTCCCCGAGGTTCCGCCCGGAGAGACCGCTGCGCGACCGCCGTCGATAGCCGGGCCGGCCTCTACCGCGTCCCGCGCAGCAGCCCCGCCAGCCAGGGGATGGCGATGATGTTCCCGATTGCCGCTCCCAGCGTCGACATGAAGAACACGATCAGGATGTGCGTCACGCGGTTCGTGTAGAAGCCTTTGAATGTCGCCACGTCCTCGGCAAGGCCTTCCAGGTCGCGGACACGCGGCTTCCTGAGGAACGCCTCCGCGACCCCCGTGAAAAGGCCAATCTTGCCAAAGGGATTGAGCGTCCCGATGGGTGCCCCGACAAAGGCAATCAGGATGGTCAACGGGTGCGCCCAGGCCAGGAGCGACCCGACGGCTGCCAGCCCGCCGTGGATCAGGAGCCATCGCCAGAACATGTTCAGGCTCATCTGCCAGCCTGCGCGGATGAAGCCCAGCGAGAAGAGGGCAATGATGATAGCCGGTACCGCCCACGGGAGCACCCTTCCCGCCCACCTCCTGCGGGGAAGCTGCTCAAGCGGAGTAAGGTCGTCCGATTCCTTTTTTTCCCAGAGGGCCTGGATATGCCGGGCTATTCCCGCAAGGTGGCCGGCGCCGACAACAGCAATTACTTTCTTCCCCTCCGCCTGGAAAATCCTGGTGGCAAGGTACGTGTCCCGCTCGTCAATGAGGACCTGCTTTGCCGCCGGAAGGTAGGCGGCAAGCTCCTCCATCATCTCCTGGAGCACATCCTTCTGCTTGAGCTTTTCGATATCCTCGGGGCTGAGCTTCTCCGTGGTGAAAACCGAGCTCAGCATGGCGGCCAGCATCTTCATCTTTCCCCAGGCGCCGGTGTGGGCCCAGGCCCGGCGCAGGGTGATCTGGATATTGCGGTCGCACAAGGAGTACGGAATCCCCTTTTCCTGGGCGGCCTGGATGGCGGCAAGCATCTCTTCCCCGGGGCGGACGCCGAGCTCGCTTCCGAGGCGCCTCTGGAACGAAGCCAGCACCAGATTCGCCAGGAGAAGGAACCCTTTGCCCTCGCGGAGCACTTTCCCGATGTTCAGGTTCTGCCAGGAGTTGCCCTGGGAGAGCGACGTGTAGCGGCCGTCATCCAGCTCCACGCAGACCCTGTCCGGCGACTCCTCTTCAATGGCGCGGCGCACCTCGTCCACGCTTTCACGGGAGACATGGGCTGTCCCGACCAGGATGATGCTTCGATCACCCAGAGTGAGCCGTTCAGTGCCTTGATTCATGTCCGTCCTTCATAGCCCATGCGCTGTATTCTTTCAAGGCAGGCAATGGTACCTTCTTCGTATGGAACTTTCTCCCTGGAGGAATTCGTGGAATCCCCGATGGGAACCTCAATTGGAATGGTCAAAGGGTCGATAATTCAGGGAGGGCGCTTACCCACGTGAGTACTTTGCCGGAAAAAAGTCAGGACGTCTCCGGGCGCCGGCTGACATCGTGTCCGAAGTGCGGATTCGACATGGAGCCGGGAAAACCCTGCCCGGTGTGCGGCTACTCGCCCGTGTCCTCCGCCCACGGGGCGCCGTCCGCTGCAAAGCCTTCGGGGAAGAAGCGCCGCACCGGGACCCTGCTGGCGCTCCTTCTCTCCGCCGGCGGACTGCTCCTTCTCCTTGCCGCCTTCCTGCTGACAACAGAGCTGCGCCGCGAGCCTCCTGCCGACCAGGCACAGGCCGCTGCCTCGGTACCCGAGCCGGCCGCCCCGGCGCCCGAGACTGCCTCCCCCTCAACGGAGACGCCCGCCGAGCCTCCTTCCGGCACCGCGGCTGCCGATTCTTCGGTCACGCAGCCCGCTGCTCCCGCGGTGGTGGATGCGGCTCCCGGCGCTGCTCTTGCAGCTCCAGCTGCCGCACCCGCGGCCACTCCGCTGCCGCCGGCTTCACGACCCGCGCCAGCGTCGGCGCGGGCTCCGGTCGCGACCCGCACACCCGGTTCGGCGGCTTCCGGTCCCATCCTCCTGTCGGTTGACGAGCCTCCTTACGACATCACCACGCGCACCGACCTGCGGCCGTATTCTGACCGGGAAGCGTTTGTCGACTGGATGGTCCAGCATACCGACCAGAAGGCGAAATACCTGAAGGAGCGCTGGGACAGGGCGCAGATCATCCAGAGGTTCGGGAACTTCACCCATGACCGGGTGCGGGAAGCGTTCCTGCTCACCCCGCGGGAATACTTTGCTCGCGACGCCCGGCGGGCGTACGAAAACGCTGTTCTTCCCATCGGGTACGGGCAGACCATTTCGGGGCCCCACCTGGTGTCCCGGATGACTGATTACCTGGATCCCCAGCCCGAGCAGAAGGTCCTGGAGATCGGGACAGGGTCAGGCTACCAGTCTGCGCTTCTGTCTGAGATCTCCAACCACGTGTTCACCATCGAGATCGTGGAGAAGCTTGCGCGGGAAACGGATGCCATCTACAAGCGCCTGGAGCCCCGCTTCCCTGAGTATCGCAACATCAAGAGGAAAGTGGATGACGGCTACTACGGCTGGGAGCAATACGCGCCCTTCGACCGGATCATCGTGACCTGCGGGATCGACCACGTCCCCCCTTCCCTTATCAGGCAGCTGGCCCCCGGGGGAATCATGGTCATCCCCATTGGCCCTCCCTCGGGCCAGACCATCCTGCGAATCATCAAGAAAGTCGCCGCTGACGGGACAGTGAGCCTTGAGCGCGAGGACATCTACCACGGCAAGAAAAAGCAGATCTTCGTGCCCTTCACGGCCCGAGGCGGCGGAGTTCACAGAGCCGACGATCAAAAAGACTGACCCGTCATGAGACCCATGAAGCTCTCCGATGTGCGCATGGCGGCGCTCTTTCTCGTCTCCGTCTGCGTGCTGGGCTTCGAGATCGAGGTGATGCGCGTCTTTGCCGTCGGAAGCTGGTCGAACTTCGGCTCCATGGTCATCAGCATCGCGCTCCTGGGCTTCGGCGTGGCGGGGACTCTTCTTACCTTCCTCAGCGAGCGCGTCCGGCGAAACCCCGACGGCTGGCTTGCCGTTCCGGCGTTCTCCCTGGGCCCGGCCATGGCTGTTGCACACACGGTTGCCCAGCACATCCCGTTCAATCCAGTCCTGATCGTGTCCGACCCGTCGCAGCTCTGGTGGATCGGCGCCTACTACGTTGTCTACGGGATCCCCTTCTTCGTCGGCGGACTGTTCGTCGGAGTCTGTTTCACGGCATTTTCCTCCAGGATGCACCAGCTGTATTTCTGGAACATGCTCGGGTCGGGTCTGGGCGGCCTTGCCATCCTGGGCCTCATGTTCCTCTTCCCGCCGGATTTCCTCATCTACCCGCTTGTCGGACTTGCCCTCGTCCCGGCGCTTCTCTCCAGCGTACGCTGGAACGCTGATCAGAACAGGCCTCGCGTCCGGGCGGCTGAGGCGGTGTTCACCGTTGTGATTGCCGCCATGAGCTATGCCCTGCTCTTGAGCTTCGGGCAGCTCAACGTCTCGGATTTCAAGCCCATCAGCTACGCCCAGCGGTTTCCGGACTCGAAGCAGGTGTACTCCTCCTTCAGCCCCCTGGGGGAAATGCGGGTGTTTTCCAGCTCCTATTTCCATTTTGCGCCCGGGCTGAGCGATACTGCCAGCGTCGTCCTTCCCCACATGCCTCGAAATGCATTCCTGGGGCTTTATATCGATGGCGACGGCCCGGTGGGCGTCATGAGGCGGCTCCAGGCACAGGAGGAGCGCTACATGGAGTTTCTTCCCATGGCGGCGCCGTATCTCCTCCTGAACCATCCCCGGGTCCTGCTCTTGCGTCTGGGCGGCGGCGCCGGCGTGTTCACGGCGCTGTACAAGGGAGCACGTGAGGTCTGGATCGTGGAGCCTGATCCGGACCTCGTGCACATGATGCGCGACGTCTCTTTCTTCAAGGAATATAACGGCGGAATCTTCGATGATCCCCGCGTGAAGGTGGTCAACAAGGAGATTCGCGCGTTTGCCGGCTCCACGAAGCAGACGTTCGACCTCGTGGAGCTTGGCCTCATCGACTCAACGGGGCTTTCTCAGGCAGGTGGCTACTCCGTGGAGGAAAACTACACCTACACGGTGGAGGCGCTCAGGGAATACCTGAAATCGCTGAGCCCGTCAGGCATTCTATCCATCACGGTGTGGGACAGGCTCAATCCCCCGCGCAACGTGCCGCGTCTTCTTGCCACGGTGGTGCAGGCGCTTCGCGAGGAAGGGTTCCCTTCAATCGACAAGGATATCTATTCTTTCAACCTCCTCCTTTCCACGGCAACGGTGCTGGTGAAGAAGAACGGCTTTTCCGCCTCCGAGATCGCGCGTCTGAATGGTTATTCCCGCCGCATGTCATTCGACGTGAACTATTACCCCGGCATGCCTGACAACGAGAAAAGCTTCGACAAGCTCCTGGAAGGGTACGCGGACATCTATTCGAGTTCGCCGGACAGCACAGGAGGGAGCGCGGATAACGCCGGAGGGAATGCGGACACTGCACCCGCACAGGCAGGACCTGAGCTCGATCTTCGGCCGGTCGACCTCTATCATCTCTCCCTCGAGTGGCTTCTGGCAAACAGGCAGAACGAGCTCTTCGACAAATATGTCTTTGACATCCGCCCGGCAACGGATGACAAGCCATATTACTCGGGATACCTGAAGCTCCGGTCCATCCCCCAGTTCCTGCCGCGCCTCGGAGATATCTCCGAGGAGTGGGGATACCTCCTCCTCCTGGGAACCTTTCTGCAATCCATCATCTTCGGCGCCCTCATCATTCTTCTGCCCCTGGTCATGCGATGGCGGGAGCTTTTCCGGGGCCGCCGGGGAACGGTTGGCGTTATTGCGTATTATGCATGCCTGGGATTGGCATACCTGATGGCCGAGATCTTCCTCATTCAGCGGTTTGTCTTTTTCCTTGCAAACCCCGTGTACGCCAACTCGATTGTCATCACGATCCTCTTGATCGCCTCAGGGATCGGCAGCCTGGCAAGCGAGACGCTGCGCCTGGAGAGAAGGATCAAGGTCCTTCTGGCAGCGGCGGGAATCGGGATCATCGTCCTCTGCTTCCTGTTCCTCGTGCCGTCTCTTCTCCAGTCCAGCCTGGGGATGCCCCTGCCCATGAAGGTCCTCGTTGCCGCCGCTCTCATTGCGCCCCTGGGGTTCTTCATGGGAGTCCCCTTCCCCACCGGCCTTGCCGCGCTCTCCGAGTCCCGCAAAGCCATACTTCCGTGGGCATGGGGGGTCAATGGCGCACTGTCAGTGACCGGCTCGGTCCTCACGCGTGTGCTTTCGACCACGCTGGGATTTTCCGTGGTCCTTGCTGTTGTGGCTTTCCTCTACGTCCTGGCCGGGGTGATCTTCCCGGTCAACGAGCCCGCACGATAGTCTCAGGCTCCGCAACCGGGGCAGCGATGGCCGCCTCCACCGCGGAGACCAGCCGACCATCCAGGGGCTCGACCTTCGAATCGAAGCGGCTCACGATATTCCCGTTCCGGTCCACGAGGAACTTGTTGAAGTTCCACGTGATCTTCCCGCTGGTTTTGGGATTTGTCTCGCTATCCGTCAGGTACTTGTAGAGGGGATGGATCTTCCTCCCTTTCACCGAGATCTTGGAAAAGATCGGGAAGCTCACTCCATACTTCATGGAGCAGAACTGCTGGATCTCCTGGTCGCTCCCCGGTTCCTGCCAGAGGAAGTCGTTCGCCGGGAAGCCCAGGATCTCAAACCCCCTGCTTCGGTAGCGCCCGTAGAGGCTCTGGAGGCCCGCGTACTGCGGAGTGAAGCCGCACTTGCTCGCGACGTTCACGACAAGAAGCACCTTGCCGCGGAAGCCCGAAAGGGAAACCGGCGTGCCGGTGATGTCCTTCATGACAAAATCATAGAGATGATGATTCATGAAGAAAATGTAAGCAATTCACTCTCCCCCGAACACTTCTCCCTTCCTGTACGTCTGGGCGCACTCCAGCTGCGGCACCTGGGAAAATCCCTCGTGGGCCAGGGAGCCCCTGACCCTCTTGATGAGGTCCGCCCGGCTGATCCTGCCCGCGGCGTCGCGAACATGCTTGCAGAAGAAGTAGGTGAAGGCGCCTCCCGGCTTTCCTCCGACATCGGCGTCAGCGGAATACTGGTTGTCCCTGCAGGCCGCCCAGAGGACGTGGTTCATGGCACCGCTTGCGCCCAGCTTTCGCAGGGGAAGCTCCCGGCCGAAGATTTCGTCCGCTCGGAGAGCTATGTCCGCGGGTGGAGCAAGGTAGCGCGGCCTGATGCAATGTGGGGATGACCAGAGGTTTGCCTCGGAGAGCGGGCCGAAGCTCGCGCCGGCGCCCAGGCTCCCCGTGGCGGCAAGCGACTTCCTGTCCAGGATCATCTCCCGAGTGCCCGTGCCGGAATGGCAGGAATCCAGGATGACCTCCAGCATGACGCCCTTTCTCAAGTCCTTGAAGATTCGCGTAAAGTCGTCGTCCTTGATGAAGTTCCTGTCCCAGTCGAAGTCCCAAGGGCAGATGATCTCATCCTTGTTGTCCGCCGGCTCGTCCCCCTCCACGTCCGCCACCTGTGAGCCATGACCTGAATAGTGGAACACCAGGGTGTCACCGGGCGTCCCGCTTGCCACGAGCTTGCCAAGACCATCGAGGATGGCCTTGGTGCTGGCTCTCTTGTCTGCCAGGAGCGTGATGTCCACGGGCTGAAAGCCGAAGTACTTCACGAGGACGTCATAGACGTTCGTGATGTCGTTGACGCACCCCATGAGATCGTTCTGCGTACCGGGATAATCATTGATGCCGACCAGGAGAGCTTTTTTCATTTTCGATCCCCTTTCTGAATAGCCGTTTCTGAATTGCGGCCATAGTATTCTGCTGGATCTCGATCCGCAAGATCCGGGCCGCAATCAAGAACGCTCCTCGGAGGCCATGGCTAATTGAAAGTGTCATTTGCAAATTGACAAGTCGCCTGACATCAGCTATCCTCATCACATGTTCCGCCGGGTTTTGGCAGACAAAGCGTTATCGTTGGCAGAGCAGTTCCCTGTCGTCTTCATAACTGGCCCTCGTCAGTCCGGTAAAACCACCCTGGCGAAAACGACCTTTGGAGAGTACGAATACGTGAGCCTCGAGGATCCCGACTCAAGGGATTTTGCCCGGCGCGATCCCGTGGGCTTTCTCAAGAGGTACTCGAGGAGCGTCATCTTTGATGAGGTCCAGAACGTCCCCGACCTTCTGTCTGTCATGCAACTGAGAGTGGATGAGGATTCAACTCCCGGGAGATTCATTCTCACCGGGTCGCAGCAGTTGCCGCTCACCAGGTCGATCAGCCAGACACTTGCAGGCCGCGCGGCAGTCTGCGTGCTTCTGCCGCTCAGCATGGAGGAGCTCACGGGAATTCAGGCTGGAGATCCCTGGAATGTGGGATCCTCGGCGACGCCCTCGCCGAAACCGTCGTTTTCTCTCGAATGGCTTCTCCACCAGGGCCTCTATCCCAGGGTCCATGACAAAGGCCTCATGGCATATGACTGGCTTGCATCGTATTACACAACGTACATAGAAAGAGATGTCAGGGACTTTGCGAGGATCGGCGATCTGGAATCTTTCCAGCGGTTCGTTCGACTGTGCGCGGGCAGGAGTGGCAGCCTCCTCAACCTTTCCTCACTTGCCGCGGACTGCGGCATATCCCACACAACCGCGCGGAGCTGGATCTCGACGCTCCAGGCAACTTTCGTGGTGCACCTGCTGCCGCCCCATCACGCGAACTTTTCGAAAAGGCTCATCAAGAGCCCCAAGCTCTACTTCTACGACTGCGGCCTCCTCTGCTACCTTCTGCGCATTCGGAGCCACGATGACTTGGTTGATCATTCGATGCGAGGCCCCATCTTCGAGACGTACGTGCTTTCCGAAATCTTGAAGGCGTTCATGCATCGCGGGGAAAACCCTCCGGTGTATTTCTGGCATGAAAGGACGGGGCGCGAGGTGGATATCATCATCGATGATGGAAAGAAGCTTCTCCCGATGGAGGTGAAGTCTGGCCGCACCATCACTTCAGAGCTCTTCAAAGGCCTGGAATATTTTACTGCCCTTGGACCTCCAGCCGCCTCCTCCGGGGTGCTCGTGTACGGCGGGGAAGAGATCTACCAGCGCGAAGGGTTCCTGGTCAGACCGTGGTACAAATGCGTTTAGTTCTACAGGCGCGTCCAGAGGGATGAAACGATTATGAAAAAAGCTCTCATCACCGGCGTCACGGGGCAGGATGGCGCGTATCTCGCCGAGCTCCTCCTGGCAAAAGGCTACGAGGTGCACGGGATCATCCGCCGCGCCAGCACCTTCAACACGCAGCGCGTGGACCACATCTACCAGGATCCTCACAGGAAGGATGCGCGGCTTCTCCTGCATTACGGTGACTTGTGCGACTCGGGCCAGATCACCAACATCCTCTACAACATCCGCCCTGACGAGATCTACCATTTGGGCGCG
Organism: uncultured Spirochaetota bacterium; assembly: GCA_963753085.1. Taxonomy (GTDB): domain Bacteria; phylum Spirochaetota; class Spirochaetia; order SZUA-6; family Fen-1364; genus Fen-1364. The sequence goes on along the minus strand of CAVWBF010000015.1, from coordinate 15,235 downwards.
CAGAGTCACGTCCGCGTGAGCTTCGACATCCCCGAGTACACCGGTGACGTGGTGGCCATGGGGACCACGCGAGTGCTGGAAGCGCTTCGACGGAGCGGGATCCCCGCGCGGTTTTACCAGGCATCCAGCAGCGAGATGTTCGGCGCCGCCCCGCCCCCGCAGTCAGAGACCACGCCGTTCCGTCCTCGAAGCCCCTACGCCGCCGCGAAGGTTTACGCCTACTGGATGGCCATCAATTACCGTGAAGCGTACGGCATGCATGCCACCAACGGAATCCTCTTCAACCACGAGAGCCCCCGGCGCGGAGAGACCTTTGTCACGCGGAAGATCACCATGGCCATCGCCCAGATCAAGGCGGGAAAGACCGATACCCTGTTCCTGGGAAACCTTTCGGCACGACGCGACTGGGGGTTCGCACCGGACTACGTGGAGGCCATGTGGGCCATGCTCCAGCAGGAGCATCCCGATGACTACGTCATCGGCACGGGGGAAACGCACTCCGTGGAGGAGTTTCTCTCCGAGGCTTTCCGCTACGCAGACCTTGACCCTGAGCGGCACGTGAAGATCGATGAACGATACTTCCGGCCCACGGAGGTGGACGCGCTGTGCGCGGATTTCTCAAAGGCGGAAAAGGCGTTGGGATGGCGGCCGCGCGTGGGGTTCCGCGACCTTGTGCGCATCATGGTGGACGCGGACCTGCATGCGGCGGGGCTGAAGCCGCCCGGGGAAGGGCTGAAGGTGCTTGAAGCGAAGGGTTACGGCTGGCTGAGGAAGTGGTGAGAATGGACCTGGCGGGGAAAAAGATACTTGTGACGGGCGGGGCCGGGTTCCTCGGGACGCACCTGCTGACCGCGATGCGTCAGCGCGGGCTCGCGGAATCCGACATCCGTGTGACGAGACGGGAAAAGCTGGATCTCAGGGTCTGGGAAGATTGCGTGAGCGCCGTGTCAGGGATGGAGGTGGTGATTCACCTTGCGGCGCTGGTTGGTGGGATCGGGTTCAACAGGAAGAACCCGGGAAGCATTTTCTACGACAACATTCTCATGGGCGTTCAGCTCATGGAAGCTGCGCGGCTTGCGGGAGTCCGGAAGTTCGTTCAGATCGGCACGGTGTGCGCATACCCGCGGGTGGTTCCCGTGCCGTTTCGCGAGTCGTCTCTCTGGGACGGGTACCCTGAGGAGACGAACGCGCCCTACGGCATTGCCAAGAAGGCGCTCCTGGTCCAGGCGCAGGCGTACAGATCGCAATATGGGTTCAATGCAATCTACCTGCTGCCGACAAATCTCTACGGCCCGGGAGACAACTTCGACCCCGAGGATTCCCACGTGATTCCCGCCCTCATACGGAAATGCCTCGAGGCGGCGCGTTCAGGAGCGCGAGAAGTCGTCCTCTGGGGCTCGGGGACAGCCAGCCGGGAGTTCCTCTACGTGGAGGACTGCGCGGAAGGGATTCTGGCAGCGGCAGAGCGCTATGACGGGGCGGATCCTGTGAACTTTGGCTCGGGGCAGGAGATTCGCATCAGCGACCTGGTCGGGATCATCGCAGGGGAATGCGGCTTTTCAGGCCAGATCCGGTGGGACGCCAGCAAGCCGGACGGTCAGCCCAGGCGAAGCCTCGATACCAGCCGGGCGAAGAGTTTCGGTTTTGCAGCCCGCACGTCATTCAAGGACGGCATGCGGAAAACCGTGGAGTGGTATCGGAATGTAATTCTAGAAGCCGGCACGGACAAATGAAGAAGAAGAAAGAAAAAGCAAAAGCGAGCTCCCTGAAAGCAGAATATGACCTTTCGAAAGGTATCAGGGGCAAATACGCCGGAAGGTTTGCAGAGGGCAGCAATATTATCGTGCTTGACCCGGACGTAGCGAAGATCTACAAAGGCTCAAGACAAGTCAACGCAATTCTTCGCGCGCTTTCAAGAATTGTAGTTCCCAAATCCAGGTAGCCCGTCGCTGCTACTCACTCTCGAACAGCTGGGCTGATGCATCCCGTTCGCGGCCACCAAGGAACTCGTAGGCGATGGTGCTCTCGAGCCCTTCCCGCAGAGATACGGGGGCGTGAAAACCGGTCGAGGCTATCCTTGAGGAGCCAAACTGCGTGGTCGCGCAGAACTTCTTCACCCTGACTGCACTCACGGGAAGCTCCCTGCGCGAAACAGCGGCAATCGAGTCCGCCACCAGCCCACCCGCGTATCCCACGGCGTAGGGAATGCGGATGCCCATCCGCTCTGGCCGTCCGAGGCATCGCCTCACAAGCATGACAAGCTCCTCCATGGAAAAATCCGGCTTGTCGATGTAGTTGAAAAGGTGCTCTCCGGGACCTAACGCCGCTACGCCCCGAAGGAACGCCGCCACGTTCTCCACGAACGCCATGGACTTGACGTTTCTTCCCGTTCCCACCATCACAAAGCGTCCCGAAGCCATCTGGTTGAGGAGGTTGAAAACATTCCCCCGGTTTCGCGGGCCGAACACCACCGTCGGCCTCACGATGACCAGGGATCTCCCCGCGCCTCGGGACAGCCACTCCCTGTACACGCCTTCCGCGAGCATCTTGGTGCGGCCATAATCGTTGAAAGGGTTGAGGCGCCCTGCCTCATCGGTGTTCGGCTCAGCAAACCCGTACACTGCCACCGAGCTTGTGAACACGATCCTGTCGATCGAGCGCTCCGCCGCCGCCCTGCACACGTTGCGTGCGCCGTCCACATTCACCTCGTCATACAGGGACCGCGGACGCACGTTGTCCTTGTGTTCAGCAGCAAGGTTATAGATGACGTCCGAGCCGTGGAGGGCTCTGCGGAGGGTGGCCCCGTCGCGTACATCAGCGGCGGTCCACAAGTCGGGAAATGCCGCGCTGTTTCGCTTGTCAGCGATGCGAACGATCTGGCCGGCGGCGATGAGCTGCCGCACGAGCTCAGTGCCGATGAAGCCTGACCCCCCGATGACGGTAACTGCACTCATTGGCGGAAACTGGCGCTGACTTTCACGAGGATGAGGAGCTCCAGGCCCTGGCTTCCAGGGACCAGCCTGTTCTTTGCAACTTCCGTTGCATTCGATCCCCACAAATATGGCACACCGACCTGAAGGGATGCCGGGCCGATCGAGGGGAACTCGATGAAAGGCGCTACAAGACCCGAACCATCGGACCAGTTCTGCTGCCAGAGCAGGTTCAAGGTAATGCCAGACTGGCCGAGGTTGTTGAAGCGGGCGCCGATAGCAGAGTTGTGGCCTCCCGGGCCCGATTCATCCTGCAGCCAGGATTCGCCAGGGCTGCGTTCCCCGTTGTAGCCATACTCACCGTAGAGCTTTATGCCTTCGTTCACCCATTCCCGAGATATCCCAACAACGGCCGTTGGATAGATGTATTGCAGGGCGCCCCCGACGTAGATTCCTCCGCCAGGGGTTGCGTAGGGATAAATGCCGAAACGGTTGATTGCAATGGGCGACGCTACGGTGCCTTCTGCCGACACATCAAAGCCAAACATGTTCGTCTTCATAGCCAGAAGCGCGCGCGGGTTGAGCTGCCATTGGTAGTATCCGGCAACACTCCACTCGATTGGCCCAGTCACCAGGTCATACTGCACACCGTACCCTGCATCCTTCGGGCTCGGCGATTGCTCCATGGCAGGGTTCCCATAGTTGGCCAGATCGAATCTCGCCAGGAGGGTAAGAGTGTTGAAGCCCATGGGAACAGCCATCTTGATGGACACAGGGTAGTTCTGCGTCGGGATGGTGGTCAGCAAGTTGGTCTGAGCCCACAGAGGCAGCGTGCTTAATCCGCTCCATCCAGAAATGCTGCGGGCCGGCAGGTTGCCGAACTGGAAAAACTGCGAGTTGCCCCACGTGTAATCGAAAATCCCGATACGAAAGAACACCTTCTCAAGGAACGAGTAGTCGAAGAACATCTCCGAAAGCTCAGGCAGCGCGTTGGAAGTGAACCCTGGAAACGAGTACGTAAGCTTGCCGCGAAGGCGCAACTCATTCGCGGGCCTGATCTCGAACCCCAGGTTTGCCGTGAAGGAACCCCCGACGTCGTAGCCGAAAGTGCTGCCCATCGGGGAGAAGTCCGACGGTTCCTGAATGCCTCCCCCGATATCGCCGTAGAGATCGAGGGAACCGAAGAAGTGGAGCTTTCGGTCGTTCAGGATGTCGTCGGGACGGATGGAGGGAGGTTGTTGCGCGGCTGGCTGCTCTCCTCCTTGGGCCTGTTGACCCTGCTGGGATTGGCCATTCGAGGACCCTGCGGCTCCCCCGTTGAAGAGGTTGTCGACGTTGTCTGAGCCTCCTGATGACTGCGCCTGGGCGGGCAGAGTTTGGCCGGCCAGCCCGAAAGCGTATGCGAGGAGAAGAAGCTTGAGCAGCCTATTCACTCAGCTTCTCCAGCCAGGTCTTCGTGAAAGTAGCATCTGGAAGTTTTTGCAGGGACGGGCGAGTAATAGTGTACGTGGTTCTTTCGTTCTCGAACTTTCCGTTGATTGTGGCCCCGCGCAGCTCATCCACGATGACGACAAGCTGTGGATAGAAGCGGCCGCCAATCTGCAGGTACCGGGGAAATGCAACGGTACGCAAATGCTGGCCTGAGTAGCTGTAATCCTCCGTCTTTCGAACAAGACCGTCATCGCTGATCCAGATCTTCATCTTGGGAAACGTGATGTCACTGCTCGTGGCATCGAGGTCCAATTGCCAGCAGTCGTAGATGCCGAGCTTTGCCCGCTGCGACCCGGTCACTTTGTAGTCCCCTGCCAGATTGGAACGCGTGAAATCGGAGTTCCTGGCATTCATGTTCTGGAACCGGTCCTTCGCGCTCGTGAAGGTGAAGCGTCGCGAAACGGGGTCGTAATACCACAGGTTATTTCCTGACTTGAGGTACCCCTTACCCTTGTCCTCCTCAGGCTGGGTTATGACGATCAAGTACGTATTCTCACGGTCCCTGCGGAACACCATGGCCTGCTTTGAGCTTGATCCCTGCCCCGGGGTCTCCTGGACAAAGCTGTACATCGCGGAGAAATCGGAATCCGGAAATGTGACCAGCGTATCCGCCTTCTTGAGAAGCTGGCGGAAATCGGGCGTGGGGCTTTCCTGGGCACCAGCCGCCTGAGAAAGGAAGAGACCCGCGGCAAGGGTGAGAATGAGGCGCACCCCGCGCGCGGAAAGATACGCTTTCATACAACTCCAGTTCATTCAGCTCTGATTGCGACCACCGGCTCGATGGCCTGCGCCGCCCGGGCCGGGCTCAGGGCGCCGAGCACGGTGATGAGAGCGATCAGGACCGCATCCAGCCCGACAACGTCCGGGTAGAGCTTCCAGCCGAGATGACCGCGATCCAGAAAGATATCGAAACCTGCGGCGCCGCTCAATGGGATCTTCGCGATGGCAGAAGAGCACGATTACGCTCAGAACGAGGCCTGCAAGGATCCCGCAGAGAGCCAGGAGGAACGCCTCCCAGAGAACTATATTGCGGACCTGGGGCCTCTGCACGCCGATGGCCCGCATGGTGCCGATCTCCCTGGTCCGCTCGTAGATGATCACCCGGTACATGTTGAGGATGCCCACCGCAATCACTACCGCCAGCAAGGCAAGAATGGCGTAAGAGACGAGCGTCAACGCCTCCAGCATGGTGCGGATTTCCGGCATGAGACCGACAACGGGGGTGACGACAAAGTCCGGCCCAAGAGCTGTGGCAAGTCGCGATGCCACCCGGCCCGCTCCCCGGTAATCAGTCAGGTAAAGACCGACTGACGCCGCGTGGCGCGGATCGAGGCCCAGCGTCGTGTCCAGGGTGCTCCTGTCCATGTAGGCCGTGTAATAACCGAATATGCTCGCTTCGTGGAATATGGCCTTTACCCAGACCGGAACCGTGTTGATTGCACCGCCTTCGCGGATCACCTGGAGGATGATCTGGTCCCCAACGGATGCTCCCAGGCGCCGGGCGGTCACGTCGGAAATCAGCACGCCAGCAGGATCTGTCATCCCTGAAGGATTCCCCGCGACAAACTGCATCTGGCTGATCCTGGGGCCTTCGTTGGACCAGTCGCACCCGATGATCCGCCGGATACGCAGGGACTCCCCGTTGAAGAACGCCTCTCCGTCGATGCCGCCGACATTACCGAAGTGCGTCCTGTGGGAAATCACCGCGGGCCTGATACCGGTCCTCGCGATCGCGCCCATGATTGCAGCGTCCTCGCGCGCCGGAGTGAGGTCCACCTGGTCCTGGGTGCGGATTATGACGTGGCCGCCGTAGAACCGGGCGCCCCTCGTGCTGATCTGGCTGGACAGCCCGCCAACGAGGCTCTGAACTGTGCAGACGAAGAAGAATCCCGCGCAGACCGCCAGCCCCAGCAGAAGGAACCGCCTTCCATTGCGCGTGAAATTGCGAAATGCGATTCGAAGAGTGGTCAGTCTCATCATGCTGCGTGAATTGCACGAACGGGTTGGATTCGCAGGGCCAGCCGCACCGGGTAGACCCACGCGAATGCGCCCAGGACGATCGAGGCAACAAGAGACATCGTCACATTCCCCCCTGACACTCCCGGTTGGAGCGACGTTCCGCCAAAAAGAAGGATGAGAATCTGGTTGGTGAAGTGCACGGGGATCTTGTTCAGGAGAAGCACGACGAGGCTGCCCAGCCCAACCCCCGCAACGCCGGCAACCAGTGTGAGAGCTCCGGTTTCCAGGACAAAAAGCCCGCGAATGAATCCCCTCTGGGCGCCGATGGCCCGCATTGTGCCGATCTCTGGAACGCGCTCGAAGACAGACATCACAAGTGAGTTTATCGTCAGGATGAGCACAATTCCGCCCAGCATGAGAAGACCGATGTAGAGGACAACCTGCATGAAGTACACGTACAACGCCACCGCGCCCGCCGTCCCGCGCCAGTCCCTGACTTGGACAGCAAGACCGGCGTTGTGAAGCTCGCGGCGGATATCAGCAGCGAGGCGACCTTTGTCCGTTCCCGGAGCCGCCCTTACGAGGATGAAGTGCCAGGCTCCGTCGTGACCAAGGGGCGTTATGTATTCCTTGGCGCCCGCCCGGCCGGCTTCAGACATGAGCTTCTGCAGCTCAGTGATACTCACCGGAGGTTGCGAGGAGCTGCCATTGGTCGAACCAGAGCCAGAGGTTCCAGAAAAAAGAGAATCTACGTCGCCGGTGCTGCCGGGCTCCCCGGAAGAGCCTGATGCAGCTGCAGCTTTCTCTCCGGATATCTGCAAGTAACCGCACAGCGCGCGAAGGATCCGCCCGTCCATGATCACGACGCTCTTCAACGCATCGTTTGTCGGCATGTAGCGGATTATGCCTGCGATGGTGGCTTCACGGATGGCGAAGGTCTGGTTGCGAAAGAAAGAGAGCTGGATCTTGTCCCCAGGAACCGGCGGGCGGCCCTGCGCTGAAGTGATCTTCTGGGCCCACTCCTCTGTTATAACCGCCCAGCCCGAGCTGCCCGGCGCCGGGGGAGCTCCTGAGACGAACTGGGGGCCGCGAAAGAGAGAAAAGTACTCATCTCCGATGACACCGAGTCCCAGAGCGCCTTGACGAGCGCCTCCGGCTTCCAGGAGGACTGGTGATGACAGAACGTACGCCATTCCCGCCACTCCGGGAATCCTGGCCATCCGATCTCCCGCATCTGCCGCACTGATGATAACCGGCTCGGATTCGTATCCGCCGATGACTGGTATGTCCGGCCCGAACAGACTGAAAGATTGTTCACTGCGCTCGCTGACAGACAAGTCTGCGGTGAAATTGTTGGAGAAGGTCTTCTGAATGCCCCCAATCGAGCTTTCCAGCACCGCGTTGCCAGTAAAAAAAGCGCAGACACCGACGGCAATCAGGACTGCAACAACGGCGTTCTTGCGGCCTCGGCGAATGAGGTTGCGGATGGCTATTCGAAGCAGCATGGTCATGCTTGACATGGGCCCGGACGGTGGTACAGAGTCAACCCGCCGTCAGGCATCTCAGCCGCAAGTATGCACAATGAAGCACGCCGTTGTCATCATACCGACCTATAACGAATCCGGATCCATCAGAGCTGCCATCGACGGGCTTCTTGCCCATGCGTTTGGCGAACCATCCTGGAAATGCTCCCTGCTGGTCGTAGACGGAAACTCTCCGGACGGAACGGCGGGGATCGTCCGAAGCGCAATGGCGCGGCATCCTGAGATTCAGCTGATTGTAGAGGAAAAGAAGGAAGGGATTGGAGCGGCGTACTTCAAGGGATTCAGGCACGCGGTTGACATCATGCATGCCGACGTTCTCATAGAGTTTGATGGAGATTCGCAGCATCCGCCGGAGGCCATTCCCGAGCTTCTTCGGGCCATCGATGGCGGATCCGACCTCGTGCTGGGCTCCCGCAGGCGTCCCGGCGGCGGTTATCCTGAGCGCTGGGACCCGCTGCGGCTGCTTTTCAGCAGGGCGGGCGGTTTCCTGGCGAGGCTCATTCTTTTTTTCCCAACCAGGGCTTTCTGGACAGTCACGGATCCGACAACGGGGCTGAAGGCAACGCGGGTAAAAGGCCCGTTCCAACGCCTGGACCTCGGTTCCATCAGGAGCCGCAGCTTTGGCTACAAGATCGAAATGCTGTTCCGCCTGGCCCACCTGGGAGCGCGGATCTCAGAGGTACCGCTGCAATTCCGTGCGCGAGACGCGGGAGAATCCAAGATGACGCAGCAGACCCCCGTTGAGATCCTGGGCACGGCCCTGCGCCTTCGACTTTCTGATGATGCCACCCGGCGCTTCATCCGTTTCTGCGTGGTGGGTGTCTCCGGCTACGTTGTGAATCTCGTCCTGCTGGAGTTGTTCGTGCGCGCCAGGTTCGTGACAGCGCTTGCCGCCCGGTTCACTTTTCTCTCCTCCCTGCCCGCGCTCAGCTTTGTCGCGGAGCCCACAGCGTGGGCCGCCGGGTTGTCCGTGGAAGGCGCCATCATAAACAATTTTCTCTGGAACAACTTCTGGACCTTCGGAAGCAGGCGGGCGCAGGAGATCCTGGCCGCCATCCGAAAGTTCCTCGTTTTCAACGTCCTCTCATTCGGCGGAATCGTGATCCAGTTCTGCACCGGCGGAATTGCCGCCCGCCTGTTCGGCAGCACGACGGAAGTCAGGCAGGTGACCTTGATCCTGACGATCGTTTTCCTTGTCCTGCCGTATAACTGGCTTGCCTACAACAAGCTCGTGTGGAGAAAAAAGCGGGATTGACCGCGCGCGTGTTGTGAAGTCACGACTCCTCGAGCTTCTCGACTCTCGCAAGCATTTCGCGAAGAAGGCTTTCCCAGTCCACCAGGGGAGTCAGCACGCCTTCCGTCATGTGAGTCGCTACGCCCGGAATAGGGGAAACGCACAAACCCCGGCCCCGGAAGAGGATGTGGCTGTACATGCCGCGGCTGAGGACGTCGTCCCTGGGCGGCATCGAGGACCGACGGATGATCTTTTCATATCGTCGGATAGTGCCAGCCTCAGCCATGAAGGTATGCGTCGTGCTGCTGATCTGCCGCCAGTGGTTGTGTCGAGTGAGGAAGACCAGGGAGAATTGTCTTTTGTCGGGAAGGTAGCGATCCGGATAATCGGCGGGATGGATGATCAGCGGCGCCTTGTTGGCGTTGCGAAACAGGATCTTCATGAACCACCGACCGGGTTCGAAACGGAGCACTTCCGATTCCCTTCGGATGAGCTCGTCGATCCAGACAAAAGCCTCCGGTCGATGCAGATAGTCATCTTCGCAGAAGTAAACCCACTCGCCGTCAGGGACTGCCAGCGCTATCGAAAGAGACTGCCGGATGGATTCGCCGCTATCGCCGTCCTCCAAACGAACCTTAATTGCCGAATCTCGATCGGCAAAGCGCCCGAAGAAGGTCGTCAAATCTTCTGAGAGCTTGTCCCCCAGGACGTGGATTGAGTGAGGGAACGGCCTCACGGCCTCATGCAGGCTCAAGAAGCAAGCCTTGATCGACGTGCGCCTGTCCAGCCCGAACGGACGAGGCACTGCGTGGATGGTCAAACCGCTGCCTGACAAACGAGACTGTCCCTCGGTCGTACGGAAAATAACGTTATATTTAGGACCATCCGGCATGCAAGCTCCTTCCGATTTACAGGTCTGCGGTGCTTAGCTTTGTGCCCGCGTTGACCTGCGTCGGCGATAGATCTCCGTTGCAACAAAAATTGCCAGGAACAACAGAAAGCCGACCCCGGTTATTGAAGCCCCTGCCCTTCGCGCAGGGGAGATGGACGGTCCAACCTGCAGCAGATGGGTACCTGGACTATCCACGCGAACTACGATCATGTTCACTGCATCCGGGTAGGCTATTGCCCGGGCGCCGTCCAGGCGAATCGTGTCCCACCTGAACCAACCAAACGGGATGCGTACGAACCCAGGCTTGCTGGTGGTGAAATTCGCAACGACTTTCTGCGCATCCACAAAGAAGGAAGATACTTGTAGAGAGGCCGGGCCGGGTGATGAAAGATCCTCATTCACAGGAGAACGAAGAATGAATTGATTCGCAGTCGGCTGCCGCAGGGATGGCCCTGTTAGATCCACAAGCTCATGCAGGTAGTCACCGGCTTCTTTCCGATAGTGAAGCGGTGCGCGATCATGGGAGACGTCCTCTGATTCGAAGTGCTGCCGATACGCGAGGACCGGGTCCTTTGCCGCCAGATCGTCAAAGCTCGCGACGCGCTCAGAGAAGAGCATGGGGAAGGTACCAGGGAGCTCGATCCATGGCCCATCTGCGTCTCGAATAACGGGAGGATCCGCCTCAACAGGCGGCATGTAATAGGCGTCCGAGGTGTGAAAAGTCAGGTACCGCACGCCGACAAGCTCGAGCGCCTTGAGAGTTGGTACCGTGATCCTTCCGTTCAGCATGTCCAATCCAAGCAGGTCATGAGTCGCCATGAACTGGTAGAGCGCCTGCTTGTTGGCTTCCAGCATGATTGCATTTGGCTGCACCACGAGGTGCCCTGAGATCTTGAGCCACGGCGAGATGTAGGCGTTGTTGTCCGGCTTGTTCCCGCTGTGGAGCGTGTTGGCATCCACAACGCCAAGCTTCTCCCCCCAGGGTGTTACGGCCAGCTTGTCATAGAATCGATCTTCAAACTCCCCGTTTCTGTACGTGTTGAAGTTGTTGAACAGAAGGGAGTCAGCAAGAATAAGAAGCACCAGGGCGCTCAGAACGACCCGTTTGTCATCCCTTGACGCCACGAGGATGCCGAAGGCCTGGGCAACAAATAGCGCAAGAGCAAACAGCAGGATGATGGAGTTGCGGGAGTATCCCAGGACAATCAACGTGGCGACGATTGTCACGATATGCGCAGCGAGCCGGCGGTCCGGGCGCCGTATCGCGACTACGGCGAGCCAGGCTGCAATTCCCAGCAGGCCAAGACCGATATAGTCGAGATAGTTGAGATAGAACGGACGTGGAACGAGCATCTGCCAGAGATTCTGGCGCCAGACCTTGTAGGTGTTGGGGTCCGAGAAAGGAAACTCCTTGTAGAAGTTCACGTCCTTGATGTCCAGGAACGTTGGAAGAATGACAAATGCGGAAAGAACCACGGCCATGCCCAGGCTTGCAGCGGCCCAGCCTGCAAAGCGTTTCCATTCCTCAGGCTTCTCAGCAAGCAGGCGCGCAATCGCATACACGACAAAAAACAGGAACATCTGCGCCGCGTATCCCAGATGGGTTGCCATGAGGATATTCGCTGACAGCGCGGTCATGAAAACGGCCGTGTACCACGGCCAGGCTTTTGCCAGGAATCGTTCGAAGGAGAGAAGAAGGAGGCCGGCGCCGGCCACGACAAGAGGATAAAAGAGAACGCCGCCCCAGAACATGGTGGAGATGAAGATGCTGCTGCCCGTAATGATGAGGGAAAGAAGAAGGCCGCTCGCTCTGTCCTTGGTTACTTGCTTTCCGATGGCGTAGAACAGGAACGCAACCGCAATTCCGAGAGCGAACATGACGAGCTTGACGGACAGGTAGATGTTTCCGACAAGCAGGTTCAGCCCGCCGGCGAGGAGGGAAAACAGGAATCCATAATGGGAGAACATGGCGAAGCCGGCGTGGTAGTAATTATTGAAGGTGGGAAAGAAGTAGCCCTGGATGAAGTTTACGTAGGTAAACCAGGCCCGCGACACATGGCTCGGTGCATCCTGGAAGTAAGGCTCTCCCGGCGCGAGAATTGGCTTGAGAAGCAGGACGGCCATTCCCAGGATGACAAACCGTGTCCTTGTTTCAGTGGACAAGACCCAATCGAGGAATGCGGATAAGGATCTTCGGCGAACCTGCTGCACGATAATCCAGACAAGAAGCGCAAAAAGGCCGCCAATGACCACGGCATCCAGCCAACCCATGGAGGAAAGAACGGCGTGGAAGACCTTGCCCTGGGAGAGAGCGTCGATAAGGAGGTCCCCCATGGAGCCCAGCGCCGCTTCCTTGTACTTGCTCATGAGAACGAAGTCCAGGACGCAGCCCAGGAGGAATACGGCTGCAAAAAAGATGAGAATGTTCCGGACCTCCCGGCGTTCCTGGGGGTAGCTCGGGTTCAACTGACGGTGACCTCCAGGCCATTCTTGTTCAGAGAGAAATCGACAAGGCGCGCCCTCTCATTCTCGAACCTTTGCGAAAGCAGAGAGCGGAGCGCCCGGGCTTGTGCGGCGTCAGGGGAAACGAAAAGGGCGAATCCTCCCCCGCCGGCGCCAAGGAGCTTCATACCGGAGAAAAGCGGAGACGTGGCGGCAATCACTTCCTCGATCTCCGGGTTGGTTGTGCTTTGATGAATAAGCTTGTTTTCCTTGAACGAATCACCAATCACGCGGGATAGTCTGGCCAGATCGCGAAGCGAAATTGCTTCCCGCCCCTCCTTCGCAAGCTCACCAATCCTGTTGTGAGTGAACAAGTAGGCCCTTTCCATTCCATTCACCCTGTCCACGACATCCTTGAGGATGCCTTTCGCAAGCCGGGTGACCCCCGTGTAGAAAAGGGACATCCGCTCCCGGCATTCAGAAGCCTCGAACATCCACGGGTCGAGCTGGTGGACAACCGGCCTCGGCTTCATCGCGGGCCTGGACTCCACGTACTTGACCCCGCCAACCAACCCCCCAATCTGATCCTGCCAGCCACCGCCCGTGGTCAGCATCTGCTCCATTTCAAGGACCTGGAGAAAAAGCTCATCTCGAGGCGCGCTGATGCCGAAAAATCGTTCCAGAGCCGCCAGAATGGTTCCGGCCAGCACGGAAGAGGTTCCGAGGCCGGATCCCTTGGGCACGGCGCACAAAAGAGTCAGTTCGAGACCGCCTCCGGCTTTCTCCAGGGCCGGTCCCAGGGGGGAGCCCTCCGGCATTCCCGCACCAAGGCCCAGGAGTACAAGCGCGGCACGGGGCAGCGCGAACGGGCTGCCAGGATCCCGGTAACCGCGAAGTCCGCTGGTATTCTCAACGACCTCCGTGACTCCCAGGTCGATCGAATGAAAAATGAGCCGTGGCTCGGGCGCGCGTCGGATAAAAACCTGGATCGGGCTCTGCCCGTTCAGGTCCACGGCGACGTTCAGGACTGCGCCGCCAAAGCGGTTCGTGTAGGGAGGTGTATCAGTCCAGCCGCCAGCCAGATCCAGCCTGACAGGAGATCTTGCCCAAACGATCTGGTCCAACTTGACTGCACATCGCAAGGTCCCGGCAAAGGCCCGAGGCGCAAAGGGCACTTCGACCCTGTCAGCCATCGGGACCCCGCGAACGCCAGCTCCGCGGAGAGTCGCGCCCCTGTATGCCTTGAGCAAAGGCTCATCAGTGGCCGCACAGCGCCTGATGAGTGGGTCCGCGTCCAAACCATTTTCTACGAGCTCCGCGAGGTCCCGGACGGGTATTGCGAAAAAGCCGCCATTCTTGAGACCACCGGTCATTTCCGACCTGCGCGCTTCCAAGCGCTCCTGATCGCGTGCGCTGGCATCTGTCAGCGCATTTGCCTTTGCTATGGAGTATCGCGGCGCCGAGCAGAACCATTTTCCCCACGCCTCTACGTCTGAAGGAACGCCCCAGTACCCTTCAAGATGCTCAGCATCCATCCCAGCGGGGAAAAGATCAGCCTGGTAAAGGTCTGCCGGCGCGCCAGAAGGGAAAACATCCCGCAGCGAAAGTCCGCGGTCAGAAAGCCATCCCTTCAAGGGGCGACCGCAGAAAACGACCGAGTCAGGGTTTTTCTGAGGCTTGAAGGAGTCATCCTTGTGATAGATAAGCCTGACGGTTATAGCGGAGCCCTGGTCTTGAAGGTTTCTCTCATCGATGCAGAACCCAGTGGGTAAAGCCCGGGAGGGAACCAGCCCTCTCAGACCTGCCAGGAGATTGTCGCCTTCACATTCGACTCTTGAGTTTCGACAGTCCTCAACACATACCTGGGCGGAGCCCCTCGCGATGGTCATATCGACTGAATTGAATTGGATGAGCCCGGCGCCTGACTCCGGGACAAGCTCCTCATGGGCCAGGGCGTAGAAGGGAAGAATCCCGCGCGATCGAAGCTCCCGACAGGCTTCCGGAAACTCTGCGACGCTTCCAAAATGGATGAAGGACGCCTGCTTTACAAGGGCTCCCGTGAGACCGCAGGGGTGAAAAGATTCGAAGACAAGCTCCAGAACGTCCCGGGGCACTTTGCTTCTGTTTGCAAGCCGCGACAGGTATGCCTTTTTGTCCAAGCTGCCAAGACACGCGGTCAGAAGCTCCAGGTATAGGTCAAGGGGAAGCTGACCGCGGCCTACCCGCTCTGCAATGCTGCCCCCGGGAAGCGGATTCGTCGCGGCTTCTAGGAGAGCATTCAGGCCGCTGCCCCAGAAAGCTACCGGACCGAGATCCACCGCGCAGGACTCGGTCCCCTCAATACGGGCTTCGCGTGCAAGAAACTCGGGGGTGGCTTTCTGGTGATAGTCCTTGACTGCTCCCGTAATCGGGTCAAAAGCGAACACCCCATGCCGTGAGCCCTGATCGAAAGATTCAGGCGCGGAGAAACCGCACAACGGCGCATCAGCTACATTCAGGATGTCCGTGTTGAAGTCAACCAAGGCGTCACCTGAAGTCACCAGGAACTCCCCATCCCTCCACGGATACTTGAAAAAAAGCGTCAATTCGGTGTCAAGCACGACTGGGGGGACAAGAGAGCTCGATGGTGCGGGAACAGGAGCGAAAATCTTTCCTTCAGGTACATAGCAGGGCAGACGTCGGGCTTCCCCGCCCGCATGGATGACAAGGATTCGCCGCGAGGAAAGGTGTGACAGGGCTTCTC
>CAVWBF010000014.1:0-503482 GCA_963753085.1 uncultured Spirochaetota bacterium | reverse complement strand
CGTCGGACCTTCCATGGCGTCGGGCAGCCACACGTGGAGAGGGAACTGGCCGCTCTTGCCGATAGCCCCGCAGAAAAGGAGAAGCGCGATCAGCGTCACTTGCGCGCCGGAGAGGCCCCCGCCGGTGATGAACCGCGTGGCCCCGTCGAAGCTCAACGTACCCGCCAGAATGCTCAAAACGAGGATGCCGATGAGGAAACCGAAGTCCCCAACGCGGTTCACGACGAACGCTTTTTTCGCCGCGCTTGCCGCCTCGGGCTTCTGGTACCAGAACCCGATCAACAGGTACGAGCACAGGCCGACCAGCTCCCACCCCATGTACAGGAGGATGAAGTTGTCGGCCAGGACAAGGGTCAGCATGGAGAAGGAGAACAGGGACAGGTAGGCAAAGAAGCGGCCGAATCCAGGGTCGCCTTTCATGTAGCCCAGGGAATAGACCTGCACGAGCAGGCTGACCACCGTCACGATCACCAGCATGAGCGACGCCAGGGGGTCCACCAGGATTCCCATGTCGATATGGACGATCCCCGCCGCGAGCCAGGGCAGGTCCGCCTGGATGGGGCCGGGGGAGGCGAGCTGGCCCTGAAGCAGCCACACCGAGAGAACCAGAGCGACCGTGATGGCGGCGATGGACAGCGCGGCACTCGCGACGGGGCGCCGTCTGGCCAGGGAGATGGCAAGCACGAAGGCGGCAACGGGAAACAGGGGTATCAGGACGGCCGCAAGCACAGGTTCGGACACCCGGGTCCCCTTCAGTTCTTCATGAGGTCCATCTGGTCGGCGTTCACGACGAGCCGCCGGCGATAGATGGCAAGTATGATGGCGAGCCCCAGCACGCTTTCCGCGGCGGCTGCAGCGATGACGAACAGGGCGAACAGCTGCCCCTGTGTGCCTCCAGCGGGCTGCCAGCGCCCGGCAGCCACGAAGTTTATGTTGACCGCGTTGAAGACGAGCTCCAGGGCCATCAGGATCCCGATGGCGTTTTTCCGCGTGATGGTCCCGTAGACGCCCAGGCAGAACAGGACGGCTCCCAGGACCAGGTAATGGGTGAGGGTAACCGTCATTTTTCCTCCTCACGGTCTTTGCCGACTATCGCGATCGCGGCGATGAGAGAGGACAGGAGCAGCACGGACACGAGCTCGAAGGGGAGCACCCAGCGCCCCAGGAGGTCACGGCCTATGCTCGCGGTGGAATCCACCGTCACGGCCAGGGGAGCCGGGGATGCGTCCGCTGCCTTGAGAAGGGCAACCACGATGAGGCAGGCGGTCAGGGCGGAAACGAGCGCCGTGGGGATCACCCATCGGCGGGAGAGAGTCACCGGCGCGCCGGTGACGGTGCGCGTGAGGTTGATGACGAAAATGGCCAGCACGACGACGGCTCCGATATAGACGAGGACCTGGATGGCCGCCAGGAAGTAGGCTCCGAGCATGACGTAGATGGCGGCCACCGCGAACAGTGCGAGGGCGAGGTACAGCGCCGCGTGGAAGATGTTTTTCACCGTCACCACGAGAGCGGCGCTCACGAGCAGCAGGGCCGCGAGGGCGTAGAACAGGATCGTGCCCGCCATCCGTCACTCCTCGTCCGCAGCGCTTCGAAACTTCCGCTGCCACCAACCCGCCTTCTTCCCTGAAAGACGGTATTTCTCCTTCACGAGATCGATCAACAGCCCCGACTTCTCCGTGGTTGCAAGCTCGTACTCGTCTGACATCACAATGGCGAAGAAGGGGCACGTCTCGACGCACAGGTTGCAGAACATGCAGGTGCCGAGATTGTACAGGTACCGGGCGGCCCTCGGTTGCTTGGCGCCGTCCGGGCCCGTCTCGGGCTCGATATCGATGGAATGGTTCGGACAGATCGTGACGCACCGCATGCACGCGGTGCATCGGTCGGTTCCTTTCTGGGGATCGACCGGCAGGACCAGCCTGCCCCGGAATCGCAGCGCCATCACCGCCTTTTCCTCGGGATACTGGATGGTGATTGGCTTTCGGAAGAGGTACAGGAACGTGATCCACAGGCCCCGGGGAAGGGAGGCGACCGCCTTGAGGATTTCGACAACGTCCCTGGCCATCACAGGACCTTCACGAGCACGGCCGTGATCACCAGATTGGCGAGCGCCAGAGGGAGGAGGATCTTCCAGGAGAAAAGCATGAGGTGATCCACGCGGAGGCGGGGGAACGTCCAGCGCACCCATATCAGGAGGAAGACCACGAAGTAGGTCTTCAAGAGGAACCAGACGATGGGCGGCAGGAAGGGGCCGCGCCACCCGCCGAGGAACAGCGTCGTGGCAAACGCGCCCGCAAGAAACAGGTTCGTGTATTCTCCCAGGAAGAAGAACGCGAACCTCATTGCGCTGTATTCCGTGACGAAGCCCGATACGAGCTCCGAGTCCGACTCCGGAAGGTCGAAGGGCGCGCGGTTGATCTCCGCGTTGGAAGCGGTGAGAAAAAGGAGGAAGCCGATGGGCTGGAGGAGGACGTACCCGTACACCGGCTGCGCGTTGACGATGTCGCCCATCTTCAGAGAGCCGGCGAGCATCGCGACGGACAGCACCGTGAGCACGGCCGGCACCTCGTAGCTCACGATCTGCGCCGCGGAGCGCATGCCGCCCATGAGGGAGTACTTGTTGTTCGACGCCCAGCCTCCCGCCAGGATCCCGATGACCGTGACGCTTCCGATGGCCAGGAAATAGAGGAGCCCGACGTTGATGTCCGCCGCAGTCAGCCCCTTTCCGAACGGCAGGACGACGAACAGCATGAACGTGGCCACCAGGACGATGACGGGGGCGACCCGAAAGAGGCCTTTGTCCGCCGCGTCGGGGACGATGTCTTCCTTGATGAGGAGCTTGATCGTGTCCGCAAGGGTCTGCAGGAGGCCGAAAGGACCTACCCGGTTGGGTCCCCGGCGCAGCTGCATGCGCGCCGCCACCTTGCGCTCGAAGTAGATGATGAAAAGCGCGTTGAGCACCAGGAAGAGACCCACCGCCGCGGCGGCGGCAAGCTGGAACAGGAGGTCGAGCACCACCGCGGGCATCCCCCGCGCGGCCCAGGAGCTGTGCGCCGCCGCGCTCCAGCCGGCGAGGACCGTGTCGGTGTTGTAGAACAGGTTGTACAGGGACCGTCCCATGCCCGCTACCTGTCGATTTCCGGGACCACGAGGTCCAGGCTGCCCATCACCGCGACGAGGTCCGCGATCTTCATTCCGCGGAGGATCTCGGGCAGGGCGCTGAAGTTGGAAAAGCTCGGCTTTCGCATCTTCACCCGGTAGGGCTTGCGGCCTCCGTCGCTCACCACGTAGAAACCCACCTCTCCGCGTGGCCCTTCCACCGCGGAGTACACCTCCCCCGGGGGCACCTCGATATTCCTCGACACCTTCACCCGGAAGTCTCCCTCAGGGAAACCATCGATTGCCTGGCGGAGAATTCGCAGGGACTGGCGCATCTCCTCGATCCTCACCTTCGACCTGTCCCAGGTATCGCCATTTTTCCCGACGGGGATGTCGAAGGAAAGCTTCGGGTAGATCGAGTAGGGAGCGTCGCGGCGGACGTCGAGCGCGGCGTCTGATGCGCGAAGGCACGGGCCCGTCAGTCCGTAGGAGATGGCCCGCTCCCGGCTGATGGCCCCGACCCCCCGTGTGCGCGCCACAAAGATGGCATTTTCGATCAGGAGGGTGTCGTACTCATCGATCTTGCCTCCAAAATGCCCCATGAAGGTTTCAAGCCGGGGGAAGAATCCCGGGGGAAGGTCATGGACAAAGCCGCCCACGCGGAAATAGTTGGTCGTGAGACGGCCGCCGGACGCCTCCTCGATCATTCCCCCGATCTCCTCCCTGTCGCGGAAGGCGTAGAGAAACGGGGTGAACGCTCCCATGTCCAGTCCATAGGCGGCAAGCCACAGGAGGTGGCTCGCGATCCTGTTGAGCTCCGCGGCAATCACGCGGATGTAGTGGACCTTCTGCGGCACCTCGATGCCGAGGAGGCGCTCGACCGCCATGACATAGGCGAAGTTGTTGGCGATTGCCGAAAGGTAATCCGTCCTGTCCGTGTAGGGGATGATCTGCTCCCAGGTGCGGTTCTCGAAGAGCTTCTCCAGCCCCCGGTGGACGTACCCGATGTGCGGCACGATATCCTTCACCACCTCCCCGTCCATGGTGACCTCCACGCGCAGCACGCCGTGCGTCGCGGGATGCTGGGGCCCCACGTTGAGGAGAAACTCGTCGGAGGTGGTCTGCGCGGGCCCCGGCTGGGGAGCCTCCACCATCAGCTCACCTCCGGGAGGCGAAGCATGTTTGGATGTGTGAAGTCCTTGAGGAGGGGGTGTCCCTCCAGGTCGTCCGGGAGGAGGAGCTTTCGCGGATCCGGATGGCCAGTGAAGACGATCCCGAACATTTCGGCGGCTTCCCGTTCGTGCCATTCGGCCGTCCTGTACAGGTCCGACACCGTGTCCACCCGCGCCGCCTGGCGCGGCAGAAGCACGCGGACCATGAGTGCCACCCGGGTGGTGTAGGAGAACAGACGGTAGACGAGCTCGAGCCGGCTCTCCGCAGGCCTGTCGATTGCCGTCATGAAGGTCAGGAAGTCGAAGCCAAGAGTGTCTCTGAGGTGAAGGAGGTGCTCCCGCAGGCGCGTCCCGTCCACGACAACGCTGGAGGCGGTGTCCACCGGTCGCGCGGCCATGTCGGGGAAGCGAGCCCGCAGCGCCTCGAGGACCTCCGCGCGGCTCATGCCGGCTGCCCCGGCTTTCTCAGGGTCTGGAGTCGAATTTTCTCCTGGAGGGTCATCAGGCCGTGCAGAAGCGCTTCCGGCCGGGGCGGGCAGCCGGGGATGTAGACATCCACGGGCACGATCTCCTCCACTCCGCGGACGATCGTGTAGGAGTCGTAGACGTACGGGCCGCCGGAGATGGCGCAGCCGCCCATCGCCACCACGTATTTCGGGTCCGGCATCTGGTGGTAGAGCGTCCTGATGATCGGAACGATCTTTCGAACCACGGTGCCGGCCACGATCATCATGTCCGCCCGGCGAGGGGATGCGGAGGGGACCTCGAAGCCGAACCGGGCCCAGTCGTAGGTGGAGGCTCCCGTGGCCATCATCTCGATGGCGCAGCAGGCCAGTCCGAATGTCAGCGTCCAGAGCGAGTTGCTGCGCGCCGCGTTGATCACCCGTTCGAGTGACGTGAGGAGAACGCTGCCGCCGGGCATCCTCAATATCGCGCTGTTCCCGTCCATCCCGTTCATCAGTCCCACTGCAGCGCCCCCTTCTTCCAGGCGTAGGCAAGCGCGAGCACGAGGATGAAGAGGAAGACGATCACCTCACCCAGGGGGAGGAGCCCCTCGATCTGCCGAAAGACAACGGCCCACGGGAAAAGGAACGCGGCCTCGACGGCGAAGATGACATACAGGAGCGCGAAGATGTAGAAGCGGATGTTGTAACGGATCTGGGCGTCGCCGACAGGCTCGTTGCCGCATTCGTAGGTGGCATTCTTTATCGGGTCAGGCCGATACGGCATGAGCAGCTTGTTGAGCCCCAGCACGGCCGCCCCAAGGAGGACAGCGACCGCCAGGAACATGAGGAGCGTTCCGTATTCCACGATGCAGGAATTTAGGTAAATCCTACCATTCTTGTCAAGATTGCTTCGACGGACTGCTTCGACAGACTGCTTCGAAGGGAGGGGTGGCGCGAGCCTCCCAGAGACAGGCCGCGATCCCGCTTCCATCCCTCCTACAGGGGCGGTACGTCGAAGAGGTTCTCGTACTCCACCCTGGCGCGCTTGTCGGCGGGATTCAGCTCGAGGGTCTTTCGGAAGCACTGGATGGCTTCCGTGTTCTTGTGCATACGCTCGTACACCTGGCCCATCATGTAGTGGACCTCGGCGAAGTCCGGGCTCACCGCGAGAAGCTCCCGCAACAGGCGCAGGGCCTCTTCGTGCTCGTTGCGTCTCATGCGCAGCTGGGCCAGGAAGAAATTTGCCAGGAGTGATTCGGGGGACTCCGTGTGAAGGAGGGTGAAAGCCTCCAGGGCGCCATCGTCCTTGCCCAGGAAGCTGTTGATCAGGCCCATCCAGTAGAAGGACATGGCGTGGCTCCCGCATTTCGCCGCCACGTTCTTCTCGAACGCTTTCAGCGCCTCGTCCAGCCTTCCCATGCGCACGAGGCAGACGCCCAGCTTGTAGTATGCCTGGCAGAGGCCGGGGTCCAACTCGAGGGCCTTTTCGTAATGGGCGCTCGCCTCCACGAGAAGGCCGACGGTGTACTTGATGTTCCCAAGGAGCAGCTGGAGGGAAGAATCCTGCGGATACTTGCGGAGCAGCTCCGCCACCGCCTTTTCGGCGACGTCTCGATCCCCCGAAAGGTACGATGACATGACGGCCAGGAACTCGGGCTGTGAATGGTACGCTTTCATGTTGATGCTCCTTTGGTAACGGGTGCAATACTACCATCCAGGCATCCGGCGGGCAAGGGTTACTGGTCAGCGAGCAGGCCGGCGACTTCCCTGTGCTTCTCGGGATCCAGGAGATGCTCGATGAGCGTCATCCGCTGGCGCAGATCGCCTTCGAGCTTCCTCTCCTTGCCGATGAACAGCATGACGAAGTCATCCTGGAAGAGCATGCCCGCCGTGAAGCACACGCTGGTGGCCGCGCTCAGCGCTTCCACGACCGTCTTGCCGGCAAGGCGTGAGCCCGCCGGGAAGCGCTCGTTCTCGTGAGGAAGGGTGAAGGGCTTGCCGCGGAGGATGAGGGGTTGCAGCGGCTCGGGGCTTGCGGAAGCCCCGACACCGCCCGCCGACGCCGCGCTCCGCAGGGCAAGCACTTTCGACAGCATCTGGCCGATGTCGACCACGCATCCAACGCTCTCGGCAATGAGATCGGTCACCTCACCCTCGTTGCCCACCGCGGAAAGCGGCGCCTTGCGCAGTCGCAGGTACCTGTGGAGCGGGAAACTGGTCAGGGCAAAGACGTCCTTTTCCAGCTTTCCTGCCAGGGAGCGAAGCCGCGTCAGCTCGAGCTCGAAGAAAGACCTCGAGAAGATCGATGTCCTCCCCGATTCGAGCGCGCAGGAACCGTTGAGGAGCGGAGCGAAGACCCTGTCGAAGCCCCGCACAAGGCGCGAGAGAAAAGGGACGAGGTTCTCCTGGTCCGCGTCGAAATCCGCGGGCTCGCGGGTCTCTCCCGCCTTGTACACGTCCCAAAGCGCGGCGGTGAGCGGCCTTTCCTGGTCATCCACGGCGATGTAGCGATTGACGCGGCGCGCTTCCTGGAGCTGTCCGTGCAGCTCCTTCATGGAAGAGACGGCGTCGGACACGTAGGTTTCGATGCGCTTCAGGACCTGCTCATCGCAGTCGAAGCCCACCACGTTCACGATCTCTCCCAGGCCCTCGCGCATGAGATCGCACATCGCGAGCAACCGCCGATGCTTGAAGATGTTGAATCCCAGGATGCAGTTGTACAGCGAGGGAAGGGTGCAGTCCTCGGTGAGGAGGCGGATGACGAGGTTGCCCACCGCCTCGATCTCCTCCTGCGGCTGTTGCTGCTTCTCGAAGTAGACGCGCAGGGAGGAGAGGATCACCCCCATGTTCTCTGGATTGTACTGGAGCATGAGAAAGAGGCTCTCGATGCGTCGCAGCCTGTCGATGAGGTTCCTGTCTCCCAGGGAGAGCCGCGAAAAATCGAAGGCGGAAAGCCGGTCCGAGAGGCGCTTCAGGAGAACCACAAGGTTGTACTGCCGGGGGGTCAGGTGGAGCCAGCCGTTGTCCAGCACGGGCTTGAGCCGGGGGGAAAGGTCCGCGGCCCACCCCTGGACCTGCTGGACCAGGAAAGCTGTGAGCTCGGGGTCCAGCGTCACCCCGGGAGGCCAGACCCCGGCCAGGAGCACGTGGGTGCGCCTCCCGAACTCGCGCACGCGCACGTACTCCCGAAAAAGATAGGCGATATAGGACCGGGTCTCGATGGCCGGCTTGATGGCCCGACTCACGCGGCTCAGGTGCCCGTGGGCCTCGGGATTCCCGCCAGGTTCAGCCGGAGACCCGTGATCACTCACGTGTCGGCCAGGACCTCTTCCTCCCGCTCGCGGAAGCAGCGCGCCGTCTGCTGCACGAGCGCCTCCAGCACTCTCCCGTCGGGTTTCCCGTACATCGCAGGATAAGGGTCCCCGCCCGGACCCAGGGGCTCCGGGGTGACGTAGCGCCCTTCGGTGTTGTAGCCGATCAGGTAGAGGGCCCGAATGATCGTATCCAGGTCCATCGATCCCTGCCCGAGCGCCGTTCGATTGGAGTCCGCCATGTGGAGGTTGACGAGCATCTCCCCGGCGTCCACGATGGCTTCCCCGATGTGGCTCTCTTCGGCCTGCATGTGGTAGACGTCCCCGTTGATGTGCTTCACCCCCGGGTGGTTCACCGCCGCGATGTACGCCTTCGCGTCAGCCACCGTGTGCACGAGGGTCGTTTCCGCCGACCGGATGGGCTCGATTGCTGCCTTGACCTTGTGTTTCACAAAAAGATCAGCCGCGAGGCGCAGGGTTTCCACGCTGCGCTCCAGCTCCGTGGAGTCATACGCCTGGGGCCGTCCCACCGCCGCTGGCACCACCAGGATGTAGCTGGCCCCCACCTCGGCGGCAAAGGGCACCTCCCGCTCCAGGTAATCCACGGCAGCCTGGCGATGCACCGCCCTGTTGCTCGACAGGTCGTTGTCCGCGGAGAACATCCCGCAGATGCCCCCGACCTTGATCCCGTTGTCCGAGAGGACCTTCAGGGTCTCCTTGGTCTTGTAGCCCAGGGAAGGGCCGTAGTGGTTGCCGTGCAGCTCGATGAAGCTGATGCCAGCCCTGGAAAGGCGGGTGGCGGATACGGACAGTGGCTCGATGCCGAAGCCCCAGTTGCTCCACGAGAGGTTCAGCTTCCTTGAAAGGCGCTCGGGATGCTTTTTTTTCAATTCCAGGAACGACTGTCGGATCTTTTCGGACTTCTGCTCGAATGCCTGCTTCTTCATGGATTCGCGCCTCTTAGATCTTCAAATCCGGGTTGCCCGGGCCGAAGTGCTTGAGCATGACGATCGGGTCTGTCCGTGAGGGATTGGAGATCACGACGCCCGCCCTGGCCGCATTTTCGGTCACGAAGAACTCGTCCATGGTGAGCTGCCCGAAACGGATCAGGGCCGGGGTGTCGATGTCCCAGACCCCCATCTTCCCGTGTCCCTGGAGGAGGATCATGCCGTATGCTCCCCCGTCCTTGATCGTGACGGTCTTTCCGGGGAGCACGGTGAGCTCCTTTGCGCTGTACTCCGTGGACTTGTACGTGATCCAGTTGTCGATGTATCCCTCCGCCTCCATCTGCTTGAGAGGCTTCACCGGGCGCGGCGTCATGAAATGGTTGGCCACGAAATTGGGATCCAGGTTCGTTTCCCAGTCCAGGACGTCGATCATGAAATCGATGTTGCCTACCTTGTCCGGCGGCGTGTTCTTCCAGAGGAGCTCCTCGGGAATGATGGCGTCCCCGACGAGGGACTGGTACATGGCGAAGATGTCGGAAGCCTTCTGCGGCTCGTACGTGCAGAGGCTGCCCGGCGCATGGAGGACCCCCGCGGGCACATCCCATCCCGTCCCCGGCTCCAGGCGCGCGGCCATGGACAGGTTCGTGATCTTGTTGTCTCCCTTGGAGAAGTTGCGCAGGCACTCGGCCACCTGGTCCTTTGTCGTGCCGGGGCGCAGGCCGAAGAACGTGTAAGGGTAATCCGCGCCGTAGTTGTTGTTCTGCACGGGGAAATAATAGGACTCCGGCTTGCCGTTCATCCCGACGAGCTTTGCGTGCTGATCACGGTGATGCACGTGGTGCGGAAGCGCTCCCTTGTTGTCGAAGAACTTGGAATACATCGGCCAGGACTGGTACGTGTTCCAGATCCGGTCCCCGATGATGGCGCCCTTCATCTCCGCCACCGCGTCGCGGAGGGTGACCTTTTCCGTCCTGCTCCCGTCCTCCAGGACGATGAAGCTCAGCCCCTCGTTCGGGCTCGTCTTGGGACCGTTGTCAGCAGGCGTGGTGGAGGAGAACCACCTCTCATCGATGCCGCCGCGCTCCCCGCCGAACGAGTAGTAGTCCGCCGGATGGAGCTTGATTCGCCTTCCGGGAACGCAGAACGAGCGGGGCACCCAGTTCGGGGCCAGCCGCAGGATGCCCTTGCCCTGCTCCAGGGCTTTTTCAACGGTTGAATGTACCGACATGCCATGCCTCCTCAGACAATTGGTTGTTCACACCTGCTCCTGGCGCAAGCGGTCCAGGAGAACTGCACCGATAATGATAAGCCCCTTCACGACGAGCTGGAAGTAGGGGGAAATGCCAAGCAGGTTCATGCCGTTGTTGATGACGCCGATCAGAAGCGCGCCGATGAGGGTGCCCCATACGCTCCCGCGGCCCCCCATGAGGCTGGTCCCGCCGATGACCACCGCGGCAATGACGTCCAGCTCGTAGCCGGTGCCCGCCACCGGCTCCGCCGAGTTCAGCCTCGAGGTGAGGATGAGCGCGCTGATTGCGGCGGTGCTTCCGCAGATCATGTACACGATCGTTTTATAGAGATCGGAGTTGATGCCGGAGAGCTTCACGGTCTCTTCGTTGCCCCCGATGGCATAGGTGTAGCGGCCGAGCCGCGTCTGCGTGAGAACGAGCCAGGCGACCACCGTGGTGAGGATGAACAGGATGATGGGGAAGGGGATTGCGACAAGATCCCCGCCGCCAATGAAGCGGAAGGCTCCCTGGAAGCCGCTGATGGGGTATCCCTGCGTGTAGATCAGGGTAAGGCCCCGCGCGACGCTCATCATGCCGAGGGTAACGACGAACGGCGTTATGCGGCCCATCGTGACAAGGACGCCGTTTACCAGTCCGCACCCCAGGCCGACTGCCAGGGCCGCGATGATGGTCACCTCCATCCCCATGCCGGCCTTGACGGTGCCCGCCGCGATGGCCCCGGCGATGGCGAGGATAGAGCCCACCGACAGGTCGATTCCGGCGGTGAGGATGACGAAGGTCATTCCAATGGCCATGATCCCGTAGATCGAGCTCTGCCGGATGATGTTCAGCACATTCGTCACCGTCAGGAAGACGGGCGAGAGGATGGTCATGACGATGCAGATCAGGACGAATGCGATGAGGATGCCGTACGAGCGCAGGATGCGGCTGACGCTGAGGTTCCCGCGGAGGTTCCCTGCGGTACCGGGACTATGAGACTTTTCTGCCAAGCCCGAGGGCATAGCTCATCACCTCCTCTTCCGAAGTTTCCCCCCGTTTGAACTCCCCGACGATCCTGCCGTTGTACACCACCGCGATGCGGTTGGGAACGTTCATGACCTCGAGGAGCTCCGAGGAAACCATGATGATGCCAGCGCCGCCGGCAGCCAGGCTTTCCATGAGCTTGTAGATTTCCACCTTGGCCCCGACATCGATTCCGCGCGTCGGCTCGTCGAAGATATACACGTCGCAGCTGCGAACGAACCACTTGGAGAGAACGACCTTCTGCTGGTTTCCGCCCGAGAGGTTTCGTACCGTCTGGCTGAGCGATGGGGTCTTGATGCCGAGGTTGCTCACGATCTGGCGGACCAGCCCTCCGATCTCCCGCCACTGGATGAAGCCGCCGCGGGAGTGCAGGTCGAAGATCGTGAGGGCGGAGTTGTCCAGGACGGAGAGCCCCAGGATGAGCCCCTGCTTTTTGCGTTCCTCGGGGATGAGGGCAATCCCGTTCTTCACCGCGTCGCGGGTCCGTCGGATGTTCACCTCCCGGCCCCTGACGAAGACCCTGCCGGCGTCTTTTTTCCGATACCCGTAGATCAGCTGCATGATCTCCGTGCGGCCCGCGCCGACGAGGCCGGCAAACCCGAGGATTTCCCCCCGATGAACGGTGAACGAAACGTCTGTGCAGACCCCGCGTTTGGTCAGGCCTTCGACGCGCAGGACCTCCTCCGCGGAAGGCGCGCCGGCCCTCAGGTATTGCTCGGTGAGCTGACGCCCCACCATGTTCCTGATGATGTCATCAACGGTGAGGGAGGAAAGGGGCGCCGTGATGATCCTCTGCCCGTCGCGCAACACGGTGACCCGGTCCGCAACCTCGTGCAGCTCCTCCAGCCGATGGGAGATGTACGCGATGGAGACGCCGCCTGACTTGAGGTTCCTGATGATCTCGAAGAGCTTGTCGACCTCGCTTCCCGTCAGCGGGGCCGTTGGCTCGTCCATCACAATGATGTCCGCTTTCAGCGAGAGGGCCTTCGCGATCTCAACCACCTGCTGGTATGCGGGACCGATTGTGCTGACCCGGGCGCGCGGAGACAGGGAGAGATTGAAGGGCGAAAGCAGGCTCTCCACGTCCCTGTGCATTGTCTTCCAGTCGATCAGGCCGCCGGCCCTCCGCGGCTCGCGCCCCAGGAAGACGTTTTCAGCGACAGAGAGGTAGGGAACGAGGTTCAGCTCCTGGTAAATCACGCTGATCCCGGCGTTGATCATGGCGCGTGGATCGGTGTTCGTGATCCTCCTGTCCTTGAGCCAGATTTCACCCTGGTCCGCGCGGTACACGCCGGAAAGGATCTTCATCAGGGTGGATTTTCCGGCGCCGTTTTCCCCCACAAGCGCGTGCACCTCCCCAGGGGAAAGGTCGAAGTCCACCCCGGTAAGCGCGTTGACCCCCGGGAAGCTCTTGCTGATGCCGACCATGCGCAGAAGGGTATCCATTGCGTTTCCGCGCATAGTAAACGAAAAGGCCGACGCTCGCAAGCGTCGGCCTCACCGTGTCGGGAAAAGGCGACTCCTTACATGTTGTCTTTCGTGATTGTCTCCGGCTGGATGTAGATCACCGGCTGGGGAGGCATGGTCTTGTTCTTGATATAGTCGACGAGGTAGTTGAGCGCCTGCGCCGCCTGCTTCCCAGGGAACTGGTCCACCGTGGCTCCGAGCTTGCCCTGCCTGATGTAGGTCAACGCGTCGGGAGTTGCATCGTAGCCGGCTGTCACCTTCGTGGAGGGATCGACGCCGCCCGCGGACATCGCCTCGATGGCCCCGATGATCATCTCATCGTTGGCTCCGAACACAGCGTCGAAGTTCGGGTAGGCCTGCATCAGGTTTTCCATGACGTCGTGGCCCTTCGCCCGGTCGAACTGGGCTGTCTGGCTGACAAGGATCTTCATCCCCGGGTTCTGGGCGATCACCTCATCGAAGCCCTTCTTGCGGTCGATTGCAGGAGAGGCTCCCGGGGTCCCTTCCAGCTCGATGATGTTGCCCTTGCCATTCAGCATCTTGACGATGTAGCGGGCCGCGGCGCGACCGCCTTCCACGTTGTCGGCGCCCACATGCACGAGCACCTTGTCCGTGTTCGCTTTGCGGTCAACGGTGACGACAGGTATTCCTGCCTTCACTGCTTCCTCGATGGCCGGCACGATGGAATCCGTGGTCATGGGGGAGATGAGGATGCCGTTCACCTTCTGCGAGACAAAGCCTTCAACCGCCGCCACCTGTTTCGAGGAATCGTTCTGGGCATCGACATAGATGACCTCGACGCCCAGCTTGGCCGCCATCTGGTCGAAGTCCTTCTTCATGGTGACGAAGAATGGGAACTGGAGCCCGGGGAGCGTCAGGCCAATCTTGAGCATCCCGCCAGGCGCTCCAGCCGCTTCCTTCGTGCCGCCGGCGAACGCAACCAGTGGAAGGGCCATCAACACAACCAGGAGAAAAACCAGTCTCTTGCGCATTTCAAACCTCCCTGCCTTTGGAATTGAAGGCGCGTTTGCAACGCGTCCGGTCTCCTAGTATATTCCGCGCTTCCTTGGAAGGTCAATTGCGAAAGCGCCGCGGATTCTTGAGCGCCTCACCCGCCGACGTCAGGAGAGTGAGCTTTCTTTCAGCGGGTCTGGACGAACTTCCTGACGGCCTTGAACTGGCTCCTGCCGTCGAGGCCCGCTTCCTGCATGACCCTGTCAGCCTGTCCGCTTCCCAGGTAATGGCCCTTCTGGAACGGATGAAGAGTTGCCGCGCGTCCACGGGCGCCTGTTATCCAGCGCTCCATGGTAGGGAGCGTGAACCCCGTGATTCCCATGGCCGAAAGGGCAGTCTTCTGCGGGTAGATCTTCTCCCGCCTCGCCGGAGGCAGAAGGTCGAAGAGCTCCGCGCTTGCCACGTAATAGACGTCGAGGTCCAGTCCTTCTTTCTCCGCGAGGGGAAGGGCCTCCTGGATGAAAGCGTAGGCTACCTCGCTCCCCTGGAGGACTATGGCGCCGTCCGCTTTTTTCCCCTGCGCGGACTTCAGCTTGTAGACCCCGCTTGCTGCGCTGCTGGCGGGGGCAAGGCCCAGCGCCCTGCGGTCGATCACGGTCTCATTCGGCCGGGTCACAAACGGCGCGATGACGGCAGGATGCCTTACCAGGGCCGCTGAGAGGAGAAACCAGATCTCCTGGGGGTCCCACGGGGTGAGGGTAATCATCGTTCCCAGGGGGAAGTTGCCCTGGAGGAGCTGGAGCGGCTGCGGGTCGGCATGGGTGGGGCCGTCCTCTCCTGTCTTCAGGCCCGCATGCGCGCAGACCATGATGAAGGGGCGGTACGGACCTCCGGCGGCTGCGTGCCGCGACTGGTTGGCGATGGCGTGGAGGCGGGCCGCGATGTGTCCGAGCGGGGCAAGGAATGCCCCGTAGGATGAGCCCACCCCGATGTTGTGGCCGAAGCTCGAGATCCCGCTGAGGACGCCGATCATCGCGTCTTCACAGATCCCTCCAAGGCTGAGAAGGCGGGCAGCCGGATTTGCAGATCCGTTGAAGAACCCCTCGGGAAACCCCGCGCCTATGACGTTGCTGCTCGTGGATCCCATGAGGTCCGCGGACGCCGCAAGGAGCGCGCCCCCGCTTTCCCTGTTGTAGAAGCTGAGGGCCTTTCCCAGCTCGCCGCGCAGAGTTGTCACCGCACCCGGCTTCAGCCGCAGCGCGTCGGGAACTGCCCTGCCCCGCATGGCGGCAACGGACTGGATTGCGCCGATATTCGGAGCGTTGTTTCGCGGCGCGCGCTTCCGGGCGTCAAGGCGATCCCGTGAGGCCGTGAGCCGTGCCGACATCGCCTGGACCATGGGCTGGCTTTTCTCGATCTCCGATCGGATCAGCGACAGCGCTTCCCAGAAGCAGTCATCCAGAACGCCTGCTTCCTTCCCCCCGGCGCATCTCTGGTTGGCTTCCGCGCACCGGGGCAGCTTGCCCCCGGAGCCTTCCAGGAAGGGCTCGAGGGCGTCGAAGTAGCCGTCCGCGCAAAGCCTGTGGCCGGCGCCGTGGGAGGCGCGGCCCTCGATTCCGTAACGCCAGCCTTTCACCGTGCGGTAGACGATTGCAGTGGGCTGGCTGTTGACGACAGCGCGAGCCTGCCGCTGCGCGGCAAAGATCTGGCGGAAATCCATCCCGTCGGGAACGCGGATGACGTTCCAGTCGTTGAGCCATGCAAGCTCCATCGGGTTCCACTGAACGTAATCCCCCGGCTTCTCACCGTCGCGGCACACGCGGTTTGAATCTATGGAGGCCTGGTTCCAGTCCACGTGAAGGATGATGTTGGAGAGCGACGAAGTCCCCGCTGCCGCCATGGCCTCCGAAGCACGGCCCGGGGTCAGCCCGCCTTCGCCCTCGATCACATGAACGCGCGGGGCGTCGCGGCCATAGCGATCCAGCGCGCCGAGGGCAAGCCCGACAGAGGCCGCCAGGCCGACGCCGGATGCGCCCGTGGCCAGCCTCACATACGGAGTGGCCGGGGTCGGATGGCCGTCCAGGGCCTTTGCGTGCAGCTTCCGCAGAAGCGGCGTCATGCCATGCGGGCTTGTCCGGAATCCAAGGAGGTCTTCCATGCGAAGCTGGCGGCTTTCTTCCCGGGGAAGGAGATCGGGTGCGCCGAGCCGCAGCACCTCGTTTCGAAGCGCCCACAGGGAATAGAGCCCGAGGGCCTTGTGACCCGCCGCGTAGCACAGATGGTCAGCGTCCTCCCGGTCGGGGTCCGATGCGTCGTAGTCCATGGAGTCGAACACGAGGCAGGCGGCAAGCCGGCCCGAGGAAATGGATCCCCCGGGATGGCCGGAGGTGGGAACGTAGTTGTAGAGCATGGTGCACAGCGAGCGGTAGAGGAGGTCGAGTCTTTCGAACACGGCAAGCTCGGAATCCGAAGGCGGGCCACCCGCCTGCTCCCGCATGGTGTCCGCGATGTCGATGAAAACTCCCCTGCGCGGCGCAAAATCGATAGCCATGGCAGCCCCCGTTCAGTACAGGTTTTCCCCTCTCTCCATGAACCGCGCGAACCCCGCCTCATCCGCGGCGGCCTCCCGGATTCGGGAAACCGCCTGTTTCAGGGAGTCCATGTCCGTGGCTATGGAGAGCCGCAGAAAGTGCATGTTCTCGATCCCGATCCTCCCGAAGGATTTCCTGTCCATTGTCGCCACCTGGTATTCGAAGAGGAGGAACATCTGGAGCAGGGTTGATGGGGTCGTCATCTTGCGGATGTCGGCAGGAAGCCGTCGGAAAGCCTCCAGGATCCCAAGACGTTCGCACACGCCGCCCACGTTGGGAAACACGTAGAAGGCGCCCTTCGGCTTCTGGCAGCGGATGCCGGGAATCGAGGACAGCCCGCTCACGATAAGGTCCCGGCGCTCCTGGAACGCGTCAGTCATCGCCCTGATGGCCTCCGCGGCAAGGGGGGACTGCAGCCCGAGCCGCGCCCCTTCCTGGTTGTACGGGGAAACGCAGGAGAAATAATTGATGTTGAGGTTCTTGAAGACCTCCGCTTCTTCGGTTGTCGGGAAGAGGGCCCACCCGATCCTTCCCCCTGTCCAGCTGAAGCTTTTCGACGCGCAGCTCACGAGCACCGTTACCTTTTCCATGCCGGGAAACGAAATAATGCTCTGGTGCCTCGAGCCGTCGAAGAGGATGTGCTCGTAGACCTCGTCCGAATACACGCGCACGTCGGGGGAGCATTTCTTCAGGATCACGTCCGCGATGTCCCGCAGCTGTTCCCGCGAAGCCACCCCGCCGGTCGGGTTGGACGGGAAGTTGAGGAAGATCATCCGCGTGCGAGCGGTGATTGACGACGCAAGGTCGGCGCCCGACAGCGTGAACCCCGACTCCTCCGTCAGATGGACGGGCACGGGTTTCGCGCCGACGTACCGGGTGAACGATTCATAGATGGGGTATCCGGGGCTCGGATAGATCACCTCGTCGCCCGGATTGCAGTATGCCTCCTGGCTGAGGCCGATGGGCGGCTTGCCCCCGGGGAAAACGACGACCCTTCGGGGGTCGGCATCTACCCCGCGCGATTGCTTGAAATGCCTTGCCACCGCCTCCCGCAGGGACGGGATCCCCTGGGGATCGCAGTAATGCGTATTGTCCAGGTCGAGCTGTCGCTTGACCTCGTCCTTGATGAAACCGGGCACGGGGAAGTCCGGCTCCCCCAGGTTGCACTTGATGACCTTCTTCCCGGTGTCCTCGATTGCCTTGATCTTCGGTCCGATCTTGAAGGCGTTCTCCGTGTCCAGCAGCCCCACCCGCTTCGACAGCATTGCCACTGGTCTCTCCTTCTCGCCGCCCTCTCATGAAAAGAGGAAGGCACGTGTCCGGCTCTGCCTTCCTCCTGTCTTTTGACCTGAGAGATTTTCCCCCGTCCTGGGGGATTTTTCCCCTTCGGTGTCCGGAGCGGCCGCTCACGGAGCTCTCCAGGATTCGCTGTATTGCAGTCCCTTGTACCTGAGAGATTCATCCCGCCTGGCGCGGGACTTGCCCCTTCGGTGCCCCCTGCGGGGTCTCTCCTGCAACAAGGACAAGATACGACGAATCTCCCGTTGACGCAACAGGAATCCGGAAGCGGCGTTCCTGACGGCTGTGCTGGAGCTCAATTGTCAGCGGCCATCGTGACCGTCATGGCAGAGAATGAGCTGCCGGCAAACCTCACCGTGTAGCTGTGTCCGGCAACGACGGTCAGGAGGACCCCATTGCTCAACTGCCCGGCCTGGCTTTGCGCGGTAAGTGTTCCCGGGCCCGGGCTGACGGCGTAGTAGCCCGTCATGGATCCCGAGGAAAGGGGAGAGTTGTAGGTCAGAGACCCGAGCTGAATGCTCGCCAGCGTGAAGGCGCTGGTGGCGTTGTTGAAGCGCACCTGGGTGGATCCCCCGAGCAGCTGGCAGCCGCCCAGGGTGATCGGGAGAAGAATTGCCATCACCTTCAGGGAAGTGAGAAGCCTCACTCTTCCATTGTAGCTCCGGCTCGCCAGGTTTGAACAGGAGGTTGGACGGTCGTGTCCTTTTTGCCGATAATGAACGAAAGGGATGAAGCTCTTTCAGGACATGGAAAAATGGGGCAGAACCTCGTCTCTGCTGGTGGCGGGGGCGCTCATCGTCGCCATAGGCGCCGTGGATTACCTGACGGGCTACGAGCTCTCGCTGTCCGTATTCTATCTCATCCCCGTCTCGTTTCTCTCCTGGACCATCGGGAGATGGGGAGGACTGGCAGGGGCCCTGGCCAGCTCCATCGTCTGGACATCCGTGGATCTTGCCGCGGGACAGATGTACTCGATCAGGTTCTATTTCTTCTGGCACATAATCACCCGCACGGGCATCATGTCCACCATCGCGCTTCTGTTCTCTTCATTAAGGAAAGCGATTGACCACGAAAGAGCTCTTGCCCGGATTGACCATCTCACCGGTGCGGCAAACGCGAGGTCGTTCTTCGAGACGTTGCACGGGGAGGTGGACAGGTCGAGCAGGTACAAGAGGGCTTTCACGCTCGCCTACCTGGACCTCGATAATTTCAAGAGAGTCAACGATTCCTTCGGCCATACAACGGGAGACCTTCTCCTGAGGTCTGTCGTTTCCACCATGAAAAAGCTCGTCCGCAGCACGGACGTCGTGGCGCGGCTCGGCGGAGATGAGTTTGCGCTCCTTCTTCCCGAGACTGACCAGAAAGCCGCCATGGCGGCCATCACGAAAATGCGCGACGGCCTGCTCCTGGAGCTGGCCCGCAGCGGCTGGCCGGTCACTGTTTCCATTGGCGCCCTGACGAGCTCAGATACCCGCCTTGGCGTTGAGGAGCTTCTCAAGCAGGTGGACAACCTGATGTACGCGGCCAAGATGAAGGGGAAGAACACGGTGAGCTATTCCCCTGCCCTGGAAGACTGAGATCGTGTGAAAAAGCAGGGCAGGGACCGCTTCGACACCTACCTGAGGCGCAACAAGGGCAGGCTCAGCAACATCATCCACGAGCTGTGGGACTCCCGCGACGAGGCCATGTGGGCGGGGGATCCGTACTTTTTCCTTCGACTCGGCGAGCGCGCGGATACCCTTGGCCAATCGATGTTCGCCCATGACGTTCTCAAGGAGGGCCTGAGGGTCTTTCCGGGGCACGTGCGCCTCACCCAGAAATACAGCCTTTCCCTGATCAAGTGCGGCTTCCTCCTCACGGCCCGGGACCTGCTGACCAGGCTGATGAAGGACCAGCATTTCGACGAGGAGACCCTCGGCATCCTTGGCAGGGTCTACAAGGAGATGTGGTTGATCGAAGGCGAGGGGGCCCCGGGGCATCCGCACCTGGCCAGGTCCCGCGAGCTGTACCTGGGCGCCTTTCGCAGGAGCAGGGGGTATTACTCCGGGATCAACGCCGCGAGCCTGAGCCTGATCATGGGAGAGCGGGACGTCTCGGGGCAGACTGCCCGGCAGGTGCTGCGCATCTGCGCAGGCAGGCTCAAGGATCCCTCCCTGCGCGACTACTGGACGCTGGCGAGCGTTGCGGAGGCCTTCCTCCTCCTGGGCCGGCAGGAGCGGGCGGCGAAGTTCTATCGCGTTGCCCGCCTCCGATGTCGGAACAACTATTCCAATCTATCGAGCACCCGCCGACAGCTTCTGCTTCTCTCCCGCTACACGGAGGTGGATCCTTCCGTCCAGGAGACTCTTCGCATCCCACCCGTGATCGCGTTCACCGGGCACATGGTGGATGCACCCGACCAGGCTCGTCCCCATTTCCCCCAGTCGGCGGCCGGACCGGTGAAGAAGCAGATCGCCTCCCTCCTGGAAAAGCTGGACGCGCGCATCGGTTTCGCTTCAGCCGCATGCGGCGCGGACGTCCTGTTTCATGAGTGCATCCAGGAGCGAGGAGGGGAAAGCAATGTGGTGCTTCCCTTCGAGAAGGGGGAGTTCTTCGAAACGAGCGTGGCCTTCGCCGGCCAGGAGTGGGAGAGCCGTGCGCAGGAGGTTCTTGCCCGCAGCTCATCGGTTGAGCAGGCCACCCGCGGCGGGTATGGCGGGGATAAGCTTCTGTTTTCCTACGCCAACCAGCTCATCCTGGGGAAGGCCATCCTGCGAAGCCAGTTTCTGGAGACGGAGCCCCTCCTCATTGCTGTCTGGGACGGGGAGCGAAACGGGAAACCCGGCGGAACCTCGGAGTGCGTCTCATTGTGGGAACGGACCGGCCTTCCGTATTACGTGATTCATCCCGCCACGGCGCGGGTGGAGTCCCGGGGAGCGCATGAGGTTCCTGCCCGAGTGGCCGGCTGGAGCATTCGGCCTGCGGCGGAAATATCCCCGGGGACCACGCGGGAGACGGTGGCCATCCTCTTTGCCGACATGGTTGGATACAGCAGGCTTCCCGAGGAGCTTGTGCCTGCGTACGTCAAGGGATTTCTCCAGGCCGTGTCCGGGATGCTCCGCGCGTCCCATGCCAACCCCATCTACAAGAACACCTGGGGAGACGCAATATGCCTGGCGTTCCGCGATCCCCTGGAGGCCGCGGAATGCGCAATCTCCATGCGGGACATGGTTCGCAGGACAGACTGGTCGAGGTTCGATCTCCCCAAGACACTCAGCGTCCGCATAGGCCTTCATGCAGGTCCCGTGTACTGCGTCCAGGAGCCCCTGCTGGGCCGGCTGAACGTGTTTGGCTTTCATGTCAACCAGGCAGCCCGGATAGAGCCCATTACGAGCCCCGGCAACGTCTATGCAAGCGAGTCGTTCGCCGCGCTCCTGCTCTCGAATCCGGAGAATCGCCTGGACTGCCGCTACGTCGGGGTCATCGTCCTGCCGAAGAGCTTCGGCAGCTACCCGATTTATCACGTCAAGCGCAGAACGGAAGTAGGATAAGGAATGGCGACGACAAAGAAGCGTAAACCGAGGAAGAAGGCGGCCGCAAAACGGGCGCGGAAGACTCCCAGGCGGGCAAAGAAGCGTTCGGCGCGGCGCACGGCTGCCCGGCGGACAACGGCCAGGCGTAAAACAGCCCGGAAGACGGCACGGCGGAAAAGCCGGGGCGCGGCGAAGGGCAAAAGGTCACGCCCTGCCAGGAAGGCAAGAAAGAAGACAGCCAGAAAGGCCGCTCGAAAGACGGCCAGGCGGCCTACGCGACGCAAAGCCAGGAAGACGACGCGTCGAAGGAAGACGCGCGCCGCGGCGCGACCGAAGCGCAGGAAAAGCAGGGCGCGAAAAGCTCCTGCCCGGAAGAGAAAAAAGTCCGCGGCCAGGCGGAGACCCGCGGCAAAGCGGCGGCCGGCAGCCAGGCGGCGGCCGGCAGCCAGGCGCAGACCGACCGCGCGCCGAAAGCCGAAGAGCGCCGCCAGGCGCGGCAAACCCCGGAAGAGCTCCCGCGCGCGAAAAGTCGTCAGGAAGCCTGCCAGGAAAGCTGCCCGGCCGGCTGCCCGGCGCAGAAAGGCGGTACGGAGGAGGGCAAAAGCCCCTGCCGCTCCGCGGTTTCCCAGGGCTCCCGCCCGCGCGACGGGTCGGCGCGGGTTCTCCCTCCGCGGCCTGGCCGCCCGCCTGAAGCCCGCGGTCAAGCCGCCCATTGAAGCCTACAGCGGGTCAAAGCCATACCTGTTTGCCAGCTACTCTCACAAGAACATGAAGGAGGTCTTCACCATCATCAAGAAGCTGGCGGAGGCGCGCTACAGGGTCTGGTACGATGAGGGAATCGAGCCGGGAAACGAATGGCCCGAGGAGGTCGGCAGGGCCCTGACCAGCTGCCAGCTCTTCGTGGTGTTCATGAGCCCGTCCGCCATGGAGTCTCGCAATGTTCGAAACGAGATCAACCTGGCCTCCAGCGAAAACAAGAGCATCATGGTGGTCTTCCTCCAGCCCGCGGAGCTGTCCGAAGGAATGAAGCTCCAGATCGGAACGGTGCAGTTCATCAACAAGCATGAGATGAAGGACGACGAGTTCATGGAAAAGCTGAGGGACGTCCTCAACCCTGACCTTCGCGGTTGAGGAACGGCGCGTCGTCGCTTGTGCGTTCTTTTCCCCTGTGCGGCGAAAGAGCTATCTTATGAGGGGAAGGGGGCACACATGCCTGTTCGTAAGGGTCACGGTGAATGGCGCGGCGATCTGATGAAGGGTACCGGAACCCTCGGCACGGAGTCCGGCGCCCTGAAGGGGCTTTCCTACAGCTTTTCCTCGCGTTTCGAATCCGGCAAGGGAACCAACCCCGAGGAGCTCCTGGCTGCCGCGCACGCGGCATGCTATTCCATGGCGCTTTCGGCCGCCCTCTCGGGCAAGGGCTACACGGTGAGGTCGGTCCGCACGGAGGACTCCGTGTCCATCGAGAAGCAGGGGGATGGCTTTGCCATCACGACAATCGAGATCAGCACGGAAGCATCGGTGGACGGGATCGATGACGCCACATTCCAGAAGTTCGCCGAAGAGACGAAGGCAGGATGCCCTGTCTCCAAGGCGCTCACCGGGCCGAAAATGGTGCTGCACGCGCGATTGAAGAAATAGAGGCCTCGCCCGTCGAACAGGGCCGTTGCCGGTCCCCGGCCTCTTGTCTATCTTTGACTCATTGGAGGCACAACGTGAGCGACGAGGGATGGCAGAAGGTATGTCGGCAGGATGATCTGAAGGAAGGCGCCCTCACCCTGGTGAAAGCGGGTGAGGACAGCGTCTGCGTTGTCCGCCTGGAGGGCGCTGTTCACGCCGTCGGAAACAAGTGCACGCACTACGAGTGCAAGCTCAACGAAGGAATGCTCATCGGGAATGTGGTGACCTGCAGATGCCATGATGCCCGGTTTGACATCCGTACCGGGAAGGTGCTCTCCGCCCCGGCGCTGAATGACCTCCCTGTCTACCCCGTCAGGCTCGAGGGGGGGGACGTCCTCCTGGGCGCGGCGGTGAAGCCGCGTTTCCCGAAACCTGAGGGAACGGATCCCAGGACTTTCCTCATCGTGGGAGGCGGGGCTGCCGGGAACTCGGCGGCGGAGACGCTGCGCAGGGAGGGGTTTGCGGGACGCATCGTCATGGTGACTCTCGAGGCAGACCAGCCCTATGACAGGCCGAACCTCTCCAAGGAGTTCATGTCGGGAGATGCAAAACCCGAATGGATGCCCCTTCGAAGCGAGAAGTTCTACGCCAATCAGAAGATCGAAGTCCTCACGGGCACAAAGGTCACATCGATCGACCCTCGGAAGAAATCGGTCTCCCTTTCAGTCGGCCATTCTCTCTCCTACGACAAGGCGCTCCTTGCCACGGGAGCCACGCCCCGGAAGCTTTCCGTCCCCGGCGCTGACGGCAAGGGCTGCTTTCAGCTTCGAAGCTTCGCCGACGCGCGCCTGATCCTGGAAGCAGCAGGGTCAGCCAGGAAGGCGGCCCTCGTCGGCGCGGGGTTCATCGGCATGGAGCTGGCAAGCTCGCTGCGAAAACGCGGTCTTGCAGTGACCGTGATCACTCCGGAAACACAGCCGTTTGCCAGGGTGGTCGGGGACAAGGTGGCGGCCTACATGCGGAGCCGGCACGAAAAAGACGAGGTGGTCTTCTGCCTGGGGGCAGGGGTTGCGGGCATCTCTGGCGGGGTGGTCTCCCTGTCAGACGGCAGGAAAGTGGAGGCTGATTTCGTGGTCTTCGGGATTGGCGTGCAGCCGGCAGTGGATTACCTTGCGGGAACCGACCTGGTTGAAAACGGGGCCGTTCCCGTGAGCCCCCAGCTTCGTACGAGGTACGCGGACCTCTTTGCCGCAGGCGATATCGCCGTTGTGCCCGATCCGTTCACCGGCGCGGGGACCCGCATCGAACACTGGGTGGTTGCGGAGCGCCAGGGGCAGCACGCTGCACGGGCCATGCTCGGGTCGAGCGCGCCCTACGAGGAAGTGCCGTTTTTCTGGACACGCCAGACTGGGGTCAGCCTGAAGTACGTCGGCTTTGCGCCCGAGTGGGACGAGATTGCCTACCGGGGGAGCGTGGACTCGGGGAAGTTCCTGGCCGGCTACTACCGCGGCGGGACCCTCCGGGCCGCGGCGTCCATGGGAATGCCCGTCGAGATCGCAGCCGTCAAGGTGATGATCGGGAAAAAGAGACCGCTCCCGCCGACCCGGCTTGCCGACGAGAGCGTGGACCTGGTAGCGCTCGCTCGCGCGTGAGCTGCTCAGGCCGGCGGCTTACCCGATGAGCGCTTCTTCTCCTTCAAGTCGTCCTTGTCCAGGATGAGGATGTTGCCCTGGTCGTCCTGGACGAACACCTCTGAGCCCGAAACCGTGATGTAGGTAAAGGGATCAACCTTGCGCTCGGACTGGGCCTGGAGCGCAAGGGCCTGATCGAACCTCCCGAGGAAAGCGCCGCTGCCTGAATCCACGACTGCGTACACCGACGTGCCTGCCGCCGCGAGGTAGCTTGCCGGAACCAGGTTGTCCTTGCCCTGCTGCTGCACGGCCAGGGTGGCCGGGTCAACGGACACAAGCCTCACGGCCCCGTTTCGGTCCGTGCGGCCGGCCGCAACCACGATCACGTTGCCCACCGTCACGTACGTCCTCCCCCGGACGGAGTTCAGATCAGACTGGGAGAGGAGCTTGCCCGAGACCCTGTCCATGAGGACGAGCTTCCCGAGGTGGTCGGGCGCCTCCCCAAGATCGTAGATGAAAAGCACCTGCCCCGGCGCTTGGACGGAGGCCGGGGGCTGCTCGGGTGTTTTTGCAGGCGCCTGTGCCTGCGCTTCCTTCTGCTTGATGAGAGCCTGCTCGTCCGAAGCGATGGCGGCCCGCTGCTGCTGGACCGACTGCTGGGCAGTTGCCTGCTGTTGCTGCTGCTGCGAGACCGCCTGTTGCTGCTGCTGGACTTTCTGCTGCTGCTGGGAGACCACCTGCTCCTGCTGCTGGACCTGCGTCTGCGCCTGGGCGGCTGCCTGCTTCTGCTCCTCCGTTGCTCCCGGGGCGGCCGCGGCTGCCTGGGCCTGCGCCGCTTCCTGCTTCGACTTCTCCAGCTGCTGCTGCTGGGTTGCAAGCTCCTTCTTCTGCTGCTCCAGCTGGGACTGCTGCTGCTCGAGCTTCTGCTGGCCCTGCTCCAGTCCTCTCTGCTGCAGCTCCGTGAGCTCCTTCCTTTCCGGGAGAGCCTTCCCCGGTTGCTGCTGCAGGTTCTGCACCACCTTGGGCGCGGCAAGCTGCCCCGCCCCCACGGTGTTGAGATTTCCCTTCTCGGCGCCAAGGAGCGGGATCAGCATGCGAGTCTTCCCCGGCCAATCGGTATACCGGATGGCAATTCCCGCATTCTCCGCGGTGATGTTCTTCATGACGATGGTCTTGTACACCGTCCCGAAGTATTTCAGGTCGCCACGGTAAACGGCGTTGTAATAGACGACGAAACGGGCCAGGACCATGGCGTCCGCCGGCGCGTACGCGTAGGCGGCTTGCAGGTATCCGCTCACCATGCGCATGATGTTGATCACGTCATCAACCTCTGCGCCCGGCTCGATGATGAAAATATCCGCGTCCAGCTTCTGGCCCTCGGGGGCCCCCACGGCGTGGATCAGGCGATACTTTGCGTTAAAGGAATTCTCGGCGGGCTTGTCGCCCAGCCCCCGTCCGAGGGCCTGGCCAATGCCCAGTATCTGCTCCAGGGTGTCCACCGTCGTGTGCGGTCCCACGTAATTGATGAAAGTGATGTTTGCGCCCTGGGCCTTGGTAAGCTCGTCCTTGTCGACCTGGAGGCCGAAAGCCAGCGTTCCTGCCAGCAGGGCAAGGAGCGCGGCAACTCCCTTTTTCATCCCTTTCCTCTCCCTTCTCGAGCCTGGCGCGCGCCCGAAACGTAGAGAAACCTTCTGCTTCTACAAGGGTATCCATGGAAGGTCGTGAACGCAAGGATTGCGCGGAAAAAAGGCGCCACACCGTGAGGCCTTCAGAGGGTTGGGCAAGGTGGCGGCCTCAGGGGCTTGGGGGCTCCACGGCAGGGGGCTTTCTCTGGGCCGCCTCCAGCGCGGCTTCCCGGATCTGATCGAAGAACGGACCACGGAAGATCGAAAAAAGCGTCTCGGGTCCGGAAGGATCGCCCATGCCGCCCATGTACGCGTTGATCCTATCCAGGGCGTCAACAGTGGCCGCCGCAAGCCGGTTGTCAGGCGGTGAAACGCCGTAGCGCGCAAAAGCGGCGGTGAT
Organism: uncultured Spirochaetota bacterium; assembly: GCA_963753085.1. Lineage (GTDB taxonomy): Bacteria > Spirochaetota > Spirochaetia > SZUA-6 > Fen-1364 > Fen-1364. The sequence continues at coordinate 477,132 of CAVWBF010000014.1, read as the reverse complement.
TGCCCGGACCGAGGCTCCATCGGGATCACTGGAAAGCCTGCCGAGGGCGCGGATCTCCACCGACAGTGCGTAGCTGTCCGGCTCAGCGTTCACCACGCGCAGGAGCGTCCAGCGCGAGCCCACGGTGCCCACCTGCGCAAGCAGGGCCGCGGCATCTGCTCGAAGATCGGGGAAGTCGTTGATCACTTTCTGGTTTCGGTACACCGGGAAGATGACCCCGGCCCCCGCAAGCTGCTCCAGGAGCCGCACGATGTACCACGTGCTCTTTCCCAGGGATCCGCCCGCGGCACGCGCGCGGACTTCGGCGAGAAACTGGGCGACCTGGTCGTGGCTGCCGGAGCCGGACAGGCTTTGGAGATACAGATAGTCCGGATTCGTGTTGAGGAGCGCCTCCAGACCGCCGGGGGGCGCCGATGGAGTGCGGCCCGAGTGCTCCTGATCGTGACCGGCCTGCGGCCACGGGGCGCCGGTGTCCGCTGTTCCCGGCTGCCGGGGGAACGCGTAGAGCACCCAGTCGCGCCCTCCCAGGTAGACGGAGCCGTCACGGCCAAGGACCGCGGCCCCGGCGGTTCCGACGGTGAGGCGTTCGGCGGCGCCCCGGGGTGGATGGAACATGACAAGGCTGCCGTCGTGTGCGAAAGCCAGCAGCCCGGAGCCGCGAAGGAGGGGAGGCGAATCGAGGCGCTTCTGCGTGTCCGTCTCCCAGAGCTTTCTGCCCCTCGCGGACAGTCCCATGAGGACTCCGTTTGCCGTCGCCGCTATGACCTGGTCCGGGCCAATCGAGATCCCCGCAACCGGGGCGCCTGCCTGGTGGCGCCACTCCACGTCTCCCAGGGGGCTCACGGCAATAACCTGGCCGTCAGCGGTGCCCACAACGACGGTGCCGTCACCGGCGATTGCCGGGGCCGAAAGGGCGGCCTGGAGAGGGAGGGACCACTTGAACTCGCCCCACGGGGTGAGCGAGTACAACCTGCGGTCGGATGCCACCAGGTAGATGGTTCCCGTCCCATCCATGACAGGCGTTGCGGCCAGTGAGCCGGGAAGGGTGATCCTCCACAGCTCGCGCCCGAGGTGGGACATCGCGACAAGAGTGCCGGGTGCAATGCCGACGAACAGCGTGCCGTCTGCTGCAACGAGAGGATCTCCGACGAAAAGCCCGTCCAGGCGCACGCGCCAGATCATGGTCCCGCGCGGGTTGACGGCAACCAGGTCGCGGTTCTTGAGGCCGGCATAGATGGATCCGTCGGGGCCCACGGCCAGGCAGTCCCAGGGAAGCCAGCCCAGGTCGCATTTCCAGGAAAGCTGTCCATCGGGGGAAAGCGCGTAGAGGTATCCGTCTTCGGAAATCGCGTAGACCGTTCCGTCCGCGGCGATGGCCGGCCTGCTCCTGATCTGCCCACCCGTCGCGAAGCGCCAGGAGAAGCGGGCCTCCTCCTGCTGGACGGACTCGGACCGGGCCGCGACAAGCGCGGCGAGAATGCTGAAGAGGCACCCGATGAGGAGCAGGAGCTTTCTCTTCACCAGTACCAACCTACCATGTCCTGCGCGGATTCGCAAAGCCCGGCATCCCTGAACAACGACTGGACCGGTGGTTGCCAGGTTGTTTCTTGACAGAAACCCTGGAGAGCCAATGTACTGTCTTCATGATCAGTGAAAAGCTTCCCCGCATCTGGTACGGAGGGGATTATTGCCCCGACCAATGGCCTGAAGAGATCTGGCCGGAGGACATGCGCCTGTTCCGCAAGGCGGGCATCAACGTGGCAACAATCCCCGATTTCTCCTGGGCAAAGCTGCAGCCGTCCGAGGACACGTGGGATTTCGGGTGGCTGGACCGGTCCCTGGACCTTCTCTGGAAGAGCGGGATCTTCGCCTGCATCGTCACATCCACCGGGGCGATGCCTCCGTGGATGGCGGCGAAATACCCCGAGGTGCTGCGAACCACATTCGAAGGCCTCCGGCGGAAGTACGGTCATCGCCACAACGCGTGCCCGAACAGCCCCGTCTTTCGGCGCCTTTCGACGCAGCTTGCCCGAAAGCTCGCGGAGCGCTACGGCTCCCATCCGGGGCTGGTGGCGTGGCACGTGAGCAACGAGTACGGCGGCCGTTGCTACTGCGACCTGTGCGAGAAGGCCTTTCGCCGCTGGCTCAAGGAGCGCTATGGAACGCTGGACGCTCTCAACCACGCGTGGTGGACGGGATTCTGGGGCCACACGTTCACCGACTGGGACCAGATTGTCGTTCCCAATATCCTCTCCGAGCACACCGACCCGCGGCACACTGCTTTCCAGGGCATCACGCTGGACTACTACCGCTTCTCCTCGGAGAGCCTCCTGGACTGCTTCCGCGCGGAGCGTGACGCCCTGCGCGAAGTGACCCCGGGGGTGAAGATCACCACGAACCTCATGGGCACGTACAAGGAGCTGGACTATTTCCGTTGGGCCCGGGAGATGGACATCGTTTCCTGGGACAACTACCCCGCGCTGGACACGCCGATCTCCGAGGTGGCATTCCGACACGATCTCATGCGCGGTCTGAAAGCGGGGGCGCCCTTCATGCTCATGGAGCAGACGCCCAGCCAGACGAACTGGCAGGATTACAACGGTTTGAAGCGGCCGGGGGTGATGCGCCTGCTCAGCCTCCAGGCTGTTGCCCGAGGCGCTGACACGGTGATGTTCTTCCAGCTGCGTCGATCCCGCGGAGCTTCGGAGAAATACCACAGCGCCGTGATCGATCATGCGGGGCACGAGAACACCCGGGTGTTCCGCGAGGTGGCGGCCCTCGGGGAGGAGCTCGCATCCATGGGGTCAGCGCTGCTGGATTCGCGGGTGGAGTCAAGGATCGGCATCCTCTTCGACTGGGAGAACTGGTGGGCAATCGAGATGTCCTCGGGCCCCAGCATCGCCCTGAGGTATGTCCAGCAGGTGACCGGCTGGCACGCGGCTCTCTGGGAGCAGAACTACGCCGTGGACGTCGTCGGGGTGGAGGACGATTTCTCGCGGTACGACATTATCATCGCCCCTGTGCTCTACATGGTGAAGCCGGGACTTGCCGGGCGCCTGGAGGCCTTTGTCGCGGCCGGAGGGACGTTCCTCACAACCTTTTTCAGCGGCATTGTGAATGAGACGGACCTCGTGACTATTGGCGGCTACCCGGGGGAGCTCCGGCGGCTGCTGGGGATCTGGGTGGAAGAGATCGATGCCCTGCTTCCCGGATCAACAAACTCCGTCGTTGTGAAGAAGCCGTTCGGAGATCTCAAAGGCTCGTACGCCTGCGGCATCCTCTGTGATGTCCTGCATTGCGAATCAGCCGAACAGATAGCCGAATACGGCTCCGACTTCTACGCCGGCACCCCCGTGGTCACTCGAAACACGTTCGACAAGGGTTGGGCATGGTACGTTGCAAGCAGCGCGGATCGCGAGTTCCAGGCGGCCATGGTGCGCACGCTGGCGCGCGAGAAGGGGATCGAGCCGGTGGAAAAAGTCCCTCGCGGGGTGGAGGCGACGCGCAGGCGCAAAGGAAGCGAATCGTTCCTGTTCCTTCTCAACCACGGTGACAGCGCTGTGCGGGTGAACCCGGGCGGAACGCCCACGGAGCTTATCTCCGGCAAAGCGGTGAAAGGCAGCATCGAGATTCCCGCCAAGGGTGTCGTCATCCTGCGGGAATAGCGCTGCGCGACCCGCCGGCCGCCGGTGGTGTGCGGGCTTCCGCAGGTCGCGATTGACTTCCGGCCTTCCAGTGATTAGCCTCTCTGTGTCCGAACAACTTCTTATCAAGAGCGACCGAGGGACGGGCCCTGCGACGTCGCGGCAACCTCCTTCAAGGAAGGTGCCAAGTCCCGCGAAGCAGCAGCTTCGAAAGATAAGGAAGAGCGACTCCCGAAAGGATTCCTCTTCCGGGAGGCCACATGAAGATTTCCACGCAGGCGGCGCAGATCGGCGTCGGATGGGACACGGGCACCGGCGCGGTGACGGTTCCCATCTACCAGACGGCCACGTTCTGTCATCCGGGGCTCGGCAGGAGCACGGGCTACGATTACAGCAGAACGAGGAATCCCACGCGGCAGGTCCTGGAGGACGCCATCGCGCTCCTGGAAGGAGCGGCCCGGGGATTTGCGTTTTCCTCGGGCATGGCGGCCATCGCGAGCCTCCTCCTGCTCTTCAAGTCGGGGGACCACCTTGTTGTCACAGAGGACCTCTACGGCGGGACCTACCGGCTTTTCCAGCAGTGTTTCAGCCAATACGGATTGAGCTTCTCGTATGTCGATACGACCAGCCCCGACGCAGTGAAGAAAGCCGTGCGTCCCGAGACTCGAGCCCTCTTCATCGAGTCTCTCACCAATCCGCTTTTGAAGGTTGCGGACGTCGCCGGGCTTTCGGCAATTGCAAAGGACAGCGGACTTCTCACAATTGTGGACAATACCTTCCTGACGCCTTACCTCCTGCGGCCGCTGGACCTGGGGGCCGACATCTCGATGTACAGCGGGACCAAGTACCTCTCGGGCCACAACGACACGGTCTGCGGGCTCCTCGCGGTGAAAGAGCCGGCGCTTGCGGAAAAGGTGGGCTTCCACCAGAACGCCGCCGGTGCCGTGCTCGGTCCGCAGGACTCCTGGCTCACCATCCGGGGGATGAAGACCCTCTCCGTCAGGCTGGACCGGCAGCAGGAGAATGCCGCAGCGATTGCCCCGTGGCTGGCCCGACACCCCAAGGTCAGCAAGGTCTACTACCCGGGGCTCCCCGGCCACCCCGGCCATGAGCTGGCGGCGCGTCAGGGCAGGGGGTTCGGCGCCATGATCTCTTTCGAGGTGAAGGACGCTTCCCTGGTGGAGACATTCCTGGGACGCACGAAGCTCATCTCCTTTGCTGAAAGCCTGGGTGGCGTGGAGACCCTTGTCACCTTCCCAGCCGTGCAGACTCATGCGGAAATGGAGCCCGCCACGCGGGAGCGCCTCGGCATCTCCTCGGTGCTCCTTCGGCTTTCCGTCGGGATCGAGGACGCGGAGGACCTTATCGAGGATCTGGCGCGGTCACTGGGGTAGGTGGCAGCCCGAGGCGCGAGCCGCCAATCGTCTCGGCGGCTCTGCGGCGGTCCACTGCTGTCAGCGGTGGTCAGCTCCCAGGCTCACCAGGTTGGCGAAAAGCCTGTAGGCTCCGGGCACCCCGGCGGGAAGCTGCCGAAACCATGCGTAGGACGTGTACACGTAGTTTCCCTTTCCGAGCCTCGCGTAGACTTCACCCCCATCCTGGTCCGGCTCACCGGGGTCGTGCGTCCTCAGGAGCGGGACATAGCGGGGATCGAGCATGGTGAACGCGTAGAGGTCCCGGTCCTGCACCCACCCGTCGAAGTCCTGCGGCACGATCGCGTTCGGCGTCGTGAATGCCGGGTGATCTGGTGCAAGGATCGTCATGGGAGAGTCTTCATCAGTGACCCGGGAGGAAATGCGAGCGGGAAACGGCGGAAGCCCCATGGCGGCAAAGAGGTCCCGCTGGTACTGGACGATCAGCGTCCCTCCCGCCCGGACGTAGTCCAGGAGACGTTCGTTGGCTGCAATGAAATCAGGCCTGACCTCGGAAGCGCGGATCCCCACCACGATCGTGTCGAACCGCGAAAGATCACCAGACGCCAGCGCATCCTCGTCCAGCATCGTGACATCGAGCCCCATCCGCCGAAGGGCGTCGGGAACCGTGTCCCCGCTTCCCATGATGTAGCCCACCTTCACTGGCGCGACCGTCAGATCGATCAGCTGCACCTGCGCCTCCGCAGGAACATACAGGCGGTGAGTCCGGATGTGCGGATACGATATGACCTGCATCGCGACGTCGAAGGTCCTGCCGCCCATGTCCGCGGCTGCCTTCAGCGTGTATCGACCAGCGGGAGCGGTGGCAGGGGGAGAGACATCGAAGGGGAAAGCGGCCCGCTCCCCTTTTCTGTGAAGCGAAAAAGCCAGCCGCGCCGGCGCAGAGGTCCACCCGGGTGGGACCTTGAGCGCGACGCCGCCCGAGACCGGATCCTGGGCGTTTGACTGGAGACGGACCACGATGCGCCGAGGCTGACCCGCGGATGCCAGGGGGACGATCTGAAGCGGTGAATCGAAGGAAACGCTGACCGGCGGAACGACATCCACGTTGCGTCGAAGCTCCCCGCGCACGTCGTCGACGGTCCTGAATTGGAGCGGCTCGGAGAAAGTCACCTGCACCCCGTCGATCACTGCCTGGATGAAGACGGTGACCAGGGGCGGGCCGAATGGTTCTCCGGCTGGGCGCCGGCCGGCCACGTGTAGAGCTGTCCCGTACGCGGCGTGGTCAGCCAGTACGGCTGGGAGGGCACCGCGTTCTGGGGGACGGACAGGACGAATGAGTCCTGCCTGTCCGCCTTCTCATCCAGCCCGTCAGCAGCGGCTGCGGCTCCCGACTGTGTCCCGCCCGACTGCGCCCCGCCCGACTGCGCCGCGGGAGCGGGCGCGATCCGCCATCCCTCGGGCGCTTTCACGCTCACGCCGTGGATCTTCACGAGGGACGGCTGCGCGAGGAACACTTTCACCGTTGCATTCAGCGACTCCCCAGGGGCCACTGTTTCCGCGCCGGAGTCAGCGTCAATGACGGTTCCGGAGGCTTCCCGGATGGCAAGCACCGCCTCCTTTTCCTTCTCCGCCAAAATGAAATCCGCGTTGGATTTCGCATCACCGCTCGCTCCGTTGATCTTCGTCAAAGCGGCGCGGGCGTTTCGGATCGAGGTAAGGAGGTCCGCCAGAGCCTGGATCGAGCCGGCGGGCCGGGAAAGATCGTAGCCATCGATTGCCCGCGTAGCGACCCGTTCGGCCCCCGCCAGCTCCGTTCGAAGCGCGCCCGCGGGCAGCCCCGTGAGACCGGGGATGCCGGCAAGGGAAGTGTCGATCTCGTCGAATACGCTCGTCTCCCCCGGACGCGTCTTGACGGATGAGTCGAGGAGAACGAGCGCCGATTCAACGGCACCGCCGATCTCAGGGGTTCCCTGTCCCTGGGACTTGTGCTGGCTGCGTCCCTCAGCGGCAATCTGCTCGTAGCTTCGCCCCAGGAGCGGGTCGAACCGGCCCGTTTCCACGAGCGTCGTCGGACTCTCACCGTGGATGGCCCTTCGGTACAACTTGAGGGGGCGCCAGGGCCGCAGGCCCTCCGCCAGCTGCTCGGGGAACTTCGTGGGGTCGGCAGCTTCCCGGTAAGCTTCGGGGGTGAGCCGTCCGGCAAGCTGATGATGACCGTGCCCGTCCGCGGGAGTCCCGCTGAAGATCGAGTACACGACAAGAGGCTTGAAGATCCGGATGATCCTGACCATGTCCCGAAGGACCTCCCGGTCCCCCCACAGATGGGAGGCCTCCGTGATGGTCTTGGAAAAGCCGAAGTCATACATGCGGCCGAAGAACTGCCCGCCTCCGTCCAGAGCCCTTGCCTGGAGAAGCTCCTCCGTGCGGATGACGCCAAGCGCGTCGTACTGCTCGGGGCCGATTGCGTTCTGCCCGCCCTCGCCCCGGTTGAGTGAAAGATACGCAACCCGGGCGTCGTCCCCGCGGGCAGCGCGGGCAATAAACGCGGAGTCTTCGTCATCCGGATGCGCTGCAATGAGGAGGACGCTTGCAGTGGTGCGCAACTTGCGCATCTGCTGGAGCACGCCGGCGGCGCCCCTGTCGTAGACATGTCGTACCTGCGCCGCGGTCGGCGGGGTTGGACCGGCAAGGAGGCAGAATGCCAGCGCCACGGCGGCCAGAAATGCGGAGAGCTTCTTCACATCATTCATAGTGCCCGGGTGTGGCAGCCGTGCCTACTCCTCGGCGCCGACTTCCTGCAGCACCGCGCGCGCCCTGCCGGCATCCTCCGAGGAGGGGTTGATCCTGATGACTCGGCGCAGGGCAAGGATGCCGCGCTTGTCGTTTTGGCGCGCAAGCTCCATAGCTTCCATGAATCCCTTCCGCGCATAGCCCCAGTAGCGGGGGATTTTCTGGAACTCCACCTTTGTCCAGTAGTACTTCAGCTCGTCGCTCTTCCAGTCCTTGTAAACTTCCTCCCAGGACAGGGGGGAAACGTCGGTCATGTGCGGAACGAGCATGTGCTCCGCGATCCTGCTTCCCACCGTTTCGTAACGGTTGTCCAGGGAGATGCGCATGCGGTCATCCGTCAGGTTGGGAAGGGCCTTGTGCACGGTGAGGGCAGGAAAGAAAAGAGTGTCGCCCATCTCGAAGTTGGTGGAAAGCCACGAAGCGTTCAGCTCGGGATGCTTCGGCGTCTCTTCCCCCAGGTCGATGATCAGCCCGCCTGCCCCGAGAGAGAAGTGATGGGGCAGCACCTTTTTCACCTTGTGGGAGCCCGGCAGCACCGCCAGCGGTCCCAGCTCTATGGGGCAGTCCCCCACGGGGGCCCAGCAGGTAAGGGTCCCGGTGCTGCCCTGGTAGTGGACGAAGTCCTGGTGAAGGGGCGTAGTGTGTTCCTTGAACCGGGGAAACCAGATCCTGGCTTTCTTGCCGGGGAGCGGGATGGCCTTTTTGCCCATGGTCCTTTCCACGACGTCCATCAGCTCGGGCTCGTGGGGAATGGAATGAAAAGACTCCAGGCGCTGGATCTGGAAGTAGACCTTGTTGTATTCGAGGTCCCCCTCTGTTGTCCGACGGGACACATCGGCAATCCCCAGCATCGGGTCCGCGTCCGGCACCAGCCACCCGCCGGCCTGGAGAGCACCCGTCATTTCGCGGCGGAGGGCAAGCAGCTTGTCGCGGTTCTGCAACTTTCTGAAAAACAGGTACCCGTCATCGTCGAGGCGGCGTCGAAGCTCCCCGGCGTCATTGATGCAATCGTTGGAAACCCTGAACTCCTGCCAGGTTTCCGTCATATCGGGCCTCCTTGAGGCGCGGCTGGAGTTCTACAGCCGTCGTGCCTCCATACCATACATCGCGAGGATGTTCTGGGTCGGCGTATCAAGCTGGAGGTTGTGCGATGGGGCAAGAACGTATCCCCCGTGGTCGCACAGGACGTGGGCAACTCTGCGCGCTTCCGCGCGGACGACATCCGGGCTCTCCCTGGGAAGAAGGTACTGAATGTCGATGCCGCCGTGGAAGGCGATCTGTCCGCCAAAATCCTTTTTCAGGGCCACCGGCTCCATCCCCTTTGCCGCCGGTTGGATGGGGTTGAGGATGTCCACGCCGCTTTTGATCAGGCCCGGTATGGCGTCCCGGACCGAGCCGCAGGAGTGGAACATCATTTTCACCCCTTCAGCGTGGACCACATCCGCCATTACCTTGAGCGGCTTGAAGATGTATTGGTCCATGGCCTTCTGTCCCATCAGGAGACCTCCCTGGGTGCCGAGGTCCGTGAGGGCCCAGAACACGTCGATCTTCCTTTCGGCGGCCTCCATCGTGCGGTAGAAGTCTTCTATGAAAAAGGTCAGGAACTTCTCCTGCAGGTAGTCAACCATGTCCTGGTTCACCATCACGTCCACGAGGATGTTTTCCAGCCCCCGGACCAGCCCGGGGCGCTCGAAGAAATCCGCGTTCCCGTAGAAGATGGCGTACCCTTTCGCTTTTTTCACCTGCTCCGCGATTGTCGAATAGTCCACCTGGTCGCAGGTCGGCCACGGGAATGCTTCCAGCTCGGCAACAGTCTGCGCGTCGAACAGCGCTCCCCGGGTGTGCTCCCACTCGTATCCGAAGACGGTGGAGGTCTTTTCCCACCGCTCGCCCCACATGTTCTGCTTCACGCCTCTCGTGATCGTGTCCGCGGGGTAGACGGGCGAAATGTAGCGGATGTCGACATCGAGAGCCTTCCGCACCGCTTCTTCCGTATCGACCCCGAGATCCTTCACCAGCCTTTCCCAGACCCCAGGCTCCGCCCAGAGGTCGCAGGGGATGCGGTCCGGCCGCTCGTGGTTTATCGAAGCAAGCACGCGCTCTCTGCTTTCCATCTTTCCGCCTTCCGTCTACCAGTTCTCGAAAAGCGTCCTGTCTTCCCCGTTGTGGTGGTAGATCTTCCATCCCAGGTACTTGCTGAGGGCTTCGTACAGGACGTCCGTGCGGGGGGAATAGGTAAGCGCCACGTGATGCTCGAACCCGTTGGCAGTGAGGAAATAGAGGAACTTCTGCATGTTGGGCATCTTCATCACGCCGGTCGTGCCGAAGGTCGGCACCGTTTCATCCGTGATGTCCCCGTCTCCGATGCAGCCGACGATGCGGCCCTTCTCGTCATCCGTTGAGAAACGGGCCCATCCCACCGGTCCGGGCTTCAGCGCGCCGTGGAGCGTGCAGAAACAGGAGTCGTGGGGATTGCCACGCACCGCCATGGCATTCAACCCTGTTTTCGCTTCCTTCATGAAGGACACGGCGGTGTTGCTGCAGTGGAAGAGAACCGCCTTGTCCGGGTCATCTCCGTAGTTGTTGTTCCAGTCGAACAGGGAGGTTGCACCGCCGCCGGCGAGCTGGAGGGCGTACATTGCCACCGCACCCATGACGTCCACTTCGCAGGCGGAGGGGAACCTGTCATCGTTCATCATGCTCATGATGGAGCAGGGGAAGATCTTGAGGGCGTCCTGCATGGCGGACCAGCACTGGATGGCATACGCGCTGATGGTGTACTCATCCACCCAGCTTTCCAGGACAACGCCGAGCTTTGCCGTGGTCCTCATGGCCTTGCCGGGGATGGCCTTGGAGTCAGGGAGGTACCCGGTGAGCTTTGCGAGCTTGGCTTCCACCTGCGGATCAGAGTCTGGAAGAGCGTTGATCTGCGCCACCGTCTCCACGAGGCTTTTGGATTCCACGCTGATGCCGCTGGACTCCAGGAGCTTTTCACTGTAGCGCACGGTCTTGAACGGGGTAGTCCGCTCCCCGATGCTCCCGATGCGGGCGCCCTTCAGTCCGCGCACCACCCGGCAGACGTCGACGAACCAGCGAAGCTCCTTCGAGAACTCGGGGGAGTCGGGGGCAACCACGTGGGATCTTCCGATGGAATAGGGGATCCCGTATTGCTTGAGGTTGTTGCACACGGAAAGCTTGCCGCAGAAGGAATCCCGCCGGTGCTCGATGGAGAACTTTCCGACCTGGTCCGGCCATGCGTGGACGAAGACCGGCACGGAGAGGCCGGCCAGCTTGACGGAATCAGCGACTGCCCGCTCGTCCCCGAAATTGGGCAGCGTCACGAGGATGCCGTCGATCTTTGAGCTGTTGTCATGGAAGAGCTTTGCGCACTTCTCAGCGTCCTTCCAGGTCATGACCACGCCCTCCGGGGTGTCGTTCGGCGTGAGCACGATGTGGTCGATGCCTTCCTTTTTCAGGATGCCGATCATCTGTTCCCGGCCCTGCTTTGCCAGCTCTGCCGGGAACACGTCCCGGTTACCGACGATCAGCCCCAGCGTCATTTTTCGCATACCGCCTCCGTGCGCGTTCGGCGCGTGCCCTCGGCGCCCTTTATCTCGTATTCTGAGATATTGTCCCCCGAAATTAGTATGAGCGTCAAGGGGAGGCGCCGGGCTTTGCCCGTCTTTCCCCGAAGGGTGGTTTTCGCTACACTTGCCTCTGCAATGGAACGAGGCAAGGGGATTTCCGACCATGCATCCATGAAGCTGCAGAACCAGCTCGCTATTCTCCGCAGCATCCGGGAGGAAGGCCCGATCACGCGCGTCGACATCAAGGAAAAGACCCGTCTCAGTTGGGGAACTGTCACGACCTCAACGAAAGAGCTTCTGGACCGGGGGATCATCACGGAGATCGGGTCGGTCACCACGGGGGTGGGCCGCCGGCCGGTGGAGCTGGACCTGAACCGGGGGGACAACCTGGTCCTCGGCCTCCAGCTGGGCAGCCTCCTTGTCCGCGCGGTTCTCATGGACGTGAAGGGCACCGTCGTGGACCAAGTGGAAGTCCCGGTGAATGCCCGTGGCCCTTCGCAGGAGATCCTTGCATGCCTCCTGGACACGGGCCGGGCTGTCGTCAACCGCAATTCCATCGACACGAAGCGTCTTGCCGGAGTGGGCATTGCCGCCCCGGGTGCGGTGGACTTTTCCACCGGGGTCTGCCTCTATGCGCCGCACCATCCGCACCTCAAGGACGTTCCGCTGAAGAGGAAGTTCGAGCGCGCCTTCGGGGTCCCGTGCTTCGTTGACCACGACTACAACTGCTTCGTGCTGAGCGAGCAGCTCTTCGGCTACGGGAAAGGGCTGGACAGCTTCCTGTGCGTGCTCGTGGGTAACGGCCTGGCCGCCGGGATTGTCCTTCACGGGGAAGTCTACCGGGGCGCGGACAGCCTGGCGGGAGAGTTCGGCCACACCTGCATAGACCAGAACGGCCCGCTGTGCGCGTGCGGGAACAAGGGCTGCCTTGAAGCTCTTGCCTCGGGCTCCGCCATTGCCTCCACGGCCCTGCGTGAGCTGCCCTCTCACCGCGAAAGCGCAATCCTGGCCGCGGCTCACGGGGACAGCGCCCGGGTCACCGCGGAAACTGTGGCTGCAGCAGCCCGCCAGGGTGACCAGCTTGCCCGCGAGATCTACAGGACCATGGGCACAGTCCTGGGGGTCGGGATCAGCAACCTCATCAACACGCTCAATCCCCAGTGCGTCATCCTGGGCGGCCGGGTGTCAAAGGCAAGCGATCTTTTCCTGCCCAGCTGCCTGGAGACTGTGAGGAAGCGCGGCTGGTATGCCTCCACCAAGGAAGTGAAGGTATCCCGCCTGGAAAGGGGAGAGGTCATGGGAGCGGCGGCCCTCGTCCTGCAGCAGATTTTCAGCACGGGCCAGATCGTCCGCCGAGCGACGGCAAATGGCGGCTCGCGAAAGCAGGGGGTGTCGCGGAGGCGGAGCGCGACGTCGGCCCGGCGCGACGGCGTTTCCGCAGGCACCACGGGAAGGTCCCCGGGCCACCCGGGCCGCCGCCGGCGCCTGTCAACGACGCGCTCTTGACAGAGGGCCAAAATCGTGTCCTGATATCTCGTGATATGAGATATATCGTCTCGACTTTCGAGGAAAGGAGGCGGTGCAGAGATTTATCCTGTTCGTCACGTCTGATCCCATGCAATCCACGGAAAGGAGAGGGTCAATGAAGAGACTCCTGATACTGGTCCTTGCTGTCGTGTGCCTGTCGCAGATCGGCTTTGCCCAGGTCAACACGGATCTCAAGGGGACGATCACCTGCTGGACCTGGACGGCGAAGGCAATCCAGTTCGTGACCCCCGAGTTCCAGAAAGAGTATCCCAACATCAATGTTGATGTCACCCCGATGTCTTGGCCGGACGCTCACGACAAGGTCTTTGTCGCCATCGCCGCGGGAAGCGGCGCGCCGGACCTCCTGACGATCGACTCCGAGTATATCCAGAAGTTCATCGAACAGGGCGGATTGGTGGACATGACGAACTACGTTAACACCGTCCGCAACAAGTTCCCCGCCTACAAGATAGCCAATGACACTGATACGAACGGCCATGTGTACGCTGTTCCATTCGACGCCGGGCCTGTTGCCGTGTATTACCAGAAAGGCATCGCGGACAAGTACAAGATCACGATGCCTGCCACCTGGGCAGAGTGGATCACGCTGGGCAAGCGGCTGAAGGCCAGGGGCGTGTACATGAACACCATCTCTCTTGCGGCGGGTGCGATGGACGCAAGCACGCATGGCGAGGTGGGTTTCCACAAGCTGCTCACCCAGGAGCAGGGCGGCTCATACTTCGACTCCAACCTGAGGCCGACGCTGGACAGCAAGGAGTCCATTGCCGCCATGAAGCTCATCAAGCAAATGGTGGATGCGGGAATAGCCGCCAACGTGGAGAATGGCTCGCCTGCCTTCTATGACATGTACAACAAAGGCCAGGTCCTGGCCGTCGTCTCCGCGGCCTGGTACGTGAACGTTCTGAACAACTTTGTCACGCAGGACATGCCGGGATATGGCAACTGGCGCGTAACGGCAATGCCGGCCTTCTCCAGGGGCGGCGTCCGCGCATCCAACCTCGGCGGCTCGGAGCTCGCCATCGCGACGCAGACTCCGGACGATCAGCAGCAGCTGGCCATGACGTTTATCAAGTGGGTGTGCGCGAGCCTGGACGGCGCCAAAGCCCACGCCGACTACGGCGAGTTCCCGGCCTTCCTCCCCGCCTACCCGACGGACATCGTGCAGAACAAGACATTCCCCATGCTCGGGGACCAGAAGGTCTACAAGCTGTTTGCCCAGATCACGCCGCTTGTCCCGGCCAACTGGAAGATTCCGCCCCAGTACACCGAGATCACGACCATCATGCAGGCAAAGATGAATGCCATCCTGACCGGCAAGGTGACGGTGGAAAAGGGCCTCGCGGAAGCGGAGGCGGAAGCGCTTTCCAAGTAAAGCAGTATGCCAGCCGGCTCCCCGACCGGGGGGCCGGTTTTTTTCTGTCCGAGGGTGTAGAATGCCCGCGGAGTACCGCCGTCGCGGTACTCCGTGACACTGGTGGAATTGGTGGCCGCGCCGGGCCGGCATTCATGACAGAGGGGCAATCCCGTAGAGGAGCAGACCGTGGGACGCAGAGGCTTTTTGCACGACGTCAACAAGAACCGGCAGGCCTATCTTTTCGTTGCCCCCTTTTTCGTCCTGTTCCTCATCTTCGGCCTGTACCCCCTCATCTTCTCCTTTGTCCTGAGCCTCCACGAATGGAAAGGAACCAAGCCCTGGATACCCGTCGGGTTCAAGAACTACGCCACGCTCCTTCTGAAGGACCAGGTGTTCTGGACGTCCCTGTACAATGTTGTCTACATCTTCGTCATCAACGTCCCGGTGATGATCTTTCTCTCGGTTTTCATTGCCGTGGCGCTGAACAATCCCGCCCGGAAGAGCAAGGATTTCTTCCGCATCGTGTACCTGCTCCCCTACGTAACGTCGGTCCTCTCCATTTCGATTGTGTTCTACATTCTTTTCGATGACCGGGGGCTGATCAATCTCCTTCTTGCGCCGCTCGGAGTTCCAACCCTCCATTGGCTCACGTCACCCTCGATGTCCAAGCTATCGATCGACGTCCTGGTCACCTGGAAGTGGACGGGATACAACATGATCATTGCCCTGGCAGGCCTGCAAAGCATTGAGACGCAGATCTACGACGCGGCGAGGATCGACGGGGCAAGCGGCTTCCGCACCTTCTGGCAGATCACCTTCCCCCTGCTTCGGCCGGTGATCGGGTTCCAGTTCATCATGTCCACCATCGGGACGTTCAACATGTTTACCGAGCCCTACTTCCTCACCAACGGCGGCCCGGGCTACTCATCCGTCAGCCTCGTGCTCTACCTCTACCGCTCCGCCTTTCGGTTCTTCCAGCTCGGCTACGGTTCGGCCATCGCCTTTCTCACCTTCATTGTCGTGCTCATCCCCTCGGTGCTCCAGGTGCGCATCTGGGCCGAGCGGGACCGCACCTACTCCGCCACCTGAGGAGCGCGGTCATGGCAGCCAGGAAGATCTTCGGGACGGTTCTCCTGATCATCGGGGCGATCATCTTTTTGTTCCCTTTCTATTTCATGTTCATGGGGTCCTTCAAGACCAACGCGGAGATCTTCTCCATGGACATCCTGCGCCTGCCGTCGGCGGGGTTCAACCTGCAATACTACATAGGGCTCTTCGGCAAGTCGGGATTCGGCCGGTCTCTCATCAACAGCTCCATCGTCTCCATCATCTACATCATCCTCATCATTTTCTTTTCCTCCGTGGCGGGATTCGCATTTGCCAAGTACAAGTTCCCAGGCCGCAACGTGCTGTTCGTTGCGCTCCTGGCCACGATCATGCTCCCGCCCCAGGTCATGTACATCCCGCTGTTCATCCTGATGACCAAGCTGAAGTGGGTGAGCACCTACCAGGCGCTGGTTCTGCCTCGCCTGCTCCAGGGCTTCGGCCTGGCTTTCAGCACGTTTCTCATGCGCCAGTACATGACCTACGTGCCGGAGGAGATCCTGAGCTCCGCGCGAGTGGACGGCTGCGGCGATTTCCGTGTCTACCGTCAGATCGCAATGCCCATGGTGAAATCCGGACTCCTGGTGGTCGGCATGATCGTATTCATGGACATCTGGAACGATTTCACCTGGCCGCTCATCGCGGTGAGCAAGATCGACATGTACACCGTGGCCCTGAACATCTCACGGCTTTTCGGGACGCAGCGCGAGGTGTACTGGGGCCAGGTCATGGCAGCGTGCTTCATGAGCTCGCTTCCCCTGATCGTCATATTCCTGATCTTCCGAAGGACATTCATCTCAGGGATAACGGCCGGGGCCTTCAAATGACCTCGGCGCCCATCTACCCCTACATCCCGTTCGCGGGCGCGCTGGTGTGGAACCGCAGCCAGGCGGACGAGTCACCGGTGAAGGTCCACGTGAGCTTTTCTCCCGACTGGTTCTCAGCGCGCATGGGCCTGGACATGTCAGAGCCGTGGCACGCGGATCCCCGCCGCCGGCGTGAGTCGTTTGTCGCCATGGCTCGTGCTCTCAACGCGGAGTTTCCGACCCTCCGTTTGGGCGGCGATCCTGAGGAAATCCGCGGCGGGATTTCGCAGATTGCAAACTGCGCTCCCATGGCAGCTCTGTTTGGGCAGGAAGTCATGTATTCGCGCGGAGGATGGCCGGAAAACAGAAGGCGACTTGTCGATGATGCCGAGGCCGACACCCTGCAGGTGCCGGACTTCCAATCCAGTCCTTTCTTTTCGGGTCTGATGCTGCAGATGGACGAGATCGAGAATAAGTGGGGGGCAATCGAGGGGGAGCTCAATTACCAGGGGGTCCTGAACACTGCGTTTCGGCTTCGCGGAGAGCAGATCTTTACGGACATGGTCTCCGCTCCCGAACGGGCCCACCATGTCCTGGATGTTGTCTGCCGGACGACTATCCTCTTTGCGGATGCCGTCTACGCACGCCAGGCGCGCTCGGGAGTCCGCAAGGACTATTTCGTGACCTCCAATTGCGTCGTCAACATGATCTCGGAGCCCCACTACCGGGAGTTCGTCATGCCCTATGACCGCAAGCTCTCCAAACATTACGCGCACTTCGGCGTCCATAACTGCGGCTGGAAAGTGGATGCGTACGCAAGGGCCTATTCGGAGATTCGCGCGTTGGGCTACCTCGATTTCGGCATCCAGTCCAACCTGGACTCTCTGAAGAAGCTCTTCCCGGACACCATTCTCACGGTCATATTGAATCCTGACGACGTTATCGGCCGCCCCCCCTCTGATGTGCGAGGGACACTCGAAAAGCTTCGGGATTCCCTTGGCAGGTGCAGGATCGTGCTCGGCTCGCTTGACGGCCGCACGACGTCATCTGTGGTGGAAGGGTTTTTCAGAGCCGCCGCGGAGGTCTGGGGCGTTCAGGCGGAGCAGCTGGTGCCCCGGGCGCATTTCGGATGAGAGAGCAGAAGGCGGGACTGGAGTGACGGCATTGGACGTTCTTTGCGTTGGACAGCTTGCAGCCGACATCCTCGTGCGACCGGTAGACCGCGTGGATTTCGGCGTGGACACCGTGCGCGTGGAGGGGATCGATATCCGCAACGGGGGCGACTGCCTCAACGTGGCCCTGGGATTGCGCAAGCTCGGCGCGTCGGTCGCTTTCAGCGGCCTGGTTGGCGAAGACCAGCTTGGTGAATACCTGCGCGGAGTCGCGACGTCTGCCGGAATCGACGCCAGCGGCCTGCGCAAGACCTCCCAGGCTCGCACGTGCTCGTGCCTTGTTCTCATCAACGGGAAAGGCGACCGCACCTTCTTCTACTATGGCGGTGCCAACGACCTTTTCTCTCTTTCGGACGTTGATATGGCACGGCTCGATGAGCCGTCAATCGTTCACGTCGGCGGCGCGTACCTGCTCCCGAAGTTCGATGGAGAGGAGACCGCGCGGCTTCTTGCCGAGGCACGGAAGCGAGGGAAGCTCACTTCCATGGACGTGACATGGGACACGACCGGCAGATGGCTTTCCGTCATCGAGCCCTGCCTGCCGCACCTGAGCTTCTTCCTGCCCAGCATCCGCGAAGCGGAGCAGATTGCCGGCTCGGATGTCCCGCAGGAGATTGCCGAGTTCTTCCGGAAAAAGGGCGTGGAAACGGCCGTGGTCAAGCTGGGTGAGAAGGGATGTTACGTGAAGCGCGGCGCGGAGCCCGGGTTCTTCATGAGCGCATTCCGTACAGAGGTTGTTGACACAACGGGAGCCGGAGATTCGTTTGTCGCAGGGTTTCTCACCGGGGTGCTGAAAGGCTGGGACGTGAAGGCATGTGCTGAGCTTGCCTGCGCGGTTTCAGCCATGAACATACGCGCGGTCGGGGCCACGGCGGGCATCCCGACCTTCGAGGAAGCCCGCCAATTCATTCGGTCACAGAAAGGATAGGCATGGTTAGCGCGAAGAAGAAGCTGGACGTGGGCGCCATTCTGGCGGCAGCGGACGCGGGTGGATTTGCAGTTCCCGCTTTCAACTACTCGGACATCTGGGATTTTCTGGCAATCGTGGAAGCGGCTGAAGAGCTGGAGGCCCCGATCTTCATCTCATCGAACCAGCTGGTTGTCTCCGACATCGGGATCGAGCTGTGCGGCGCATTCGGCGCTGCGGCCATGGACAAGGCAAGGATCCCTCTCATCCATCACCTGGATCACAGCACGAAGCCCGAGATCTGCCGGGCGGCAGTCGACAGGAGCTACCCCTCGGTCATGATCGATGCCTCTTCGAAGTCCCTTGCGGAGAACATCGCGACGGTGAAGGGGGTCATCGAGTACGCCCATCCGCGCGGGGTGTTCGTGGAGGGGGAAGTGGGCCGCATCAAGGGAATGGGGATCGAGGGGGCCTTCACCGGAAAGGATTTTCTTGCCCGGGTTGAAGACGTCGAGAAGTTTGTCTCTGAAACGGGAGTGGATTCCCTGGCCGTCGGGATAGGAACGGCTCACGGCTTCTACGAGGGGAAGCCCGAGATCCATTTCGACAGGCTTTCCGAGATCAACGCGGCCGTGAAGATCCCGCTCGTCATGCACGGGGGCACCGGCATCCCGGAGGAGGACGTGCGTCGTGCCATCCGCGGCGGAATCAACAAGGTGAACGTCGGCACGATCATCCATTGCACCTACATGAACGCGGTGCGCGCGGAGTTGAACACGAGGGGAGAAAATCCCTACACGCTGGACGTCATGAAGCCTGTTCGCGCTGCCATCAAGGAAGTCGTCAAATCCTGGATCAGGGTGGTCATGGCGGACGGCAAGGCGCGCGGAATGTAGGGAGGACTTCCTCTGCTATTCCTTCAGGCCTGACAACGTTTCAAGCCCGGGTGCGGAATCTGTCCCAGTTTCGCGCTTCAGGTGGAGACCACAGCACTTCGGAAAGCGCGCACAGTCTCGGGAATGCTTGTCGATCCAGCGTGTCCTGGTCTGGGATCCACTCGCTCCAGAGCTGTCCCTGGCTTCCGAGGATGCGTCGCGCCGCCCCCGGTTCCAGCCCTGGGGGGACAGGCTCGTACTGGTAGACTTTCTTCATGCTGAGCCGGCCCGGCGATTGCGGATAATCGAAGTACGTGTGGCTCGCCGGCGTCATGATCACGGGGCTTCCCGATGAGCACTCTTCCCGGGTCGGTGAGCCACTGCGCAAAGTGCTGGACGAGCCAACCCTGGAGCTCGCCCGCCCCGGCGAGCCCGAGCTGCCGCGCCCTGGCAGCGGCCAGGGGGCTTTTCTCCCATTCGTCGCCGGGCACCTCGTCGCCGCCAAGGTGAATCCATGGTCCGGGGAAGAGCTCGAGCACTTCCTCAACGACATTCTCGAGGAATCGAATCGTCTCCGGCTCCACGTTGAGAATGTGATGGCTCACTCCCCAGGCGGAGCTGACCTCCACTGCAGCAGCATTTCCCAGTTGCGGATAGGCGGCGATGGCGGACTGCATGTGGCCGGGCATACCAATCTCCGGGACCACTGTGATTCCGAGCTTCCGCGCGTGGAAGACGACCCGCCGCACGTCAGCCAGCGAATAGAACCCGCCGTGCGGCTTGTCGTCGAAAATGAACCCGCGTCTTCTGTTTTCCCCGAGGGGCAGCGCGCGCACCTGTGATCTTCTTCGCGCTGACCCGATTGCGGTCAACCGTGGCCACGTCCTTATTTCCACGCGCCAGCCCTGGTCATCCGTGGATGGTATGCGGGAAGGGGATCAGGGCGAAGTCAGGCCGGGGTGGCACAATGGTAAGATAGCGCGCCCGCCTGCCGGCGCCAACGGCTCGATCATGCCGTTGCCAGCCGAGAGTGGATTGTCCGCGAGGATTGCCCCGCGCGCGGCGAAGGTCCAGGAACGCAGCAGCCGCACGAGAAGGCGTTCGGTAGTGGCTGGTGCACGCGCGCACCTCCAGCGGCGCGACAGCTCGTCCCACTTTCAGATCAGGCGGGTACGCGAGGCACCTGGCTGGCTTTCACCCGCGTTTTTGTGGTGATCCGCGAGGCAAGGTTTCCATTGCGGCTGACATTCATTTCTTGAAGAACGCCGCTTGACGGGCCGCCCTGCCGGTCACGCCAAGCGGTGTTGGCGAGGTCCCTACTTGGAGCTCTGGGGCGCTTGAGGCTCCTGAGTCTTGTCGGACTTCTGCGCCCCCTGGGTCTTCTGAGATTCCTCGACCGCCTGGCGCTCCCTTCTACTGACTTGAAAGTTGAATCCCGTAGTAATGCTGATGGATGCAGGCCGCTCCGCGTTTGGAATGACGAGGCTGATGTCCACCGGAACATACGCGCCGCTAAAGGAGAAGGTCCAACCAAGCGCTGCAATTACGCTGATTCCTCCGACATGAAGGATTGGCCCTATTCCAAACTCAAAGCCGGAGTAGTCCCTGTATCCAATCAGAAAAGCTCCCTCGGGCAGAGCGACACCCTGCTCCAACCCTCCGATCATCAGGACTTCCTGAAAGGCAAAATGACTCTTGGTCTGTCCCAGGAGAATGCGCTGCTCGAGGGTAACGCCAAAAAGTGTCATCGCGGGGACATAGCTGCCTGGGTAATACGCGTTGACGCTGGAGGTGAAGCTCTCACGGGTTGTTGCTACGTACGAGCCTCCTATTCTGGGCCCAAAAACAAACGAAAAGGCCTCAGGACCCTCCTGAGTGTCGTCAGCGAAAACCGATGCTGAGAGAACAAGCGCGATCATCATGACAGTCAACTTCTTGCTCGGCATATAAGCCTCCTTACAAAGTCAGAATTGCCCACCAAGTGAGCTACGCGTTCAAGTGCTGCAAGATCTATGCCGGAAGGAGCGGTTGCGCTATTTCGTGCTGGCCAAAAGAATTGACCCGGTCGCCGCCGAGAAATCGGCTCGCTTGCCCCTGCAACCCAGATTGTTGAGCGCAACATTAGTTGCAGGGGCAGAATGCACTCTCCTGGCCCTCTAAGGGCAATAAGTCATTTGCTGAAGAAGAATAAGCGCGCCTCCTCTTCTTGGCATCCTCTTTGCTTAATCGATAGGCAGCGCAGGTCTCTGAACCGTTGTTCACGGGTACGAGACGAGCGAAGGAGGAGCACGATGCGAACGGCCACGCTGGCGGCTCTCGTCATAGCTGTGTTTTCCGCCGTACCCTTGTTCGCGTTCAGCCCCGACCAGCTGAACAAGATCACCTTCGACAACACCACGGGGACGACTATCGAAATGATCTTCCTCTCCCCGGGAGACAGCAAGTTCTGGGGCCCCGACATCATCGGCGCCGACTACATCCTGAAGGATGGCGCAAGCGTCGGCTACTACGTGCACTATCCCGGCGCATCGTTCAGGTTTGATGTCATGGCCATGGACGAGAAAGGGAACAAGTTCGAAATTCGCGACCTTGAGATCACCGACGGCACGGAAGCCAGAGTCACGCTGACACCCAGGAGCCCGAAAAAAGCAACGCCGGATTTCACTCTGGCCACGGTGCGCATCGACAACAGAACGGGCCACGAGATCCAGTATCTCTTCGTCTCACCGAGTGACTCGCACGCATGGGGAGCGGACCTTTTGGACGAGGAGACGACCATGATGGACCGGGAGTCATGCAGCTTCGTGCTCCTGCCGGGCAAGGGCAAGATGCAGTACAGCCTGATGGCTGTAGATGAAAACAACGTCGAGTATCAGTTCGACGTGACAATCGACCCAAAGACCAGAAAAGAGTTCATCTGGGCGATCGAGCCGGGTGATTTGAAAAAGGCGAAGTAGCCGTGGGGTCGCCATGGGAGGCTTTATGAAGAGGTCTTCATTCCTGGTGCTCTTCGTCCTCTTGGCCGGCACCGTATCCGCGGAGCGTACCGTTGCGCCCCCACCTTCTTCGGCCGCCTCGCTTTCCTTCTCAATCACGCCGAACGGCACGATACCCTTCGGGCGAGACGGAAGTCTGGGGAATCTCGCCACCAGTCTGCCGTTCGGAGGCCCCAATCCAGGTGGAACGATTTCGTGTCTGTACCAGCCGCGCTCTTCCCCGCTGTTCATCGGCGTGGACCTTGGCTACCGGTATATGACGCTTTATGACATGGGAGAGCATTGGTCAGGCAATTTGTCAATGGTACAGGCGGGGCTCAGCGCTGGCGTTCGCCTGAACATTCTGCCGACCGTGGGTTTGCGCCTTTTCGGATCCGGCGGTTACTCGTACAACCTCGTCCAACCCAGGGTTTCAGACGACCCGTTCTACAACTTCTTCCGTCTGAACAACAGCACGGCCGGTAGCGGCACGCCGTTCGTGGGCGCGGGCGCAGAACTGTTCTGGACAATCATTCCCTCATTCAGCCTGAATGCAGGCGCCAGGTATCTGCACTACATCGACTTGTATGATGGCCTGGCTCTGACTCTGGGTGTCTCGTACGACCTGCCTGTCGGTCCAAAACCTCCAAAGCCTTCTACCCAACGAGCCGTTCCACTGAAAAAGGCACCCAATCCGGGGCCTGATTCCGGGCCCGAAGGACGACCCATCGGGAAGCTGTCGCAATTCCTCACGCCCGGCGAAGAAGGAGTCCAGTCGTTTTCAACCCAGATCACTTCCTGTGTCGAGCCGAACATGAACCACGCCATCGACAAAAACCTCCAGGCAGCCATCGGCCTTCACGAAGCGCTCCGGTTGCTCGGCATCGCGTATGTCTCATCCCCTTCGGAAAGCACCGCCTCCATGTCCGTGAAGCTCCCGATGCAGACATTACGGGATCGCTGCGGCAACAGCAGCGATCTGTCGGTTCTCTACATCTCGCTCCTCGCGTCCATCCAGGTGGAGACAGCTTTCATTACCGTTCCCGGGCATGTGTATGTCGCCTTTGCGCTTGCCTCTGGCCAAGAGGAACAATGGAAGATGTGCAGCTATTCCGATGAGCTTCTTTTCCGTGAGGGCAAAGCGTGGGTACCAGTCGAAGTCATGGAGCGTCAGGGATCCTTGTTTGCGGCATGGAAGGCAGGATTGCAGGAGTGGCGCAAGGCCAGGAAGCAGGCCCGCTTGTACCCGGTTCGAGCTGCTGGGAACACCCATGAGCCGACGGGCTCCGCTGAAAGCGGCAGCCAGCCGCCGCTGCCGGACATGGTGAAGGTAGCACAGAGCTTCCAGGAGGAGGTGGGGCGTCTGGTGGTAAGAGAGATCCATGACCGAGAAGCCCAGCTCACGGACGCGGTGAGTTCGAGCAACCGCAGCTCAAAGTCATTAAACGCCCTTGGCCTGCTGTACGCTCGCTACAAGCTTCTGGAGAAGGCGGAATCCAGCTTTCTGGCGGCGGTGCAGACACGCGAATATGCCCCTGCCCTGGTCAATCTGGGCAATCTGCGCCTGTGCGGGAGGCGTCCCGAGGAGGCGCTGGGTTTCTATCAGAGGGCGGGCGCGGTGGCACCGGATGACCCCGCGGTATTGCTGGGACTGGCGCGGAGCAACTTCCAGCTGCATAACTTCGTGCTGGCGGAGGAACAATATCGTGAGCTGCAGATGCGAGACCTGCGTTTGGCAGAGCAGTTCTCCTATATTTCGCTGCGGGGGGAGTGGGCCAGACAGGAAGCCGAAGCCGACCGGATGAAAGACGTAATGGTGTGGGGGGAAGAGAAATGAAGCGCGCGGTTGACGTCGCGGTCTGAATCCAGCATCCATCCACTGGCCTCTTTCCACCGTATGTGATGTGGAGACGATTCTCGGCCAAAGGAGAATGCATGCGCGACTGGACCAAAGGGACGCTGCGTCGCCGTATCTGTTTCGGTTCTCTACTGGTGGTCATGGCTTCCGTGGCCGCCTGTTCCTTGTCGAGCACCTCGGGAAATCCATACAGCCCGGGAGGCGGGACCTACGGCGGGTCGTCGGGAGGGCCTCCGTACACGGTCACCTACCGCAACACTACCGCGAACACGACCGGTAGCGTTCCCGTGGACTCTACGAATTACGCCGCCTACGCGACCGTCACGGTTATGGGGAATACGGGGAACCTTTCCTGGCCTGGTTTCACCTTCACAGGATGGGACACGGCGGATTCGGGCACCGACGGCGGTGGCGGTGGCGGGACCTTCTACGCTCCGGGGGCAACTTTTACCATCGCCTCAAACGTCGTGCTGTACGGCACGTGGAATCCTTGATCGTTCCAAGCTATGGTCGGAAGAACTCCGCGAGCACCGGCGCCAGAACCTCCGTGCTTACATCATGCCGCTGGCCTTCGAGCGTATGGAGCTTCGCGCCAGACATTGCTTTACTTAGCGCAAGAGCCGTGTCATACATGAAGGGATAGCTCGCGCCGCCACTCATCACCAACGCAGGCACATGTACACGGGCCGCCCGCTCAGTGGGCACCGATGCATGATCGCCCATGATGGCAGTATGATCATAGGCCAGTGTTGGTGCTATGGCTTCGAGCATCAACCACATCGGAGCATGGCGCATACTTTCAATCTGGGCGTCCGGCGTTCCCAGGTACTTCATGAACAGCGCGACAGCGTCCCCTCGACGATCTGCCGCCAGCAGCCGTCCCAGTTCTTTGATGTATGCATTCCATGCTGATTGAGCCTTGGGATCATCGTTATAGGGAGCCTCATACAACGCCAGCTTCTTAACCTTGCCTCCGAGCCTTATGGCTGTTTCAAGGATCAGGGCGGCGCCCGAGGAGTGACCATACAGGCAAGCGGCTCCACCGGCTTCCTCAATCAGCGCCTCGATGTCATCAATCTCCCGGTCGACCGCGTAGGGCAGGGTATCGCCACTGTCGCCGCGGCCGCGCCGGTCATAGTTGAATACCGTGAACATGGGCGCAAGAAGTTTGGACATGCTCGGTCCGGACCACGATAGCCTCGTGCAAAGCGCGCCAGCCACCAGGATGACTGCGGGTCCCGTACCCAGCCTGTCGTAGGCGATGCTTGTCCTGTCCCGTGAAGTAACCGTCTTCATCTTGTTTCCTTCAATCTTCTCTGGAGCGTTAACTCTTCGTTCACCTTACCTCCAGATGGCAACGATCTCCCCGAAAACGACGTAGGCGCTGCGGGGGAATAGTACAGACAACTCAGAAAGAAGTTGACCATGGCGACCCCCTTTCGGTAAAAAGTCGCGGCGGGAACCGCGGAAGTCAACGTCTTCTGGCGCGGTGTCCCCTCGCTTCGGCTTCGATCAGTATCCATCGGAGGGCGCGCATCGCGCCGGACGCAGGAAAGTCTGGCGCTCCAACATCGAGTGCAGGACATTTGCCCAAGCTCGATTGAAGCCCCTGCCCTTTAGGTGTTGTCGCTTAATGAAGGTGGATGTCTCCCACCGGTGGACTTCCAATACGCTTTATGATCGGACGATCGCTTACCCCTTGACCGGTAGATAGTTAGAAAATCGGGCTGGGCGGATTTGAACCGCCGACCCCTTGCACCCCAACCACTTTGAAGCCTTGGTGCGGCTTCACACTCTTTAGTGTATATTTGAGAAGAACATGGGAACAGGTCAATAGGTCTTGGTGGGCTTTCATGCCTTTTGGTGCCTTTTCCCGTGTCGTTCCCGTGTTGCGAGAGACTGTGACAGATAGGGACCGCGAAGCTATGCGGGAGACACAGGCAAAGGTATTGCCATTCAACAAGGCGAAGTTAGGACTATGAGAATTCAAATGAGAGTCATGCTTGTAATAGCGTTGCCCCTGGTAGTCATTTCGGCTGTTGCTCTATGGCTTTATTTTCAAGTGTTTCACAATCGACTCTCCGCCGATCCGGTGTTTGTATCCTATGTGGGAGGGGTGATCGTTGCTCCTCTCTCGCTGTTCTTGGCGATGGTAAATCTCTTCTTCCAGCAAAAGAGAGCGGCTGTCCAGGAACATGAGACCTCACGACAGCGGAATGAGACAGCCTTTGCGAGTCTAATCGATGCGTTAAAGAGCTTTCTTGGTTCACGTGGGGCGAAAAATCTCGAAGAGGAAACCTTCAAAGTTTGAATGGCGAAGCGTGCGGGATTCTATGACAGACCCAACCTCGACCCTTCTGCTGAGTAACAGCTATGATCATGTACTTGGGGCCCGCGAGGCGACTGCGGCCTACCTGGAGCAACATCCCGACGCCGTCAAGCAGATTCATGACCACCTTCTCGCGTACATGTACCTCCAAATGCTTATTCCCCAGAGCGTGCAGAGGATTACCTCCGGGCATATACTTCCGTACAGTGAATCGCAGATAGAATTGGAGAGTTCGACACAACTCGCTTTCATGGCGTTCTACAAGCCTGCGATGATATGCCTCCGCAACTGTCTGGAGCTCGGACTGCTGTCGGTGTTTTATGACGCCAACGACGATTCCGAGGTAGTGATCCAAGAGTGGCTACATTCTAGGGAGGACACTCCTTTCAAGCGGCGAATCATCGATGGACTATCCCGCATAGACAACGTCTCTGCCCTTAACTTCAGAATTCCGCTCCTGGATAGAGTGTCAGCCCTGTACAGAGAGTTGAGTAACTATGTTCATACTGCCGGCTACCGGTACTCGGCCAGAGAGTTGAACTACGCGAACTTCTGCATGTTTCAGGAGAAGGCGTTTAACTGCTGGTTCACTCACCTCAAGGCGGTTGTAGGAACGTTGTCGATGCTGTTTCTCTGCAAGTATCCGATCGGCTTCCACTACACACCGATGGATGAGAAGTTCGGAATAGAGGGACCCCTTGCGGGATTCCTAAACCCTCACCAGTCGAATCTCGTCAAGTCTTGCATCGGGGCGGAGTACATGCCTGCCCTGGAAAACATCTGCGGCAACGACGCAAAGGCCCTGGAACTTGCTGAGTGGGTAAACGCGAGACCCGACATTACCAATGAGGAGTGGGACGCTCAGTTTGAAAGGGAGAACAAGCGCGACATCGAAAACTATGGCTACCGGTACTGGTATGAACACATCGAAAAGCCGCTGATTGACTCAAGCAAGGAATATGCGGACTACATGAATGCCCGATTGCCGGCGCTCGGGGCGTGGGCGCAAAGCCAAGGATGGTATGAGAAAGGAACCGTGCACCTTCCACCAGACACAAGTGCCGAAAAGCCATAACGCCGGCAGCACCGTCACCGGACTTTACATAACCGCGCCTTCTTAACGGACTGCCGCTTTCAAGGGTGGTTTTTCTCTGACAATCTAACCTTATTGAGATAAGGCGAAAACACCGGTCCGGGGCAAATTGTTTTTGGCAGATGATCGCGGTAGAATTCTGACTAAGCCTTCTTTCCTTTGGAGTGTTGCCCCCGGGTTTCACCTCCTTTACCGGGGGCAATTTTTTGGAGAGAGGCACGGAGGCATGGCTGCGTACTTCCCGCGCCATGCTGACGATCTCCCGCGCTGGGTCCGTTGCCTCGAAGCCTTCCAGAGAACGATGCCCATCAAAGATGGGTCACGGGTAGAAAGCTGGCAAGCGAGGCCGAAAAAAAGGACCAACGTAGAAGGCGACTTCGAATCGTGATAACATTTGTGGTCAGGCCCAGTATCCTGGGGCCGCGCATGGAGTTATCCGTCTACCTTTTCTCCAGCGGTGGCGGGGATCTGCTAAACCGGATTGCTCCTTGCGTTGGGGCGCCTTTGAGCCGATAGGAGGCCATCGATGAATATTCGTCACACCCCGAAGAGCAGTGCCGGCTGGAAAACGATGACCGAGCTTGTCCTGGCACTGCTCGCCGTTCTCATTATGAGCTGTAAATCCTATGTTACCGTTCCGCCAAGGTTCGACTTGAAGCAGTTCAACACGATCGGCATCATCCAGTTCGATTCCCCGTCCGACGAGGCTCTTGCCAAGAAGGCTACCCAGCGATTCATCGAGTACGTGCAGGCCGCCCAACCCGGCACGCTCATCGTGGAACTGGGCCCGGAAGGCGATTTGCTCCAGGCGTTCGGTTTCACCCAGCTGGACAGAGAGACCGTCAAAGCGATCACAGAGAAGAAGTCGGTCGACGCCGTATTTTCCGGCACCCTGACCGTGTCCGATCCCGAGAGCAACCTGGTTCTGAGCTTGCTGTCCGGGAGATCCAAGGTGCGGGGTGAGCTGTCCGCCCGGCTGTGGCAGGGCGCGAGCGGCGCGCTCGCCTGGTCCGATTCGGCTCACGGCGTGTGGACGCTGACCACGGTAAGCATCACAAACCTCGAGGACCCGGAAGCCAAATACACCAAAATGCTCGACAACCTCTCGTATGCCACGACCTATGATTTCCGTCCGACCCTGCAGGAGGTGGAGAAGTAGCGAAATCTTCGTTCCCCCTCCTGTCTGCGGGTCATGACGGGGCTTGCTCTCTTGCCAGTATGAAACAGCCTGGCGCTCTTTCAAGAGGCGCCTGGGTCAGTTTCGTTGTTGGCCGATTGTCGCGGTAGAATTCTGACTAAGCCTTCTCTCTTGGAATGTCCGCCCCCGGGTTTCTCCTCCTTTACCGGGGGCAATTTTTTTCAAAGAGGCACGGAGGCGTGGCTGCATATCTCTGATGAAGTTTCCCCCGCGCCATGCTGACGATCTCCCGCGCAGGTACATGATCCTGACATCCCCAAGAAGAGGGGGACCCTTCCCAGCGCTGACTTACCGCCAACGGACTCCGTGCCCGAAAGGAAATAGATGTCGCATCAGAAGATCGGTCTCCGGCAGAAAGCAGGCAAGGCGGGACTAGTCGATAAACACAAAGGCCCTGCGGGGGGATCGGGCCCCGGGAGGTATCAACTTAGCGACAGTTTTCTTTTCAGAAGTTCAGCGAGAAGCTGCCGGTGGATTTCGATAGTTGCGTCGTAGAACTCGACCGCGCCCGGGAGGGACGCGCTGGACCGTAGCCTCTGGAGCCTACGGATTCTCTCAATCAGACTCGTTTCGGTAAGGCCAAGGATTTGTTCCAAGCATCGCCTCTTCCCCGTTTGCCCCTGCCATCTTAGCTTCAACCACCAAGAAAACAGGACGAGTCACTTGCGTAACTTTACAGAAAGAGTAAGGGAAGTTACCGGGAACAAACCGTCATCGTCGGAAACGGGCTGGGGGCCCCGGATGCGTGGTTTACCGGTTTACCATCGCCTGAACCGGCTGACGTATGTTTTGTATGCTCGCTCGGCGACGGTCCACGGAATTCTGGCGACGATTTTCGATGACAGGGATATTTTCACGTCGACGATCCTGTCCTCGCTCATGGAATGCCTCCAACCATCCATTTCGCTTTGTCTGGACCAGACATACGACCACCGAAAGGACGCACACAGCAACACCGAGGTCGAACACGATCAACAGGAAGTAACTGAGGACCATCTTCATGACTAACCTTCCTTGGAGCTATCATAAGCACTTTCTAATGCCCACTAGAAGATCGGTCTTCGGCAGAAGGCCGACAAGCGAGACCGGTCGATAAACAAAAACGCCCGGACGACTTGTCTTCGCCTCAAGCCGGCCGGGCCACCACAGAAGGAGTGTCACGTTTTGATGAGCTGAGTATAGCATACGGCCCAAGCTGACGGGCCGTTGTGCGGGGCATCCAAGCGAAAAAAAAAAGGCCCCGGATGCGGGGATCCCGGGGCAATGTGGATCTTGAGGATTTCCGCTTACCTTTTCGGGCAGCCGCGGTGCGTATTTAACGTGTTGTCGTCCTCTGGAATTCTCGCTCAATCAAGGGAAAATTGCCCTTTGACAATTCTGGCTCTTATCATCGAAGGGGCTCTCGTAGTGAGCCTTAATAATAAAAAGAACGCGCACAGAAAGCGCCGGGCTTGCTAAACGATTTTGTACATTTCGATTTCAGCTTTTATCAACTGTTGCCTCTCGCTGAGAAGGGCATCCCTGAATGCCTTAACCCTTCGGCGTAGATCGAGCAATTTGCCGGTGTTTCCGATGGATATGCGTGCCTCTTCTGAGAGCTCACGAAAACGGGCGCTGATGAATCTGGATAGCTCGAGTTCTGCAGCGGTAAAGTTTGTCATCATCTTGATCAGGGCTTGAAGATTGGTCACGCTGGCTTTTGCTTTCAACTTCACGGTTCGCAGAGCGTAAAGCATCTGGTTTCGTGTTTGGTTAGAGAGCGAGAGCCCCACGAGCCACTTTTCGACGACCACCCGGTTCAAGGCATCAAGTTTTGTGGAACCAAATCGGGGGAACACATGGTTCGTGAACATGGCTTGAAGCGATTGCGCCCATTGACGGTTGAATGTCTTTCCCTTCGCATGTTGTCGTGCGACGTAGGACGATTTTTCCCAGGCATAAAAGTCCCCGGCATATTGTGAGAGGGTCGGTGTCTTGCGGGGATCACTCCCGACGATCCGCAGGGCGTTGTGCTCGGCAAGAGCGCGCCCGTGATCCTTCAACGAAAGGTTGACTGCGATTCCCGTGCTTTTGAAACGACGGCTTCCGTCGTTACCGTACCAAGAGACGTGCCAGACATGGCCCTGCTTTGTGCGCCGCTCATGAAGGGTGTAGGCTGCCTTAAAGCGCATCCGAACACCCTCCGTTTGGAGCAACGCTCTGCTCGCTCCCTATTGGAAGAGACAGGGCTCCATGTTTATAGGAGTAGTAGCTGCCTGTTGAAAAACCGCATCCCACCCGCCTCTTTTCGTCCAGTAGGTGGACTCTTAGATACATCTTTGCCACCTTCCCGTGTAGATGCCGTGTAGTGCGGCCTCTTTGCGGTTAGAGTGGCTGACCGATACTTTCCCATTTCCCTTCCCCCAAGGGAAATAGAAAATCGGGCTGGGGGTTTTGAACCGCCGACCCCTTGCACCCAACCGACAATAAGGGTCTACTGCTTATCGTCCGTTAAGACATTTTATCATCCGGAAGGCCTCCGGTCAATATTCGGATAGACCCTTTGGGACCGTTTGTGACCCTTTACTGTGTCAGTCCCGTGTCACCCTTTTGGTTCCTTGGTCTGAGGTCGTACGCATGGAGGATCAATAGCTTCCCACCTTTCTAACAAAACTCTTTCAATCGGTAACGCGACAAGCGATTCAACAATTGAAACAATTCCCTTCTTCGTCACCAACTTTCTTTCGGATAATCCTTTTCTCCCTTCTCCATGAACTCGATAGTCCTGCCTAGGTCGACAATACCAGCATCGGAGCCGAGCCCGGAAGCAACGAGTGCAGCGGCTGCTGCGCCCAAAAGTCCCCTTTTCTGCATATCGAAACCCATAAGGAGCCCAGCAATAAAACCAGCGCAATACGCATCCCCACATCCGGTGGTGTCAACTAATGTTGTCTTGTAAATCGGAATCTGAATCTCCTCGATAGAACCATTTCGCAGACACGCAATGCTGCTTCCCTGTGCACCCATTTTGAAAACAGTGGTCTTTACACCTCTATCCAAAAAGAATCTTATGATAT
The DNA here is from genome assembly GCA_963753085.1 of uncultured Spirochaetota bacterium. Lineage (GTDB taxonomy): Bacteria > Spirochaetota > Spirochaetia > SZUA-6 > Fen-1364 > Fen-1364. The sequence continues at coordinate 445,460 of CAVWBF010000014.1, read as the reverse complement.
CTTTGCGCTTCTTCATGCCTGTCATCATTTCCGCCTCCTCAAGACCCGGCATAAAGAAATCTATATATGGTAGGCAGGGAACGATCAGATTTAGTAAGTCAGGCCTCTTAATCGCAACCAGGTCGAACGTTGTGATTAATCCCTTTTCTTTTGCAAACTGCAAAATCTTCTTCGTCGGCTCTCCATCCATTTTCGGAAGAAGCGAAGTACCTCCGAAATGCAGAACTTTGGCGTCTGACAAGACATTGAAATTCACGTCTTCAATTGTAAACTCTCCGTTCGCACCAGTCACATGAAGTGCCGGCCTCTCGCCGTTTGGTCGTATTGGAAGCATAGTGGCAGACGTTTGGACTCCGTCCTTTCTGATTATGCAGGAAACGTCTATCCGATACTTTGACATTGTTGAAATTAGAAAACTTCCAAGCTCGTCGTTTCCGACCGCACCCATGGCGACCACGTCTATACCAAGCTTTGCCAAATCTACACTTGTTCCAGCAGCAGTTCCAGCTACGGTAATTCGAATCTCCTTCAAGAGATCCACGCTTTGTCCTTCTGGAATCCTTTCTACTGGCCTTCCCAGTATGTCCACAATATGAATGCCGAGGCTTGCTACTTGTGCCATTTGCTAGTTCCTCCTTCGCCATTTGGTATATGGACAAAATTACGATGCAGGATCCTCTTCAACGGTACAAAAACTTCAAGCCAACTTCGAATGGAGAATAAGCTTTTCCTTCACGAATGCGCATGCTTTTTGAGCGAGATCGTCTAAGTCTGCCTCCGCGCTGAGATCGCGATAAAGGCGAACATCGCGGCCCACGGCCCCGCTGGACATAACGAAGGGTTCCATTACGAGAGGCCCTTGATATCGAGTGCGGCAGAGGATTCCGATTATCTCATCCCATGGAATTTTGCCAGCTTCAGGTGGTCTGCGATTGGATTGGCCAAGATGAAAATGACCAAGTCTTTCTCCGACCGATGTAATTGCCTGCAGGTAGCTATCTTCTTCGATGTTCATATGAAATGTATCAAGGAGAACCTTGCAATGGGTGCTTTGCACTCTATCAACGTAATCCACTGCTTCTACGGCTGTATTTATTAGGAATTGCTCGAACCGGTTCACCACCTCGAGATTGAAGGTAACGTCGTCGTCCTCAGCTGCCTTCATAACCTCTCGCATGCTCCCGATACTTCTTTCTAATGCCATTTTCTTATCAGATTCATTTTCTGGTAAGGACGTGTTCCATGAGCCGTAAAGAACACCAGAGAGCCCGCTTCCGCCCATGAATTTGATCATTCTGACCTGTTCTATAAGGTTGTCAACGCCCGCCTTTCGTACTCTATGGTCAGGAGAACTGATGTCGTATTGGGGTGATAGGGCGGTGACAAAGGTCAACTCAACGCCATTCGACTTCGCTTCCGCTCTGAGCCTGTCCTGCTCGGCTTTCTGCATTTGCATTACCACGCCAGAATGCACCTCGAGGATATCGAAGCCAAGTTTCCTTGCCTTGATGGCAATGGGAACGAAGTCGGCTTCCCAGTTGCGGCACCAGAAGGCATAAAAAATACCCACCTTGTTCATGGATAACTCCCATCAAATAGTCTTATCGGCTACTAGATGCGCAATATAAGAAACCGACAACAATCATGTCTGGATTTGGCGGTAAACAAAACTCAGTCTGATTCAAGATGTCATCATACGTGAACTCCTCCTTCTCCTGAGATTGGGGGACCTGCGGAAAACAACTCACATTCAACCACAATATCATATTTGCTGAAATACCATCCTCTGCTAGAATGGTCTATTTCTGGAAGAGGCCACGGGCCTCCCCGACAACGTTTACAGGCATTCCCAAAGCTGAGGCTGTGGCAGCAAGTTCCCGCGCAATGTTTCCGTAGCAGATTGTAATGTGATTTGATCTATGGGTGCTCATTAGCTCGTCTCTCCCGTAGCCCGGGAAATAGGCCATGGCAATAGGCCACTCTTCATTTGTTGCATGCCTAATTTCTTCAAGCTGATGCGAGGGCAACTCAACAACCTCACCAGTGCCGATGTCGAATCCAATATCACCCAGCCTTTCATAGAAGCGGGCCCAAGTCATTATTCCGGGCTTAGAAACTCCAGTACACGTTCCTCCGCCCTTTGGGAAATACATGGGCGTTTGTCGAAAGACATGCGCGTGCTCCCATCCGCCAAAATGCGCGGGCGGCGCACCGCCCGATATCTCGAGTGCCCACGTAAACCTGCCATTGCATTCCGTGCCCCAACGGATGTCGTGGAGCGTTGTTTCTTGAGGCAAGCCCTTCTTGGCAAGAATATTGTTCATGAGGACTTGAGGCACCGCAGACCCAACATCACCCTCATTGAAATGGATGATTGGTCGTGCGTCACTTATGAAGGTGCCGCCTTTTAGGCTCGTGATAGGGGGGCGTTCGCTGTTGTTCAGCATTCCTTCCGGTAGATCGGATGCGCTGGTTGCTCGTACAAGACCATATTGATAGGGAATCCCAATTGCGGAGAGCCCGTATCTTTCATAGATTCTTCCGGCGGAATGATACATCTTCATTTGCTCGAGTACTTGCGTCTTCGTCAGTTCACAACTACCGTCATCCCCAAAATGGAAATGGGCACCCTTGGCCACTAGCCAATCGAAAGTTGAGGATGCTTCTTCCTGGCTGATCAACGCCATTTCGCTAAGTAAATCAGATTGACTCAAATATTCCACAGGCATGCCGAGATCACATAGTTTGTCGGGGCTCATAACCGCATTGAGCATACCCATACATCCAGGATCCATCTGACCTAGTATCCTCTTTTCGTTGAGAATGCTTGCCGCCAAATTGCTGCCGAAAGCAAGCTCAGATTCTGGGATCGTGAGTCTGTCGAGGCTAGTTAAATGTTCCATTGAATAATCGATTTTCCCTGTCAAAATCCAGTTTTCGAGCTTTTTCTTGAATTTCGCGTCCTTAACAAAAGAATCTGTCCAAGCCTTGGAGTGAGGAATCCCGAGCCTATCAAAGGTTGCGGAGTGGTTCAATAGGGAAACAAGTCCGGGCCAAGTCCCATCGAAATTTGCAATCAGCAAAATAGGGCCGCGGTGAAGTTTCAACGAGGAAGCAAGATGATGCGCCCAAACCCAGGAAGATAGAACGACGATGATCGGTACATCTCGAGGCAAGCGAGAAAAGATCTGGCACGCCTCGGCTTGTGTCGTGATAAACCCGTGCCTCTTTTCTGGACAAAAGGCGTGTCCTCGCGACGTATGCACTCCCATTTGCGCGAAAGATGCTTCGACCATTTGAAGCGTTTCTTCCTGCTTGGGCCAGCAGGTTACGCCAACTTGATCCCTGAAATCTCCGTTTGAAATTAGCACTGCCTCTTTCACGGTAATTCTCCTGATCTTGTGATCTCGTCTTCTGTTGAAAAGTTCTTCCCTATTGGCATGCTTGACTCGACAATCAGCTAGTCATGTTGTTCTAAGATGCAAAAGCGCGACCCAAGCGACCGCACGATTCTCGCACAAAAGAAGGAACCCAAGGAGGCGGCGACCTTCATGATAAGGCTTCATCCAAGAGTGTGAAATAGTTCCGTAACGGAATATAACTGGGAATTGAATTACCCGCACCGATTGCGAACCGGCCGCCGGGCGCGCATTGGTCAATCACAGAACGAACGTAAAGGCGTAAGTCTCTTTCCTGAAGAATCGTAAGCTTGTGGACATCGACACCACCAAGTATACAGATTCTATTGCCCCAACGTTTCTTGGCTTCCGCCGCTGGAAGGACGCTATCCTGAAAGGAGTGCTTTCCGTCGATACCCACTTGGTCTATCAAATCGTCCATGATCGAATCGACGCAGCCGCAGCTATGTAAATAATACGGGATTCTTCTCGCGTGAGCTTGATTTGCATATCGAGAATGCCAAGGGAGAAAGTATTTTCGAATGATATCGGGTGGGAGGAGCGTTTGAGTGTTGAAACCGAAATCTTCTCCCTGAAATACTGCCGACAGGTTTCCAAGCTCGAGAAGATACTTATTGTACTCAAGTATCAGGGCTCCTATCTTATCAACAACAGCTTGCACTAGGTCTGGCTGGTCGTAAAGTCCCAGGCATAGGCCTTCGAATCCCATGAGCCGTGACACATGTTCATAGACACCGCCCGCATGGCAGGTAAAGAAGCCTAAGCCGTCCGGGAGATGAGAGTTAATATAGCGGTGGATATAGAAATTCGCTTCACTTACGGACGGCCAAGGATAACGTTCAAAATCGTCCCAGTTTTGAATCGGGCCAGCTCCCTCCTTTTGCCACGCGCGATTATGCTGTTCATTCCCTTTCGCGGTATCAAATATCACCGCGGTGTCAGCCGGAAGAGGCAGGCTGACTTCGACGCGGATGAAGTCGTAACCCATATGATACCAGAAGGCAATTTGATTTTCCAGCCAAGCCTCGAGAGTCTTGGTATCTTCGCGGGCCAAATCCATTTGACCACCCATGTACTCTGTCTTGTCGGACGTATCTATCCATTGTCTCCCTAAATGTTCTACCAGGATTGGTTTCATCAGAGCGTTGTCAACGAGATACTCGACCATTGGTGGCCGACTAAGGATAATCTTGCCCTCCATCGCTTTCATAAAACGCTCTATATCTGGCTTAGGGTGCTGAACAGGTACTTTGAATCCGCTCATAGCCTTGCTCCTTTTTCAGTTCAATTCACCGACAAAAAACCAGGACCCGCCAATAGATCTATTTCGATTCCGAAAGTGCCGCCCAGGGAAGGTCTCGAATTGAACTTTTCTATCGAGCGAAGTCACAACAGCCTATTAATGCCATTCATTTGTTGGAAAGAAGATTACTTGCTTGAAAAGTATCCCTTCGGGCTGTTCAATAATATACTCTACCAGACTGCCAACATCTGATGTGCGCATGGTCTTGGAAATGTCACCCGGATACGGCGTTTTGGCAAGTCGCCAGAGGGGGGTATCTATACCCCCCGGGCATAGAGTCACTACACGGATACCTTTGTCCACGGTTTCTTGCGCTAGCGCATCAGCGAATCCAATCACACCGTGTTTCGAAGCGCAGTATGCTGCCTGTAGAGGGATGCCATGGGTGCCGGCAACAGAGGCAATGTTCACTATAGTACCCGAGGTTTTTTCAATCATGTATGGAAGTGCGAACCTCGAACAATACATTACACCCTTAAGATTTGTGTCGACGATTTCTGCTATCCTTGCGACGTCCTGGAGAGTGAAGGGGATCATTTCGAAAACCGCCGCGTTATTTACAAGGACGTCAATCCTTCCGAACTTATGAGCAATCGCTTCCATGGTTGCCTCGACTTGGGCCGAGTCAGCCACGTCGCAAGGAAATACTGAGATACGATCAGGGTACTTGCGGTTCAGGAGTTCGAGCGATTCTTGATTTCTCGATACGGCGCAAACAGCCCACCCTTTGCTGGCGAATCGAACGCTCAACTCCTCTCCAACGCCGCTGCTTGCTCCGGTGACAATTATGGTTCTTTCGTCCTTCATAAGGTATTCCCGACGAAGAAAGGAGGAGAAGGGAGGCGAGTTGCCTTCCTTCTCCTTGGACTGTTCTTCTCAAAGATCGGTTTGCACGAACACCTACTGGGGAATCTTGTCAAATGCGGCCTTCAATTGCGCAGGTGGCTCCTTGCGGAAAACCCGCGCATATGCGCGTGCGACCGACTGCCGTGTAACCTTTTCTATCGGTACGACGATATATGGCGGCGTTTTCAATCCGGCAAGAGTGAGAACGCCCACGAGAGCCTCGGAAATGCCCTGGTCATACGGGTGCTGAGAAGCGACCCCTATCAACGGCGAGCCGGTGGCGATCGCATACGCTGAATCCTCGCTCAGGTCCACACCGGTGACTTTAATGTCCCTCCCACTCGATGTAATGACGCCCACCGCTCCCATCGCTGTGAAGTCCACAATACTGACGATTCCCTTGAGGTTCGGATAGGCGGTAAGCCAGTTTTCGGTAACGGTAGCCGCTTTCTCAGTGTCCGCCGGTTTCTGAACATCGACCACCTTGATGTCAGGGTACTGTTTCAGCGTAGCCATGATACCGTAGTACCTTTGGTCGACGTGGAACATGGATATGGGAAACCACATGACGGCAACTTGGCCCTTTTTCCCAATTGCTTCCGCGAGCATCTTCGCGGCCACTACACCCGCTTCATAGTTGTCAGCAAGCGTCAATCCTGCGTAGTCTGCGGGATACTTGAAGTCGATTGGCAGGGTGTCCATGAATGATATCTTGATACCCGCGTCCTTGGCTTTGCGATAAATCGCTGCGTCCCCCTGCCTGTCAACGCAAAAGCCTATGAGCAAGTCTGGCTTCAATTGAATGATGCTTTCGATATCTGATACCTGCTTGTCCACCTTGAACTCGGCGTCAGTGACCGTGAGAAGCTTTATATTGAACTGCTTCAATACGGCTCTGATGCCTTCTTCTTGGAGTCTTGGCCAATCTGTGCCGGTCGTATGGAATGCGATAGCAGCAGTGTAGTTTCCGTTTTTTACCTTAGCCGCGACCTCCGGCGTAATCTCCTTCAACAATATGTCCGCCCCAACAGGGCGATCGCCGCTTGGACCGATGTTCTGCGGGTTGATTGGCTGGATCTCGTCCCGGTTGTCGGGAACGAGGACCTGCAGCTGCGTAGCAGCTGGTGTTTGTCCATATGCCGCGAGGCATCCCGCCAAAGCAATTGCCACTACAATTGCCACCTTACTTGATGCTCTCATTCTTGTCGCTCCTTTTCTGTTCTTCGATTGAATTAGGCCCAACACTCGCGCTCCCTCCTCCTTTCCTCATTTCTTTTCAGCTAAGCTCACTGCAGCAACAATAATGACCCCTTTGATTATCAACTGGACGCTGTAGCCCACCCCAAGAATGATCAAGCCGTTAGTAATTACGGTCATGATAAGTGCGCCCACGAGGGTGGTAACAATGCTTCCTTTTCCCCCAAAAAGGCTAGTTCCTCCAAGGATGACAGCCGCTATAACGTCAAGTTCCATCCCGCTTGCAATGTCTGGCCTTCCCTCGCCGATACGGCTGGTCATCATTAGCCCGGGCAATGGCAGTACACGCACCTAACACGACAAAACTTCGCACGATGACTGAATCTGTGTTGATTCCCGAAAACTGGGCGGCCGTAATGTTCCCACCAGTGGCTTTTACATGATTGCCGAAAATCGTGTACTTGTAGAGAAGCACCGATATCAGAAGAGCGATGATCACCCAGATGAGGGCAGTCGGGATGAAAGTGATGGCGCCTGCGCCCCAGAAAGACTTAAAGACTGCGTCGTATATGTTGACCGCTTTCGTTCCGGTGATCGTTAAAGCGGTACCCCGAGCGATCCCTAACATGCCGAGGGTTACGAGGAAGGAGGGTATCTTGGCCTTTGTCACAATAATTCCGGTGATGAAGCTTATCAGAACTCCAACGGCAATACCGACTAGCGACGAGCCGATCAAGCCGAATCCCCAGGACAATGCGAAAGCAGACATAACGCTGACAAGCGATACCACAGACCCCACTGAGAGGTCGATGTTCGCCGTGGTAATGACGAAAGTCATTCCGAAAGCCATTATTGCGACCATAGAAACTTGGCGGGCAAGGTTTCCGAAATTGGCCAGCGAAAAGAAGGAAGGCCTGAGTATGGTGAAAAACACGACTAAGAATGCCAGAACGATATAAATGAACCAATCTCGCCAGGAGCTTCTAGCTCGGCGCTTACCTTTTGTCATAGCGGAGCGCTTTCGTTGCCAACAGGAGTCGACCTTCTGCTCATGCTTTCCTTCATTATTAGCGCCATTATCTTCTCCTGATCTAATTCGTCATTGAAGAAAGTGCCCAGAACGTGCCCCTGGTTCATGACCATGATCCGATCGCTGTGGGTAAGGAGCTCCTCCATTTCAGATGACACCATGATAATCGCGACGCCCTGATTTGCTAGGTTGCGTAGGAGGTGGTGAATGTCAGATTTCGTACGTACGTCAATTCCTAACGTCGGCTCGTCTACTATGAGGACGCGGGGTTTCGTCGACAACCACTTGGAGACGCACACCTTCTGCTGGTTGCCGCCGCTCAGGTTTTCAAGGGTCATTCTTGGATCGCCCGGCCTAATGTCGAACTGTTCTATCCTTTCGAGGCTGTACTCCCTCACTTTTCGAAAATTGACAAGCAACCAAGAAATGAATTTCCGAAGAATCACCTGCGTCAGATTCATTTCAAGCGAATGCATCAAGACCAGGCCTTGAAGCTTCCTGCTCTCGGGGAGCATGGCGATGCCTAACGCAATGGCCTCCTTTGGATTGCGGATATTAACGCGATTTCCGAGAATAGAAATCTCGCCTCCATCGACTTGATCTATCCCAAATAGGGCGCGCATGACCTCTGACCTGCCGCTGCCCACCATACCAGCAACTCCGAGGATCTCTCCCTTGTGTACCTCAAAGCTTACGTTATGGAAAACGCCCTCTCTTGAAAGCCCATTAACTTGAAGAAGCGGTTCCAGGCTTTCGAGTTCCTCTCTTTTCTTGTTGCTTTTTTCGTAGAGCTCGACTTCCCTACCCACCATGTGCTTGACCAGCGAATCGAGATCGAGCTCAGAGGAGAGAAGGTCGGCCACCATTACGCCATCTCTGAGGACTGCAACACGATCTGCGAGTCTAAACACTTCATTCATCCGGTGCGTAACATAAATAATGCCGACGCTCTGCTGCTTTAAGTCTGCTATGATCGAGAAAAGTATTCGGCTCTCTTCATCCGTAAGGGCCGATGTTGGTTCATCCATGACGACGATACACGGTTGAGAAGCGATCGCTTTTACGATTTCGGTGAGCTGCCGTTTTGCCGTTGACAGTTCCTCAACTAGTGCTTTGGGGTCCAGGTCCAAACGATACTTTGCGCAAATATCCTTTGTTTTCTTGAACAATAGTCTTCGGTCTAGACGCCTTCTGGTTCCTTCGCTTCCCAGAAAGACGTTTTCGGCCACGGTCAGGGAAGGGATAAGGCTCAGTTCCTGAAAGATCGCACCAATACCAAGCGACCGCGCATGATGCGGGTTCAGGAATTCGACTTTGTCTTCAGCGATGAATAACTCGCCCGCGTCCTTGTGTAAGACCCCCGTTATTATTTTTATTAGTGTTGATTTACCAGCACCATTTTCGCCCACCAAAGCGTGCACTTCTCCGGCTTTCAAATCGAAGTTGACGCTATTCAGGGCCTGAATCCCCGGGAAAGCTTTGCTTACATTTCGGACAGTAAGTCGATTCCCTAACATGCTGCGGAATTATCGCAAAGAGCTTTGCCATTGTCAATTATTTTTATTCTGAAAAGAAGTTCAGATTTAATAAACTTGACCGCGTTGAGGATCGGTGCGATAATCTGCTCAAGAAGCAGTTCCTAAATATCATGCGCCTCTGCCGGAGCGAAGCACCCGTGGTCATGGCGCACTTTCACGGCGTGCCTAACCTCGCACGGCGTGGCACATATTGCGGGCCCTTCGTTACGGGGGGGGCGGCTCCATCGGGACTCCGATGATCTCACGGCAAATGCTGAGTACTTCGTGCAGCTGGTGGGCGCTCTGTAGGGGGGCGGAACGCGCGGCTACACGGACGACATGCTAGTGGCCGTTTCCCATCTCTATTATGCGGAAGGGCTGAAGCAGGAGGCGGTTGCCTCCCGCATGAACGTCTCGCGCCTATCTGCTTCACGGGTGCTGAAGAAGGCCCGGACCCAGGGCTTTGTGCAGATATCGGTGAACCGGCCCTTGCCCATGATTATGAGCCCCGCCCTGGACCTGGAGAAAAGGTACGGCCTCAAGGTGGCCCGTGTCGTGCAGACCTGTGGGGCTCCGGAAGAAACAGTTGGGCGAGTTGCTCCTGCGATGCCAAGACTCGCGCGGTCAGCACGTGCGTATGTCTTTTGAGAAACGGACAATCTCTGCCACATGGGACCTGTGGGAAGTCCCTGAGTATTTGACATTGCAAACAAGGCATCGAATGAAGCGAATTCCGAATTATCCTTTCAGGCTGTTGAAACTTCGGCCGATTCCAGCACCCATCTGCCCCTCTTTTGATGGCTTCCCTGAGTCCCGCCCGTACCGTCCCTCTGCATTGCCGTCTCGGAGGGTCCTAATGCGGAGCTTGCGAGGCCGTGGGGCTCGTAGGCGCCCGCCAACGAGGGTCTGAAACGAAAGGGAGAGGTGCTTCACTACATGAGCCTCACTGCGCTGATTTTTGAGCGGCCTCAAGTGTTTTCGCGCACAAGGCATCGCAGTTGTCTCCAGAGCGGCAAGATCGATACGGGCGAATTCTACTACCACGACACCAGGGCCGCACTCAGGTACGTAGTCGGAGTAAGGATTCCACGACGGCGCCTCAGTGCCTTCAGTCGCGAAGGTTTGGCCAACATTTTCTTGAGAGAAGCATTTGGTCCCCTGGGCGAGGTGTCAATCCCGTGTCAATTAAGCTCCCATCGGCCGATGTTTATGATGCTTAGACCACTTGTGTGTTGACCGGTGGCTAAATAGAAAATCGGGCTGGGCGGATTTGAACCGCCGACCCCTTGCACCCCAAGCAAGTACGCTAAACCAACTGCGCTACAGCCCGATTTTGCAAGGGAGGCTACCATCAGCGCGAACCGCTGTCAAGGCGGGCGAGGCGCCGCAGCGGCCGACGATGACGGAGAGCAGCCGCAGAGTCTTGATGATGGGTTTGTGTTGCGCTAACTTGAAATCAATGAGAGTTGCGCGGCAGCTGATATTCCGAGCCCCTGTGCCGACACCCCGCTCCGTTGCCGAGCCCCGCCTCCCTCTTGTGCTCCTGGTGCTGGCCTCCTCGATCCTGCTGCCCCTTGCCCTTCCAAGCGAGTTTTTCGGCGCCGCCATCCGCCTTCTCGGGCTCTCGCCGGATGAGAGCTTCTACTGGGGCAATGCAGCACTTGGGTTCATCTGCATCGCCCCGGTGTTCTACGCGGTCTCCCGGGCGCCGACCTTCGGGTTCGCATCGATTCTCGGGCTCATCTTCGGCGGAATCTCCACGGCGCTGGCCAACTACTGGCTGATGTTCTTTCAGGGATACACCACCTGGACCATGGGCGGCACGGTGCTCGGGTACATGGGCTACAACGCGCTTCTGTTCCCCTTCCTCCGCGGCGTGTCGCGGCTCAGCACACGGTTCCGTCCCTTCCTTCTTGCCATGGCGTGGTGCGTCTACGAGTACTTCAAGTCCATCGGGTTCCTGGGCTACCCGTGGGGCCTCGTGGCGTATCCTGCGGGAGCTTTTCTTCCATTAATACAGTTTGTCGACGCCACGGGGATCTGGGGACTGTCGTTCCTGATGGCCCTCATCAATTCGCTGGTCGCCGAGGCGGCCTTGGCCGGAGCCGCCCTTGCGGAACGCAGATCTTTCTGCTTCCGACAGGCGGCCTTCGGTGTCTTCCTCATTGTCTCTGCCCTCGGGTACGGAGCATATCGGCTTGCCACCCCCATTCCCGCGGTGACAAGGGCGTCTCTCCTCCTGGTCCAGCAGGACGCAAACCCCTGGGAGGAGGGGGGAAAGGCCAACGAGGCGAGCCTTCGGGTGAACCAGGATCTCACCCGCGCAGGCATCCAGGGCTCCCATCCGGCGCCTGACCTTGCCGTGTGGAGCGAGAGCTCGGTGACAAATATATGGGTAGATAGCCAGAACAGGTTCAACCCGGCGAATAACACGCTTCAGCCCTTTTTTGCCTCGACGGGCATACCGGTTCTCTTCGGCGGGATCGTGGTGGTGAGCTACAACCTGCGCGAGTACATGAACGCGGCAATCCTTGCCTCTCCGCAGGGAACGGTTGTGGACACCTACGGTAAGATGCATCCTGTTCCGTTTGCCGAGGCCATACCCTTTTTCGAATACCCGGCGGTCCAACACTTCTTCCGTGACGTGATCGGCGTGTGGAGTCCATGGTTCATGGGAAGCCGCTACACCATCTTCACCGTACCGCTGCGAGGGGGGGGCACCCTCCATTTCGGCGTTCCGATCTGCTTCGAGGACGCCTTTTCCGAGCTGGACCGGGGATTCATTCTCCGCGGCGCCGACATGCTGATCAACATTACGAACGATTCCTGGTCCGACACATGGTCATCGGAAATCCAGCACTTCACCGTTGCGCGGTTTCGAGCCATCGAGAACAGGCGTGTGCTGGTACGCTCGACAAACGGCGGCGTCTCCGCGGTGGTGGGACCCTGGGGGGAGATTCGCATGCGCATGCCCTTGTTCCAGAAAGCTTGGCGCACGGTGGAAGTGCCCGTGTACAAGGAGCCCCGGCTCACTGCCTACACCAGGTTCGGCGACTGGTTCCCCCGCCTCCTGATCGCCTTTCTCCTGATCGTCCTGGTCGTGAATGCCCTTCCCAAAAAAAAGAGGCTATCCTGAGCCTGCTGCCCGCAGAGGATAGCCTCACGGATCCCTCGAAAGTCGCTTACTGCATGTCGTCGTAGCCGCCCCGGCGCGGCTCCTTGGGCTTGGCGAAGTTCACCTTGATGTTCCTGCCGTCGAGGGGGGTTTCATTCAACGCCTTGATGGCGGCTTCCGCCTCAGGCTGGCTGGCCATCTCGATGAAGCCGAAGCCCTTGGACCGCCCGGTCTGGCGATCCTTGATGACCTTGCTTGTCTCCACAACGCCGTACGGGGTGAACAATTGACGCAGAGAATCCTCGTCAATCCGGTAGGGAAGGTTCCCTACGTACAGATTCACAGCCATCTCACACTCCTTTTCCACAAAGAGCAGTTTCCTGGGGCACGAACGGGTAGGTAAGACTTCCAGTAGCAGCAGGACTCGTGACCAAAGCAGGCAGATTTTAGCTGGTTTTTACGCAGGGCGCAAGCTTTTTTTTCCGCAGCCAATGAACACCGTCGAACAGCAATGCAGGAGTGCGGCGGCGGTGAGGGTCCCGCCGCCGCGCTCTTTCCGTCATTTCTTCCCGTGCACCAGGGAAGCCACCATGGCAGGAAGCCCGTACAGGTTTATGAAGCCCGTGGCATCCGCGTGGTCGTAACTGGTGGCGCCGAATGAGGCGAGGTCTTTCTGATAGAGCGAGTACGGCGACTTCCTCCCGGCGATTACGATGTTTCCTTTATACAGGACCATGCGAACGGCCCCCGTCGTGTACGCCGATACCTTTTCCATGAACGCTTCGAGGGATTCGCGAAGGGGCGTGAACCACTTGCCCCCGTAGACGAGATCCGCGTATGTCTGGGCGATAGTCTGCTTGAAATGCAGGCAGTCGGCGTCGAGGGTGAGCATTTCCAGCTCCCGAAGCGCGGTGTACAGGATGGTCCCACCCGGAGTCTCGTACACTCCATGGCTCTTCATCCCGACGCGGCGGTTCTCCACCACGTCGGTTCGACCGACACCGTTCTCCGCGCCCAGCGCGTTCACCGTGGTGAGGATCTGGAACGGGCTCATTTGCCTGCCATCCACGGATACGGGGATGCCTTTTTCGAACTCGACGGTGACCTCGGTCTCCTTGTCGGGAGCGTCCTTCAGGGACTTGGTGAGCTGGAACATCGACTCCTGCGGCCTGTTCCACGGATCCTCCAGGTCACCTCCCTCGTGGCTGATGTGCCACGCGTTCATGTCCCGGGAATAGATGTTCTTCTTCGAGATGCTCCCCAGGGGAACGTTGTGGGTCTTTGCGTAATCGATGGCCTCTTCGCGCGAGCGGATGTTCCACACCCTCCACGGGGCGATGACGGTGAGCTGGGGTGCGAGGGCCTTGTAGGCCAGCTCGAACCTGACCTGGTCGTTGCCCTTGCCGGTGCATCCGTGGGAGACGGCGTCCGCGTTCTCCTTGATGGCCACTTCCACCTGGGTCTTTGCCTGCAGGGGGCGCGCAATGGAGGTTCCCAGGAGGTACTTGCCCTCGTAGATGGCCCCTGACCTGAGCATGGGAAAAAGATAGTCCCGCGCAAACTCTTCCCGGAGGTCCATGAGGTAGAGCTTCGAGGCACCCGAAGTTTTTGCCTTTGCCTCGAGACCGGACAAGTCCTCGTTCTGCCCGACGTCCGTGCAGACGGCAATGACTTCGGCCCCCTGGTAGTTCTCCTTGAGCCAGGGGATGATGATGGATGTATCCAGTCCTCCGGAGTAGGCAAGGACGATCTTTCGCACGTTCTTCTTCACCGTGCGGGTTGCGTTTCCGTTTCCTTCGCTCATGTCAGCTCCTCCTCGATGATGGCAATTCCCTTCCTGATTTCCTCTTCACTGATGACAAGCGGGGGCGCCAGGCGGACCACGTTCGTCCCGGACCGCAGCGCAAGGAGCCCGCGGGCCTGGAGGCGGGTCAGCAGGTCCTTCACGTCGCCGCCCTTGTACTCGAAGCCCTGCAGGAGGCCGCGTCCCAGGAGCGCTCCCACGTTCGTATGCCGGGCCGCAAGACCTTCAAGCTGGCCCTTGAGAAGCTCCCCCTGGGCTTTTACGCGGGCGATGAACTCGGGCGTGGATACCGTCTTCCAGACTTTTTCCGCAACAGCGGTCGTTACCGGACCTCCTCCGAAAGTGGTGCCGTGCTCACCCAGGTGGATGAGGTTGTTCACTTTCTCAGGGATCAGGACTGCGGAGAGAGGAAGGCCGCCTGCCAGGGGCTTTGCCAGGGTGACGATGTCCGGCAGGAGGCCCGCGCCCTCCGAGCCGAAGAAAGTCCCGGTTCGGCCCATGCCCGTCTGTACCTCGTCCGCTATCAGGATGGCCCCCGTTTTCCGGCAGCCTTCGTTGAGGGCCCTGGCGAAATCCGGCGTCATTGTCCTCAGGCCGCCTTCCCCCTGGATCACCTCCACGATGACTCCCGCGACATGGTCATCCAGAGCCCGTTCCAGGGCGGCCACGTCATTGTAGGGAGCCACGGCCACCCCGGGGATGAGCGGCTGGAATGGCTCCTGGTATTTGACGCTCGGTGTGCACGAGAGAGCGCCGAGGGTTCGTCCGTGGAATCCATTCTCAAAGCAGAGGAGCTTGTCATGGCCGGGACCCCGGGTGCGAAGCGCGTACAGCCGCGCATACTTCAGGGCGGCCTCATTCGCTTCAGTCCCGCTGTTTCCGAAAAAGACCGAAGCAAACCGCAGGGGCGGAGTGGCCAGCATGAGCCGTGCCAGCGCCAGGGCCGGCTCTGTCGTGAAAAGGTTGGAGATGTGGCTGAGCTTCCTCATTTGCCTGGCCGCTGTCCTGGCAAGGTCCGTGCGGCCGTAGCCGAGGGCGTTCACGGCAATTCCGCCTGCAAAGTCCAGGTATTTTTTGCCGGCGATGTCCTGGAGCCAGACTCCCTTGCCGCGCGCTATCACGAGGAGCTCCGTTCCGTACTGCCGGGGAAAGGGGAGGTCTGTTGCCATTGCAGGGTTTGAGCTTTTCATTTCCATATTCTTGTTCCTTGTCTGCCGCTGAGGAGCGCGGCCAGGGAGCCGGATTCCTCGTACTGGCCGATGATGACTGTCTGGACGCCCCGGTCAAGGGCATCCAGAGACGCTGAGACTTTGGGGACCATTCCACCGGAGATCACGCCGCTGGATGAAAGCGCCCGGGCCTCGGAGGCCGTAAGCTGGCGAATGACGTTTCCGTCCGAGATGATGCCGGGTATGTCGGAGAGGAAAACCAGGGCATCGCAGGAAAGGGCAACCGCCAGGCTGAAGGCCACCGTGTCTGCGTTCAGGTTCAGAGCAAGTCCCTCTGAGTCCATGGACGGGGAGGTGATCACGGGGAAAAACCCGTTGTCGATGAGCAGCTTCAGCAGCCTGCGGTCTACGCCGACAACGTCCGCGGTCCTGGACAGGGAGCCGTCAGGGAGATTGCCGACGGACTTGCCGGTGAGGATGCCGCCATCGGAGCCGCTCAAGCCCACCGCATTCAAGCCGTGGGTCCTGAGCAGGCGAACGAGATGCTTGTTGATCTTTCCAGCAAGAACCATGTCGACGATATCCATCTCGGCTGACGAAGTCTGGCGCAGCCCGCTTGTGAAAACCGAATCGATTTCGAGCTTACGGGAAAGGGCCGTCACCTGCGGGCCGCCCCCGTGGACCAGAAGAAACTGATGGTCCCTGGACAAGGCGCTCATTTCCGCGGCAAGCGCAGCCAGGGCGGCTTCATTCTCGGCAGCCTTCCCCCCAATTTTGATAAGGACGGATTTTGCCGCCACGCTACAGCTCCCCTCCGGAGGGAAGGCCGGCGCATTCGTCGATCCCGAACCTGATATTCATGTCCTGCACGGCCTGGCCTGACGCGCCTTTCACGAGGTTGTCGATAACGGAGAAGAGCATCAGGTGGCTCCCCTCGACTTTCCACCCGATGTCGCATCTGTTGGATCCCCACACATCCCGAGTGTGAGGGATTCTTTCCCCGGTAAGGGAAATGAAGGGCCGGCCCCCGTACGCGTCACGATACGCCTGGCCCACCGCTTCGGATGACAGGGGGCCCGCCAGCTCCACCACGGTGGTCACCGCCATCCCTCGGCGCAGCGGCGCCATGTGCGGGGTGAAGAGGAGGGACATCGACGCGTTTGCCGCTGAAAGCTCCTGGGCGATCTCAGGGGCGTGCCGGTGGGAAGTTCCCGGCGAATATGCATTGACGTTTTCCGACCGCTCGCAGTACAGGAGATCGGTTTTCTCTTTTTTGCCGGCGCCCGATATCCCCGAAATGGCGTTTACGATCACCATCCCGCGGATCAGGCCCGCCCGCGCCAGGGGAAGGACGGGCAGGAGGGTAGCCGTGGGGTAGCATCCGGGCGCCGCAATGATATCGGCGCTCCTGATCTTGTCCGTGTACCACTCGGTAAGACCGTACACAGATCTTGCCGCAAGATCAGGCCGCGGCATCGCTGACCCGTATGCACGGGCAAAGGTCGCGGGATCCTTCAGCCGAAAATCCGCCGAAAGATCGATCACCACGGTCCTTCCCAGGAACGGGGCGCAGATTTCCGCGGACCTCAGGTGGGGCAGCGCGGAGAAGACCACGTCGAGCTCTCGGGCGGAAGCGGCTTTCACCGCCTCATCCACGCCGACAAGCCTGCCGCCATGACGGCTCATCTTCTTCTCAACCGCCGAAGAAAGACCAGGGTCCACATCCCGGGCAGCTTGACCTGCCTGGGAAGAGGAGACGGCGATGATCTCCTTCACCTCGGGATGCTCTCCAAGGAGGCGAAGAAGAACCCCGCCCGCGTATCCTGTTGCGCCCAGAACAGCTGTTTTCATATGGTCCCCTCCGGGAATCCCGGGATTCGGGCTTTCATGGCCTTGATCATCCGCGCAGGGGAGACTCCGTTTCTCGGCACCACCAGGATCGTGTCGTCCCCGGCAATCGTTCCAAGCACCTCTGTCACGCGCAGATGGTCCAGTGCCGCGGCAACGCTGCTGGCATGGCCCGGGAGCGTGCGGATCAGGCCAAGCTGCCCGGAGAACTCCAGGGACACGAACCCGCGCGTAAAGTCCTGGGCGAAAGTCTGCTCCGTGGACGGAGACGGCTCTTCTGTTGTCAGCACGTAGGTGTAGCCCCCGTTGGGCCGGGGGGCCTTGCCGATCCCCAGGCTCTTCAGGTCCCGGGAGAGAGTGGCCTGCGTGGCCACGAAGCCTTCCCTCCTCAGGAGAGAGATGAGAGTTTCCTGGCTGTCCACCCCTCCGCGGGCGATGATCCGTCGAATGGCGGACAGCCGCTCCGCCTTGGTTCCCCGCCGGCGGGAAGCGGTAGAATATTTATTCACCTTGACTGTATAGATATACGATCCGGCTTGATTGCGTCAAGAGGGCCCCGGTCTTGCCATGAACACCGGCGCCATCGTACAGTTATCAGGGAGACCCCGGGTGAAGATCTGTGTCTTCTGTTCCTCCAGCGACGCCGTCGACCCCGCGTACTTCTCCGCCGCAGCGGCCCTCGGGACGCTCATCGGCTCCGGGGGACACACCCTGGTCTTCGGCGGCGGCCGGGTGGGCATGATGGGGGCGGTGGCACGCGCCGTTCATGAAAACGGCGGCCGGGTGGTCGGCATCATCCCGGACTTCATGCACCGCAAGGCGGTCACCTACGAGAGGTGCGATGAGCTCACCGTCACGGCCGACATGCGCGAGCGCAAGGCCAGGATGATGGAGACCGCGGACGCCTTCGTGGTCCTGCCAGGCGGCTTCGGGACGCTGGAGGAGCTTTCAGAGCTCATCACCCAGCTGCAGTTCGGCATCCTCAAGCGGCCGCTTGCGCTGGTGAATACCCTCGGCTTCTACGACCTCCTGGCCCGGGTCTTCGAGAAGTTCTACCAGGAGAAGTTCGCAAAGCCCGAGATGGCCAGCGTCCTTGCCGTGGTGGGTGACCCGGCGGAGGCCATGAGGCACATCCGGGACTTCACCCCTCCGCCGCTCGTGAGCAAGTGGTTCTAGCTGCGGGCGCCTGGCTGCTGCGGGCGCGGCGCCCGCTACAACAGCCGCCGCTGCTGGAGCAGCTCCTTCATCATCCGCGCGTTCTGCGCTGCGTTTCCCCGCCAGTGGTTGTTGAAGAAGATCAGCATGATGTGCACCCGGGAAAGCATGGCGCGCACTCGTTCCACCCACTCCTCCAGCTCCCCCGCGTCGTACAGGTAGTCGTAGCGCGACGCGTTGTCTCCCGTCCACCACTGCGCCTTGTTCCGCCCGTGGAACCGCAGGTAAGCAAGATCCGAGGTGATCTCCGTGGTGGGTCGAAGCAGGCGGGGAAGATCGGGCTCGTCAACGCTCACCAGGGAAACCCCTCTTTCCCGCAGGCCTGAGATGACCGGGGGGCGAAGCCAGTCGCTTTTTCTAAACTCCACCGCCAGGGGGAGGCCTTCCAGCTTTCCGCAGATGGTGGCCAGGCGCTCGCGGGACTCGGCCGTGTACCCGAAGCTGTAGGGGAACTGCAGGAGGACCGCTGCCAGGCGGTCCGCTTCCACAAGCGGGGTGATCCCGGAGCGAAAAGCGGCTATGTCATTCTCCCAGGTTTCTGAAATGTCGTGCGTCATGCTCCTGTGGGCTTTCAGGGCAAACCGGAAATCCCGCGGAGTCGTCATGAGCATTCGCTCCAGGGTCCTGGGAGCCGGCTGCTGGTAATAGGAGAAGTTCAGCTCCACCACGGGAAACTCCCGGGAATACAGCCCGAGGAAATCCTCCTTCCGTGATCCCTCGGGGTACACGGGTCCAACCCAGTCGGTGTATGAATACCCGCTTGTTCCGATGAGAACTTGCCGCTTTTCAGTGCCCGTGGATTCTTCCATCAGCGCCTTTCGTCAGGGGTCTTTGCTCAAGGGCCCAGCCTCACGGGCCTTCCGTCAATACCCTTCGGCGCGGTCTACCACATTCTGCAGCGGCTCTCCATTCACCCAGCGCCGGAGGTTGTCCAGGAAGCACTGGAACGCTTCAGCGTCGTAGCCGGGGTGATTGCCGGCGTAATGCGGCGAGATGACGACGTTCGGCATCTGCCAGAGGGGATGCCCTCGGGGAAGCGGCTCGGGATCCGTCACGTCCAGCCCCGCGCCCCGGACTGTTCCCGCTCGAAGCGCATCCACCAGCGCGTCCGTATCGATGCTCCGTCCCCGACCCGCGTTGAGAAGGAACGCGCCTTTCATGACGGCAAGCTCCTCCCTGCCGATAAAGGCTCGGGTGCCCGGCGTGTCGGGAAGGAGGACCATGATGACGCGCGCCTCGGCCAAGGCCTTGAGGCGATCACCAGGTCCAACAACCTCATCCGCCACCGGGCTGGCCGCGGGGCGACGTCTGATCCCCACCACACGCATCCCAAGCGCCTTGCCTACCGCGGCGCAGCGTTCTCCGATTTTTCCCAGCCCCACGATGCAGAGCGTCCTCCCCTCGAGCGTTGCCAGCCCCTCCCTCAGGTTTTCCTCCCATTTCTCCTCTTTCTGCCGGAGGACCGCGCGATTGAGGTTTCGAGTGAGCATAAACGTCATGCCCCAGAGGTGCTCGGACATCGCGTTGCCGTGGATATGCACGTTGGTGATGGTGGCCGGATGCGATCGGACCTGGGGGAGCTGAAGGATAGTCTCCACCCCGGCCCATTTCACCTGGACCCACGACAGGCTTTGCGCCTTTTCCCAGAGGGCGGGAGGAAGGGAAGAGTAGACGATGTCGATGCGCTCAACAAGGGCAGGGTCGGCGGCAAGCTCGGATGCGCCGGTAAGCCGCGCGCCGGGGGCGATTCGAAGGAGCTCTGCTCGCTCGTTGTCGGGGAGGGGATCGGAGAGGTAGATGACCGGATCACGACGCTTCATGACCTCAAGGGAGCCACGAATCCCGCGAAAGTCAAGACCGGGCCGCCGCACGCTCGTGCAGGCGTTGTTGACTTCCAGGTTGCCGCTGGCGATAATCCTCCCAGAGGGCTGGGGTGTCACGGAACGACACGAGCTGGTTGCGCGCCGTCTCCGGCTTTGACCGCAATGCGTACCTCCTTTTCATCACCGCGGGCCTTCTGGGATTCACCTACTGGGGCATCACCTATCTCCTGACAAACCTCTTTGTCCTGCGGCTGGGCTACGGCACCGAAGTCATTGGCAACCTCAACTTTCTGTTCTACCTCCTGGTGACCGTCTTCAGCATCCCCGCCGGCGCGCTGGGCATGGTGACGGGCAGCCGCAAGGCAATGATCCTGGGCGGGATCCTCGCGCTTGTCGGGTGGGCCATCGCCCCGGCAAGCATCTTTCTGCTTGCCCCCCGGCTGCGCATCGCCTCCCTGGTGATATCCCGCGTGATCAGCGCCCTGGGCGGCGCGCTCTTCATTGTCAATTCGAACCCCGCTCTCATGGGCGCCGTGGAGCCGGGATCGAGCACGTATGCGTTTGCCTTCAACGGGACGGTGATCTCAATCACAACGTTTCTTGGCAGTCTGTGTGGCGGGCTGCTCCCGAACCTCGTCTCCACCATCACGCATGCCACGCTTTCTTCTTCCATTCCCTACGGACTTTCGCTCTGGGCTGCAGTTGTGATCCTGGCGCCGGGCCTCGTCTCCCTGGGGTTTTTCCGTGAGACGGGGAAGGGGATACCCAAGGCTGACCGCCTGGCAGCTTCACGCTTGCCTATAGGCCTGATTGCCGTGATCGTGCTGGTGCGCTTCCTGCGGGAATATGGTTATGGGGGGGTACTCACATTTTTCAACGTCTACCTGGACACTTCTCTGCGCCTCCAAACCTCCTCCATCGGCATCCTCGTCAGCATTTCCGCCATCGCATCCATCGCTTTCACTCCCCTGATGCCGGTCGTGGCCCGCCGTTGGGGCACCGGTGTCACGTCCCTGGCCAGTCTTGCGGCCATGGGATTGGCCATCCTGCCGCTGGCGCTCGTAAAGAGCTGGCCGCCCGCCGCCATCGGCTGGGCCGGCATGACGGCGGCCAATTCCCTGAACGAGTCGGCTATGCAGGTATACATCCTCGGGATCGTCGGGACGCGCTGGAGGGCCCTCATGTCCGGCGCGGCCAACATGGCCAGCACGCTCGGGCTTGCCGCTTCCGCTTTGGGCGGGGGCTATCTCATCCGGGCTGTCGGTTTCCGGGCGGTCTTTCTCCTGAGCGCCGGCCTCCTGTTTGCCTCCGCCGCTTCATTTGCCGCGCACCTTGGCCATCGACGGCGGGTGCGGAGGGAGCAGGAGGCCGAGCCGGCTCGTTGACACGTCGGCACGGACAACGGGATCTGCTGTTGACAGCTGTCCGTGCTGCCCATAGGCTGGGCCCGCATGGAAAGCAGGGTTCGCGGGGAAGGCGCGGTCCGGGAGCCGCCCGGCTTTGCTCGAATCGATTCCCAACGGTCGTCGACGGATCTGTGGGGAGCGTTTCGATGCAGGCTGGGAAGATTTCGAATGACATACAGCGTCCCGCCGGGCCTCTACGCGCTTGGTCGTCCGGGAGCGGATGCGCCGGTGGTGGTCACTGCCAATTACAAGCTGACATTCGATCTTCTGCGCAGGGACCTTGCCGGTTTTGACCTGTGGATCCTTGCGCTGGATTCGGGGGGCATCAACGTCTGGTGCGCGGCCGCAGGCGGATCTCTGGGGACGGAAGAGCTGGTTTCCCGGGTGGGCAGGGTCAGACTGGCGGAGGTCGTGCGTCATCGCGAGCTCATCGTCCCGCAGCTTTGCGCGCCGGGGGTCAGCGCGCACCTTGTGGAGAAGCAGACGGGCTTTCACGTTCGGTTTGGCCCCGTGCGCTCCCGCGACTTGCCCGCCTATCTCGAAAGCGGAAAAGCTTCCGCCCTCATGCGCACAGTGGAGTTCGGCACGCGTGACAGGCTTGCCCTCATACCGGTGGAGCTGGGGAAATCGCTCAAGCAGTTTTTCGTGTTTGTGTTTGCCGCAATCCTCTATGCCGGTTTCGCTCCAGGCGGGGTGATCATTCAGAAGGCCTGGACTGGATCGTGGCCGCTGTTTGCGCTGGGGTTGGGAGCGGTATGCGCAGGCTCGGTTCTCGTTCCCCTGCTCCTCCCGCTCGTTCCGTTTCGGTCCTTTTCCTTGAAGGGCTTGCTTGTTGGCGCAGTGGTGAACGGCGCGATTCTCCACGGCGCCGGTCTTTCTCGCGGGATGGACCCGTTCGAGATCACCGCGTCCTGGCTTTTTTTCCCGGCTGCGGCCGCCTTCCTGGCGCTCTCTTTCACCGGGGCCACTACGTTTACCAGCCCATCAGGCGTGCGCCGGGAAGTCAGGACGGCCCTTCCATTTTTCATTGCTGCCGCCGTCCTTACAGCGGCAGCTATCGTGCTGTCCAAGCTCAGGCTTTTTAGCCTGATCTGATGCGCTTCAGGCCTTGCGGGCAGTCAGCTGCACGCTTACCACAGCCTTTCCGATCCGTCGAAGCTCATCACGCGCGAGATCGGGGACCTGGCTGAGAAGGCCGGCCTCGTCCTCCGGCCCGAACATCTCGGCGCTTTCTTTTTCAGAAACGATGCGGACATCGACAAAGCCCGCGCTTTTCATCATGGCCAGGTACTCATCCCGAAGGATGGCCCCCGAGACGCACCCGGCAAAGAGAACGGCGTTTGCCCTCAGCCTTTCGGGAAGACTTTCCGTCAGCATGATGTCCGAAATCATGACGCGACCGCCCGGTTTCAAGATGCGCCATGCCTCATGGAAGACGCGCCGCTTTTCCGTGGACAGGTTGATGACGCAGTTGGAGATTACAACGTCGACACTCGCATCCGCCACGGGGAGGTTCTCGATTTCTCCAAGGCGAAACTCGACGTTTCCATAGCTCCCGCCGCGGGCAGCCTCCCGCGCCCTGTCCAGCATTTCGGGGGTCATGTCGATTCCGATCACTTTTCCATCCGCGCCGACTTTGCGCGCGGCAAGAAAGCAGTCGATCCCTCCACCTGAGCCCAGGTCCACCACGGTCTCTCCCGGACGGAGCTCTCCCAGCGCAGTGGGATTCCCGCACCCAAGCCCCAGGTCCGCCGTCACGGGAATGCTTGCAAGCTGCCCTGGATCGTAGCCGACACGTCCGCTCTGGACCGTTCCGGCCTTCCCGCCGCAGCAGTCCGTGCCGCAGCAGGGGCCGGCTCCGCCGCCTTCCTGCTTCGCAGCCTTCGCATAATGCCGGCGGACCTCCGCCCTCATGTCAGTTGCCATGACCCGTCCTCCTCTCTCCGACAAGCTCACGGGCCACAGGGTTGAGAATATCCCTGACGGTTCCCGCAAGCTCCTCGACTTTCATGAGCGACAGGCAGCACACCCTGCCCCCGCTCTGCATGATCACCACTGCCAGCTTGTCGCCCGCCGCGATCCCGGCCGCGGCGCGCAGCTCCTTGGGAAGCACGATCTGTCCGCGCGAGTCCACCGTCACGACAGCCTCCACGGAGCAGCACCCCTCGTCCTTCGATGTCTTTGCCATCATTTCCACCTCATCAGATAGATCAGAAAAATCTGATAATGCAAATATATCCGATTGGGCAGCAAAAGGCAAGGGCCGTAGGCCGTGGGAGCGGCTGCGGCAGTTGCGGCGGCAGGGGCAGCCGGCAGTGGCGGCTGGCAGGGTTCGGTGGCCAGGGGCATTCCGCCTGTTCGCTGGGCGGTGTTTGACGGTATCCTCCCTGCATGGTTGCCAGGAAGATCGTGATCGATACGGATTGCGGGGTTGACGATGCCATTGCAATCATGATTGCTCTGGCAAGCCCCGCGGAGGTTTCTGTCCTCGGAATCACGACCGTTTCGGGAAACGTTGCCCTGGACAACGTCGTCGATAATGTGTTGCGGCTCCTGAGCTTTCTTGGCCGATCGGAGATTCCCGTCTTTCGCGGCGCTTCTCGGCCGCTTGTCGAGCCCGTTCACTACGCCCCGGACGTCCACGGCGCAAATGGCCTGGGCGGCGTTGAGCTGCCCCCAGCACGAATGACGGAGCAGCGGGAGAGAGCGCCGGAAGGGCTTGCACGTCTTGCTCGTGAGAACCCCGGGCTCACGCTCCTCACCTTAGGGCCGCTGACCAACATCGCCATCGCTCTCACGCTGTACCCGGAGCTGAAAGACCTGGTAGCGGAAATCGTGGCAATGGGCGGGGCAGTGGAGACGGGCAATGTTACGCGGTTTGCCGAGTTCAACTTCCACGCCGACCCCGAGGCAGTTCACAGCGTCCTGGGCGCGGGGATCCCTCTATCGCTGCTCACGTGGGATGCGACGCTGAAGGTTCCTCACTCCGAGGCAGAGCTGGAGTCCCTGGGGATGAGATCAACAGCCTCGGGAAAGCTCGTTCTGGACCTCCAGCAGGGTGTGTTGCGGTTCATGGAAAAGGCACGCGGCGTGCGCGCCACCCTGCTGCCTGACCCGCTGACGGCTGCGTGGCTCGTGGACCCCGGGATCGCCGGGCGGCTCCTCTCAACCGGCCTCCGGATGGAGCTGGGACAGAACGCCATGCGCGGTGCCAGCGTCACCCAGCGAGGATCCGGCGTGCGGCTCATTCTCGACATCGACAAGTCGAGGTTTGATCAGGTTCTGAGCCGGGTCATAGAATTGAAGCAATAGATTCAACGCCTGTGGCCGTGCTATGCCGTTGCCGAAACCAAGCCTGCTGCCTATTGCACGAAGATGGAGGCAGCCCGAGCGGCTGTTCCGGGGAGGTCCGTCTTGGCGGTCCCCGTCCAGTAGCAGGCAATGGTCGGAGAGCTGCTATAGTAGCCGGCGGTGTATATCGTTGTCCCTGAGACATAGACTGATTGAGCAACACCACTGACCCCAGGCAGATCCGTCCTGGCCCCGCTGTTCCAATAGCAGGCAATCGTGGGCGAGCTGTATTCGCCCGCCACGTAGGTTGTGCCACTTACTACAACAAGGGAGTTGGCCGTTGCACCGCCTGCTCCGGTGAGGTCAGTTGGTGAGCTGGTTCCCGTCCACGTAGCGGCGACTGTGGTCGCACCGACCGTATCCTGTCCCGCGGTGTACACCGTGCTTCCTGAGACATAGATGGAATTGGCAACGGCGGTGCCTGAGCTCGGAAGGGTTATCTCGGCCGGCGTACTGCCACCCGTCCAGTAGCTGGCGGTGGCAAAGTTGTCCTGTCCCGACAGGTAGATTGTGCCGCCGTTCACGTAGATCGAGTTGGCAAAGGAGAGACCCGCACTAGGCATGTCTGCGCTTCTGGTGGCTCCCGTCCAATAGCAGGCAACAAGATTGCTGCCAGTGTTGTTGTAGTACCCTGCGGTGTATACGGTTCCACCCGAGACGAAGATGGAATTGACATGAGCCCCTGTCCCCGTGCCGCTATCGAGATCTGTCCTGGTCCCGCCTATCGTCCAGTAGCATCCTACGTACGCTCCGCTCTTGAAGTAGTATCCGCCAACGTAGACCGTACCGCCCGATACAAAGATGGATGTGGCAAATGAGGGGGTGTTGCCGTCCGTGTCGAGGTCGACCTTGGTTCCGTTGTTCCAGTAGCAGGCGATATTCGACGGGCTGTTGTACGAGCCCGCCACGTAGAAGGTAGGAGATGTGTTCGAGGGGGTCTCGGCGATTGTAATACCGCCCTTTTGATCTATAGTGGCGACCGCTGGCTGGTCATCCTGGTCGGTTCCTGAAACGAGATATACGTTGTTCACTGAATCGAAATGGACCTTATCCACCATGATCAGGTAGGAGCTGAGGTAATCGATCAGAAGGAACTTGAGCTGATCGAGGGCGTGCCGGAGCGCCACATCGATAAGATGCTGGATCCTCTTGTTGGCAGCCTTGATCTTCGAAAGATCCAGGGTGCCGATGATGTGCGCGCGGGTGACCATGAAAAACGGCCTGATGGGATGCCGCGAAACGCGCCAATAGACACCAATGGTCGTTCCCGGATCTATCTGGACTATCCCCCGATTGATTCCCTTCTTGTTTTCGGCGTACCCGATGATGATCTTACCGTCTTCGCTGACTCCCACGACGTGGTACACCCAGCCGAAGGCGCCTCTGAAAACGCCGTTCTGATCGCCGGCCTCGGGAAGCCGTGAGGTTACCTGCCCGCTATCCTCATCGATGACTCCCTGTATCTTGTTCGAGGAGTAGACCCAGGCGCCGGGATTTCCGTCGTTTCGGGCACCAATGACGACGGCCACGGAGCTCGACGACAGCCCTTTACCGCCTGACGAATCAGCTACCGGGGCGACGCCTACTGCATCGACGCAATTTACCGTCGTGCCGTCGTCGACAACGGTTGTAATGTCGAGCTTGAGGCCGCTTCCGGTGACGAGGATGCCCTGATTGCGAATGGCGTCGGTTTGAACGGTCAGCCCAGCCGTATTGGAGCCCCCTGGAACGAGCGGATGCTGCGCGCCACCTGGGGAGGTTTGGCTCGTGTTCATGAGGGGACAGGCGAACAAAAGGAGCACGAGCGGAGCCAGAAAGCATAGGTTGACGGTTTTTTTCATACAGTGCACTCCCCTTGTCGAGGCCTGATATGCTCTTTCTAATGTATCCCTTCGCCGTATTCTTTTCCAGCCCGAGAACGCCTGCCGAGCTGAGCTGCCTATTGAAAGAAGATGGATGCAGCCCGAGCGGCTGTTCCCGGGAGGTCCGTCTTGGCGGTCCCCGTCCAGTAACAGGCAATAGTCGGGGAGCTGCTATAGTACCCGGCAGTATACACCGTCGTCCCTGAGACATAGACTGATTGGGCAACACCACTGGCCCCAGGAAGATCCGTCTTGGTGGGCCCTGTCCAGTAGCAGGCGATGGTGGGCGAGCTGTATTCGCCCGCCACGTAGGCGGTCCCACTCACTACGACAAGGGAGTTGGCCGTTGCACCGCCTGCTCCGGTGAGGTCAGTCGGTGAGCTGGTTCCCGTCCACGTAGCGGCGACTGTGGTCGCACCGACCGTATCCTGTCCCGCGGTGTACACCGTGCTTCCTGAGACATAGATGGAATTGGCAACCGCGGTGCCTGAGCTCGTGAGGGTTATCTCGGCCGGCGTACTGCCACCCGTCCAGTAGCTGGCGGTGGCAAAGTTGTCCTGCCCCGACAGGTAGATTATGCCGCTATTCACGTAGATCGAGTTGGCAAAGGAGAGACCCGCACTAGGCATGTCCGCGCTTCTGGTGGCTCCCGTCCAATAGC
Source organism: uncultured Spirochaetota bacterium (assembly GCA_963753085.1). Lineage (GTDB taxonomy): Bacteria > Spirochaetota > Spirochaetia > SZUA-6 > Fen-1364 > Fen-1364. Next base: position 417,894 of record CAVWBF010000014.1, on the reverse strand, counting down.
AGGCAACAAGATTGCTGCCAGTGTTGTTGTAGTACCCTGCGGTGTAAACCGTTCCACCCGAAACGAAGATTGAATTGACATGAGCTCCCGTTCCGGTGCCGCTGTCCAGATCTGTCCTGGTCCCGCCTATCGTCCAGTAGCATCCCACGTACGCTGTGCCCTTGAGGTAGTATCCGCCAACGTAGACCGTGCCGCCGGATACAAAGATAGATGTGGCATATGAGGGGGTGTTGCCGCCCGTGTCGAGATCGACCTTGGTTCCGTTGTCCCAGTAGCAGGCGATATTCGACGGGCTGTTGTACGAGCCCGCGACAAATATGCCCGATACGCTTTTCCCTGCAAGCGGGCATCCGGCGAGCGCGAAAATCAACAAGCCGGTCATGATGAAAGCCCCCGCGATCAGGAGCCTACGCAATTTTCGAATCATTTTTTTTCAACCTCTTTTAGACCAGATGTGGTCTTCCAGAGCAAATAATATCACATCTGAAGGCTTTTTCTTGCGCATGAAAAGCTCCCTCATGTGAACCGTCGTTCGGCGGCGTATACTTCTCTTTGTGAGTCGACTCAGGTAGAATGGCGCTCCGGAGGGATGGTTGTTGAACACGAGGGCCGCGTGCCTGTTCCTGGCAGCTTTCCTGATCACCTGCGCCAGCGCCTTTTCGGCGACCAGGACATTCAGCGGCTCTGCCGTTTGGAGCAGCGCGTTCAATTGGACCGGCGGAATTCTCCCGGCAGCCGGTGATGATATTGTCATCGACGGAACTTGCACAATAGATTCGGCATCGACTCCGCTGCCGTCCTTCAATAGCCTCACGATCAACGCAACAAGGACGCTGACCAACAACACTCCGTTTACCTTCACCATTACGACGAACGCGACCATCAACGGGACATTCACGGGTACCGGAACTCAGGCCGCTTCGATGCTTGTGGTAACGGGCAACCTGACCGTCGCCGGCCCGCTGAATACGACAGCCGTCAGCGGGCTGGCTACGAATACCACAGACACCGTCTCTGCCGGCGGGATTTGCCAGATCAATACCGGTGGAACAATCACCACGGGCGACAACAGCTTCAAATTCGGAAGCCTGACCTTCAGTGGCGGCACGCTCAATTTTACCGGTACAACTCCCAACGCCACTAACCTTGAAGTGCTGGGAACAATCGGTGGCGGCAGCGGGACGTTCAATGCATCGAGCACGGCTGTCATTCGATGCCATGGAAACGTCAATCTCACTGGTCTTACGTGGACTCCTGGTTCTACCAGGCTTTGGATTCTCGGTGTTGTGACTGTTATCTCCGCCGGCAATGCATTTGCATGTGTGAGAATTGCAAGCAGTGGCCTCAACCTCTGCGGAGCACTGACTCTTGGCGATAGTATGCATGTCTTGGGCAAAGACCCCAGTGTCACTGGAGCATTCACAGCTATCCAGCCGGCCGCGCCGACGAACTTTGCGACCAACTCTTTCAATCCCAGTGGTTACACTGTGACAATCGACGATTCTGGAATCTATACAAATGACAATATCGTCGATTTCAGTGGCGGTGGCGCTAACAATGCTCTGCCGCCTGCGAACTTCACAAACCCTGGCACCTTTATATTCACTGGTGCCACTCTTTTGACAACGAATACCTGCGTTTTCAATACGATCCAAATCAACGGCGGCGGGGCACTGACGCAGGGGGATGCGCTCACCATGAGCGGGAGCCTGTCAATCGCCGCTAACGGAACCCTTTCGACTGGGAATAATGCGCTGGCCATCGGCGGGAACGTCACGATTGCAGGCGGGGCGCCCGGCGGCATTCTGAACGCCGGCAGCAGCGCGATCAGCGTCGCGGGGAACTGGAGCAACAGCAACGGGGCATCAGGATTTTCAGCCGGGACGAGCATCGTGACATTCGCCCCGTCTGGCACTTCCGCCACAATCTCGGGGAGCACGAACTTCCGGAATTTCACCTGCGGAACAGGCGGCAAGACATTGATATTTGCTAACGGCACAACGCAGACGATGGCGGGCACTTTCAATGTGAACGGGGCGGCCGGAAGCCAGATCCTCCTGTTGAGCGACTCGACCACCGTCAATTGGAATGTCAGCGCTGCAACCGCAACGGTCAGCTGGGTGGAGGTGCAAAGAAGCAGCGCAAGTGGAGCGGCCGCTCCGTTCAACGCCACGACCGGCGGTACGGATCTCGGCAACAACAGCGGCTGGAACTTCGGTGTCGCCGGCGCACAGACCGTCACATGGATCGGACCAGGGGCAAGCACAGACTGGAACGTGAGTGCAAACTGGAGCCCTCAGCGTGTTCCCGGCCTCACTGACAACGTTATTGTCAATGCCGGCACAGTCTCCAATCCAATCCTGACGTCTGCCGTTAGCGTCTATGCTCTATCGGTCTCAGGAACCGGAATCCTTGACCTCTCGACTTTCGCACTCTCCATAGGGTCTGCCGCGGCAGGAAGTTTTACGGTGGCAGGCACTCTGAAGCTCGGCGGCAGTCAGGCAATTGGCCTCCTCTCTGCGGCCGTGCTCACGGGCAGCACAATTCAGTACTACGGAGCGGGCACCACGGGTCTTGTCCTCGGTAACGGCTACACAAACCTGCAGTTTGCCGGCACGGGAACGTGGACCTTGAATGCCACGCTTACCGTGACAGGCAATCTCACATTTCCCAGTGGCACTCCAACTGTTCTCCTGGCCGGTAACGCTCTCAACGTATCTGGAAACCTGGGAGGAACGGGAACGCTGACGGCCAGCGGGTCCGAGGCAATCAGCGTTGGAGGGAACTGGACGGTTGGCACTTTCAATCCATCCTCCAGCACGGTCACCTTCAATGGGACAGGGGCGCAAAGCGCCAGCCCCGCAACCTTCAGTGCCGTCGTTCTCAACAAGACTGCCGGCTCTTTTGCGGCGACAAGCGCTTTCACTGCCGTCTCCTTGACCACGGGACCAAGCGTCGCTTTTTCGGTTTCCCTCAGCGCGGGAGGGGCCATCACCGGGGCCGGGGTAACCACGTTCTCTAACACGGGCTCCCTGACCATCGGGGCAGTCTTCACCTTCAACAACGGAGTCGCGGCGGGTCCGGGGCCGTCCGCATACACCCTTTCCGGGACAATCCAGAATACCGCCAACAGCCAAATGAACTTCGGATCTGCCACTGCCACCCTGAACGGCAATACGGTGATCAACAGCAGCGGCGGGACCATCACTGTTGCGGCCGTAAACGCGCAGGCTGCAGGCGGCGAGTCGCTTACCCTGAACGCCATAGCCGGCGCGGTCAACCTCAACGGCGCCATCGGCGCCACGCAGCTGAGCAACTTCAGCGTCACCTCCGGCGCGGCACTGGCGTTTCCGTCAACCAGCCTCACAGGGGTACTGACGGACCTGGGGCCCGTGACTATCACGGGTGCCCTTGCGGCCACCGCAACTACAGGGAACATCACCAACGCGGGGGGGACTCTTACAATTGGGGGCAACTCCACTTTCACCGCCAGCGCGGCGGCGGCTTCCATTTCAGTGGCGCACGCGGGCAACACTTTCACCGGCACCGTGACCTTCTTGCCTTCGGGGGGAGGGCTTGCCAACGTGACAGTGCTGAGCACGCTCGCGCTGAACCTGCAGGCGCTCACACTGAGCGGGAATCTCACCGTGACCTCTCCCAGCATGACGCAAAGCGGCGCCGTGTCGGCTGGCGGAAACGTCACGTTTGCTGGCGGAACCATGACCCTGAACGGCAACAGCCTGACGGCGGGAGGCAGTTTGACGGGGCCTGGATTGACGGCTACCGCGTCCGAATTGATCAGTGTCGGCGCCAACTTGAGCATCACAACCTTCACTCCCGCGACCAGCACGGTGAACTTTACCGGCAACGGATCGATTGTCGCCTCTTCCGCCTCCACTTTCTACACACTGATGAAGAGCGGTGCTGGCACCACGACGACATTCAACGAAAACCTGATCATAATCGCCAGCGTGCTCCTGAACTCCGGCACGCTTGCGGACGGAGGATCGTTCACAATCACCATGGGCAACCAGCCGGGCAGTCCTGCAACGGTGACCTGGGACAGCACTGGTGGCGGACCAACGGCCTTTTCCCCGGGCTCCGGAACGGTTTACTTCTACAACCCGAAGATCCTGATCAACGGGAGCAATACCTTTTCCACCTTCTGGGCCGACACTACATCGGCCGGGCATTCTGTGATCATTTCGTTCCAGCAGGCGACAACCCAGACGGTGAACGGCAATTTCCACGCGCTGGGAACCTCCGGAACAAGCACCATCACCCTCATGAGCGCGGCCCAAGCCACTCTTTACAGCGTGCCGCCGCCAAATGATCCTGGTGTTACTGCTCTTGGCGGTGGACCGCCGAGCTGGGTGCAGCAGTGGTACATCAGCGTCCCGGGAGCCGCCACGATCGACTGGGCCATCGTCCAGCTCAGCTGGGCCAGCACGGCGTCGATCACTCCGGGGCCGAACTGCACGGATGACGGGTACAACGACAACTGGTTCTTTGTGATCCCCGTCGTCGCCAGCTGGACGATCGACAAGAACAACAACGGCCGCATCGACACGATCCGGGTCCAGGTGAAGCAGGGCACCCAGCTCGCAACGGCTTTCGGCAGCATTACCGTCAAGGTGGACGGGTATGGCACGATTTCAGGAGCGGCGAGCTTCGGCTTCCCTGTCGGCGTGGCCAACAATGATGTTTTCGACATCACACTTCCCGAAGGACCGCACGAAGACACGAACGCAGCGCCCACCTGGCAGATACTTTCGAACACCAGCCTGTATGGCATTGTTGGCGGAGCGCTCGTGCAGCACAACACTGCTACGTCAACGGTAGTCTACACGGCATCCAAGGGCGCGCGGCCGGTCATCACGTATACCCTTGCCCCCCTGAGCTCGACGCAGGCGTACATTCACTTCTCGGAGCCGGTGTACGGGAACGCGGCTCTCGCTGCTTCCATCAGCACCTCCAGCTTCGTCTACTCCGGCGGAGCGCTGACCGCGGTGCAGCCCGTGGAGACGAGCGGAAACGGTGCGCACGGCGCGATCATCACGTTCTCCACACCGCTCGCGGTCAACGACATCCTGGCAGGCGCACAGAATATCCAGGCAGCAGCCGGCGCAATCTGGGGCGTGGCGGCCGTCGTTGACCCCGCCTCCTATCCCCACGCCATTTTCGACACGCTCCTGGCACCCAACGCAAATCGCTCAATGTTGAACGCGACAGCCACGGCCTTCGGCCCCGCTGTCCCGGTGCACAACATCTCCGACGTGGGACTGGGCTTCATCACGCCCGTTATTGCCCTGGACCAGCAAATCACCCGTGATCCGTCCCGCGGCGGGATCGGCATGGTAAATGTATTCGACGGATCAAAGTGGCTGCCGCCGGACAATACCTTCCTGGAAGCCAGGATAATGCCGCCGAGCTTGTCAACGGCCACGGTGACCCTGTATTGGGACATCAGTCCGCCGACCGCCTATGACTTCAATAACCTCTGGCTCCCTCCGCCGTCCACAACACTGTGGCCCGGGAACTCGAGCGGGGACCGCGCGCACGCCCCCGGCGATTCACAGTCGCGCGCGGTGGTCACCTCTGGCACGAACGGCGCCTTGAGGGACTTCCTCATCCCGTCCACCGACCCGGCCATCAAGGACGGCGCCCTCTTCCAGTTCCTGTTCATTCTCGACGACGGTCTGGGGCACAAGCTTCCGTGCGCCTTCCCCGCGGACCCCGCTAACCAGGCAAACGTCCATCCTTTCGAGTTCGCATTCCACTCGATTGTCCAGCAGCGCGGCGGGGTCAGCGTGACGAACAACGTAATCCGCCCGGACAACGGGCAGACGGCGTTTGTCCATTACACGGTCACCACGCCCGGCCCCGTTACGATCATGGTGTTCGATCTCAGCGGCAGCATCGTGAACGTCCTGCAGCGCGGCTCGCAGGGCGCGGGCGAATACACAACCGCATGGGACGGCAAGAACCGCGGAGGCCGCGTTGTGGCGCGCGGAATCTACTTTATCCGGGTGGTCGGTCCTGGATTCGATGAGATCCGTAAGGTGCTGGTCGTGAGATAGTCTCCATGACGCCAAGACCCCCTTCCTCCGTTCCCGAAATCGTGGCTGACCATGCCTGCAGGCAGGGCAGCGGTCCGCTCTGGCACCCGGGGGAGAACCTCCTGTACTGGATGGATATGCACCGCGGGAGCCTGTACAGCTTCGATCCCAAATCCGCGCGAAGCGCCCCGGTGCCCGTCGATGAGAAGGTCCGACATTTCGCAGTCCACGGCGAGGGAGGGCTCCTGCTCTTTACGGAAAGCGGGGGGATGAAGGTGTTGAAGGGCGGCAGCCTCTCGGACGTCGCATGGCAACCGGCATGGAGACCGGGGACGCAGATCGACGCCGTCGCAGTGGATCGACAGGGGAGAGTGTACTGCGCCGCGCGCTCCGCCGAGGACCGCGTGGGCAGCCTGTACCGGATCACAAAAGACGGCGCGATCGCAAAAGCGATGCAGGGGGTCGGCAGCGTCCGCAGCCTTGCATTCGATGCGGGAGGCCTTGCGTATTGCTGCATGACAGCCAGTCGCGAAGTGACGGTTCTCCGACAGGACCCGACATCGGGCGATCTGTGCGACCCTCACACCGTTGTGCGCGTGCCTGAGTCCCTGGGCGCTCCGTACGGAGTCAGTGTGGACGCAAAGGGGTTCGTCTGGATTCCTGTCTGGGGAGGAAGCTGCGTCCTGCGCCTTTCCCCCTCCGGGAAGGAGGAGAGGAGGATTTACTTCACGGCGCGTCTTGTCAGCGGGCTGACATTCGGCGGCGCCGATTCCCGCGACCTGTACGTCATTTCCTCGGGAGCCGAGGACCGCGCGGCCAACGGGCCCGGAGCAGGGGCTCTCTACAGGCTGCGCCCCGGCGTGAAGGGAATCCCAGCCGCGCCCGCCCTCTGAGGCGCGCGGCATTCCTCTTGACGCTGGGGCGGGCCGCCGGTATCATGCTCCCACTCTGAGAAGGTGAAGGAAGCCAATGGCAAAGACCCATCGCGGCAAGGGATTGAAGACTCAATTGAGGCATGGCCGCGGCCTCTGCCCCCTGTGCAAGAGGACTGCCGTCAAGGTGGTCTATGAGGCGCAGGTGAAGGAAAAGACCATCAAGGTATGCAAGACGTGCAAGGCTGCTCTCAGCCACGGCAAATATAAGCAGGAGGCGGAGGCGCTCGCCTAGCAAATGCCTGAGCCTGTATTTGTCGGGCTCCTCATCGCAGACAGGATTATCACGGAGGACAACCAGAAGAAGGCCATCATCGGGACCTTCACGCAGTTCACCGTGCGCCAGTGTCCCGCAGCTCTCCCGCCCTGGTTCATCTATGCCGCGGTCACGAACCTCGTCGGGGAACACTCGTTTTCAATCAATCTGCTTTTCGACCGCAGCCAGCAGATGATCTTCTCCGCCGGCGGGAAAGTGTCCGTGGACCAGTCCCGCCGTGTTGTGGAGCTTGTGATCCCGGTTCCGAACGTCGTCTTCCCCGACGAGGGCACCTACACAATTACCTTCCATATCGACGGGGATCTCATCGCAACCCGCATCCTGGACGTGGTGAAAGCCCCCGAGCAGCGTCCCGTCACCCCCGGTCATCCCGGGTAGCACGCATCCTTGAACTTGCAGCTGCGCTCGCAGTGCTGGCGGCGGTTCTCCAGCTCCACGCGGTAGGAATCGATGTCGATCTGCACCCGGGCAACCCCTGATTCAATGGCAGCCCTTGCAACCGCCGGGGCTTCCCAGAAAAGCACGCGCGTGTCCAGCGGCGTCGGAATGAGGTAGTCTTCCCCGAACGCCATTGCCGGTCTGCCGTACGCCTCCAGGACGCATTCGGGAACCCCTTCGTGGGCAAGCGCCGCCAGTGACCTGGCCGCCGCCAGCTTCATGGCGTCGTTGATGGCCCGGGCGCGCACGTCGAGGGCTCCCCGGAAGATGAACGGGAACCCCAGCAGGTTGTTGATCTGGTTGGGATAGTCGCTGCGCCCGGTGCCGAGTATCACGTCCCGCCGGGTCTCCTTTGCAAGCTCGTAGCGGATCTCGGGGTCAGGGTTTGCGCAGGCGAACACGACAGGTCTTTCCGCCATGGTGAGAAGCATGGCCGGGGAGAGAACGTCCTTGCCGGACAGGCCCAGGAAGACGTCGGCGCCCCGTACTGCATCCGCAAGCGTCCGCTCCCCGGTTGACGCGGCAAACCGTTCCTTGTACGGGTTCATGTTCACCTGCCGACCCGCGTACACCACCCCCTTCGTGTCCACAAGGTGGATGTTCTCCCGCCGCGCCCCCATGGTGACGTAGAACTCCGCGCAGGCGATGGCCGCCGCGCCCGCACCGCTCACGACGATCCTGATGTCGCCAAGGCGCTTCCCTCCCACCTCGAGTGCGTTCATGAGCGCGGCGCCGGTGATGATGGCCGTGCCGTGCTGATCGTCATGAAAAACGGGGATGTCAAGCGCGGCCTTCAGCCGTCTTTCAACCTCGAAGCATTCGGGAGCCTTGATGTCCTCCAGGTTGATGCCGCCGAACGTCGGTGCAAGCGCGGTAACAATCTTGACGATCTGGTCCGCGTCGGGAGCGTCCAGCTCTATGTCGAACACGTCCACGTCGGCAAACCTCTTGAAGAGGATTCCCTTGCCTTCCATGACCGGCTTCGAAGCAAGCGGACCCCGATTGCCGAGCCCCAGGATGGCGGTTCCGTTGGAGATCACGCCCACGAGGTTTGCCCGGGCCGTGTACTCGAAAGCCGCCTCCGGGCGGCGTTCGATCTCCTCCACGACCGCCGCCACACCGGGGGTGTACGCCAGGGAGAGATCGCGCTGCGTGGAAAGGTCCTTGGTGGGCACCACTTCGATCTTGCCGGGCCTCCCGCTAGAGTGGTATTCAAAAACTTCCGCCCGAGAAACTCCTGCCATGCCTGGTCCCTACTTTCCGATCGTGTACACGGCGCCTGCTGTTCGACCAAACACCTCGGGCTGGTACATGAGCTCAGCCTGCACCGGAGGGGTCGGGAAGGATCCGGGCGTTGTGGTCCGAAACAGGAAGCTCACTTCGTGCTTGCCCCGATCGAGCTGATCGAAGAAGAAACGCACCTCGCTGTCGTAGATCTTCGAGGAGTAATCGGGCGCCGACTGCTCCTCATCCCCCGAGTCTCCGTTGTCAGCAGAGGCGTCCTGGGAGGCCTGCTGTTTCACGATCTGGGATGTTACAAGCGAGCCGTCAATCGGCTCGGCACCCGAAGGGATGGGAGCGCGAAGCGCAACAAAGGTCCTGTCACGGGAAGAGTAGAAGACCAGCTTCATGCGGTAGACCTCGCCGAGCCCCAGCGCCGTCCCTTCCACCGTGTTGCCCTTCTGATCGAGGATTTCCGCCGCAATGCCAATGCCTTCGTCTCTCGGATCCACGTCTCCCGAGGCAAAGGCGTAGCGAAGCTCCGCCGTGTAGTACAGCGTGCCCGTGCCGTCGAGGCTGAATGAGAGCGGGACCTGGGAGCCGCTCCCCGTTGCCGCCGCCTGCTTGGATGCAATGCCGGCAAGCTCCGCGCCCGAGAGCTGCTTCCTGAAAGGCGCGCGGGAAAGCCCCTTGAAGGCGCTGCTTGCGACCGGGGAGTCGCCGATCGTCACCTGCGCGGTGAAGCTTGCCTCCGCTTCCTTGTTCTGGTCTATCATTTCCGCAAATGCCTGGAGGACCCAGCCCGCGTTGCTCGTATTGCCCCAGTAGCCGCTTGAGTTCGCGGCCAGGAGATCGTTTGCAAGCCCGAGCACGAGCTGTGAATCGGGCTGGAGCCGGGCGTACAGCATGAGGAGAAGCGCCTTGGCCTGCAGGTCGCCGCCGTACCAGAACCAGTCGTTCACCGTGCTCACCAGGGTGACGCTGCGGGTACCGACGCGCACGAAGTTTTTCATCCGCGCCAGGATCCGTGCGGCGGACTTCCTGTCGCCCATGCCGTCGTATGCAAGCCCGACAAACCCGTAGCCGAAGAGGCCGATCTGGTCCCCGAGCCGGGCAAGCTGGTCGGCCTTCCCGCGGTCCTTCTGCCCGAAAAGCGAGAACACGTACACAGCGTACGCCTGGAGGTAGGTGCCCTGCTTCTCCCAGCCCCGGGTGAGATACTCCAGGAGCTGGTCGGTGTCCAGCTTTTCCGGGATGTCCATGCCCTTGTCCTGGGCAACGGCAAGCAGATGGGCAACTCGGAGCGACACGTAGTAATTCGAGCGCCGCGGTCCCGGGTCATCCCAGTAGGAGAACCCTCCGTCGGGGTTTGCGAATCGCTCAAGAGTGGAGAGGTCCGGCTTGGAATCTCCGGCAAGCTGCGGGAAAAGTACCCGGGCGAACATCTTGCTTGTCACCTGCTCCAGGCAGTCGTACGGATAGATCTCCAGGAAGTGCACTGCCCCGGCAAGGGTGGAGGCGATGGTGGAATCCAGGGTTAGATACAGTCCCTCCTCAGGCACTCCGAGGAAGGCCGAGGGGACGACGATGGCTTCCCGGGCCTCCCCGGCGGTTTTTCCGATGATTGTGAAGGACTCGCTCACGTGCTCGGATGCGACGCCCAGGGAATCCTCCAGCCTCTCCTTCAGGATGTCGGAGCTCACATCGAAGGCAAGAGAGGCCGTGCCTGCCTCTGAGGCCGACAGGTCGAACGCCACTTCCGCGGTGGCCCCCGCGGCCAGCTGGGTGGTCTTTCTGGCCGCGCCGGAGAGCGTGAGCGGCTTGGCCGCGGAGAGCGTCACGGTGACCGCATGCGGTTTCGCGTCCAGGTTGGTGAGAACCACGCCTGCCGTTGCGGAATCCCCCGTCCTCATCCGGCGTGGGAGCGCAGTTCGAACGTTGATCGGATTTTGCACAAGGATCTCGTTCTCCGCCATTCCGAAAAGCTCGCCTTCTGCCGCAACGGCGGTAGTCCGAAACCGCGTGAGAAGATCGGGCAGCGTGAACGTCACTGTCACCGTGCCGTCCCGTCCCGTCACGAGCCCCGTCTTGAAAACCGCTGTCGGGTTGAAGTTTTTCCGGACGTTGACTCCAGGCCCGGCCACGGGGGCTGCTTCCCCTTTCTCGTCTCCTCCGGGGAGGTCCCGCGCTTTCCAGGTGACGGGGTCCAGGAGCAGGTCCCGTGATTCGTAATGGGCCACCTTGTCGGGGAAATTGCTGGGGCTGTAGAAGAAGTCCAGGGGACTGGGGAGATGATAGTCGATGAGATCAAGAACGCCCCTGTCCGCGGCAACCAGGGCCACCTCGGCCCCCTGCAGCGGCTTGCCCTGCCACGTGGCCTTCACAGTGAGGGATGCTTTGCTGCCCGGCAGGTAACTCTCCCGGGATCGGGAGATGTCCAGGTGAATGAGGCGTGAGCTGGTCTGCACCGGGATCTCCAGGAGCCCGGAAAACCCCCGCGGCTTTCCGAAGTCGGGGGAGTCCGGTCCCTCGGACGGCGGCTTTGTCCTCCCCGTGCCGGTGGACACGAAGACATAGAAATCCGGCAGGTAGCCTTCCTTCACGGGAACATCGATTGTCGGTGCGCTCCCTTCCAGGACGACAGACCTCTGCTCGATGATCCCCTCCCTTTCCACGGTCACGAGGAACATCCCTTTTGCCACGGGGCTCTTGACCAGGAGGTGAGCAGTGTCCCCCGGAGAGTAGATTTTCCTGTCGGGGACGATCTCGATCTGCCTTTCGTCAGAGCTGTTCCAACGAATGAAATCGCTGCCTGTAGAATAGAAGGAAACGCGCGTGAAGCTCTCCCGGCCCTTTGCGTCGCGGCCGGAAAGCTCGATGGCGTACGAGCCTGACTTCTGCGTAGAAAGCTGGGTGCTCCCGAAAGGCTTGCCCGGCTTCACGCTGAAGTCTTTTTCCTGCACTTCCTCTTTCTCGTAATGGGTGTCGATCATGCCCCCAACTGCCCGTTCACGGACGAGCTTCCAGTCCTCACGGAGGAGCCGGCCTTTCACGTCCTCCGATGGATACGGCTTCCCATCCGGATCAACGGACACCACCTTGAGGGTGAACGGCGTATCCTTCTGCACGAAGTACAGAGAGTCATCCGCCTGGAGGCTCGACGAGATCAGGGCGCCGAGGAGCTGCTGAGAGGAGAACACCAGGTGAGAGTCGCTTTTCGAGATTGCCTGCCTGTCGATGTCCTCCACGGTCGCGGACACTTCATAGTCGTAGACGCGGCCCTTGTCTCCATCCGCCAGGGCCTGCTTCGCGGTGACAAGGCCGTCTCCGGAAAGGCTTCCCGAGGCCGAACCGAGGTCCTCGGGATACTCGCGGGTGACCGCCCCGAAGGTGTAGTTGGCCAGCGCATCTCCCGGCGGCTGATACCACTGCTCCCGCCGGGTCCAGAACCAGCTCCACTTCCCGTTTGAGACATTCCCGCCGGCCAGGTACTTGCCGCCAAAGCTCGCGCTCAGGGAGTCACCCATGAACTTCCGCTCATCGGGAAGTGAAAGGTCCACGGAAAACGTGACCCTGCGGAAGTTGGCGATCTTCACCCACGCCTGGCCCGTTCCCTGCTCTTTGCCGCTGCCCGTGCGGCGGAAGGAAAGGGACCAGTCTCCTGGCTCGATGTCCTTCGGGAGAACGATCTGGCCTGAGAAGCTTCCCGAGGACGAGGTGGCGCCGGAGAATGAGGCAAGGGGTTTTGCGTCCTCGGAGTCCGTGGTCAGGTCAATGCGGTATTTCCCCCTTGAAGCGGCAAGCTTGCCGACCCTGAGATCCTGGTCGATGCCTGCAAAGGAGACAGTTTCTCCCGGCCTGTAGATCCCGCGGTCGGACCAGATGTAAGTGAGCGGGCGCGGGACCTCCGCTGAGTATGGCTCAGAGCTGTTCCACGTGAGGCAGGGCATCTGGGAGGGTTGCAGGACCAGCCTGTCGTTTCCCTGCGTTATCTCCAGCTCCGCGTCGTCCTCATGCCCCCGGAAAGCCCCCATGAGGACGCCCGGCGGGAGGGAGAGCGCGGCCAGCCCCGAGGCGTCGGTCGTGCCGGAAGCGAGGCGCTGGCCGCCCTTTCGGAGAGTGACCGCTGCGCTGGACAGCGGAGCGCCTGTGGAGAGCGAGCCGGCAAGAACGACCATCGAGTTGTACGACACGTGCACGGAGGCGCCGATGTCGGTGACCTGGACGACAAGGTCGTCTTTTTCCTCTTGCGGGGTGTCGCTTTCCTCGAACTTCCCCGTGAAGACCCATGAAAGCCACGCGGCCCCCTTGTGGTCGGCGTTGAGATACGGGGAAAGGTCGAACAGCTCGAAATGCCGGGTGTTGCGCGGCACGCGGCGCGTGTCCAGCCTGCGGTTGGGCTCACCAGGCTTGGACAGGAATGGTTCCTTCAAGGAGCCGATCCCGTACTTTCCCGATATCACGTTCTGGTACTCCACGGCGACACGGGGCGGGAACTGCGACTCCAGCAGCTTCTGGCCCGTGGCGTGGAACATCACGTACGTGGCTGCCGGCCCGACCTCGAGGCTGACCGTTTTGTCCTCCAGGAGCGCCTGCCCGTACACATCCTTGAGCCCGCGGAGGATCTGCAGGGAGAAGGATGACTCAAACGGGACAGGGAGCTGGCTGAGATACACCCAGGCGCCCGAGACGTCGAGGTGGCTCGCCGCCTGGTAGCCCTTGAGGGGGATCCTGAGATTCGGAAGGACCGTGGGCTCGGAGAGCGCATGGTTGAAGCGCAGGATGGCACTCGGGGCAGGCCCGCTCATGGCGACTTCACCGGTCTCCAGCTCCAGCGGTTTGAGCGTGTGGAAGCCCTGGACGATATCCTGGGAGGTCCCGTAGTTCTCCGGTCGCGGCCGCGCGCCGCTTCGGATGATCACCTTCACGTCAGCATCACGGGGAAGGTCCCCGATGGGCTTCAGGGAAACCAGCCGATCCGCATTCTCGTACGGCCCGAGCTGGCGCCTGTCCGTTATCACCGGCCGGGAGGCCTTGAAGCGCACGGCCCGGCCGTCTGCCTCCAGGCGGATGGAGGGGAGAATGGTCGGAAGATCGACTGGAAAATTGAAGGTGACCACGATCTCCCGGCTTGCCTCGGGTATCACGTCGTCTCCCTGGGGGCTGAGAGCGACGATCCCCAGCGGCTCGGTGCGGAAGGAGAAATCAGTGTCTCCCGAGAGGGCTTCCCCCTCCAGGGATTTCAGGGACCGGTTGATGGTGACCTTGTACTCGGTTGCCGGGGCCAGCTGCCCCTTGGGCTCGAAGGACAGGAGCCGCGAGCCGTACCATCGGTAGACCCCATCCACTACAGGCGAAATGGAGAGGGCGCCCGACGCGGTGATTGGCTTTCCCAGCTTAGCGAGCGGGACGACCGGCTTGTTGAAGAGAACCCAGACTCCGCCTTCGAGGTTTTCATGAGGCACTGTTCCGCTGGGGCCGGTCTCCGCGATCTGGAACGGCTGACCCTTCTCCTGGTCGGGTTGAGGATCGGCACTCCCGGGAGTGTACAGCGCGGGGATTGCGACTGCTTTCGCGGGAGGGAGAGGGCGAGGAGCGCTGCACGCGGAAATCAAGACCACACCGACCGCGGTGATGAGCAGAAGCCGTCCCAACCTGTTCATGAGGGCCTCCTGAGCGAGGGGATTCTACCCCCGATTGACAGCGCGGATCAACGAAAAGCACAGATCTTGGATTGACAAAATGTCCTTCTTTGATCATATTTCCCACCGCATGGTGGGTGTAGTTCAATTGGCAGAGCACCAGACTGTGGATCTGGAAGTTGTGGGTTCGAGACCCATCACCCACCCGTAATGCGCCCTTTGGGCGCATGAAGGTCGGCGCTCTGCGCCGATCGCAGCACGGAACGGGACCGTGGCTGCGGTCGGGGTAGGAACTGCACTCCATGCGTGCGTTCGTAGCTCAGTTGGATAGAGCGCCGGGCTTCGAACCCGTAGGTCGCAGGTTCGAGTCCTGCCGGACGCGTTTCTTGACGGGGGCCGCTAGCTCAGTTGGTAGAGCAGAAGACTCTTAATCTTCGGGTCGCAGGTTCGAGTCCTGCGCGGCTCAAAAGTTTTTGCGGGGAGTCAACCTGGCGAGTGGTGAGCTTCCTGAATCGCCTGGACAATCATTTCCTTCGGCGGCACTCCTGATCTCCGCCCCTCGTGCACATAGAGACGGCAGCCGAAACTCGGCGCATCACCGAGTCGGTCTGGTTCGATGTCTTTGCCATCGATCTGGACAGATGGGGAACCGTGGAAACGGTTTTCGACCGCCTCAGACTCGTTCCGCACCTCGACATGCCGAACAGCAGTCTCAAGTCCAAACTCTCCCGCTACTTCCTCCACCAACCGAAAGGTCTGATCGCAGTTGGGACACCCAGCAAACGTCAGAACTCGAATTTCCATATAAGGTCCTCTCCTTGAGGGTAATAACTGTGACGGGATCGCGTCCACCTGCGACCCACTGACGAGGGACTGATCTCTGTTCAGCTGACGATTCCCCCGGTTATCGACTTCTCGAGCTTGAAGTAGATACTCTCCGGCCAGGAGTGAAGGTAGTTGGTATTGACGATGGCGGGGAAGAGTCCCGTTGCCTTGAAGGCACCGATAGTGGACTGTTTGATTCTGTAGTAGCAGCCGTCCCTGGCCTCCCTGATCTTTTCCAGGCAGATCTGGCAGCCCTGGAAGGGCTCGGCAGAGAAGTGGAAAAGGTAGACAACCGAGCGGTCGGCCTTGTCAAAACCCATCAGTTGGCAAGTCTTGTCCAGGATATGCCGCAGGCCGTGCATCATCACCCTGTCATGTGTGCCGCTGAGCTTGAATTGCCAGAGTCCATGCGAGGTACCAACCTTCAAACTGAAGACGTGCAATTCGCCCATCCTGCGGCTGCCTTGCTACGACCTGATCTTTCCGAACGAATAGAACGTTCCACCTTCTTGGAACAATGTAGTTCCACATTATGTTCCAACTGGGGCAATTGAACCAGCTCTTGTTGTTGACTTAACTTCGTTTCTTCCTTTTCTCCCAATCCTGGCCGGCCATCAATAAGGCAAATGAGTGCTATTTTCAGCAGAATTCCAAGAACGTCAGCCAAAAAAACACTTGATGACCAACTGAGCATGATTCTTGCAAGCAACTATTCGACGATCCGCACTTTGCATCTCAGGGGTAATCGGGTCGCAGACCTATGAGCGGATCGAATCGAGAGCGGCGAGAGGAGGCATGCTTGGAAGAATCAAGGGGCCGCGAGGGGCCTTCATCAGAGATGAAGCAGTTGATCAGCTTCACCGTGGGGACGGAAGAATATGGCCTTGACCTGCTGCGGGTGAAGGAAGTTATCCGAATGCGGCAGGTAACCTGGCTTCCCAAGGCCCCTGCGTGTGTCAAAGGGATCATCAACCTCAGGGGCGACGTGATTCCCATTGTCGACGTGCGAGAGCGTTTTGGCCTGCAGCGGCAGGAAAGTACCGCGACGACGAGGGTGATCGTCGTTGAAGTCGAAGGAAGAAACGTGGGGATTGTTGTGGATTCCGCTAGCCAGATTGCGCGGATTCCTATTGAGCAATTCGTCGCCCCACCGCCTGTCGCGGGTGAATCAACCCGAAAGTTCATCACCTCTGTGGGCAAGCTGGGCGACAGGCTGGTGATCATGCTCGACGTGGAGAAAATTCTCAGTCTTCAGGAGATGCGTGAAATCGAAGGAAGGATGAACGAAATCCAGCAGGATCATCTGGAGAGCACCACGCTCGTTTGCGGGTCAGTTTGAAGCGCACAAGAAAGGACATATCGATGCTCGGGAACATGAGGATAGGCACGAGGCTGGTCTTGCTGATCTCGGCCATCGTTGCTCTGGTTTTTGCGGCCACAGTCGCCATCGTTATCTCACGGGTGGCATCGCTTTCGATGGCAGATGCACGGTCCATCGCCCAGATGACGGGAGCCGAGCAGGGCAGGCAGATCGCATCGGAGATGCAGGTCGCCCTGGACGATGCGAGGACCCTTTCCAACGTATTCGAATCGGCATCAATCACATCAGACATGGCACTCACGCGGCCCATGGCGAATACCATGATGAAGGTGTTCATTGAAAAGAACACGCAGTTTCCCGATGTCTGGGCAGTCTTTGCTCCGAACGCATTCGACGGCAAGGACGGCAAGTTCATCAATGGCGCAGGGACCGACCAGACCGGCAGATTCATTCCCACGTGGTCGAGGGACTCGTCAGGAAAAGGAGTCCTTGAAGCAAACAAAGACTATGAGACTCAGGGTCCTGGTGATTATTACCTGATACCGAAGGCGCGCAAGAAGGAAACGGTGATCGACCCATACGCATACACGCTGGATGGACGGTCAGTGATGCTCGTATCGTTCGCCGTTCCCGTGCTTGATCCGCAGGGCGAGGTGCGTGGCGTGGCGGGCGTCGATCTGGACCTGAGCGACATCCAGGCCCAGGTAAAGGCGGCCAGGATCGGAGGGTACAAGGGCAGCTACATGCACCTGGTCTCGGCGAACGGCACCATTGCCGCCAGTTTTACGGATTCCTATGTCGGCAAGACGATGGATCAGGCTTTCAACGAGCCCCCGCTGGTAGCGGCAATCAAGAAGGGAGAGCTTTTCACAATGGCGCGGACCTCGGCCCTGGACCATGGTCGGCAGATGCTGACTGTCGGTTACCCGATGGTGATCGGATCGACGGGCCAGCACTGGACCGTGATCGTGAACGTGCCCGTGGACGAGCTGATGGCGGCCAGCAGGCAACTGACGCTCCTGATAGTATTGATTGCGGCAGGAGCCATCGTTCTCCTCATTCTTGCGATCATCAGCATCTCGCGTTCTATTGCCCGACCTCTTGCCAAAGGAGTGACCTTCGCTCAGTTGATTTCCACCGGTGATTTTTCGCAGAAACTGGATATTCGGCAGAAGGACGAGGTGGGATTGCTCGCCGATGCCCTCAACGGGATGTGCGTCAAGCTGCGCGCGATGGTAAGCGCCGTGCAGGACACGGCCGAGCAGGTGGCCTCGTCCAGCGAGGAGATCTCCGCGAGCGCTCAGAAAATGGCAGATGGCTCCCAGAGCCAGGCCTCCACGCTGGAGGAAACCAGCGCGTCCGTAGAAGAGCTCACCTCGTCGGTGGACCAGGTTGCGGAAAGCGCGCAGAGCCAGTCCTCCGCGGTGGAACAGGGAAGCACCTCCATGTCGCAGGTGGAAAAATCCATCAAGGAAGTCTCAGGAAATCTCAACGGCATCTCCGACCTCGCCAAGGCGTCCGTCGCCGGAGCGATGGATGGGGCACAGGCAGTCCAGCAGGTGGTTGCGGGGATCAACCTGATAGCTTCCAGCTCTGAAAAGATTGGCGGGATCGTCGACGTCATTTCCGACATCGCCGACCAGACCAACCTTCTGGCTTTGAATGCCTCGATCGAGGCGGCCCGGGCCGGCGAGCATGGCCGCGGGTTCGCCGTCGTGGCCGACGAGGTGAGCAAGCTCGCGGACAGGAGTGCTGCCTCCACCAAGGAGATCGAGAACCTGATCAAAGAAAGCGTGAAGAACGTGACCGAGGGGGTGAAAACCGCCTTGAGCGCCCAGACGATGATGGAGCAGATTCGCGTCGGCGCCCAGACGGCGAATGAAATGGTCGGCAGCCTCTCGGAATCGATGAGCCAGCAGGTGACAGCGGTTCAACAGCTGTCCACGGCCCTCACGAACGTGAGCGAAATGAGCCAGAGCATATCGGCGGCGACGGAGGAGCAGACAACGAATGCGAAACAGGTAGCTGCCGCCGTGGAGAACGTGAACGACTTGACCCAATCGGCGGCCTCTGCCGCCGAGGAGATGTCCGCGGCTACCGAGCAGCTTTCCACTTTGGCCCAGGAGCTCCAGAGGCTGATGGGGCAATTCAAGATCGGGGACGACAAGCGGGATTCCCTTGGAGGCAACGGCAGCGAGAATGGTACCGGCAACGGGGTCAGGGATGGCCAGAAGCATCTTGAGCTTGTGACCGCCAGTACCGGCACCTGAAAGCGCTCAGTTGCAAGGAGTCGATTGATTGGCGCGGTCGAGGGTCCCCGCTCCCTCGCGCCGCGCTTTTCATGGAGGGAGAATGATTTTTCAGTCATCTGCCCGGTTGCAAGTGGCTATCTCTTTCTCCTGCTATGCTGTTGGCGCCCCCTTGATCGCGCACTTCGTGTCTCCAGCGGGACTCGGCGGGCTGCTTGGCGCATACCCTCTGTACACGGTCACCTGGCTCTGGGGGAAGAAAAGGGGACTCGTAGCGGCGGCCATCGCCGCAGGACTGAACTTCGTGATCTGGTTTATTGCGGGAAATGGCAAGCAGACAGCGTCCGGATCCGGCGCCGCCCATGTCATTGTCCTGCTTCTTGCGGAGTGTCTGGCCTATGCGATGCTCGTTCTCATCGTGAGCGCGATGAAGCGGAGAGAAGGGCGGATTCAGGACGAGATCGAGCGTTCGAAGGATCTCCTTCGCGTTTCCGAGGTGAAGTACCGAAACCTTATCGAGGCCGCCCCCGAAGCCATCAGCGTGGTCGAGAACGGGAAGGTGATCTTCTGCAACACTCATCTCCTCGAAATGCTCGGCTATTCACGCGAAGAACTGATGGGGATGGAGATCGCGCGGATCATTCACGAAGACGACGCTGGATGGGTGATGGAGTGCTACGAGACTCATGGGAAAGGCGAGCTGGTCCCCAAGACAATTTTTCGCGACCGGAGGAAGAACGGCGCGGTCATCTGGGTGGAATCCGTTGGCCAATGGATCGAGTGGGAAGGAAGGCCGGCCGTCTTGTACTTCACGTCCGATATCACCGAACGCAAGCGAGCAGGGGATGCTCTCCAGGAGAGCGAAGAGAGGTACCGCATCTCGGAGAGTAAATACAGAAACCTCATCGAGGTCGCACCTGAGGCCATCAGCGTGGTCGAAAACGGAAAGGTGATATTCTGCAACTCTCAGGGCCTCGATATGCTCGGGTACGCGCAGGAAGAAATGATTGGGATGGATTTTACGCGGCTTCTTCACAAGGACAACGTAGCAGAGGCGGTACAACGCTATTGGGCCCGCACTGAGGGCGACTCCGTCTCCCAATCAACTCTTTGCCTGATGAAGAAGGACGGGCAACCAATCTGGGTGAAATCGGTTGGCAAGCTGATCGATTGGGAAGGTCGGCGTGCCGTCCTGAACTTCACCTCCGACGTCACCGAAAAGAAGAAGCTTGAGGAGCAGTTTGCCCAGGCTCAAAAGATGGAAGCCATCGGCCGGCTTGCGGGCGGGATTGCCCATGACTTCAACAACATGCTGCAGGTGATCCTCGGGTATTGTTCGATGCTGAAGAGCTACCCGGAAGATAAGAACGCGGTGCTCAACGACGCGAGAGTCATAGAGGAGGCGGCCCAAAGGGCGGCCTCGCTGACGCAGCAACTCCTGGCGTTCAGCCGAAAGCAGATGGTCCAGCCCAGGGTTGTCGACGTCCGTGGGCTGGTCGGGCAATCAGAGAAAATGCTCAGCCGCGTTCTCGGCGAGGACATTGTCCTCAAGGTCGTCCTGGGCGATGAAGCAAGTCGCGTCAAGGCGGACACCGCCCAAATCCAGCAGGTAATCATGAACCTTGCCCTCAACGCCAGGGATGCAATGCCCGCGGGTGGGACAATCACCATTTCCGTCGACTGCGTCGCGCTCATGGAAGCCGGTGGCCAGGAAAAGGTTTCAAGAAGCTATGTTCGGCTCACCGTGAGCGACACCGGCCAGGGTATGGATGGCAGCGTCATGGACCACCTCTTCGAGCCATTCTTCACGACCAAGGGACTTGGCAAAGGAACAGGTCTCGGGCTTTCCATCGTCTACGGAACAGTCAAGCAGTGCGGAGGATTCATCAACGCTGAAAGCAGGGTCGGTGCCGGGTCCACGTTTACGATTCATCTGCCACGTGTTTTCGAGCCGACTGACGACAGAAGCGCCCGGGCCGAGGAAGAAAGCCGATGCGGAACTGGTTCGATCCTTCTGGTTGAAGACGAAGCGTCCGTGCGCGGCCTCCTCAAAAAGATCCTTGAGGGCGGTGGGTATGCGGTGACTGAAGCAGAGTGCGGGGAGAAGGCAATCACGATTTGCCGCGCTCATGAAAAGGGATTCGACCTCCTCATCACGGATCTTGTCCTCACGGGGATGAGCGGAGGAGAGGCAGCGGATTACATCACGCACCTTTTCCCAAGGACACAGGTGATCTACATATCGGGGTACGCTGACAAGGGTGACGAACCGAGGCAGAAAGGCGCACCGATCATCCAAAAGCCATTTTCGTCCGTCCAACTTCTGGCACAGGTCAAAAAGGCCCTCCGCCCGGGCACTTTCCCATCGGCGATGTAGGCCGACCCATCCGCGTGCATTTTTCTGAAACAGATTCCGCACCTGCTCGTATATCAGAAATGGAGGCCGAATATGAAAGGGTTTGCAATCATTGTGCTTGTCGGCGCGCTTGCACTCGGAGCTCCTTTTGCCGTTCTTGCAGCGACGAACGCAAAAAGCGCCTCAGCGGGGTTCGTTGTGTCGAACCCGAACCACACCCAGGCCCTGGGGGGAAGCTCCACGAACGCATCTCGGGGATTGAGCGTGGCTTCAGGACATTCGCCCGTGGTGCATGACCCGCCCGTCGCAACGGTCCCGGTCGTCGTTCCGACGACGCCCTGAGGCACTCTCCAGGGCCATCGAGGACCTTGCCCTGAGCCTCGGGACCGTGAACATTGTCCCCCGACGCGGATTTGTGCTTTTTCGTGCTGCGCGCACTTTCATGGTGGCAGTGATGCTTGCTGACGCGATCATTTGTACCGGCGGCCGTTGCGTCGCGTTGAGCAGGAATGGCTCGAACCCAATCCGTTCGGTCATGATGTTGCGTAGCGTCACCCCGCCTGCACCCCTCCCCCTGGAGGCGGCTGCGTGATCCAAGATTATCGGGCAAAGTAACCGCCAGAGTGAACCGTGGTTGCAAAGGTTTCCGGGGTCTGCTATAGTGCGGCCGTATTGACTACGGTCCGGTGTCGCTGCTACTATCCAGGCGAGAGTGGTGGAATTTGGCAGACACGCCAGACTTAGGATCTGGTGCCCAAAAGGCTTGAGGGTTCAAATCCCTTCTCTCGCAGTGGTAGAGAACACGCGGGAATAGCTCAGTTGGTAGAGCTCCACCTTGCCAAGGTGGATGTCGCGGGTTCAAGTCCCGTTTCCCGCTCTCTTGTTCCCGTGGCTCCGCAGGCTTGCCGGGCCTGCCGGAAAAGCTGTATAGTTACATCCATATACATCCGCTGCTTGACTCGGAACACTGAAGCGATATACGGTGTCGCTCGGGCCGCTTGGTGCGCCGTCTTCAACTCACGTCGAAAGAGGAACAGGATTGAACGCAACAAAGGAAGTACAGCTCCTGGAAAACGCCAAGGTGAAGCTCACCATTCGCGTGCCCACCGAGGATGTCAGGAAGCAGTACGATGACATCCTCAAGGAATACACGCAGAAGGCCCACCTGAAAGGATTCCGCCCGGGCAAGGTCCCCGTGGACATCATCGTGCGCAAGCTTGGCCCCGCCCTGATCGACCAGACCAAGTCGGAGGTGCTGGAAAAGAGCCTCTCCGAGATTTTCGAGAGCGTCGAGCAGAAACCCATCCCGTATGCGACCCCCGAGATCAAGGCGGATGACGCCCTGGAGCTGGGCAAGGATTTCGCCTTCGAGGTGACGTACGACACCTGGCCCACCGTGGAGCTTGGACCCTACCAGGGTCTGGAAATCGACCAGCCGTCGTGGGAGATCACGGATGAGGACATCGGGCGCGAGCTCAAAGGCGTGCAGGAGCAGAACGCCCTTTTCACGGACAAGGAGAGCGGAGACGTCGAGAAGGGCAACATCGTGAACGTGGACTACGTGGAGATGGAGGCCGGCGCAGAGAAGCCGGGGACCGCCCGCGAGGCGTTCGTATTCGAGGTGGGGACCGGTTACAACGTCTACAAGATCGATGATGACATCGTGGGAATGAAGAAGGGCGACACGAAGCTCATCACGAAGATCTTCCCGGAGGATTTCGAAACCTCCGCGCTGGCAGGCAAGTCCGTGACGCTGCGGGTCACCGTCAACAGCATCAAGGAGAAGAAGCTTCCCGAGATCAACGACGAGCTTGCCCAGGACATCAGTGAGAAGTTCAAGAGCCTCGACGAGCTGAAAGCGGATATCCGGGCCAAGCTGGAACAGGCGGTGAAGCAGACCATCCGCTCGCGGACCGTGTCGAGGATCCTGGACTCCGTCGTGGAGACCTCGAAGATCCCGCTGCCCCAGACCCTCGTGGACTACCAGCTGGAGAACATGTGGCAGGAGTACGTCGGCCAGATGCGCATCGATGAGAAGAAGCTCGTTGCGCTTCTCGAGCAGCAGGGCACCACCATGGAGAGCCTGCGCACGGAATGGCTGCCGTCGGCTGAGAAGCGCGCGCGGCTCCAGCTTGTCATCTCGGAGATCGCGCGGCGGGAGAAGATTGCCATCGAGGACAGCGACCTCGACGCGGAGATTTCCCGGATGGCGGAGGAGCGCAAGGTCACCGCGGCGGAGCTCAAGGAGAGCCTCGCGAAGAACAATCTCGTGGATTACATGAAGTCGAATCTTCGTATCGACAAGCTCTATGATTTTCTCCTCTCCAAGACGACATTGAGAGCAGGAGATACGAGAAAAGTATTGGACATCCTGGCGGGTAATTAGGTACCATTCAGTATGGTGAAAACGGAAGGGCAGCGCCTCATGGAGGAGATGGACACGAACCTTGTCCCGATCGTCATCGAGCAGACGGGCCGCGGGGAGCGCTCCTACGACATCTATTCGCGGCTTCTCAAGGACAGGATCGTCTTCGTGGACGGGGAGATCTACGACGTGAACGCGGACCTTGTCGTCGCACAGCTCCTCTTCCTCGAGTCGCAGGATCCCGAGAAGGACATTCATCTGTACGTGAACTCTCCGGGCGGGACAGTGACGGCGGGGCTCGCCATCTACGACACCATCCAGTACATCAAGCCCAGCGTACAGACCATCTGCCTGGGCCAGGCCGCCTCCATGGGCGCGCTCCTCCTGGCCTGCGGGACCCACGGCAAGCGCGCAGCGCTTCCGTCCTCCCGGATCCTCATCCATCAGCCCTGGGGCGGAGTATCTGGGCAGGCCGTGGACATCAGCATCCAGGCGCGTGAGCTCGTGCGCATCAAGAAGCTCATCATCTCCTACTTCGCGGAGCACACCGGAAAATCCCCCGAGACGGTCGAAAAGGATCTTGAGAGGGATTATTACATGTCCTCGGAAGAGGCCCTCCAGTACGGCCTCATCGACAAGATCCTGAGGCGGGGCAAGAGTGGCGAAAACACCCAAAAGTGACGGCTTCAAGGTCTGCTCTTTCTGCGGCAAGAGCGCTGACGTTGCGCGCCGGCTCATCGCGGGCCCGGGCGTCTTCATCTGCGACGAGTGCGTCAACGTCTGCAAAAAGATTCTCGATGAGGAAGAGGAAAACCTCTCCATCGAGTTCACCGAGGACATCCCCAAGCCTCGCGAGATCAAGGAATACCTCGACCAGTACGTGATTGCGCAGGAGCAGGCCAAGAAAGTCCTCTCCGTCGCCGTCTACAACCATTACAAGCGCATTGCCCTTGGCCACAAGGTGCAGAACGACGTGGAGCTGGAGAAGTCCAACGTTCTCCTCATCGGCCCAACGGGAACCGGCAAGACGCTTCTTGCGCGGACCCTCGCGCGCAAGCTCAAGGTGCCTTTTGCCATAGCGGATGCCACCACCCTCACGGAGGCAGGCTACGTGGGGGAGGACGTGGAGAACATCCTCCTCAAGCTCATCCAGAACGCCGGGAACAACATCTCCGCCGCGGAGCGCGGCATCGTCTATATAGATGAGATCGACAAGATCGCGCGCAAAAGCGGTGACAACCCCTCCATTACGCGTGACGTTTCGGGGGAGGGGGTGCAGCAGGCGCTCCTGAAGATCGTGGAGGGAACGGTCGCCTCCGTGCCTCCCCAGGGGGGGCGCAAGCATCCCAACCAGGAGATGCTTCGCATCGACACCACGAACATCCTGTTCATCTGCGGCGGCGCGTTCGTGGGTCTGGACAAGATCGTGGAGCAGCGGACCGTGGTGCATCCCCTGGGCTTCGGCTCCGACCCCAAGGGGATGGGGGAGAAGGACCTCGTGGAGCTGTACACGCAGCTGCAGCCGGATGACCTCATCCGCTACGGGCTCATCCCCGAGTTCGTGGGCAGGCTCCCCATTGTCGTTCCCCTGGAAGAGCTGGACGCGGATGCCCTGCGGCGCATCATCACGGAGCCGCACAACGCCATCCTCAAGCAGTACAAGGCCTCCTTCAAGCTGGACGACGTGGAGTTGGAGTTCGAGGAGCGCGCCATCGCGGCTATCGCCCGCAAGGCAATCGAAAGGAAGACCGGGGCCCGGGGCCTGAGGGCCATCGTGGAGGCGCTCATGATGGATGTCATGTTCGACATACCCTCCCTGAAAGGGGCCAAGAAGGTCATCATCACGGAGAACGTCGTGACGAGCTCCGAGAAGCCCGAGATCATCCTGTCGGGCCAGAAGAAAACGGCCTGACGGTCGCCCCGACCCGTGAAGATCCTCACCAAGAGACACGAGATGTTCATGGTCCCGCTGAAGGACCTCGTGGTCTTCCCGCGGATGGTAGTGCCGGTGTTCGTGTCCCGCCGCCGGTCCCTGCACAGCGTGGAAGAGGCCGGCCGCATGGGTCGCCCCCTTTTCCTGGCTTCCCAGAAGAAGACGGGGGGGGATGACCCCGAGGAGCGGGATGTCCATGGCGTCGGGACCGTGGCCCGGGTCCTCCAGGTTCTCAAGCTGCCTGACGGAAAGATCCGGCTCCTCGTGGAGGGGCTGGAACGGGCCGCAATTGCAAAGTACGCGGAGACCCGGGATTCCTTCCGCGTGATCGTGCGTCCGCTCAAGGAAGCCCGGGAGATCACGCCCCAGGTGTCCGCCCTCATGCGCGCGGCCCTCTCGCAGTTCGCCCGGTATGCGGAGATCTCCAAGAAAGTCCCGCCGGAAGCGGTCACCGCGGTTGAAGGGGCGGAGCTGCCGGATGCCCTCGTGGACCTGATTGCCGGAAACCTTCCGCTCAAGCACCCGCAGAAGCTGGAGCTCCTGTCCATCGAGAACACGGAAAGCAGGCTGGAGCGCTGCGCCGCCATTGTGGCCTCCGAGATCGAGGTGCTCACGCTGGAGCAGGAGATCACGGGCAAGGTCAGGCGGAAGCTCGAGAAGACGCAGAAGGACTACTTCCTCACCGAGCAGCTCAAGGAGATACAGCGGGAGCTGGGCGCCGAGGGGGAGGACCCAACGGGCGCGCGCGAGCTGGAAGAGAAGGTGGACGCGAAGGGGCTCCCCACGGAGGTGGCGGAGAAGTGCCACAAGGAGCTGAAGCGCCTCGGCCGGATGCAGCCCATGTCCCCGGAGTCGGCGCTGCTGCGGACCTACCTCGAGTGGATCGTCGACCTGCCCTGGAAGGAGACGACAACCGACAACCGCGACATCGAGCGCGCGCGCCAGATCCTCGATGAGGACCACTACGACCTGAAAAAGGTCAAGGAACGGATCCTCGACTTCATTGCCGTTCGCCAGCTTTCCAGCGGGGTCAAGGGACCGATCCTCTGCTTCATCGGCCCCCCGGGCACGGGCAAGACCTCCCTGGGCCGATCGGTCGCGCGCTCCCTCGGACGGAACTTCGTGCGCGTTTCCCTGGGCGGCGTCCGCGACGAGGCGGAGATCCGCGGGCATCGCAAGACCTACGTCGGCGCCCTGCCGGGCAAGGTCATCCAGTCCATGCGGAAGGCCGGGTCCCGTAACCCCGTGTTCCTTCTGGACGAGATCGACAAGATGAGCGCGGACTGGCGCGGGGATCCCGCGTCGGCGCTCCTGGAGGTGCTGGATCCCGAGCAGAACGGGGCCTTTGTGGACCACTACCTCGAGGTTCCGTACGACCTGTCCCACGTGATGTTCATCACCACTGCCAACTCATCGCACAACATCCCCTATGCCCTGCGGGACAGGATGGAAATCATCGAGATCTCGGGATACACGGAGCTCGAAAAGGAAAAGATCGCGGAGAAGTTCCTTGTTCCCAAGCAGATACGGGAGAACGGGCTCGACTGGGCCGACATCACGTTCCAGAAATCCGCCATCCTCAAGCTCATCCGCGGCTTCACCATGGAGGCGGGGGTTCGAAGCCTTGAACGCGAGATCGCCAACATCATACGTAAGATTGCGCGGGAAGCGGTCAAGCAGGGCAGGATGCCTCCCGCGCCCCCCGCGGCGCTCGCGGCGGAGGGCGTGGGAGAACCCGTGGGAGCACCCTCGGCTCCCGGGGCGAAGGCAGCAGGCGCGGAAGCCGCGGAAGTGGCGCCGGCTTCCTCCGCCGCGAGCGCCGCGGGTCCTTCGGAGCCTTTCGCGGTCACCGTGTCAGGACGCAACGTGGAGAAGTACCTGGGCAAGGTGAAGTTCCTGGAAAACACCTTCTCCCGGGACGTGAAGCCCGGTCTCGCGTACGGTCTTGCGTGGACCGAAGTGGGAGGACAGCTCCTGCCGGTCGAGGTCGCAATCCTCGAGGGGAAAGGCGACCTGATGCTCACGGGCAGCCTCGGGGACGTGATGAAGGAAAGCGCGCAGGCTGCGCTCTCTTTCCTGCGGGCACACTATGCCACGCTGGGGATACCCGCTGATTTCACGAAAGACCGCGACATCCACATTCACGTTCCCGAGGGCGCCATCCCGAAGGATGGTCCCTCCGCGGGGATTACCCTTGCCGCGGCGCTTCTCTCCGCCGTGACCGGGGCGGCTTTGCGGAGCGGCTTTGCCATGACGGGGGAGATCACGCTCACGGGGCGGATCCTTCCCATCGGTGGGGTCAAGGAGAAGGTCCTTGCCGCGCATCGCTACAAGATGACGCACGTCCTTCTTCCCCGCCGCAATGAGAAGGACCTCGAGGAGATCCCTCCCGAGGTGCAGCAGGACATGGTGTTCGAGTTCGCTGATTCCGTCCTGGATGCCATCGCCATCCTTTTCCCGCCGGGGAGCCTTTCCGCCAGGCCGGGCCGGGAGGGGGCGACGGAAGCCGCCAATGCGGACCGGGAAGCCGGCCCACGGTCCGCGGATGAGCCTGCCTCACCCGCTTCACCTGATGAGAGTGTTCCGCTGAGCCTGCCCCCCGTCTAGAGCGAAGCGCCGCGTATGGATCATCTGCTCCAGACGCTGCAACCATACCTCGCGCGCTACGGCTACCTGGCTGTCTTTGTCGCGATTTTCCTGGAAGATTTCGGAGTTCCCATGCCGGGAGAAACCCTCCTCATCGCGGGGGCGCTCCTGGCCTCGCGCGGAGAGTTCAGCATCTACATCCTGATGATCACCGCGTGGTGCGCCGCGGTCCTGGGCGACAACGTCGGGTACGCCATCGGCCGGTTCGGAGGCCGGAGGCTCGTGCTGAGGTTCGGCAGGTACGTTCTGGTCACCCCGCAGCGTCTCCAGCATGCCGAGCGGTTCTTCGAGAAGCGCGGGGCAATCGTGGTTGTCATAGCCCGGTTCATCGAGATCCTCCGGCAGCTCAACGGCATCATCGCGGGGATCGCGGGCATGCGATGGTGGCGTTTTCTCCTCTACAACGCCGCGGGCGCTGGCCTGTGGGTCGGGTTCTGGAGCGTGCTCTTCTTTCACCTCGGACGGCAGGGGAAGCGGATCGCTTTCCGCTTCCGGGGATACGAGCCGCTGGCGGCAGCCATTCTCGTGGCCCTCATCATCGCAGCCGTTGCCCTGCGCTTTGTGCTTCGGAGGCGCCGACGCCGCGATTCTGTATATTCGTCCCACGATGAATGACCTCGACCGCTCCGTGGCCTGGGCGCGGGCCAACATGCCCCTGACGGAATGCGAAATCGCGGACCTTGAGAAGCTTGACCACGTTCGGCTTGCCTGCTCGGTTCACCTCGAGCTGAAGTGCCTCCCGTTTTTCGAGGCATTCCTCGAGCGCGGCGGGGAGCTTTTTCTCACGACGTGCAACCCCTCCACGGTGCGCGACCAGGTCGTGGACCGCCTCCTTTCACGCGGCGCGCGGGCGCACGCCTGGAACGGCATGAGCTCCCGGGATCAGGCCGAGGCGGTGCAGCGGGCCCTTGCATGGAAGCCGACCCACCTGTATGAGATGGGGGCATCCCTCGTGGCCTGCCTGGTTTCTTCTTCCACCCCGTCGGGGGTGGTCGCCGGCCTCGAGGCCACGGGGTCCGGCATCTCGCGCATCGCAGGGTTGGCGCGGGATGGGCATGCCCCCGGGTTCCCGGTCTTCAACTGCGACGATGTTCCCATCAAGGAAGGCCTTCACAACCGCCATCTCGTGGGCTTGAGCACATGGCAGACCTTCATGGAACGAACGCAGCTCAGCCTGCATGGGCGGAAAGTCCTCGTTGTCGGCTTCGGCCTCGTTGGGGAAGGGGTCGCTGAGACGGCACGCGCCTTCGGGGGCGCGGTGAGCGTGGCGGAGAAGGACCCTTCGCGCGCCCTTTTCGCCGCCTATGCCGGCTACAGGACAGCGGGCCTCGAAGACCTCGTGGCTGACGCGGATGTCATCGTGACCGCCACCGGCAGGAGTGGCGTCCTGAACGCCGGCCATTTTGCGCGTCTCAAGGACGGATGTTTTCTCCTGAACGTCGGTCACACCCCGGATGAAATCGATGTCGCCTCCCTTGGACCGCGGCGGGAAGTCCTTCCGTTCATCGAGGAAGCCATGCCCTCCGGCAGGAAGGTATTCCTTTTCGCGGGAGGGTCCATGGCAAACCTCACCGCGGGGCACGGGGACACTCTGAACTCTTTCGATATCACCATGGCCACACTGGCCGCCGGGGTGCGCTTCATCGTCACCCCCGAGGCGAAAGGTTTCCCGCCCGGCCTGCACGCGCTTCCCGCAAGCGCATGGGAGCGGGTGGCCAGGCGCGCCTCAGGGATGTGAGGCCCTGCGGCCGCTGCCGTCAAGGAGGCGCTTCAAATCTCCCATGACGGCGCGCATTGCCTGCTCTCCCCGCTCCGCCAGCTCATTCACCCTCTTCAGGTCCCGGTAGTTGAATCCCCGCAGGTCGGGGGACACTGCCACATCGGCTGACGAAAGGCCCATCTGGGCGGAGTTCGCAAGGAGAATGTCGAACGTGTAGTAGGCGACATCGAGGAGGCCCCGCGGCGGGCCGGCCTGGTGGCGCCGCGAGTGAAGGTTCACCCCAATGACGATGTCTGCTCCCATCCCGCGAGCAACGTCCGCCGGCACGTCGTCCACGAGCCCTCCGTCGACAAGCCAGGCATCCCCGTCGCGAAGCGGCTCGAAAAGCCCCGGGACGCTGCAGCTTGCGCGCACGGCTCTCCCGATGGATCCCGATGTGAAGACCACGGCCTCACCGCGCTCCAGGTCCGTTGCAACGGTCGCCAGGGGGGTGCGCAGCTCCGCGAAGTCCCGCACGCCGATCATCTTCTCCACGTACCGTTCCAGCTTGTCCAGGTGCATGACCCCGCGGCGCGGGATGGCAAGGGACACGATATGGGACCACTCGAGGCCCTTCGCGGCTTCCCAGATCTCGCCCCAGGAGCGGCCCGCGCAATACGCGGCTCCAACCACGCTCCCGGCGCTCGTGCCGGCCACGCAGGCAACGGGGATGCCTTCCTCGGAAAGCACCCTGAGAACGCCGATGTGCGCGAGTCCGAGCGCCGCCCCTCCGCCGAGGGCGAGCCCGATGCGGATGCCCACCGTTCGAGGATAGCTGCGTCAGCAAACACGCGTCAAGCGCGCCGGGCCGCGAGGAGACGAAAAATGACCTGCTGGTGCCGGGCGTCGCGAGTGGACGATGCGCCCCAGCGCTGCCTACATTGAAGGACGAGGAGACACTGTTCAATGAGAGTAAAGATTCTGCCGGCAGCCCCGGCGTTCCCCGTCTTCCTGATCGCCTTCCTGGCAATCGCTGCCACGATGGGCTTCGCGCAGGCGGCCATGACCACCTCCGTGGACGGGACGGTGGCATCGCTGAGCGCAACGGCGTTGAGCCTCACCGCGGCGGACGGAAGCACCAAGTCGATCTCCCTGGCCCCGAGCACGCTGATCCTGGAAAGGCGCAGCGCGACGCTCTCCGACATCAAGAAGGGGGATGCGATGGGAGTCACCACGCACCGCGCCGAGGACGGGAGCATGATCGCGACGGCGGTCAACATTTTCTCCGCCGAGCTGTACAAGGTAGTCAGGAAAGGGCAGTTCCCGATGCAGCAGCCCGGCCAGATCATGACGAACGCCGTGGTCAGCGCCTATGCTGCCAGCAACAACGGTCACTCGCTCTCCATGAGCTACAATGGCGAGTCGTTCCCCATCGTGGTGCCTGACACAACGGAGATCCACCGCCTTGTCACCGTGGAGAAGTCCTCGGTGAAGGCTGGCATGCACGTCCTGGTCAGAGGGAGCGCGAACGCCGACGGCAGCATCAAAGCCGCCGTGGTGAGCTTCGACGGATAGCGAGGAAAGGGGCGCCCCGGTGACGGGCGCCCCTACGTGATGATGCCGGCCTGTCAATCCGCAACCCCATCGATTTGGGGCTATTTCACCACGGACACCTTGCTGCGATCAAATGTGAGAAAGACGCTGATCACGATCACGGCTCCCAGGATGCTCTGCTGGAAGTAGGCGTTCACGCCGACGACGTTCATCCCGTTTTCCATCGTGCTCAGCACGAAGGCTCCGATCAGGGTGTTGATGGGTCCTCCGGTGCCTCCCGTGAGCGCAGTGCCACCGACAACCACTGCCGCGATCGAGTTCAGTATGTACACTTTTCCCAGAGTCGGGTCGCCGCCGTACTGACCGCAAGATAGAAAGATGGCAGCGATGGCTGCTCCAACGCCGGAGAGGATGTACGCGAAGTTGCGCGTCTTGACGATGTCGATCCCCGACATCCATGACATCGTGATGTTGCTGCCGACGTAGAAGATGCCTTTCCCGATCACTGTGAACCTGAGCATCATATAGAACACACCGAAAATGAGAAGTGTAAGGAGCAGCAGATTACCGACGGTCAGGAAGGACCCGTTAACGATTTGGAGGATGCCATAGTGCGACGCAGGCGCGACCACGGGAAGCGGCGAGACGAGCAGTGCAAGACTGGTCATGATGCCACCAGTCCCGAGCGTGGCTATGAAGGAAGGGATCTTGATCCGCGTGAGCAAGTTCCCGTTCAAGTACCCGAAGACGATTCCGACGGCAATGCACAGGGGATACGCCCAGAAACCGACCACCTTCACGGATACCACGAATACGACAGATACGAAGGACATCAGTCCGCCAACCGACAGGTCGATCCCGCCGATGAGAATGGTGCACATCTGGCCCAGCCCGACCACGAGCAGAATTGCCGCGTAGCTTGCAATCGTGTTCAGGTTATAGAGAGACAGAAAGTTCCGATTGCCTAACGTAAAAAGGAGCACGAGTACCACGAGCAGCCCAACCGCGTACAGGATTGCGGGAATCCGCACCCGGCCCGCTCGTGCCCGCTTGTGCTCCTGCGCACCCGCCGTGCTCTCTGATCCTCCTGCAACCATGCCTGCTCTCCTTCGGTCTGCCTTTCTTTACACGATGAGGCTGATGATGTCTCGCGGACCGGGCTTTTTCCGTGGCGGGCATGGCACCTCGCCCACCAGCCGACCGTCCTTCATCACCAGCATCCTGTTGCACAGCCCCGTGTCTTCTTCCAGGGTGTCGCACATGATGACCATCCCGATTCCCTCCTGCGCGAGTTTACGGATGAGCTTGTAGATATCGTCCTTCGCTCCCACGTCGACCCCGCGCGTTGGATGATCGAGGATGAGCAGCTTCACCCGCGAGCTTAGCCACTTCGCGATAACCGTTTTCTGCTGGTTACCGCCACTCAGATTCGCGCACAGAGTGGCGGCAGATGGCGTCTTGATCCGACATTCCTCGATCCAACGTAGCGCGTTCCTCTTTTCCTGAGCCGGGCTGACCAGGCCCACGCTCTTCAAGCGATTGAGAACCAGCAGGTTCACGTTCTCGGCTACCGTCATGCCGAGGGCCAGGCCTTCGCTTCGACGGTCAATCGGGATGTGGCCCTCACCGGAGGCTACCGCGTCGCTGGGCGAGCCGGGAGTGAGTCTCTTGCCCCCAAGCACCACCGTTCCAGCATCAGCCTTCTCCAGGCCGTTGAGGCAGCGACAGAGCTCCTCCTTACCAGAACCTACGAGCCCAACGAGGCTGACGATCTCCCCCTCGTAAACGGAGAAACTGATCGGTTCGAATGCGCTCATGCGGGCGAGCTTCTCAACCCGCAGGACTTCAGCGTGTCCCGGATCCCGCTGCTCGTCCTCCCGGTAGCGGTCCGCCGAAAAGGCATGCCCGACCATATGCTGCTCGATGTCTTCGATGCGCGCGCTCGCCCTGGGAATCTCGGTGACGTTCCGCCCGTCCTTGAGGATCACGATCCTGTCCGAGTTCTCGACGATCTCCTGCAGGCGGTGAGAGATGAGGACGATGGAGGCTTCGCGCTTGATGCTCTGGAAAATGGAGAACAGGGTCTCACGTTCCCCTTCGGTCAGCACGGTGGTGGGCTCGTCGAGGATCAGGATGGGATTTTCTTGCCGGTAGAGCCGGGACAGCCACAGGAGACGGGCGATCTCCACCATCTGGCGCACGGCGGGGGTCAACTCGGCAATGGGAGTCTCCACGTCCACATCGACCTTTATCCGCGACAGTAGCTCGCGCGCAGTGTTGCGCATGCTGCGCGCAGAAAGAAATCCTAGCTTCTGGAAAGCGATCTCATGACAGAGAAAGAGGTTCTCACGGATCGTGAGGTTGGGGACCAGGGTACCGTCCTGGAAGACCATTCCGACGCCATAGCGCACAGCGTCCGCGGGGTCCTTCAGGGTCACCAGGCGGCCTCGAAGCGTAATGCTGCCTCCGTCCGGTTGTACGAGGCCGATAAGAATCTTCATCAACGTAGACTTTCCCGCGCCGTTTTCTCCGACCAAGCCGACGATCTCCTTCTCATGGATCGAGAAGTCGACCCCATCGAGCGCCACGACCCCAGGATAGGATTTGTTGATCCCATGCAGAGCAATCACGACATCTGCGCTCATTTTATGAATCCCAACTTCTTGCGGTCGATCGTGAGAGCCACCGCGGCAACAAGCACCACCCCGTTCACCGCGTCCTGCGCATACGGGTTGACATGCATGAGAATGAGGCCGTCGTTGAGAGCTGTCACGATCAGAGCTCCGAGGGCCGCGTTCTTGGCCCCCCCGATGCCGCCGGTAAGGGCCACGCCGCCGACAGCCACGGCGGTTACAGCGGGGAAGAGCAGGTTGTTCCCCGTAATCGCCTGTGAACCTCCCAGGCGAGTGCACAAGAAGAGTGCGGAAAGGCCATAGAAGAGGCCGGCGAGAGTGAAGGCGATCATCTTGATTCTCTCCACCCTCACCCCTGCCTGGCGCGCCAGCACCTCGTCCCCGCCAATCGCGTAGAGATAGCGGCCGAATCGCGTGCCGCCCTGCACGACTTGCAGGACAACCACGAGGGTCAACGCAATTATCGCAAGGATGGGAATGCCGAGGACGGTTCCGGTGACGACCACCTGTAACCGGGTGTCCAGCAGAGCCACTGTCTGTCCTCGGCTGACGTACACAGCGAGGCCCCAGAGTATCCAGCTCATCCCTAACGTCGCGATAAAGGAAGGGATCTTCAAACGCGTGTTGAACAGTCCACTGACGAACCCCGCCAGCCCGCCAATGCCGAGGGTGATCGGGATGATCCAGAGTCCAACGTCGTTCGCGTTGGACTTGTTCTGCAACAGGAGCCCGACGAAGACAACGCAGAGGGCCACGACCCCTTCCACGGACAAGTCGATCCCTCCCAGTACGACCACTTGGTGCTCGCCCAACGCGATGATGGCGGGAATCGCCGCAAGGCTCAAAATAACCTGGAGGTTGACCAGGGAGAGAAACCTGCCCTTCGTTCCGATTCCGAAGATAGCCACGACAATGAGCAAAGTGAGAAGCTGCCCGGAAATCCCGGCACGCCGAAACCAGCGCCCCACCGATCCAAATGAGACGGAGAGACTTCCCTGCGTATGCACCAGCCGCCCCGTCCCACCGCTTTCCCGCTTCTCGCTCACATGCCCTCCCGTGTCTGGAAAATCAAAGCGTCGCCGCGCAGACACAGTCAGTGCGCCCACGCGGTGACACCACTTTCTAACCTATTCCAACGCTCTCGACCAGCGGGCGAAGAAATTGCTCAAGTCGTAGGTTGGGATGTTATCTATGTAGTCGTGCTTCACTTGGTCGACGTTCGCTGCGTTCACGTTCACCGCGGGGATCTCGAACATGCGGTACTTGTGCGGCAGGGATGAGACGTCGAGCTTTCCCTGCTTTGCCGCCAGAGACATCGCCAGCCCGAGCTCCGCCTGATAGTTGCCGTCATTGAGCACCGATGCCGCGGCGAGCCCGCTCTTGATAGCGTCGAAGATCTCAGGAATCCCGTCGCATCCGACCACCTTGACCTTGCCTGCAAGCCCCGCTTCCTTCAGTGCCTGGATGGCGCCCATCGCCATGTCGTCGTTCGCGGTCCACACTCCGTCCACGTCAGGATGCGCCACGAGCATTGCGCGGGTGTCGTTGTACGCCTTTGTCCTGTCCCACTCCGCTGATTCCCATTCCAGGAGCTGCACGCCGGGATTGTCAGAGAGAACCTTCTGCAGCCCCTGCCATCGCTCGCCGTTGGGCGTGTCGCCCAGCCGACCCTGCAGTGCTATGATCTTACCCTGCCCGGGAGTCTTGAAAGTCTTCAGGAGCTCGGTGGCCGTGAACACCGCCGCGGGAAACCCGTCGAAGGTGACGTGGCAAACCCAGTGCGGGTAGTCCCAGACTTTCACCTCCGCGGGCTTGCTCCACCAGGACACCCAGTACACTCCGGCCGCCTCCATGGTCTTGGCAATTGAGACCGCATCCGCGGCGTCGTTCGGGTCTACGTAGAACGCCACGTTCCCGCCGGTACGCGCAATCTCCGCCTTGATGTCCGTGAGCCCCTTCTCGCTGTTGGCCTCCGTCGTAAGCACATCGAGGGGCAGGCCGACAATCTTCGAGTACGCCTCGGCGCCGTTCTTGTACATCACCTGGTAAGGGCTGGAGAGAGTGCGAATGGAGATCGCGAGGGTCGTCGGGGCCTTTGCGGCCGCTGATTCTTTCTGCCCTCCCGCGAAAGCGCCTACAGCGACGACCATCAGGAGCGCGCCAATACAGGTCAACGCGATAAGACTCTTTTTCATTCCCGTAACCTCCTTCGATAAATGGAGGAGCCCGCCTTGCGAGCGGGCCCTCGTGTTCAAAAGGCAGCCTTCTCTGTACGCGGCTTGCTTCCGCCTATTCCTGCTCTTGCTGGCCCTTGCCCATCATGGCTAGGGAATTGCCACCGACCAGCGCGCGTAGAAGTTAGTGAAATCGTAGTTGGGCGTGTTGTCGAGGTAGTCGTGGACGATCTGATCGACATTCGCCTTATTAACGTTCACCGCAGGAATCTCGAACTGGCGGTACTTCTGCGGCTGGGCGGCCACGTCCAGCTTCCCTTGCTTGGCTGCCAAAGACATGGCAAGACCGAGCCCGGTCTGGTACTTCGCATCGTTCATGACCGTCGCGACAGCCGTTCCCGCCTTTATGGCGTCAAACATCTCCGGGATGCCGTCCGTTCCCGTCACTGCCACCTTTCCTGCCAGGCCTGCTTCCTTTAATGCCTGGATGGCGCCCATCGCCATGTCGTCGTTCGCACACCACACGCCGTCAATATCCGGGTGGGCGATCAACATCTCGCGGGTCTGACCGTAGGCTTTTGTCCTGTCCCAGTCGCCGGCCACCCACTGCACGAGCTGTACTCCGGGGTTCTCCGCGATAGCCTTTTGCAACCCTTGGAAGCGCTCCTCCGCAGGCGTATTAGCAAGCAGCCCCTGGATTGCGAAAACCTTCCCTTGGTTGGGCGTCTTGAATGCCTTGAACATCTCGGTGGCCGTGAAATAACCTGCCGCCACGCCGTCAAAAGACACATGGGCGACCCAGTGCTTATAGCTCCACACCTTCACGTCCGCGGGCTTGTTCCACCACGTCAAGAAATAGACACCGGCCTGGTCAAGAATCTGGGCAATTGCAACGTCGTCGGTCTCCTGGTTCGGATCGATGAAGAACACGACGTTCCCGTTGGTTTTCGCAACTTCCGCTTTGATGTCTGTAAGGCCCTTCTGGCTGTTTGCCTCGGTTGTCAGGACGTCAACCGGCAAACCGACTTTCGCGCCGAACGCCTCCGCGCCCACCTTGTAGTTGTTCTGGTAAGGGTTAGACAGCGTACGGATAGAAATGGCGAGGGTGGTCGGACCTTCTTTCTGGCCGGCTGCAAAAAGACTTGCGGAGAAGATTAGAGAGACCACCATGATCGTGGCGATCACGAACAAATTCCTCTTCATGTTTCATTCCTCCCCTCGAGAACTCCAAAAGACTTTCAAAACTCTATCCAGGCTCCTCAGCTCATGTACACCTCCTTTCTCGTCGCCCACTTCGCCGAGCTTTGACTGCAAGCCCATTAAACAGACCACACACCTCTCATTTTCAGTTTGAACAAGGCCGTTTGCGAACGTGATGCCCTCTCGTAGCCGCGGCATGGAGGACTAACCGGCCTTCACGTACCGGCCCTGGATGACGATGAGCTCGGGATCGTTCACCATGATCATGTTCCCCAACCCTGGCCGATCAGCTTATGCACCGCTCGAATGTTATTTTGTTTATGGATTCTGATGTGAGCCTCCGAAAACGCTGACGCCCTAACCTGCTTCTCGCTGAAGCGTTGATCAAGGCTACCATATATTTTGTATTTGTCAATTGTTTTCTAACTACTTTTGCTAACCTCCAATTGTTCTTCGAGAGGCAATTTAGAAGGATGCTTGGATAGCCTTTTCAGCCGGGCTGTTTCAACCTTTGGCGGAGCACAGTCGGAAGAATGCCTCCATTTCGGTAGTATACCAGCTCCACGTCCGTGTCAATTCGCGCTGTGACAGTGAACTGCTTTTCCCTGCCGTCCGGCCCGACCGCGGAGACAGTCAGGGCCTCGCCGGGTGACCCGGGGGCGTCAATCGAAAACGATTCCTCACCTGTAAGGCCGAGGCTTTCAGCGGTGTCGCCCTTTGCCAGCTGAAGCGGCAGGACCCCCATACCGACGAGGTTCGACCTGTGGATGCGCTCGAAGCTCTGGGCAATCACGGCTCGTACGCCAAGGAGCAGCGTGCCCTTGGCAGCCCAGTCCCGGGAGCTGCCGGTGCCATACTCTCTGCCCGCGAGAATGAGGAGGGGGACACCTTCCCGACGGTACCTCTCGGCCGCCTCATGGATGGTCATCCGCTCTCCTGAAGGGAAATGCCGCGTCAGGCCGCCCTCCGCGTCGGGAACGAGCCTGTTTTTCAGCCGTATGTTGCCGAAGGTTCCGCGGATCATGACCTCGTGGTTGCCCCTTCGGGAGCCGAAAGTGTTGAAGTCCCGGGTTGCGACGCCATGGTCTTTCAGCCACTGGGCAGCAGCGCCATTCTCCTGGATCTCACCCGCGGGAGAGATGTGATCAGTGGTCACCGAGTCTCCCAGCAGGGCAAGGAGGCGGCCTCCGCGGATGTCGGAGGCTCCCGGGGCGTCGAGTGACAGGCCATCGAAAAACGGCGGCCGCCGGATGTATGTCGAGTTTTTCTGCCAGCGGTAGCGATCGCCGGGGGGCACCTCGATGCTCCTCCAGCTTTCGTTCCCGGCAAAGACCGACGCATAGACCTCGCGGAACATCTCGGGGCCCAGCGCCGAACGCGTTGCCGACTCGATCTCCGCCCGCGAAGGCCATACGTCCCGCAGGAATACAGGACTGCCGTTCGGGTCCGTTCCCAGCGGCTCACTCGTTAGATCCCTGTCAACGGTCCCGGCGATGGCGAACGCGATGACAAGGGGCGGGGAGGCGAGGTAGCTCGCCCGGATGCGTGGATGGATCCTCCCCTCGAAGTTGCGGTTTCCCGACAGCACGGCGGCCACCGTCAGGCCGTTTTCAGAGATCGCCCTGTCGAGCGCTTCCGGCAGCGGGCCGGAGTTGCCGATGCAGGTCGTGCATCCATACCCCACGAGATGAAATCCAAGCGCCTCGAGGTAAGGAGTGAGCCCCGCGCGATCCAGGTAGCGCGACACTGCCCGGGAGCCGGGCGCAAGGCTGGTCTTCACATGAGCCGGCACGCGCAGCCCGAGCTGCACGGCGTTTCGCGCAAGAAGCCCCGCCGCCACCATGACCGCCGGGTTGGATGTATTCGTGCAGCTCGTGATGGCCGCCATGACCACCGAACCGTCGCGAAGCGCCTCCCGTGATCCCATCAGCTCGACGTCGGCCGTGCGTGCTGGTGAGCTGGGGGGCGCTGGGGAAGCGGCGGAGACAACCTGGGAAGCGCCGGGCGCCGCCTCCCTCCAGGAGCCGCGAGTCCTGGACAGCGGGATCCTGTCCTGCGGTCTTCGCGGTCCGGCCACCGAAGGGTCCACCGTGCCGAGGTCCAGCTCAAGCAGCTCGGCGTATTCAGGCTGCACCGCGGACTCATCACGGAACAGCCCCTGTTCCCTGCAGTACCGCTCCACGAGGTCCACGAGGTCCGCGTCCCGGCCCGTGTCGCGCAGGTAGCCCAGCGTCTTGTCGTCCACCGGGAAGAATCCCGCGGTGGCGCCGTATTCCGGCGCCATGTTGGCGATGGTCGCCCGGTCAGCGACGCTCAATGACGGCAGGCCCGGTCCGAGGAACTCGACGATCTTTTCCACCACTCCGTGGCCGCGGAGCATCTGGGTGACCGCGAGCACGAGGTCGGTTGCCGTCACCCCGTCCTTCAGCTCGCCATTCATCCGCACTCCCACCACGTCGGGAAGGAGCATGTACAGCGGCTGCCCCAGGAGCGCCGCTTCGGCCTCGATCCCGCCGACGCCCCAGCCCAGGACGCCGATGCCGTTGATCATGGTGGTATGGGAATCGGTCCCGACAACCGTGTCCGGGAAGGCCACCCCGTCTTTCACCTGCACCACGCGCGCGAGGAACTCGAGGTTCACCTGGTGCACGATTCCCGTTGCCGGTGGAACGACACGGAAGTCGGCGAAAGCCTCCGCACCCCAGCGAAGGAACTGGTAGCGCTCGCGGTTGCGTTCGTACTCGCGCGCGATGTTCTGTGAGAATGCGTCCCGCGTGGCGAAGCGGTCCACCTGGACGGAATGGTCGATGACCAGATCGACGGGGATGAGCGGATTGATCAGGGAGGGCTGCCCGCCCATCTCCGCCATGGCATCCCGCATGGCGGCAAGATCCGCCACCGCCGGCACTCCGGTGAAGTCCTGCATGATGACGCGGGCCGGCATGAAAGGGATCTCCGGACGCGGGCGCCGCGGATCCGCGGCGCCTATCGCGGCTGCAACGTCCTCCTCCCGCACGAGGAACCCGTCCACGTTGCGAAGCACGGCTTCCAGGAGGACCTTGATGGAGAAAGGCATTCGTCGAACGGAGCCGAGCCCCTTCTTCTCCAGAGCGGCCAGGCTGAAGTACCGCACGTCGCCGCTTCTGACAGCGAGGGAAGCCAGGGTTCCCAAGGGATCACGCATGTTTCTCATTGTCTGCTCCCGGTGCAACACTTATACACCGGGAGGCAATCCTCTGCTATTGTCATCTCCCCCCAATTGCTCTATCATTGAGCCGAGAGAGTTGATAGATGCTGGTTCCTGCCGAGGTCTGGACAGTGGCGAAAGCCGAGCAGGGCAACGCGGTGCTTGTCAGACCCCTCGGTCTGGACGTAGCGGTGCCCATTTTCATAGCTCCCCTGGAGGCGCAGTCCATCCTGATCGGGCTGGGGAGCGTGAAAATGCCCCGCCCCCTCACCCATGACCTGTTCATCACCGTCCTCGAAAGCCTGGAGTCCTCGGTCAACCGTGTCGAGATCACCGCGCTCAAGGAAGGCACGTACTACGCCAAGCTGATCCTCGACTCCTCCGGCTCGGAGATCGCGGTGGATGCGAGGCCTTCCGACTGCCTGGCCCTCGCCGTGCGCGTCAAATGTCCCATCTACATCGATGAGGCGGTCGTGGACGAGGCCGGCATTTCCGTGAAGATGGTGGAGGAGAAAAACCGCGAGCTCAAGCCCGAGCAGGAGGCGGCAGGCGAACAGGCCGAGGCGGCTGAAAGCGAGACGCCTACCGTCTCGGAGGTTGCCCCGCTTGTCCAGGAGGACGAGATGTCGAGCCTCCGCAAGCTCCTCCAGGCCGCTATTGAGGAAGAAAACTACGAGGAAGCCGCCCGCCTGCGCGACAAGATCAGGGAAATAGAGAGCGCGTAGCCAGGGATGGCGAGGGCGAACGCGCCTTCCCGTTACTCCGGACCGACGGTCGTCCCCACGTAGTTCCCGCCGGTCAGGATCTTCAGCAGGTTCTCCAGGTTTCTTCCCTCGGCAAAGACCACGCGAATCCCTGAAGCTGCCGCCGCCTGGGCCGCCGTTGCGTCAAAAGGCGTGTTCTTCCCCGGCGTCCACTCGCCGCCGACGATCCCCAGCATCTCTTTCCAGGTCAGCTTCTGAAGCGGCCGCGCGTCGGTATTGGTGCGCGGGTCTGCCGAATAAACCATGGCGATGTTGGAGAGGTTGATCACCCGAGCGGCGGAGAAGCGCTGGGCCAGCACAACGGCATCGTTGTCCGTGGAGAAGCCGGGCTTCCACCCGGCGGCCACCATGACCCGCCCGGCGAACACCGCGACGGCGGTTGGGTCCGTGACGAGGTTCTCCACGCACCAGGGGCGGAGGATGCGGCGCACCAGCTCCCCGTTCACCCGCGTGGCGGCAATTCCCACCCAGTCCAGGTCCTCGCTCGGCGCCGACGGGGAGGCTTCGCGAAGGGCTGCCTGGTAGTCGCGCGCGAGGCTTCCACCGCCGCAGACGATGATGAGCTTGCGGGTTTCGTCCCCCGCCAGGTAGCTTTCCACCAGCCGGGCAAAGCCCTTGAGGAACGGGATGTCCAGACCCTTGGGCGCGATGATGGATCCCCCAAGCGATATGACCGCAACATTCGGTGTCATGCGCTGACTATAGAACAAACCTGACAGGACCACCAGAAGCGTGGCGCGGGAGCGATGGCTGGCGCGGGTCCCTTGCAAAACGGCCCGGGGAAGTCTATATCTGGAGCATGGAAAAGATGAGGGTTTTCGTCGCGGATTCCATCGCAAAAGAGGGCATGGCCGAGTTTGCAAAGCACCCCGAGCTCGAGCTGGTGGTCAAGACGGGCCTTGCCGCTGACAAGCTGGCCGCTGAGATCGGTGACAGCGTGGGGCTGGTGGTGAGGTCGGCCACGCAGGCCTCGCGGGAGCTCATTGGCGCGGGACGGAACCTCAAGGTCATCGGCCGGGCCGGCGCGGGCGTCGACAACATCGACGTCAAGGCTGCGTCCGAGCGCGGCATCGTGGTCCTGAACACTCCGGGGGGAACGCGGAGGCGGCCGGTGAGCTGGCGCTCGCCATGATGTTCGCCCTTTCGCGGGAGCTCACCCGCGCGGATGCTTCCATGAAGGCAGGCGCGTGGGACAAGAAGAGCTTCAGCGGGTGCGAGCTCCTCGGGAAGACCCTGGGCCTTGTCGGGATCGGCAATGTCGGAAGCATTGTCGGCACCAGAGCGCTGGGGCTCGGCATGAAGGTCATGGCATGTGATCCCTTCGTCAGCGCCGAGAAGACGAAAAGCCTCGGTTTCGCTCCCGCGGGGTTCGACGAGGTCATCGCGGCCGCGCACTTCATCTCCATTCACGCTCCCCGGACGGCGGAGACGAAGGGGATCCTCAACGCGGCGGCGTTTGCAAAGATGAAGAAGGGCGTCTACATCATCAATTGCGCCCGCGGCGGGATCGTCGTGGAGAAGGACTTGCTCGCGGCCCTGGAGAGCGGCCAGGTGAAGGGCGCCGGCGTGGATGTCTTCGACAAGGAGCCGCCCGAGGACTGGACCCTGGCAAAGCATCCCCGCGTCATTGCGACTCCCCACATTGGGGCTTCCACCGGGGAGGCCCAGGTCAACGTTTCCGTCATGATCGCCCGGCAGATTGCCGCTTACCTGATACAGGGCGAGGTCATCAACGCCGTCAACGGGGTAAAATAGGCTCCCGGGTGCCTTCCGTCCAACCATGGCTGCGACGGAAACCTTGCCGAATTCCCCGCCCGGGGGTACATTGCGGGTGATGGGAGCGGGACGATGAGCGCTGATATCACGGACATTCTCCGGGAATGGGAGTTCGACTCGGACAACCAGATCCGCATCATCCAGGCAGATGACGGCCGGCAGGTGCTCCAGGTCCGCCAGCCCATGGGCGTCGAGCAGTATGAGCTGGACGGAAGACCGGACGGCAAGAAGCCCTTCGGCCGGGAGAGCATGGTGGAAGAGTACCGGACGCGCCTTGACAACTACGCGAGCGCCCACGGAAGCGATGAAGGCTTCACCATTACCCACGATGATTTCTCAAACCTCCAGGGAGAAGGGGTCCTGTACTACTTTCGCTACCTCGTGCTTTTCCAGATCGGAGACTTCGTGCGCACGGCCCGCGACACGGAGCACAACCTCAGCCTTTTCACGCTCGTGGAGAAGTACGGGGAGAACGATGAGGACCGCAAGGAGCTTCTCCAGTACAAGCCGTACGTGGTGCGGATGAACGCGATTGCCCGCGCAATGATCTCCCTGCACAAGGAGATGAAGGACGCGGCTGAGGACATCCTCACGAGCGCAATCAACGCAATCGAGGGGATGAACGAGATCGACACCCCCGCCTTCCAGTTCGAGCGGGTGCGGTCCCTCAACTACCTCAAGGCCACGCTCAAGCAGATCC
Source organism: uncultured Spirochaetota bacterium (assembly GCA_963753085.1). Classification (GTDB taxonomy): domain Bacteria; phylum Spirochaetota; class Spirochaetia; order SZUA-6; family Fen-1364; genus Fen-1364. The sequence goes on along the minus strand of CAVWBF010000014.1, from coordinate 373,943 downwards.
ACGAAAAGAAGGACAACCCCCTCGAGACCTTGAAAAGCGAGCTGAAGGAAGCCGTGGACGAGGAGGACTACGAAAAGGCCGCATCCATCAGGGACCGCATCCGCGAGGCGGAGAGCGCGGAGGGCGGCTCCGACTCCCCGGGGCCCGAGGGAGATTCCGCGGAGTAGCCTCGCCCCGCCGGGGCCCTCGCCCCGCGCATCTTGCTGGTTCCCGCACGTCCTGCTATCCTCCCTCGAAGGAATGAACGCATGATCAGGAAAAAGGCCGACATGGAGAAAGAGGTGCGCGAGCGCATGCGCGACGGAAAAGGCGCCGTGGAGATCCTCCACGTGTTCCGGCGCGAGGAGATGCGCGCGCGGGTGCGCCTCTTTGCCCGCATGCGGCTCCCCCGGGGAAGCTCCATCGGCTACCACCTGCACGACGGGGAGGAAGAAGTCTTCTACATCCTCTCGGGGACCGGCCAGGTGACGGAAGGGAGCGATACCTCCACCGTCGGGCCCGGAGACGCGGTCCTCACCGGAGGCGGTGAGGGACACTCCATCGAAAACGTCGGTGAGGAGCCCCTCGAGCTGCTGGCGACCATCCTCGTGTATTGAGACTGCGCTCGATGTTCCCCTTTCTTCGCCCTCAGAAACCGCCCGAGCGGATCTCCACGTCTTTCCGCTGGCTCGAGAAGAAGGTCCTCCCCCGATCGGAGGCCCCGGAGTACTCGGCGCGCCCTGAGCACGGGTCCTATCGGCTGGAGCTGCGCAAGGAAAATTTCTTCGTCTGGGAGACCATGCTCCCTGAGCGGCAGTATGGGGATTTCTTCCTCGAAGCGGAGTTGGAGGCGGACCCTGCGAACGGTCATTCGGCGCTCGGCGTCGTCTTTCGTCATGTCAACGACGAGAACTTCTATTTCTTCCTCGTCTCCACCCGGGGCAATTATCGTTTCGACCTGCTTTTCAACAATCATCCCCAGCATCTGGTCGAGTGGACGCCCCTTCCGGAGCCGGACGGACCGACACGGAGGCTCTCCCTCGTGGCACACGGCTCCCACTTTTCCTTCATCGTGGACGACGAATGGGTCGGGGAGATCGATGACGAGGTTCTGCCGGCCGGCGGGATCGGCTTTGCCGCGCAGACGTTCTCGGGCGCGCCGCAAGGCATCTTCCGGCTGCGGCGGCTCTCCGTGGACTCGAGGCCAATGGAGGTGGAGCGCGAGCACTTGCGCTGGACGTATTTCTTTCCCGTGTCGCCGCAGGCGCGCGTTCGGCTGGCCCGCACGCTTTTCCAGATGGGGAGCTTCTCCGCCTCCGTGGTGCAGTTGCGCAGGGCGCTCAAGAACAGGGAAGGGACAGCGGAGGAGCATTTCCTCCTGGCGGAGAGCTATGCGCGGCTGTCGCTCGTTCCCGATGCCCTCGCGGAGATCGACACGGTGATCCGCCTGGAGCCGGGGCATCGCGAGGCGCGCCTGGAAAAGCCCAACCTCCTGTATCTTTCCAACCGGCTGCTGGAAGCCCGGGACGAGCTGCGCGCCCTCCTTGCCGATGAAGCGATCTCCGTCGGGCCGGTCACCTGGAACATGCTGGGCAATGCCGAGTACGCCCTGGGCAACTGGGGGAAGGCCTCGGAGGCGTACCTGCGCGCATGCGAGCTGCAGCCCGGCGTGCCGCAGTTCCTCAGCAACGCCGCGAGGAGCCGTGAAAGAGAGGGCCGCCGCGAGGAGGCGAAGGACCTCTACCTGAACGCCGCCCGCGCCCTGTTTGCCGAGGAGACCTTCGACGAGCTTTCCCTCCTGCTCCCCCGGCTCAACGAGCTGGACCCGGGGAACGCCGAGGTGCGCTCCCTCGAGGCGAGGATGCTCTACCGCGAAGGAAAGACCGATGATGCCTGGCGGATCCTCAGCGGCCTTGCCGATGAAGGGAAGGCCGACAGCACTGCCAGCTATCTGCTCGGCATCATCCTCAGCGGGAAGGGGCGAAGGGGAGAGGCCCTGCCCCACCTGGAGCGCGCCGCTGCCGCGGAGCCCTCTTTCCCCCTGTACCAGTTCCGCCTGGCCGAGACTCTCCACATGCTGGGTCGGGACCCTGGACCTGTCCTCGACAGGGCGCTCGAGCTCGCACCCGATGACCCGTGGACGAACAACCTGGCCGGCATGATCATCCTGGAGCGCGGGGATCCCGCGGGGGCGGTGGCTTTGTTGCGGAAGGCGCACGAGGGGGCGCCGGCCGAGGTCGACATCGGCGTGAACCTCTCCGAGGCGCTCTCCCGCAGCGGGAAAGAGGAAGAGGCCTTCGCGGTCATCGATGCCGTTGCCCGCGCCGCAGGGGCGAGCGCCGTGCTTGCAAACCAGAAGGGGAACCTTCGCATCCGCCAGGGGAACAAGGCAGAGGCCGTATCGGAGTATGAGACCGCCATCCGGATGGATCCCGAGAACCTCGTGTACAAGGAGAACTGCGCGGCCGTCTGCATCGAGATGGACATGGTCCACCGGGCCGAGGAGCTCCTGGTGGAGGTGGAGGAAGAGCACCCCTCGGCGTCCGTCTACAACCTGCTCGGCAACGTCGCGGTGCTCAAGGGCGAGCTCATCCGCGCGGAGCTGGCTTTCACGGCAGGCCTCGGCCTTGAGCCGGGAAACCAGGACCTCCAGATCAACCTTGCGATGCTGCACCTGCAGAAGAACGACTACGAAAAAGCCAAGCCGATGCTGCTGAAGGTCCTGGCAGAGACTCCCAAGCATCCCCGCGCCCTGCGCGTCCTGGAACGGGCGCGGGCGCAGAGGGAAACGCTCATCTCATGCGCGCAGTGCGGCCGGCAGTGGTGGGCGCCCAAGGACCTGCCGTCGCAGCCGGGGTTGAAGGTCCGTGGCGAGCCGCCGGCGGACGCGCCGGCGGGCCGCTGCCCGAAATGCGGCAGGGTCTACTGCGTCGGGTGCGCGAGCGCCAGCCTCCGGGACATGCGCTTCGTGTGCGTCCACTGCGGGGAGCCTCTCAAGCTGTCGGAGGATTCCCTCAAATGGCTGCTCTCCCGCGCCATTGACGCTGCTGACGCGCCAAAGGGAATCGGTTGATCCATGGCTGTGCTTGACAAAGAAACTCCCATCATTAGTATGGTAGTATTCGGGCCAAGGAGCGGCGGCGCTCGGGGATCATCGGCAAAGGGCACTTGTTGAGCAGAAAAGCCATTCTCGTCACCTTCCTTCTCATGGTCGTTTCCTGTCTCGGGTTCGCGCAGGAGATGGTGTCCGCGGAGAAGTTCTTCGCCTCGCTCTCCGCGAGCTTCGGCGCGGTGAAGGATTACGAGGCGGTCATCACCATGACACAGGGGAAGACCGCTTCCCACGGGAAGATCTCCTACAAGACACCGTTCTTCCTGAGGATCGATTTCGACGACCCCAAGGGCCAGGTGGTCGTCTTTGACGGGGAGACCCTCACGTTTTTCTCCCCCCAGTACGAGGTGGTCCTGGAGCAGAAGTACAAGAAGAAGAACGCAGCCCAGATTGAAAGTCTTGCCAGCGCCCAGGGACTGACGCTCCTCCAGCGCAACTATTCCGTGGCCTACCTCACCGGGCCGGCGCCGGTCCCCCTGGAGGACGGCTCGCGGGAGATGGTGGTCAAGCTGAAGCTGACCGCGCACGGCACCACCGGCTTCAGCCAGCTCATCATCTCGGTGAAGGATTCCCTCATCAGGAGGATCGAGGGGACACAGGTGAACGGGGACAAGATCACGATGGACATCGCGAACATCCGCGTCAACCAGGGCGTGCCCGACGAGCGGTTCAAGTACGACCCGCCGGCCTACGCGAACGTCATCTCCGACTGGCTCTTCGATCCGGAAGAGTGAGGACTATGGAATCGATCGGTGAGAAGCTCCGCCTGGCACGGGAGCACAACAACCTGACTATCGACCAGATTGCCCGCGACACTCACGTGGCAAAGAGGTTCCTCAAAGCGCTGGAGGACGAGGACTTCTCCGTGTTCCCCGGGGAAACCTATGTGATGGGTTTCCTCCGCAATTATTCCGAATACCTGGGCCTGAACGCGGAGGAGCTGATCGGCGTCTACCGAAACATCAAGATCCAGGAGCAGCCGCTCCCCATGAACGAGCTGCTGGAGTCCCGTCCCAAGTATCCCCCGCTCCTCGTGGTGGTTGCCGCCGTTGCGGCGGTCCTCATCCTGGCCGCAACCGGCTACCTGATCTACCGCGCCGCTTCGCGCGGCGTTTCCCCCGCGCCGGGCCTCACGAGGATGCAGGGCGGGCAGCACCAGGACTTCGTCTTCCAGGATGAAGTGCGCACGATGTGGTTTGCCGTCGGAGACGTCATCGAGGTTCCCCTGTCCGGCAAGACCTACACCATCCAGGTGGCCGCAATCGGGGACACCCTTACCCTCAAGGTGCCGGACGGCACGGTGGATCTCAGCCTGGGCAAGGAGAAGTACCTGGACCTCCAGGGAGATACATCGCCCGACATCAAGGTGGTCTGGAACGACGTGGACCGCACGTCCCCCCAGAAGCGCGTCAACCTCGGGTTGTACCGGACGGGCGGACAGCCGGGGCAGGCCGCTGCCGCGGCGGCACAGTCCGCCAACACGGGTGTGGCCGCTGCGCCCGTTGCCGCCACGACGCCCCCCATGCGCGGCGCCGACTTCGCGCCGGTGACCCTCATGAAGAGCCCCGATGCCTCCCGCTTCACCCTGGACTTCACGTTCAAGGGCGACTGCCTTTTCCGCTACCTTGCCGACACCAAGGACAGGGAGGATCGCTTCTTCCAGAAGGGCGAGCAGTTCAGCATCGAGAGCGTCCAGAACCAGGTCACGATCTGGCTGTCCAACGCCGGCGCGGTGCGCATGAGGGTGGACAATCGGGACTTCGAGCTCGGCGCCCTCGGAGAGGTTGCCACGCGGAAGGTCGCCTGGCGTAAGGATGCGGCAGCCGCCGGGTATGTTCTCGAGATCACCGCGCTCTACTGAGCCTCCCGCGGAAAGCTCCCGGCCTCCTCACGCCGCGCCCTCCCGCTCTTTCCATGTCGAAAGCCTCGGATGCGCGAAGAACCAGGTTGACTCGGAGCTGATGATCGCGGCTCTCCAGAGGGAAGGCTGGGTGCTTGCACCGGGTCCCGAGACCGCCGATGTCCTGATCGTCAATACCTGCGGGTTCATTTCCCCTGCAAAGAAAGAGTCCATCGAGACGACCCTGGAGATGAAGGCTCGATTCCCCGACAAGAAAGTGATCATGGTGGGCTGCCTCACCGAGAGGTACGGGAAGGAGCTGGGACGGGAGCTTCCCGAGATCGACGGCTTTCTCGGCAACAAGGACCCCGCCGCCATCGTGGGCCTTGTCGAGCCGCCGCGGGCTTCCGACGGCCCTCCCGCGGAGAGGCCGCGCATCGAGCGGACCCGCCTGCTGTCGTTCCCGGGAAGCGCCTACGTGAAGGTGGCGGAGGGATGCGGGAACCGCTGCACGTATTGCGCCATCCCGCTGATCCGCGGTGACCTGTCCAGCCGCCCGATAGACAGCGTCCTGGAGGAGGTGAGGGGCCTGCTGGACCGGGGAACGCGGGAGCTTGTCTTCATCGCCCAGGACCTGGGAAGCTACGGGCTGGATCGAGGCGGCCCCGAGCTGCCGCTCCTCCTGGAGCGGATGGCGTCTCTCCCCGGACGCTTCTGGGTCCGTCTCCTGTACATTCACCCCGACAGGTTCCCCCGCCCGATCCTCGACCTCATGGCCGGTGACCGGCGCTTTCTGCCGTATTTCGACCTGCCGTTTCAGCACGCCTCTCCCGGGATCCTCCGCTCCATGGGCCGCAAAGGGAAGGCGGAAGAAAATCTCGCTCTCCTTGCGGATATCCGCTCCCGGCTTCCCGGCGCCGTGATCCGCTCCACGTTCCTCGTCGGGTTCCCCGGGGAATCCGATGCCGATATGCAGCAGCTCCTCGAGTTCCAGCAATCCGCGCGGTTCGACTGGCTGGGCGCTTTCACCTACTCCCGCGAGGAGGGCACCCCCGCTTACTCCATGAAGGGCCGTGTCACGAAGGCCGTGTCGGAGAGTCGCCTTCGCGAGATCGAAGCCCGCCAGGCGCCCATCACCGAGGCGGCCCTTGACGGCCAGGTCGGGAAGACGCTCGACATCCTCGTGGAGGAACGGGTGCAGGGGGAAGACCTGAGCATCGGCAGGGCGTACATGCACGCGCCGGAGGTGGACGGCCTTGTCGTGGTCCGAAAGAGCCTCACTCCCGGGGAATGGGCGCGGGCACGCATCACCCGGCGCAACGGGGTGGACCTCGAAGCGGAGCCCGTCAGTGAGTGACCCCGCCTGGCTCCAGTCGCTCAACCCCGAGCAGAAAGAAGCGGTGGTCCACCAGGGAGGCCCCCTCCTGATCCTTGCCGGGGCAGGGTCGGGAAAGACCCGGGTGATCACCACGAAGATAGCCTGGCTCGTGGACCGCACGGGCCTGAGCCCGCGGTCCATCCTTGCCGTCACGTTCACCAACAGGGCTGCGCAGGAGATGAAGGAACGCGTGCTGGCCATCGTCCCGCACGCGCACGAGGTCATGGTCAGGACGTTCCACTCCTTCGGCGCCTGGTTCCTCCGGGTCAACGCGGCCCACGCGGGCCTGAGCCCGCATTTCCACATCTACGACGAGGATGATTCCCTTTCCCTTCTCAAGGGCTGCCTGGACGGCGGGGAAGACAAGGGCACCCTGCGCCAGACGCACAACGAAATCAGCAGGCTCAAGGACTTCGCCCTCGGTCCGGATGCCCCGTCGGAGGAGATAGCCCGGCGGGGATGCGATCCGGAAAGCTATCGCCGCTACGAGGCGGCGCTGCGAAAGACGGGCAATGTCGACTTTGGGGACCTGATCCTTCTCCCCATCCGCCTCATGCGCGCGCACCCCGAGGTGCGCGAGCGAACGCGCCAGCGGTTTCGGGTGGTCCTTGTGGACGAGTACCAGGACTCCAACATCGCCCAGTTCGAGCTCCTGAAGGAGCTGTGGCGGCCCGAGACGTACCTGTGCGTCGTCGGGGATGACGACCAGTCGATCTACCGCTTCCGCGGGGCCGAGGTGGGGAACATCCTTTCCTTCCCCGACGTGTTTCCCGGCACGACCATCGTGCGCCTGGAGCGCAACTACAGATCCACGCAGCCCATCCTGGATGTCGCATCTGCGGTTGTCAGCAACAACAAGGGAAGGCTCGGGAAGACGCTCTGGACGGAAAAGCGCACGGGTGAGCTGCCCGTTGTCTACTCCCTGGAAGACCAGGAGGAGGAGGCCGCGCTGTGCGCGAAGATCGTCTCCGATGGTTTTGCGGGCGACACAGCCATCCTCTATCGCATGAATGCGCAGTCCCTCCACTTCGAGCGTCTCTTCCGGGAGCAGCGCATTCCTTTCCGCCTGATCGGGACAACCGGCTTCTATTCCCGGGAAGAGGTAAAGGACGCGATGGCCTACCTGTCGCTTCTTGCCAACCCGAACGACGAGGTGAGGTTCCGCCGGATCGCCAACAAGCCGGGCAGGGGAGTCGGAGAGGCGAGCGTGGACAAAGTGATCGCGGAATGGCGCGCGGGAGGGGGCACCATCCCGGAGGCTTGCCGACGCGCGGCCGGGAGGCTCCCCCCGCGGGCGCGCTCGGGCCTGACGGAGCTCCTGGCCATCCTGGCTGAGCTGGGGGAGGGTCTTTCCGATATGCCTCTTTCCGAGCTTGCCCGGCGGCTTCTTTCCCGGACCGGCCTCTACCAGATGTACAAGAGCAGGGACCAGTCGGACGGCACCGCCAGGTCGGGGAACCTGGAGGAGATGGTGAGCGACCTCGTTTCCTACGGCACGGGGCCCGAGGAGCTTGTCCGCTACCTCGAGGACGTTGCGCTTGCCAGCCCGGGGGACGAAAAGGCCGCGGGAGACGCGGATGCCCGGGTGAGCCTGATCACTATCCACAACACGAAAGGCCTCGAGTTCGACCGCGTGATCATCACGGGCCTGGAAGAAGGAGTCTTCCCGCACGCCTCCAGCGACTGGGGCGAGCCGGAGGAGCTGGAGGAGGAGAGGCGCCTCTTCTACGTGGGGATCACGCGGGCCCGGGAGAAGCTGGTCCTCACCTGGTGCAGGAGACGGAGAATCTTCGGGCGATATTCCGACATGGCCCCGTCACGCTTCCTGGACGAGATACCCGAGGGGGCCGCGGAGAAGGTGGAGGAAGAGACATCGGACGATTTCCCCGTCGGGTCGGGCGTCTATCACGACGAGTACGGTCCCGGCGTGGTGGAGAGGAAATGGTATACTGACGGGACTCTCCTCGTGCAGGTGAGGTTCACCTCGGGGAGGGTCGCGAAGTTTCTGCCGAAATACACGCGGCTGGAACGCATCAGCCTTGGAGAATAGGGAATGGAAAGCGCAATGAAGGACGTGCAGAGCGGCCCCGACAACAGGAACATGCCCATCCAGAAGGTGGGGATCCGCCAGATCCGCTATCCCATCACGGTGCGCGACAAGAGCAGGGAAAAGCAGCAGACGGTGGCCAACCTCACCCTGTCCGTGAACCTTCCCCACAACTACAGGGGAACTCACATGAGCAGGCTCATCGAGGTCCTGGACAAGTTCAAGGACGAGGTGAGCTATCACACCCTCGACGTCATTCTCCTGGAGATCAAGAAAGCGCTGAGCGCCGAGGAATCTCATATCGAGATCGATTTCCCGTTTTTCCAGCGCACCCGGGCTCCCGTTTCCGGCATGGAGTCCATCATGTCGTACGACTGCCGCATCTCCGCCAGTTATGCGCGGCACCTGGAGATATCCACCCGGGTGGATGTTCCCGTGCACACTCTCTGCCCGTGCTCCCGGGAGATATCGAAGGTCTCCGCCCATAACCAGAGGGGCACGGTCTCCATCACCGTCGGCATGACGAAGTTCATCTGGATAGAGGATCTCATCGATATCGCGGAGGTCTCCGCCTCCAGCCCGGTGTACACGCTGCTGAAGCGGGAGGACGAAAAGTTCATCACCGAACACGCGTACGAGAACCCGCGGTTCGTCGAGGACGTCGTTCGAGAGGTCGCTCTGCGGCTGGACGAGCTGCCCGGCCTGCGCCACTACTCCATCGAGGTGGAGAACTTCGAGTCCATCCACAACCACAGCGCGTACGCCGTCATCACCAAGAGCTTCGATGGAGAATAGCCCCGGGGCTGTCCCCATCATCAGGCGGGCGCGGGGCTACCGGCTCTACGACCACAGGGGCGCGCGGTACCTGGACCTCAGCCGCGACGGGGGAGGAGCGCTCCTGGGCCATCGCCCGGGCACGACCGTTGCCCTGATGAAGGGCGTCCTTTCCCAGGGGCTCGCCGGCGCGGTGCCCTCCGTCTGGGAGGCGCGCCTCGTCCGGCTGATCGCTTCCCTCTTTCCTTCCTATGGAGCCGTTCGGCTCTTTTGCTCCCGGGCAAGAGCCTGTGAAGCAGTGTCCCGTTTCCTCGGGATGCGGGTCGAGCCGGGGGATCTCCATGATCCGGCTGTCCACGAGGCCCCCCGCGGAGAGGCGCGCGCCTCCCTGTGGAGGCCCTTTCTCGACACGGAGCCGGATCCTTCCGCGCGCGGGCCGCTCCTTCCTGTTCTCCCCTTCTCCGTCTGCGGAGCGCCGGCTCCCGTCTGTTTCCCCGAGGAGCCGACCCTGGATCCGCATTCGGACCCCTTGCCCGGGGTGCTCCTTGCCGGCGCCTTCTCGGCGCTCACGCAGCTTGCGGGCGCGGCGTCCCGCCCCATCGAGGTGAGCGCGCGCGTCGGCAAGGCGCTGGACGGGGCCGCGGGGTGGGCGCGGAGGGGCCCATACGTGCGGGCCACGTTCCCGGCCGCTGACTACCCACGGGTCTTTTCCGAGTTCCTGCGCGCCGGGGTCCTTCTTTCGCCCGGGTATCCCGGACCGAGCATTCTCCCGGGGGAATGTTCCCCTGGGGAGACACGATTGCTGGTCGAGTGCTTCACCAGCATCCCCGGAGGTTGACCATGGACATCGCCGCTTTCTCCGTCGACGCCTCGCACCTCCTGTTCGGTGCATTCGCCACGTTCTGCGCCATCCTCCTGTGGTCGCGCACCCGGGAGATGGGATGGACCTTCCTCATCATCGCCATCATCATCTCCTACGCGGACATCGTGCTCGCGACGCTCCGCAGGTACGGGATCCTCGGCGCGGAGCCCGAGCTGGCGCACGGCATCCCGATCGTGCGCATTCTCCTTGCCAACCTGCCGCTGTTCTTCGCCGGCATCGGCTTTCTCGTGGCGTTCGCGAGAAAGAGGACAGGGTAGACATGGCCACCATCCACGTCATCCCCGCGCGCGACGAGCAGAACATGGAGCAGAAGCTCGTCACGCTCCTCCTTGCGGCCGTGGAGGAAAAGCCCGATCTCATCGTTTCCGTCTTTGCGGGGACCCCGGCGTTCGGCCCCTACCGTCTCCTCGTGGAACGCGCCGGCTCGGAGCTGGTGGATTTCTCCCGCGTGCGGTTCGTCGTCTTCGATGAGCTCGTCCGCGTCGCGCCGACGGCCCCCTTCCGTTCCGTGCTCGACGAGCGCCTGTTCGCTCCCCTGTCCATACCCGCTGAGAACATCATCGCGTTCAACCCGTCGCGGAATCACCAGGACGAGGCTGCCCGCATCACGAGCTGGCTGGCCGTTGCGGGCATCGACATCGCGCTTCTCTCCGTCGATTCGCGGGGACACATCGGGTTCCACGTCACCGGGTCGGATTTCGAATCGAAGGCCGGGATCATTTCCGTTCCCAACAGGGAGCGATGGGGCGCGGAGAAGGCGTTCTCCCTCGGTCTTGCAGACCTGCGGAGGGCCGCCCGGATCCTGCTGTTCGCCGCGGGCCGCAACCTCGCGGAGATCGTCCAGCGGCTCACCGAGGGGAGCTTCGATCCCGCCCTGCCGATCTCCGTCCTTCAGCGCCATGAGAGCGTGACGCTGATAGCCGACGGGGGAGCGCTGTCGCGGATCGAGCGGACGGAGCGGATCAGCGGGTTTCATTCCGGGCTCTACATCATGGATGCGCAGTCGGTCCCCTCGCAGCGCCGAGCGCTCATCATCTCACCGCACCCCGATGACGCTCCCATCAGCCTGGGCGGGACCATGGCCATGATCAGTCCCCGATGCCGGGTGGTCACCGCCGTGATGAGCACGGGGCACCGCTCGTTCATCTACGGCACGCAGAGAAGCGAACGGATCGCCATCCGCGAGGCCGAGGTGGTGAAGGAGTCGCGGATCCTCGGCGTGGAGCCCCGCTTCATGCGGCTTCCCTTCTATGACAGCAACTACGAGGTTTCCGAGCGCGACATCACCTCCCTTCTTGCCCTCATGGAGGAGATGGACGCCGACTGGGTGTTCATGCCCCACGCGCGGGACTCCCACCCCGCCCACATCGCCAGCCGGCGCATCGCCGGGGAGGCCCTGCGGCGGTTCCTCGCCGGCTCCCAGAAGACGGTCGAGGTCTGGAACTTCGAGGGACCATGGGCGCTGTTCAACCGGGGAGACTTCAACACCATCGTGACCGTCCCGCGGATGGCCTTCGAGCGCAAGCTCCAGGCCATCCGTGCCCACGAGTCGCAGGTGGCGCGCACGCCCTACGACGTGGCCGCGGAATCGCTGGGCCGGCTCCGCGCGGCGCTTGTGCCGGAATCGGAGCTGGCTGGATTCGGCGCGCGGCCGCCCCGCCTGGAAGCGTGGCTCGAGCTTTTCTCCCGCGAGCAGCTGCGCGGCGAGCCGGCCTCCGAGGCACCCCAGGGAGAATAGGAGAACCCGGGGTGACGCCCGGTGAAGGTCGCGGTCTCCAATTCATTCGGTTTTGGAAGCACGCAGGTGGCGCTGGCCTTTTCCCGGCTCGACCGCGGAAAATGACCGGCCTGGAGTCCAATGCAAAAGGCCCGGAGACCCGGGCCCGAACGTCTACTCGATGAGGATCGCCTCTGCGGGACAGTCAGTCGCGGCATCCTTCACCGCGTTCTGGAGGTTTGCGGGAACCTCCGGATTGATGACCTCGGCGGCGTCCTTTCCCATCTTGAAGACCTGGGGGACGCCGTCCGTGCACAAGCCGCAGGCGGTGCAGAGGTCCGGGTCGATTCGTACCTTCATGGGTTGCTCCTTTCGCTGTTGATTTTCCGCTGCACCGTCTTTTCTTGGCGTTTACAGGTCGCACGGGTGCCGGCGGGACCATCACCATACCTGATTTTTGCCTCCACTGCAAGCTGCGTGTCTCCGGGACGAGCGTCGTATTGACAGCACCGTGTATTTCGCTATTCTTGGCGGAGAAAACAACGAAAGAACCGGAGGCTTCACATGATCGCACTGACCATCGGAATCGTCCTCATACTGTTCGCCGTCTATGCAATCCTTCCGGTCTCCTGGGGCCTGCAGTGGTGGGCCGAGGTCATCCAGTTCCTCAAGGGCGGCGTCCCCATCCTCGCGGTCTTCGTCGGCCTCATTGCATTCTTCGTCGGGATTGCCGACATCAAGGACAAGCGGGAAGCGAAGAAGGAGGAAGAGGAGGAAAAGCAGGGGAAGAAGCCCGAGGAGAAGAAGTGAAGGTATTGACATTCCTGGGGCTCTGTGTCAGCGTACTCATCCTGCGCCGTCCATGCGCGCAGTATTCACGGAAGGGTTGAAGCATAGATGAAGACGATATTTGTGAAACCGGATGAGGTGGAACGCAAATGGTACCTCGTCGACGCGGAAGGCAAGGTCATGGGGAGGCTGGCCTCCCGCGTCGTCGCGATCCTGCGGGGAAAAAACAAGCCCGAGTTCTCGCCCCACTGGGACCTTGGGGACTCGGTGATCATCATCAATGCCGGCAAGATCGTGGTCACGGGCCGCAAGCCGGCCCAGAAGATGTATTACCGTCACTCCGGGTATCCGGGTGGCTTCCGGGCGGAACCCTTTGAGAAGGTGTTCGCGCGGAAACCTGCCTTTCCGCTGGAAAAGGCAATCCAGGGCATGCTTCCCAAGGGAGCCCTGGGAAGGAAGATCTACAAGCACCTGAAAGTGTACGCCGGGCCGGAGCATCCCCATACGGCCCAGAAGCCCATCAAGCTGGACATCAATTGAAGCGCTGGAACGCCGCGGCGTGCGCCGCTTTTGCAGTGAGGAGAATGCCTTGGTAAAGAATCTTGCTGTCGCAACCGGCAAGCGCAAAACATCCATTGCCCGGGTGTTCCTGCGCGACGGAGCCGGGAAGATAACGGTGAACGACAAGCCCGTGGAGGAATACTTCGCCGGGCTTCCCACCGCGCTGAACGTGTTTGCCCCCCTGGAGGTCACGAACAATACCGGCAAGTTCGATGTTCTCATCAGCGTGAGGGGTGGAGGGGTGTCCTCGCAGATCGAGGCCTGCCGGCACGGGCTGGCCCGGGCGCTGAACACGTACGACGCCTCCAACCACACCGCCCTCCGGGCCAACGGGTTCCTCACCCGCGACTCGCGCATGGTGGAGAGAAAGAAGTACGGCCAGGCCGGTGCCCGACGACGCTTCCAGTTCTCCAAGAGATAAGGTCGAGCCCGCTCTTTCCGTTGTTTCGATCGAGTTGAAGGGTGCCGCCGGTGAGAAGGTCCGGATCCATCTCACCGACGGCTCTTTTTTTATCCTCCATGCCGAGGTCTTTGCCGCAGAGGGCATCAGGGCGGGGACGGTCCTGGACGGCTCCCGCCTGGCGTCCCTCATGGCGCGTTCCGAGCTGCTGTCCGCGCGGGACGCCGCCCTGCGGCTCATTTCCCGTGCCCCGCAGACCCGCCAGGGTCTTGCCCGCAAGCTTCGCGCCCGCGCCTTCAGCCAGGAGGCCGCCGGCGCCGCGGTTGCCCGGATGATCGAGCTCGGTTATCTCGACGACCGGGCCTTTGCGGAAAGCTGGGCCCGGTTTCGGATCTCTACCCGCAGGGAGGGGTGGAAGTCCCTCTACCGGGGGCTGGCGCGCAATGGGGTGCCAAGGAACATTGCCGCGGAGGTTCTGGACGAGGTCTGTACCGACGAGGTGGAGCTGGACCGGGCACGGAAGCTCGTGCACGGCTTGTCGGTCCGGGCTGCGGTGGGCAGGCTCACGGCGCGGGGTTTTCGCTCCCGGACGATTGCCCGAATCCTTTCGGAAATGAGGAAGGAAGAGCGTCGAGAGACGGAGGAGTGAAGCCGAAGCCGGTCTCCACGACAAAACGGGGCAGATCGAAAGCCTTCCGCGCGCTGTCCAGGATGACGGAGTCGGATGAAGCGACTACGCCATCGTAGCTTTTCAGCGGATAATCCGCCGTGTGCTCCAATGTCACCTCGAAAGGGATAGAGAGGGACGCGAATCGCCCACGCATCTCCTCGGCCATGAGCCCGGAAAATGCGATGGGAGAATCGAGGAACGCATCCAGGCGCGCCGGTGCCAGGGACGAAAGGGCATCGAGGATTGCGGCAACAGCCCTGTCCGTGATCGCGGAACGCCGATAGCTGCCGTGCGTAGCCGAGGAGTCGCGAGTGACTCCGTCATCGGAGACGAACAGCGGAAATCCGCGGAGGAAGCTCTCCACGGTGATCAGGACATTATACCAATCGATTCCCAAGCCTTGCCCTCTCATTGACGCAGAGGAAACCAGCTTTTCTTTCCGGACCTCCGCCACTGATGCCGGGATGACTCCGCGGAAGAGCGTGTTGCGTTCCATTCGAGAAAGCCTGTGCCTGTCTCCCACGAGCTTCAGAGATGCTTTTTCCGGATATCCTTTTTTCCGCAGATACCTGTATTCTTCCAGCGCAAATTCGAACTTTTTCATTGACATTATGGATATAATTGGTATACTGAATAATATTGAGAATTAGTCGTTGTCGCTTTCATTTCCGAAAGGATAGCAGACGTGAGTAAAAAGGAAAAGAAGGTTCGCATTTTCTCAGCGCTCGAGGTGGCCGATATCTGCGGTGTTGTCAACCAGACCGCAATCAACTGGATCAAGAACGGTTTTCTCAAGGCCTTCATGACCCCTGGCGGCCAGTACCGCGTCTATGCGGAGGACCTTCTCACCTTTTTGACGTCGCGTGGAATGAGGATCCCCGAGGACCTGCTGGAAAACGGGGAGAGCGCCGCGGACTGGCGCCGGATCCTGATCGTGGATGACGATGAGAACATCAACACGCTGCTCAAGAGGTTCCTCGCCCGCAGGCTGCCGGCCTTCACGATCATGCAGGCCTTCGACGGATTCGAGGCCGGCACGCCAGATCTCGGAGTGGAAGCCCGGCGTGATCCTCCTGGATATCAGTCTTCCGGGGATCGACGGGCACAAGCTGTGCAAGCGGATCAAGGATGATCCGGCCCTCGGCTCGCCCGTCATCATCGCGATCACCGGCCTGACCGACGTGAACCTTGAGCAAATCGTCCTCGGCGAAGGCGCGGACGCCTTCTTCGCGAAGCCCCTGGACTTCGAGAAGCTGTGTGTTCGCGTGGAGGAGTTGACCGCGGCGCGCGTCTCCGCCGGCGGAGCGCATGGGGGATAACCTGTGATACTCGTGGTGGAGGACGAGGACTCCATTCGCCTGACACTCCGCGATTTCCTGAAGAAGAAAGGTCACGAGGTTCTTGTCGCGTCGGACGGAGTGGGAGCCATCAAGCAGATCCTCGACCACCCCGTGGATCTCATCGTCACCGACTACCGCATGGACATCCTCGGAGGGGACTACTGGATCCGGTTCCTCCGGCAGTTCTGCCGCGACAAGAAGGTGATCATCACGAGCGGTTTCCTCCAGCCGGAGTTCCCCATACCGTTCCCGGTCGTCTACAAGCCCTACGACTATTCCGAGCTGGAGTCCCTGATCCGCAGAACCCTCGCCGACCCCGGCGGCGCGCCTGGAGACGCCCGTGGCTCGACCCGCTGAAGCACGCGGCGTGCGCGCGCTCGTGCACGGCCGCGTGCAAGGCGTCGGCTTCCGCTGGTCGGCCGTTCGCGAAGCGCGGTCCCTCGGGCTCACCGGGATCGTGTCAAACCGTCCGGACGGCGCGGTGGAGGTTGTCGCGGAAGGGGACGCCACCCGCCTGACCCGTCTTATCGCCTGGCTCGAGAAGGGGCCCCCCGGCGCTCGCGTCGCGAGCGTCGACGTCGAGTGGCTCCCCTGGTCCGGCACCTACGCGCGGTTCGACGTCGACTTCTGACTTTTGACCCCTGACGATCTTCGTGGTATGCTCCCGCACATCGCAGGCCCTGGCGGGTGAGGAGCTGTGCCAATGTGCGGAATCTTCGGCTACGTGGGCGAGGGCGCGACCCCCGGCGTGCTGGTGGAGGGGATCAAGCGCCTCGAGTACCGTGGATACGACTCCTGGGGGGTCTGCGTCGTGTGCGACGGCCAGCTTGCCCTCTTGCGGCGCGTCGGGAGGATCGGCGGAGTGGATGCGGATGGGCTGGCGCTGGGAGGCGGCAGAACCTGCGTGGCAGGCATTGCCCATACCCGGTGGGCGACGCACGGGGCCCCCACGGAGACAAACGCTCATCCCCACGCCGACTGCTCGGGGAGGGTGGCCGTCATCCACAACGGCATCATCGAAAACCACGCTGCCCTCCGCGCGACGCTCCAGGGTCAGGGTCACGCCTTTGCGAGTGAAACTGATACGGAAGTGATCCCCCACCTCATCGAGGAGTTCCTCAAGTCCGAGCCTGATTTTTCCGCGGCCTTCCTGGGGGCGATGAAGCTGCTTGTCGGTGCGTACGGCATTGCGGCGGTGTACGCGGGGGAACCGGGAAAAATCTTCGTGGCCAGGCACGGCAGCCCCATTGTCCTGGGGCTGGGAAAAAACAGCACGCTCGTTGCAAGCGATCCCGCCCCGCTCGTGGCGCACACGAGGGACGTCATCTACCTCGACGACGGGGAAGCGGCGTTCCTCCACGGGGACGGCTTCGAGACGAGGACCCTGGAAGGAACCCCTGTCAGCAAGAGCGTTCAGCAGATTGCCTTCAGCCTCCCCGACATCGAGCGGGGCGGGTTCCCCCACTTCATGCTCAAGGAGATCTCCGAGCAGCCCGAGAGCATTCACAGCGCGTACCGCGGCCGGATCGTCCGCGCGGAAGGGACTGCCAAGCTGGGCGGCATCGACGAGGCGCTCCTTCGCCGGGTGAAACGGTGCCACATCGTGGCCTGCGGGACCTCCTGGCACGCCGGGCTGATCGGCAAGTACCTCCTGGAGACCCTCGCGAGGATCCCGACACAGGTCTCCTTCGGCTCGGAGTTCCGCTACGCGCATCCCGTCCTGGAGCCCGACACCCTGGTGATTGCCATCAGCCAGTCCGGGGAAACAGTCGATACACTGGCCGGGATCCGCGAGGCCAAGCTCAACGGCGCGGAGACCATCGGGATCTGCAATGTCGTCGGGTCCAGCATCGCGCGGGAGTGCGGGAAGGGAATCTACACGCACGCCGGGCCCGAGATCGGGGTCGCTTCCACCAAGGCCTTCACGAGCCAGCTTGTCGTGCTGAGCCTGCTGGCCGTCCACCTGGGCCGCATGCGGGGCATGTCCCTGCGTGCCGGCCTCCTGTTCCTCGACGCGCTTGAAAAGCTTCCCGAGCAGGCGCGCGGGCTGATCGGGCAGAAGGAGCGCATCGCGGAAATCGCCGCCCGCTACGCGAAGAACGAGGACTTCCTCTACATCGGGAGGGTCTTCGAATACCCGACAGCGCTCGAGGGGGCGCTGAAGCTGAAGGAAATCTCCTATGTCCACGCGGAAGGTGTCCAGGCAGCGGAGATGAAGCACGGCCCCATCGCGCTGATCGATCCTTCCGTTCCCACCGTTGTCCTTGCAGCCCAGACCGAGATCCGCGACAAGATGCTGGGCAACATGCACGAGATACGCGCCCGCGGCGGACGGGTCATCGTGGTGGCGCAGGAGGGAGACTCCGACGCAGCGGCTCTTGCCGAAGATGCGATCTTCATTCCCCGGACCCTCGATCCGCTGATTCCCATCCTCTCAGTCATCCCTCTTCAGCTGTTCGCGTACTGTGTTGCCGTGGAGCGCGGATGCGACGTGGACAAGCCGCGCAACCTCGCCAAGAGCGTGACGGTGGAGTAGCGCAATGGCAGCGACGAAAGAGCAGGCCGGTTCCACAGGCGCCCAGATCATCCTCTTCGAAGATCACCTGCTGTCCGACATGAACCCCATTGTCCTGACCCGCCCCGCCTTTGCCGTGACGTGCGCCTGCTGGACGCTGTACGACATTGCCGCGGAGGCCGCGGAAGCGACGCCCGCGTGGGTGGTGAGAAGCTACCTGGGGAAGCTCGCCGCCCGCCGCTACCCGTCAAGCCCTCCCGGAGACGGGCCGAAGCTCCTTCTCAACGCCTCCATCGTTCCCGACACCCGCTACGCGGCAAAGTTCCGCGAGCTTGCAGCGGCGGCCCGGCCCTTCGTCGCAACCGCCGGGGGCAGGGTGTCCGCGGCTTTCATCCCGGCAGGAGCTCCCGCGCCCCGGCCGCTCACCTCGGAGAACATCACGCCCTGGCTCCTGGAGCTGAAGCTCCCGCTCCTGGAGGAGGAGCTCTTTCGGACATTGGATCACCAGTTCGAGGTGGTGAAGCATCTCGAGCCCCTCTTTCCTGCGAACATCATGCACCGCATCCACCAGGGCGCCTACCGCGAGGTGAATCCCGGCGTCTTTGCGGCGGAGGGGGCGAGAATTGCGGACAGCGCAGCTTTTCACACCGCCTCGGGCCCCGTGGTTTTCGAGCGGGACGTGGAGGTGAGGGACTTTGCCTACTTCGAGGGGCCGGTGCACGTCGGTGCCCGCTCCCGCGTCATCGAGAGGGCGTCCCTCAAGGAGAACGTGTCGATCGGCGAGACCTGCAAGATAGGCGGAGAGGTGGAGGCAAGCATCATCGAGGGGTTCTCAAACAAGCAGCACCACGGGTTCCTGGGACATTCCTACGTGGGCTCCTGGGTGAACCTCGGGGCAGGAACGAGCAACAGCGATCTGAAGAACACCTATGGTGAAGTGCGCCTGGAGTTTCCGCACCGGCGCGTCGATACGGGGATGCAGTTTCTCGGGTGCGTCATTGGTGACTACGCCAAGAGCGCCATCAACACGAGCATCTTCACCGGCAAGATCATCGGCGTCTCCAGTATGCTGTACGGGTTCATCGGCTCCAACGTGGCCAGCTTCTGCAACTACGCGCGTTCCTTCGGCCAGATCACCGAGTGTCCCGTGGACCAGGCAATCCTCATCCAGAAGAGGATGTTCGAGCGCAGGGGCATCACGCAGGCGCCCGAGGACGCGGAGCTCCTGAAATGCGTTTTCGAGCTCACGCGGGCAGAGCGGCTGATCACCGACGAGCCGCCTGCGCTGTAGCCTCCGGGCGGATGCATCATCCGTATTGGCCAGTGAGCTCGATCATCCTCCCATAGGACCTGGCGCTGAGCAGCAGCTCCTCGATGTCGAGATGCTCGTTGGGCTTGTGTGCAAGAGCGAGGTTGCCCGGTCCGTAGATCAGTGATGGAATGCTCATAGCACCTGCGCTGATGTTAGCGTTGGTGCAGCCTCTGAAAATGATGGGATCCGCCTTGATCCCAGTCTGGATGAGAGCTTGCTCGACGAGCTTCCGGAAAGGTTCCTCAGGCGGCGTGGCCCAGGCGGCGAGAAAGTCCTCGTAATCGAGATGCTCGCCGGTATAGCAGTCAACTGCGATCCGGCCAATTTTCAATTCCACTTTCTCCGCCCCGTCGAAGTCCTTGAGAGCCGTGCGGAAACGATTCAAGAAGGTCTCCCGGGTCTCTTCGGGCAACAAGCGGCATTCCCAAAGCACCCAACAGTAATCTGGAACACATCCATTGCCCGGGAGAGGGCTTTGACTTGATTTCCACAAGTTCGATCACATCCGTGCCGAAGAGTGGATTCGTACGTCGGGGCATTTTGCGTATGCGCTCGCCTGCATCCATTGCTCGATAGATAGCATTGTCGCCCAGATGGGGCTGGGAGCTGTGCGCCACCAGTCCATGTGCGGTCATTTCCACTGTGGTTCGACCGACGCCCGCCACGGCGAGTTGATTCACACCCGTTGGCTCGCAGGTAATGACGGCATTCACCTTGCGTCCTTCCAGGATCTTGCCCAAGCCTCGCCCGATCAGGAGCTCCTCAGCGACCGTCCCCGTGACCAGGATCGTCCCGGCGATATTGGCCCGGTCGACAAAGGCAGCCGCGCAAAGGCTGGCGGAAAGCCCGCCCTTCATGTCAACCGCGCCCTCTTCCCCATATCTTGCCTTCGAAGATCTCGCCTCCGTATGGCTCATGCTCCCAGAGTTCGGGCATACGGATCGGCACAACATCCATATGTCCGTCGAAGACGATGGTCGGGCCGGGCCTGGCGCCGTAGATGGTTCCGATGACGTTTCCCCACCGATCCACTTCAACCGTATCGTATTCCAGTTTCTTCATTTGTCGGGCAACGGCAGCGGCTGTTTCCGCCTCATCTCCAGAAAAGCCAGGACACCGGATCAGTTCCTGCGTGAAGCGGAGGATTTCCTCTTGCCGATCTCTTGTCAATTCCATGCCGACCGTCAACTCACGCTCGTTGGATCGTAGGGCGCACCCCAGGTTTTTGGCGGGCGTGTACGCCCCACCACACCTGCAAGTGCAGCCAGTGTGAGGAGATATGGGAACATCTGCAGGAACTGGTATGGGATGTGTGAACCCGTCGTCTGCATCCTCAGTTGGGCCGCATCCGCTGCACCGAATACCAGGCAAGCCAACGCAATCCGCAGTGGATCCCAGCCCCCCACGACCACCGCAGCAAGAACGACAAACCCACGCCCGGCAGTCATACCCCCGGACGCAAAGTACCCCACCTCGCCGAGGGTCAGTGCACATCCTCCCAAGGCGGCGAAGATTCCGCTCAGGATCACCGCCTGATACTTCAATGTGATCACAGGTAGACCGGCCGTCGCTGCTGCTTTCGGATTATCGCCCACGGCACGCACGTTCAAGCCCCAATCCGTGTGATAGAGGACCCAACTTGCAATGAAGGGCAGGATCAAGGCGATCCATGTAATCACTGGCTGCCGGAACAGTACCGGGCCGATGATCGGGATGTTACCAAAGCTCGCGGGGAACAGATCCGGGAAGGTCGCTACCCGATGGGATCGGGTCGCAGAGAGCAGGGCGAACACAAGATTGGTCCCGCCGAGAGCTGCGAGGTTGAACATGAGGCCAGTGACCACCTGATTGGTCCTTCGCGTTACAGTCAAGTAGGCGAACGCCATCCCGAGCACGAAGCCAAGGAGCATTGCGCCAATTGATGCTATGAGAACATTCCCCGTAAAGAAGCTGACAGCGACCCCGGCGAGGGCCCCACAGAGCATGATGCCTTCGATTCCGACATCGATCACGCCTGATCGCTCGGCGAACACTTCGCCGACAGAGACCAGTATCAGCGGTCCTCCCCACTGCAAGGTTGCCGCCAGCCAACTGATGATCTGGTCAGCCGACATGTTGTGTCACCTCCCCATCTTCTTTTTCCGCTTTGTCTACCCGCTCCAGGCGCTTGCGCTCGCCGTACCCCACCGCGATCGCGAAGATCACGCACAGTGCTTCGATGACAACTGTCATCGGTCCTCCGACGCCCGTTGAAACCGACATCGCTGCGCCGCCCGTCTTCACGGTGGAGAAGAACAGCGTGCTGGCGATGACTCCCAGCGGATTGCCGGCCGCAAGGAGCGCTACGGCGACGCCTTCAAATCCCACACCCGAAACGAAATCCTGATACACTCGCATCTTCAATCCCATGACCTCGCACGCGCCTGCCACGCCCCCCATCAGCGCCCCGATCACGAGCACGAACAGGATTTGCCGTCTCACATTGACACCTGCGTAGCGCGCCGCCTCCGGGTTCGTCCCAAGCATGCGGGTTCGAAAACCAAAAGGTGTGAAGCGAATGGCCAGGGAGAAAAGAATACAGGCTGCAATCCCGATGATGAAGCCCGGGTGCAGGCTGGTGCCGGGCATCAGGATGGGCAGTCTCGCGGTTGGAGCAAGGGCTCGCGACATTGGAAAAAAGGCACCGGGCTCCGCCATGGGCTGAGGATCATGCACCATCCAGCTGGTAAAATATTGGGCCACATAGTTCATCATGATCGTTGTGACCACCTCGTTGACACCCCTGTATGCCCGCAAGTATGCAGGCAACAGCCCCCAGACCCCAGCGACCACCGCTCCCGCTAGAATTGCCAGGATAATATGGACGATGGGCGGCAGCGGGAGAGGAAGCATGCCAACCGCGCCGGCGCCAATAGCCCCCAGGTACATATACCCTTCTGCCCCGACGTTCCACAATCCGGCTTTGATGCCGATCGCAACACCCACCCCGGTGAGAAGCAGGGGTGAGGCGCGGACAAGCACATTTGCAATCGACTGCGGACTGCCAATAGCCCCTTTCAACATCGCCGCATATGCAACAAGCGGATTCACGCCTGAGAGTGCAATCAACCCCGCTCCAGCGAGTAAGCCGAGAAGAATGCCGATAAGCGGCCGCGCGCCGGAAAGGGCTATCTGTCCAAGACCCGGCACGGTAATGAGCTCTGGCCGTTTCTTCCTCTTCGTCATGCCACTATACTTCCGACACTTTCCCAAGCATCAACTGACCAATGGTTGAAACATCCGCGCCATCACCTTCTACCTCTCCTATCACATCCCCACGAAACAGAACGATGATGCGGTCGCTGAGTGACATGACCTCCTGTAATTCCGTCGAAATGAACAGCACAGCCGCGCCGCGTTTTCGTTCACTCAGCAGAGTATCATGCACGCTTTCCACTGCGCCCAGGTCAAGCCCGCGGGTCGCCTGGGAGGTGATGTCGAGGACAGGTTCCGCGTTCAGCTCCCGCGCCACGACGACCTTCTGCTGGTTTCCTCCTGACAAATGCCTCACCTGGACTTCCCCAGAAGGTGTGCGGATGTTGTAGGCGGTGATCATTCTTCTGGCATGCTCCCGTATGGTGGTATAGCGGAGCACGCCTCCCTTGAGCGTACGTTGGGCGCCAGAAATCCTTAATGACAAGATTCTCCGCTACACTGAGATCCAGGAGGAGTCCCGTCTTCTGTCTGTCTTCAGGGATATATCCGACGAAGGAGGGATCATCCATGACACGATCAACAATGCGCCCTTGAATGCGGATCGATCCGCCGGTCCGCTTTCGCAAACCTGCAATGCATTCGGCCAACTCGCGTTGGCCATTGCCATCGACTCCCGCTACCCCCACGATCTCGCCGGAGTGGACGGTGAGATTGAAATTCCTCAGCGCAGGGAGACCGCGGTCGTCGTTCGCGCTGACATTTTCCATGACCAGGACGGGTTCCTTCTTCATTACGACTGGTCTGGGTTTCCGCTCCATCATGACCGGACGCCCCACCATCATACGCGCCAGTTCAAGCTGCGTTGCCTCCCTGGTTGGCACAGTACCCACCACGTGACCGTCCCTGATGACGGTAATTCGATCCGTAATTTCAAGCACCTCGCTCAATTTGTGACTGATGAAAATGACCGAGCGTCCCTCCTGGGTCAACTTACGAATGGCCCTGAAGAGCTGCTCTCCCTCATCAGGTGTGAGCACGGAAGTCGGTTCGTCGAGTACAAGCAATCTGGCATTCCGGTACAAAGCCTTCAGGATTTCCAGCCATTGTTGCTTCCCCACCGGCATCCTCCACACCTCTGTGGAGGGATCTACATGAAGGCCATACTCGTCGCATAGATTCAGTAGACGGCTGCGAGCAGGGGCGAGACCCAGGACCGGGGCATGGCGGGAAGGAATGCCGAGGATCACATTCTCTAACGCTGTAAGAACCTCTACCAGCATGAAATGCTGGTGGACCATGCCAATTCCGAGTCGAATGGCTTTCGCGGGGGACTCGATCTTCACCTGCTCGCCGTTGATGAAGATCTGACCGCTATCCGGTTGATAAAGCCCATACAGGATGTTCATCAAGGTTGTCTTGCCGGCGCCGTTCTCGCCAAGCAATCCGAGAACCTCGCCTTTTCGGCAATCGAGACTTATCCGATCGTTCGCCAGGACTCCAGGGAAACGTTTTGTGATCCCCTCCATGCGCATTGCGACTCCATCGTTTTGTGCTCATAGTCAAAGCCTCAGAAGGAAAGACGTCGGAAGACGCGCTTGCCCGCGCCTGGCTTCCCGACGAGTCGGCCGTCCCGAATTACGAAACTGCCCCTGCTCAGGACCGAGCGGACGCGCCCCTTTATCTTCCAGCCGTCGAATGCACAGAAGTCGGTATTCATATGGAGCTCCTTCGCGGTCATGGTCCATTCAAGGGAAGGATCGTAGACCACGATGTCGGCGTCTGAGCCGGGAGCCAGTATTCCCTTTTGGGGGTACATTCCGAAGAGTCGGGCGGGATTCTGAGCCGCAACCTCAACGAGCTTCGTCAGGCCGATCCGCTGCTTGGCCACGCCTTCTGAATACAGGATCGCAAGTCGACTCTCGATGCCCGAAAGGCCGCTTGGCACCTTGTCGAATCTACCTGCGCCGATACGATAGTTGTCCGCAGGGGAAACCCCAGCGTCATCGGAGGAGACGACTTCTACGCTGCCTGAAACAACGGCCCTCCAGAGCCCATCGACGTCCTTCTGCTCCCGCAAAGGGGGGCTGCAGATATAGAGTTGACCCTGCGGGCCCTCGAGCCTGGACTCGGTGAGCGCAAGGTAGTGCGTACAGGTTTCGCAGTGGATTGGCAGGCCTTCGGACCGAGCCTCCTCGATCAGAGCGACGCTCTGAGCGGTCGAAGCGTGCACGATGTAGACAGGAGCCGGTACCTCCCTCATAAGATCGATCACGCGCCGGATGGCAATGACTTCGGTGGATGCCGGTCGTGAGCGGGCGTGGAAGATGGGTGCGAAGTGCCCAGCCTCGATCTCCATGCGTACGCGTCGTTCGATGATTGTGTCGTTCTCGCAGTGGACCATGAGCATACCTTCGTTCCGTGACGTTGCCTCGAGCAACGTAAGCATTCCCTCATCGTCCACAAGGCGTCCCGAGTGTTTGTAGGTCGTGAAGCACTTGTAGGTAGGAAAGCCCGCGGAAACCAGCTGGGGCAGCTCCGCGAGTGTCTTGGGACCTGCATCGAGAAGAATCCCGCTTACGCTCCAGTCAACGTACGCGTCTCTGGCTTCCTCCTCCTTCTGGGCGATGTTCGCGAGCAGCGAACCGCCCTTGGGCTGGGTCGAGAAGTCGATGATCGTGGTGACGCCGCCGAAGGCGGCCGCAGCGGTGCCTCTCGGGTAGTCATGGACAGTGGTGGTCCCCATGAAGGGCGAGTTGAGGTGGAGGTGCGGATCGATGAGGCCTGGCATGACGAAAGTGCCGCTGGCATCAATTACCTCATCCACGGCCCTTGTGTCGAATGAACCGGGCGTGCCGACGGCCTGAATCTTCTCCCCTTCGACACAGAGATCGGCGCGGGTGATTCCCACGGCCGAGACGATATCCCCTCCCCGAAAGAGTTTCATTGGTCGCCGAAGGTCCCGACGACGATGCCAATCCCTGATTTCGCAACATCCGCCATTCCAAAGCCCCCCTTCGGGTGAACGTCTTAACACCGGAGTCCACAGATATTATATTGCTCAGGTCTCATGTCAAGTGGAATGGATGAGTTTTTTGCTAAGGTTTGCAGAGCCCTGAGCAGGTCGGTCTATCAGAGAAGGCACGAAGGCATACGATCTCTCATGAGGAAGGATAACTGTCGCACCGTCTCAACGCGCACCGTGGCCTGGAGCCGTAAGAACGAATTTCATATTCATTGGCCGGGACGCCTGCCAATCGATAGGCCCGTCTAAGGCTTCGCGAGAAAATAACTGGCCCAATTGTGTTATGCGTGTTACATTTGCGGGGTGATACGGCTGCAGATGATCCGCGGAAAGTATCGGACCCTGAAGGCGTCGCTGAACGAACCCAGCCGCCGGATTTGGGCTGTCACGGAAGCACAGGCTCTGGGATAAGGAGAGAAGAGACGTGAAGAAACTGCAACTGATCTTTGGGATGTCGCTCATTTCGGCGATCGTGTTGGCCGTTCCTGCGAACGCCGCACCCAAGCACAGGGTGGCGATGGTTTTGCCTGGTGAGAAAACCGATGAGGCCTTTAATCAGTATACCTATGAAGGCATGATGAGGGCTGCGAAGGATCTCGGCATCGAAACTGCCTATAAAGAAGATGTAACTCAAGACCAGCAGCTCGAGGTGATCCGCCAGTTTGCCCAACTTGGGTACGACATCATAATTGGGCAAGGTGGTCAGTTCGGCGAAGCGCTCGAGACGGTGGCTAAAGAGTATCCGAAAGCAAACTTCGTCTTTAGTGTTGCGACCAACACCGGGGGCGTCCCCAATGTGACGGCAGCCACCGTCAGCTATGCCCATGCCGCGTACATTGCAGGGGTGATGGCAGGCATGATGACCAAATCCAACAAGGTCGCCATGCTCACGGGTGAGTGGTACGATCCTCATAAGCAATTCTTGGCTAATTTTGAGAAGGGTGCCCAGGCTTCCGGCAAGAAGGTTAAGGTCAGCTCGGTTGCCACCGGATCATGGTCTGATGTCGACAAGGCGCGTGAAGCATCCCTGGCTCTCATAGCCGATGGGAATGATGTGCTCGTACCTTTACTTGATGCAGCGTACGTTGGCGTGCTGACTGCCGCGCAAGACTCGAAGGGCGTCCTGATTGTTGGGGCCGTCACTGACTGCTCCAAAGTCGCGCCTACCGTCACTGTTGGCAGCGTTGTGTTTAACTGGAATGAGCTGGGCTATGAGGAGGCTGCCGGGAAACTTCTGGACGGAAAGAGCCATGTTTTGGGCATGGCAAGTAACGGCATTACCGTTGTGAAGAATGGTCTACTCTCCGCTGCCGGCAGAGCGGCTGTGGATAAGGCCGTTGCTGGCCTGAAGTCGGGTGCGCTTGGCATCGCCCCGTAAGGGGTGGATAGGATCTAGCTGATCGGTCGGAAGCGGCGTAGAATGGGGGAGCGGAAGCGTCCCCCATTCTGCCTGAGGCCAGGTCGGGGTCGATCAACAGCGGTGGATTCTCGATATGATTTTATTGTTCGAATCACACTCTACTGCCGCAACTCTGTACAGCTCACGCCGGGTAGAGTAGAATAGTCCTGCGCGCGGTGCCAGCAACGAGCGCGCTCCCGCAGGCGCAACGCCGCCTGATTCGCAGCCGGTAGTCACCGAACGGGTCCAGCACTCGCGCGTATCCTTCTGTCCCGCGTGGCAGGTGTGCGCCATTCAGCGCAGGGAGGTGGCAAGATGCGTGATGCGGACAGGATTCAGTCAGAGATCTTGAAAATCATCAACGATGACCCGACCATCCGGGGGGCAAGCCACATCTTTGTCAGCGTGGAGAAGAAGGGAGTCTGGCCGCGGACCAAGGAGGTGGTCGTGCTCAAGGGAAGCGTCCACGAGAGCACCGACAGCACGAAGGCGGAAAAGATAGCCGCTCTGCACGCAGCGGGCCGCGAGGTCATCAACAGCATCGCCGTGCACTAGGGGCACCGGCGCGCCTTTCGCACGTCCCTGTCCTCGGCGCACCTCGCGGCTCTCGCCGTTTGCTGCGCAAACGGCTGCCGCCCTCCGCGCGCCTTTGGCGCGCTACGCATCCATGGCTAGGGCGCGCGCTCGACGTACGCGAGTACGCGTTCGGCGAGTACGCCGTCCCGGGGCGCGGCTCTAGGTCTTGGAGAGATGAGGATAGCCCTTCGTCTTTGAATACACGAACCGGGCCAGCGCGGGGTCTATCCCGGCAGCCTCCCTGCGGAAAAGTTCTGCCACGTCGTCCTTGTGGAACTCTCCGTCTGCAACAATGACGGGAGACATCTTGATGTGGCCCGCCATCTCACCAGAGTCGATCCGGTTGTGCTGGAAGCCATGAGCCCGGGTCCAGGTGAGGGCCCTTTCTTTTCCCGTCTTGTCGTAGCAGAGCTGGAACCCGATCAACCCCGCCAGGCCGGAGGTCGGGCCTTCATACCAGACAATGAGGTCGAACTGATCGTCCGAGAACCATCGGCGAAATCCCTCCCCGGGGATCTGCCGCGCCCCCTGAATCTCCGACAACATTCTTTTTCCCTCCCGTGAAGCAAGCCTTGCCCGGCTGGCTCCGTCATCAGTACCTAGTATACCATGGCGTGCGGCGGTGGAGGAAATGCTCGGAGGCGGTTGGCATGACGCAGGAGGATCACCTGGCGCTCCTCAGGGGAGGAGTCGACGGAAAGCCGGGCGCCTGGGCGGACCTGGGATCAGGAACGGGAGCGTTCACGATAGCCCTTGCAACGCTCATGGGCGGCGAGGGGAGGATTCTCTCCGTGGACAGGGACGCGCGAGCCCTCAGGGAGCAGGAGCGCGCCATCCGCGCGCAGTTCCCTCGGCTTCACATCGAGCTTGCGGCGCGGGATTTTACGGGTCTTTCTGACGTCCCCCGGCTCGACGGCGTGGTGATGGCGAACTCCCTGCACTTCCAGCGGGACGCCGAAGCGGTCCTGAAAAAAGTCCTCGGATGGCTCAGGCCGGGGGGAAGCCTCGTCGTGGTGGAGTATGACGTGGAGATCCCCAATCCGTGGGTGCCGCATCCCCTGCCGTACAGTCGATTCGTCGGTGTGGCCACCGCGGCAGGGTTCACCGGGCCGCATCTCCTGGAAACGCGCCCCAGCAGATACCACCGCAGGGTCTATTCCGCGGCAGCAGCGCGGCCGGATGCTGCCTGACGGGGCTGCTGGCCATCCCGCCCAGGGGGAGCCGTTATACCAGGCGCTCTTCCACGGGAATCCAGGGACGGGGAGCGGGGCCCCGGTAGAGACTTTCAGGCCTGTAGATCCGATTGTCCTTGCGCTGCTCCAGGACGTGCGCCAGCCAGCCCGCCACGCGCGCCATGGCGAACACGGGCGTGAAGAGGATCCGGGGCAGCCCGAGCATCGTGTACACCGCGCCGGAGAAGAAGTCCACGTTCGGATAGATCGGCTTTCCCTTCTCTTCCATGCGCTCGCGGAACTGCTTCTCGATCTCTTTCAGAATGTCATAGGAGCGGGAGTCGTTTTTCTTTTCTGCCAGCTCCCGGAGGAACTCCTCCATCACGTAGGATCGCGGATCCTTGACCTTGTATTCCCGGTGTCCCATGCCCATGACCTTGCGCTTTTCCTTGAGGGCCTTGTCCAGCCATGCCCCGACCCGATCGGGGGAGCCAATCTCCTCCACCATTTCCATGACCCTTTCATTGGCCCCCCCGTGGAGGGAGCCGTACAGGGCGCCCATGGCCGCGGAGATGCTGCAGTAGCACGTGGAAAGAGTGGAAGCCACCAGCCGGGCGGTGAAGGTGGAAGCGTTGAACTCGTGCTCCGCGTGGAGGACGAGGCAGGTGTCCATGATCCGTCCCTCATATTCCTCCGGCTCCCTGCCCCGGACCATGTACAGGAAGTTCGCTCCGTGGGACAGGTCCATCCGCGGCTGCACGTACTCGCTGTTCTCGCGGTACCTCTGGTAGGCGGCAACGACGCTCGCTGTCTGCACGACCTGGTGGAGCGTGTCCTTGCAGTCGCAGGTTGCAGAGTGCTGGATGTGGTGCTCAACGTAGCTGGACATGTACGCCATTGCCGACTGGAGCAGCTGCATCGGGTGGGCGGCCACGGGGAAGGCGCGGATCATGTCGCGGATTTCCGTGGGGATGTCGCGGCTTGCACGCATGCGCGGCCGCCACGCATCCAGCTCCCCCCTCGTCGGGAGCTTTTCATAGAGAAGCAGGTATGTCACCTCTTCGAAGTCCGAATGCGCGGCGAGATCCTCGATGGCATAGCCTCGGTAGTAGAGCTTGCCCTTCTGACCGTCGATCCGGGATATGGTGGTCTCGTCCGCGATGACCCCTTCCAGCCCTTTGGAGTAGGTCCCGGTGTCAATGCTCATGATGCTCACCCCTCTCACACGTCGATGAGAAGCCTCCAGGGATCCTCGACGAGCTCCTTCACGCGGCGGAGGAAGCTGACGGCTTCCTTCCCGTCGATGAGCCGGTGATCGTAGGTGAGGGCCACGTACATCATCGGGCGGATGACGATGATCTCTCCCGCGTTTTCTTCGACCACTGGACGTTTCTGGATGGCGTGCATCCCCAGTATAGCCGACTGGGGGTAGTTGAGAAGAGGGGTGGAGAGGAGGGACCCGAAGACCCCGCCGTTGGTGATGGAGAAGCTTCCGCCCGCCAGCTCGTCTGGAAGCACCTTCCTGTCGCGCGCCCGGGCAGCGAGGTCCGCAATGGAAGCCTCCAGCTGCGCTATGGTCATGCGGTCGGCGCCCCGGATGACGGGAACCACCAGGCCCCGGTCGGTGGAGACGGCCACGCCGATGTCGAACGTCCGGTAATAGACGATCTCTTCACCGTCGATGCGGGCGTTCACCATGGGGAACTCCGCAAGGGCGCGGCAGGCCGCCTTGACGAAGAACGACATGAACCCGAGCCGGACCCCGTGGATGCGCTCGAACTCCTCGCGATAGCGGGTCCGCAGGTCCATGATGTTCTTCATGTTCACTTCGTTGAACGTGGACAGCGAGGCCGTCGAATGCTGCGCCTCCAGGAGCTTCTGCGCAATGCGCTTGCGAAGTGAGGTCATCGGCGTGCGCGATGGGGACAGGTCGCCCTCCGGCCCGCGGGGGGCGGGCACCTGGAGCGCGGGCGGCCGGGGGGCGGGCCGTGTCTCGGGCGCGGCAGCCTGCGGGGGGGCGGCCGCCGGCGCAGGGGCTCGCGCGGTGGCGGCGGCCACGGGGCCAGCAGGCGCCGGGGCGGGGGGAGCCGCTGGCCGCGCCGGGGAGGCCGCAACCGACGCCGCGGCCGGTGACGCCGTCGGCGCTGCCGCTGCAGGCTGCGGTGCGGCAGGCTTGGGCGCTGCGGTCCTGGGCTGCGCATCCGAATCCAGGAACCCGACAACCTGCCCGATCGCGACCTCTGCTCCCGCGTTGACCGTGATGGAGACCACCCCAGAGGCGGGAGCAGGCACCGTGACGTTGGCCTTGTCCGTCTCCAGCTCCAGCAGGTCGCCCCCCTCTTCAACGAACTCTCCGTCCTTCTTCAGCCAGGAGGAGACGATGCCCTGCGTCACCGACTCGCCGACACTCGGGATCTTTATCTCAATCTTCAATTCTTTACCCCCGCCCGGTCTCAGACCGCTCCGACTTTCCGGGTCGTCTTTGCCCCGCCGTTTCTGATCCGCGACGACTCACGCGCGGATGCCGCGCCCGCGGGAGAGCCGCCGTTTCCGCCGAGGGCCGACTGGAGGATCTCCTCCTGCTCCCGACCGTGCACCTGGTGCGATCCGGTGGCGGGGCTCGCTGCCTCCTCTCTGCCGATGTAGGAGAGGGAAACCTCGGGCAGCTCGCGCGAGAACCTTTCCCTCATGAACATCCACGCGCCCCGGTTGCGGGGCTCCTCCTGTACCCAGACACGCTCTTTCACGGACCGATAGTCCTCGAGGATCTCCTTGAGCGCCTCCGCCGGGAACGGATAGAGCTGCTCCACCCGCACGACGGCCGTGGAGGACTCCCCTGAGTCTTCCCGGGCTTTGAGCAGGTCGTAGAAGATCTTGCCGCTGCACAGGATCAGGCGCCGTGGCTTTGCCGGCCGTGCCGGGTCGTCAAGCACTTCCTGGAACCCCGCCTTTGAAAGGTCCGAAAGAGGGGAAAGGGCCTTCGGGTGGCGGAGGAGGCTCTTGGGGGTCATGATGATCAGCGGTTTTCGGAAGCTGCGCTTCACCTGCCGGCGCAGGAGGTGGAAGTACTGGGACGGGGTGGTGCAGTTGCAGACCTGGATATTGTCGCGCGCGCACAGCATCAGGAGCCGCTCGAGGTGGGCGCTCGAGTGCTCGGGCCCCTGTCCTTCGAAGCCGTGGGGAAGAAGGAGGACGATCCCGCTGAGGGTCCCCCATTTGGCCTCCCCGGCAGCGACATAGTTGTCGATGATCACCTGGCCGCCGTTGGAGAAATCCCCGTACTGGGCCTCCCATATCACGAGGGCCAGGGGCTGGCCCAGGGAATGCCCGTACTCGAACCCGAGGATGGAGTACTCGGAGAGAGGGCTGTCATAGACGGAAAACCGACCCTGGTCCGGTGCAAGGTTGGCCAGGGGCGTGTATGGCTGCGGAAGGAGCGTTTCCGTGTCCCACCACACGAGGTGGCGCTGGGAGAACGTGCCGCGCGCGCTGTCCTGTCCGCTCAAACGCACGGGGATCCCGTCAAGAAGAAGGGAGCCGAAGGCCAGGGACTCGGCAAAGGCCCAGTCCACGGTGCCCTCCTTTTCCAGCCGCGCCGCCTTCTCATCGATTATCCTCTTGAGCTTGGCGTGGACATGGAACCCGGATGGAATGGCCGTGAGCTTCTGGGCGATGAGCCGCAGGCGCGCCTCGGGGGGAGCCGGGACTTTCTCTCCCCATACCCACGCGTTGGGCTCCCTGGTCAGAACCGGACCCTCGGCCTCGGTGGTCCGCGCCGCCTGGAGGGCGCCCTTCAGGTATTCGCGGAAGGACAAGCGCATCTTCTGCTCCTCCTCCCGGGTGACAATGCCCTCCGCGATGCACCGCTCCGTATACATGACCGGCTGGCTCTTCTTGCGCTCGATGATCTTGTACATCAACGGGTGCGTGAACGACGGGTCGTCCCCCTCGTTGTGGCCGTACTTGCGGTAGCAGAAGATATCAATGACCACGTCGCGGCCGAATGTCTGCCGGAAGCGCATGGCAAGATCCATCGTGTACGCAACCGCTTCGGGGTCGTCTCCGTTCACGTGGAAGACCGGCACGGGAAGCATCTTGGCCACGTCCGTTGGAAAGAACGTGGACCGCGCATCACGCGCCGAGGTGGTGAACCCGATCTGGTTGTTGATGATGACGTGGATCGTGCCGCCGGTCTTGTAGCCGCGGAGCGTGGACAGGTTGAAGGTCTCCTCCACTATCCCCTGGCCCGAAAAGGCGGCATCCCCGTGGAGGATGAGCGGCACGATCTCCTTGCGGTCGACGTCCCCGCGCTCGCGCTGCACCGCCCTCGCCATTCCCTCCACCACCGGGCCCACGGACTCGAGGTGGCTCGGGTTGGCCACGAGGTTCACGCGGACGGAGCGGCCGTCGGGGTGCGCGTGCTCCATCTGGAACCCCAGGTGGTAGCGCACGTCGCCGCTGGAGCTGAAATCTCCCGGGTCCTCGATCCCTTCGAACTCCCGGAAGAGATCCATCGGCGGCTTGTTGAGGATCCTGTTGAGAACGGTGAGCCGGCCGCGATGAGTCATTCCCATGATGATGTCTTTGATCCCCATGTCCGGCGCGCTGTCCACGAGGTGGTGGAGGGCGGGGATGACGGTTTCCGCTCCCTCCAGGGAGAAGCGCTTCTGCCCGATGAACGCCGTGTGCATGAAGTGCTCGAACTCCTCCGCGGTCACCAGGTCTTCCAGGATGGTCCTCTTTTTCTCCTTCCCGAAGGACGGCCTGTTGCGCGTGGATTCCATCTCCTGGATGAGCCAGCGGCGGATTGGTTTGTTCTGGATGTGGAGGAACTCCACCGCCACCGTGGAGCAGTACGTCTCCCGAAGAGCCTGGATGATGTCGGCCAGTGTCATTTTGGAGCGCGAGAAAACGCTGCCTGCCCAGAACTCGGTCTGCAGGTCGCTGTCCGACAGCCCGAACTCGGCGAGGGTGAGCTGCTCGTAGGTGTGGGCAGGCTCCGCGTAGTAGTTCTTCTGCTCCCCCTCGGCCGGGGCCAGGGGGTTGAGGTGCGCATAGAGGTAGCCGACGTCGCGGTACCCCCAGAGGAGGCTGTCGACGCGGCTCTGCTTGAATGCCATGTCCGTCGGCAGGGCGCTTTCAGCGGCAACGGCGCCGCCCCGTCTCTTCAGGGCGATGTGGCTGCCCTCCTGGTTCTGGAAAAACTCGTCCCATTGCGGCTCCACGGATTTCGGGTCGGCCCGCCACCGCTCGTGGAGCTCCTCGATCCAGGGGATATCGACCGACGAAAGAACAGATCCATCGCTCATGTTCTCAAACCTCCTGCGCTCGGAGCCAGCTCTCAGGCGCTGCGGGGACCGCGCGCGTGCGTCGGCAGCCGGGAAGAGAGGAGGCCGGGCACCTCGTCAGGGCGGTCGGCCACGGGGATCCCTGCCTCGCGCAGGGCCGCCACCTTGGCCTCCGCCGTGCCCTTTCCGCCGGAGATGATGGCTCCGGCGTGGCCCATCCTCTTTTCCGGAGGCGCCGTGCGCCCGGAAATGAAGGAGACGACCGGCTTTTTCATGGAACCTGCAATGTACTCCGCCGCCCTCTCTTCATCGTCTCCCCCGATCTCCCCGATCAGGGCAACGCCGGTGGTCTGAGGGTCAGCCTCGAAAAGTGCCAGCAGCTGAACGAAGTCAGTGCCGATGACGGGGTCTCCGCCTACGCCGACGCAGGTCGACTGCCCCAGCCCGGCGCGCGTGAGGGCCCAGACCATTTCGTAGGTGAGGGTGCCGCTGCGGGAGATCACTCCGATTCCTCCCGGCATGTGGATGCGGCCGGGCATGATGCCCACCTTCGAGGCACCCGGGGAGATGAGGCCTGGGCAATTGGGACCGATGAGCCGGCACCCGCGCTCGGCGACGTAGTGCGTTGTGCGGATCATGTCCAGGACGGGAATCCCTTCGGTAATGCAGACGATGAGGGGCACTTTCGCGTCCGCCGCCTCCTGGAGAGCCGAGCCCGCAAACCGGGCCGGGACGAAGATGACCGTGCAGTCCGCCCCGGTACGTTCCACGGCTTCTGCCACCGTGTTGAACACGGGGATCCCGTCCATGGCTTCCCCGCCTTTTCCGGGCGTTACTCCCCCGACCACCTTCGTGCCGTATTCCCGCATGGATCGGGCATGGAAGGAGCCGTCACGTCCGGTGATCCCCTGGACAATGACCCGTGTGTCGGAGCCCAGAAGTATGCTCATCTACCTGCTTCCTTTCCGGTCGCCGGACCGCGCCCGCGCGACAACGCCGCGGACCGCTTCGGTCAAGTCATCGTACGCGTCGATGCCGGCTCCCTTCAGGATGGCACGGCCCTCCGTCTCGTTGGTCCCGATCAGCCGTATGACGAGCGGGACGGGAATGGACAGCCGCTCGCGCGCCATGACGATGCCGCGCGCTATGTCGTCGCAGCGCGTGATGCCGCCGAAGATGTTGATGAGGATGGCCGTGAGGCCCCGGTGCTTCAGGATGATCCGCAGCGCGTTCAGCACCTTCTCGGGGCTCGAGCTCCCCCGACGTCGAGGAAGTTGGCCGGGCTTCCGCCGAAGTGCTTGATGAGGTCCATCGTGGCCATCGAGAGACCGGCGCCGTTGACGATGCACCCGATGGTGCCGTCGAGGCCGACATACGAGAGGCCGTTGGACCTCGCGTCCATTTCATCCGCCCCGTACTCCTCGGGGCTGCGAAGGTTCTCCAGCTCCGGGTGACGGTACAGCGCGTTGTCGTCGAAAATGACCTTGGCATCCGCCGCAATGAGCTTTCCCTGCGGCGTCTTCGCGCAGGGGTTGATCTCCACGAGAGAGCAATCCTTCTCCGAGAACAGGCGGTACATCCCCTGGAGGAATGTCCACGCCTGGTCGGAGAGGCCGTCGCCCTTGAACTCGGTGGCAAGCTTTGCGTAGTGGGCTTCCCGCACGGGGCCCTTTTCCGGGTCCAGCGCGAATCTCACGATCCGGTCCGGCTGCGTCGCGGCGATCTCCTCGATGTCCATCCCGCCCGAGGCGCTCGCAATGCACTGCACGGCCTTCCCCGACCTGTCGACTGCAAGGCTCATGTAGAACTCAGCGGCAATATCGACGGCGGCCGCCACCAGCACTCGCTGGACCTCGATGCCCTTGATCCGCATTCCAAGGATGTCGCGCGCCCGCGCTTCGGTCTCCTCCGGAGTCTTGGCCATCTTGACGCCGCCCGCCTTGCCGCGTCCTCCCACGAGAACCTGCGCCTTCACCATGACGGGACAGCCGATGGTTGCCGCAATGGCCTTCGCCTCCTGCGGGGTCGACGCCGGCCTTCCCTCGGGGACGGGGATGCCGTATTCCCTGAGGAAACCCTTGGCCTGGAACTCGTGCAGCTTCATGCGTTTCCTTCCTTGACCTTCGCGAGGAGCCTCTTTGTCGCGTTGATGTTCTTCGTGATCTTGATCCCGCGAGGGCACACACGCGTGCAATTGAAGTGATTCTCGCAGGCCGAGGCCCCGTCGGGACCGTCCAGCACCGACATCCTCTCGGGGAGCCCGCGGTCCCTGCTGTCGAAGATGAATCTCGCCGCCTGCACGAGCGCCGCCGGGCCGACGTAGGAGGTGTTTTTCTCCAGCACGGGGCAGGATGAGTAGCACGCGCCGCAGAGGATGCAGCTCGTCACGTCGTCGAACACCGCCCGCTCCGCCTGGCTCTGGATCCGCTCTTTCTCCTTCACCGGCTCGCCGTTGATGAGAAACGGTTTCACGAGCTTGAACTTCTGGAAGAAGACGGCCTGGTCCACCATGAGGTCCCGCTGGACCGGCAGGAAGCGCAGGGGCTGGATGGGGATGAGCGCGCCATCCTCTTGTGCCACGTCGCGGACGAGGGTCTTGCAGGCCAGCCGCTCCGCCCCCGCGATGATCATTGCGTCGGACCCGCACACCCCGTGGCCGCAGCTGCGCCGGAAAGAGAGGCTTCCATCCTGCTCGTCCTTCACGCGGATGAGGGCGTCCAGGATGCGCTCCGTGGGCTCGGCCTCCACGGGGTAGTCCTCATCGTGCGGCTCCCTGTCTGTCTGCGGGTCGAACCTCCTGATGCGCAGCACGATCTTCATGCCATCCTCCCCTAGTAAACACGCGGCTTGGGCGCCCACCGTGAGACGTCCACGGGACGTGACCCGATGACTGTCTCCCCATTTCTGAGCCACGCAAGGCTGTGGCGGAGCCACGAAGCGTCGTTGCGCTCCGGGAAGTCGTCCCGTGCGTGGGCGCCGCGGCTTTCCGTGCGCGCCTGAGCCGCGGCGGTGGTCAGGTACGCGAGGTCCACGAGGTTTTCCAGCTCCAGGATGCCGAGGAGATCCGTGTTGAACCGCCTGCTCTTGTCCTGGGTGCGCACCTCGGTCCACCTCCCCCGCAGCTCCTTCATCTTTGCCTCCGCGGCGCACAGGTCCTTCTCGTTGCGGAAGATCCCCACTTTCTCCATCATCACGGTTTCCATCTCTTCTCTCACGCGGTTGCCGTGCGGCCCCTTGCCGTCCATCACCCGCTCCACTTCGCTCCTTGCCGGCTCCGCGGCGTCCCTGGGCAGAGGGCCAAAGCCTGCCGCCTTCACGAAACCCGCAAGGTGCTGCCCGGCGCGCCGCCCGAACACAACGAGGTCTACCAGGCTGTTCGTTCCCAGTCGGTTGGCCCCGTGGACCGAGACGCACGCGCACTCCCCGGCGGCGTAGAGCCCCTCGTAGAGGTCCCCTGCTTCGTCCGCTATTACTCTTCCTTCAATGTCAGTCGGAATCCCCCCCATCGCATAGTGGGCCGTGGGCTGGATGGGGATAGGCGCATCGACGGGATCGATGCCGAGGTAGGTCCGGCTGAAGCCGGTGATGTCGGGAAGCTTCTTCTCCAGCACCTCGCGGCCGAGCTTTGTCGCGTCCAGGAGCACCCAGTCGTCGATCCGTCCGTCCCCCCGCATGCCGTTGCCGGATGCGAGCTCCGTGAGGATGGCGCGGGAGATCATGTCTCTCGGGGCAAGGTCCAGGAGGCCGGGAGCGTAGCGCTCCATGAAGCGCTCCCCCTTCCTGTTCCTGAGGATTCCCCCCTCGCCGCGGACCCCTTCCGTGATGAGGATCCCCATCCCCTTGATCCCGGTGGGATGAAACTGGAAGAACTCCATGTCCTGGAGCGGAACCCCGCGCCGGGCCAGGACCGCAGGGCCGTCACCGGTGTTCGCGTAGGCGTTGGAGGTGATGCGGAACATCCTGCCGAACCCGCCGGTTGCGAACAGGACGGCTTTTGCATGAAACGTGTGGATTTCTCCCGTGGCAAGCTCCAGGGCCACCACGCCCGAGCACCTGCGGCCGTCCAGGATGACGTCGAGGACGTGAAACTCATCGAAAAACTCCACGCCGTTCTTGATGCATTGCTGGTAGAGGGTCTGCAGGATCATGTGCCCGGTGCGGTCGGCGGCGTAGCAGGAACGGCGCACCGGGGCTTCTCCGAAGTTCCGCGTGTGGCCGCCGAAACGCCTCTGGTCGATCTTTCCCTCCGGCGTGCGGCTGAAGGGGAGGCCACGGTTCTCGAGGTCGTACACGGCACGGATCGCGTCCTCCGCCAGCAGGACCGCCGCGGACTGGTCCACCAGGTAGTCGCCTCCCTTCACGGTGTCGAAGGCGTGCCACTCGGGCCTGTCTTCCTCCACGTTGCCAAGCGCGGCCCCGATCCCTCCCTGGGCGGCGCCGGTATGGCTTCTCATCGGGTGGAGCTTGGAGATCACTGCTGTCCTGGCGACGGCGCTCGCCTCCAGCGCGGCGTAGAGCCCTGCTCCCCCCGCGCCGACAATCACGGCATCGAACTCATGGACCATGATGCTCTCCATTACAGGCTCTCCAGCTCGCGGACGCCCCGGCGCACGGATTCCGCCGAAGCTTCAAGGGACTTCTGCTCCACCTCGGTCAGGGGAAGCTCCAGGATGTTTTCCACGCCGTTGCGGCCCAGGATGACGGGAACGCCGAGGAAAATATCGCGAAACCCGTACTGGCCGCGGAGGTACACGGAGGCGGGGATCAGGCGTTTCTCATCCCTGATCACCGCTTCCACCATTTTTGCCACGGATGCCCCCGGCGCGTAGAAAGCGCTTCCCGTCTTCAGGAGCCCGACGATCTCAGCGCCCCCCGTGCGGGTCCTTCCGACAAGGCTCTCGATGGTGGAGGCATCGAGGAGCTGCCCGATGGGGATGCCTCCCACGGAGGTGAAGCTCGTGAGGGGGACCATGTCGTCCCCGTGACCGCCAAGCACCATGGCCTGCACGTCTCCTGGCCAGACTCCCAGGCGCTCGGCAATGAAGTAACGAAACCGGGTGGAATCCAGGACGCCGGCCATGCCGATCACCTTGGAAAGGGCGAAGCCCGTCTCCCGCAGGACTGCCATTGCGATGACATCGAGGGGATTCGTCACGACGATGACCACGGCGTTGGGAGCCCGCCGCGCTATCTCTTTGGCAGACTGCCGGGCTATCCCGACGTTGGTCCGCAGGAGGTCCATGCGGTCCATGCCGGGCTTGCGGGCGATCCCCGCGGTCAGCACCACCACGTCGCTTCCCGCCATCTCGGCGAAGTCCGTGGTTCCCCGGATTCCTATCTCGTACCCGCGGAGCGGTGCGGCATGGAGGAAGTCCATGGCCTTGCTCTGCGCCAGCCCGTCCACCACGTCCACCATGACGATGTCGGCAATATTCTTCTCAGCGATGTAGTAGACAGCCTTTGCCCCGACGTTCCCGGCGCCGATGACCGTGACCTTCATGCCGCACCTCCCTTGACCACGGAGGCGATCAGGCGGGCCGACTGGCCCAGGATGTCCTTCTCATCCCTGGTGAGCTCCGGCGTGAGGATCCGCTCCACCCCCTTCTCCCCGATCACCGCGGGGACGCTCAGCGCGGCGTCGCGAATTCCGTACTCCCCGTCAAGGAGGATGGAGACGGAAAAAATCCGCGAGAGGTTCATATGGACGGAGTCGGCGAGC
The DNA here is from genome assembly GCA_963753085.1 of uncultured Spirochaetota bacterium. Lineage (GTDB taxonomy): Bacteria > Spirochaetota > Spirochaetia > SZUA-6 > Fen-1364 > Fen-1364. Next base: position 334,255 of record CAVWBF010000014.1, on the reverse strand, counting down.
TCTGCTATGCCGGCGGAGGGCGCGTAGTAGGCGCTGGACCTCTTTGCAAGCTCGACCAGAAGGTCGCCGGCGCTTCGGGTCTCCGACACGAGCGCTGCAATCCGCTCAGGGGGAAGGAGCTGGGGAAGGGGCACCCCGGAGACGCTGCAGTAGCGGGGGAGACAGATCATGTCATCCGAGTGCCTGCCGATGACGAGGGCGGATACGATTTCCATTGAGACGCCCAGCTCCCGCGCGATCAGGGCGCGCAGGCGCATCGAATCCAGTATCCCCCCCAGACCCAGGACGCGGGTCCGCGGCATGCCTGACCGCAGGGCAAAGAGCGCGGTGAGGGAGTCTACGGGCTCGGTGGCCATCACGACCACGCTGTCGGGCGCCAACCGCGCTACTTCAGAGGCGAGCGTGCGCACGAGGGGCGCATTCTCATGGAAGAGGTCTTCGCGGCGCATGCCGGGCGAGCGAATGGCCCCCACGGCAATGACCACCATCTGGGAGCCCTGAATATCCGCCAGGGAATCCGATCCGACCAGGGAGTTGCGGTATCTCCTGATCGGGGAGGCTTCCATGATGTCCAGCGCCTTGCCACGGGAAAGCCCCTGCTTGATGTCGACAAGGAGCACGTCCGTGACACCCTTCTCCGCGACAAAAAAGGCCGTGTTGGCCCCCACGTTTCCGCTTCCCACGATGCTCACTCGGGCCATTTGAGGCACCTCCGCTTACATTGCCTGGTTGGGCCGTTTGGCGACGGTCGGCCTTTCGGCCATCCAAACCCCACGGAATACCGTGGGAGGCCTCGCCCGACCGCGTTCGCGCGGAACGGGTACTCCCGTACCTCCGCCATCCCTGGCCGACGGCACACTTTTCTCTGTTGCCGCTAGTTCGCCCGCGCCAGGTTCAGGAGGCCTCCCGCAAGAAGGATGCGCCGATGCCTGTCGGAGACTTCCAGCCTTGTCATGATGGTCCTGCCGTTCAGCTGGACCGGCACCTCCACGGCCCCGCTTTCCAGGAGCCGGCGGATCCCCGTGATGCGCATCCTGTCACCCTGGCGGACCCCCTCGTAGTCGGAGGGATTCGAAAAGGTGAGGGGAAGGATGCCGAAGTTGATGAGGTTGGACTTGTGGATCCGGGCAAAGCTCTTGACGATCTTCACGCGCACGCCCAGGTAGCGCGGCGCCAGGGCCGCGTGCTCCCGCGAGGAGCCCTGGCCGTAGTTCTCTCCGCCTATCACGACGCCGCTCTTTTTCTCCCGGGCGCGCTTTGCAAAGCCCTCGTCCGCCTGGACAAAGACGAAATCGCTGATGGCGGGGATGTTGCTCCTGAGGGGAAGGACCCGGTTTCCCGCCGGCATGATGATGTCCGTGCTGATGTCGTTTCCGACCTTGATGAGCACCTCGGCCTCGATGTCGTCCTCCAGCGAGCCGAAGGTGGGAAACGGCTTGATGTTCGGGCCGCGGATTATCTCCACCTTGTCCGGGGTGCGCGACGGCATGAAGAACCAGTTGGGGTTGAACGCGTATGACTTCGGGTACTCAACACGGGGAAAGTTTCCCAGGGTGCGGGGATCCGTGATCCGCCCCGTGAGCGCGGAGGCCGCCGCCGTCTCGGGGGAGCACAGATACACGAAGTCATCGTCCGTGCCGCTTCTTCCCTTGTAGTTGCGCGGCATGGTGCGCAGAGAGTTCGTGCCGCTTGCGGGGGCCTGGCCCATCCCGATGCACCCCAGGCAGCCTGCCTCCGAGATGCGGGCCCCGGAATCCACCAGGGACTTGATGCCGCCCATGGCCATGACGTTCTCCAGGGTCTGGCGGCTGCCGGGGTTTACGCTCAGGTCAACCATCGGGTGACGCTGCTTCCCTTCCAGGGCCCGGGCAACGATCATCAGGTCCCGGTAACTCCCGTTGGTCGAAGAGCCCACGAGCACCTGGTGGATCTCGACATTGGAAAGCTCCGCGGCTGTCTTCACGTTGTCGGGGTTCGAGGGACAGGCGACAAGAGGCTCGATGGTGGAAAGGTCGAGGCGTGTTTCCTCGTCGAAGCTCGGGTTGGGTCCCTGGGTGAGCGGGCGGAAAACATTTTCCCGCTCGTTCATCCCGAGATACCACCGGGTCACCTCGTCAGACGGGAATACGCACGCGGTGAACCCCATGTCGACCGCCATGTTCGCGATGGTTCCCCGTGCCGCCATGTCCAGGGCGGCCACGCCCGGGCCGAAGAACTCCATGATCTTCCCCGTGCCGGCCTTCGCGGAATAGCGGCGAAGGAGCTCAAGGATGACATCCTTGCCCGACACCCAGGGACGAAGCGCGCCCTCCACGTGGATTCCCCAGACCTTCGGCGTCATCAGGTAGAAGGGCCCGCCGGCCATTGCCATGGCCACCTCGTTGCCTCCCGCGCCGATGGCGAGCATCCCCAGGCACCCCCCGGTGGTGGTATGGCTGTCCGATCCCAGGAGCGTTTTGCCCGGCGCGCCGAACCTCTGGCGGTGCACGTGGTGTGATACGCCGTTGCCGGGCGGAGAGAGGATGACGCCGTAGCGGGACGCGCAGGAGATCAGGAAGCGGTGATCATCCGCGTTCTTGAAGTCGGTCTGGATGATGTTGTGATCGATGTAGCTCACGGCCAGCTCCGCCTTGACCCGGGGGATGCCCATGGACTCGAACTCCAGGAACGCCATGGTCCCCGTTGCGTCCTGGGTGAGGGTCTGGTCGATGCGGAGCCCGATCTCCTTGCCGGCACCGGGCGTTCCTTCGACGAGGTGCTCACCAATGAGCAGACCGGTAATCGTGTCTTTCATTCGCCACCCTTTTCCCGAATTGCGCGCTGACGCTTATAGTATAATAACAGACCGAGCGGTGAGCGAGCGCGAAATACCGCGATTGCAAGCACGAACTTTCGTTGACTCCGCCGGGAGAGCGGCAGTATATTCCCACTGGCATGACATCCCTCGGAGCCGAGACGATATTCAATTTCGCAGGATTCCGAGCGCCAAACACCCTTTTGGCGACGATTCTCGTGGATGGGGTGATACTCCTGCTCGTCTTTGCCGTTCGCCGCAGGATAGCGCTCGTTCCGGGCAGGTTTTTGCAGGTCACCGAGTCTATTGTCGACTACCTCAAAACGACCGTGGACCAGGTTGCAGGCGACCGCTCCCCAAAGATCTTCCCCTGGGTCGGCGTATTTTTCATCTATATAGTAATCAACAACCTCATGGGGCTCTTCCCCGGCTTCGGGTCGGTCGGATTTTTCCGCGCGGGTGAGGACGGCGGGAGGCACCTCGTGCCTATCCTCCGGGCCGCGACGTCGGACCTGAATACGACCCTCGCTCTTGCAATCGTGTCTGTGTTCGCAACACACGTCCTTGCCATCCGGTCTACCGGGCTCGTGGACTATCTGAAGCGTTTCTTCGCCCTGAACCCCATTTTCCTTTTTGTCGGCATCCTGGAGATCGTCCAGGAGCTGACGAAGTTCATCTCGTTCTCCTTCCGTCTTTTCGGCAACATCTCGGGCGGCGAGATCGTGCTCGGGACCGTTGCCTCGATGTTCGCTTTCATCCTGCCCGTCCCGTTCCTTGCCCTCGAGATCCTCGTGGGCGTGGTCCAGGCGGCAGTGTTCGCGCTTCTGACCATGGCATTCATGGCAATACTGACGGAAACGTCGCACCATTAAGGGGAGGGCGCTCATGAGTTATACGTTCACGGTCACCGGCGGGATCATCATCGCGATCGGCGGGTCGTTCCCGGCCCTCGCGGTCGGGCTGATCGGCATGAAGGCCATCGAGGCCATCGGGAGAAACCCCGAAGCCTCGGGCCGCATCGTGCCCACCATGATCCTCGCCATGGCATTCGCCGAGGCCATAGCGATCTACTCCCTGATCTTCGCTTTCCTGCGCTGATTCGGGGATCGACATGGGAGACACCCTCGGGGCTTTCGGAATCAACCCGATCCTCCTCGCGGGCCAGATCATCAACTTTCTCGTCATCGGCTGGGTGCTGTACCGCTTCCTGCTCAAGCCGCTGCAGGCAAACATGAAGGCGCGCAGCGACAAGATTGCGCGCGGCCTGCAGGATGCCGAGAAGGCCCGGCTGGCCCTCGATGATGCGGCAAAGGAGCGTGAGCGGGTCCTTGCCGAGGCATACGCGCAGGCTTCCCGGGTCCTGGAGCGCGCGCGCGACGAGGCGGAACGGCTTCGCGTCGCGGCCCTGGAGCGCGCGGGGGCTGACGCGGAGAGGATGATCAGCGAGGCGAGGGGGCTCATGGCCCTGGAAAGGCAGGAGATGGAGCGGGCCATGCAGGGGCTGTCCATCCGGCTGTCAGGCAAGATCCTGGAGTCCGTGGTCACCGACCTTTTCAGCGAAGAGGAAAAAACGCGCATCGTGGCTGAAGGCATGAAGAGGATCCGGGGGGTAGCGGTATCGTGAACAGGCTCGCCCAGCTTTCCTTCACGCCGGAGGGCATGATCAACGAAGAGGTTGCCTCCCATGTTCTGGAGACCCTCACCCGGGCCCAGCTGAAGTCGTACCTTGCAGCGCTGCGGCGCGAGATGCGGCGCAGGCGCGTGTACGTCGCCCTCGAGGGCGGCCGGGAAAGCGAGGTGAGCGGTCCCATCGGCGAGCGGTATCCCGGTCGGGAGCTTTCCATTTATCGGGACCAGGGGCTTGGGGCGGGCGTCAAAGTCAGCGCCGGGGATGACATCGTTGACGCCAGCGTGACGGGCTATCTCAGAGAGTTGCTGGAAGAGATCGGAAAGGCATGAAAGCAGAAGACCTTGTCAGGCAGATAGAGGAGAAGCTCCAGACCGCGGAAGTACGCCCGGCAGTTGCCAATGTCGGTCGCGTCGTCTCGGTGGGGGACGGCATTGTCCGGGCGGACGGCCTTTCCCGCGCGGGGTATGGGGAGCTCGTTCAGTTCGAAGACGGCAGGCTCGGCCTCGTCATGAGCCTGGACGAGGACTTCGCCTCGGTGCTCCTCCTCTCCGAGGATTCCAACGTGCCCGAAGGCATGGAGCTGAAGACCACGGGAACGCTCCTCTCCCTCCGCGTTTCCGATGATCTTTTCGGCAGGGTCATCGATCCGTTCGGCGCTCCGCTGGACGGACGACCCCTGTCCGTTTCCAACTATTCGGCGATGCCGCTGGAGCTCATCGCTCCGGGGGTAACCGAGCGGGCTCCCGTGGAAGTCCCCCTGAAGACGGGGATCAAGGTCGTGGACGCTCTCACGCCCATCGGCCGCGGCCAGCGTCAGCTCATCGTCGGGGACAGGAACACCGGAAAGACGGCTCTCGTCGTGGACGCGATCATCAACCAGCGCGCAAAGGACCTCGGCCTTCCCCAGGTGGTCTGCGTGTACTGCGCTATCGGACAAAAGAGAGGATCGATTGCGCGGACGGTGGCGAAGTTTTCCGAAGAGCACGCCATGGGCTACACGATCGTCGTTGCCGCGAGCTCCTCCACACCCGCCGCCATGCAGTACCTTGCTCCCTTTGCCGCCTGCGCCATCGGTGAATATTTCATGGGAAAGGGCATGGACGCCCTCGTGGTCTACGACGACCTCTCCAAGCACGCCTGGGCGTATCGCCAGCTCTCCCTCCTCCTGCGGCGCCCCGCGGGCCGGGAGGCCTACCCGGGGGACATCTTCTACCTTCATTCAAGGCTCCTGGAGCGGGCCGCCAAGATGTCCAAGGCCAGGGGCGGAGGCTCCCTGACCGCCCTCCCCATCATAGAGACACAGGCAGGCGACATTTCCGCCTATATTCCCACGAACGTCATTTCGATCACTGACGGGCAGATCTACCTCGAGACGGACCTCTTCAACGCCGGCATCAGGCCGGCGGTGAACGCGGGTCTCTCCGTATCGCGCGTCGGAGGCAAGGCTCAATCCAGGTCATTCAGGCAGGTGTCGGGGCTCGTGCGCCTGGAGCTCGCCCAGTTCCAGTCCCTTGCCGCCTTCTCCCAGTTCGGCTCCGACTTGGACGAGGCCACGCAGAAGAGGATCAACCGGGGCAAGCGAATCGTGGAGATCCTCAAGCAGCCTCAGTACACGCCCATGGGGGACCTGGAACAGATCATCAGCATTCACTCCGCCGGCAGCGGGCTCCTGGACGAGGTGCCCCTGGAGAAGATAAGCGAGTTCGAGAAGAGGATCATGGACCACCTGCGGACCAGTCATGCCGAGCTCTGCCGTACGATCGCCAGCGGCGCCCGCATGGACGAGGCGACCCTGAAGGAGCTCAACGAAGCGATCACGGTTTTCGCAAAGACCGTGCGGTGAAAGGCAGCGGATGCCCCAGAACCTCAGGAGCCTGAAATCCAGGATCAGGACGGCAAAGAACATCGCCCAGCTCGCGAAGACCCTGGAGATGGTATCCGTGGCAAAGATCCGCAGGGCGCGCGGCCTCGCGGAGACGGTGCGGCCGTACGCGGAGAGGATCACGTCCCTGGGAGACACGGCATTGCGCAGCGTCGCTCCGGGGGAGTTCCTGCATCCGTACCTGGGAAACGTTGTCGCGCGTAACCCCGCGGAGGACCGTGGGAGAGTCGAGGCCGCGGCTCCGACGCCCGAAAAGGCGGCACGGCTGCTCCTCGTGATCGGTCCCGACAAGGGCCTCTGTGGTCCCCTCGTGTCGAACCTGGTCCGCAAGATGCTGGAGGAGGACAGTCCGGACGCGCGGATCATCACCGTTGGCAAGCGGATCGAGGCTGCCGCTGCGCGGATTGCCGGCAACCGGCTCGTGGCGTCTTTCCCTGTCGGCTCGAAGCTTCCCGAGTATTCGCTCGTCTACGACCTCGTCCTTGCCGTCAACGGCTACGTTCTTTCGGGGAAGGCGAATCGACTCGACCTCCTCTACACGCACTTCGTATCCTATTTCACGCAGGTGCCGACCCTGGACCACGTGCTCCCCCTGTCGCCGGAAAATACAAATACACCGTCCGAGGAGCCCGAGAAGCAGCGGCCGCACACCATCGAGCCCGACCTGGCGGGCCTGCTGGAAGCGCTCCTCCCGCATTACCTGGAGGTACGCCTCTTCGATGCGGTGATCCAGGCATACTCATCCGAGCACGGGGCGCGGATGGTCGCAATGCAGAACGCGAAAAAGAACGCGCTCGAGATCGCGGATTCCTTCACCCTTCTGTACAACAAGACCCGCCAGGAGAGGATCACGAACGAGATCCTCGACCTGGCAAACACGGGGAAGAGAGCATAAAGATGGCCGGAAGCACAAACGGAAACGCGGGAACCATCGAGGGCAGGGTCATCAGGGTCCAGGGACCCGTGATCGACGTGGAGTTCCGGGGCGAGATGCCCTCGGTCCACGAGGCTCTCCGCCTGGATAGAGGCGGGGGCGCCACCGAGCTGGTCCTGGAGACGGAGTTCGTCCTGGAGAACGGAGAGGTGAGGACGCTGGCCCTGGGGCCCACGGAGGGGATCGCCCGCGGCACGCGGGTGCTTCGAACGGGAGCGCCCGTCATGGTGCCCATCGGGGAGAAGACGCTGGGGCGGATCTTCGACGTGCTGGGGAGAACCATTGACGGCGGGCAACCCGTGGAAGGGGCTGACGTGCAGCGCGCCCCCATCCATCGTCTCCCGCCCGCCTTGTCGGAGCAGCGCACGAAGCCCGAGATGCTGGAGACCGGCATCAAGGTCATCGACCTGATCGCCCCCTTCACCAAGGGCGGCAAGATCGGGATCTTCGGCGGCGCAGGGGTGGGCAAGACGGTCATCGTAAAGGAGCTGATCCGCAACATCGCCATCGAGCACCGGGGCTACTCCGTGTTTGCCGGCGTGGGAGAGCGCTCCCGCGAAGGCACGGACCTCTGGCTGGAGATGGAGGAATCCAAGGTCCTCGACAAGACCGTCCTGGTTTTCGGCCAGATGAACGAGCCGCCGGGCAACAGGTTGAGGGTCGGCCTGACCGCGCTGACCATGGCGGAATACTTCCGTGACGAAAAGGGCGTGGACGTGCTCCTGTTCATCGACAACGTGTTCCGTTTTGCGCAGGCGGGGAGCGAGGTCTCCGCGGTGCTCGGCCGCATGCCGTCCGCCGTGGGATACCAGCCCACCCTTGCGGAGGACATCGGGGGCCTCCAGGAGAGGATCACCTCAACGCAGAGCGGGTCCATCACCTCCGTGCAGGCCATCTATGTCCCCGCGGATGACTACACGGACCCGGCGCCCGTCGCCATCTTCGGCCACCTGGACGCGACAATCACCCTGGAACGCTCCATCGCGGAGCAGGGGCTGTACCCGGCGGTGGACCCGCTGACCTCATCATCCCGCCTGCTCGACCCGAACGTGGTCGGCGCTGAGCATTACCGGATTGCAATGGAGGTGAAGCGGATCCTGCAGCGCTACAAGGACCTGCAGGATATCATCTCCATCCTCGGGATCGACGAGCTTTCCGACGAGGATAAGCTCCTCGTGGCCCGGGCCCGCAAGATCCAGCGGTTCCTCACGCAGCCCCTGTTTGTCTCCGAGACTTTCACCGGCAAGGAGGGGCGGTACGTGAAGATCACCGACACTTTGCGCGGGTTCACGGAGATCATCGAGGGGAAGCATGACAAGCTTCCCGAGACCGCTTTCTACAACGTCGGTCCGATCGAAGAGGTCATCGCGAATGGCTGACGAGCTTTTCTCCCTTCGCATACTCTCGCCGCTGGGAACCGCGTTCGAAGGCCAGGTGAAGGAGGCCACGCTTCCCACCCCCGACGGGGAGATCACCATCCTCGCCCATCACATGCCCATTGTCGCCGTTCTCTCCGAGGGCGAGGTGCGCATTCCGACGGAAAAGGGGGAAGTTGTCATTGCCGTTGCCGGCGGCTTCCTTGACACGGACCTCAACGCGGCAACGGTGCTCTCGGATTTCGCCGCGGAGGCAGACAGCATCGAGGTGGCGCGCGTGGAGGCGGCGCGCAAGCGCGCGGAGCAGCTGCTCGCGGAGAAGAAGGAGAAGGGCGAGGTTGCCCTTATCGAGCGCGACCTCCAGCGGTCCCTTCTGCAGCTCAAGGTCGCCGAGCGATATCGGCGCAGGCGGCCGCAGCGATAAGGAAGGGGAGAGTTCCCATGACCGCACAACCGCAGGAAACCTTCCGCACGGAAACCGACAGCCTGGGCAACGTCAAGGTTCCCTCCTGGGCCTACTGGGGGGCGCAGACGCAGAGGGCGGTGGAGAACTTCTCCGTGTCGGACCTTCGCATCCCGGTCCCGCTCATCAGGGCCCTGGGCATCGTGAAGGAGGTGGCGGCGGAGGCGAACGGCGCTCTTGGCCTCATCGACAAACCGCTTGCGGATGCCATTACGAAAGCGGCCCGCGAGATGGCGGAAGGCCGGTGGAACGCCCACTTTCCCATCGACGTTTTCCAGACAGGCTCGGGAACCTCATGGAACATGAACGCCAACGAGGTCATTGCAAACCGGGCCAACGAGATCCTGGGGTTCCCCCTCGGGTCGAAGAAGCCCGTGCATCCCAACGACCACGTCAACCGGGGACAGTCGTCGAACGACGTGATCCCCACGGTGATCAGCATGGCGGACAGGGAAGAGGCGGCGCTGGCTGCAGTCGCGCTCGGGCGGCTCCAGGAGAGCCTGGAGCGAAAGGCCCGCGAGCTCGGCGACGTACTGAAGATAGGCCGCACGCACCTGCAGGACGCGGTGCCCATGACCCTGGGGCAGGAGATTTCCGGTTACGCCCGCCAGATCGAAAAGGGGCGCGAGGTCCTGGAGCGCTGCTTCCCCAACCTGGAGGAGCTGGCCATCGGGGGGACGGCCATCGGGACAGGCCTCAATGCGCACCCTCAGTTCGCGGGGCGCATGGTGGCGGGGATTGCGAAGCGGACAGGCATCCCGTTTCGGGAGGCGAAGAACAAGTTCGAGGCAATTGCCGCGCGCGACTCCCAGGTGGAGCTCATGGGCGCTCTCAACACGGTGGCCGTCTCCCTTACCAAGATCGCAAATGACCTTCGTCTCCTGGCCAGCGGGCCGCGGACAGGCCTTGCGGAGATCATCCTGCCGGCGCTCCAGCCGGGAAGCTCCATCATGCCGGGAAAGGTGAACCCCGTCATCCTGGAGATGACCATCCAGGCAGCGGCCCACGTGATGGGGTCCTGCCTCGCGGTCACCATCGGGGGGCAGACCGCGCCGCTGGAGCTGAACATGATGCAGCCCATCATCGCCTGGGAGACCCTGAGCTCCCTTTCCCTGATCGGCCGGACAGCGAGCGCGCTCGCGGAGAGGTGCGTTGACGGGATCGAGGCGGACGTCAAGAGAAGCAGGGACTGGATCGAACGCAGCCTCGCACTCGTGACGCCCTTATCCCTGCGCGTGGGATACGACCGGGCTGCCAAGCTGGCTCAAAAGGCGCTTGCGGAAAATCGGACCATCCGCGAGATCGTGATTGCGGAAGGAGTTCTCACCCCGGAGGAAGCTGACAAGCTCCTGGATCCGCGCGGGATGCTGGGACCGGAAGCTTAGTTAGGGACGGTCCGTGTCGGCCGGGGCGCTCGGCGTCCTCATCATCGGCAACGGGCCTCAGCTTTTGCGTTTCCCCATTTCATCGTTGAACTGCTGCGACCTGCGTTTTGGGATGGAGAGCGACTGCCAGTCCTGCGATCTTTTCGCCTTGGCGATGAAAACGATCTGCCCGACGTGATACGCGCAGTGGGTCAGGCCCCTGTTGAGGGCCTGGATGAGAGTATGCGGCTGGCCGCGGATCGTAATAACGTGAAGGAGATTCGCCTCCTCGATCTGGCCCAGGGCTTCAAAGAGGCACGTCCACCCCTTCTCCCATAAGCGTATGAGGTCTTCTTTCCCAAGGGCCGTGTCCTCGAACTCCCCGTCGCGATTTCTCCAGGGTTTTTCCCCATCCGTTGTGAGAAAATCCGTCCATCGGGAAAGAAAATTGCCCGCCAGGTGGGTCACGATGTTCGCTATGCTGTTGGACTCGGGCTCCACCTTCCAGTGTACGTCCTGGGCGTTGAGCTGGGCAAAGGACTTGTCGCCAAGCTCCTTGTATGTCCTGAAAAGCCGGCCGATGTCCTGAACGTATTCCGTTCCCGCGGATGCCTTCTCGGTGCTCATGGTGGTCTCTCCTTGGCCCTATGGCGTGAACAGCCCGATCAGGGACAGCATCGGGCCAGGGTACACTCCAAGGGCCACCACGACGAGGGTCAGGACGGCCAGGGAGACAGCCGTTGCGAGGGGCTGTCGAGCTGCAGGCGCCGCTGCCGAAGCGCCTTCCCGGCCGCGATACATCGCTGAGACGATGCGCAGGTAGTAGAAGATGGAGATCGTTCCGTTGACCGCCAGGATGATGATGAGCGCCCACAGCTGAGCGCCTGCTCCCGCGCTCAGGATGATGAACTTCCCGACAAAGCCGGCTGTCAGGGGAAGCCCCGCAAGGGAAAGAAGCGCGGCCGTGAACACCCCTGCCAGCCATGGTGAGCGGCTGGCCAGACCCGAATAGTCCTCTATTGTATCCGCCTCCCTGTCCGGCGTGGAAAGGGCAGCGACAACGGCAAAGGCTCCCAGGGTGGTGGCGAAGTATGCCACGAGGTAGAAGGAAATCGCCCGAACGGCAAGAGTCCCCCCGGCGACGAACGCAACCAGCAGGTAGCCCAGGTGGGCAATCGAAGAATACGCGAGAATCCGCTTGACGTTGTTTTCCCGCAGCGCGAGGAGATTGCCGATAAACATGGACAGCCCGGCGATGATCGTGAAGACCCAGGGAAAGGCGCTTCCCGTCCCGCCCGGCGCGGTGAACGAATCCCCTCCAAGGGGGATGAACAGCCGAACGAGAAGCACCGCAACGGCGCCCTTGGACACGGTGGCTATGTATCCCGCCACGGGAGCGGGGGACCCGTCATAGACGTCCGGCGTCCAGAGATGAAAAGGCACCACGGCGAGCTTGAAGCCGATGCCTACGAGAATCATCCCCAGGCCTACAACGGCAAGGATGCCGTCCGCCGCGCTCCTGCCCCCTGCTGAGCCGAGTGCAATCCGGCCGATCTCCATGCTCCCCGAAGCCGCGTAGAGGAGAGCCATTCCGAACAGGAGAAACGCCGAGGTCGCTCCCGCCAGGACAAGGTACTTGATGCCCGCCTCGGCGCCGGCACCTCGCTCGCGTCTCCAGGCGATCAGGGTGTACAGGGAGACGCTGAGAAGCTCCAGGCCAAGGAAGAAAGTGGCAAATGCGGCGGCCGCAGTCAGTACCATCGCGCCCAGGGAAGCAAGCAGGAGGAGGTAGTAGTACTCGCCCCTGCCGTCGCTATGGCCCCGCAGGTATGCCCAGGAGCTTGCCGTGACGAAGACGCTTGCGCCAAGCGCAAGGGCAATGCCGAAAAGAACGAACTTGTCAAAGAAGAGAAGGCCCCCCACGGTTCGCGGCACGGCGGTCCAGGCCAGGCCAACGGAGACAAAAGCCGCGGCAAACCCGATCAGGGTCAGGAGCGCAGCCAGACCATGCCGGCGGACGAAGGCCGACACGATAAGGACGACCAGGGAAGCCGCCGCGACAACCAGCAGCGGAAGAAGCACAAGGACGTCCTGCGCGCTCATGAGCCACCCCCGACGGTTGCGAGCACTCCTGTCACTACCTGGTCCACCACGCGGAGGATTCCCTGGGGAAAGAGCCCGAAGACGACGAGGAGCGCAATCATCAGGTACAGCACCCCGGTTTCCAGCCACGAGAGATCGGGGAACGACCAGGCTTCGCGCGGGCTTCCGTGGAAGGCCAGCTGGATCATTCGGAGCGCATACACCATGGCAATGATGAGGCCAAGGCCGGCAAGCACCGCCACGACAACGCTCACGCGGTACACCCCCAGGAGAACGAGGAACTCGGAGACGAAGTTGACAAGCCCCGGCAGCCCGACCAGGGCCATGGCAAGAAACATGGCTGCCGCGCCCATGCGGGGGGCCTGGCGCCAGAGCCCGCCCATGCGGTTCAGGTCACGCGTGTGGATCCTGTCCTGGAGGAAGCCGACCAGGATGAACAGGGCCCCCGTGCTGATGCCGTGGCTCACCATCTGAACAACCGCGCCTGACAAGGCGATGCTGTTGAACGCATAGATCCCGAGGAGGACGAACCCGAGATGGCTCACGCTTGTATAGGCCACCAGGCGTTTCATATCCGCCTGTCCGAAAGCCATGAAACCGCCATACAGGATGCCTGCGACGGCCAGTCCCATCGCAATGGGGGCGAACTCGCGCGAGGCCACCGGGAAGAGCGGGATCACGAAACGGATGAACCCGTAGCCTCCGGTCTTCAGGAGGAGGCCGGCCAGGATGACGCTGCCTGCCGTCGGCGCTTCCGTGTGAGCGTCGGGGAGCCACGTGTGGAGCGGGAACATGGGAAGCTTCACGGCGAAAGCCGCGAAGAATCCCAGCATGAGAATCATGCCCATCACCGGTGACAGGGTGGTTCCCAGGAGGTCGCGGTAATCGAAGGAGAGCGTGCCGCTGGCCATCCCGTGCACAACGGCAAGCACGATGATGGCCACCAGCATCAGGAGCCCGCCGATCTGCGTGAACAGGAAGAACTTCACCGCGGCACGGTGCCGGTTCTCGTGTCCCCAGATATCGATGAGAAAATACATCGGGATGAGCATCAGCTCCCAGAAGAAAGCGAAAAGGAAGAGGTCGAGGGCAAGGAACACGCCGTTCACCCCGGCAAGCACGAGGGAGAGATTGAGATGGAAGAAACCGACGCGGTCGCGGATACCGGTCCATGAGGCCAGCACCGACATGATCCCGAGGAATGCGGTCAGGGCCACCATGACCAGGCTCAGTCCGTCGAGCCCCAGGGAGAAAGAGATTCCCAGCGCGGGAATCCATGGCCATTTCACGAGTGCGAGCCACGGCGCCGCTGCCGGTTGCATGAGAGAGGAAGCGGGAAGGCCGAAGTAGACCAGCCAGAGCAGGGCAACGAGGAGCAGGTTCACGACGTTCCCCGCCAGTGTCAGCCACCGCGTGACAAGGGGCCTCCGCGCGCCGAAACCCCAGCCGATGAGCCCGCAGATGAGCGGGATTGCGATCAGGGCGACAAGGATCATAGCAGCACCGCCGCCGCGATCACCAGCACGGCTCCGGCGGCCACGCCGGCCGCGTACCAGCGGATCCTGCCGTTCTGGGTCCATCGGAAAGCACGGGAGAAGAGCATGCTGAGGCCTCCCACGCCGTCTGAGATCCGGTCTGCAACGTCGCGCTCGTTGACCTTCCACAGCGCCACGAACGGGCGGACGATGGCCCTGTCATACAGCCAGTCGAATCCCATGCCTCCGGAAAAGTACCGCACGAACGCGGGCCTGGCCTCTCCGTCGGTCCGGGAGGCCGCGGCGCGAACAGCGCGTCGTGAGATGAGCCATCCCGCCGGGATGCCCAGGAGGGAGGCGGCCTCGGAGACGAGCTGCAGGATGCTGTCGGTGGAAAGAGGCATCTCCCCTGCGCGGGTTCCGGGAGGCAGCGCGGTATCCAGGAACCGGGTCAGGAAAGGGCTTCCCCCGAGAGTTTTCGGCAGATCCAGAAACCCACCGACAATGCAGAGCACGGCGAGGATGGCAAGGGGCAGTCCCATGATCATCCCTGCCTGCCTGCCGTCCCTGCCCGCGGCCAGCCCGTCCTTGCCTGAAGCGCCGGCATGCGCCCCACCGTGAGCGCCGTGACCAGCCGCCTCCCGAGGCTTTCCGCCGAACACCGTGAAGATGAGACGGAAGGTGTACGCGGATGTGACAAAGACACCGAGGACTCCCAGGACCCAGAAGATGGGGCCGGCGTTCCCCGACTCCCACACGCGGGAGAGGATCAGCTCCTTGCTGGCAAAGCCCGCGGTGGTCGGCGGGAGGGCCGTCAAGGCAAGCGCCCCCAGAAGGAAGGTCAGGAACGTATAGGGAGTCTTTCGCGCCAGCCCTCCCATTGCAAAGATGTCGTGCTCGTGGTTCATGGCAAGGATCACGACTCCCGCCGCAAGGAAGAGGAGGGACTTGAAGAAGGCATGCGTGACGAGGTGGAAGATGGCCCCTGACCACGCGCCGACCCCGAGAGCCAGGAACATGTATCCCAGCTGGCTCATCGTGGAGTAGGCAAGCACCCGCTTGATGTCCGTCTGGGCCAGGGCGCTGAACCCCGCCACGAGGACGCCGGCAATGCCGACAATCGCGGTGGCCGTCATGACGTCCGGGGCCAGGGTGAAAAGGGCGTGGGTCCTTGCAATGAGATAGACTCCCGCGGTGACCATGGTGGCTGCGTGGATGAGGGCGCTCACCGGAGAAGGACCGGCCATGGCGTCAGGGAGCCATGTTTGAAGGGGAAGCTGGGCGGACTTCCCCACGGCGCCGCCCAGGATCAGAGCCGCGGTGGCAACGGCGATCGCCGAGCCGGGCGCCCATGCCGCGGCTGCCTTGCGCGCCACTTCCTGGATGTCCAGGCTGCCGAGGTTGGTGGCAATGAGGAAGAGAGCGATCACGAGGGCGACGTCACCGACCCGTGTGACGATGAAAGCCTTGCGGGCGGAGCGGCCGTTGTCAGGATCGGAATACCAGAACCCGATGAGCAGGTAGCTGCACAAGCCGACTCCTTCCCAACCCAGGTACAGGAGGAGCAGGTTGCCCGCCATGACCAGGAGGAGCATCGAGCCGACAAAAAGGTTCATGTACGCGAAGAACCTGCTGTACCCTTCCTCCCCGGCCATGAATCGCACCGAGTAGAGGTGGATGAGGAAGCCGATCACGGTGACAACGAGGATCATGACCGCGGAGAGCGCATCCAGGGTGAGAGAAACGCCGGGAGAGAAGCTTCCCACCCGGACCCACTCCCACAGGGTCAGGGTCACGGAGCCTCCCGCGGGCGGGGAGCCCCAGAAGGCGCCCACGGCGGCTATTCCCGCCAGCATTCCAAGTCCCACCGAACCGGTCCCGACCGCGGCTACTCCGGCAGGGGCCATGCGTCTTCCAAGGACCGCGAGGATGAGGAACCCCAGGAGGGGGAAGGCCGGGATAAGCCACATCCAGCTCATGGGCGAACGCCTCCCCGGCGCGACATCCTGCGCGACTCGCCCGAGCTCCCGCTAATCGGGCTCCCGCCCATTCCCATGGCATCGGAATCGAGGTCTTTCCTGCGGCTGTACAAGAGGAGTATCAGGGCCAGGCCCACTGCCACCTCTGCTGCCGCCATGGAGAGCAGGAAGATGAACATCACCTGACCGTCCGCCTGGCCCCAGCGGGCGCCGGCGACAATGAAGGCGAGCCCCGCGGCGTTGAGCATGATCTCCACGCTCAGGAGGATGAACAGCAGGTTGCGCCGCACGAGCACGCCGGCGAGTCCCAGGACGAACAGAACGCCAGCAACCGCAAGCCCGTATTCAAAGGGAACCGACGCCATCTAGTCCCCCTTTCGTCCCAGGGATACCGCGAGACGGCGCCCGAGGTGGAATGCGCCGACGAGCCCTGCCAGGAGAAGGAAGGCAGTCACTTCGACTCCGATGAGATACGGACCCAGGAGCGCGATCCCCACCTGCCGGGGCGGGACTTCCTTCACGGCAAGCGGAGCCGCCGAACCCGAGGCCACCACGTAGACAAGCTCTACAAGGAGGATCAGCCCGAGAATGAGCGGTCCGATCCATGCGCGGGAAGGAACGGTGTCGTTTCGCGGCCCGATCAGCATGATCACGAAGACGAACAGGACCATGATCGCCCCGGCGTAGATGATGACTTCCAGCGCCGCCACAAAGGCGGCCCCGAGGAGAAGCATGATGACGGCAACCGCCAGGAGCGATACCACGAGGTAGAGCAGCGCATGCACTGCGTTGCGCCGCGTGATCACCATGACCGTGGCCGCGATTGCCACGCATGCGCTTGCCCCGTAGACGAGGTTCACGGCAGGAGGCTCCGCAGGTCCACCGGCGGCCTCTCGTTCTCCGCCTCTCCTTTGCCCTTTCCGCTGATCTCCATGCCCGAAACCCGGTAGAAGTTGTACCCCGGGTACTTGCCCTGGCCGGCGATCAGGAGGTCTTCCTTCTCGTACACGAGGTTCTTGCGGTCGTACTCCGCCATCTCGTAGTCAGGGGTAAGCTGGATGGCGAAGGTGGGGCAGGCCTCCTCGCAGAACCCGCAGTAGATGCATCGTGAGAAATTGATCCGGAAGAAATCCGGGTAGCGACGGCCCTTCTCATCGATGGCCGCCTGGAGGGAGATGCAGGAGACCGGGCACGCCACCGCGCAGAGGTAGCAGGCGACGCATCGCTCTTCACCGTCCGGGTCGCGCGTGAGGACGATGCGGCCTCGCCAGCGCGCGGGCAGCTTGCGCTTCTTCTCGGGATACAGAACCGTCACGCGCTTGTGGAAGGCGTGGCGGAAGGTGACCCAGAGGGTCCTCAGGATGCTCCACATGACAACAGACTCCTTCGGGCGCCTGTAAGGCGCTAGCTTCTGGCGCCCATCGGGCGCGTTATCTGCCCGCGGCGAGCACGATCCCGCCCGTCACGGCAAGGTTTGCAAGGGCGAGCGGCAGCATGATCTTCCAGCCGAACGCCAGGAGCTGATCGTATCGCGGCCGGGGGAGAGCGGCGCGCACGAGGATGAACAGCGCCAGGAAGGCCCCCGTCTTGAGGAGGAACCATACGATGGGCGGCAACACAGGCCCTTGCCATCCCCCGAAGAACAGCGTGACGATCATCATCGAGATGAGCGTGATCCCGATGTACTCCCCGACATAGAACATCGCGAACTTGAAGCCCGAATACTCCGTGTGATACCCGGCAACGAGCTCGCTCTCCGCCTCGGGCAGGTCGAAGGGCAGCCTCCGTGTCTCCGCCAGCCCGGCGATGAAGAAAACGACAAACCCGACGAACTGGGGAACGACGAACCACAGGCCGCGCTGGGCCGCCACGATATCGTTGAGGCTGAAGGAGCCCGTCATGACGACCACCCCGAGAAGAGAGATCCCCATGAAGACCTCGTAGCTCACCATCTGGCCGACGGCCCTGATGCTGCCAAGGAGGCTGTACTTGTTGTTCGACGACCAGCCGGCAAGGGCAACGCTGTACACGGCAAAGGAAGACATCGCCAGGAAAAAGAGAAGTCCGATGTCGAGGTCTGAGACGAGGATCGCGGGGGCTATTGGGATGACGGCAAAGGAGGCCAGGGTCGTGATCATGATGATGGCAGGGGAGATCACGAACACGGCCTTGTCCGCAAAAGGAGGGATCCAGTTCTCCTTGGTGAAGATCTTGATCATGTCCGCGACCACCTGGAGAACCCCGAATGGTCCCGCGCGGTTGGGGCCATACCTTTCCTGGAAAAAACCCAGGAGCCGCCGCTCCACCCAGATCACACCCGCGGCCAGGAGCATGACTCCTATCATGACCCCCAGGATCACCAGGACGGCCAATGCGACGATGCTCACGAGGAGCCTCCCGAGCTCACGCGTGCCATGGCGGGCAGCTCCCGAAGCGGCATTCCCGGCACACCCCAGGGCACGCTGGCCACCCCGGCCGGAAGCTCGCGAATCACGACGGGAAGCGTAACGGCAGCGGCCCCCGCCTTTCCATCCTGGAGAAGCACTCGCGCAGGCTGGCCTTCCTTCAACCCGAGGGCTGCCGCGTCGTCGCGGCGCAGCGCGATGTACGGGGCGGGGGATCGCGAAGCGATCCCCCGGGAAAGGAGGGAGAGCTCTTCAGAGCCGAACACATGGTGCCGGGCAACAAGGAGAAGCGCGCCGTCCTGCCGCGCTCCGGCGCTCTTGCTTGCCGGAAAATAGCCTGCCTGGGCTGCGTGCGCGGGCGGCTCGAGGATTCGCACCCCGGGGTCCCCTCCGCGCAAGGCGCCGCCGACTTCCATCTGGAACTTGTTCAGCGACTGGTCGGAGTTCCACCCGGGAGCCCAGAACCTGGGGATGAGGCTGGATGGCGGCTGCGTCAGGCGGCCCTCCATGGTGAATGCGAGCGGGGAGTCGTTGTCCGTTGCCGGCTTCGGCTCATGCAGGTCGATGTGCGCGGTCATCGAGGTGCGGCCGGTCTCCCGATGACTCTTTCGGGGTATTGCCTGGCCGACGATGCGGAAGCTTGATCGCGGGGCCGCCTCCTGTATCTTCGCAAGCTCGGGAACCTTTGAGCCGATCTCCGAAAGGATTCCATCCAGGCTGTCCCAGCCAGCGCCGCGCTGTCCCGCTGCCGCAGCAAGCTCTCCCAGCCAGCTCCAGGCCTCCCGCGCAGGCGCGACGGGAGGAAAGACCGCGAAGAACCTCTGGGCCCTGCCTTCCATGGACACAAGCGTCCCGCTGGATTCGGCGTACGTAGCTGATGGAAGGAGGACAGTTGCTTTTTCAGTTGTGGCGTTCGCGGTGTGATCGAGGGAGATCACGTGTGCCGCGCTTGCAAGGAGTGACGCGGCGGTCCCGGCCTCCGCCTCGCGGAACACGTCGGCCTCCGCAATGATGAGGGTGGCGTCAGAGGAATTGCCCACGGCCCTGCGGGCGGATTCAAGACCGCCGCCGGCAAGCATGGCTGCGGCAAAGCTGTTCGCTTCGGGGAACACCAGGCTGATCCGGGCGTCCTTGCCCGCCGCCTTGAGCGCGCGGGAGAGGTTTGCCGCGGCCTGGATTATCTCGGGGCTGCCCAGGCTGCAGCCGCTGACAACAAGCGGCCTCTCGGAGACCATGAAAGCCCGGGCAATCCGTTGGGCCAGCAGCCGGGCGTCGTCCGACAGGTCGCTCACGTCGGGGGCAGCGCGGTCGATCTCGTGCGCCACGGCAAATCCAAGGCGCGCGATCTCCCCTGGTGCGGCTCGCACGGTCTCCGCGGCAACGGTGTCCAGCTCGGTGGGCTCGACCGTGGCAACGAAGAACGGTCCTTTCTTCTCGTGGATGGCTTCCCGCAGCGCCGCGTCTTCCCACCTGTTGATGCGCTTTTGCTTCATCGCCACGGCAACGGGAACATTGATGGCCGCCTGGCGCAGGGTGAGGGCAAGGATTGGCGCGGTGTTCCAGACGTCCTCTCCAAGGACAATCACTGCATCCGAGGAGCCGGCCTCACGCAGCGAGGCGCTCGGGGCCGGGCCGTCCCGAAGGACGTCCAGCATGCTTTTCATCAGGGCGAAGCGTGAGTCACTGACGCCCAGGAAGAAGTTCTTCGCGCCCACCAGCTCTCGAAGGGCGAAATTCGTCTCTACCGAGGCGCGGGAAGATCCCACACCGACAAGCCGTGCTCCCGTGACAGCTTGAGCCGCCTGAGAGAAGGCTTCGGCCGGCTCGACGGCCGCAAGAGCGCCTTCCCTGCGGACCATTGGCTGGCGGATTCTCAGGGTGCCGTTCACGAACTCGTAGCCGTAGCGGCCGCGGTCGCAGAGGAAGTATCCGTTCACCTCGCCGTTGTACCGCGTGCGCACGCGCCGCAGCATCCCATAGCGCTCGCCGGGAATGATGTTGCATCCGACCGCGCAGTGCGTGCAGACCGAGGGAGCGGTTTGCAGGTCCCACTTGCGCGTGTAATGCTCGCGGAGCGTCTTGTCGGTGAAAACCCCCGTGGGGCAGACCTCCACGAGGTTCCCGCTGAACTCGTTCGACAATACTCCGTCCTCGTGGCGGCCAAAGTAGACGTTGTCGTGGGCGCCCTGGACTTCCAGGTCCCGGCCGCCGGCGTAATCCCGGTAGAACCGCACGCAGCGGTAGCACTGGATGCAGCGGTTCATCTCGTGGTTGAGGAAAGGCCCGAGGTCCTGGTTCCTGTAGGTGCGCTTGGTGAAACGGTAGCGGCGATACGTATGACCGGTCATCACCGTCATATCCTGCAAGTGGCACTCCCCGCCCTCGTCGCAGATGGGACAGTCATGGGGATGGTTCACCATGAGCCACTCCGTGACGCGGGCGCGCATCTCGCATGCCTCAGGATCATCCACCGCAACGCGCATCCCGTCGGTCACGGGGGTCATACAGGACATCACGATACGCCCTCTGGTATCCGCGGCGTCGCGAAAGAGCTTGACCGCGCACTGCCGGCAGGCCCCCACGGAGTGCAGGGCCGGGTGCCAGCAGAAATAGGGGAGGTTGAACCCGAGGGAAAGGCACACCTGGAGGAGGTTCTTTCCGTCTCCTTCAACCTCGTATGTGCGGCCGTCAACGGTTATTGCAAGCTGCTTCATTTCCAGGGGCACCTCTTCTGGCGGACATGGGCCTCGAAGTCGTCACGGAAAAGCCGAAGCGCGCTCTGCAGCGGCTCGACGGCGCCCGGCGCCAGGGCGCAGAACGTCCGGCCTGGCCCGAGCAGCTTCGCGTGCTGCTCCAGGATCTCGATGTCGTGCTGCTCCCCCTTGCCTTCCTCCAGGGCCTGGAGGATCCGCGCCACCCACGGCAGGCCTTCCCGGCAGGGGGTGCACCATCCGCAGGACTCCCGCGCAAAGAACTTCTCCAGGCTGAGGAGCATCCCGATGGGGCAGGTGTGGTCATCGAGCACCACCACCGTGCCCGTCCCGAGCCTGCTTCCCGCCTTGGCCACGGAATCGAAATCCATTTTCACGTCAAGCTGCTCCGCGGAAAGGAAGTCCGTGGACGCCCCGCCGGGGATCAGCCCTCGAAGCTTCACACCGTCCGCCATGCCTCCCGCGTGATCCTGGATGATCTCGCGCAGCGTCGTTCCCATGGGCAGCTCCCACAGGCCGGGTTTTTTCACTTTCCCGCTCACGCCGAAGATCTTCGTCCCGGCATCCGGTGAGGCGCTCAGCGTCTTGTACCAGTCCGGGCCTTCCCGCAGGATGTGGGGAACGTTACTGAGGGTCTCCACGTTGTTCACGACAGTCGGCCTGCCCCACAGGCCGCTCACCTGCGGGAAGGGAGGCTTGTTGCGGGGGATGGCGCGCCGACCCTCCAGGGCGTTCAGAAGCCCCGTTTCTTCACCGCACATGTACCTGCCGGCGCTGAGGTGCAGGCGCATTTCGAGGTTCCATGACGAGCCGAGGATGCCCTTTCCGAGGTACCCGCGCTGGTAGGCTTCCGCCATGGCCTTCTCGATGTCGCGCGCGGCCACCGTGTATTCGCGGCGAAGGAAGATGTAGGCGACATCCGCTTTGACCGCCCACGCGGCGATGATGGTCCCCTCGATGAGCTGGTGGGTATTGCCCTCGAGGAGGAGCCGGTCCTTCATGGTTCCCGGTTCTTTCTCGTCGGCATTGACGACGACATAGCGATGTCCCGCGGTGTCGTCCATGGGAACGAAGCTCCACTTCTGGCCGGTGGGAAATCCCGCGCCGCCCCTCCCGCGAAGCGCGGACTTGATGACCGTCTGCTGCACCTCCTGCGGGCTTGCGGCCAGGGCCTTGCGGAGCCCCTGGTACCCGCCGACAGCTTCGTAGGCAGAGACATCCAGGTACGGGCGCCCGGGTCTGATGTCAGCGGTGAGCGGTGTGGGCATCGGATTCCTTTCTGCACTGGGCGATGATCTGGTCCGCCCTCTCCGGCGTGACCTCCTCATGGATCTCCCCGTCCACAAGGATGGCCGGCCCCTTGTCGCAGGCGCCGAGGCATCCGACGGGAAGAAGCGTGAACATTCCGTCGGCGGTCGTTTTCCCCAGCTCCACACCCAGGGTCCGCTTCAGGTGGTCGGAGATTTTCTCCTCACCCATGACCCAGCAGCTCACGCTGTCGCAGACCATGATCACGTGCTTTCCCACCGGGCTGCGGAACACCAGGTCGTAGAAGGTGGCTATCCCATCCACCTCTTCCACGGTCATCCCGAGAGCGTCCGCAACGTCGCGGATGGCATCCGGGGAGACCCAGCCGCGGCTTTCCTGGAGGATCATGAGCGCCTCGGAGACCGCGCCCCGTTTCTGCTCGTGGTGGCCGACCTCTTCATCGATGAGCTGCCTTTCCCTGTCGCTCAGCATGTCCCTTCCTTACCTGTCAAGGTCCGCCAGAACGTAGTCGATGCTGCCGAGGATGGTGACCAGGTCCGCCACCGTCAGGCCGCGGCTCATCATGGGCACCATCTGGATATGCGCAAAGCTCGGGGTCCGGATGCGCGTGCGATAGCTCATGGTCCCTCCGTCGCTCACGAGGTAATACCCGTGGTTGCCTTTCGACCCCTCTGCGACGAACGTCGCCTCCCCGGGGGGGATCACGGGGCCCCAGCTCACGCCGAGGAAATGGTTGATGAGCGTCTCGATGTCGTGCATCGTTCGCTCCTTGCGCGGCGGGGTGGCCAGGGGATGGTCGGACTTGTACGGCCCCGACGGCATGTGGGCAAGGCATTGCTCGATGATGCGCAGGCTCTGGCGCATCTCTTCCACGTGCACGACCAGGCGGTCGAACGAGTCTCCGTTGACCGCCGTGGGAACGTCGAACTCAAACATGTCATAGCCGCCGTACGGCCGGTTCTTCCTGACGTCGTAGCTGACGCCGCTTCCGCGGAGGAACGGTCCCGTGGCGCCCCACTCCAGGGCTTCCTTCGCGCTCACCGTGCCGATTCCCAGCATCCGCGCCTTCACTATACGGTTCTTCAGCACCGAGGCATCGTAGTCCCGGAGCCGCTTGTGCATGTACACCGTGAAGTCGCGCACCATCGTGTCCCAGCCCTCGGGGAGGTCCTGGGCAACGCCGCCGATGCGAAACCATGCAGGGTGCATGCGCCCGCCGGTGACGGCCTCCACGATGTCGAACGCGCGCTCGCGGTCCGTGAACATCCAGAAGACCATGGACATCTGGCCGAGGTCCGCCGTGAAGGTGCCGAAGTACACGAGGTGGCTGATGATGCGGAAGATCTCCGCCATCATGATGCGGATCACCTTTGCCCGGTCGGGGACCTCGATGCCGGCCAGCGTCTCCACGGCAAGCACGTAGGGGAAGTTGTTGAGGACGCCCCCCAGGTAATCGATGCGGTCGGTGTAGGGGATGTAGGTGTGCCAGCTCTGGCGCTCCCCCATCTTTTCAGCGCCGCGGTGGTGGAACCCGATCTCGGGCACGACGTCCACGATCTCTTCCCCGTCCAGCTGGGCCACGAACCGAAGCACGCCGTGCGTGGATGGGTGCTGGGGGCCGAAGTTGAGGAACATGAACTCGTGTTCTTCGCTTTCCCGCTTCATGCCCCAGTCCTCGGGGCGGAACTGCATCATGGAAAGCATGCGGGCCGCGTCCTCGCTGGACATCTGGAAGGGTCCCATCTCCGTGGCGCGCGCGGGATGCTCCTTGCGCAGGGGGTGGCCCTCCCACCACGGGGGCATCAGGATGCGGAAAGGATGGGGGTGGCCGTCGAAATGGATGCCGAACATGTCCCAGACTTCACGCTCGTACCAGTCGGCGTTGGCCCAGATGGGCGTGATGGTGCCCACGGAGGGGTGCTCGCCGCGCAGGGCCACCTTGATGCGCGCATCCCGGTTTCGCTTCAGGGAGAGAAGGTGGTAGACCATGGTGAAGTCGGACGGAGGCTGGTCCTCGCGATGCACCCGCGTGCGCTCATCGATTGCCGTGATGTCCCACAGCATTTCATAGGCGCCCCGCGGTGAGCTTTTGAGGTGGCGAAGAACGCCAGGCAGGAGCTCGGCGCTCACCCACGCGGTCGGAATGCCATCCCTGGTGGGCTGGGGGAGAATCGATGCCTGGCCGAAACGCTCCGAGAGCTCCTGGATGACCCCTTCCGCTTCCGCGGCAGGGGTCGTTGATTCCGGCGGACGGGCGGCACCGTGCGGTTCGTTCATCGATTTTCCTTCTTCGCGCCGCCTACAGGCCGTCCGGCGAACGCAGGTCCGTCTGCTTCTGGCGTTCGGTTCGCATGGCGTCCCTGAGGGACGGCTTTACGGACCGGACGACCCCCTGTGGTCCCACGAGCCAGGAGAGCGGCCGCTTTTCACTGGCCACGGCCTCTCCCAGGAGAACGAGCCCGCGGATGAACGCATCAGGGCTCGGAGGGCAGCCCTGGACGTAGACGTCGACGGGAAGGAAAGTGTCGACACCCTGGACGACACTGTAGATATCGTACATTCCACCGGACCCGGCGCAGGATCCCATGCAGATGACCCATCGCGGCTCCATCATCTGCTCGTACATGTGCTGGACCAGGGGGGCCATCTTCACGAACACGGTGCCCGCGACCACCATGAGGTCCGCCTCCCGGGGGGAGCCGCGGATGATCTCGGAGCCGAAGCGCGCGATGTCGTAC
This sequence comes from uncultured Spirochaetota bacterium, assembly GCA_963753085.1. Taxonomy (GTDB): domain Bacteria; phylum Spirochaetota; class Spirochaetia; order SZUA-6; family Fen-1364; genus Fen-1364. The sequence goes on along the minus strand of CAVWBF010000014.1, from coordinate 309,132 downwards.
TTGCTCGTGATGGAGGTGGCCATCTCCACGTAGCAGCAGGAGAGGCCGAAATTGAACGGCCAGATCGAATACTTTCTGCTCCACGCAAGCAGGTCCGCCCTGCGGGCAAGGTAGAGGTCCCCGTAGGTGGACGCCCGGACGCCTGACTCAGCCTGCACTGCTCACCCCGTGTCTTTCCCGGTGGTCCCGGAGCCTCCGCGCGCCCCATGCGAAAGCGCCCATGCGCCACAGGTACGCGAGGCCCGCCACCGTTTCTATCATGAAGACGAGGATGGCGATGTAGCCCGTCCAGCCCAGATCCCGAACCGCCACCGCCCATGCGAAGAGGAAGACGGCAGAGACGTCGAAGACGACGAAGAACACGGCCACCAGGTAAAAATCCGCGGAGAAACGCAGGCGGGCGGAGCCGGTGGGGACGACCCCTGATTCGTAGGGGTCTGTGGTGCCCCTCTGGAGATGGCGCTCACCTGAAAGGTGGGTCACCACCATGAGAAGCCCGACGAGCAGGACGACGACGACGAGGTAGACAGCCAACGAAAGGAGTGCGCTCATCTGTTCTCCGCCCCTGGATTCGCCGCCACGACTCTGTCGTGGCGCTCGTTGCCGCACGGCTCAAAGCCGTGACACATAGCTGCATGCGATCGACGTGAGAAGCCCTCACGGCGAAGCCGTGACAGGAATCGCCTTAGAATCTATTAACGCGGAGGCGGGGAGTCAAGGAATCGCTTGCGCAATCACGTAATCCAGCAGATCGTGAAGCGTTTTGCGGTATCTGGTGTCGGGAAGGGCGTCGATCCCGCGGCGCGCGCGCGCCGCGTGTCCCATGGCCTTGTCCCGGAGGTCGATTCCGGGCTCGAGCCCGTGGTCCTGGTCAAGCACGTCGTCGATCATCTGGAAAGTCAGCCCGAAATCCATGCCCACGCCGCCCAGGTGCTCCACCGTGGACTCGGGGGCGTCACCCAGGAGAGCAGCCGTTCGGCAGCACGCGGAGAAGAGCACGGCCGTCTTGTCGGTCGCGATCTCCTTGTAGACCTCGAAAGCAAGCGGGCGCCCCGAGGACCTGGCCTCCTGCGCCAGGATCTCGCCCATGCACATCGCTTTGGTCGTCTCCAGGAAGACATCCAGAAGGGCAAAACGCTTCCGCGCTTCTATGCGGGTGAGCCCCGTGATGAGCGCGAAGAAATGCGTGTACAGGATGTCTCCGGCAAGGACCGCGATCCTGTTGCCGAACATCTTGTTCAGGCTCACCTGGTGGCGTCGGGAATCCGCCCCGTCAATGACGTCGTCGTGCACAAGGGAGGCGGCATGAAGCACCTCCACGGCCGCGGCCAGGGAGATCAGGGAGTCGCCGTCCGCGCTCACGCCCAGGGATCGGTAGGACAGGAGGACCAGGGCGGGCCGGATCCTCTTGCCTGGCACGGCAAACGGGTGTTGGACGATGCCCCCCAGAATTCCAAGCCTCGCCTGCCGGGGGTCCATCTCCGTGCCGACGTGCTTCATGAGGGACTTCAGCTCCATGTCCACCGCCGTCATTTCCTCGCTGAGCGGCTCGAAGACCTTCTCCAGGGTCATTCGCCTGCTCCGGGTGTGTCCTCTCCGCGTCGGTCCGCCGGAGGCACCGCGGGGGCGAGCCCGATGTGCAGGTAAGCGGTGCCGAAGGTCAGACCGTGGAAAACGACATGTGTCAGGCCGGCCTCCAGCATGAGGTCCCTGAAAGCCGGCGGGGTCGGGAAGGTCCTGATCGAGTCAGACAGGTACGCGTATGCGCCGCCATTCCTGGCGAACAGCCGGGCAAGGCGAGGCAGAACGCAGCCGAGATAAAACCCGTAGATGGCGCGAAACGACCGGGCCGGTGCGAACGTCATTTCCAGCACCATGACCTGGCCCCCCGCGGTCGTGACCCGCGTCATCTCGCGGAGGGCCGCGCGCTTGTCCGGAATGTTTCTCATGCCGAACGCTATTGCCGTCACATCGAAGCTGCCGTCCGGGAACGGAAGCGCCAGCGCGTCCCCGCAGAGGAGGGTGATCCTGTCCTGGCAGCCGCTTGCCTGCACCTTGCGCCGGCCGATCTCCAGCATCGGCTCCGCGAAGTCGATGCCCGTGACGGCAAGGCGCGGGTAGCGAAGGGCGGCGGCCAGGGCCAGATCTGCCGTGCCGGTTGCCACGTCGAGGAACTTTCCCTCGGACGGGAAGCGCATCTTTTCCACGGTGAAGGCCCGCCACCCCACGTCGCGCCTCAGGCTGAGAAAGTGATTGAGAAAGTCATACCGCCCGTGCGCCGTCGTGAATATGTCTTTCACGACGCTCGTCTGGCCTGCCTGGCTCATGGTCCGAAGGGGTGGATAGGTCCGCATGATCCCGGGCAATATATCAGAACCCGCTGAAATAAAAAGCCCCGCATCTTTGAACTCTACGGCAAAAGACGCGGGGCGGATGTCCAAGTGAAGGAATTACCTTTTCTTTGCCTTCTTTGCCGGCGCCTTCTTTGCTGTCGGTCTCTTTGCAGCGGTCTTCCTGGCCGTCGCAGGCTTCTTTGCTGCTGCTTTCCGCGCTGGCGCCTTCTTCGCGGGGGCCTTCTTCACGGAGGCTTTCTTCACGGCAGCAGGCCTTGCAGCCGGCTTTTTCTGATCGTCTGCCACAGCCTCCTGCGCTGCAGCGAGCTTGGCCAGCGGAACGCGGTACGGCGAGCAGGAGACATAGTTCATGCCGACCTTGTGGCAGAACTTCACGGACTCCGGGTCTCCGCCGTGCTCGCCGCAGATTCCGATTTTCAAGGTCGGCTTCACGGAACGGCCCTTCGTGATGCCCATCCTGATGAGCTCTCCGATCCCTTCCTGGTCCAGGGTCTGGAACGGGTCCGCGGGGAGGATCTTCTTTTCCAGGTACTTGGGAACGAAGCTGCCGATGTCATCCCGGGAGAAGCCGAATCCCATCTGGGTCAGATCGTTCGTGCCGAAGGAAAAGAACTCGCACACGCTGGCGAACTTGTCCGCTGTAACGCATGCCCGGGGGATCTCGATCATCGTGCCGACGATCAGCGGCAGCTTCGACTTGGGCAGGCCGAACTTGGCGATGACCTTCTCGTACACCCTCTCGATGAGCTTCTTCTGGTCCACGATTTCGGTCATCACCGAGGTGACTGGGATCATGATCTCAGGCTTCGCGTTCCTGCCTGCCTGGTTGAGCTCCGCCGCCGCTTCCAGGATGGCCTGGGTCTGGACCTCGGTCATCTCGGGGTAGGAGATTCCAAGGCGGACGCCGCGGTGGCCCATCATGGGGTTTGATTCATGGAGGTTGTCCGCCCGGTTGTTGAACTCCTCCGCGCTGATCCCGAGGTCCGCTGCGAGCTTCTGGCGCTCATCGGTGCGGTTTGGAACGAACTCGTGAAGCGGGGGATCGAGGAACCGGAAGGTCACCGGCAGCCCGTCCATGACTTCCATGGTCTTCTTCACGTCTTCCTTCATGAAGGGGAAAAGCTCTTCCAGGGCCCTGCGCCTCTCCGCTTCCGTCTTGGATACGATCATGCGGCGCAGGAGGAACAGCGGCTTGTCAGACCCTTCGCCGTAGAACATGTGCTCGAAGCGGAAAAGCCCTATTCCCTCGGCCCCGAACTCGCGCGCCCTCCTGGCGTCCTGCGGGTTGTCCGCGTTCGTGCGCACGCCCAGCTTCTTCACCTTGTCGCACATCGTCATGAAGGCGACGAAGTTGGGGTTTTCCCCGGCCGCCTTGATCAGGGAGAGGGCTCCCTGGTACACGTTTCCCTTGGACCCGTTCAGGGAGAGCCAGTCCCCCTCGTGCAGCACGGTCCCCCTGGCGGTGACCTGCCGCTTGTCCATTTCAACCTTGATTTCCGCGGCGCCGACGATGCAGCACTTTCCCCAGCCGCGCGCAACGAGGGCCGCGTGCGAGGTCATGCCTCCGCGCGCCGTGAGGATTCCCTCCGCCGCGCGCATGCCTTCCACGTCCTCAGGGTTGGTCTCTTCCCGGACCAGGATGACCTTCTTCCCGAGCTTCGCCTGCGCAACCGCGTCATTTGCCGTGAGAACGATCTGGCCAACGGCGCCACCGGGGCCGGCGGGAAGGCCTTTTGCCAGGATGGTCGCTCTTGCTTCCTTGGCCGGGTCGATGATGGGGTGGAGAAGCTCGTCCAGCTGGGCCGGGGTGATGCGCGTCACGGCCTCTTCGGGAGCGCACAGCTTCTCTTTGACCATTTCCACCGCCATGCGGACGGCGGCAGGACCGTTTCTCTTTCCCACCCTGCACTGCAGCATCCAGAGCTTGCCCTTCTCGATGGTGAACTCCAGGTCCAGCATGTCGTGGTAGTGCTTTTCCAGGCGGAGCTCAATGGCGTGCAGCTCCCCGTAGATCCTTGCAAACTGTTTTTCCAGGGAGGGCAGGCTGGCCGTGTGCTCGGTCTTGCCGGCTTCGTTGATGGGGTAGGGGGTGCGGATTCCCGCAACCACGTCTTCTCCCTGGGCGTTGGGCAGCCACTCGCCGTAGAAGACGTTCTCTCCCGTTGCCGGATTCCGCGTGAAAGCAACCCCCGTGCCGGAGTCGTCTCCCATGTTCCCGAAAACCATGGACTGGACCGTGACCGCGGTTCCCCACTCGTCGGGGATCCCCTCGATGCGCCTGTAGGAGATGGCCCGCTTGCCGTTCCAGCTCTGGAAGACCGCCCGGATTCCTCCCCAAAGCTGCTCCTTGGCGTCTTCGGGGAAATCCTTGCCGAGCACTTCCCGCACCTTCGCCTTGTACACCCTGATGAGGCTCTTCAGATCCTCCGCGCTCAGGTCCGTGTCCTGCTTCACTCCCTTGGCACGCTTGACCTTATCCAGCTCCCGTTCCAGCTGCTGGCGGATCCCCATTCCCTCCGCGGGCTCGATCCCTTCTGCTTTCTCCATGACGACATCGGAGTACATCTGGATGAGGCGGCGGTAGGCGTCGTAGACGAAGCGCGGGTTGCCGGTGGCCTTGATGATCCCTTCCGCGGTCTTCTCATTCAGGCCGACGTTCAGGACGGTCTCCATCATGCCGGGCATCGACTTGCGCGCGCCCGAGCGCACGGACACCAGGAGGGGATTCGCCGGATCTCCGAACGTGTGGCTCATGATCTTCTCGATGTGAGCCAGGCCGTTGGCCACCTGCTGGTCGAGTCCCGCCGGGTACTTGCCCTTGTTCTGAAAGAAGTGCGTGCACACCTCGGTGGTGATCGTGAAGCCGGCAGGGACGGGAAGCCTCAGGTCGGGATGGCCGGCCATTTCCGCAAGGTTGGCTCCTTTTCCGCCCAGGAGGTTCTTCATCTTCTCATTGCCGTCCGCCCGACCGCCGCCGAACAGGTACACGAACTTCGCTGCGCTCATATTCCGCTGCCCCTTTCTCTACGATTGGATTGCCTGGATTGCATGCTGCCGAAACTTGTGATAGGCTAATCAATACCCCGAAGGTTCAAGCAAAGTCAAGCCGCGCCCGTCCTGAGCGCGCGCCGTCACAGTGGTCGGTGGATTTTCGCGGCCCTCGGGGCCCAGCAGCCTGCTTTTTATGGAGGAAAACGACATGGCGAATTCCATCAAGGGGACGAAAACCGAGCAGAACCTTCTGAAGGCCTTTGCAGGTGAGTCGCAGGCGAGAAACCGTTACACCTACTTTGCCGGGGCGGCCCGAGCGCAGGGTTTCCAGCAGATCGCAAACATCTTCATGGAGACCGCGGAGAACGAAAAGGAGCACGCCAAGGTGTTTTTCTCCCATCTTGAGGGCGGCGGCCTCGAGATCACCGCAATGTACCCCTCAGGGGCCATCAAGGACACGAAGATGAACCTCGAAGCGGCGGCTGCCGGGGAGCTGGAGGAGTGGAGCACGCTCTACCCGGCATTCGGAAAGACCGCGCGGGAAGAGGGATTCCCGGAGGTTGCCAGATCATTCGACCAGATCGCCAAGGCGGAAAAGTTCCACGATGGACGCTACCGCAGGCTGCTCGATAATGTGGCCAGCGGAGAAGTGTTCAAGAAGAAATCCACGGTAAAGTGGCATTGCATCAACTGCGGGTACATCTTCGAGGGCCCGGAGCCGCCGAAGGAATGCCCCGCGTGCAAGCATCCCCAGAGCTTCTACGAGCTCCTGGCGGAAAACTACTAGGCTCGTCCGGCCTCCGCGGCCCGGCCGCTACTCACTCGAGGTCTTGTCCAGCACGACCTGTTTGAACCTGGCTCCCCGGTCGAACTCGTTTCGAAACATCCCGAAGGATGTGCAGCCTGGGGAGAAGAGGACCGTCCCGGGCTCGGCACCGCCGCCTGCCAGCGTGATAGCCGCATCCACGGCGCCGGGAAGGTCCCCGAACGGTCCTTCGCAGGCCACCCCTTCCCGATCCAGGAGGGACCTGATCTTCTGCGTGGCGCTTCCTTCCAGGAGGACTATGGCGCGCGGCAGCCTGGCCACCTCCGCGAAGGGGGAGAAATCGAGGTTTTTGTCGGTTCCGCCCATGATCAGGACGACGGGCGGCTCTACTGACTTGACCGCCTGCACGGCAGCCTGCGGGATGGTCGCAGCGGAATCATTGAAGAAGCGCAGTCGCTTCCACTCGCGGAACATTTCCAGCCTGTGCTCGACCCCCGGGAACTCAGCGAGGGCCTTGCGGACCACCTCGGCCTTGACCCCGTATATCCGCAGGACAAGCCCGGCGCAGAGGAGGTTGAGCGCGTTGTGCGCGCCCGTCAGAAGCATGTCTGAAAAGATCAGCTTCTCTTCGTCGCCCGACGGAGAGAGCCGCGCCATTCCGTTTCCCTTTTCCAGCCACGCGCCTCGAAGCCCGTCAGGCAGGTCATGCCCGGAGAAGAAGAACGGCTGCGCCCTTGATTCCCGGTGGAACTCCCGCTGCCAGGGATCATCGAGGTTGAACACCGCCTTCTGGTCCTTTTCCTGTCCCTGGAACAGGACTTTCTTGTCCGCGATGTAGTCACCCATTCCCGAGTAGCGGTCCAGGTGGTCGGGGAGGATCACCGTGAACGCTGAGATCAGGGGAGCGAGGATCCCGCGGCCGCGCAGGTCCCCCAGCTGCCAGGAGGAAAGCTCCAGCACCACCGGGCTTCCCGGGTCCATTTCGTCCATGAAGTCCAGGGGAGACACCGTGATATTGCCTGCGAGGATCGTTCCCGGGTCCACGCGCCCCAGGCACCAGGCGATTGCCGAAGCCGTCGTGGACTTGCCCTTGGAGCCGGTGACCCCGATGAGCGGGTTCCTGGCCACGGACAGGAAGATCGAGAGGTCTGTCTCTATGCGGACTCCGCGCGCGCGGGCCGCCTGCAGGAACGGGGAGGATGGGGGAACCGCGGGGTTCTTGATGACGAGGTCCGCGCCAGTGAAATCCTCCTCATCGTGTTTTCCGAGGACATACCGCACGGGCAGCTCGGCCAGGCGTTCCATCGATTCGACAAGAAGGTCCGCCGAACGCAGGTCCGTCACCGTGACTCTGGCCCCGTGGCGCGCGAGCCAGCGGGCGGACGCCACCCCCCCGCCGTTCAGGCCGAGCCCCATGACTGTGACCTTCATGCCGCTGAAGCCGGCCGGGTCAGTCTTCAATTGTATACTCCCTCATGTCCGCCGCGTTCAGATAGGCCTCCACGCGGAGGCTGCTCCACGCCTCGTACCAGTCCGCGGGCACCTTGGCCTTGAGCGCCTGGAAGAACGGAACCTCCTCCGAAAAGGGAGTATTTTTCATTTCTTCCTGGATCTGATCGAGGTAGGGGGCCAGGAACACAAGAGCGCGATGGAGCCAGGGAATGGCGCTTGCGCGGCCCTGCGGGGAAAGACTGATCAAGGCCTGGCAGACAGTCTTGTACTTGCACAGGTACGGATAGTAGGGATAGGTCCTCTTGTTCCGGGGCAGAAAGAGGCGGGTGAAGAACTTGGTCAGGTCGGTATCCATCCAGATCCCCTGCACGAAGTAGCCTCGGCCCTGCTCCCCGATCCAGGTCTGCGAGATCGTCTCGTTCACCCGGAAGGACATCACCTTCCCGTTCTCCCGGACAACCTCCGCGAGGGGGATGACCGTGTCCTCCAGGAACAGCCTCCGGGAGGTGTACCATGGCGTCGTGTCGTTTGTGCCCCGCTCCCGCACGGTGCTCTCTGCCGCCCTCATCACGAGGTCGACCCTGAGGAGATAGAGGTACCAGCGCTCCTCGATGCGGAAGACCTGGAAAAAACACGGCCGCAGGATCTCAGCGGGGTCGAAAAAGTATGTCAGGCCTTTCAGGACCTGCGGGGCAAGGCGCGCAATCTGTTCCACCACCCCCATGAGGATGGAGAGATATTCCTGGCTCGGACGGGGGACGCGCACGTCGTGGTGGATCGGGATGTGCGGGACGGAGTACTCGCCCTCCAGCTGGAGGAAGAAGTCCTCGTTCTGGCTGAAATGGCGGCCGAGGGGGCGGGTGTCTTCACCGATGCCCTCGATGATGGCGTTGACCGCGGCATCGGTGTATCGGACCCTGATTTCGTTTGAAACCTGCTCCACCGCATTCCATTTAACAGGAATTGCGGACTTGTCGCAATATTGCCTATTCCGCCCCGGAGTCCTGCGAATCGAGAACCGTGATTTCGAGCTTCATCATCGTGGCGAAGCTCTTGTAGTGGCCGATGGCCAGATCGCGGGCCGCCGGGAAATGTCCTCGGAGCGCTTCGGTCACAGCTTGTCCGGTGGGACGATGGGTCCGTGGGCCCTTTTCAGGGCCTCCAGCCCTCGCCTTTGCTCCTCGTAGACCTCGAAAAGCCGGGGCGGCATCCGAGCGTCCCGACGGTAAGCCTCCTCCTGGAGGCCTATGCGAGCCAGAATGTTCTCAATGTAGAAGGAGAACTGCTTCGTGTAGAGATCCCGCTCGTATTTCTTGCCTGTCGTCTGGTCGAATATCGCGGCAAGGTCCTCGTAGCGAGGGATGAACCCGATGGGCGTTTCAATGGCCCCGACCTCCCCGTGCGCGTACCTTTCGAGCCACGAGAGCCACGCACGCACATCGCGCTTCTCTCCGAGGAGCTTGTTCAGGTCCCCTCCCCGGGCGCAATCCACGAGGAAGTAATTGAGCCCTGCAATGAGGGGCCGTCCCCCGCGGGAGAACTTTTTCGAGTTGAAGAACTGGAACTGCGCTTCCATGTAGTCCCCGAGCGGGCAGGGAATGAAGGGGGAGTTTGCCCACGGCTGCCTGTTCACCCCCTTTGCGCCTACCTCGGTGGCCGTTGCGGCAGAGAGGATGGAGGCTCCGATCACGACGCCATGGTCGGGGTTTTTCGCCACCCAGACCGGAGGCATGGTGTCGCTGTCCCTCCCGCTGTACGTGATCACCTTGATGGGCACTCCCGCCGGATCCCAGGCTGCCTGCCGGCTGAAGTTCCCGATGGCATCGTTCGTGAGGGTGACGCGGGCGTTCGGGTTGGAAAGGGGAACGGGCTTCCCCTTCTGATCTGTCTTTCCGGGCCACCACTCTCCCTGGAAGTTGCGGCCTTTCTCCGGGAGCGGCTCTCCGCTTCCCGACCAATGGGGGATGCTGTGGTAGTCCACGAGAACATTGGACCAGATCACCTCGGTCCCCGGCTCGCGCAGGCATTTGTAGAGGTAGGGGTCGCCCTCCTTGTTCAGGTCCTCGACGATGCCGAAGATTCCTATCTCGGGATTCACGGCGCGCAGGATGCCGTTGCCGTCGAGCCACAGCTGGGCAAGGTCGTCGCCGACGTAATCACTTCCCACCATTGCCGTCGTGGTCTTCCCGCAGCCCGACGGGGCTGCTCCGGCAAAGAAGGTCTTCCGTCCGCCCGGGCCTGTCATCCCGGTGATGAACATGTGCTCGGAAAGCTCCTTCTCCCGGCGATAATACGTGCACAGGTCCACCGCGAAGCGGTGGTTCCCTTTCTTGAGCATGAGCGTGTTTCCCGCGTAGGAGCAGTACATGCTGAACGTGGTGAACCAGCTCCTGTCCATGAAGATCCGCGCCTTGGGGATGTCCTCCGACCTGCCGCTGCCCTGGCTGTGGAGGTTGGTGAAGAAGACTCCCGCCCTCCGCACCTCGGCATCGAAATCTTCGAACGCGTTCCGATAGAGGATGTTGGCGCTGTGCAGCACGTAGGCGGAGCTGGAGATCATGAGAGCGGGAATGGAAGCCTGCGCCCCGATAGGCCCGCGGCTGTAGAACCCCACGAGCATGGTCTTGCCCTTCATGATCCCGACCATGGTGGATCGGATATAGTCCAGGGCTTCCGCGCGGAGCATCTTCTTGGCCAGGACGCTGACTTCCTCGCCCTCGTTGGCGATGTAGAAGGTCTGGTCAACCATGCGGCCCTGGTCCTCGGGGAGGTCGAAGTGCAGCGTGTGGTCCTTCATCGCCAGGGGACACTCCTCCCCGGTCTCGAGGCTTATGCGGCGGCATTCCTCCGCATCCTCCGGGGAGGAGCTGATGATAAAAACCCGATCGGGAGCGCTCATGGCAGCGGCGTTTGCTATCCTGATGAGCGTGTCGGCGCTGGAGATCCTCCTGATCTTCCTGAGGCTCGACTCGTCCATGGTCCTCTCGAAGACCGCGCGGGCCTGCTCCGCGGTGCGGACTCCTCCCACCTCGCACAGGATGTCCACACCTTTTCTCAGCTCCAGCATCGCGCCTCCCTTCGGCCTGCGGTGGAAACCCCTACGAAACGAAATTTTCGCCCCCCTGTCAATCGTTCTCCTCCCGTTCGTTCTCCTCCCGTTCCCCCGCGCGCGCATGGTGGTATAGAATGCCGTTTCCGGGGCCAGGAGGGATCGTGGAAAATATCGCTTTTGCAGTGCTCGACAGGAAGGTCATCATGCGGGTGAGGCGCCGCTTCTGTGAGACTGCCGACGAGCTTCTGGAAAGCGACCTGTTCCGCGAGGTGCTCAGCCGCTGCCTGAGGGACCTTGCCCGGCGCGACTCTCCCTTGCTCGCTTTCCTGGAAGGGAGGCAAGAGCAGGAATCCTCCCTGGATATTCTTGTCCAGTCCCTTTCCTTCCTGACCAAGATTCCCCTCGTCCTCGTGCCGAACATCGTCGCGGGAGCGGCTTCCTTCCCCGCGCACCGCAGGAGCCTGGCTGATTTCGTGGAGCACCTCTACAATTTCTGGAGGAGCTTCGAGAGATACGCGGTCTGCGATTCCGAGGGCGATGTCCTGGACAAGCGCCCGTACCGCACCTTCAACGAGACGGTGGAGAACTTTTCCCATCTCGTTCGAGGGGTCTACCGGGACGTCCAGGAGAACATCCAGGGCATACATCCCCGGATCTACCGCCAGCTCCACGCCGGCGTGGAGATCTCCGCCATCGCTCTCCCGCAGCAGATCCCCCTGCCCGCGGGCCTGTATGAAAAGCTCGGCGGTGTAGCGGTCATCCGCCAGATCCTCCTCAATCCTCCCCTGATTCTCGAGCCCCCGATGAACAAGAGGACCGGGTCCTTCATCCTCGTGGAGGAGAATCCACTGGGCCGGGTCGAAATCAACGCGGGAGACTGGCTGTGCTATCCCGCGCGCGTCGGGGATCTCCTGATCCTCGTCTATTTTCACAACAGCTTCTTCGAGCTCGGGTTCGCCCTGTGCAACCTTTTCGAGATTGCCGATGACCGGGATCTCACCCGCGCCCCCGACGCTCTCTATGTCTTCGGGGACCCGGGCGACGGCCTGACGGGGATCGCTGAGATGCCGACTGTCTTTCACGAGGACACGGCCAACCATCTCTTCGTCGCTGCTGTTCCCAACCGCAGGGAATACGGGTACTTCGGCTATCTGAAGAAAATGGTCCTCACCCTGCACAACGCAATCAAGATGAAGCAGGGGAGGCTCCCTTTCCACGGCGCGCTTCTGTCCATCCAGCTCACGGGGGACCGCGGGGCGAACGTGCTGCTGATGGGCGACACGGGGGCCGGAAAATCAGAGACCATCGAGGCCCTGCGGGGAATGGCGGAGGCGGAGATCAGGGACCTCGCGATCGTCGCGGACGACATGGGCTCCCTGGAGCTGAAGAATGACTGCGTAACCGCCTACGGAACGGAGATCGGGGCGTTCCTCCGCCTGGACGACCTGAGCCCCGGTTTCGCGTTCGGGCAGATCGACCGTGCCATGATCATGAGCGCGAGCAAGACAAATGCGCGGATCGTTCTCCCCGTCACCGACTACGCGAGCATCATCCGCGGGGTCAGGCTCGACTGCGCCCTCTACGCGAACAACTACGAGGAGGTGGACGCCGATCATCCCGTCCTGGAGAAGTTCGACAGCGTCGGGGAGGCCATCAAAGTGTTCCGGGAAGGCACATCCATGAGCAAGGGAACCACGACGGCAACGGGGCTCGTGCACACGTACTTCGCCAACATCTTCGGGCCACCCCAGTACCGGGAGCTTCACGAGGGCCTGGCTGCCCGCTTCTTTTCCGCCTTCTTCGACCACGGCGTTTTCGTGGGGCAGCTGCGGACCCGCCTCGGCATTCCGGGGAAGGAGGCGGAAGGCCCCCGGGAGGCGGCCCGGCAACTCCTTCGCCTGATCGCCGACGGGTGGAGAGGGAAGGGGATCCCTCTCCCTCCGCGGCCTCCCCGTTAGCCGATTGCCACTTTCCCCGTCTCACCGCTCCTGATGCGGATGCAATCCTCCAGGGGCACGACGAAGATCTTTCCGTCCCCGATATTGCCCGTGCGGGCTCCCTGCACGATGGCCTCCACGGTCGGCTTCACATAATTGTCGTTCACGGCGATCTCCAGGCGCACCTTTTTCAGGAGATTGCCGGCTTCCTTGACCCCGCGATAGACCTCGGTGACGCCCTTCTGCCGTCCACAGCCCAGGACATTGGTCACCGTCTTGAGATAGATCTCCTTGCTGTCGAGCTGCTGGAGAACCTCGTCGAGCCTGTGGGGCTGAATGATTGCTATGATGAGTTTCATCGCTTTCCCTCCCTAATCGATGAGCGTGTAGGCGCTTTCCTTGTGCTGCGTGTTGTCCAGACCGATGGCCTCTTCCTGCTCCTTCACGCGCAGCCCCATGAGCAGGTCCAGCACCTTGGCGATGATGAAGGTCACCACCACGGCGTAGACGAGAGTCGCTCCGGCGCCGATGGCATTCACGACGAACTGGTGTGCGTTGCCGAAGAACAGGCCGTCCGAGCCGCCGATGGCCTTCTCGGCGAAAAGCCCGGTGGTCAGGGCGCCGACCGTTCCGCCCACCCCGTGGACGCCAAAGGCGTCAAGGGAGTCGTCGTAGGCGAGCTTCTGCTTCACCACCGCGACAGCGATGTAGCACACCACCGCCACGATGAGACCGATGAAGATCGAGGAGACGGGCGACACGAAGCCCGAGGCCGGGGTGATGGCAACGAGCCCCGCCACGGCGCCGGTTGCCGCGCCGAGCGCGGTGGGCTTCTTGTTGAGCAACCAGTCGATGATCACCCAGCCGATTGCAGCTGCCGCTGTTGCGGTGTTCGTGTTGATGAACGCGGATACGGCAAGCCCATTGGCGGCCAGGGCGCTTCCCGCGTTGAAGCCGAACCAGCCGAACCAGAGAAGCGCGGCTCCGGTCAGGGTGTAGGTCATGTTGTGCGGCGCCGGGGTAATGCGCGGGTAGCCGGTCCTCCGGCCCATGACCAGCGCAACAACCAGGGCGGAGAAGCCCGATGACATGTGCACGACCGTCCCTCCCGCGAAGTCGAGAGCGCCGAGGTTGTGCAGCCATCCGTCCTTGCCCCAGACCCAGTGGGCAATGGGGTCGTACACCAATGTCGCCCATATGAGGGTGAAAACGACGAACGTGGAGAACTTGATCCTTTCCGCATAAGCGCCGGTGATGAGCGCCGGCGTAATGACGGCGAACATCATCTGGAAAACCATGTAGAGCTGATGGGGAATGGTGGCCGCATAGTCGGGGTTCGGTGTCAGCCCCACGCCGTTGAGGCCGAACCAGGAAAGGTTTCCGAACAAGTGGCCAACGTCAGGGCCAAAGGCAATGCTGTAGCCCCACAGGATCCACTGGATGCTGATGAGGCAGAGAATGAAGAACGACTGCATCATGGTGGACAGCACATTCTTGCGCCTGACGAGGCCGCCGTAGAAAAGTGCGAGCCCCGGGGCTGTCATGAGCAGCACCAGGGCCGTGGACGCCAGGACCCACGCTGTGTCGCCGGAGTTTATCGTGGACTGCATCGAATCCTCCTCTCAGGGACGAAGATGAATGAGGAAGAAGGTGCAAATAGTGTGCCAAGGCAGTGGCAAACGGCCGCTTGCGTTCTCCCCATGGCTACCGGCATTTCTTCGAAATGCCTGCCGCCATGGGGCCCCACCGTAAAGATGACCGTTACGGGGATTTAAATCGCTTGGGCGTGATCTGGTACTTCCTCACCCTGAGGCCCATGATGCGCTCCGTGATCCCCAGGGTTGCGGCCGCGCCGGCCATGTTGCCCCGGGCGGATTTCAGGGCTTCCATGAGGAGCTCCCGCTCCACCGTCTCCAGGGCGGCGGCGAGCGTGCCCCGGGGAACGGTCCCGCTGGATTCCGCTGTCTGCAGGGACGGCGGCAGGTGGTGCCCGTGGATCACCTCGTCCTCGCTGAGAAGGACCGCGCGCTCGATGCAGTTCTCCAGCTCGCGCACGTTGCCGGGCCAGTGGTACGCCATCAGCATGTCAATGGCGGGAGTCGAAATACGAAGCACGTTCTTGTGGTTCTGCTTGCTGTAGCGCTCCACGAAGTAATCGGCAAGGAGGAGTATGTCCGTCCTGCGCTCCCGAAGCGGCGGGATGTGGATGGGGAACACGTTCAGGCGGTAATAGAGGTCCTGACGGAACTGCCCGGTCTCGATGAGCTCTTCGAGGTTCCTGTTCGTCGCGGCAATCATCCGCACGTCGGCCTTGATGGTCGTCGTGCCCCCGACGCGCTCGAACTCCCGCTCCTGGAGGACCCGCAGGAGCTTGATCTGCATGGCGGGTGACAGGTCGCCGATCTCGTCGAGAAAGAGCGTCCCGCCCTGCGCCAGCTCGAACCGTCCCTTGCGGGCCGCCACCGCGCCGGTGAACGCCCCTTTTTCATGCCCGAAAAGCTCGCTTTCGATGACTCCCTCGGGCAGGGCCGCGCAGTTCACCTTGACGAAGGGGCGAGGAGCCCGCCTGCTGGCGTAATGGATGGCGTGGGCCACCAGCTCCTTGCCGGTGCCGCTCTCCCCGCGCAGGAGCACCGTGGTGTCGCTGGCGGAAACCTGCGCGATCAGCTGGTATACGCTCTGCATGGCCTTCGAGCTGCCGATGATGTTCGACGGCCGATACCGGTCCTTCAGCTCGTCCTGCAGCCGAATGTTCTCTTCCATCAGCCGTTCCCGCTCCTCCTGCGCGGCCTGGCGCAGCTTCACTGCCTGCGCGATCAGCGAGGCGATGATGGAGAGGATCCGCGCCTCCTCCTGGAGATAGGAGAGGGCGGCAACGGGCCGGTCCGCGCTCAGCGCACCCACGATCTCCCTGCCCATCTTGATGGGAACGCAGATGAACGAAAGGTCCTCGCCGTCGCGCGCGCGCCGCGCCCCCGTTCGATCGAGAAACTTCGGCTCCTCGGAGATCTTCGGCACGATGGAGGCCCTGCCCGACTCGATGACCTTGCCGGTAATGCCTTCGCCCAGCTTGTAGCGCCCCTTGCGCTTCTGGCTGGCCGACAGTCCATAGGCGGCTTCTATTGCGATCTCTCCCGTCTGCCTGTTCAGCAGGGTAAGGGTGGCGAACTTCATCCCCATGGACCGTGTGATGGCCTCCAGGACCGGCTCCACCACGGTCCTCAGGTCAAGGCTGGAATCGAGGATCTGGCTGATCTCGAAAAGCATGGAGAGCTCCCCAGGCCCCCCGTCCACTCCTACCAGGCGCTTCCTTTCCCCTGCCATCGTGTCTCCCCGGAAAAAACCTACGGATTTGTAGCTCTAACGTCCAAAAAGATACAGAAATGTAGTGCTCTTTCCGCCGAGCGTCAACCGTCAGGTGCCGGCGCCGCATGGGGAGAATGGCTGACAAGCCCGCCGCGTTGACAGCAGCGGTCGCCCCCTCGTATAACCAGTCCATGAACCCTCTGGCAGCTGAGTTGAACGCAGTCCTGGATGGCAGCGTGGTCGGGGCCCTCCTGTCCGACCTTGGAAAAAGGATGTACTTCCCCCGAGGGATCGTGGCGCAATCCGCGGAGGCCAAGAAGCACGCGCGGCGCGCAAACGCTACCATCGGGATGGCCCTCCAGGAAGGCAAGCCCGTCTTCCTCCCGACCATTCGGTCGCTCATTCCCGGCCTCGATCCCGAGGAGATCTTTCCGTATGCCCCGACGCAGGGCATCGAGAAGCTCAGGGAAATGTGGAAGAAGGAGATTATTGAAAAGAACCCCGACATCGGCAGCACTCCTTTCTCCCTCCCCCTCGTGGTGCCGGGGCTGACGGCGGGGATCTCCACGCTTGCCGACTTGTTTGCCGGTCCCGGGGACACGCTCGTCCTTCCGGACCTGTTCTGGGACAACTATCCCCTGATTTTCGAGACCCGCCGGGAGACAGCCGTTCGAACCTTTCCTTTCTATTCGAGCGCCGGGGGGTTCAACGTGGAGGGCCTGCGGCAGGCCCTGGGGTCCGCGGCCGAAAAGGGAAAGGTGCTCCTTCTCCTGAACTTTCCCAACAACCCCACGGGTTACTCGCTCTCTCGGGATGAGGCGGCGGGCGTCGTCTCCGCCATCCGGGACGTCGCGGCTTCCGGGGCGAGGTGCCTGGTCATGACGGACGACGCGTACTTCGGCCTGTTCTACGAGCCCGAGATCTACACGCAGTCGCTGTTTGCGAAGCTCTGCGGCCTTCATGAAAACGTCCTGGCGGCAAAGGTAGACGGTTCCACGAAAGAGGATCTCACCTGGGGCTTCCGCACGGCGTTCATCAGCTTCGGGGCAAAGGGATTGACGAAGGAGCACTACGACGCCCTGACGAGCAAGCTCATGGGCGCCGTTCGCTCCACCGTGTCCAATTCCAGCGTGCTCGCGCAGAACCTCATCCTGCGCGCCATCGCGAGCCCCGTCCGTCGCGCGGAGAAGGAGCAGGCGGCCACGCTTCTCCGCACGCGTTACCAGAAGGTCAAGGCCATCCTCTCCAGGCGCACGAGCAGCGCGATTCAGGCGTTGCCTTTCAATTCCGGCTACTTCATGAGCTTCCGCCTCAACCGGGGGGATGCCGAAACGCTTCGCAAGGCGCTTCTCATGGAGGAGGGTGTGGGAACCATCGCGGTCAACGAACGCTGCCTGCGCGTGGCATTTTCGCAGCTTGACCTGGAGAAGCTTGAAGAGGTGTTCGATCTGATATTCCGCACGGCAGAGAGAGTGCTCTAGCGCCGTTCCCGCGGAAGGGCCTGACGCGCGCGACTCAGGCGTTGACGAGGAACCGGCCGATATCCTTGAGCTCGGGAATGCGCTCGTAGACGGGCCGTTTCTTCTCGTGTGCTTCCCGGTCGAGACCCGTCGTCTTCATGTACAGCTCGTTCACCTGATCAGCCAGGACCCCCAGGTTGAGGGGGAAGTTCTGCGCGGCCATCTCCCGAAGAACCCTGTCAGCATCCGCCGCGCCCTGCGAGATCATGGCCTTGAGGTTGGGAACCATCTTCGTGCGGGCCTGGTAGATGAAGTGGGCTGCCGCGATGATCATCTCGTAGAGCTCTTCGAACTGGAACCCCTGGTTCTTGTAGTACTCCGACTTTGTCGTGAGTCCGTCCAGCCAGTCCCATTCCGACTGGGGGAGGTCGAGGAACACGAGCATCTTGCGGATGAACCGGTTGGAGATGTTGTTCTGGTAGTGATCACCGATGCGCTCGACGATCTTGAAGATCTCTGCATCCTTTATGTTCACCATGAAATCGTAGCGGATGGGCGGAGCGAGGTCAAGGGACCGCGGAGCCGGGAAAAAGGCGTCCCTGCCGCGCACCGCGCGCGCGCATCTCCGCCGCGAGGCGCGATGTGAAATCCGCTTTTGACCAGAACGTGCGCGGGCTCACGATATCCCGCGGAAGGGCGTCGCACGTTATGCGCATGATCACCGTGTGCTCGGGCAGCCTCTCGATGGCCGCCAGCGTGTACTCGAGGTGGCGCTCGGGCCCGGGAGCCGTCACTTCACCCATGTCGTGCTCGCGGGCAAGGAGCGTGTTCCTCGTGATCAGCAGATTGTGGATCTTCACCCCGTCCGCCCCCAGGCCGGCAACGAAGGCCGCCGTTTCCATGATGCCGGCCCAGCCCTCCCCCGGCAGGCCGAAGATAAGGTGCACGCCGACTTTCAGGCCGTGGCCCTTGAGCAGACGGAAGGCGCGGGAGAAATCCTCGCGGGAGTGGCCCCTCCTGATCCGCCGCAGGGTCTCATCGCTGGCTGACTGGAGCCCGAGCTCGACCCAGACTTCCAGCCCCCGTTCGCGGTAGGAGGCCAGGAGCTTCACCTTTTCCTCGTCCAGGCAGTCCGGCCTCGTGGCAACGTTCAGCCCGCGGAAAGACGCAAGGGAGAGTCCTTCCTCGTACACGCGCGCGAGCTCCGCCACGGGCGCGTTCGTGTTCGAGTAGGCCTGGAAGAAGAGGATGAAACCCTGCGCGGCGTAGCGCTTTTTGAGAAAGGCCATCCCCGCGCTGACCTGGGACGCAAGGCTTCCCCTGCCCTCCTGGCCGCAGCTCGACGGCACGGAAACGCCACCCCTGTTCAGGTAGGGCGCGCGAGAGCCATCCGCCGCGCAGTAGCTGCACCCGCGGGAAGATCGCCCTCCGCTGCGGTTGGGGCAGGAGAATCCGGCATCAACGGCAACCCGGTAGACGGTGCATCCGTGACGCTGGCGAAGATATCGAGAGTAGGTGAGATACGGGGGCTCGATCACGGGGGCAATCCCGGCCGCAGAGTAGCAGAGGACGACGCGTGTTGACAATGCCGCCCCGCGTCCCTACAGTTTCCCGCACATGAATACCTTGGGGCGCGCCGGTCGATCAGTCCTTGCCCTTGCGGCGGTGTGCGTTTCACTCATCGGGTGTGGCCTGATCCCCGAGTCGAGCATCCGCCTGATCACGGACCGGGCGGAGATGGCCGCCTATGTGGATCGCTTCAATGCCCTGCAGTCCGATGTGAGGGTTGAGCTGACGTACCATGAGACGCCCTTCCAGTCGGTGCTCGACGGGACCCAGGGCGACCTCGTGATCGGCGAATGGCTCGCCAGTCCGGCGGTTTTCGACCGCTTCGATACCCTGGGAGACATCGTGAAGTCGGGGAGGATCGATCCCGCGTGGTTCTACGCGGGCCTTATCGCCATGGGCTCCCGGGACAACCGTCCGGTCCTCGTCCCGATCTCCTTTGACCTTCCGGCGGTCGTGTTCTACAAGCCGAGCATGCAGGCCGAGCTCTCCAGCATGTTCATGCCGCTCGACACTCTTCGCTCTCTCTCGCAGGCCTTCAATACCGTCCGCAAGACCGGCGGTTTTGCGACAATGGGATTTTCCCCCTTCTGGAACCAGGATTTCGTGGACGACGAGGCCCTTCTCTTCGGGACGCGGTTTCGGCCCGGGAGGAACGGCCTCCCGGCGTGGGACCAGGATGGGCTCAACCGAACCGTGGATTTCACGCGCGCGTGGCTTGCCGACGTGAACGGCGGAGCCGCGGCTGATGATGAGTTCTCCACGAAGAATCGCGTTCAGCCGTGGTACAAGCTCCTCGCGGAAAAGAAGATTCTCTTCGAGCTTGCCCCTTTTTCAAGCCTGTTCGCCCTGCCGGAGGAAAAGCGCAGGGACCTGGATTTCCGGTGGCTCTCCCAGGGCAACTCCGTCCCCGTCGGGGAGGACGTCCTGTTCGCCGGCGTTCTGCGGTCTTCCCGCAACAAGGCCGGCGCGCGTGCCTTCCTGGAGTGGTTTTTCAATCCTGCCGTCCAGCGGACGCTTCTCGAGGTCAATCAGTCGCGCCGGATCGGCGTGTTCGGGGTGACTGACGGCTTCTCTGCTCTCAAGAGCATCAATGAGCGGGAATTGCCCCAAAAATATCCATTCCTCCTTGGTCACATCCCGTCGGAAAGCATTCTCACGTTCCCCGAGACGCTGCCGAACAACTGGCTCGCGGTCAGGGACGGCGTCATTCGGCCGTGGATCCACCAGAGTGCATCGGGTGCCGAGGATCAGACCCTCGAGAAGAGACTGGAAGACTGGGCAAAGGGCGCGAAAAAGTAGATTGGAGCCCTGTTCGGCGCCCTATCAGGATGGTCGAGCACGCAAACAGGCCAAATATTCATTGACAATACCGGCGGGGGTCATTTATCATTTCAATCGATAAGATAATCAACCGGGGAGGTTGCCAATGGCGACAGTAGAGTTGCGGAACATTACCAAGGTGTACGAGGGAGGGGTGAAGGCGGTGGACAGCGCCAACCTCACTATCAACGACAAGGAGTTCGTTGTCCTCGTCGGGCCTTCGGGGTGCGGCAAAACGACCACGCTGCGCATGGTTGCTGGGCTGGAGGAGATATCCTCCGGAGAGCTGTACATCGACGGCAAAATGATGAACGACGTGGCCCCCAAGGACCGGGACATCGCGATGGTTTTTCAGAACTACGCGTTGTACCCGCACATGACGGTCTACGACAACATGGCGTTCGGTCTCAAGATTCGAAAGTACCCCAAGGCGGAGATCAACTCCCGCGTGCACGAGGCGGCGCAGATCCTCGACATCGAGGAGCTCCTGGACCGAAAGCCCAAGGCCCTGTCGGGCGGGCAGAGGCAGCGCGTCGCGGTGGGTCGCGCCATCGTGCGCAAGCCCAAGGTCTTCCTCTTTGACGAGCCGTTGTCCAACCTGGATGCCAAGCTGAGGGTCCAGATGAGGGCGGAGCTTTCGGCCCTCCATCACAGGCTGCAAGCCACCATGATCTACGTCACCCACGACCAGGTGGAAGCCATGACCATGGGAGACAGGATCGTCGTGCTCAAGGACGGGATCATTCAGCAGATCGGCACGCCGCTGGGCCTGTACAACACGCCGGTGAACCGGTTCGTTGCAGGATTCATCGGGTCTCCTCCCATGAACTTCATCAAGGTGGGCCTGAAGTCGGAGAACGGAAGGTTGTTTGCGGAGGAGGGGAGCTTCCGGATGCAGCTCCTTCCGCAGCAGGCGGAGACGCTGCGAAACTACACGGGAAAGGACGCGATCTTCGGGATACGGCCGGAAGACCTCCTGTACATGGAGGCGCCGGACAACTCAAACAACATCCCCACCAAGGTGGAGGTGATCGAGCCCCTCGGAGCGGAGATCCACCTGTGGGTGAGCACCCCGGCCAACCAGATCGTCGCCCGGGTTCCTCCGCGGTTCACCTTCCACGTCGGGGATACAGCGAACCTTCGCCCTGACCTGGCCAAGATCCACTTCTTCGACCTGGAGACAGAAAAGGCGATTTTCTAGTTCCACCGGAAATGAAAAAGCCGGTCCTCGAGGACCGGCTTTTTTTTGCGGAAGACCGGTTTCGGCGACGATTGACCGCGTTTACATGAGCGCGAATATCTTCCAGGCTCCGTTGTCGTTCACAAAGTAGTAGCGCTGGAAATCCGTCCAGAACGGAAGTGCCTTGGACAGGTCCGTTTTCGAGCGAACGCTCAGGCTGTAGACGGTGCCGCTCACATCGGAAACGGGGCTCTCCGCGCGCTCCACGAAGAGGCTGTCCAGGTCCACCGCCTCCCCGACGTCGGCGGCTCCAACATCCGCGTTCTCGAACGACCCCTCGAGGGAGGTCTTCAGCTCTTCCTTCGTCACCGTCTGGCGCAGCCGCAGGAACCTGACATTGTCGCTCATGACGGCAAGCGCCCCATCAGCGTCCTTCTTGAGGAGAGCGCCAAGGCACGCGGTGAACGCATCCGTGACCGCTTTGCTGGCCTCAGCGTCCGTCGCGGCCGCGGCAGGCGGCGCGCTCACGACCGGTGCGGCCGTCTTTGGCTTCCACGAGAGAGGGGGAGGATTCTGCCCGATGGCGAAGATGTACCAGTCTCCCGCAACCCTGTGGACAAAGAACTGCTGTTTCGGCTCCCAGAAGGAAAGGTACTGCGAGTAATCGGCGTTTGCGGAGACGCTCATCGTGTAGGCGTTCCCCCAGGCCTGCTGCATGGCAGGCGAGACGCGGGAGATGTTGATGCTTCCCAGGTCATACAGGTCCGACGGCGTCTTGCCGTCAAGGGGCGCCGAGGAGAAGAACTGGTCCAGGGTCGGCCGGACCTCTTCGCGCGTCATTTCGGTGGGGACCTTGGAAAGGTAAATCGAGCCGTCGAGGAAGCCTGAGGCCGCCGTGGAATCCTTGTCCAGGAGAGACCCGAGAAACCGCAGGAAGAACGAGTTCAGCGACTGGACAGGCATTTCCGCAGAGCCGGCACCAATGGCGGTTGCGCTTCCGCGCGCAAGCAGCTCCGCTGCAGACGGCATGGCCTCGTCAGAGATGGCCGAAGGATCAAGCTGGGGATCGATGGTCCGCGCGAGATGCTGGAACTCTTTTCCCTTGTCCGTCTTGCCCACGGCCTGGTACTGCTTTCCGGCAAGCCAGTACGCCTGCGCCAGGGTCTGGCGATCTTTTTCGCTGTAGTCTTTCCAGAATTGCGCCCAGAGGGCGCTCGCGGCGAACACAAACAACATGGCGGTGATGATGAACTTGTTTCTCATGCGATGCCTCCTCCCGAGGAAAAAGCAATCAGCTGTAGTTTACACACATCCTGCTCGAGTTGACAACCCGGTTGCCACGCTGCTACACTTGCTGTCTACGCGACGGTGACCCGTCCCGTTGCACGGGAGGGAGGCGCTGTCGTGAGGGAGGCATAAAATGTCCCGTTCCCTGCGGCTTTGCGTCGTTATCGGGTTTGCCATCCTCGTTGTCGCCTGTCCTTCCACACCCAAACCGCCTGAGAACACAGTTGCGGCGCCGACCTTCAGTCCGGCGGAGGGCTCGTATTCCGAATCGCAGACCGTGACCATCGCGACCTCCACGGACGGCGCCCAGGTCCGCTACACGACCGATTCCTCGGAGCCCAGCGCCACCACGGGCACTCTCTACTCGGGACCCGTCACCATCTCCTCCACCATGACGCTCAAGGCAATCGCCTTCAAGAAGGACTTCAAGGACTCGGAGGTCGTTACCGCCACCTTTACGATCACTGCCGCGGTTTCGACTCCTGCGGCGGTGGCTCCCGTGACGGATGAGGAGGTGGCAGCGGCGCAGAACGCAATTGCCCGGGCCCGCGAAGTGGACGCGGACTACTATGACCCCGACACCTTCGACGCCGCCCGGCGGCTCCTCGACTCTGCCCTTGCCGTGAGGACCAGCGACCCTGCCTCCGCGCACACCGAGCTTGCCCAGTCAAAGGAGAAGGCGGACCTCTCGTTCGACAACTCGGTGGCCAGGTCCGCGGACGATCTTGCCGCCCGGATGGCGGCGCTGCGGCAGAAGCTCCTGGACATGGAAGCCGACAAGTACATGCCGGACGACTTCCAGAGCTCCACCGCCGGGATAGACGAAGCAAAGGACCTGTTTGGAAAGAAAGACTACGCCGGGGCGCGCGCCCGGGCATGGCAGGCACTGCGGGAGATGGCGGCCCTGCGGGATGGCCTGGAGACCCGGCTCGGATCCCTGAAGTCGCTGAAGTACAACGTGGAGCAGGCCATGAAGGAAGCGGAGTCGACGAACGCCTACTCCTACGCCCCGGCGCAGAAGGACAAGGTGACGAGCCTGTACCTCCAGGGTCTCCAGGCTCAGCAGGAGTACAAGCTGGACCAGGCGGAGGAGAGCTACGGGTCCGCGCTGGAAGCCGCAAAGGAAGTATTGCGGATAGCCAAGGCCGCGCGGGACGCCCAGACGGCGGACGAGAAGCAGAAGGCGGAGCAGAAGCAGGCGCAGGTGATGAAGGCGCTCGAAGACGCCTCACGGCTCACCGTGGTCACGGAGGACGGGACCGTGGTCCAGCCGAAGAACTGGACCGAGGAAGATTTCCTGAAGGAAATCGAGCAGATGCAGAAGGAAGAAGATCAGAAGAAGAATGCTGCTCCCAGCGACCAGTCCATGGTCATCCCGGGCGGGAATACCACCGTGGTGCTTGCGGAGGAAAGCGTCGAAGACCTTCTCAACCAGGCCCGGCAGCTGTGGTCACTCGGGCTGAAGGAAAAAACCGCGGGAAATTACGCGAAGGCGCAGGATTACTTCGACGAAGCGCTTCGCTACATCGAGATCTACAAGTCATACGCGGTCAAGGGGGTCTACACGGTTCGCCTGATCCCCGACAGACGGGACTGCCTGTGGCGTATCGCGGAGTACAAGGACATCTACGGCGACCCGTACCAGTGGCCCCGGATATGGCGCAGAAACCGCAAGCTCATCCAGAACCCGGACCTCATTTTCCCGGGGTGGCAGCTGGTCATTCCGCCGATGTAGGCGCGAAGGGTCGCGCCCTCGGAGCGTTCAGCCGGCTGCGTACCGCCTGATCCTGTCTGTAAGCTCCCGCGTGCGCGCCTGCAAGGCGTCTCGGGTTGTCGCTTCGACAACGAGCCGAAGAAGCGGCTCAGTGTTCGAGATGCGCAGGTTGAACCACCACTCGGGGAAGTCTATCCTGATGCCATCCAGGTCCGTGAGCGTCCCGTCCGTGTAGTCTGCCCGGACTTTTTCGAGGATTTGCCCTCCGTTTGAAACGGTGAAATTGATCTCCCCCGAGAAGAAGTACTTTCGAATGCCCGCGAGCAGCTCCGAGAACGGACGTTTACTCTGCGCAAGGACTTCCAGCACGATCAGGGCTGCGATCATTCCCGAATCGCAGAAATAGTTCTCGCGGAAGTAGTAATGCCCCGCAAGCTCCCCACCCAGGATCCCCTGGGTCTCGCGAAGAAGCTTCTTCGCATGGGAATGGCCAACCTTGCAGATCCTCGGGTCGGCTCCCAGCTCTCGGAGGTGCTCCACGACCGCGCGCGAGCTGCGAACGTCGTAGGTGACCGCGCGCGAGCCGCCCGCAAGCCTGTCGGGGTGCTCGCGAAAATAATAGTCGCCGAGGAGGCCGATGATCAGGTCGGGGGAGATGAAGCTGCCTTTCTCATCGACGAACATCACGCGGTCGGCGTCCCCGTCGAAGCAGATTCCCAGTCGGGCGTCCTGGTCAGCCACCGCGCGCTTCAGGTCGGCGAGGTTCTCCTCTACGAGCGGATTCGGCGGATGGTTGGGAAACCGGCCATCCGGCTCTTCGAACATGAAGCGGAAGTCACCCCCGGTGTCGCCGAGCGCGTCCCGCAGGTAGATCCCCGCCATGCCGTTGGAGCAATCGATGATTACTCGGAGCCCGTCCAGCTCAGAGCGGAACTTCCCCAGGTGGTCCAGGTAGTCCTTTCGGATATCAAGGAGCCGTATGACGCCGGTGCTGCCCCCTGTCCTGCGATCATCCGCGCCCTGGAGGGAACGCTCCAGATCCGCCAGACCCGTGTCGAACCCGACCGGGACCGCCTCCTTTCGCGAGACCTTCATTCCGTTGTACTCCGGGGGATTGTGGGAGGCGGTGACCATCACGCTTCCATCCATATGGTAGAAAGCGGTTGCAAAGTAGACGGCGGGCGTGTCGCACAGCCCGATGTCATCCACATCGCATCCTGCTTCCGTTATCCCGCGCGAAAGCTCCTCGAATATCTCCCCGGAGGACAGGCGCGCGTCCCGTCCCACGGCGATGCGCCGCGCCCCGAGAAGCGCGGGGAGCCGAAGACCGATCCTGTGCGCCGTGGCGGCGTCCCAGTCCTTCCCGTAGATGCCGCGAATGTCGTAGGACTTGAAGATCCCCATTTTTTCGAATGTAACGTGAAACGATGGTGGTGTACACCTGCGGGTCTCGTTTGCGTCTTCCGGCTGACTGTACACCAGGGTCAGTTTCGACTACATTGTGAGCCCGAAAGCCGTGGCCTCGACGCCTGGCATCATGAAGGAGCGACCAGTGGGCCTTCTCACCTTCACGATCAAGCCGAACATCCCCGGCCGCCTGCTTGCCCTGGAAGAACTGGCCCGCAATCTGTGGATCAGCTGGAACTACGAGGCCATCATGCTTTTCATGCGCCTCGACTACGATGCGTGGATCGCGTCGCGGATGAATCCCGTGCGCATGCTCGGTCTCGTGTCGCAGGCCCGCCTGGAAGCGGCGGCCGCGGATGATTCATTCCTCGCCGCACTGGACGCCGTGTACGCGAAGTTCCAGAGATACAACGCCGCGGAACGCTGGTACAAGGGCCCGGCCAACCGGGCCATCGCTTATTTCTCCATGGAATACGGTCTTGACGTGGCGCTTCCCGTGTACTCGGGCGGCCTGGGGATGCTCTCCGGCGATCACCTGAAATCGTCCTCGGACCTCGGGCTCCCCCTGGTGGGGGTTGGGCTTCTCTATCGCCAGGGTTATTTCCAGCAATACCTGAATCCCGACGGCTTTCAGCAGGAGTCGTACCCGGAAAACGACTGGTACAACATGCCGGTCTCCCTGTGCCGCGACGGGAAGGGGAACCCGCTCTCCGTCTCCGTGGAGATGGGAGCGGAGAAAGCCTCCGCGTGGATCTGGGAGGTGAAGGTCGGGAAGAACTCCCTGTACCTCCTTGACACCAACATCGATGCCAACCCGGCTCACCTGCGCCTCATCACCGCGTCCCTGTACGGGGGGGAAAGGGAGACGCGCATACAGCAGGAGGTCCTCCTCGGGATCGGGGGAATCAGGGCCCTCAGGGCCCTTGGCATCACCGCGGCCTGCATGCACATGAACGAGGGCCACTCCGCCTTCCTCGGGATCGAGAGGATCCGCCTTCTCATGAAGGAGAAGAAGCTCTCCTTCAACGAGGCCTGGGAGCCGGTCTGGGCGACGAACGTCTTCACCACGCATACTCCCGTCCCCGCCGGCAACGAGCGCTTTGCGCCGTCGCTCATGGAGAAGTACTTCGGCGCCATCGCGGCGGAGCTGGGGCTCGCATGGAAGGACTTCCTGGGTCTCGGCCGGGAGGATCCCCGAAACGATGGAGAGGAGTTCTGCCTCACCGTGCTCGCGCTTCGCCTCTCCGCCTACAACAACGCGGTGAGCAGGCTGCACGGGAGGGTCTCCCGCGCCATGTGGCGGCACATATGGCCCTCCCTGTCGCTGGACGAGGTCCCCATCTCTCACATCACGAACGGAGTTCATCCCCGTTCCTGGATATCGCACGACGTGGTGGACCTCCTGGACCGGTATTTCGGTCCTGAGTTCCTCGACTCTCCGACCAATCGGGAAATCTGGGACAGGATCGACAGGATCTCCGACGAGGAGCTGTGGCGGACTCATGAGAGACGCAGGGAGCGGATGGTGGCGTTTGCCCGGGGAAGGCTCCAGGAGCAGCTCATCCGGCGCGGAGTGCGCAATTCGGAGCTTTCCAGCGGCGCCAACGCCCTGTCTCCCTACACGCTGACCATCAGCTTTGCCAGGCGGTTTGCCACCTACAAGCGCGCGGACCTCCTCCTGTCCGACCCGGAAAGGCTCATCCGGCTCCTCACGGACAACGAGCGGCCCATTCAGCTCATCTTTGCCGGCAAGGCGCACCCGCATGACCTGGCGGGGAAGGAAATCATCAAGAGGATAGTCCACTTCGCAAGCGATCCGCGCGTTGCGAGCCGGGTCATCTTCCTCGAGGACTATGACATGACCACCTCGCGCTACCTCGTGTCGGGAAGCGACGTCTGGCTGAACACGCCTCGACGGCCCCTGGAGGCCAGCGGCACCAGCGGGATGAAGGCGGCCATGAACGGGGCCCTGAACGTTTCCATCCTGGACGGCTGGTGGGACGAGGCGTACTCGGCCCAGATCGGCTGGGCGGTCGGGCGGGGGGAGGAGTACTCCGACGAGGCGCTCCAGGACGAGGTGGAGGGCAAGGCGCTCTACGACCTGCTGGAACGCGAGATCATCCCGCTCTTCTACACCCGGGGCATGGACGGTCTTCCCCGTGAGTGGATCCACCGCATGAAGGCGTCCATGCGCGAGGTCGGCAAGGGGTTCAGCACGCACCGCATGCTGGCGGAATACACGCAGCGCTTCTACACGCCGGCGGTGGCGAGCGCCGAAGCGTTCTCGAAAAACAGCTGCGGCCTGTGCCGCGAGATCGCCGCCTACCGGGACAAGCTTCGCGCCAACTGGGATGAGCTTCGAATCGACAGCCTGGCTTCGCCGTCCGCCTCCATCCTCAAGATCGGTGAGCAGGTCTCCCTCACGGCCAGGGTCCACCTTGCGGGCATGGCCCCCGACGAGGTGGGCGTGGAGCTGTACTACGGAAGCCTGTCCTCGGAAGGGGACATCATGAATCCGCGGCGCCTGCCCATGAGACACTGCGGCACGGAGAAGGACCTGGCGGTGTACTGCGCGGAGATCGTCTGCGACAGGACGGGACGGCAGGGCTACACGGTGAGGATCCTGCCTTCGCACGGCGCGCTGGTCCATCCATTCCTGCCGGGCCTCCTGAAGTGGGGCTGAGGTCCCTGGGTCTCTACCCGAAAAGGCGAAGCCCCTTCACCCATCCTTCTCCCACGACGAAGAGGACTATCAGGAGAAGCGCGGGGAGGAAGTTCGCGGTCTTCAGCCTTGCAATCCCAAGAAGATTGATCCCGATCATGACGACGAGCGCCCCGCCCACGCCGGTGAGCTCCTGCAGGAGCGTCTCATTCACGAGCGGTGCCACCCAGACCGCGGCGATTGTGAGGATCCCCTGGTAGAGGAGGACGGTGAGCGCGGAGAAGCCGACTCCGATTCCCATGGCGGCCGTGAGGACGATTGCCATGAAGCCGTCCATCACCGACTTGGTGTAGATCAGCTCGTAGTTGCCCTCCGCACCCGCCTTGAATGACCCGACGAGCGCCATCGCCCCCACGCAGAAAAGCACCGATGCGTTGAGAAAGCCGTAGCCGAACTCGCTGCCGGTCGCGGCCATTGCTTCCCGGCCGGCGTCCGCGCTTTCCCGGACCTGCGGTGGGCCCGACTGGCGAAAGGTCCGCTTCAGCGTCTCACCGAGCGCGAGGATCCCGTCCTCGATCCGCCACCATTCGCCGAGGATCCCCCCGATGATGAGCGACAGCGCAAGGTAGACGATCTTCTGTCCCGTGAGCGCCATCTTGATGCCGATGATGAGCGACGTGACCCCCGCCCCGATCTGGACGATGGACTTGAAGGAATCCCTGATCCGCGAGCGCAGGAGGAGCCCGAAGAGGGAGCCGATGAGCACGGCGCAGGCGTTGACAATGGTGGCTATCATGGCACCCAGTTGTAGCGGTTTTCCTCAAAAAAAACAGCGGCGCGTCGGCTTGCTCCGTGCCGAAAAAGCTTCTATCCTCGTGCCTGCCATGAAGCTCACCGGCGCTCTTGTCGCATCCATCCTGTTCCTCGGAGCCCTGGTGAGGCTGTCCGCCGGGCCGGAGGATGCTGCCCCGGGGGCGGGAAGCGCGCAGAACCTGCCAGCCACCGGGGACTTCGATCCCACGCAGTACATCGGGCTGGATCTGAAGTCGGCGCTGGAAACCCTCGGCGCACCGCAGGAGGTATTCTCTCTCCGCGGCCCGGACGAGAACCAGGACGACGTCGTCTTCTATTATCCTGACTTCCTGTACCTCTTCTGGTATCGCAACAGGGTCTGGCAGGTGAGGTGCGACCGCAGGTTCGCCCGACCGCTGCTCGGCGTTGCCCTGGGTATGCCCCGCGAGGTGATCCAGAGAACATCCCGGCATCAGCTCATCGCGAACGGAGACTCGCTGTATTTCGACATGGACGACGGGAAATATCCCCTGCGGGTCCGGATGGTTTTCGCGAACGACGCGCTTTCCGACATCTACGTGTACAGGAGCGATTTCTGAAGATGGGCGCCATGAAGACGCCCTCCGGCATCTGTCTCTGCCTGACAGGCGCCACCCTCGAGGAGGACCTGGCGTTTGTTGCACGGTACCGCCGGCACATCGACCTCCTCGAGCTTCGGGCGGACTTCCTCCGTCCCGAGGAAGCGGCGAAGGCGGCCGCGCTTCCGGGGAAGGTAGACCTTCCCGTCATCCTCACCGTTCGGCGGCAGCGGGAGGGCGGCCGGTTCGCCGGGGATGAGCGGGAACGGATCGCGCTCCTCAACAGGCTGTCCAACGGCGGGTTTGCGTTCGTGGACCTCGAGGAAGACCTCGATGCTCCTTCACTGGACAGGCAGCTCGCGGAGAAGAAGGTCGGAATCATTCGATCATTTCATGACCGAAACGGCGTTCCCCAGGATCTGCTGGAGAGGTTCGGCCGGCTTGCGCGCGGGCCGACCGAGATCCCCAAGGCCGCCGTCACTCCCCGCGGCGTCGCCGACCTGCTGCGTGTCCTGGAGACATTTCAGGGGTTCCCGCAGCCTCGGAAGGTCCTCCTTGGAATGGGGGACTATGGCTTCCCGACGCGCGTCCTTGCGCCGAAGCTTGGAACCCTCTTCTGCTATTCCTCTCCTCCCGGCGATTCCGCTGCTCCAGGCCAGGTGGACCCGCAGACCCTGGACGAGCTGTATCGATACCATGGCGTCGGCGGGGAAACGGAGGTCTACGGGGTCATGGGAAACCCGGTCATGCACTCCCTTTCGCCGCGGATCCACAACGCAGGCTTCGCCGCGCTCAAGCGCAACGCCGTCTATCTTCCCTTTCTTGTCGATGACCTCGAGCCCTTTCTCCGGGTTGCCGACCTCCTGGGCATCCGGGGGTTGTCCGTCACGATCCCGCACAAGGAGAGGGTCCTTCGGGTCCTCGGCAAAAAGGACCCGTCGGTCGCGGCCACGGGCGCCTGCAATACGCTGCACCGTGGACCGTCCGGGGCGTGGGACGGGACCAACACCGACGCGGCAGGCTTCCTTGCGCCGCTCGTGGAGGTCTTTGGCGGCGAGAATTCCCCGAGGGCTCGGCGCAACAGTGATCGGCGCGGGCGGAGCATCCCGGGCCATCGTCTATGCGCTCGTCGGGAGGGGCGCCCGGGTCCTCGTGCTCAATCGTACCGCCGAGCGGGCCCGGCAGCTTGCCGCGGCTTTCAACGTCCAGGCCGCGCCGCTTGACGAATCGGGCCTCGGGCTCATGAGCGGGTTCAGTGACCTGATCGTCCAGGCGACGAACGTGGGAATGTCGCCGCGCCCTGAGGCCGATCCGCTGCCTGGCTACCATTTCACCGGGCACGAGGTTGCCTACGACCTGGTGTATGTTCCCGAGACCACGGTTTTCCTCAAGCGTGCGCTTTCAGCAGGGTGTCGGGTGATTCGCGGGCGGCAGATGCTGCTTGCCCAGGCGTGGGAGCAGTTTCGCATCTTCACGGGCAGCGAATACCCGTCCCCCGCGCGTCGGGAGCTGGAGCAAGCAGAGTCAGATTGAGAATTTTTTCACGATATCCGTCTTGACTCTTTTTGCACCACCTGTATTATTATGCGAACTTCCTGCCGCAAGGAAAGAGAAGAGGTACCAATGCCGCACAAGAAGCTGTTCATTCCCGGCCCCACCGAGGTGCATCCGGACGTGCTTTTGGCCATGGCCACGCCCATGATCGGACATCGGAGCGGGGACTACAGCGACCTGCAGAAACGCGTCACGGAGAAAGTGCAGAAGCTCGCCCGCACCTCCAATCCCATCCTCTTTTCGGCCTCCTCGGGAAGCGGTCTTATGGAAGGGGCAATCAGGTGCAGCACCGCCCGCCGGGCAATCGTGTTCTCGGTCGGCACGTTCGGGAACCGCTGGTTCGAGATTGCACAGGGCAACGGCGTGCCGGCTGACAAGTACGAGGTTGAGTGGGGGAAGGGCCTGACCCCCGAGATCGTGGAGGAGCACCTTTCCACCGGCAAGTACGACTGCGCCACCCTCACGCACAGCGAGACGTCCACCGGCGTCATGAACCACCTGGAGGAAGTGGCCGCGGTGTTCCGAAAGTTTCCGGATATCGTGTGGTGCATCGATGCCGTTTCATCCTTCGGTGGCGTGAAGATAGACGTGGATTCACTCGGGATCGACATCATGGTCACTTCCAGCCAGAAATGTCTGGGTCTCCCTCCGGGCCTTTCCCTGGCCACCTTCTCCCCGAAAGCGGAAAAGCGGGCGCAGGGCGTGAAGAACCGGGGCTACTACTTCGACCTCCTGCAGCTCCTCCAGTTCATCCGCGAGAAGAACTTCCAGTACCCCTCGACCATGAGCATCTCTCACATGTTCGCCCTCGACCTGCAGATGGACCGCATCATGAAGGAAGGCTTCGATGCGCGGTTCAAGAGGCACGAGGAGATGGCGGGCTGCGTCCAGGGATGGGCGCGAAAGCACTTTGCGCTGTTTCCCGAGGAGAAGTTCGCATCGCGGACTGTCACGTGCATCAAGAACACCCGCGGGATCTCGGTGGCGGATCTGAACAAGGAGCTGGGCAAGCGCAACCTGGCGCTTTCCAACGGCTACGGGAAGCTCAAGGAGCAGACTTTCCGCATTGCGCATATGGGCGATCTCCAGATGAGCGACATCGAGGAGCTGCTCGGCGCCATCAACGACATCCTGAAGCTGACGTAGCCCTCGCCACAACGGCCCCGTCCGCAACGGAGGAACCGGAGTCGCGGTATAGGCCCGGTGCAGAGGCAGCACCAGGCATGCACGGATCAGAGGACCCGACTCCCGAAAGCATCGTTGACCTCCAGGAGACTCTTTCACGCGCGGGCGCCCTTCTCGCGAAGACCCCAGTCAGCGAATCGACGAGCGGACAATTGTGGCAGGCCGTCGTTTCCGTCGCCCAGTTCGTCCCGTCCTATCCCGAGGAGACATGGGACTTCGCCTCCCGGTGGGGGCGGCACCGGGCGGAGGACATACGATCCGCAATCGCCTCCTGCCTGCTCGAGCATCTCCTCGAGCTTCATTTCCAGCTGATCTTTCCCCGCATCGAGCGGGCCGTCCGGGAGGACAAGCTCTTCGCTGACACATTCCTGCGCTGCTGGAAGCTCGGCCAGTCGCGGCGCGCGGACAACGAGGCGCGCTTCGACTCCCTGGCCCGGGAGTGCAGACGCGTGGAGGCGAGGGGCGCGTCCTGATGCGGTGCGGGCGGCCGCTCGCGGCGCATCCTGATACAAACAGCTGTTCGTATTGCAAAGGCATCCTGCCGCGACTATACTTGAGCGCATGGGGGAGCAGAAAACCTGCCTTTTTTGCGGGAAAATCGTCGACGCGACCTACGAGTACTGCCCCCATTGCGGCTACGAGTTCGGGCAGGACGATGACCTCTCGGCTTTCCTGGATGAGTCCCGGGGGGACTCATCCTGCGAAGAGGGAGGGAATTACCTGCTGCGCCTCCGCACCCTCCAGGAGCTCCTTGCGGACATGGAGCGGGAGCTGGACCTGATCATCAGGACCTCTTCAAAAGGTCCTTGATCACGCTCCTGTCGTCCAGAAGGGAGCTCAGGCTCCTCCTGTAGTGCAGCCGATAGATGATCCTCGCGAACAGCTGAGTGATATCCGCGCTCACGTACCACTCGCGTCCCAGGACGGACTCATCGTGGTAGACGGCGTTCGTCCCGATGATGCGGTGGAAAAGCCCCTCCCGCCACGCGGCGTCGAAGCTGCCCACCGACAGGGCGCTGAAAAGCGGCAGGCTCACCGCCGAGATGATCTTCTCCGCCCCGAAGTCCCGCAGCTTGCGCATGGCCTTGATGAGGGTGCCCCCCGTGCCCAGCATGTCGTCGCTCATGAACACCGTTTTCCCGGCAACCGAGCCGAGGAGCTTCATGTCGGTGATGTTTCCGTTCTCCGCGCTCTGCGCGACGCGGGAGTAGTCCCGCTCCTTGTAGAGCATCCCCAGCGGCTTGCCGAGGATGGAGGCGTAGAACTTGTTCCTGTCCACCGCTCCCGTGTCGGGAGCCACGATGACGAGGTTCTCATCCTTCAGGTCCGTCAGGGAGGCCAGCACCTTCAGGATCTGGTAGGCGCCGTGGAGGTTCTCCAGGCGGAGGTGGTTGAAGCAGTTCTCGATCTCCTTGGAATGGATATCCAGGGTGATGATCCTGCTCACGCCGAATGCCTCCAGCATCTGGCCGACGCGCGCCGCTGAAAGGCTCTCCCGCCCTTTCTTCTTGTGCTGCCGGGAATAGGGGAAAGTCGGGAGGATCACCGTCACCTCCGTGGCTCCCGCCTGGAGAGCGGCATCCACCGTCACGAGGAGGCAGAAGAGGTGATCGTTGACGGAGAGCACGTGGGGCTCATCGCTTTTCTGGAACTCGAGCGGGTAGCGGTTGGAGACGTCCTGCACCACGTAGATCTCCGTGCTGCGCACGGAGGTGAGGATCTCCGTCTTGAACTCCCCGTTGGGGAACCGGGTGAACTTGGCGGGGACGAGGTAGGTGTTCGTGCGCTGCTCATCGATGGGCTCGTCGAGCCCGCCTGAGGCGGGCTGGATGTCGGCCGCCAGGTTCATCTGGCGGATGATCTCCGCCCGGGGAAGGTTGTAGGACTTCGCGAGGATGCTGACGCGCTCCTCCAGCTTGTCCCGCGTGATGGTTTCCAGGTGGCCGAGGATCTTCTGCGCGAATGCCATCCCCCCGGGGCAGGCAAGGATGCCGATCTGGGTCTGCGCGGAATCAGCCATGGGCCGAGGAAAAGAAAGCGATCGTCCTGGAAAGCCCGGCGTCGAGGTCTGAGTCCGGCTTCCAGCCGAGAATCCTGGCCGCCTTCGTGTTGTCAAGACAGCTCCTTCGAATGTCGCCGGGCCGGGACCGGCCCGCGTGTATTTCAGCTCCCTGCCCATGATCGAGCAGATAGAGGCAAGCAGCTCGCGCGTCTTCACGGGCCGCCCTGTGCCGATGTTGAAAGCCTCCCCCTCTCCCTTGTCCAGCGCGAGGAGGTTCGCTTTTGCCACGTCGTCCACGAAAACATAGTCCCGGGACATGCCTTCGGGGTCATCCGGATACGCGTTGATGGTCGGGATCTCACCCTTCAGCATTTTCGTGATGAAAATGGCCACGACACCGGCCTCTCCCGCCGCGTTCTGGCGGGGGCCGTAGACATTGGCGTAACGGAGCGAGGTCCAGGCAAGGTGATGCTGGTGCTGGTAGAAGCGCAGGTAGTTCTCTCCAAGGAGCTTGTGGATGGCGTACGGGGACTCGGGGGCAGAGGGGTGATCCTCCGCAACCCGCTCCACGTCGGCTTCCCCGTATATGGCCCCGCCGGAGCTGATGAAGATAAGCTTGCGCACGCCTGCCTTGCGGCTGTTTTCCAGGACGTTGAGCAGGCCGAGCCCGTTTACCCGCGCATCCAGAGCCGGATCACGCGCGGAGACGGTCACGCTCATCTGGGCCGCGTGGTGATTCACGATATCAGGCTTTTCTATCTGGAAAACCTTCTCAAGAAGGGGAGAGGCGATGTCCATCAGGTAGAACGACGCTCCCGTGGGCACGTTTGCCATGTTCCCGGTGGCCAGGTCATCCACAATCGCGACTGAATGACCCGATTTGAGATAGGCGTCCGCCACGTGGGACCCGATGAAACCCGCGCCTCCCGTGACGAGAATTTTCATACTGCGACTGTAGCATCGGCGCCAAAGGGGGGTCAAGGCAACGCGACCGGGAGAAAGGCGCGGGATCGCGCAATTTCGCTGAAGCTTTCACCCGCCGCCTGCCGAATATTGTAGATAGGCAGGAAAAGAAGAGGTACGGGTCTTGAGGAAATCATTGCTCCTCCTATGCTTCTCAGCGGCGTCAGCCTGTTTCGCCCAGGTCAGCTTCTCCGGCCTCGACCTGTCGGCGAAGAACAGGCTCCTGTTCACCGCAACGGCGCGCTACCCGGACTACGGATCGTTCAACACGCTTTTCCTCGCCGACGCGCGCACCCGGAGCATGCGACAGCTCACCTGGTTCCCCGAGGAAGTCCTCCTCCTCCAAGGCAAGGATGTGCTCCAGATCCAGAACCGCTACGGCGTGTTTCGCTCCGAGCCGGGGTTCACCAGGATCGCGCCTCTTACCATCTTTCCTTCCTTCGTCGGGGGCAGCCAGATCCAGGCCGGCAGGATAGCTCCCATGGAGACCTCCCCTGACGGGCGCTACCTCCTGTACACCCGCGCAACCTCCACGGCCTATGGTGACCTGACCCTCCTGGATGTGACCGCGGGAAAGCAGACGGTCCTCTCCGACCACGTGGAGCTTTCCCTTGAGCGGCTGCCGGCAATCTGGTCTCCGGACTCGCGCTTCGTTGTCTACAGCAAGGCAGCCAGTCTCTACTATTATTCTCTCTCCCAGCTGCAGGATGGCCGGGTCCTTGCGGAGGGGCTCCGGAGGATCGGGGACGGGTCCATCGCCAACGTGCACTGGAGCAGGGATCGCAGCCTTGTCTACATCTCTGGCCTCATCGTCTACGACATCGACCCGAGTGAGCTTTTCACCCGGGCCCTCTACACGGGTTTTCTCAAGATCGGGAAAGTCGCGGGGAAGATACCGTTCGACTTCGACTCAAACTTCGATTCCTTCTGGGTGTCCCCGGACGGGAAGAACCTCCTCCTGGACAAGGGAGGCCGTAATATCTTCCTGTACTACCTGTCCACGGATGACTTCCACGCCAATGGAACTCCCCTGACGCTTCCCTACCTGTACCTCCCTCGTGACACGACGGTGCGCAAGGTCATCTGGTCCTCCGGCAACATCGTTACGATGCTCTGCGAGACGCGCAGCGCCGGGGTGCGGGGTACGGCCGTCTTCCGTCTTTCCACGGACGCCCAGGGGCGCTACGGGACATTCGAGCAGACGGGGGACACCGGCATCCTGGACATCATCCTCTCTCCTGATGAGAGCGAGGCGGCCATCATGGAGGCCGACGGAGTCTCCTGGCGCGATTATGCCGCCTGGAAGGAGAAGGGGAGGGCGGCGCACCCGGCGCCCCTCCACGTCCTGTGGCTGAGCCAGGACGAGCTGCTCCTTGCCGGCGCGTATTTCATCGAGAGGCTCTCCCTGGCGTCCGGGACCGCCACGCTTGTCGCCCTGTCGCAGCCGGGAGACTACGGCTTTGCCGGTGACACGGATTCCGTGGAGGTGTCCCTGAAGGGAAGGAACGTGGCCCTCGACCAGGGGACCGGCGCATGGCAGCCCGCGGGTGGTTTTGCCGTGCATTCCCGCGGCGCCGCCACGGATGACTTTCGCGTCTACGTGGAGGACTCCACGCGCGGCAGCTACGCCAACCTGGTCATGATCCGCGACGCGAAAGGCTACGGAACGGTTCCCCTGTTCCCTCCGGAGACCACCGTGTATGAGCCTTTCCCCGCCAAAGACGAGCCGGTGAGCTTCACGAACTTCACCCACGGCTCGAGGATCCACCGCCGGGAGGTCAGCCTCGTCTTCAATGCCATCGATTCGGCGGAAGGGCTGACTGGGATCCTCAACACGCTGTCCGCCTACCGGCTGCGGTCCACGTTCTTCGTGAACGGGGAGT
The DNA here is from genome assembly GCA_963753085.1 of uncultured Spirochaetota bacterium. Lineage (GTDB taxonomy): Bacteria > Spirochaetota > Spirochaetia > SZUA-6 > Fen-1364 > Fen-1364. The sequence continues at coordinate 271,718 of CAVWBF010000014.1, read as the reverse complement.
TCATCCGCAGGTACCCGGATGCCGTTCGGGAGATCGCGGAATCGGGCCACGAGGTGGGCTCCCTCTTTTCCACCTACTTCGTCATGACCGACTCCCGCTTTGCCGTGGACCGGGACTTTGTCAAAGCGGGTCTTGCGCGCAATGAAGACGACTACTTCGCCGCCTCGGGGCGCGAGCTTTCCCTGGTATGGCATGCGCCGTACTACATCGTGAACTCAGACATCATTTCCGCCGCCGCGCAGATGAACTACACCTACGTGGGGCGGGACCTCGATTCCTACGACTGGGTGGCGGCAAGCGACTTCAACAAGGCGCAGGGCATCTATTTCCCCGCCTCCCGCCTCGTGGAGCGGATCATTGCCCAGAAGAAGCCCGGTTCCATCGTCCCGATCCAGGTCGGGATCGTGGGCGGCCGCAGGGACGACTACCTGTTCCAGAAGCTGGACATCATCATCAACGAGCTCGTTCTGCTCGGCTACGACATTGTGCCGGTCTCCACGCTCATGGAGCATGCCAGGTGAGAGAAGGGGGAAAGACGGTGAACCCGAACGATCCACTGCAGACATACAAGGAAATCCAGATCAAGACCGCCGGCCAGATCCGGCTGATCGTGATGCTCTATGACGGGGCCATCCGCCACCTGAATCTCGCCGCGGACGCCTTCTCCGAGGGGCACCGGCGCTACGATTCGATCAACAACCACATCATTGCGGCGCAGGACATCCTCTCGGAGCTGACCGCGTCCCTCGACTTCGACAAGGGAGGGACGCTTGCCCGGAACCTCTTCAGCCTCTACGCCTTCATGAACCGACAGCTGATGGAGGCGAACCTGAAAAAGGACCCGGGGCCCGTCGGGGTTGTGAAGAAGCTTCTCACCGATCTCCGGGAGGCCTGGGCGGAAATTTCCACCCGCAAGGGCCTCGAGGAGAAGGGCGGCACGGTGACTGGGGTGAACATCGCTGGATGAGGAGGGGACAACAGATGAGCATGACAACAGAGAACGCGACCACCGAGCAGAAAGCAGCGGTGCTGCGGCGCCTCAGGGAGATGCTGCAGCGCCAGCGCCAGAAGTTCCAGGGCTACCTGACTCTTCTGGAGCAGGAGGAATCCTCCATCAATAGCGGAGACGCCGAAAGCCTCCTGGCGCAGGTGGAGATGGAGAAATCCATCATCGCGGACATTTTCGCCCTCAAGAAAGTGATCGAGCCTCTTGAAACCCTGTACCAGGCGGCCTATCCACGGACAGAGGACACCGTGCCCCGGCTCAAGGCAACGCTGGAGAAGATGGGAGATCAGGTGATAGCGCACAATGCAAGGAACAGGGGCCTCCTGCGGGCGCGCATGGATGACCTGCGCCTGGAGATTGCCTCCCTGCGGGCATGGCCGCGGGCCACGTCGCACTTCGCCCAGGCTGCGCCGAGTCTCGTCGACATCACGACATAAGCCGAAGTCTTCCCCTCTTCGCATAATTCTCGTGGACGGCCGAACAGCTCAGGAGTACCATGCTCAGGCCGACGCACTGGAGTCGCCGGTGTCATCGAGACTTCTGGAGGATCGCCATGAACAACAAGGTAGGGATCTACTACGCGTACTGGACTCACGATTGGGACGCCGACTTCGTGCCGTATCTCGCGCGGGTCAGGGAGCTTGGTTTCGATGTGCTGGAGATCAACGCCGGGACCCTCGGGACCATGAGCCCCGAGCAGATAGGCAGGCTGCGGGCCGCCTCGGAGGAAACAGGGGTCCCCATGAGCTGCTGCATCGGACTGCCTCCCTCCTCTGATCTCGCCTCATCGCGGGCTGCGACACGAAAGGCCGGGATTGCGCACCTTGGACGGATTGCGGACGCAATGGCAAGCTGCGGCATAGAACGTCTCACCGGCATCATCTATTCCTGCTGGCCGGCGAAGCTGGAGGGGCGGGACGGGACCAAGGAGGAGGCCCTCCGTTGGAGCGTAGGCGCCATGAAGGAAGCCATCAAAAAAGCGGAAGACCTCAGGCTGGTCTACAACGTGGAGGTCGTGAATCGCTTCGAGCAGTTCATGTTGAATACTGCCCAAGAGGCCGTCGATTACGTGAAGGAAGTCGGAAGCCCGAACCTCAGGATCCTCCTCGACACCTATCACATGAACATAGAGGAAGACAGCTTCGAGGAAGCGATAACGACCGCGGGAAATCTTCTTGGACATCTCCATACAGGCGAAAGCAACCGCAAACCTCCCGGCCGCGGGCACATCCCGTGGAAGGAGATCGCGGCCGCCCTGAAAAAGATCGAGTATGCGGGCTGGGTAGTCATGGAGCCCTTCCTCATGCCCGGCGGGGAAGTCGGCCGGGATATCAGGGTCAACCGCGAGCTGATGCCCGGCAGCCATCTCGATGACGAGGCGCGCGCGGCATGCGCTTTCACGAAGAGCCTGCTTGCGGAAAGCTAGAATCCCGTTTATTTGAAAGCCGATTTTAAAAACTTGTTGACAAACAAAACGAGCCGGCTTACAACGAGAGGGCAATCAGAAACAGAGAATCGCGGAGGTCCTGATGAATGCTGACGTGCGGTCCCGCAGCGAGCCGTTGGTACCCGGCGCGCTCCCGGCAGGGAGCCCTGCGGGCGGGCACCAGGTGTTTCGCTTCATTCCGATAGGGCTCCTCTTCATCATCCTCGTCGCCCTGAGCCTCTTTGTCCCCTATTTCCTTTCGATCAAGAACTTCGTGAGCATCCTGATGCAGTCCGCAGCCCTGGGGCTCATGGCGGTCGGGCTGACGGCGGTCCTCATAACGGGCGGCATCGATCTTTCTATTCCCTCGCTCATGTCCTTCAGTGCCGTGCTCGGGGCCATGTACATGAAGGCGGGTGGGAATCCGGTGGTCGCGAGCCTCCTCATGGTCGGAGTTGCCACGCTGGGCGGATGCGTGAACGGAGCGGCAGTGGCATACCTGAAAATGATCCCCTTCGTGGTCACCCTCTCCACCATGGCGGTGTTCGGCGGGGCCTCGATCTGGATCACGAATGCGGTGAGCGTGACAGGCATCCCCCGAAGCTTCATCACGTTCATCATGCAGGACATCTGGATCTTCCCCCTGCCGGTCGTGGCCTTCATCATCGTGACAGTCATTGTCCAGCTCTTCCTCACCCGCAGCATCTACGGCAGATGGCTGTTTGCCGTGGGCACCAACATCCGCGCGGCCCGGGTTTCCGGGATCCCGGCCCAGCGGGTTCTCTTCGGCTCCTATGTGTTCTCGGGACTCATCGCCGGATTGGCGGCCATCGTGACAACCGCCTGGCTGGGAACCGCGGGCGGAACCATTGGATCGGAAGGAGTCGTGCTGGACGTGGTGAGCTCCGCCGTCCTCGGCGGCGTGAGCATCTATGGCGGGGCTGGAACCGCGCTGGGGGCCCTTGTCGGCACCATTCTCATCAAGCTCATCAGCAACAGCCTCAACTTCCTGCAGGCCTCCTATTACATGACCCTCGTGGTGAAAGGAATCGTCATTGTCGCCTTCGTCGCCATCGATTCCCTGTTCCGCAGACGGTAGGAGAAATCCGTTGAGCAACCCGACCTTGAGGATGGTGGACATCAGGAAAAGGTTCCCCGGCGTCGACGCGCTGAAGGGAGTCACCTTCGAGGCTTTCGCCGGCGAGGCCACCGCTCTTATTGGAGCCAACGGCGCGGGAAAGAGCACTCTCATGAATGCCCTGGGCGGCGTCGTTGCCGCCGACAGCGGTGAGATCTACATCGACGGCCAGCCATCGATGATCCGGTCTCCCGCTGACGCGTCCCGTCATGGAGTCGCCTTCGTCCATCAGGAGCTGGCGCTCATGCCGACCTTGAGCATTCTGGACAACATGCTGATTACGGCATTTCCCCGCCGCAATGGATTCATCGACTACGCAACGGGGGAGAAGCTGTGCAGGGATGCGCTGTCCCGGCTGGGATTCGAGTTCAACCTGCGCACGCAGGTTCGCGACCTGAGCCCGGGAGACCAGCAGATCGTGGAGATCGCCCGAACGCTCCTGGGCAATTCACGAATCGTCATCTTCGATGAGCCCACCTCGTCCCTTACCTCCCGGGAGAAGGAGCGCCTGTTCGAGATCATTCGAATCATGAAGACCCATGGCACGGCCATCATCTACATCACGCATCTCCTCGATGAGGTTTTCACGGTGTGCGAACGGGCCGTCATCATGCGCAACGGCGCGAAAGTCGCCGAGAGCATGATCGCGGATTTGACCCGAAACGAAATCGTGGAGAAGATGATCGGATCCCAGGAAGTTGTCGGTTATTTCCAGCGGCACAAGAAGGCGCCGGGGGACGTTCTTCTCACCGTGGAGAACCTGCAGCGCGAGGGTTTCCTGGAGAATGTGAGCTTCTCCGTGCGCGTCGGCGAAGTGGTCGGCCTGTGGGGACTGCTGGGATCCGGGCGCACGGAGCTCTTCCGCGCCCTCGTGGGTCTCGATCCGATCACCGGCGGTCGCATTCAACTCCATCAGGGCGGGAAGATCATCGAGATGAATCCCGTGAACGCCAGGAAGATGGTGGGGCTCCTGACGGAAGACCGACGCACCGACGGGCTCCTCCTCCCCATGCCGATCCGCAACAACATGTCCCTCGCAAACCTCAGGAACCTTCTCTCCCGTCTGCGGCCCTTCGTTGCCCGCAAGCGCGAGGAAAAAGTCACCCAGGAATACGTCACGAAGCTGAACATCAGGAGCACCTCCATCGAACAGAGGGTCGCGACGCTGAGCGGAGGAAACCAGCAGAAGGTGGTCGTCGGCCGCTGGCTCCAGACAAAGCCGCACATCTTCCTGCTGGACGAACCGACACGAGGCCTGGATGTAGAGGCCAAGGCGGAGCTGCACGCCATCATCGGCGATCTTGCCGACAGCGGCGCGGCAGTCCTCGTCGTGTCATCCGACCTGGATGAAATCATGAGCCTGGCGGACCGGTTCCTCGTCATGGTTCGCGGTCGGATTGTCAAAGAGCTCTCCGGCGACGCGAGCAAGCGCGAGCTGCTGGCCACCGCATCGGGCATTGGCGTCACAGCCGAAGGAGTCGAGTGATGGCGGCAAAAGGGCGGGTAAATCCCGGGACGTTCCTCCTGTCCTACGGGTTCATCATTACTCTGGTTGCGATGATCATCCTCTTTTCGGTCCTCCGCCACGAGTTCTTCACTCTCAAGAACGGCATCTTCATCCTCCATGCCGCCGCCCCCACCATGATCCTTGCGACGGGAGTCGCATTCGTGCTGATGACGGGCAAAATCGACATCTCGATCGGTTCGATTGCCTATCTGTCGGCCGGGATCGGCGTCATGCTCATGACTCATGCGAACGTGCACCCCCTGCCTGCCGTCCTGATCATATTTCTTCTGGGGGCCGCCCTGGGGGCGGTGAACGGTTTCATCGTGGTCATATTGAGAGTCAACCCTTTGATCACGACCCTCGGCACCCTGTTCACTTTCCGGGGACTGGCCCTTCAGATTACCAACTCCCTGACTATTTCGATTCCGGAAGGCCTCGCCAACTTCGCAAGCATTCGTGCGGGCCCGATTTTCATCGACATCTTCATCGCGGCGGTCGTCCTGGCCATCTATCAGCTCATCCATACGCGGAGCGTTTTCGGCAGGCATGTCATGGCAATCGGAAACGGGAGCGAGATCGCCCAGAAGGTCGGAGTTCCCGTGGACCGGACCTCGTTCCTGACCTTTGTCCTGTCGGGATTGATGGCCAGCATCGGCGGCGTGCTCACCATGTCCCAGGTCGGCTCGATCTCCCCGTCCCTCGGCTCGGGATACGAGTTTACGGCCATCGCGCTTCTGGTCATCGGGGGGGTCAGCCTGTTCGGGGGTGAAGGGACCATCCTGCCCGGGATCGCCCTTGGCGCGCTGACCCTCACGATCATTCAAAGCGGTCTGAATTTCATCGGCGCCTCGCCGTTCGTGTACCCGCTGGTGCGGGGTGGAATCATCTTCATCGCCATGTATGCGGATTCCCTCAAGAACGCGGTTGCCCGGAAAGTGAGGTTGATTCCGGAATGATGCCAGCCCGGGAGAGAAGGAGGTGATGCGGTTTACGGTCCTGGAAGGAAGGGCGGCGGTGCGCCGCACGCTCTTCCGCGTTTCAGACTCGAGGAGGATTGAAAGATGAGGAACTTCAGGTTTTTGTTGACGATCGGCGCTGTCCTTGTGGCCCTTGCCTTCTTCGGCGGGCAGGTTGCCGCGGCCGGGCAGCCGGAAGCGGGCAAGGCCGCGACCGGCGTCAAGGAGATACGCGTTGGTCTCTCCTACAATGAAAAGATCCATTCCCAGATCCAGGCGTGGACGGACGAGCTGGCAAAGTACGGAAAGACCTACGGCCAGCAGCACAATGTGAGCTTCAAATGGATCGTTAACGTGGCAAACGGGGATCCGTCGACCCAGGCTTCGAACATCCAGGACCTGATCAACCAGCATGTCGACATCATCGTTGCCCGCGCGGAAGATGCGGCGGCCATCGGCGCTTCGATCGACGCGGCGCACAAGGCAGGCATCCCCTTCATCACCTTCGATCGGCAGTCTTCCACGGTACAGCCGGACGCGCACGTCGGCGGAGACAGCTATGCCCAGGGCTTGACCGTCGCGAATGCAGCTGCCGACCTGCTGGCCCAGAAGGGCATCCAGGGAAAGGCAATCGAGCTCCTTGGCGACCTGAGAGACATGAATGCGGTCCTCAGAAGCCAGGCATGGCACCAGGTGGAAGCGGGCAAGAAGGCGTGGACCACCGTGGCCCAGGTCCCGACGGACTGGAAGCCTGAAAACTTCTACACCGGCGCGGCAAACGCCCTCGCTGCTCATCCCGATGCCAATGTCATCTTCGCGGCGAGCGACTTCGCATTCGACGGCGTGATCAAGGCGCTCAAGGAAGCCAACAGGCTGGCGCCGCCGGAGACCCCCGGCACGTGTGGGTCTTCACCTGCGACGTGCAGCCGCAGGCTCTCGATTCGCTTGCCAAGGGATACATCGACATCGCCTCCTCCTACGAGGCCTATGCACAGGCCGATTCGCTGGTCGTCGTCATTGCCGAATTGCTGGCAGGACAGAAGGTTCAAGGGACGCACCTCGTTCCTGGCCGGCTCTTCACCCCGGCGAACGTTGCCACGATGCCGAACGTGTGGTCGAGAGATTATAAGGACTAGGCGCTCACCCCCTGGGGGGCATTTCCGTCGGGTGCTCGCCTGCATCTGGGCGCGCACCCGCGGTCTGCCCCTGCAAGGGAGATCTGTCTCGTCGACGGCGGAGGGGAGCATGAGGAAATACCGCGTAGGGGTGCTGACTTTTTCTGACGGCCGCAAATACCAGCATGAACAGCTTCTGCCCACGAACAGGGATTACCAGCAGCGCGTCAAGAAAGCCATCGAGGGCACCGGCGAGGTCGAGGTAATAGAAGGTCGCGAGATCATCTGGAGCAATGCCACGGCACGGGCAGAGGCCAGCCGCATCTCGGAAGCGGGAGTTGACGTCGTCCTGTTCAACTATGCCATTTGGTGCTTCCCCCATCTCTCGGCCATCGCGGCGGGCCTCGTGGAGCGGCCAATCCTCCTTTTTTCGAATCTGAACCCCTCAGAGCCGGGAATGGTCGGGATGCTCGCCGCTGCCGGCGTCATGGATCAGCTGGGACATTCCTACGCCCGCGCGTGGGGGGACATCAACGATCCATCGGTGTTGAAACGGGTGATGTCCTTCATCCGGGCCGCCAGTGCGGTCTCCATGCTGCGCGGGCAGACATTCGGCACCTTCGGCGGAAGGCCGCTGGGCATGTACACCGCGGTTGCAAACCTCGACCAGTGGCAGCAGATGTTCGGCGTGGACATCGAGTACAACGAACAATCCGACATCATCGCATATGCCTCGGAGGTGCCGCAGGCGAAAGTCACGAACGCCCAGACGTGGCTCGAGGCCCGTGTCGGCGCAATCAAGTACGACGGCAAGGCTCTTTCGCCGGAGAAGCTGCAGCTGGCAATCCGCTCCTACTACGCGCTCAGGCGGATAATCGATGAGAGACACCTGGATTTCCTCGGGGTGAAGGCGCAGCCCGAACTGACCGAGCGCTTCGTCACAATGGATCTGGCGGAAGCTTTCCTGAACGACCCCTATGACTGGGATGGACCGCACGAGCCGATAGTCGCAGCGACTGAATCCGACATGGACGGGGCCCTCACGATGCAACTGTTCAAGCACGTGACGAGGGGGCAGCCGGTGCTCTTTGCCGATGTACGCCATTACGACCTGGAAAATGAGGTGTGGTATTTCTCGAACTCCGGCATGCACCCCACCTGGTTTGCCGGCAGGGCGGATCGCCCGGAGGACAACCTCAAGCTGGTCACGTTCTACCCTGAGGTCGCCGATTACCCGGCCGGTGGTCCATCGGTGCATCACTTTGCCGCACCGGGAGAAATGACCTTTGCGCGGCTCGCGCGTCGAAACGGCACATACTGGATGGCTCTGCTGAAGGGTGAGCTCGTGCAGTTTCCCCGTGACAAGGCGCTCCGGCTTGGCCAGACAGTCACGCCTGAATGGCCTATCGCCTTTGCCAGAATCGATTGCAGTGCGGACGAGTTCCTTTCCGTGTTCCCGTGCAACCACATTCACGGGGTCTACGGCGACTCTGTGGATGTCTTCACCCAGGTCGGACAGGTTCTCGGAATCGAAGTCCAGCGGCTCGGCGGGTGAAGAATTGCATCCATGATCAAACGGGGCAACCTGCAGAGCGAGCTCAACCAGTACCAGGTGATCAGGCTGCTGCGGAACAGGGGTCATGTCACCAGACCCGAGCTCGTGCGTGAGACCGGGCTCAGCAGGCCCACAATCGACAAGATCGTCGAGCTCTACAAGGGCGAGCGCATCATCCGCGAAACGGGCACCGTTGACGGGTCCTCCCGCGGCGGAAGGCGCCCTGTGGTTCTCTCCCTCGACGGCTCGACGAAGGTGCTCATCGGCATCGACTTCGAGTGTCCCCGCCTGGAGATGGTCATGACCGATCTCGGTTCGACGATCATTGACTGCAGGGTGCGCACCTACGGTCCCGGCTCCCAGAGTGAGAAAATCGTCGACAGGCTGATCGTGGATATCCGTGAGATGCTGCGAAGGAACGGGCGAACCACCGACGAGCTGCTGGGCATCGGAGTCGCGCTGCCCGGCGTGGTGGACGTGAGAACCGGCATTTCCCTGAACATCGAGCGCCTCAGGAACTGGAACAATGTCCCGCTCTCCCGACTCATCGGAAGCTCGATCGGGGTGCCCGTGTTTATCGACAACGATGTGAACCTGATGGCGCTTGCTGAAAAGAACCTCGGGCCAGCCGAGATCCCGAACAATCTGATCTACGTTGCCCAGAGACAGGGAATCGGGGCCGGAATCCTCATTGATGGGCAGATATTCCGGGGAAACCTCGGGAACGCGGGTTTTCTCGGCCACACGAGCATCAACCCCCAGGGCGCGAAATGCAAATGCGGCAACCAGGGCTGTCTGGAGCTGTACGCAGGGGAGCATGCCGTGGCGGAACAGTTTCGAAGGAAGCGGAAGCAGGGGCCGGCTTCCGATCCAGTTCCTTCCGAGCATATCTCTGCGCATGACGTCTACGAAGCCGCCGCCCGGCAGGATCCCGCGGCAATTGGCGTTCTCTACGATGCCGGCGGCATCCTGGGCATCGGAATCGCGAACATGATATGCCTGTTCGATATCAACCATGTCATCCTTGGAGGCGACTCGGCAAAGGCGGGGGAAAGTTTCTGCCGTGGGGTGAAGGACTCGATCAACCGCCGCCTGGAGCCGGCGTTTCGCACGAACATGGAGCTCCGTTTCAGCACGGTCAACGAGCATGCGGCCGCCCTCGGTGCAACCCTGCTCGTGCAGGAGGATGTCTTCGGCGCCCCGGAGCTGGCCGCACACCTGTAGCCTTGTTCTCCTTGACGTTCGGTTGAAACCCTGCAATAGATTCCCAGCATGAGTTACCTCCTCCATGCCTGATACGGTGTTGGGCTCATATCCGAACCAGGCTCTTTGCCTGGTGGATGGCTACAGCGTCATCTACCGCGGGTACTTCGCGTTCCTGAACCGGCCGCTGCGCAATCCCGAGGGGAAGAACTCTTCCTCGGTCTTCGCGTTCTTCCGATCGTTTCTCCAGATCCTGCGGGAGCGCGAGCCGGGGTACTTTGCCGTGGCCATGGACTCACGCGTCCCGACTTTCCGCCACGAGAGGTTCCCCGCGTACAAGGCCACGCGGCAGAAGGCGCCGGAGGACCTCCATGCGCAGGTGCCGGTGATCGAGGAGATCCTTGCCGCCCTCGGCGTTCCTTCCGTGCGGGCTGACGGCTTCGAAGCAGACGACGTGATTGCCACCCTGGCGGAGGGCTGCAGGGTCTCGCGCAGGCCCTGCTGGATCTTCTCGGGTGACAAGGACATCCTCCAGCTCATCCAGGGAAACGTGCGTCTCCTGGCCCAGGAGAAGGGGGCGTCTGACATCATCGAATACTCGAGGGAGAAGGTTTTCGAGGCCCGCGGCGTCTACCCCGAGCAGATCGTGGATTTCCTTGCGCTCACCGGCGACTCCTCGGACAATATTCCCGGGGTTCCGGGCATCGGGGAGAAGACGGCGGTGAAGCTCCTTGCCGCGTACAAGGACCTCAGCGAGATCTATGCGCACTTGCAGGAAATCTCCCCGGAGTCCCTTCGGAAGAGGCTTTCAGAGGGGAAGGAATCCGCCTTTCTTTCCCGTGAGCTGGTCACCCTGCGACGTGACGTGCCGGGCGTCCCCCGGCCCGAAGAGCTGGCCCTCCCTGAGCTCGACGTGCAGGCGGCCATCCCGCTCTTCGAGCGCCAGGGGATGAAAAGCATTGTCGCGGACCTGCTCAAGCTGTCGGGTAAGCTGAGGGCCGCCACCCCCGGCGCGCCCCGTAGCGCGCGGGCTGCCGCGGAGCCCGTGGCACCGGGGGCCGCGCCCGCCACGCCCGCGGTCACTGTCGTGATGAAGAGCACCGCGCCCGGGACCTATACGACTGTGACCGCGGCGTCCGAGCTCGAGGCGTGGATTGCGCGGGCCAAGGCGGCCGGGGTGTACGCTTTCGACGTTGAGACCGACGGCACCGACGAAATGCGCGCGGTTCCCCTGGGCTTCTCCCTCAGCGTGGAGGAAGGGAGGGCGTGTTACGTGCCACTGCGCGCAAAGGACGCGGCCTGCATCCCGGAGGCAGAGGCGCGCCGGCTCATCGCAGGACTGCTGCAGGATCCGAAGGTTCGCCTGGTGGGCCAGAACGCCAAGTACGATTACAAGGTGATGCGCCGCTGGGGCGTGTCCCTCGCGAATGTCCATTTCGATACCATGGTGGCCGCGTGGATGCTCGACAGCGACCAGGGAGCCTACGGCCTGGACAGGCTTGCGGAGCAGCGGCTTGGCTATCGGACGCTGCCCTACGAGGAGCTGGTCGGAAAAGGCCAGACCCTGGAAGACATTCCCATCCAGCAGGTGACCGACTACTCGGGAGAGGACGCGGACCTGACATTTCGGCTCTACCGCCTTTTTTCCCCCGAGCTTGAAGCGGCGGGGCTGCTGCCGCTTTTCTCCCGCGTGGAGATGCCGCTCCTCGTCGTGCTCGCCGAGATGGAGCTGACCGGCATCAGGGTCATGTCCACCGAGCTGCAGGCGTACGGGCGGGAGATCGAAAAGGACCTGGCACGCCTGGAGTCGGAGATCTACACGTTGTGCGGACGGAAGTTCAACATCAACTCCACGCGGCAGCTCCAGGAGATCCTCTTCACATGGCGCAAGCTCACGCCGGTGAAGAAAACCAAGACCGGCTTCTCAACGGACGAGGACGTGCTGGAAATCCTTGCTTCCCAGGACCCGGTTCCCGAGAAGATCCTTTCCCATCGCAAGCTTTCGAAGCTGAAGTCGACGTACGTGGACGCGCTGCCCCTGCAGGTCAACGAGACGACAGGCCGCCTCCATACGCACTACGTGCAGACGGGAGCGGCCACCGGCCGGCTTGCAAGCAAGGACCCGAACCTTCAGAACATACCCATCCGGGAGGAAGAAGGGCGGCGGATCCGGGCCGCTTTCGTGCCCGCCCCCGGGATGCGCTTCGTGAGCGCCGACTACGCGCAGATCGAGCTCGCTATCCTGGCGTACCTGTCCAGGGACCCCGTTCTCCTCCAGGCGTTCCGGGAGGGAAAGGACATCCATCGACAGACTGCCTCCCTCATCTTCGGAGTGCCCGAAACCGAGGTTACCCCGGACCATCGCAGGGTCGGCAAGACGATCAACTTCGGGGTCGTGTACGGGATGTCCGCGTACGGGCTTGCCCAGAGCCTGAAGATAGCGAAGGCGGATGCGGACCGGTTCATCAAGACCTACTTCCAGAGATACGAGGGAGTCGATCGCTTCCTGAAGGAGACCATCCGGGGAGCGGAGAAGAACGGCTTCGTCACCACTCTCATGGGAAGACGCCGACGGATCCTTGCCATCGGCAGCAGAAACCGAACGGAGAAGACCGCGGCCGAACGGGTGGCGGTGAACTCTCCCATCCAGGGGTCGGCGGCCGACATCGTGAAGCTCGCCATGGTGAAGCTCAACGAGAAGCTGCGAAGCGGGGGCATGTCAGCTCGAATCCTGCTCCAGGTCCACGACGAGATCATCCTCGAATGCCCTGCTGAGGAGAGTGAGAGCGCGTCGCGCCTTGTCAAGGACGTGATGGAGCACGTCGTGGAAGAGGACATCCCGCTGTCCGTGCACTGCGAGATCGGCGACAGCTGGGGGGCTTTCCACTAAGGCTGGCAGCTCGGGCTGGCAGCCGTCAGGCCGCAGCCTCGGCCGCCGACCCTACTCCAGGGGGTCCCACACCTTGCGGTTGATGTCCGGCTCCTCCTCCGCATCCATGCCTTCCTCGTACACGGAGAAGCAGACCATGAACGCGGAAAGGCCTTTCCTGGTGGGCTGGCCGCGGGCGGCCAGGACGGCCTGCTCGGACAGGTCGAGGTCGAAGCCGTGGAAGTACCTGTACACAAGCTGGGAGGAAAACGGCGCCGAGTAGCCGTAGATGCTCGTGTCGTTCAGATGCTGCGCAATGACGACGTTTGTCGGTATCAGGACCGCATACGTGCACGGAGTGACGGGAATGCCTCCCCTCCACGGGCTGTATTCGAGGGGCGGGAACTGGACGGATCGATTGGACGAATAGGCGGTGATGTCTTCATAGTCGAGGAAGAGCACCTGGGAGAACGGCGAGCTCCTGAAAAGCTTCTTCAGCTCGGGGAGGCGGAAGGAGTCGAACGTCCGCTTCCTGTCCTGCTTCAGCTTCGTCTCGATGAACGCGGCTCCTTCCAGGTTGGAGCCGTCCCTGCGGCGGAGGCGGACGAGGAGGGAGAGGTCGGCGCTCGCAGACTCGCGTTTCCCTTTCTGGCGAAACGCGGAGAGGCGGATCGTATAGCCCTGCCGGAAGCCGCCCACCTCCGTGTCATCGAGCTCCAGCGCAAGGTCCCTCAGGAGGAGCTCCATCACGGTCTCTTCCTTCCATCCGTCGGGATGGCTGCCCGGGACGGAGGCCTTCACGATCCGCTCGATCTCTCCGATCAGTCGCCAGTAGCTGATTTTTTCCATGCCCGGTCTCCTTTACTTTTCCGCCCTTTCGCGGGCATTGTAGCACCCCGGCGCCCTGTTCGCCACCGCCTCAATTCTGGGACGCCTGCTGCCGTTATGCAAAGGGGGGCATCGTGACACAGGCTCGGAAGATCGTCGTCGGCCTGACCGGCCGCTATTGCGCCGGCAAGGGGACGGCCGCGCGGGTTTTTTCCTCGCTCGGCTTCAAGGTGGTGGACGCTGATGACCTTTCCCACGAGGTGCTCGCGGAGAAGGCCGGGGATGTGACGGCGGTGTGGCCGGCGGTACGCGCGCCGGGGGGCGGCGTGGACAGGCGCGCGCTGGGGGGAATCGTCTTTGCGGACCCCGAGGCCAGGACGCGCCTGGAGGGGATACTCTACCCGGCAATCACGGAGCGGATCATGCGCTTCATCGCGGAGACCGACGGGGACGTCCTCATCAACGCGCCCCTTCTCCAGCGCGCCGGCCTCCAGCGCATCTGCACGGCAGTGGTGTTCGTGAGGGCTCCCGCCCTGATGAGACTGGTCCGGGCAATGCGCCGCGACTCTCTTCGGCTTCGGGAAGCCTGGACACGGATTCATGCCCAGGGGGATGTGCGCCCTCAATCTAATGATTCCGGGGTCGATACTTATAGTGTGCTGAACTGGGGCAGCGTGCGCTCCCTGGAGCGTCGCACTGAGCGGCTTGCCCGACGCCTGAAAGGGTGAGGAATCTGATGGAAAAGCAGAAGATATTCTGGGTCGTTCTGTCGGTGAGCGTGTTCGTCGTCATTGTCCTCGTGGTCGGGGTCTATCTCTTGCGGCAGAAGCCCCAGGCGGTTTCCACGCCGCCCGGAGCGATCAACCCCATCACGGGCCCTGGCCCCCAGATCTTCGAATATTCCCCGGAAAAGCCCCAGGCCCAGACGGGTACAGGCACGGAGCAGAAGCCGGGAGAGCCTCAGACCATGCATTTCTATATTGGCGACGGTGAAAAGCCCCCGGCAGGCACTCCACCGGCGGCAGGACAGAACCCGCCGGCGGTCACCCCGCCCGCGGTCTCCCCTCCAGCAGTCCAGCCCCCGATAGCGGCCAGGCCTCCGGTAGCCGCTCAGCCTCCCGCCGCAGCCCAGCAGCCCCTGGTGCAGAAGCCGGCCGCAACGCCGCCCGCGGCAGCGGCCCGTCCGCGGGTTGCCGCCGCGGTTCCCCGCAAACCGGCCCCCTCGGTGAAGGCGGCGGTGAAGCCGCGGCAGGCGCGGCGCGCGGTGGATTACTGGATCCAGACCGGCTCGTACAAGAGCCAGTCGAAAGCCGACGAGCTGGTTGCAACTCTCGCGGATAAAGGGCTGTCGGGAAAGGTCTTCTCCTTCGACGCTGCGGGCGGGACTTTTTACAGGGTCAGGATCGGCCCGTACACGAACCCGGGCGAAGCCGACAAGTTCCTTTCCATCGTGAAGCAGATCCAGGGCCTGGAGTCGAGCTTCGTCTCACAGGTGGGCGGGCTCCGGAACGTCAACTAGCTTCCGGACGCTCCGGAAACCCTGAGGGCTCGGGCCGGCTCCGCCAGGGTCTTCTCATAGATCGCCTCGTACTGGGGCACCACTGTGTGATAATCGAATTCGGCGGCTCTTTTCCTGGCCGCGCGGGCAAAGCGCTTCATAACCGTGACGTCCTCCAGCAGCTGAAGGCAGTAGCCGGCCATGGCGTCAATGTCCCCCACCGGGGCAAGGAACCCCGTTTTTCCGTGCGCAACCACTTCCGGGAGCCCGCCGACGTCGCTTGCGACAACCGGAACGCCGCTCGCCATTGCTTCCAGGGCTACGAGGCCGAAGCTTTCCGATTCGCTTGGCAGCAGGAGCACGTCAGCCGCCGCCAGGAGGGAGGCCACCTCGTCCACCACGCCGACGTACCGCACGAAGGGCTCGAGCTTCAGCGACTCCACGAGCTCCCGTGTCCTGCCGTACTCCGGCCCGTCTCCGACGAGCACGAGCCGCGCGTCCATCTTTTCCCGCACCCTTGCAAAGATGCGGATGACGTCCCCCAGCCTCTTGAGGGGTCGGAAGTTCGATATGTGCATCAGGGTGACCTGGCGCTCGGAGGCCTTCTTGGGAATGCAGGCGGCCGGGCGGGAGCGATGGCGGACCGGGTCCACGAAGTTGTAGACCACGTCGATCTCCTTGCGCAGGGTGAGTTGCCGGTATGTCTCATCCCGCAGATACGCGGAGACCGCGGTGACCGCGTCGGACTGGTCTATGGAGAACTCGGTGACCGGCTTGAACGAGGGGCTGGAGCCCACGAGGGTGATGTCCGTTCCGTGCAGCGTTGTCACCACCTTCAGGTTCAGCTCCGGGGCGATCTGCCGGGCCAGGATGGCCGCCGCCGCGAAGGGGATGGCATAGTGGACGTGGAGGATCTGCAGCTTGTGCGACCGGGCCACCTCCACCATCTTGGCCGTGAGGGTGAGGCTGTGGGGAAACTGCTTCAGGAGGGGATGGTTGTCCTGGTCTACCTCGTGGTAGCACACCCGCGGGGGCAGCTCCTGGAGGCGCAGGGGGTTGGCGTAGCTGATGAACGCCACGGAGTGGCCCCTTTCGGCCAGGTGCTTGCCCAGCTCGGTGGCCACTACGCCGCTGCCCCCGGCCGTGGGGTAGCAGGCGATCCCGATTCGCACGCTATTGCCCTTCCCGGCGAAGGCCCCGCTGCGTGGGGGTGTGGTTGATCCTGCTGTGCGGGGGCACGCTCTCCGTGAGCCATACGTTGCCGCCGATGATCGAGCCGCGGCCGATGACCGTGTTGCCGCCCAGGATTGTGGCCCCGGCGTAGATGGTCACGTCGTCTTCAATGGTGGGGTGTCGCTTCCTGTTGGCCTGTTCCTTCTTCACGCTGAGGGCCCCCAGGGTGACTCCCTGGTAGAGCTTGACGTTGTTTCCGATCTCCGTGGTCTCTCCGATGACGACCCCGGTTCCATGGTCGATGAAGAACGACTCGCCAATCACGGCGCCCGGGTGGATGTCGATCCCCGTCTTGCCATGGATGTATTCGCTCATCATGCGCGGGATCATTGCCACCTCGCGGACCCACAGCTCGTGGGCAACGCGATGGATCATGATGGCCTCCACGCCGGGATAGGAGAGGATTACCTCCTCCTGCGAGCGGGCGGCCGGGTCGCCCCGGTCAGCCGCCTCCACGTCGAGGCTGAGCTTCTGCCGTATCGCGGGCACGAGCTCCAGGAGCTGCTCCACGATCTCTCGCGCCTCACCGGTGCAGTCCTCGTGTCGGCCGCAGTCGTTCCTGATCCGGCAGGTGTAGCGCAGGCTCTTTTCCACCTCGGCCCCCAGGGACCGGGTCAGCCAGACGACCTTGTCCCCGATTGCGTATCGCAGCCCGGCAAGGTCCAGTCTCTCCTCCGCCCGGAAGCCCGGGAAGAGCAGGGATTCCAGCGTCTCCACGATGCGACCGATGCTCTGCTGGGACGGCAGGTTGGGACCCTCGAGGTGGTTTATCCCGCCGAGCTCACGGTAGGAATCGAGAATCCTGTCCACGAGGGACTCGGTGAAATCCGTGCAGGCCCTGCGTTCTGCCTCATTCATTGAGATCAAAAGTGATCCCGCCCCGACTGTTTGTCAAGGTGCGGGCTTTCGCGTACACTCACCCGCATGCCGCGTGCGCTTCCCCTCAGCCTCATCACCGCCGTTGGCGTTCAGCTGGTCTGCCAGGCGTTCAAAGTGGTCCTGTACTCGGTGCGCGAGAAACGGCTCGCGCTTTCCTGGTTCTTTTCCGCCGGTGGCATGCCCAGCGCGCACTCGGCATTCGTGACCGCGCTCTCCGTCTCCGTGGGGTTGTGGAGCGGGTTCTCCTCCGATGTCTTTGCCGTGGCCTTCGTCTTCTCCGTGATCATCATCTATGATTCGTGGCGACTGCGGGGCGCCGTCCAGCACCACGCCCGGGCGCTGAAGAAGATATCCGATGCGAATGCAAAGCTGAAGCTCGGCCCCCTCAACGAGAACATCGGCCACTCGATTGCCGAGATAGCCGCGGGAATAGGGGCCGGAGGGGCGCTGGCGGCAGCCGTGTACCTTCTTGCCCGCGGGTAGCAATCTCCGAGGCCGTCTGCTTCAGCTCTGGTAGGCCCCGCGGGAATAGGTGAGCTCGTAGCTGTGGCTGTAGAGCTCGAACACGTTCCCGAAAGGGTCCTCCATGTAAACCATGCGGTAGGGCAGCTCCCCGGGGTAGTATTCCCGGATGGGCATTCTCTGCCGCCCGCCGTTGGCAATGACCTTCTTGACCGTCTCCTCGATCTCGGGGTCCTGGATGCAGAAGTGGAAGATCCCGCTCTTGCGGTAATCCATGTTGTTCTTCGGCGTGAAGGTGTCCGGCCACTCGAAGAGCTCCACGCCGATCTTGTCTGATGTCGACATGTGGGCGATGCGGAACCGGCCGTACCCCTTGCCGAACACGTCACTGCACATGATGCCGATGGCCGTGTCGTCATCCTCCACGACGGTTGGCTTCATGATCACATACCATCCGAAGCACTTCGTGTAGAAGTCCACAGCCTTGTCGAGGTCCGGGACCGTGATCCCGACGTGTGAGAAAGCCCTTGCCTGTGCCATGTTCAATTCCTCCTGGACACCGTGCGGTGGCCCATCCTTTTCGATATTTCCCCGGCGGCCTGGACGATGATCCCGCGGAAGCGCGGGAGCTCCTTGTCCGGCAACCGGATGGCGGGCACGGAAACGCTCACGGCGGCGCAGACTTCTCCCCTCGCGTCCCGCACGGGAGCCGCGACGCAGCGGACGCCGATCTCGTGCTCTTCATCGTCCAGCGCGTAGCCTTTCTCCCGGATGGAGGCCAGTTCGGCCTGGAGATCCGCCCGGCGGGTGATGGTCCTGTCCGTGAGCCGTACCATCCTGACTTCCCTGAGCATTTCCTCGACGCGCTCGGGGGGCAGGTAAGCGAGAAATGTCTTTCCGAGCGCCGTGCAGTAGGTGGGCGCGGTCCTCCCGACGCGGGACATCATGGATACGCGCAGGGTCTTTGCCGATTCGATCTTCCCTATGTAGACGAGGCGGCTCTCGTCCAGCGTCGCCAGGTGCACCGTCTCTCCGGTGAGCCGGGATATCTCCTTCAGCACCGGCTCCGCCTCCCGCCAGAGCTCCAGCCGGTCGAGGACCGACATCCCGATCTCGAAGAGCTTGAGGGTGAGGCTGTACTTGTCGGTTTCCGGGTCCTGGCGGACGAAGCCCAGGTCCTTGAGAGAGGTGAGAAACCTGTAGACCGTGCTCTTGTTCATCCGGAGGCCGTCCTGGCCGGCCGAGACCCGCCGGGCGAGCTCGGTAATGCCGAAGCTCCTGCCATGGGAAAGGGACTCGAGGATCATCATTGTCTTGACAACGGCTTTGGCTGGGGAGGGCTCGCGCATCAGGATTCCTGGAGTGCAATAATACCAAGGGCGCAGGTGCCTGTCCAGAGGAAAAGTGAAACGACGTTTTACTATTGACAGGAGGGAAGCCCTGGCTATACTGGGCCATTCCCTTCGAAGGAGCTTCCATGGCCGGTGAGATCGAAGTCGCTGCGGCCCATCGATCGGTTCATGCTGAGGGGCCCGTCTGGTCGGAGACGGAAGGACTTCTGTACTGGACGGACATCGAATCGCGCACCCTCTGGCGCCTGGACCCGTCCACGGGAAACGCTGAAAGCCGGTCCATGCCGGAAAAAGTCTGCTCCATCGCCCTGCGGGAAAAGAGCGGGCTTCTCATTGCCTTCGAAAGCGGCCTGTCCTTCTGGGACCTGGTCACGGGGAAGGGGCAGCGAATCGTGAACGTGGAGCAGGCTCTCCCCACGACACGCCTCAACGACGGCAGGTGCGACCGCCAGGGCCGCTTTGTTGTCGGGGGGTTCGATTCAAGCGAGAAAGGACTCTCCGCGGCATACCGCCTCGACGTGGACCTGAGCCTCCATTACCTGTTCGGCGGTCTCAGCAGCGCCAACAGCACGTGTTTCAGCCTCGACGGACGGACCATGTACTACGCCGATTCGCCCCAGGCCGCAATATGGGCGTTCGAGTACGACCCGGGGACGGGCACACCGGGGAAGCGGCGCGTTTTCTGCGATTTTCACGGGCAGCCGGGAATCCCCGACGGCTCGGTGATAGATGCGGACGGGTGTCTCTGGAATGCGCAATGGAACGGCTCGCGGGTGGTGCGATACCGGCCCGATGGGCGCATCGACCGGGTCATTGAAATGCCGTGCCGCAACCCTACGAGCATCGCCTTCGGAGGAAGCGGCCTCGACACCCTGTTCATCACCACCTCACGCCTTACCCTGACGGCTGAGGAGGCGCGCACCGAGCCCCTGGCTGGTGTTCTCCTTGCATTCCGCCCCGGAGTAAAGGGGCTTGCGGAGACCCATTTTCGGGGTTGATGAGTGGTCGGAAAATAAAACGACGTTCCTATTCCCTTGACAGCGGCCGGGAAGCCGCTCTATACTCCCTGAATGAAACGCTGGTTCAATTCCTGAAAGTTGTGGTCGTGAAAGTCTCTCGGAAGGGATTTTCCAGGAGGTGTGCTATGAGAACGTTTGCAAGGATCATGGTGGTCATGTGTCTTTTCGGCGCGCTGGCACTCGCAGCGTACGCCTCGCCGGCAAAGGAAACGGCGGCGACGGGCCAGTTCGCCTACAAGCAGGTCGTGAGCTACGCCGGGCCGGTTCCCATCAAGGCGCAGGCGGATTTCGCCCATCTCAAGTACGTGAAGGGGAAGGCGCCGACAATCGCCTACATGCCCCCCGCAACCGAGTTCAACTACTACATCGCCATCGGGGAAGGTATCAAGGCAATCGCGAAAGACATGGGGGCCTCTGTCTTCATGCTGGCTCCCCAGAGCGGCGCGGACATCAACGGACAGATGGGAATGATCCAGGACGTGATCACCCGTAATGTGGATGCCATCATCCTCTCCACCCATGATGAGCATGCGGCGGCGCCGCTCGTGAAGCAGGCAATCGACAAGGGCATCGAGGTCATCATTGTCAATTCCGACATCCTCGACTTCCCGACGCCCGTCCAGGGGGTCGTGGGCTACAGCCAGAGGCATGGAACCCAGAAAGAAGGCCAGTATGCCCAGAAGCTCATGGGAGACAAGCAGGTCATCGTGGGACTGATCGAAGGGCAGCCCGGCTACCACTCGACGGAGCGGGTCGGTGGGTTCGTGGACGTCGTCTCCAAGCTCTCCAACTTCAAGATCGTTGCCAGCCTCCCCGGCGACTGGAACGTGGAGGGCGGCAACCGCGCGGGGATGGACATGCTGCAGGCTCATCCCGACATCACTCTCATCTTTGCGGCGAACGATTACGAGATCATGGGCGCGCAGAAGGCGGCAAGCGCTCTCGGGAAGAAGGACCTCGTCCTCCTTGGCAACGACGGAGACACCGCCTGCCTGGAGGAGATCCACGTCGGCAACGTGACGGCAACGGTGAACACGACCCCATTCGTGATGGGGCAGATCGCTCTTCAGGTTGCCCTGGACGGACTGTACGGCAACTTCAAGGGAGGCTTCGTGGAGACTCCCACGGTCATCGCGGACAAGGCGAACGCCATCAGTTTCCTCCAGAAGCCTGAGAACCTGTTCCCCAAGCCTTCCAAGCCGTATTGATCCGCATTCCGCCGGCGGAATGCTGAAACGGGCTCGACGGGAGCGCAGCCGGCAGGGCGCGCTCCGCCGGGCCCAGCAGGGCCAGGACAGCTCCCCGACTGAAGCCCGGGGGAAGACGATACCATGCGAGGTGACATGCAGCCCCTGTGGGAATTGGGATCGATTTCCAAGCTTTTTCCGGGAGTCAAGGCGCTGGACGGCATCGACCTGCGGATCAACGCGGGGGAGGTGCACGGCCTTGTCGGAGAAAACGGGAGCGGCAAGTCGACCCTCGTCAAGTGCCTCTCCGGCGTGCACCAGCCTACCTCGGGCCGCATGCGTCTCCGGGGGAACGTGACGGTCATCCATGACCCCTTCGTAGCGCGGTCCCTCGGAATTGCGACCATTTTCCAGGAGCGCTCCCTGGTGCAGAACATGACGGTGGCGGAGAACATCTTCCTGGGCCATCTTCCTCGCAGAAAAGACGTGAGGCTCGTCGTCGACTGGTCCGGGATCTGGAGCCGCAGCCGGGAGATTCTGGATCGGCTGGGGATTCCCCTGGATCCCGGGGCGGTTGTCGCGGAGCTCTCGATCTCTCAGCAACAGACGGTGGAGATTGCAAAAGCACTCTCCCTGGATGCGAGCCTCCTCATCATGGACGAACCCACTGCGTCTCTGGGCCTCGCCGAGGTATCCCGCCTCCACGAGATCGTGCGAAACCTTGCGCGGCAGGGATGCGCGGTGATCTACATCTCCCATCGACTCGACGAGGTGCTTGGCCTTGTGGACACTGTCACCGTCATGAAGGACGGCCGAGTGGTCGCGAACCAGAACACCGCGGACACCGACCTGAACAGCATCGTGAGCCTGATGATCGGCGGGGACCTCCGGACCCATTACCCCAAGGAGCGCAACGGGACCAACGAGGTACTTCTCACCGTGGAGGACATCAGGACCGTACACGGGGTGCGGGGAGCGAGCTTCCAGCTGCACCGCGGAGAGGTCCTGGGCCTCGCCGGGCTGATCGGGACGGGCAGGACATCCATCGCTCACGCTCTTTTCGGGATCGAGCGGATCAGCGCGGGACGCGTCCTGAAGCCCTCCGCCGGGCGGGAGGGGGACGCGCGCTTCGCCTCGCCGGGCGCGGCCATTGCCGGCGGCGTGGCCCTTCTTACGGAGGACCGCATCTCGAGCGGCCTTTTCATGAACTTCACCGGTGTCCATAATATTTCGATTGCGCGGCTCTCGCAGATTGCCCGACGCGGAATCCTGAACCTCGGCAGGGAACTGGCGAGGGCGAAGGAGCACTTCCAGGCGCTGCGGATCACCCCGACGGCAGGCGAGCGTTCAGTGCAGTTCCTGTCCGGCGGGAACCAGCAGAAGGTCCTTATTGCGCGCTGGATTTTCTCGGGGGCGGATGTTTTCATCCTCGATGAGCCGACACAGGGTATCGACGTCGGAGCAAAGGTGGAGGTCTACAATCTCATCAACAGACTGACCCGCGAAGGCAAAGGCGTCATCCTCATCAGCTCCGACCTCGAAGAGTTGCTCGCCATCAGCGACACCATCTGCATCGTGCGGGACGGCCGCATCGTGGAAACGGGGAGTGCGGAGAAGACGGACAGGAAGCGCCTGGCGGAGAAGGTATTCGTGGGCCAGGCCGTGTGACGGGCTGCTGCAGGGAGAGGGAAGGTCATGGCACGCAGAGTAACGAGCTCATCCATAATTGGTCCCGTCGTGGCAACAGCAGTCGTCACGCTCCTGGTCGGCCTGACCACTGACAGATTCTTCATGGTGGAGAACCTCCGCAACCTCGCTCTCCAGGTGAGCATCGTGTCGCTCCTCGGGATCGGGTCCACGCTCGTCATCATCAGCGGGGGCATCGATCTCTCCCCGGGGTCCGCAATCACCCTTCTCACGATGATCCTGGCCTCGTTTCTCAAGTTCATGAACGTCCCGCTGGCCGTGGCCGTCATTGCGACGGTGCTGATCGGGGCCGGCCTCGGCCTGTGGAACGGGGTCCTCACGGCCTACCTGCGGATTCCTGCGTTCATCACGACGATCGCCTCTCTCAGTATCTTTCGGGGCTTCGCCTTCATGTTCAACAACGGTTCCCCGATCTTCTCCATCTCGGATTCCCTCACGAAGGTCTTCTACAACACGGTGGGCGGAGTTCCCTATGTCCTCCTGTACGTCCTCGCCTTCTTCGCCATTGCCGCTTTCGTGATGAATTACACGGAGCTGGGGAGGAAGATGTACGCGGTCGGCGGCAACGCGAATGCGGCACGCTACTCCGGCATCAACGTCAAGCGCATCGTCATGCTCAGCTTCGTCCTCGCCGGGGTGATGGCGGGCTTCGGTTCCGTCCTCATGGCGGCGCGCCTGAACTCCGGCTCTCCGAACTACGGGGTCGGGATGGAGCTTTCGGCAATAGCTGCGGCGGTGATCGGAGGCGCCAGCCTCCAGGGAGGGAAAGGGAACGTGATTTCCACACTTTTCGGAGCCCTCACGATCACCATCGTGCAGAACGGGCTCAACCTGCATGCCGTGGAGACATCCGTGCAGGGGGTCGTGATCGGCCTTATCATTATGCTGGCGGTGTTCATCGACATGTGGCGAGTGGAGATGTGGTCCGCCGTTTCCGGCCTGGCTCACCGCGTTTTCAGTGGGAAGCGTCCTGAGGCGAACCAGGGCTGAGCAGGGGAAACGGAGAAGTTGCATGGCGAAATACAAGGTCTACATCAGCGATTTCGATTACCCCGACAACGAGATAGAAAAATCCGTGCTCCAGCCCATCGGGGCGCAGGTGATCGGGCTGCAGTGCAGGACGGGAGAGGGTCTGGCGGAGCTGGCCGCGGATGCGGACGCCATCCTTCAGCAGTACGCGAAGATCCCTCGTGAAACAATAGAGAAGCTTGCCCGGTGCAAGGCCATCTGCCGCTACGGGACAGGAGTGGACATTGTGGATGTGGAGGCGGCGTACGAGCACGGCATGGTGGTGACAAACGTCCCCGACTACGCGCTGGACGAGGTTGCCGACCATTCCATTGCCCTGGCGCTCATGCTCGTGCGCAGGCTCCCGTGGTACACCGCGGCAACCCGCGCGGGAAAATGGCACTGGAGCGAGTCGAAGGGGCCTATCCATCGGCTGCGGGACTCCACCTGGGGACTGATCGGATTCGGCAGGATCGCGCAAAACATTGCGCGCAAGGTGCGCGCCTTCAACTTCCGCATCGTTTCCTTCGATCCGTACGTCTCCCAGGGGGTCATGGCCACGTTCGGCGTGGAGAAAGTGGAGCTCGACGCGCTCCTGGCCGGCTCCGATGTCGTGGACGTGATGTGCCCTCATACACCGGAAACCGAACACCTTGTCGACGAGGCCGCCCTCCGCCGCATGAAGAAGACCGCGGTGCTGATCAACTGCGCGCGCGGGAAGATCGTCGACAACAGCGCGCTTTTCCGCGCGCTTTCGGAGGGCTGGATCGCCTCCGCGGGACTGGATGACACGGAGGAGGAGCCGGCAAAGCTCGATTCGTGGGACCCCGCTGGCAACCCCCTTTTCTCGCTGGAGAACTGCTTCGTGACTCCCCATGTTGCCTACGTATCGGAGGGATCGCTCCACGAGTGTCGACGAGTCGCCGCGGAGAACGCGAAGGCTGTGCTCCTGGGGAAAACCCCGCCGGACCTCGTGCGCCCCCGGCGTCCTTAGTTTTTTTCTCGACGGCTTTCAATTTTTATTGACGGCTTTCGAATGGAGGGTGTACGATGAATGACCAACCAGATATCGCTTGCAGATAAGAAGAATCGAAAAAAAGGGGAACGTGGTTCCCCTGGCGGGCCTCTGGTCCGCAATCTCGAAGAAAGGAAGGCCAAACAGATGAATCGCAGGATCGTATGGGTTCTTGGTGTAATGGTTGCGCTGGGCGTTCTTATGACGCTGGGAAGCGGCGTGAAGGCAGAAGCGCAAGCACTGAAGGGCGCTCCGGGCGAGGAGTACATCGCGGTCACGTGCATGGGAAACCTGGAATACTTCAGCGCCCACAAGTTCGCCTGGAAGTGGATGGGTGAGAAGCTGGGCGTGAAGACTTCGTACATCGGGCCCGCGGAATACGATGTGCCCGGGGAGATTGCAGCCTTTGATCAGGCAATCGCCCGCAGGCCGGCAGGTATCGTCGTGTTCGGGGTCGATGAGAGCCTCAAGCCGGACATCGACAAGGCAGTGGCGGCAGGCATTCCGGTCGTCACCATTAGCGGTGACGTGCCGGACTCAAAGCGTTCGACGTTCGTCGGCACCAACCAGCATGACCTGGGTTTCTTCGGCGGCCAGAAGATCGGCGAGGTCCTGGGAGGCAAGGGCGACGTGGCCATCCTCACCATCACGGGGGTCAGCATGTTCGATGACCGTGAGGCCGGGTTCCGGGAGGGGTTCGGCAAGTACCCCGGGATCAACGTCGTGCAGACAGGAGACACGAAGGCTGACACGGTGACCGCCATCAACGTGGCAAAGGCCATCCTCCAGCGGTTCCCGAACCTGGCCGCATTCGCGTGCACGGATTCCACGGGAGGAATCGCCGCGGCCACCGCGGTCAGCGAGGCGGGAAAAGTCGGGAAGGTCAAGGTTGTCTCCATGGACCGCAACTCGGACGTGCTGGAAAAGGTGAAGTCCGGTGTCCTGTTCGGAACCATTGCGCAGGATGACTGCGCGGAGATGGTCTGGGGCCTCCTCGTCCTCTTCAGCAAGAAGCATTTCGATCCGCCCCTTACCTCGAATAACGCTCTGGCGAAAGTGGACGCGGCACCGGCCAACATTTTCACTTCCATCAGCTGGGTCGATAAGTCCAACGTCCAGTATTTCCTTGACGCGAACAAGCTGTACAAGTAGGGACGCACGACGGGAGGACCCTTTCCGGGCCCTCCCTTTTTTCAGCAGAATCTGAAGGCGCGAACCGTCTTCCCTGCGGATGAGGGACGTGGAGACTCATGGAAGATCTTCTGGTTGTCGAAAAGCTTCGAAAGAGCTTCCCCGGAGTTGTGGCTGTTGCGGATGTGAGCTTCTCCCTGCAGAGTGGGGAGATCCTGGCCCTCATTGGAGAAAACGGGGCCGGCAAGAGCACGCTGAGCCAGGTGCTCGGCGGCGCGCTTCACCCTGACAGCGGCAGGATCGTCCTCGACGGGCAGGAAGTCTCTTTTTCCTCCCCCACGGAAGCGATCCATCACGGGATCAGGATGATGTTCCAGGAGCTTTCCCTGGTCGGAAGCCTCTCCATTGCGGAAAACATCTTTGCCAACCGACAGCCCACCGGCGCGCTGAACTCCATCCGGTGGAGAAAGCTTTACAAGGAGACCGCTGAGTTCCTCCAGCGCTTTCATTCGTCCCTTGATCCGCGGGGCCTTGTGAAGCGGCTGGTCAAGGGAGAGCAGCAGATCCTGGAGTTTCTCAAGGCAATCTCCACTGCCCCGAAGGTCCTCATTCTCGATGAGCCGACCTCCTCTCTCACGGAGACGGAGACCGCCTACCTGATGGAGAACATCCGGTCCCTCCGCGCGCAGGGGATGTCCTTCATCTACATAACCCACAAGCTGTCGGAAGTGTTCAAGATCTCCAGCCGCGTCATCGTGATGCGCGACGGTCGATATGTCGGCTCCCGGGAAACATCCCAGTGCACGGAGAATGACCTCGTGTCCATGATGGTCGGCCGGGACATCGACAGCGGCTCCCGCCGCCCATCTGCCCGCGCACCCGAGGAATGTCTCAGAGTAGAGGGCTTTTCCCGCCGGGGAGTCTTCACGGATGCCGGCTTTCAGGTCCGACGGGGGGAAATCCTGGGGCTCTCCGGGCTCGTCGGCTCGGGGCGGACAGAGCTTGCCCGCGCCGTTTTCGGCATGGACCCGAGGGACAGCGGACGGGTATTCCTTGAGGGAAAGCCGGTGAAGGTCTCCAACCCGCGTGACGCCATTGCGGCCGGCATCGCCTACCTCACCGAGGACCGCAAGGAGCTGGGCCTGTACCTCGACATGCCCATCCGCGACAACCTGATCGCGCCCACGCTCCGCCGCTTTGCCGGGGCCCTCGGTTTCATGCAGAACAAGCCGATCAACAGCTTTGCCGCCGCCAAGATCCGGGAGTTTTCCATTGTCGCACCAACGGCGCTCAAGAAGGTCGGAAAGCTGTCGGGAGGGAACCAGCAGAAATGCCTCGTGGCGACGTGGGTGGGCATCGAGCCGAAGGTGATTTTCCTGGACGAACCCACCCGGGGCGTGGACGTGGCTTCGCGGGCGGAGATCTACATCAAGATCGAAGAGCTCGCCGGCCGGGGAGTCGCCGTTGTCCTCATTTCCTCTGACCTGCCCGAGATCATTCGCCTGTGCGACCGGATCCTCGTGATGCACCACGGAAAGATCGTCGGGGAAGTCGAACGCCCGGATTTTTCGGAGGAGCTGATTCTTTCCTACGCAGCAGGGCTTACGTCAGGCACCGTGGAGGAGCACAAACGACATGAGTAATCGGCAGGAGATCAGGATGAGCGCGCTTCGCGGGCGAATCGGTGCGGTGTTCGCTTTCCGCGAATCGATCCTCATCCTCGTGCTCGTGGTTGGCGGGATCATCATGACCGTCGCCTCCCCCGTCTTCCTCACGTGGGCCAACCTGGAGGCGATCCTCCTCGGTCTGTCCGTGGAAGGCACCGTCGTTGTCGGCATGGCCATCCTCCTGGTCTCGGGCGGACTGGACCTGTCCGTCGGCTCCACGCTGGGCCTCACCGGCGTTGTCTGTGGTCTTGCCCTGGTGGCAGGCGTGCCGCCGGCCATCGCCATTGTCTTCTCCCTGGTCGCCGCTTTCGGGGTCGGGCTGGTGAATGGTCTTCTCATCGCAAAGATGAAAATGAACCCGTTCATCATCACCCTGGGGATGATGATCACGGTCCGCGGCCTCCTTCTGGTCATTGCCCAGGGACGCGCCGTTCTGAACCTCCCCGACTCGTTCACCGTGGTGGGACAGGGGAAGCTCGCGGGGATGATCCAGTACCCGATCATCGTCGTCCTTGTCCTTGCGGTCGTCGGTGACCTCCTGCTGCGGAACACGAGGTTCTTCCGTCAGAACTACTACGTGGGGGGCAAGGAGCAGGCGGCCCGGCTTTCCGGAATCAACGTCGACTTCGTCAAGATCTTCAACTACTGCCTTGTCGCCGTGGTCTCGGGAATCTCCGGGCTCATGATCACGGCCCGGTTCGGCTCCGCATCCGTCACCGTGGGCTCGGGCGTCGAGCTTCGCGTCCTCACGGCCGCGGTCATCGGCGGGGCGAGCTTCAACGGAGGGGAAGGGTCGGTCCTCGGCGCGCTCCTGGGGGCGCTTTTCATGGGGATCCTCGCCAACTCGCTGAACCTTCTTGGGGTGGATGTCTACTGGCAGAATCTCGTGACGGGCATGATGCTGATCCTTGCCGTCGTCTTCGACACTATCAATGAAAAGCGCAAGGACCTGCGGAAATAAAGAGATCGCAGCGGAGGGGATCATGCAGAGATTGTTCATCACCTACCGGTTGAAGGCCGGCGCGCGCATGCAGGATTTCTGGAAGTTTTCCAGGGAGATCGACCAGCCGCTCGTGAAGCGCCAGGAGGGCGTCCATGGCTTCGAGGTGTTCGAGATCACCGCAAGCGACAAGGGAAAACCGGACGTCGACATCGTGGAGAGCATCCTCGTGGACAGCTACGAGAAGTGGGTGGAAATCACGGGGCGCGACGACATGAAGAACAACAGCGGAAACTGGGGCAAGGTCGGGGACGAGACCTCGGTGCGGGTGCTGATCGGGAAAAAGATCGAATAAACTCCTACCGGAGCGACTCCCAGGTCCCGGACTTCTCCGACTTGAAAAGCGCGTCGATCACCTTCTGGTTGGCCACCGTGTCTTCGGGGGGCTGCGGGACCGGGCCGCCGGCGCGCACGGCGCGGGAGAATGCGTCGAACACCTCGACGAACTGGTCCGCCACGGGCGTGTACACGGTGCGGGTCCCGTTCCATGCGGTCACGGTGATCTCCGCCGGAGTGTCGGGGTTCGCGTTGAAGGGGATGTGGACGGTCAGGCGGCCCCCGGATCCGACCACGTCAACCTGCTGCCATGCCTGTGTCTGCGTCCCCACGGTGAAGACAGACCGGGCTTTTCCGAAATCCAGCACGCCCGTAGACAGCGTGTCCGTTTTCAGGCCGGGATCCCGGTGCATGAGGGCGAGGACGCGCTTCGGCTCGACGCCCATGAGAAATCGCGCGGCTGACACGCAGTAACTCCCGACGTCCCGCATGCCGCCCCCGCCGATTTCAGGGATGTTCCTTACGTTCCCGGTCCGGGATCATGTAGGAGAAAAACGCGTTGACCGCGTGGATCTCACCCAGCTCGCCGTCCCGGACGATCTCCCCTGCCCTGATCCACTGGGGGTGGAAGCGGTACATGAGAGATTCCATGACGAGCACCCCTTTTCGTTTTCCGTAGTCGAACGCTTCCTGCGCCTCCTCGGCGTTCATTGCAAAGGGCTTCTCGCAGAGAACGTGCTTGCCCGCATCCGCCGCTTTCTTCACCCACTCCGCGTGGAACTTGTTGGGGAGGGGGATGTAGACAGCCTCGATCTCCTTGTCGGCAAGGAGGTCCGCGTAGGACCCGTACGCCCTGGGGATGCCGAGCCGGCTCGCGGCGGCCTTCGCCCTTTCCATGCTCCTCGAGGAAATGGCCTGCACGACGTTCAACGGACTTTTCCTGACATTGGTGTTGATCCTGCCCACGAAGTGGCTGGCAACGGAGAGCACTCCCCACGCAACCGGCTTCATCTGTTCATTCCTCCCTGTTTCCCTCTGGCGTTACAAGAACCTTGATGCGAGGCCCGCTGTGAAGGCGCACGTAGTCGAAGGCATCGATTGCCCGGTCGAATGGAAAGATTTTCGAGATCAACGGCCTCACCGTGAGCGCTCCGGTGGCAAGGAGCCTGAGCGCGGAGGGAAAGGCGTTGGGGCTGGCCAGGGAGCCGACCATGATGATGTCCCGCGTGACCAGGTAATCCACGTCGGCAGGGACGGTCAGGGAGCCGGTGATGCTCAGGACGTTGAGGCGTCCTCCCGGAGCCGTGAGGTGGATGGCTTCATTCAGCGCCGCCGGGTTTCCGCTGCATTCGGAGACAACCTCCGGGCGGCCGCCGAGGATTTCCGGAATCGTACGAGAAATGTCGGTCTTTGCGGAATCCACGAGGGGGATGCCCAATTCATCAGCCACCCGCGCGTGCTCCGAGGAAGGGGCAATGAGCGCCACGGCGGAGGCGCCCATGCATCGGCAGACCTGCGCGGTGAGAAACCCGATGACCCCGTCACCGAAGACAGCCGCGCGGTCTCCCGGTCCCACCCCTGTTCTCCTGAGCCCGTTGACGCAGGTTGCCGCCGGCTCCGCAAACGCCGCCTCCTCGAAGGAGAGTCCGGGCGGAACTCGGTAGACGTGCCGGGCCCGGGTCCTCACGTACCGGGCAAAGGCCCCTTGCTCACCGATCACCCCCAGCTCGGTGCGCTGCTCGCAGAGATGGTAGGCGCCGCGAAGGCAGCTCTGGCAGAGCCCGCATCCCAGGCTGATATCCCCGACAACCGCTTCCCCCGGCTTCACCGTGCGGACGCTCCCGCCAACGCGCTCCACGGTGCCCGACCATTCGTGCCCGGGAGTCAGGGGAAGGCGGGTCAGACCCTGCCGAATATACGGCATCCGACCGTCGTAGAGCTCGATGTCGGTTGCGCAGATCCCCACGGCCTTCACGCGGACAAGAACCTGGTCCTCCTCGAGGGTCGGAACGGGGACCTCCTCAATGCGCATGTCCAGCGGCCCGTGGATGCGCAGGGCCTTCATCTGGCTCATACGAAGCGCATGGGCGCGCCGCGGTGCTGGTCGCGGAACCTCGCCGCGTAATCCGCGCGGGCAGGGGAGAAGACGTCGATCACCCTGCAGTCCTCCTGGCGGAGAAACGCCCCGTGCCTGACGTTGGGAGGCAGGCGCAGCACGTCCCCGGGGCCGACGCGATACGTCTTGTCCTCGATCACCTCGTCGCAGAAGCCCTCCAGGACGATCATGATCTGCTCTTCCGGATGGGAATGCAGCTCGAACACGCTGCCTGCCTTCATCGTGAGGAAGCTCAGCATGACATTGGAGCCGCGGATCAGCTGGCTGTTCGACCCCTCCACCAAAACGGTGACCGGGACTTCCTCGTACGGGCGGGCAACGTATCGTGCCCGATCTGCGGGGGTGGAAGAGGTGAAATCAGCGTCCTTCATTGCGGCCTCCCGATGTTCCGGCCCTGGCGATGCCTGTCCTTGCGCCAGGGTTCACGCGTCAGTATAATAATGAAACGCTATTTCATTTCAGCGTACCCGAGAAGGGGATCGGTGTCAACAACGCGTCGAAAGGAAAGCATGGCACGCTACGTCACGTTCGGCGAGATCATGTTGAGGCTGAAGCCTCCCGGAGCCCAGCGGCTCTTTCAGAGCCCGCTCCTGGAAGCCACTTTCGGGGGAGGGGAGGCCAACGTGGCGGTTGCCCTGGTGGGCTTCGGCTCCCCCGCGGCCTTCGTATCGGTGATCCCGGCAAACCCCGTCGGAGATGCATGCGTGGCGGAGCTGCGCCGCCACGGGGTGGACACCTCCCTGGTTGTCCGCGCAGGGAGCCGTCTGGGCATTTATTTCCTGGAGGCCGGGGCCAACCAGAGACCGTCTGTGGTGATCTACGACAGGTCGGGATCCGCCATCGCCGAGGCGAAGAGAGGAGACCTGGACTGGAACAGGAGCCTTGCGGGGGCAGACTGGTTCCACGTCACCGGGATAACGCCGGCAATCTCCCTTTCAGCAGCCGAGATCTCTCTGGAGGCCGTGAAGCAGGCGCGGGCAAAGGGCCTGACGGTCTCCTGCGACCTGAACTACCGAAAAAATCTGTGGAAGTACGGAAAAAGCGCCCCGGAAATCATGGGAGAAATCATGAAGTCCGTCCACGTTGCCGTGGCAAACGAGGAAGACTGTCAGAAGGCTCTGGGAGTTCCGCTGCCCGTTGACGTGGAATCCGGGCGGCTCGATGCAAAGGCCTACAGGGCCCTGGCGGAGAAAGTGCTTTCCGCGTACCCGAACCTCACGCATCTGGCCATTACGCTCCGGGAAAGCCGGTCGGCGGATGAGAACGGATGGTCGGCGGTCCTGGCAACCCGGGAGGATTTCCTTGTCTCGCGCAAATACGAGATACGGGACATCGTGGACAGGGTGGGGACAGGGGATACCTTTGCCGCCGGGCTCATCCACGGTCTGGGCAGCAGATGGCCGGGTCAGGAAGCGCTGGAGTTTGCCGTGGCCGCTTCCTGTCTCAAGCACTCCATACCCGGCGACCTCCCGCTCCTGAATGCCTCCGAGGTGAAGGCCCTGGCTGCGGGAGCGGGAACGGGAAGGGTTCAGCGATAGCCGGCTCCCTGCCGGACAACGCCCGCCTGTCGATGCGCGTTGTAGACGCCGCAGATCGGCCGGGACTATATTCTGTGGGCCAGGAAGGCCATGCGTAGGCTCCACCGCGACACCCTGCTGCTGATCGCCCTGTGCCTTTCCTTCGCCCCTTCCGCAGTCGCGGACCCGACAAAGCTCCACCTGACGTTCGTCGGGGACCTCATGGCGCATGAGCTTCTTTTCCAGACGGCGAGCTACCAGGACATCTACAGGGGAGTTGCCGACGTGCTTGCCGCGAGCGACCTCACCTTCGCAAACCTGGAGTTCCCCGTGGACTCCACCCGTCCCGTGTCAGGCTATCCGCTGTTCAACGCCCACACCGATTACGTTCGGGCGGCGGTGGAAGCCGGCATCGACGTGCTCTCCACGGCGAACAACCACGCTTTCGACGGCAGGGAGGAGGGAGTGCTCCAGACCGTGCGCTCCATGGCCTCCCTGGCGAACGTGTTTCCGCACCGTTTCTTCTTCTCGGGGATCCGAGGCAACCCGCGAAGCCCGTTCGTACCGCAGACGATCGTCGTGAACGGGGTGCGCATCGGCTTCATCGCGCTGGCTCAGTTTCTCAACCAGTCCGACGGCGGCCGCTACGTCCACGTGGTCGACTACCTCGACCAGGAGGAGGCCGACGGGTTCGTTCGGTTCGTGAAGGAGGCGAGCCCGTTCTACGACCTGTTCGTCGTTTCCTACCACGGCGACCGTGAGTACGTGGCGGAGCCCGATCCGGTCAAACGGGCGTTCTTCCATCGCCTCGTGGAGAACGGCGCTCACATCGTGTTTGCCCATCACCCGCATGTTCTCCAGGAATACGAGCTGGTCACGGTCCAGGGACAAAAAAGGCTGATCATGTACTCGATGGGAAACTTCATCTCGGGCATGGCATGGCGGGAAAGCCCGCCCGATCCTGACGGGTGGATCGCTCCCACGGGAGACTCGATCATGCTCACCGTGGAGGTCGTCATGGGAGCGGGCGGCCCGTCCATCTCCCGAGCCGCGCCCGTTCCGATTGCCGATTATCGAAACCCGCAGGGAGAGATGGTGGTGCTGAAGTTGGACGATCTTGCAGGTGGAAAGGCCGGGGCTTCCCCCGCCTGGGTGTCGTACTACCGGGCACGGCGGTCCCGGATGGAAAAGTTTCTTGCGCCGCAAAGCCAGGCCGCGCCGCCGGAGGTACGCACGGCGGCCAGGCCCGAGTAGCCCTTACCTGTTCTTCGCGACCCGGGTCTGCTCCGTGATTGTCTCTTCACCCTGGGAAAGCCAGTCACCCACGGCCATTGCCTTTGCGCGAGCGGCCGCGAAAGCCCCCGAGTCCAGGTCCTTGCGGGCATCGTCCAGCGCAAGGCGGGCCTGGTCGGCAACGAGCGCGAGCGGGCTGATGGCATCAAGCCTGATTCCCCGCACCCTCTTTGCCGTCCATACCTTTGACTCGAAGTCTGGGATCTCCGCTCCGACCTTCTCAATCAGCGAGGCCGCGTCCTTTGCAACCTGTTGCTTGCTTGTCTCGGCATCCGCCTGGGCCTTCTGCGCCGCGGCCACCGCTTCGCGGGCGAGGGTTCTGACCGCGTCATAGCTGCGGCCCAAAGGAGACTTTTTCTGCTGGGCGGCCAGCTCGCTGTTCAGCGCATCCATCTTTTCCTGCGCGTCGCGCAGCGAGTCCGGCGCATAGGTCAGAACGTCGAGGTTCTCCGCGGCCGTCCGCACCGCGGCGCCCGCGGCATCGATATCCGCCTGGGGAGGCTTTGCGCAGGCCGCGATGCCGAGCGTGGCCGCGAGAAGAAGCAGGAGGCGCAGGTTCTTCATTCGTGACGGGGTTCCTTTCATTGCACAGGGCCGTTTCGGCATCAGGTTTTGACGTAGGGAAGCCGATTTTGATGCATCTGTCAAGAGCACGCGCTGCAGCCGGCAGTAAAACGGTGTCCCTCGCACGTCCCGTTCACGGCGCACTATGAAGAACACCGTTCCCCGGAGTATACTCCGCGCAATCGAAAGGAGAGCCGGAATGGGCAGATCGGTGAAAGCGCTTGCGTTCGTCATGTTCGCGCTCGTGGCTGCGGGGACTGTGCACGCGCAGTTCACGCCGAAAAAAATCTGGATGCTCACCGTCGTCGTGAACGTTCCGAACGCCGTGATCTACGTGGACAACCAGCAGCTCCCGGGCAACCAGACGCGGGTCACCGGGGGAGCGCACAACGTCAAGGTGGTCGCCGACGGGTACCTCGCCTTCAACGGACCGGTGGTCGTCAGCGGCAACCAGACCTTCTCTGTCAACCTCCAGCCCGCGCAGCCAGTCGGCTTCCCGCTGTCCATCAACGTCAATGTCGGCAACGCAGCGGTGTTTATCGACGGGGTGCAGGTGCAGGGTGTCCCCACGGTGGCTCCGGGGCCCCATACCGTGCAGGTGTCGGCTGTCGGCTACCAGGACTACTCCGCTTCCGTCAACGTGGCCGGTCCGCTTTCCCTCAATGTCGTCATGATCCCACTCGGGTTCCAGCTGACGGTGAACGCCAACGTGGCCAACGCCATGGTGGTCGTGAACAACGTGCCCAAGGGACCCGTGCCGTACTCCGAGATCCTCCCTCCGAGTGCATATACGGTGCGGGTGTCGGCGAGGGGCTTCGTGGACTACGTGGCCACGATCTCTCTCAACCAGCCCCTGGTCCTCAACGTTCCCCTCCAGCCGGTGATGCGCCCGTCCACTCTCAGCTTCGTCCTCCCTGCGCCGTATCTCGACCCTGATGCGCATCCGAATGACCCCCAGTCCACGGTGCGAATATTCATCGACGGCAGGCTCGTGAATCCCCACAGGGAAATGGAACGCATTCCCATCCAGCCGGGACGACACAGGATCAGGATCGCCTCCGGGGCGTTCAGCGTGCAGCTCGCGGACATGGACATTCAGCCGGGAACCAGCTACGTGCTGGAGCTGGGGATGGATGTGAAGGTGCGGGCAACAAAGACCGGCGGGTTCTGAAATGCGACGCCTCCTCGCGCTCACGCCGCTGCTCGTGCTTCCAGCAGCGGTCCTCCTGGCTGCTGATTTTCACCAGGTGGTGACGCAGGCCGATGCCCTCCACGACCAGGGGAGCTACGCGGACGCCAGGGCGCTGCTCCTGGACGCCGCGGCGCAGTCACCCGGTGGAAAGGAAAAGGCGGAGCTGTACTGGCGGGTTTCCCGGGAGACCCAGGAGATGGGAGACCAGGCTGAGAAGGCAAAGAAGCCCACCGACGAGGTCCTGGGCTTTTTCACGGAAGGGGAGGGCTACGCGGACAAGGCAATCGCGGCCGATCCCGACAACGACCTCGGATACTTCTGGAAGTCCGCGAACATCGGGCGATGGGGACAGGTCCGGGGAGTGTTCAACGCCCTCGGCAAGGCCGCCCCCATCAGGGATCTGCTCCTCAAGGTCCTGTCCATCAATCCGGATCGCTCCGATGCGTACTTCGTCCTGGGCCAGCTCTACCGTGAGCTTCCCGGTTGGCCCATCTCGTTCGGCAACATCGACTGGGCCGTCTCCCTGGGGCGCAAGGCCGTGGATCTGAACCTCCAGGAGGTCGCCGCAGGCAAGGAGAAGGACAACAGCTTCGACTTCTCCACGGAGCTTGCGAAAACGCTGCACCAGCGGGACTGGTCGGCATCCAACCGCCTGGCCGAGCAGAAGAAGAAGGAACCGAAGTATGCGGAGGCCGGGAATCCGTTCGAAAAGGGATGCCTCTATGAGGCCGCCGTGTCCTTGAAAGACGAGTCCGACAAGCAAGAGGCCAGGGAAATGGTCCAGCAGGTGGTGGCATCAATGGAAAAGATGCCCACTCTCACCACGAGCCAGACCAAGGACTTCCGCAAGGCAAGGGACATCCTCAAGGGCTGGTAGGCGGCTCGTCGCCCGGGCCCTTGTCCGTTCGGCGGTCCCGGCGCTCTGAGCCGATCAGGCTCGCCTTGGTCAGGGAGACGTCCCCCATCTTCCTGCGGATCCCGAACACCGCTTCCTCCACTTTTTTTCTCCGGGAAAACTCGTCCGTGAACAGCTCCAGCTGATCCTGGTCATTCACCGGAATGAGGCTGGAGAACCCGATGCCCACGAGGCGGATGGGCGTGCTGCCGTTCCATCGCAAGGTAAGAAGCTCCCGGGCAACCGCGGCAAGCTCCTCCGCCGAGGAGATCCAGTGCTTGAGGGTCTTTTGCGCGCTCACGGTAGTGAAGTCGTGGAAACGAACCTTCAGGGCCACTGTTTTTGATTTCCAACCCTCTTCTATCATGCGGAACGTCACCTGGTGGCAGAGCTCCAGGAGGATCCTCTCGATCCCCGCGCGGTCTTTCCTGTCCCGCTCGAACGTCGTCTCGCTGGACAGCGATCTGCTGTGCGGCTCCTCGGAGAAAATGCCCGGGTCTCCTCCCCGCACAGCGGCGCCGAGGAACGACCCCGCCCCCTCGCCGAACAGCCGGGCCAGCTCTCCCGCGGGGAAGCCGCGGAGCTGCCGCACCGACGTGATGTTGAGCTCTGTCAGGCGATGGAGCGTTTTCTCGCCGATCCCCCACAGCTCGGACAGCGGGCGTGAGTCCAGAAACGATTCGGCGGAGGCTTCGTCTACCAGCACGAGCCCGTCGGGCTTGCCGGCGTTCGTTGCCAGTTTTGCAAGGTACTTGTTGGGGCCAATCCCGACGGAGATCACGAGGCCGACTTTCCGCCGAACCTCCTCTTTGAGCCGCCGTCCCGTCTCGAGGGGCGGGCCGAAGAGCCTCTCCGTTCCCGAAAGGTCCAGGAAGGCCTCATCCACGGAGATCTGCTGCAGGTGCGGCGTGTACGCCTGGAGGATGCCCATAACCTGCCGCGAAACTTCCATGTACCGGTCCATGCGGGGGGGCAGGTACACTCCTTGCGGGCAGCGTCGGCAGGCCTGGGAGATGGGCATTGCGGAACGGATGCCGAATCGCCGGGCCTCGTACGAGCAGGCGGATACGACGCCCCTGTGCCCCGGCGCGGCCCCGACTATGACGGGCTTGCCGGCAAGGGACGGGTCGTCCCGCTGCTCTACGGACGCGTAGAAGGCATCCAGGTCCACGTGGAAGACGATGCTCACGTCTTTGTTAATTCTTACCAATGGATTTTCGTTCACAGCCTCCCCTGCGATTGAGGCGCCTTGATACTAACCCTGTTTGAGCGGCAAGGAAAGTGTCCGGGCGAGAGTTTTGATACATTTCAACGACCATACGATTTTCTTGCGAAAAAATAACGACACGAGTCAAGCCTAAAATCGTCTAAAAGCTCCGTTCCCTCTTTCCTTGTTAAGGAAGTCGATATCTGACACTAGTCTTCCACGTATTGAGAACCTTGAGGGTCTTTGAGAGCCTCCCCGAATTCCATCATTGCTTCATAAACAATCGAGCCCTAGATCAGCGTGACCTCTAACTTGTCGTTCGTATTCGTCAACGTTCCGTTGTCAGGAACCTTCATGTAGATTCTCGTGATCGAGACCAGTGAATTGACAATACGAGACTGTCGACAAAGATATGCCGTCGGAGGTTTGCCGACGGCCTTATCTCAGTTTTCCACTAAAAGTTGAAATCAAGCTGGATGCTCAAACCGCTTTTTCCACCATCATCTCTCTCATCTTTATGCCACTGATACCAATCGTGCCACAGTTGGGCATGGTCTTTACGCCACTTAATATCCTCCCTTGTAGCCCCACGATGTGTCTGCCATTCACGGTCATATCCTGACCATTGCTTGGAATGAGACTTCCATACCTGAGCGTGTTGTTGCCTCCACTGTTGATCATGCTTTGCATAAGTATCAGCATAGGCCAAAGAAGAGAGGCCAACAGCCAGAATGACAGCTACAAGGATTAAAAGCCGTTTCATCTGATACCTCCGGTGATCTTTAATGGTACCCTACCTCATACTCTACTCCCCCACGAGAAGAAGCGTTTCACGCTTTCACAATTTCCGGAATTCCCAACATTTGTCCGGTAATCCTGCCGGGAGAGCTGAATAGTTACTCCGCTGGAATGAAGGCCAATCCTCCTCCTACTCGTCGAGAGGGTTGTTCACGCCGAGGACGTCTGAAAAGAAGCAAGGCTCGTAACCTCTTGGAAAGATTGGCAGAGCGCAAGAAGGAGACACTGCGCTACTTGTACGATTTTCGAATGCCCTTTACCAATAACCAAGCGGAGCGTGATATTCGCATGATGAGAGTGCAACAAAAGGTTTCTGGGGCATTTCGCAGCGACGCGGGTGCTCTCGCGTTCTGCGGAATACGAAGCTACATCTCCACCGTGCGTAAGCACGGCACTCAGTGATTGATGCCCTCATCCGAGTCTTACAGGAGGATGATCTGACACTGACAAAGTGCCTTCAGACCAGCTGAACAGTTACGATTAGCCTTGGATAGTTCTCCCTGCTAGCGGTAGCTCCTGAGACAGCTTTATCAACATAGAGTTTGGCCAAAAAGCCATGTGTTGCCGCAAACTCCTGTCCTATCCTCTTTTGCTCAGGGATTGAGGTATTGTCCCGCTGCTGATCTGTGGAGATTCTGCAATACACCCCAACTGCGTCTGTATTCATCTCATCAGAGCATATATTAGGTAAGAAAAAGGGTTGAGACTATTCTCACGTCTTCACCTCGATGCTCTTCTGGACCCGCACGCGGGTCGAGGTGCGGGTAGCCCCTGCCGCGCCCACCTGTACGCCGATGAGGGGGAGATCGAACTCCATGCCCAGGCCGACGGTGTATGTCCCTCCGGCGGGAAGGGTGAGCTGGAGTGAAAGGGGGTCAGGCGCGAAAGCCCCGATGAGGATGCGATACTGGTTGGGGCTCTCGCGGACAAAGGGGAACGTGCAGTCGAAGAGGATGAAATCCTCCTCCGAGGAAAGGGTGACGACGATTGCGCGCGGGCTTGCCGGCATCGAGATGCCGAGTGTGACGGTACGCTGACTGAAGAAAGACGCGGAGTCCTGGGCAATTCTCACCGGAGAGGTTGCCGGCAGGGGAAGCGGGAGGGCCAGGCTTGTGCCGCCGGGCGCCATCGTACGGGTTCCCGTGGCATCGCTCACCGTGATGGCGCCCAGCGGAGCGGGGCTTGAGACGCTGAGAGTGTCCCGGGTCACCTTGTCCGACGGCCCGACCTCCAACGCCTGGAGGGCGATCACCGGCTGGGGGTTGGCGGGGGAGAACGGTGAGAAAAGCGCAAGGCTCGTTCCCAGCGTAGCGGCGGCGGCAAACAGGGCCCCCCCGATGACCAGCTCGCGGGTTCGGCGGCGGAAGATCCCCCACCCGGGAAGCATCAGGCCGAGCCTGAGGACAACGAGAATAAAGGGCAGGCAGGCGGCGGCAATGAAGAGGTTGCCCCAGATTGGCGACAGGAGGAGGAAATGGCACAGGGGGAGAGCGGGCATTGTGAACACTTCGATGAGGCCGCGGATCCCCCAGTAGGGCGCCGGGAGAAACAGGAGGACCTTTGCCCACCGGGGGCGGGCGAGCGCGGAGAAAAAGACAAAGAGGAATGCCCACAGGAAGTACCAGGTGAAGGAGATGTTGAATACGGCAACCACGGCAATATCGATGAGGAGAATGAAAAGGGCGGCCGCGGAATAGAAGCTGCCGTTGCGGGGGAAGGGGAGCCTGCGGGCAGGATTGTACAGGACGCCGTAGAGACACAGGGCGACGCACGCCTTGAGGATGAGGAACTTCAAAGGAACGTAGGACCACAGCGCGGGGAATCCGCGAACCGCCTGGATGCCCTGGAGGGTCAGCGTCCCTGCAATCAGGAGGAGGAACGCGGTGCCGGTGATCGGAAGGAGGGCGGGGAGGTTTCTCATCAGTGTCCGGGTGTACTTGCGCAATCCCTCGCGGAAAGTCAGGGAGTAGAGCAGCATCCCGGCCAGGGTGACGATGAGGACGATGATGTACGCCCTCTCCGTGATGATCAGGGAAAAGTCGCCGACCTGGAAAAGGAGGTAGTGACGGTCCCAGTCATCGGGGATCCCCGCCGCGGTTTCCCGCAGGAGACCGGTGAAGAAATCCGGGAATGAGGACATCCACTCAACGGCCCGGCTCTTCTCCAGGGTGCCCTGGCCCTCAAGCTCCACGGACGGGTAGCCTGCTTTCAGGTAAGGCTCGATGATCGTCTTCTCGCTTGCAAAGCTGATGCGGAAGACCTGGCTCTCGATTCCCCGCAGCTGGTATGGGATGGCGGCAGCCCGCAGGGCGTCCACCGTCCGGTTCATAAGCCAGTACGGGCTGACGATCCCCCGGCCGCCGCCGCGGACGAGAATCCGCGCGGGGGCCTCCAGCAGATTGAGGTAGATGACCGCTGTTCGGTACTCCGGTTGGAAGCTCCTGAGGAAGAGCGCGCTCCCCATGGGGTAGGCTTCGGTGTCCCCGAACTCCGCTCCCAGAAAAAGCACCGTGAGGGACACGGGCGGAGGGGCATTTCTCCAGACCCGGATCAGCTCGAGCGCCAGGGCGATGTTCACTGCCCCGTCTCTCCCCTTCTCGGCGTCAGGAGGCTGGTCCAGGGGAACGGCGAGCACCAGGGTGTCCGGCTTCCGCCCGGCAATGTCCACGCGCACGCAGGAGGAGAAGGAATGCTCGAAATCGGAATCGCTGAAATCAAAGAGGGTGAACCGAACCCCCAGTGCAGTGAGGCGTGACTCGATGAACGACAGCGTCCTCTTTTCTCCGGCGGACCCTTCCAGGCGGGGGGAGAAGGACTGGATTATTGCAACGTCGCTCGCGGTGGTCGGGAGCCCTGCATGCGCGAGGTCCTGGGGATAGAGTGCCGGGGCGGCAGACGCGAAGAGGATGACGACCCACCAGAAGCGACGCATGCCACCGCGAGCATAGGAGATGCGCATGGCAAGGTCAATCGAAGAGAGACCTCCCGCACGTACCGTCGCGCGCACCGTCGACCTTGCAAAACCGGCAGGGATTGGTGTAGTCTGGCTCACCACCATGGAAGTCATGCCCGAGATCCTCGCTCGGAGGAGCGTACGGTCCTTCACTTCCCAGCCGATAGAAAAAGACCAGATCGAGCGGATCCTGGAAGCTGCGCGCCTCGCCCCGTCGGCAAAAAACAGGCAGGCATGGCGCTTCGTCGTCATCCAGAAAAAAGAGACCAGGCAGAAGATGATGGAAGCGGCGTTCAGCCAGGAATACGTGGGGCAGGCCCCCGTCATCATTGCCGTCTGCACGACCAACATCGACTACCGCATGCCCAACGGGCAGCTTTCCTATCCCATCGACCTTTCCTTCGCTTCCGCCCACATCGTCCTGCAGGCCGTGCATGAGGGCCTGGGCACCTGCTGCATCACCACCTTCGACGAGCAGGAGGTCCGGGATCTTCTCACTGTTCCGTTCTCCATGCGCGTCATCCTGCTGATCCTTATCGGCCATGCGGACGGGGAAGCCACCGAGACGCCGCGGAAGTCCATCAAGCAGATCTCAGGCCGCGACCACTGGTAAGCCTAGCCAGGGACGGCGAGGGTGGCCGAGGCCCTCCCGCGGTACCCCGCGGGGTTGGAGGGCCGGTAGGCCACCGCGCAACCCCGCATCCGCTTCCTATCGCAGAGCGTCGAACATCGCAACGACGTTCTGCGGAGGTACGTTCGCCAGGATGTTGTGGACCTGCTGGAACACGAAGCCCCCGCCTTTTCCCAGGATGTCGACCTGCCGGCGCACGTGGTCACGGATCGATGCAGGCGTCCCGTAGGGAAGCACCTCCCTGGTGTCGCATCCACCTCCCCAGAACACGATGTCTCTTCCGAAGTCCTTTTTCAAACCCGCGCCGTCCATCCCCGCGCAGGTAATCTGCACGGGGTTCACCGTGTCGAGCCCTGCGTCGATGAGGTCGGGGAGAAGCTCCCGGATCCCGCCGCAGCTGTGGAGCATGACCTTGACGGGCGCCAGCTCCTTGGCCCGCCGCCACATGCGCTTGTGTCGCGGCTTGAAGATGCTGCGGTACATGTCAGGTGAGATCTGCGGTCCGGACTGCATGCCCAGGTCATCGCCGAACAGGACGATGTCGATGAACGGTCCCGCCTGGGCAAGGAACTTTTCCAGGGCTTCCAGGTGTATTTCCACCAGCTTGTCCAGGAAGGCTTCCGCCCGGCGCGGCTCTCCAGCCAGGAGCATGAAGAAGTTGTCATTGCGGTACAGGAACTGGCCGGCCTCCAGGAGGTTGCCGCCAAAAAGGCCGATGATGGCGCGGGATGAGGATGCGCGCAGCTTGCTTGCGCCTGAACGCAGCTTCTCAGGGCCCTCCGGGCCGTCCGCGATCGGGCCGGGGGGAGACGCCACGGCGGTCCACATCGTCTCGTCCATCGCCTTCCGGATGGCGGAAAGGTCGTCACTCTCCGCGAACGGGAAGTTTGCCTGCTCGAAGTACAGCGCCCCGTCGGGCATCCGTCCCATCTTTCCGCCGCTCTTGGAGAGAAGGACCCATTCCCCGGGGCACCTCTCCAGCCGCAGCCACGCCGGCATGCTGCAGGGCGTGCCGTCGGGAAGCGTCCAGTCCTGCCACCACTTCTCATCCTGGGCGAATCCCCTGCCAAGCTCCGTCGTGTCCACGCCGAAGCGCTCCAGGACGTCATCGTCGATGACGGCCAGTTGCTGGATCGGGTCGTAGACCCTGATCGGTCTTTTCGGCAACCCCAGGTGGTCGCGGAGCTTCGCGTACGCGATTGCCGCAATCCCTGACGACCGGTGGCCCCCGAAATCGATCGGAACGGAGTCGGCCTGGGCATGCGCAAAGGCGCTGAGGACCCTTTCTCGAGATGTCATGTCACCCTTCCTCCCCAATGCTTCTGCAAGAGTCTCTTTTCACGAGCTGCTCCTTCACCTTGAGCACGCGCACGTCGTCATGCGAATGGCGGAACCGTTCCAGCATGAGGTTGGCCGCGATACTCCCCAGGAGCGACGTGTTGATGCGCATGGTCGTGATCTGGGGCTGGCCGGGAAGGTTGTAGTCCAGGACGTCTCCCGGGGCCAAAAGCGATACGTCTTCGGGAACCCGCAGCCCCAGCTCGCGGAGCGCGCTGATCACGTACAGCCCCAGGTAGTCGTCATGCGCGAATATCGCGGTCGGCCTGGCCGTCCTGGTAAAAAGGGCGCCGAGCTTCCTGACCAGCCGCCGGGCGTCCATGAAAGGGATCGTGACGCGCTGGTCGGGAGAAAACGGCAGTTGCTTTTCTTCCAGTGCCTTTCGGAAGCCGACAAACCTGTCCGCAATCAGCACGGGCATGTCCGGCCGCTCGTATTCGACGAACGCGATCGAGCGGTGCCCCAGGGAGCTGAGGTAAAGGGCCCCCTCGTAGGCGCCCTGAAAGTCGTCCACGCAGACCGAGTAGCACCTGTCCTGGAAGTTGCTGTTGTTGACGACGACCAGCAGGGCGCCCCGCCGCTCCAGGTCCTCGAAGAGCTTTTCGTCCCCGTATTGCACGGAGAAGACAGCCCCGAGTCCGCAGGCCTCCACGACGGCAAGGGCATGCTCGCGGCTCGCCAGGGAGCTCACCGGGACCATGACGGGAGCATATCCTTCGCCAATCATCGCCCTTTCAAGCTCCAGGAGGATGGGACGGATGAAGTTCCATTCATGACTGCGGTCATCCAGATGGATGATGCCCACGGGGCACAACATCCGGCCTGACCTCATCCTGGGCCCGCCGCGGACGCGATAGCCCAGCTGGTCGGCGGCTGCCTGGATTTTCTCCCGCACCTCGGCGGAGATCCTGCCCTTGCCGGAAAGGGCCAATGAGGCGGTGGCGAGGGAAACGCCGACCCGCGCTGCTACGTCCTGTAATCTGGCTCCAGCCATTACCGGTTCCTGATTTGATTAAATTTTATCATATTTAACCAGCAAGGCCGGGAATTGTCAATAGGAATTGCCTGTCAATTGGCCCGAAACTGGCTTGAAATCAGC
This sequence comes from uncultured Spirochaetota bacterium, assembly GCA_963753085.1. Lineage (GTDB taxonomy): Bacteria > Spirochaetota > Spirochaetia > SZUA-6 > Fen-1364 > Fen-1364. Next base: position 227,078 of record CAVWBF010000014.1, on the reverse strand, counting down.
CAATTGCGAGCGGTCCCGAAGATGGATGGCGCTAAAATATGCTAAAGACGATATTTCCTTGACAGCCCTTCCTGACTCTGATAAAAACGGATAAAAGTACATGACGACATCACATAGGGATTCCGCCTCGTCGAGGCATGGATGTGGATATGTGGTCGGCAATCCGATTCGAGGCAAGGAGGTTTGTATGAGGAACAGGAACAAATTCGTACTGCTTCTTCTCCTGCCTGTGCTCCTTTTTATCGGGGTCGGGGCGTTCGCACAGAACCTGATCCTGATGCATGACAAGGGCGGGAACCCGAACTACCAGCCGTTCTTCGAGCAGGTGGGAAAGGACGCGATGGCCGCGGCAGGCGTGGGGTTCACGCCGACGCCGTATCCCGACACCAGCACGTACATCGCGGCAGTCCGCGCGGCGCTGCCCACGGACAAGGCTCCGGACCTTTTCACCTGGTGGTCCACCTACCGGATGAAGGACCTGATCGACCAGGGGCTGGTTGCGGACATGACCGACCTCTGGGACAAGCACAAAGCGGAGTATCCCAAAGGCGTGCGGGACGCATTCACGTTCAACGGGAAGGTCTACGGGCTCTGCGACGTGGTCGAGTACTGGGGAGTCTGGTACAACAAGGCCGTGTTTGCAAAGTACGACCTCACGGTGCCGACCACATGGGCCGAGTTCCTCAAGGTCTGCGATACGCTGAAGAAGAACGGGGTTACCCCGATGGAGCAGACCGTGCAGGGCAGGTGGCCAACCTTCATCATGTTCGAGGAAATGGTGGCCCGCCAGGACCCGCAGCTGTACGTGGACCTGTGCGACGGCAAGGTCAAGTACACGGACCCCCGCGTGAAGCAGGCCTTCGCCGTGTGGGCTGACCTGATCAGAAAGGGCTACTTCACCGATCCCTCGACTGACCTTTTCGCCGACGCACCCCGCCTCTTCAACAGCGGCGAGGTCGCCATGGTTCCCTGCGGCTCCTGGTACCTCACCGTCCTGACGGGCAACGGCGTTCCCGAGGAGAACTGCGGCATCTTCATCATGCCCCCGGTGAACCCGCGTGCGGGGAAGGTCGTCATCCTGGAGGCGAGCCCGATTCTCATCGGCGCGAAGGCCCCGAATCTCGAGGCGGCCAAGAAAGTTGCCGACTGGTGGATGGGCCCCGAGGGCAACGCCGATTTTGCGAAGCTTGTGAACCAGTTCCCTCCCAACTCGAAGGCGGACGCGAGCTTCCTTCCCGCCGTGAAGGTTGCCCTGAAGCAGGAGATCGTGTCGCAGAATTACCGCGTCCTCAACCGCTACTGGGAGGCCACGCCCACTCCCATCTGCGAAAAGGCGGTGGACAAGTTCGCCGAGTTCATCCTGAAGCCGGGCTCCGTCAACCAGGTGCTCTCCGACCTGGACAAGATCGCGGCCGATTACTGGGCAAAGAACAAATAGAACGATAGGATCGTGTGCTCACGCGGGGCGTCGCGCGCCGTCAGGCGTACACGGTGCCCCGCAGCTTTTCACCCGGGAGGGCTCCCTGAAGGCAAAGGAAGCAGCTGTCAGTTACCTGTTCATCCTCCCGGCGTTCGTGCTCGTGATTGTGCTTCTCCTTGTGCCGATGCTCCAGAACATCTACTACAGCTTCTTCGACTGGGACGGCCTCGGCAAGCCGGTGCTCGTGGGGGTGCACAACTTCGTGGCCCTCTTCGAGGACCCGGTGCTTGCCGGGTCCATGCTGAACACGGTGATCTGGGTGGCGTTCACCCTCGTGTTCCCCGTCATGGGCGGGCTTCTGGTCGCGGTGTTCGTCACGGGGCTTCGTGGGGAAAGCTTCTTCAAGTCGATCTTCTTCATCCCGCTCACCATCTCGTTTGTCGCAACGGGGACCATCTGGACCTACATGTTCAGCAGGGAGCTGGGGGTCTTCAACGGAATCTTCAAGCTCCTTGGCCTGCCCATCAAGCTTTCCTGGCTGACGAGCGTTCCCCTCAACACATTCGCCATGCTCATCTCCTGGACGTGGCAGCAGCTGGGCACGAACATGGTCATGTTCCTCATGGGACTGGCCACCATCCCCTCGGACCCGGTGGAAGCCTGTCTCATGGACGGGGCCAACGGCTGGCAGACCTTCGTGCACGTGAAGTTCCCCATGCTCGCTCCCATCACGACGGTCGTTATCACCATGGCGATGGTAAACGGGTTCAAGGTGTTCGACATCATCTACGTGATGACGCGAGGCGGCCCCTACCAGTCCTCCGAAACGCTCGCCGTCTCCATGTTCCGCGAGACGTTCACCCTCTTCCACATGGGCTACGGCGCGGCCATCTCCGTGCTTCTTTCCATCATCGTCATCGCGATCTCCGCGGCCTATATCCGGCGCATGACGCGCCGGGATCTCCTGTACTATTGAGAGAGGCGCATGAGCGTGGCACGGTCTCTGCGGAAGATTCCTATCTACATCGTGCTCCTGGCACTCTGCGTCTTGTGGCTCGTTCCCGTGCTGAGCACGCTCATCGTGTCGCTCAAAAGCCCCCAGGATTTCGTGTCGCAGAAGTTCTACCAGCTCCCCGTGCACATCTCCATCGTGGCCAACCTGCACAAGGTGCTGTCCGAGTACCGCCTGAACGCCCATTTCGTCAACTCGCTTCTCTATGCCGTGGCGGGCGGCGTCGTGACGATCATCACGGCGTCCATGGCCGGGTATTCCATCGTGCGGCTGCGTCCGAAGTTCAATTTCCTGCTTTTTCTTATCATCTACAGCGGGACGCTTTTTCCGTTCCAGATGTACCTGATCCCCGTCTATCGCCTCTTCAACGTGCTCGGTCTCTACGACACGCGGACGGGGATGATCCTCATCTATTCCGCAATCTGCATTCCCTTCAGTCTTTTCGTGTACCGGGGCTTCTACACGACCATTCCACGCGAGATCGAGGAGGCGGCGCGGCTGGACGGATGCGGACCCGCACGCTCCTTCATCTCCGTCTTTCTGCCCCAGTCCCTGCCTCCGACCGCCGTGGTAGCGCTTTTCCAGATGACGTGGATATGGAACGACCTGCTGTTCGGCATGGTCCTGTCTCGGACCCAGCACGTGCGGCCCATCATGGTAGCCCTGGCCACCATGACCGGGTACGGCGGGGGCAACATTCCCTGGATCATGACCGCGGTGATCTTTACCTCCATCCCGACGGTACTCCTTTTCATCCTCCTGCGACGGTTCTTCATCCAGGGAATGACGCTCTCCGTCACAACGAGATGATGGCATGGGGTGATCCGCCCCGGCGTTTTTTTTCCCTTCGCTTTCCCAAATGAAAACAATCGTCGATAATCGAAGGTATGATATATTGTCTGGCGGAGCTGCGTAATTACAGGCAACTCACGCGCCTGCGCGCCGCAAGCCTCCCCGCAATAGAATCAGGTTTCCTCGGCATCATGGAATCACGAAAGGCACAGATTGCGCCGGTGGGCCAGGGCTCATGGCTGGTGGAGCTCGGTCCGGATGACGACCTGGATGCCGGCGGCGCGGCCGCGGCCCTGCTCCGGGCGCAGGATTTCCTGGAAGCCCGGCGGCAGGAGCTCTTCGGCTTCACCCTCCTCGTGGCCGGCCTGGAAAAAGCGCAGGCGGCGCCGACGGTGGAGCTCATGCGGGGCATGCTCCAGGAGGCGGAGCAGACTGAAGGCCTGCTTCTGGCTCCGCAGTGCGCCGGACTTTTCGAGGATTTCCTTGCCTTCGAACGGGTTCCGCCGCTGTACCGGGTCACCGGTCCCATCCAGGCCCCCGAAGCCGAGCTGGACGTCTCCGAAGAGCCCCGCCTGTGGATCAGGGAAGCGCTTGTCGGCAGGGCGCTGGACATCATCTCCGATCGCCTGAACACGGAAGAGTCCGGCCGGATACTTCACCTGCACGGCCCACCGGGCGTCGGCAAGACGGCGCTCCTGCGCGAGGCCGCGCGGCGCCTCCTCAGCGGCAGCCGTGAGGTCCCCGTCCTTCGCGCGCACACGCTTTTCAAGCGCAGGTCGCCCCTCCACCCGTTCCTGAACAGCCTGCCGCCGGGGCTGCTTCCGGCAGTTCCGCGTTATCTCCGCGGAGTGGAAAGGGCTGCCTGGATGGACGTTTCGGGCCTCATTGCCTGGCTTCTTCGCGTGGAAGGCGACGGAGATGCGACGTTCCAGCCTGACCGCGTCCTGGAGGACTTCACCGTAGGCTATCGCCTGTGCATTACTGCCTGGATCCGCATGGCGCGGGAGAAGCAGCTGCCTGCCCTGTACCTCTGCGACGGGGTGGACGGCTATCATCCCGAGGCCCGCCGTATCGCCCGCCGCATCATCGGGGATTTCCTTTCCTTCGAGGATTTCGTCCCGGTCGTCTCGACCACGACGGAATCGCTGCCGGAAGAGCTTGCGGGCCTTTCCGTCCGGCCGCTCTTCGTGCATCCCCTGGGCCGGCGGGAGCTTCGGTCGCTCTGCGAGCATTTCTATCCCGGACTCGGCCTGCCCCAGGCGCTCCTGCGTCGGCTCGGCAGGCGCTCACGGGGCCTCTACACCTCCGTCGTCTCCTACCTGCAGTATCTCCACCGGGCAGGATTCATCCGCTACGCCGCGGAGCTCCGCCAGTGGCTTCCCGTCGCCACGGATGATTCGAGCCTTCCCGCAAATCCGCTGTCCGCTTCCTGGTATCTCATCCGGACCCTTCACGAGGAAGCTTTCCTTCTCCTGTACGCGGTTTCCCTTGCGGGAGGCCTCCTCGACCGCCGCGGCCTCCTTGCCTTTCTTGCCGAGGCGGGGTTCGAGCAGCGCTCAGCGGAGAAGACGCTTGCCGGCCTCGTCATGGCTGGCCTCGTGACCGAGGAAGACACCCTGATTCCACGGTTTCCCGTCCTCAGGCGCAAGCTCGAAGACCAGCTGGGTGTGGAAGGGACGACCATTCGCGATCGCTTCCTTGCCTCCATGAGCGCGCTCTGGGACACCGGCAGGTACCCGCACGCCGTCCTCCTGTTCACGTTCCTTGCCAGGAACGGCCGCACGGACCTGGCCCTCCGGGTCCTGCCGAAAATCATCCGGCGCAAGCTTGACGAGGGGGACACGGCAGGAGCCCGCGCTTTCTGCGACCCGGTAAAGCTCGAGTTTTCCTCCGCCCCGACCCTTTCCCAGCGGGCCGAAATCAGCGCGCTCATGGCCAACGGCAGGCTGCGCGCCGGGCTCCTCGAAGGGGACCGTGAAGCCGCTGATGCCGCGAGGGCGGACGTGATGGAGGTCACGCGGAGCGAGTGCAGCCGGGATCTCCTCGGGGAAGCGTGGATGGAGCTCGCCAAGCATTCGCTTGCTCGAGGCGACTCCGCCGCCGCCCTTGATGAAGTGAAGCGGGCCCTGATGCAGTACCAGGAGCCGCGACAGGAGCCATCAGGGGCGGCAGAGGCGGGGGAGAGATCGTCTTACCTCTGGCTTGGCGTCACCATGCTGGCGGACGGAAAGCTGAGCGAAGCCGCCGAATACGTGGGTCTCTCCGAAAGGCTCTGCAACGAAGCGGGAGATTCGGCGGGGGGCCTTCAGGCGTGCAGGCACCTGGCAGTCACGCTTTTCATCAGCGGCCGGTTCACCCAGTGCCTTGCCGCCCTGGAGCGCGGGAGGGCGGCGGCGGAGTCCATCTGCCGTCGCGAATCCGAGATCTTCCTTCTCTTCCTCAGGGCCCGGACTCTTTTCCAGCTCGGTGCACATGAAGACTGCTGCGCGGCCCTGGAACAGTGTCTCTGTCTTGCGCGCCTGTATTCGCTCCCGCGCGCCGTCCCTGTCCTGCGGGCCTGGCTGGGACGGGGAGCCATCTACAAGGGAGAGCTGGACCACGGCCTTCGCCTCCTCCGGGACCTCGCCCCCACGCGGGAAGGTCTTCTTTTCCTGGCGGAAGGCTGCCTCTTCTCCAACGAGCTGGAAAGCGCCTCAGCCCATTGTGAACGGGCGCTTGCCCTCCCGGAAGATTTCCATTTTCCCTTCGCGGAGACGTCTTCCTGGACGGATGGCTTTTCCAGCGTGGAAGGCAGGTGCTTCCGCCTGAGCCGTGACGGCGCCTTTCTCCGCCGCAGCCTGTCCGCCATGAGGGCGTGTCTCCTCGGTCTTCGAGGAGCATCCGAGGAAGGGATCCGGGAGCTCCACAAGCTCACACGCTCCGAGAGGTCGGTCGACGAGGACCCCAACGGCTACTGGTACAACTACCTCTATTCCATGGTCCTTCCCGAGTCAGGCGGGCAGGAGGTGGACGACAAGGAGACCATCCTCGGCAAGGCGTTGAAGAGCCTGCAGGAAAGGGCCAGCCGCATCGACGCGCCTTCCGAGAGGAGCTCTTTCCTGTCCCGCAACAGATGGAACCGAAGGATCATGGACGAGGCCAGGCAGAGAAAGCTGGTCTGAATCTCCTTCGCCGGTGTTGACGAGCCACCCTCGCAGCCCGTATACTCTACTCTGCGATTTTCCTTGGGAGGGGAACATGGCAGAACAGCTCATTGTCAAAAATCTGCCCTTCATCAAGGTTCTTCCTGCCTGGGCGCAGGAGCTTTCCTACAAGTACTGCTCAAAAACCGCGAACCTCTACATCCTCTCCGGCAACATCAGGGATTTCCTGCCCCACAAGATGAAGGAAGGGGAGTTCAACTTCGTCAAGATCCAGGACTACGTGTCCGAGGTGCTCTTCGGCAACCGTGACATCATCGTGTTCTACGACCGATCCTCGGGGGTGAGCTTCTGTACTCCGGAAATGAAGAAAGACTACCTGGCCAAGATGCGCCAGCTCACCCCGCACGCCACTCCGGGCAATCTTCTGACCCGCAATCCCATCAAGGCGCTGTCACAGTTGGAAAAGTATTTCTACGCCAACATCACCCACAATAAGCGCATCGTCCTCATAGCGGATTACGCCGAGACGATCGTCCCCAACACCGACATCTCGCGCTACACGGACGAGGACCGCTACTGCCTCGTGACCCTCAACCGCTGGGCAAATGACCCCATCTTCACGCAGGGCGACGTCTCGATCCTGCTCTTGACGGAGAACCTGGCGGACCTGAACCCCACCATCGTGCGGTCTCCCGGTGGCATCAAGGTCAATATCCCGATCCCCGATGAGACGGTGCGCGCCAGCTTCCTGAGGTTCCTCGACGGCCAGGGGAAGCTCCTCCTGGAGGACGGCCTGAGCGTGGAGGAGTTCGCGGCAATTACGAGCGGCCTGAATCTCGTGAACCTCAACCAGCTGGCCGCGGAGAGCTTCCAGGAGGACCGCGAGATCAGTCTCACCTACCTGAAAGAGAAGAAGAAGCAGATCATCGAAGCGGAAGCAGTGGGGCTCCTGGAGTTCATCGAGAGCGAGCACGACTTGATCGCCGTCTCTGGACATGACTTCGTGAAGAAGCGGTTTCGAAGCGCCGCAAAGGCAATCCGCGAGGGGCGCTTCGACGTCCTCCCCATGGGATACCTGATCTCGGGTCCGGTGGGGACGGGCAAGAGCTTCATGGTTGCCGCGTTTACCGGCGAGATCGGGATCCCCATCGTGAAGTTCCGAAACTTCCGCTCAAAGTGGCAGGGGGTGACAGAGTCGAACCTGGAGAAAATCCTCAATATCCTGAAGGCCATGGCGCCGGTCGGCGTGATGATCGACGAGGCGGACGCTTTCCTCGGGGACAGGAACCAGGACGGGGACTCAGGGACGAGCAACCGCATCTTCGCGCAGATCGCCTCCTTCATGGGCAACACGGAATACCGCGGCAAAATCATCTGGTTCCTCATCACCTGCCGGCCTGATCTTCTCCCCATCGACCTCAAGCGCCAGGGCAGGGCGGAGGAGCACCTGGCCCTCTTCTATCCCGAGACAATCGAGGAGAAGGAGGACCTCTTCACCACGCTCGTCAAGAAGCTCTCCCTGCGCATGCAGAAGGTGAACGTGGCCGATCTTTTCCGCCGGTACAAGTACGAGTTCTCCGGCGCGGACCTGGAATCGGTGCTCATCCGGGCGAAGTTCCTCTCCGCCATGAACAACCATGTCTTCGTGACGAAAAGCGATCTCGAGGAGACCATCCAGGACTTCATGCCGCCGGCCTATCCCCACGAGATCGAGCTGCAGAACCTCGTTGCGGTCCTCGAGTGCACGAGCCGCGAGATGGTCCCGAAGCGCTTTCGCGACATGACTCGTGACCGTCTTGTGACCGAGATCAAGCAGCTGAAGGTGCTTCTCCACGAGAGAGAGTAAGCGCTGACGCCCGGGCGCCCCCGGTATTGATTTTCCTTCCTCCATCACTACAATTGCTGTGTAAAGGTGGAATGTGTCATGGCGCCTCGAAAAGTCCAGATCGCGCGGAAAACGCGCGAGACTGATGTCTCTTTGACCCTCGACCCTGACGCGAGGGGGGGCGGGCAGGTCAGCACCGGCCTGCCTTTCTTCGATCACCTCCTCACGAGCATGGCGTTTCACGGCAGGTTTTCACTCGATGTGGAGGCGAAAGGCGATCTCGACGTGGACGCGCATCACCTCGTGGAAGACGTCGGGCTCGTGCTGGGGCAGGCATTTTCCGAGGTCCTCGGCAAGGGCGGTCAGGTGAAGCGGTTCGCCCACGCCGTAATTCCCATGGATGAGGCCCTGGCGCAGGTCACCATCGATGTCTGTGGACGGCCCACGCTCGTGTGGCGCGTCCGTCTTCCGCAGGCATGGGCCGGTACCTTCGACCTTTCGCTCCTGCGCGAGTTTTTCGACGGCCTGGCCGCGCAGGCGCGAATCAGCCTCCACGTGGAGGCCCGCCGGGGACGGAATAGTCACCACATCGTGGAGGCCGTTTTCAAGGCGTTGGGGCGGTCCCTCAAGGAATCATACGCGCCGGCCGAGGACGAGATGTCATCCAAGGGCAGAATCGGCTGATTTTTCGTGGAGCGGCCGGTTCCCCGAATTGGAGCTATTTACTCCCGGGGATTAATCCGCTATCTTGAATTCACTGGAAATGTTGCGTAGGCATGAGCGCACAGGACATCCTGAAAAAGTTGCCGCCCGGTGGGTTTCTCAAGACAACACAGGATGGGGGAGCGCGCGTCAGCAAAGAGCAGCGAGCCGCGCTCATCCGCAAAGGCAACGAGCTCTTCAACAAGGGGGATTTCGACCTCGCGCAGAGGATCTTTATCACAACGAAATATTCCGACGGATTGATCAGGATAGGGGACCACTTCGCCGAGGGGGGAAAGCCCCTGGAGGCGTTGCGCCTCTATTGGATTGCCCCGTGTCCTGAGAAAGCCGCGGTTCTGATTGAAAGAATTGCGAAGGTGATGAAACAATGGCTAACAGAGGGGAAGAAGGCGGGTACGGCATGAGTAACGAGAATAAAATGTCGGAACCGGTCCAGGTCTCGATTTCCGAGCTTTCCAAGCGCGGCTACCAGCTGCTCAAGGAAGATCACATAGCAGAAGCTGAGGAGAACTTCCGCCGCATCCTGGAGGTGGAGCCTCAGAACAACTACGCCCTTGTCGGCATGGGCGATGCGGCGCGAAAGCGCAAGTCGTATCATGAGGCAATCCGCTACTACGAAGAATGCCTGAGCTACCACACGGGCAACAAGTACGCGCTGGTCGGCCTTGCCGACAGCTACCGGTCGCTGAAGCAGTTTCACCGCGCCATCGAGATATGGGAGAAGTACCTTGCGCAGGGAGACAGCGATGTGACGGTGCTCACGCGCATCGCGGACGCCTACCGCAAGGTCCTCGACTTCAACCGGTCCAAGGAGATCTATCACAAGATCCTCGAGATCGATCCGGGGAACCCCTATGCGCTCACCGGGCTGGGCTACCTGCACTTCGACCTGAAGGAGTACCGCGAGGCCCTCACCTACTGGGAGCGCATGCATGAGAAGGACCCGAAGAACATCTGGGTCCTCACATCCATCGGGAACTGCTACCGCAAGCTGAAGACGTATGAGAAGGGGATCCCCTACTTCAAGAAAGCGCTGGAGATTCAACCCAACAACTTTTACGCGCTCTTCGGGCTGGCCGACTGCTACCGCGGGATGAACGATCCGCAGGAGTCGCTTTTCTACTGGCAGAAGATCCTGGCTGCGGACCCCGACAACAAGGTCATCCTCACGAGGATCGGGGACTCCTACCGGGCCATGAACGACCTGGACACGGCGAAGGATTTCTACAGCAAGGCGCTCAATATCGAGTTCGACAGCTACGCCGTGCTCGGCCTTGCTCTCATCAACAAGGAAAAGGGCAATTACCTGGAGGCAATCGAGAGCCTCTCAGGGCTTCTCGTGAACGACGCAAAGAACCCGCGGCTCTACCTGGAGATTGCCCAGTCGTGGCTCGCCCTGGACAAGAAGGACAAAGCGCTGGAGGTGCTCACCCGTGCACAGCGCATGGGAGTGAAGAACCTCGGCGTGGCCGAGCTCCTGGAGAAGCTGCAGAAGACGTCCTAGCGCTCAGGAAGCCTTTCCGTTATCTTCAAGCACGGCACGGATGCGGCGCACTCCCGCGGAGGATGACTGCTCCTTCTGGATGACGAACTTCCCCAGCACGCCGGTGTGCTCCACGTGGGGCCCGCCGCACACTTCCTTGGAAAAGTCTCCGATCGTATAGACCTTCACCTTTTCCTCGTATTTCTCCCCGAAAAGCGCAATGGCCCCGCCTGAGCGCGCCTGCTCCAGCGTCATGACTTCCATCGTGACCGGCAGGTCCCGCTTGATCTGCTCGTTCACGATGTCCTGAACCTTCCGGATCTGTTCTTCCGTCATCGGCTGGGGGTGCGAGAAGTCGAAGCGAAGGCGCTCCACGGTTATGTTGGAGCCTTTCTGCGCAACGTGGCTGCCGAGGACGGTTCGAAGCGCCTGATGAAGGAGGTGCGTTGCCGTGTGCAGCTTTGTCGTCATCTCCGAGTGGTCGGCCAGCCCTCCTTTGAAGGTCTTTTCCGCCCCGGCTTTCGAAAGCTCCTGGTGCTTGCCGAACGCCTCGTCGAAGCCCTTGCGGTCCACGCCCATTCCGTGCTCGCGCGCAAGCTCTTCCGTGATCTCGATGGGGAAACCGTAGGTGTCATAGAGCCGGAAGGCAACGCGCCCGGGGATGATCTTCTGGGGGTTCTTCAGGAGATTGGGAAGGAGCTTTTCGAACTCGTGCTCTCCCTTCTGGAGCGTCTCGGTGAATCGATCTTCCTCCAGCCCCATCTCCATGGAGATCATCCCGGCCCGTTCCGCGAGCTCGGGGTACGAATCCTGGTAGATCGCCACGACGTCCGCGGAAAGCTTTCCGAGGAACCCGCCCTGGAGGCCGAGCTTTCGGCCGTGGCGGATGCTGCGCCGGATGAGTCGGCGCAGGATGTATCCCTGGCCGAGGTTGGACGGCTTCACCCCTTTGTCGTCCCCCAGGATGAACGTGGAGGCCCGTACGTGGTCCGTGATGATCCTGAGCGAGGTGTCCGTTGCCGTCTCGGTGCCGTAGCGTTTCCCTGTAAGCTCGGAAAGCCGCTTGATCACCGGCCAGAAAAGCTCCGTCTCGAAGACAGTCTTCTTCCCCTGGAGCATGGCGATGGTGCGGTCAACGCCCATGCCGGTGTCCACCGTTTTCTGCGCAAGCGGGGGGTACGTGCCGTCCGCCGTCTTGTTGTACTGCATGAAAACGTCGTTCCAGACCTCGAAGTATTTTCCGCAGTGGCAGCCCGGCCTGCAATCAGGCCCGCAGGCAGGAGCTCCGGTGTCGATGAACATTTCCGTGTCGGGACCGCAGGGCCCGGTCTGGCCGGCAGGCCCCCACCAGTTGTCCTTGCGGGGAAGGAAATGGATGCGGCTTTCCGGGATCCCCACTGCTTTCCAGACGCCTGCGGCTTCGTTGTCAGGGGGGACTTCCTTGTCACCGGCGAACACTGTCACCGAGAGGACGTCCGGGGAAAAGCCCAGCCATTTCGACGAGGTGAGAAACTCGTAGGAGAACCGAATGGCGTCTTCCTTGAAATAATCCCCCAGGGACCAGTTGCCGAGCATCTCGAAGAAGGTCAGGTGCGACGGATCCCCGACCTCTTCGATGTCGTCGGTGCGGATGCACTTCTGCACGTCCACGAGGCGCTTGCCGGCCGGATGCGGCTCTCCGAGGATGTAGGGGACAAGTGGATGCATCCCCGCGGTTGTAAAGAGGACCGTCGGGTCGTTCTCAGGGATCAGGGACTTGCCCGAGATCTCCGCATGCCCTTTTCCCTTGAAGAAATCAATATATGCGCGCTTCAGCTCGCTGCCGGTCATGGTGAGCTAAAGTAAGGGAACCGCAGGGGGGGTGTCAAGGCAAGCCATAAACATGGTAGGAAAAGCCCATGGAACGTCGGCCCTTCGATGCAGTGATTGCCTGGCTCCTGTCAGAGGGGAGGGAGTGACGCCCCGGGGCAGGCCGGTCGCCAGGACCGTGGCCGGCCTTTCAATCCTTGTCGTCCTGACCGCTCTATCGTTCTGGCTGCCGTGGCCGGCCTTGGATGCTTTCCTGGCTGATGTTACGGGAACGCGGATCACGGACCGGGACGGAAGGCTTCTGTCAGTCGTGACTGCGCCGGGCGGAGGGTTGCGGGAGATCCTCCCGCTCGAGGAGATCCCGGCAACCTGCCGCGAGCTTTTCGTCCGGCTCGAGGATGAGAGGTTCTATTCCCACCCTGGCGTTGATCCCCTGGCCATGGCCAGGGCCCTTTCCTCGCTCCTGCGCGGAGGCCCCCGGTCCGGCGCGTCGACAATCACCATGCAGCTGTCGAGGATCGTGTCGCCTCATCCGCATTCGTTGCCCGGCAAGCTGGTGGAGGTCTTTCGCGCCTTGCAGATCGAGTCGAGGCTTTCCAAGGACCGGATTCTCTCCCTCTACCTGAACTCGCTCCCGTACAGGAGGAACACGCGCGGGGTCGCGGCTGCCGCCTGGACGTATTTTGGCGCCGACATTGCCGCACTGAGCCCGGCCCAGCTCCTTGTCCTTGCCATCATCCCGCGAAATCCTTCCCTGTACGACCCCTTCGATCATCCCGAGGATGTCATTGCGACGGCTTCGGCTGCGTCGGAAGGGAAGGGGCTCGATATCGCACCGGATGAAATCCGTCGAGCCGTGCTTTCCGTGCGATCGGCTCGACCGCCGCTCCACGCGCCGCACTTCGCCAGGTTCGTGACGGAGCAGCTTCGCCGGGGGATGCTCCGGCCCGCGGGCGGCGAGCTGCGCACAACACTCGACAGCCAGCTCAACTCTTTCATTGAAGAGAGGATGAGGTTCTACCTGGACCGCTACGCGTCAGCGCGCGTGACGAACGCGGGCGTTGTGGCCATTGACAACGCAAGCGGGTCTGTCCTGGGCTGGGTCGGATCCCGGGATTTTTCGGATGCCGAGCGTTCGGGACAGATCGACGGCGTCCTGGTGAGGCGGCAGAGCGCATCCACTCTCAAGCCGTTTCTCTACGCCGAGGCGCTGGAGACCGGCTGGACGGCGGCCACGCTGCTTCCCGACAGCCCGATCGAGTTCACCTCATCCGCTGACGAGACCTATCGGCCCTCCAATTTCGACAGGAGGAGTCACGGAGTGGTTCGTCTTCGCACCGCGCTTGCAAGCTCGTTGAATGTTCCGGCGGTGTACACGCTTTCCCGCGTCGGCCTGCCGGCCTTCATCCGGGAGCTGCACGAGCTGGGCTTCGCGCTCCCCGCCGATGCAGGGGCGCGCTATGGGCTGGGAATGGCTATCGGAAATGCCGAGGTTTCTCTCCTGGAGCTGGCCCGCGCATTCAGCGTGTTCCCGCGGGGCGGCACGCTCCCGGACCTCCGAATTGCAGCGGCGCAGCCTCGTGGCGCCACGAGGATCTTTTCTCCTTTCACCGCATGGCTGATCTGCAATATCCTGTCGGACCCGTCGGCCAGGGCAACAGGGTTCGGGACACGCACGTACTTCCGCACTCCTTTTCCGGCGATGTTCAAATCGGGAACCTCGAGCGAGTTCACCAATCTCTGGTGCCTCGGCGCCACCCCCCGCTTCACGGTCGGCGCATGGGCCGGCAATTTCGACGGCCGGGCCGTGATCAATAAGACCGGCAGCATCGTCCCGACGCAGCTCGTCGTCGACGTTCTGGACCACCTGCAGTCCGACGTGGAAGAGTTCCGAAAGCCCGCGGGGGTGGTGGAGGCGCGGATCGACACCCTCACGGGAGAGCGGGCCGGTCCCGGAAGCTCCTCCGTGCGAACCGAGTATTTCCGTGACCCCGAACAGGTACCTGAGCTCGCCTCGGCAGCTTCGGGGCCGGGGAAGCGCGAATCGCTTCTCCTGGAAAGCCTTCTGGGCAGAAAGGACAAGGTCCGGATCCTTTTTCCGGCAAATGGGCAGGTCTTCTATGTCGATCCAACGGTCCCCGCATCCGACCAGGCCATCCCACTCATTGCCGCGGCGCGTGGCGAAGAGAGGATCTCCCTGTTCCTTGACGGGGCAGAGATCGCGCATGATGTCGAGGACCCGTCCCTCTCCGTGCAGGCCCGGCGGGGGGCTCACGTTCTTGTGGCTCGAACGAGCGAAGGGGAAGACAGGTCTTTTTTCGAGGTGAAGTGAATTGACGCGCCTGGCGGAAAATGCTGTCATGGCGCCATGCCGGAGGTATTCTCCATCCGGTCCGGGCGCATTGTGCTGCGGGTCAAGGCAAAGCCGGGCGCCCGGCAGGATTCGATTCTCGGCGTGCGCGGCTCGGAGCTCGTGGTGGCAGTCAGGGTCCCTCCGGAAAAGGGCAGGGCGAACGCGGAGATCGCCCGAGTGCTCGCTGAAGAGCTCCGCGTTCCACGGCATGAAATCGTGCTGAAGCTGGGCGGCTCATCGCCGCACAAGGTCTTTACCGTTCCGCTTTCGGCGGCGCCGCTCCTGGGAAAGCTGGTGTCGCAGGTTTGAAGTGCGCGTCTGTCGAAGATCCCCGGCTCATTGCCTCCTCCTATGCCCGCTACCTTCACGATGAGTCGAGCCTGGGCGCGGCGCTGCCCCGCAGGATTCTGTTTCCTTCCGCCGTGGATGAGCTTTCCGAGGCGATGCGCGATAGTGCCGACCGCGGAGAGCGCGTTACGATCTCGGGCGCCCGCACGGGCATTGTCGGCGGTGCCGTCGCATCAGGCGGGGAGACACTTCTTTCGCTGGAGAAGCTCGCCTTCCCGCCTCGAAAGTCATGGTCGGAGCGGCACAGCTCCTGGACCGTGCACGCGGCGCCGGGCATGACGCTGGACGCGTTGCGGGCAGCCCTGGAGGGGATGCCGGGCGCCCACTTTTTCCCGGTGGACCCGACCGAGGGAGGAGCGAGCCTGGGCGGCATGGTTGCCACCAACGCAAGCGGCGCGCGCACGCTCCTCTACGGACCCACCCGCGCCTGGGTGGCCGGCCTCACCCTTGTCCTTGCCGATGGAGAAGTGGTCCGGCTCACCCGTGGACAGGCGACCGCGCGGGATGGCGAGCTTTCCATCAGCGGACGCAGGGTGCGCGTCCCATCCGTGCGCATCCCCCGGACAAAGCACGCCGTGGCTTACCACGTGGGGCCGGAAGTCGATGCAATGGATCTGTTCATCGGAGGGGAGGGCACCCTTGCCGTTGTGGCAGGGGTGGAGCTCCTCCTGACCGAAACGCCGTCGGCGGTCTGCGGCGTGGCGGCTTTCCTTGCGGAAGGCGAGCCCGTCGAGGCCCTCGTCTCCGACCTGAAGCGGGACGAGCTCGTTCACCCCCGGGCCCTGGAGTACATGGACTCCCATTCGATCTCCATCCTGGCCTCGCTTCGCATCGAAGTCGGCCCGCGCAGCGGGTTGCCCGAGCTGCCGGCTGATTCGGCAGGCCTCCTGTACGTCGAGTGCGCGGCCGGACGTGATCAGGAAGCAATAGCGCAATTGTCCAGGATCGGGGATCTCCTGGCGGCTCACGGCGTTCCGGCGGAGCGCACGTGGGCTGCTACATCGAAGAGCGAGCTGGAAGAGATCCGCGTGATGAGGCACACGCTGCCGGAGCGGATCAACGCGCTCATTCTCCAGAGGCGCCACGAGATCCCCGATCTCACGAAGCTTGCCACGGATTGCGCCGTGCCCGACGAACGCCTGGCTGAGATGATGCAGGCCTACAGCGCTGTGCTGGACGAGGCTGGTCTGCAGAGGGCGCTTTTCGGCCACATCGGGAATGCGCATCTGCACGTCAATATCCTCCCCCGAAACCGCGAAGAGGTTGTTCGAGCCCGAGAAGCCATGGCGACCCTTGCGCGAAAAGCGGTTTCGCTCGGAGGAAGCGTTTCAGCGGAGCATGGGATCGGAAAGCTGAAGAAATCCCTCCTGGGCATTCAGTACAGCCCGCAGGAGCTCGAAGGGCTTCGATCCCTCAAGGCCCAGCTCGATCCCGCGGGCCGGCTGAACCCCGGCGTCCTGTGGTAGCGCCGCTTAGGCGGACGCCAGGGCCTTTGCCGCCTTCTTCTTGAACGTGATGCCCTTCGGGCCGTGGTCCACTGTCACCTCGTCCCCGTCGCCGATATCGCCGGAGAGCATCAGCTTTGCCAGTGGGTTCTGCACGAGGTTCTGGATGGTTCGCTTCAGCGGGCGCGCGCCGTACTGGGGATCGTACCCCGTCTCCGCGAGGTAGGCTTTTGCCTTGGACGTCGCCTCCAGGGTGACCTTCTTCTCCTTGAGCCTGTTCTTGAGGATCTCAAGCTGGATGTCGACGATCTTCAGGATGTCGTCCTTGTCCAGCCTGTTGAAGAAGATCGTCTCGTCGATCCTGTTGAGGAACTCGGGCTTGAACGTCGCCTTCAGGAGGGCCCCGATTGCCTCCCGCACATCATCGATCCTGGCGGCTCCCTGGATGATGTCCCCGCCGAGGTTGCTCGTCATGATGATGAGGCAGTTGCGGAAATCGACCACCCGGCCCTGCCCGTCGGTGAGCCGCCCCTCGTCCAGGAGCTGGAGGAGCACGTTGAACACGTCGGGGTGCGCCTTCTCGATCTCGTCGAACAGGATGACGGAATAGGGCCGGCGGCGCACGGCCTCCGTGAGCTGCCCGCCTTCTTCGTAGCCCACGTACCCGGGGGGCGCCCCGATAAGCCGCGACACGGTGTGTTTTTCCATGTACTCGCTCATGTCGATGCGCGTGATGGCCTTCTCATCCCCGAAGAGGAAATCAGCGAGGGTCTTGGCAAGCTCAGTCTTGCCCACGCCGGTCGGGCCCAGGAAAAGGAACGTGCCCATGGGCCGTGCGATGTCGGAAAGGCCGGACTTGTTGCGCCGGATTGCGTCGGCCACCGCGATGATGGCCTCCTTCTGGCCCACCACGCGCCGAGTGAGGATCTCCTCGAGCTTCAGGAGCTTCATCTTCTCGGAGGCGAGCATCTTGGAGACGGGGATTCCCGTCCAGTGTGAGACAATCCGCGCGACATCCTCCTCGGACACTTCCTCGCGCAAGAGGCTCGTTTCCCCGTGCGTCTTTTCCAGCTCTTTGCTTTTTGCATCCAGCTCTCTCTGGATCTCGGGAATCCTCCCGTGCTTGATTTCCGCGGCCTTTGTAAGGTTTCCTTCCCTTTCCAGGCGGGTTTCCTCGAGGCTCAGCTCCTCGAGCTCCTGCTTGAGCTTGCGGATGCCTTCTATGATCCCCTTCTCATTCTGCCACTGCAGTCTCATCGCGTTGCGCTTCGCCCCCAGCTCCGCAAGCTCCCTGTCGAGGGTCGCAAGCCGCTCGCGCGATGCCGGGTCCTTTTCCTTGGAGAGGGCCTGTTTCTCTATCGTGAGCTGGAGGATCCGCCGTTCAGCCCTGTCCAGCTCCGTGGGCTGGCTTTCGATCTCCATCTTGAGGCGGCTCGCCGCCTCGTCGATCAGATCGATGGCCTTGTCGGGAAGGAAGCGCGAGGTGATGTAGCGGTCGGACAGCACGGCGGCGGCAATGATGGCCTCGTCCTTGATCCGCACGCCGTGATGGACCTCATAGCGCTCCTTCAGGCCGCGCAGGATCGCGATGGTGTCCTCAACCGAGGGTTGGGACGTGAAGATGGGCTGGAACCTCCGCTCCAGCGCGGGGTCCTTTTCGATGCGCTTGCGATACTCGTCGAGGGTCGTGGCGCCGATGGCCTTCAATTCCCCCCGCGCCAGGGCCGGCTTGAGAAGGTTGGAGGCGTCCATGGCGCCTTCCGCCGCTCCGGCACCGACCAGCGTGTGCAGCTCGTCGATGAAGAGGATGATCCCGCCCTCGCTGTCGACGATCTCCTTGATGACCGCCTTCAGCCTTTCCTCGAACTCCCCGCGGAACTTGGTGCCCGCCACGAGGCTCCCGAGGTCAAGGGAGAGGAGGCGCTTGTTCTTCAAGGAATCCGGCACATCCCCCGAGACGATCCTGCGGGCAAGCCCTTCGACAATTGCAGTCTTTCCCACGCCCGGTTCCCCGATGAGCACCGGGTTGTTCTTTGTCCGCCGGGAAAGCACCTGCATGACCCGCCGGATCTCCTCGTCCCGCCCGATGACGGGGTCGAGCTTCTCCTTGCGCGCCAGGTCGGTGAGGTCGCGGCAGTATTTCTCCAGGGACTGATAGCGCGCCTCGGGATTCTGGTCCGTGACCCGCTGGTTTCCGCGCACGGTCTTGAGCGCCTCCAGCGCGGCTTCCCGCGTGACCCCGCGCTGGCGCAGGAGGTCGCGCGCCTCTCCGCCGTCGCCGTCCAGCATGGCCAGGAGGAGGTGCTCCGTGCTCGTGTATTCGTCCTTGAGGCCCGCGGCTTCCTGCTCGGCCTTGTTCAGGACCCGCGTGAGGCGCGGGGTCACGGTCAGCTCCGCCGCGTCGCCGTGCACCTTGGGCTTGCCGGCAAGGGAGGTTCGCACCGCGCCGGCCACCTCGCCGGCGTCCACGCCGATCCTCTCCAGGAGCGGGGGAACAACGCCATCCTTCTGCTCCACGAGGGCCAGAAGGAGATGGTCCACGTCCAGGCTCGGGTGGCTGTAGGAGTGGGCAAAGGAGTCCGCCTGCTGCAGGGCCTCCTGCGCTTTCAGAGTCAGTCTGTCATATCTCATCTGTATTCTCCGGAAGATCTGAGCTTTTGCATCTAAGATACGGCAGGACCCTCGGCTGGTCAAATGAATCACTCCCTCGTTTGACAGCCCGGAGGCCGCCTTTTATACTGGGGGTATGTCAGAGATCGGCTTTCCGAAAGGCTTTCTCTGGGGCGTTGCCACTGCCGCCTACCAGATCGAAGGTGCGCCACGGGAAGACGGGAAGGGCGAGTCGATCTGGGACAGGTTCTGCCGAACTCCAGGAGCAATTCAAACCGGGGAGACAGGGGACATAGCCTGCGACCATTACCACAGGTGGCGGGACGACCTGGAGAACATGCATGACCTCGGGCTTAACTCCTATCGTTTTTCCGTCTCCTGGCCGCGCGTGTTTCCGTCCGGCAGCGGAAAGGTGAACGCTCCCGGTCTTGCCTTTTACGAGAAGCTCGTGGATGCGCTCCTCGCAGAGCACATCGAGCCGGCCATCACGCTGTATCACTGGGACCTCCCCCAGGCCCTCCAGGACAAGGGAGGGTGGACCAACCACGACACCGCCTTCCGGTTCGCAGACTATGCAGAGAAGCTCTTTCTTCGTCTGGGCGACAGGGTGAAGCTCTGGATCACCCTCAACGAACCGCAGGTCTCCGCCTTCGCCGGGTACGGCGACGGCGTTCATGCTCCTGGCGTGAGGGATCTGGGGCAGGCCGTGCAGGCCTCCCACGTGCTCCTTGTTGCGCATGCCCTTGCCGTGCAGGCCTACCGGCAGGCCAGCCCGGCCCGGCACAGGATCGGGATCACGCTGGACCTGCACCCCGCGTACCCGTGGACGGACGGTCAATCAGACGTGGAAGCGGCGCGGATTGCGGACGGCCGGGTCAACCGCTGGTTCCTCGATCCCTTGTTCAACGGCTCGTATCCGACGGACGTTCTCTCACTTTTTGAAGCTGCGAAGGTGGCTCCGCGCGTGGAGACGAAAGACTTTCTCCTCCTTTCTTCCAATCCCATTGATTTCCTTGGCGTGAATTACTATTTCCCCGAGCGGGCCTTTGCCACTGACGCCGACCCTGTCCTGCATTACCGGTGCGCGGTCCACACGGATTGCAGGAAGACCGAGATGGGGTGGGAAGTCTACCCCGAGGGACTCTACGACCTCCTGGCCCGCCTGCGGCAGGACTACGGGAACCCGACCCTCATGATCACGGAGAACGGCGCGGCATTCCCAGACTCGCAGATTGTCAACGGCCAGGTGCAGGATGACAACAGGATCGACTACATGGCCGCTCATCTGGAGCAGGCCAGGCGCGCAATCCGCGACGGCGTGAAGCTGCAGGGGTATTTCCTTTGGACCCTCGTGGACAACTTCGAATGGGCGCTCGGGTTCAGCCGCAAGTTCGGGATCACGAGCATGGACAGGCACACCCTGGGACGGACCTGGAAGAAAAGCGCATCCTGGTACCAGAGGGTGGTCTGCTCCAACGGCGCGGCGCTGTAGGCAGGGATGCCGAAGGGCGCCGAGTCCTCCCGCGGTATTCCGCGGGGTTGGAGGGACGGAAGGCGCCCTGTAGGCAGGGATGCCGAAGGGCGCCGCTGCTGCCTAGAATGTCCTCTCTCCGAAAGCCTCGACGAGGTCCTTCACCTCCACCAGTCCCCTGATGCGGAAAGGCTCTCCGTACTTCCTGCCGATCAGGTGCCCGTAATGCGCCATGCGGGAGAAGAGAAGCTCCATGAAATCCTCGCTCGCTATGAACGTGGGAGGCTCGTTTCCCGAAAACCCCGGGTTGTAGACCTGCGTGCGGTACGCCTCCAGCGCGCGCCGCTTGTCCTCGATATGATCGCTCACGTCCACGATGAAGCTTGGCTCGAACTCCCAGCTCGTCATGTAGTAGAGGAGCTCCGCCGGCCGGTGCGGCGCCTGCCCCGTGTCGAGCTTTGCCAGCCCCGACAGGTAGGCCGCCTCCTGCACGATGCGGGAGGCCGCCCCGTGATCCGGATGCCTGTCCTCGGTCCACGGAAGGAGCACGATGCGCGGCCGGTGCTCTCGGATTTCCCGGACAACGGCTGTGCGCGCCGCCTCATTTGCGCACAAATGCCCGTCGGGAAGAGAGAGCATCTCGTGGTGCACGACTCTGGTCGCCTTGCTGGCAGCGGCGAACTCCGCTGCCCGGGTCTCCGGGGTGCCGCGAGTCCCCATCTCTCCGCGGGTCAGGGAAATCACTCCCGTTGACTTACCTTGTTTCGCGGACTTGATGAGCGCGCCGGCGGCTGCCAGCTCCACGTCATCGGGATGCGCTCCAAAGGCCAGGATGTCGACCGTCACGCGTCAATCACCACGCCCCTGTGCTCGGGGGCGAAAAGCTCGATGGCGCCGAGCGCCTGGTCGAGCACGCGGGTGCCGTGGCGCGCAAGGAACGGCAGCACGGTCAACGTCCTTTCCTGGAGGCCTCCGCGGGGAGCCAGGGAAGCGGCCATGCGCTCTACCTGGCCGCGGAGAGTCACGTTTTTTCTCCGCGCTGCCTGGATGATTTTCCTCTCCATGAAGTCGAAGCGGTGTCCCGTGGTCCCCGAGGCGAGCTCCGCCGTCCTTCGAAGTGTCGGGTCCAGTCTGTCGATCTGCTGAATGATGCCAAGCCACGTCTCTCCCGCCTGCTTCTTCCCGGCAGCAAGCCTTTCGAAGACTTCCTGCGGGATCTCGCGCTTCACGATGTCGTCGATGACCCTCTCTCCGCGCGTGATGATGTCCTCGAGTGAAAGATGATGCTTCTCGATGAGCTTCTGGTGGCGGGCCTCCACCAGGGTGAGGGAGGCCCGGGGAAAGAGCACGGGCATCGGGATGCCCATTTCCCGGTAGGCGATAGGCAGCTGAGCAAAGTACGCCAGCTCGGACGGCCCCAGGACCATCGCAAGAGTGGGAAAAAGACAGTCCTGGAACAGGGGGCGCAGAGCCGCGTTGGGGGTGAACTGCTCCGGGCTGTTGGCAAGGAGGGCCGTCAGGTCACCGTTGCTGAACCTCCGCGCGGAGCTTCGCAGCTCGAACCCGTCATCCCGAACCGCGATGGCCTCACGAGCAGGGTTCTGGAAGAAGAGGGTCAGCATGCCCTCCCGCAGCTCGATCTGCTGAGAATAGCCCGAGCGCTCCAGAAGCCGGCTCTGTTGAATCACGGCGCGGCTGACGGGGCTTTTCCCCGAGATTTCCTTTTCGAAAAGGGGGAAGGCGATCTTCTTCAGGCGAGGCTCGGAGGGATCGACAAGCACGAGCCCCTTGTCGCTGAACAGCTGCGCCATCCAGGCGCCGAACGCAGCGGGGTAGGTGCGGCCAGGGGCGTAGGCCGCTCGCAGGTCGCCCAGGACCTCCGCAGCCAGCTCGCTCTCCGGCAGCCCGGCGGAAAGCTCATCGAAGAGGCGGGCTATCTCCTCGCCGAGCCGGACGCGGGACACGGGGAGCCGGGCGGCCTCATCCCCAGGGAGCCGCAGGTCCCGAAGCCGTCCGTCGCGGTCCACGATGAAAGCCCGGTCCACCTCCGCCAGGTCGCTGTCCTCCGATGCGATCCAGAACACCGGGATGACGGGGGAGCCGAGCTCGCTTTCCATTCGCGCGGCCAGGGAGATCACGGTGAGTGCTTTGTGAGCCGTGTAGAGAGGTCCGCCGAAGAGTCCGGCCTGCTGGCCGCCGATCACTACCACGGACCTCGGGTCGGAAAGCCGGGCGATGTTGGCCAGCGCCGCCGGTCGGGCAGCGAAGCGGTTGTTCTGCTCTTCCAGGACCGACCGCAGGGTTTTCCGGTCGTAACTCCGCGCCGCGAGTACGTCGCGCTGTTCGACGAAGGCGCGAGGGTCACGAAACCAGCGGGGCACGAGGGACCTGAACTTTTCGCTCCCTTCCCAGCAATCGAGGAGGAGGCCGCCTGCCGGGAAAAGCTCCCGCAGGGGAATGGAATGGACCATGATGAAATCCTACCCTGAAAGAGCCGGAAAGGGAAATGGCCGTGTTCCCCGGTCTACTTGTCGAAGAGGGACGCGATCTCCTTTCGGTACAACTCGGAGACCACGTGCCTCTTGACCTCCTGCTTGCCGCTCAGCTCCACGCCCATCTCGAAATGCTTCCGGAGGATCTTGAAGCGGAAGACACGCTCGAACTCACGGAAGCCCCGCCTGGCGTTCACGCGGGAGTTGATCTCGTCAGAAATCAGTTTCAGGATGTGAACGTTCTCCAGGAGATCCTCTTTCCCGACCCACCCGATTTCGTGGTGCCTGGCGTACGCCTCCAGGGCTTCGTCGTTGGGAATGACGAGGGCCGCAAGGAACTTCTGGTCCTGGCCTACCACCATCACCTGGTCGATGTACTCGCTCTCAAGAATCGTCTCCTCGATGGGCACCGGCTCTATGTTCTCCCCGCCGAGGAGGACAATGGTCTGCTTGGTCCGCCCGATGATCTTGAGCTCCCCCCGGTAGGTCATGATTCCCAGATCCCCCGTGTTCAGCCAACCGTCCGAAGAGAGGACCTCAGCAGTCTTGTCGGGCCGTTTGTAGTATCCCTTCATGACATTGGGGCCGCGGATATGGATGACCCCTTTCATGCCCGGACCCACCTTCTCTCCTGTGTCAGGGTCGAGGAGCTTCGCTTCCAGCTCGTCCAGAAGGGGTCCGATGGTTCCGGGGACCGGCTTTTTCTGAAGGCGCACGGACACCACGGGCGTCGTCTCTGTCAGGCCGTAGCCTTCCAGGAGAAGAACGCCGACGGCCTGGAAAAACCTGTCGACGTGCTTCGGGAGGGCGCCTCCGCCGGAAACGGTGAACCGGAACTTGCCCCCGAGGCGCTGCTTGATCTTCTTGAAAGCGAGAAGATCACCGAGCGCCTTGAAGGGCATGAGCAGGACAAAGGGAAGGACGCCCAGGATGAAATCGATGACGAGAGACCGTCGCGTGAACTGGGGATACCGCCCGCTCACGAGCGCGCTTGCCGTTGCGTGGGCTTTTCCCACTGCCACGAAGAAGAGGAAAAGGGCTTTCTTGATTCCCCCTTCCTCGTTGACGTTCCGGTAGACCGCGGAGCGCACTCCTTCCCAGATCCTCGGCACGGAGGCCATGACCGTGGGCCTCACCGCCGCCAGATCCGCCAGAAGAGTTTTGGTCACCGGCTTGGAGTAGGCGAGGGCTGTCCCCCGGGACAAGGCGAAGTTATCGATGATTCTCTCGAAAGAGTGCCAGACAGGCAGCACGGAAAGGAAGATGTCGGTCGGTCCGACGTTGAGGACCCGCGGAATGGTGCGCATGTTGTGGAGGAAGTTTGCGTGCGTCAGCATGACTCCCTTCGGCTCGCCCGTCGTTCCCGAGGTATAGATGATCGTGGCAAGGTCCTCGGGGGAGCCTTTCTCTGCCTCGCGCTCGAAAGCCTGGGGATCCGAGGAGAGAAGCTTTTTCCCCCGGGCCATGATGTCCCGGAAAGGCAACACCTTCGCGCCGCATGTGGACTCGGGGAAAGCCTCAGGCTGGAAATCTTCCTCTATCACGATGATGGTTTTCAGGAGAGGCAGCTCCTGCTTTTTCGAAAGGATCTTCTTCAGTTGCTCAGTATTTTCAACCAGGCACAGAGAGCAGTCCGCGTGGGCCAGGATGTAGCGCGCCTCGTCGGGCATGGTGTCGGAGCCCCGGGGAACATCGGCCGCCCCGATCCCGAGGATCCCCAGGTTGGCGATCATCCATTCCTTGCGGTTGTCGGAGATGACGCCGACGTGATCCCCGCGCTTCACCCCGAAATCCACTAACCCGGCGCCAAACTGCTCGAACTGGGAGCCGAGCTCGCGGAAGGTCATTGAGGTCCATTCGCCGCTGCGGGTCTTGCTCATCAGCGCTACCGAATCGGGAAAACGACGGACCACCGCCCGGAATGTTCTGACGACTGTATCTTCCATTCTTTTCCGCTCCCCTTTGCCCGGAATTGCGCCGTACTGGACACTACCATAGCTGATTTCAGCTATCAAGAAATCTTTCGCGCCCACAGCGTGTTCCTCTCTGGAAGAAGGCATGGGTGAGCTGTCTGTGTGAAAGCGCCGTCAGTTCCTTTACGCGTCGAGGAACCTGGAAAGAAGCCTGCGGGCATCTTCCAGGCCCCTCAGGAATCCTGTCCGTTCATCCTCCCGAAGAGGCGCATCTTTGGGCACGCCGACCCGGCGTGAGAAATCGAAGAACTTCAGGGACTTGAACCTGCCCGTCTGCTCCGATCCTTTTCCGAAGACCTCTTCGATGTTCCTCTCAGCCTTGTCCTTCCATTCCTTGAACTTCGATTCTTCGGGATTCCGTGACCGCAGACCGTTCAGGTCGCTGATAAGAGACTGGATCTTGGATTTGTCCTCGGCTTTTACCATGGAGTCCTCCCAAACGTGTCGCTTGCTGTTGATTCAATTATAGCAAAACAGGGCTCTCCTCGACGATCCCCAGCGCGGCCCCCACGCGGATGAATGCCTGGAGCCCCTGGCGCAGGTCATCCCGCGTATGGAGCGCGGAGACCTGGACGCGGATGCGCGCCTGGCCGCGCGGGACCACCGGGTAGCTGAATCCGATCACGTAGACCCCTTCCTCCAGGAGAAGCCGGGCCATCTCGGCTGCTTTCTTCTCATCGAAAAGCATGACGGGGATGATGGGGTGGGTCCCGGGTTTCACGTTGAAGCCGGCCCGGGTGATCCCTTCGCGGAAAAGGCGCGCATTCTCTTCCAGCCTGTCACGGAGCTCGCTGCTTTTCGTCAGGAGGTCGAGGACAGCGAGGGTGGCGGCTGCCACCATGGGGGCCAGGGAGTTGGAGAACAGGTACGGCCTGCTTCGCTGGCGGAGGAGCTCGATGAGCTCCCGCCGGCCCGATATGCAGCCCCCCGTTGCGCCCCCAAGAGCTTTTCCGAAGGTCGTTGAGACCAGGTCCACCTGGCCCATGACGCCGAAATGCTCAGGTGTTCCGCGTCCTGTCCTGCCGATGAAGCCGGTCGCATGGCTGTCGTCCACCATGACAAGGGCCCCGAGCTTATCCGCGATCGCGCAGATCTCGGGGAGCCTGGCAAAATCCCCGTCCATGGAGAATACCCCGTCGGTCACGATCAGGCGGACCGGGGCGGCGGCTGCCTCGGTGAGCCTTCGCTCCAGGTCCTCCATGTCCGCGTGGGCATAGATGAGCCGCCGCGCCTTGCACAGGCGCGCCCCGTCAATGATCGAGGCGTGATTGAGCTGGTCCGTGATGAGAGCGCAATTCTCGTCCAGGATTGGCTCGAAGACGCCGCCGTTTGCGTCGAAGCACGACGAGTAAAGGATGGTGTCTTCCGTTCCCAGGAAGGCCGCCATGCGCCGTTCCAGCTCCCGGTGGATGTCCTGCGTGCCGCAGATGAAACGAACGGATGCCATCCCGTAGCCCCAGCGGTCCAGGGCCCTGTGGGCGGCCTCGATCACCGCCGGGTGGGATGCCAGGCCCAGGTAGTTGTTGGCGCAGAAGTTCAGCACCTCGCGACCGGGGGCCACGCGTATGCGCACGCCCTGGGGGCTGCCGATGACCCGCTCCTCCTTGAACGTTCCCGCCCCCCGGATTTCCCGCACGGCCGCGGAAAGCCGATCCCGTGTCTTCTCGTCAAGCATCCGAGCCGTCCTCCGATATCTCGAGGATCACCTTGCCGCAGCTTCCCGATTGCATGGCCTCAAAGCCCTTTCGGAACTCGGCCAGCGGGAAGCGGTGGGTGAGCACGGGAGAAACATCAAGCCCGCTTTGGAGCATGGTCTGCATCTTGTACCATGTCTCGAAGATCTCCCGGCCGTAGATCCCCTTGATGATCAGCCCTTTGAAGATCACCTGGTCCCATCGTATGCCCGTGGAGTTCGGAAGGATCCCCAGGAGGGCAATGCGGCCGCCATGGTACATGTTCTCCAGCATCGACTCGAAGGCCGAGCCGTTTCCCGACATCTCCAGGCCGATGTCGAAGCCGATGATCCCCATCTCCCTGCGGGCTTCCTCTATGCTCGTGCGGGTGACGTTCACCGTCCTCGTGGCACCCATCCGTGCGGCAAGGGAAAGCCGGAAGTCATTGACGTCCGTGACAACGATGCGCTGCGCCCCGCAGTGCCTGCAGATGGCCGCCGCCATGACCCCGATGGGGCCCGCACCGGTGATGAGCACGTCCTCCCCCACGAGGTCGAAGGAAAGCGCGGAATGGGTGGCGTTTCCCAGCGGATCCAGGAAGGAAGCGATCTCCGAGGGGATGCCCGGGTGGACGTGCCATGCGTTGGATGAGGGGAGGCTCAAGTACTCCGCAAAGCAGCCGTCCCGGTTCACCCCGATGCCCACGGTGTTCGTGCACAGGTGCCTGCGGCCGGCCCGGCAGCTTCTGCACACCCCGCAGACGATGTGGCCCTCGCCGGACACGCGCTCGCCCACCTTGTAGCCGCGGACGTTCGCGCCCATGGCGACAATGCGGCCGACAAACTCGTGGCCGATGACCAGGGGCGGCACGATAGTGCGCCGCGCCCATTCATCCCAGTTCCAGATGTGGAGATCGGTCCCGCAGATGGCGGTCTTGGTCACTCTCACGAGGAGGTCGTTCCCACCGATGTCGGGAACGGGGACATCCTGCAGCTCCAGACCCTCGCCCGCTGATTGCTTCACAAGGGCTTTCATGCCCCGATTATAGACCGGTGCCCTCCCGTTGCACAGGCGCGCCGACACACAGCCGCGGCCGGTGGAGCGGCGGCCGACGGATCCTTATCTTCGTTTTCTCATCTTGAGCTTCCTGTCCCGCTCATCCGCTGAAGTCTTCAGCGCGCGGAACTCGGGAGATCCGGGCCGGATGCCGAGGGCCCGTGCTACGGCTCCCCAGCCCTTCCCCCTGTACTTCCTGTGCATATCGATGACGGTTGCCGGAGGCCTGGCTGCGATCCTGCCGAGCTCCAGGACCAGGTAGACCTCGGCGGGCTGGAGCCTTTCGACGGTCATCCATGTCCGTATCTGGGGCTGCGGCACTCCGAAGCTCACGCTCAGCTCCGAGACATAGGCGCCCGAGTCCCCCTCAGCCTGGACGTTGATCGAGTTGAGCGAGACATCGAGGCTCGAGTCGCCCGTGGCAAAGAAAAACCCCTGGGCGTTGAGCGGCGCGGCGAGGATGGCCAGGAAGGCCACTGCAAACGGAAAAAGACGGGCCATTACGTTCCTCCTCAAGAGAAATTGTAGCGCGCGAGAGACCGAATGACCCGCTGTTCCGCGGAGCTCTATGCGTACTTGCGGTTGATCAGCCAGAGCGACAGGAGGATGATCACGTCCGCCGCCAGCCGGTTGAGCCAGATGAGGAAGTCCGGCTCGAAAGCCCCCTGGGCGAAAAAGGCGACGATGATCTCGATGATCCAGAGGATCGCGATGATGATCGTCAGCCAGTAGATGAGCCGGTTGTGCACGCTGATGAACAGCGCGGCGAACACGACCAGCCCCGCCGCCAGCTCCACGACGGCAACGATGATGTTGATCGGATCGTTTGCCCTCCCAAAGAGCCTGTTCAGATCCCGGCCGAACTGGGAAAGCCCCGAGTTATAGTCCACGATGCCGATGAGGCCGAGGGTGAAAAGAAACACCGCAACGACGATCTGCAAGACGCTGACCGCATCAAAAGAGATTGTTCTCCTGGCCATCTGCTCCTCCTCTTGCGTCCGAATGTACCCCCGACCCGCCCAGGGGGTCAAACAGCCCGACGCATCGGCGCAGGAAAGATTTCATAGAGAAATGCAGGCAAGCACTCTGTCAGCGCATCTTATCCGCGGTTGACCCGGCGTCATGATCGGCAGGCAGCGAACTGGCGCCTGCCTGCACGCTGGCTGTCGGAGCCTCGTCGGCGAACGCGGGCCTGGCCTTCGCGGCTCTTCTCTTGTCGACCAGGGCGAGAATCATAAGAGAGGCGATCAGGATAAGGCCCAACATGAAGTTGAAGAAGTTGCCGCCCAGGTTGAGCAGTGTAAATCCCTTTGTCAGGACGCCGATCATGAGAACGCCGATAAGTGTTCCGCTCACGCTCCCGATTCCGCCGAAAACGGACGTGCCTCCAAGGACGACGGCAGTCACCACCTGCAGGTTCAAGTCGTCGCCCATGCTGGTTGTTGCTGAAGAGAGGCGGCCGAGGTAGATGATCGATGCGATGCCGCTGACAAGTCCGGCGAGCGTGTAGATGAGCAACAGATACCGCTTTGTGCTGGTTCCCGAAAAGATCACGGCGTTCTCGTTGAAGCCGATGCCTTTCAGGATTCGCCCGATCGATCCGCGGGTGAAAAATATATGCAGAACTATGAAAAGCGCGAGTATATAGAAAAACTGAATGGGAAGGAATCCGAAAAACGTAGTATTCGAGATCTTCTTGAAGTTCTCGGGAAACCCTGAATACGTGTTTGTCCCTGCGGCTATCAAGGAAAGACCGCGGTATAGATACATGGTCGCCAGCGTCGTGACGAGCGGCGGAATTCTCGTCCGGGAGATGACGAGACCGTTCAGCAGCCCGCCGAGAATCCCGACGACAATAGCCACCGCCACCGCAAGCGCAATCTGGTGAGTCTGAAGCAAAGTCATGCCAAAGGTGATCGCGCAGAGCTGCATGTTGTAGCCGACAGAAAGGTCTATGCCGCCTGTCGTGATGATGTAGGTTTGTATGAGGGCCATCAGGCCGAGCTCGCCCATGATGGAAAAAATGTCAAAGAGAACGTGCGGCTTCAACAAGACCGGCTCGAAGATGCCCATGAGCAAGATCAACGCGAGCAGAACCAGGACGAGCACGAAACGATGGGTTATTTTCGGGCGCCAGCGACCACCGCGACTGTTCATCATTTCTGTTCCTCGTATCGATCGAGTCCAAACAGGCGTCGGAAGCGCTTTCGCGTCTTCGAGACGTCGACGACCGTCAGATACACCGCAACGAGCATGATGATTCCTTCCAGGGCGAACTGGTAATAGTTCTGAAACCCGAGGTAGATCATCGTAACGGTCAGGAGATAGATAAGAACTGCGCCGAAGACGGCACCGAGAATCTTCCCGGTGCCCCCGAAGATTCCCACTCCCCCGACCACGGACGCCGCAATCAAGTCGAGCTCGCGCCCTACGAACGTCGAAGGCAGAACGTCGTTTGTCGTGGCCGTCGCCTTGAGCAGGGCAGCCACACCCAGCAGCAGTCCCTCGACAAGGAACACGTTGAAGACGGTTCGATCAGGATTGATGCCCGCGAGCCCGGCCACCTGCCGGCTGCCACCGACCGCGTAGAGCGCTTTTCCGAATCGCGTGTACTTCATAATGAAAATGAAGAACGCCGCCACCACGACGGCCACCAGGAAGACATGCGGTACCAGGCCGAAGAACCTGCCGTTGCCGAACCATGTAAAGCTGGGAGGAACGCCCTCGATCCAGCCGGACCGCGGAAGGAACGTCGCGAAGAAGCCAAGGTGGACCATGTTCATGGCAAGCGTTACGACGATCGAGGGAACCCCGAACTGGACGGTGATATACCCGTTGAGGCCGCCCAGAAGGGCACCCACGAGAAGGCCGGCGGGAACGAAGACAATCATGGGCAGGCCCGCGCGAGCGAGGTCAGCTGATGTGTAGGCGACAAATGCCATGATCGTTCCTGCCGATATGTCGATGTTTCCCGTAAAGATGATCAACGTCATGGCGATGGTCCCGACGATCGCGGGACTCACGTCCAGCATCAGGCTGAAAAGTCCGCTGATCGTGAAGAACCGGGTGGTCAGCGACAAGAATACAAGGAACAGCAGCAGGATGACGCCGAGCAGGAACTCCCGTGTCAGCAATTTCTTGGTTCGCATTCCGCTTCCTCGTTCAAAGGGCCATTTCCAGGATCCGCTCCTGGTTGAGCTCGCCACGCTGCAGCTCGCCGACCTTCGCGCCGTCTTTCATCACGAGGACCCTGTCACTCATGCCGAGGATTTCCGGCAAGTCGCTCGATATCATGATGATGGAATGACCATCCTTCACCAGGTCGCACATGATGCGGTGGATCTCGCTCTTGGCACCGATGTCGACACCGCGGGTCGGCTCATCGAGGATGAGTATCTGAGGCGAGGGGGCAAGAGCCTTTGCCACGGAGACCTTCTGCTGGTTTCCACCGGAAAGGTTTGCCACCACGGAGTCTTCGTTTGGCGCGCGTATTGAAAGGCTTTGCATGTACTCACTCGCGATGTCCCGTTCTTCCGAGGAGTTCACGATCCCAAAGCCATTCGAGAGGCTTCGCAGCAGCGGAAAAGCAATGTTCTCCCTGATTGTCATGGGAACCACAAGACCGTATTTTGCCCTGTCCTCCGAGATGTAGACCAGGCCGAGCTCGATGGCTTTCCGGTAGCTTCCGATGGTGACAGATTTTCCGTTTATGAGAATCTCGCCGCTGTCCGGCTTTGTGAGACCGCAGAGCGCAAGCGCCAGCTCTGTCCGACCGGCCCCGGCGAGCCCGGAGATGCCAAGTATCTCCCCGCGCCGGAGGGCCAGATCGATTTTCCCGAGCACGCCTGCCTGCGAAATGCCTCGGGCTTCGAAAACGACCTCGCCCAGCTTGACGTCAGTCTTGGGGTAGAGATTGTCGAGGGTTCGACCGACCATCCATGCAATCAGCTGCGGTTTCGTGACGTTCCTGACGTCCTCCGTCACGATGTGCTCGCCGTCGCGCATGACTGTGACGCGGTCCGCGATTTCAAACACCTCGTCGAGGAGGTGGCTGATGTAGAGCATCGAAACCCCGTGTTCCTTCAGGCGCCGGATGGTCGCGAACAGGGTCTTGACCTCGTTGCTCGTCAGTGCCGCCGTCGGCTCATCCAGGACCAGGATCTTGGAATCAAAGGTGAGCGCCTTGGCGATCTCCACCGCCTCTTTGGTCGCAACGCCGAGATCCGCCACTCTTGCGGACAGATCGATTTCCAGTCCGAGGCGTTGGAAGATGGCTTCCGCCTTCACCCGCATCTGGGGATAATCGAGTATTTTCGGAGACCCCAGCCATCGAACGAGAGGTTTCCGAATCTCGTGACCCATGAAGAGGTTCTCCAGGACAGTCAGCTCCGGAAAGAGGCTGGTTTCCTGGAAGATGATTGCCAGTCCCTGGGCGTATGCGTCATTCGGGCTCGAGAGCGTCAGCTTGCGTCCGTTCAGAAGAATCTCTCCGCGATCGGGCTTGTAGACTCCCGTGATGATCTTCATCAACGTCGACTTCCCCGCCCCGTTCTCGCCGCACACGGCATGGACTTCGCCCCTGCGCAAGTCGAGCTTCATGTTGGAAAGCGCGCGGACTCCGGGGAAGGTTTTCTCCACCCCGGCAATCTTCAGAATCGTGTCAGTACCCTGCTGATTCAACCGGTCCATACGAATCCTTTGTCAGTCGGCAGAGAAGGAGTTTTCATCCTGCAACCGAAAAGAAGCGCGCGGCCGCGAGTCGGATCGCGGCCGCGCCGGGGCAGTCAGGTGTGTTCAACTGCTCCCGCTACTTCTGCAGGAAATGAGACATCCCGTGATCCGCCGAGGGGTAGCCGCGGAAGTAATCGATGTTCTTCAGGTTCCACACGATCGGGTCGCCGAGGATGATCACGTTGTCCGCGAGGATCTTGTGACCCGAGGCCGGATACATGATCGGAGTCGTTCCGTCCTTGAAGCTGGCCACCTGGAGCGTGCCGCTCAGGGGTGACACGTAGCTCGATCCGCTCGGCGCCTTGCCCTCCAGGACGTCAACCGCCACGTGGAGCGCGAGGTAGCCCAGGTCGAAAGGCTGCCACAGAACGACCCCCGACATCTTTCCGGCTTCCATGTCGCCGCGCGAAGACTCCGGAACGCTCACACCGAGGATCTTGATCTGGCTCGTAATGCCCAGCTGGTCACGGGATGAGGAAACCGCCGGCACCGTATTCGACGAAAGGGCGATGATCCCCTTGATGTCGGGATGCGCGGTGAGCAGCGACTTGATCTGCACGTCCGCGGTTCCGCGGTCGTTGCCCGCGTACACGATCTGGTCTGGAGCTCCCATCAGGTCGACAGCCTGGTATTCTCCGTCTTTCTTGCTGTTGTACTCGTCGATGATCGCCTTCAGCCACGCGTTCTGGTTGGGCGAATCGTTGGTCGTTGAGACCAGCGCGATCTTGGCCTTATTGCTCGCAGAGTATCCCTCGAGGCTTCCGGCGAGCCCCTTGAGGAGCTGGATGGCGATCTGGTCCGACTCCGCCTGGTTCACGAAGAAGTCGCGCGCTGTCGGCTCCACGTCGGCATCCCACGAGATCACCTTGATTCCCTTTGCCATCGCGGCCCTCAGCGTGTCGGCGTAGCTGTGCGGATCCAGTGCCGAGATGAGGATGGCGTCATACCCCTTGTCGATGAAGCCCTGGATGTAGTTCTTCTGGTGGGCGGCGGACGTCTTCGACATGATGTCCCCGATCCAGTCCACTTTGACGTTCCCCAGCTCCTTCTCGGCCTGGCGGAATCCCCGCTCGCAGGCGATGAAATAATCCTCAGCGATGAACTTTGGAATCACTCCGACACGGTACATCTTCTTGCCGCCGGCGGCCTTTTCGCCTGCTCCCGTGGCGAAGAGCGGCAGGGCCGAAACGACAAGCAGCGCTGCGAAGATCATGGAAAGAATCTTCTTCATAGAATCCTCCCTTGAAATAGTTTGAGAGAAGGTCCCTTCTCTCGGATAGGCTGTGATCTTCCCATGGTGACGGTTGACGTGTCAAGGAAACAGGAAAAGCCCGGGCTCAAACCTGCTCGATCTCGATCCCTTTGGTTCGGAGCGCCTTTACGATTGACGGGTCAGCCTGGGGAGAGGTAATGATCCGGGCAACCTTCTCGACGGGACAGAGGATGAGGTGGCCGATCTTCCCGAACTTCGAATCGTCCGCCAGGATGATGAGCTCCTGCGCGTGCGCTATCATGGCGCGCTCCATCTGGATGAGCAGGGGCTCGGAGTTCGTCAGCGTCGTTTCCGTGATGCCTTCCACTCCCATGAAAGCCCTTTTCACGTTGTAATTCGCAAAGGGGTCGGCGCTCAGGTTGTTCAGGATGAGCTGGGAGCTCGGGTTGACGGTCCCTTCGGGAATGATGACCGTGCAGCGGGAATGGCGCACGAGGTGTTCCGCGATAGCGAAGGAGTTCGTGACCACCGTCACATCGAGGGTCGCAAGGTATTCGGCCATGTGGAAGGTGGTCGAGCCGCCGTCGATCATGATCGTTTCCCCGGGCTCGACGAGCTTGCACGCCTGTCGCGCAATACGGCGCTTCTTTTCCTGGTTGACGCTGACGCGGCGGTCCAGGGGAGCCTCCACCTGGACTGCGGCTCCGCGTTCGTGGGTGAGCTCGACGCCGCCGCGCACCCGTCTCAGCTTTTTCTCGCTTTCCAGCTCGATGAAGTCCCGGCGGATGGTCGCCTCGGAAGCGCCCGTGGCTTCGACGATATCGTGAATGCTTGCGAATGTGTGCAGGTCGAGCAGCCGGAAAATGGTCTGTTTGCGTTCCCTCTCGAGCATGCCGGCCCTCCTTACCTGCGATCATTATGCATGACAATCGCCAGAAAGCAATCGGAATCGATCTCAAATGATTGAAATCCACCGCATTCCGTGCAAACATCGTGGAATGAAATCAAGAGAACGCGTCCTCAGGGCCTTCGGTCGCATGCCGGGTCTGCCCGACCGGATGCCGCTTCAGTTCGACCTTTGCCGGACTCTCACCGACTCATTTGCAAAAAAGCTCGGCATCGCGCCGGACTACGCGTTGTCCTACTACGAGGATCTCACGTACCGCATCTCGGCCAATTCGATCCGCACCGCCCTCGGCAGCGATTGCGTCGTGGTTGGCGGCACCGTCCGCTCGGGGTTCGTTCCTGAGACCGTCGGCGGCGGCATGACGAAAAACGAGTTCGGCATGCACATGAAGCCGACTCCGCTGTACGTGGAAGTGGCGACGTGCCCCCTGGAGTCAACCGAATCGACGGCCGACATCGATGCATACGCCTTCCCCGACCCGTGCGCTCCCGGCCGCTTCGACGCGGCGCGCCGCGACATCGACCGATTCGGCGGGGAGTTTTTCATCATCGGCGACGCAGAGCTTTCCCTCTTCGAGCTCGCATGGCACCTCACCGGGATGGAGAAGTACCTCATCGGGATGGCCATGGGCGAGGCGTGGGTGGACGCCCTGGATGAACGGGTGGAGCGCTGGACCACCGGGCTTGCCCTCCAGCTGGTCCAGGCGGGAGTCGATGCCCTGTGGTTCGGTGAGGATCTCGGAAGTCAGACATCCACCCTCATTTCACCGGAGCAATGGCGGGCGCGCTACAAGCCTCGTCACAGGCGGATCATAGCGGCGGTGAAGGCCGCGAACCCCCGGGTGGTGGTCATCATGCACTCCGACGGGGTCGTGGCGCCTCTCATCGAAGATTTCATCGAGATCGGAGTCGAGGTCTATAACCCCGTGCAGCCCAATGTGCCCGGCTCGGATCCCGAGGAGCTCCAGCGGAAATACGGCGGCCGTATCAGCTTCTTCGGCGGCATCGACCAGCAGGCGCTTCTTCCCGGTGGCGACAAGGCGGCCATCACGGCCGAGCTCACTCGCCGGGCGGGAATCATGGGCGCGAAGGGCGGCTACCTGATGGCGCCGGCGCACATCATTCAGGCTGATGTCAGTGTTGAGACCGTGGAGCACATGATCAGCGTGGTGAAGGGAATCAGGCCCTGAGGGGCTGCATGCCTGTCCACCGGGCGGACACTCCGGCCACGAGGCCGCGCGGCGCGTGGCGGACGAAAAAGGTGAGCAGGGGCTTCCCGATGACGGTGAACGGCGGCGGGTCCTTCCGGCCGACCAGCCGAAGGACCGCGCGCGCGACGACCGAGGGATCCGGCGCGCGGGCGATCCTCCGGTCACGCTCCTCTTTCACGGCCTTCATTGCCTCCGCGTACGGGGACCTCTTTCCAGCCAGTATTTCCTGGGGGAGGCCGGTGCGAATATACCAGGGTGCTGCAACAGACACTCGTACGCCCGTGCCCATGAGCTCCACGCGCAGGCATTCC
Source organism: uncultured Spirochaetota bacterium (assembly GCA_963753085.1). Classification (GTDB taxonomy): domain Bacteria; phylum Spirochaetota; class Spirochaetia; order SZUA-6; family Fen-1364; genus Fen-1364. The sequence goes on along the minus strand of CAVWBF010000014.1, from coordinate 191,078 downwards.
CCAAAGGAACGGATTGCGGACTTGCTTGCCGAATAGATGGAAGAGAACGGCGAGGGGGCTTCGCTCCTGATCGACCCGATGAACAGGACCATGCCGCGGCGCCGCTCCCGCATCCCGGGCAGAACGCCCTGCGTGAGCCTGACTGGACCGAAGAAGCTCACCTGGAAATGGTTTCGCATTTTCCGGATGGGGATCTCCTCCGCTGGACCGATGGGACTTTCCCCGGCGTTGTTCACCAGGAGGTCCACGTCGCCAACTGCTTTCACGAGAGCGTCAATGCTCGCTTCGTTGCCGAGGTCCAGGGAGAAATAGCGAACCCCTGCGGCCTTGTCTTTCACGGCAAGGCGTCGATGGTTTCTGCAGGTACCCACCACCTCCCAACCGTCTTTCACCAGGGCCTCCGCGATGGCCTTCCCGATTCCGCGAGAGGCCCCCGTGACGAGCGCCCGGCCCGTCCGTCCCGCGACGTGTGCCCGATTGCTGCCGCCTGAAGCCTGTCTCATGCAAGGCACTCCAGCAGGGCGGCGAATGCCGCGACCGCCGAGTCGTTGTCCGCCCTGGTGTGGCTCGCGCTGACCATATCCCTCCCGTTCCTCGTGAGAACGCCGCTTGCGTGCACGATGAATGAGTACTCTTCCAGGATGCCCCTTCGGGACATGATCTCCTGGAGAGCCTCGGGTCCGGTGATGGGCACCGCGTGGGGCGCGGTCATCTCGATGCGGATGATCCCTCCGAAGTTGTAGGCGAAAAATCCGCACGCGTGTGCGCTGAAAAGGGCGTTGAGCTTCTCCACGTAGTCATCCGCGGCGGCGAACAGCCGGTCCATGACTCCCGGCTTTTCCAGCTCCGCGATCGTGTAGTACGCGGCCGCGGCGGAAAGCACCGTGCCGGGAAGCGTGCCGGCGAGGTATGCGAACGGCCTGCCGTCCGGGATCACGCCGGCGCTCGCCGTTTCCATCACGTCGGCCCGCCCGCACACCGCTCCGCAGGATGGCCAGCCGCTCATGAGCGCTTTCCCCAGCGTGGTGAGATCCGGCTTCACTCCCAGCGCTCCCTGGGCGCCTCCCAGCCCCATGCGCAGGCCCGTGACGACCTCGTCAAACACGTACAGAGCCCCGTGTTTGTGCGCAACCTCGATTGCCGCGGCATGAAAGCCTTCTGCAAAAGGCACCAGCCCGGACTCCGCGCCGACAGGCTCGCAGAAAATGGCCGCAACGCCGCCGTCGGTGGCATTGTCTGCCAGCGCCTTTTCCAGCGCGCCCAGATCGTTGGGCGGGATGAGAACAGTGAGGTCGAGGATCTCACCGGGGACGCCCTGGGAGAGAAACCTCCCGCTCCCCGGGATCTCCATGTCCGTCATGAAGGTGTCGCTCCACCCGTGGTAGCCCGCCAGGAACTTCGCCACTTTTTTCTTCCCGGTGAACGACCTGGCGATCCTTGCCGCCGCGGCGTTGGCCTCGGTACCGGAGGAAGTGAAACGGACGCGCTCTATCGCGGGGAAGTGGCGGATGATCTTTTCCGCGGCCTTGATCTCCATCTCGTCGGAAAACCCGTGGAACCAGGTCCTTTTCTCGATCAGCTCCATCATGCTCCGCCGCAGGCCCTCGTGGTTGTGCCCCAGGATGATCGGCCCGCCGGCAAGGATGTAATCGATGTACTCGTTTCCGTCTACGTCCCACACGCGGCTTCCCTTGCCCCGCTCCATGAAAAGCGGGTAGGGGACGCTGGGAGCCCACGCGTGCTCGATTCCCCGGGGGAGAACCTTGCCAGCCTTCTGGAAGAGCTGCTCGGATCCTGCCGTGCGGCTCCGGAAAGCCTTCAGCGCCTGCTCGCGTCGCTCGGGTTTCAGCTTCCTCACGGGGCGTTCCACGAGCGCCTGGCTTCGATCCATGATGTCCTGGTACTTCATATGAGGCGGAAGTATAGGGAAACGGACGCGTACTTGCCAGTCCCACGCGCCGGGGTCTACACTCGCCGCACACTATGACCAGGAACGAATTGGACGCTCTCCTTCGCGACATCCGTCGCGCCCGCATCGGCGTGATCGGGGATTTCTGCCTCGACGCATACTGGGACCTCGACCCGGCGCTGTCGGAGGTCTCGATCGAGACCGGGCTTGCCACACAGGCAGTCCGCCGCCAGCGCTATTCCCTCGGGGGCGCCGGAAATGTGGCGAACAACCTCGTCGCAATGGGTGTGGGCCGGGTTTCGGCCTTCGGAGTGCTTGGCGATGATCCTTTCGCCAGGGAAATGGAGAGGATCCTCGGCGCGGCCGGAATCCACACCGGCGGGATCATGGTGCAGGATCACGACTGGTCCACACCGGTGTACATCAAGCCCATCGAGGAAGCAAAAGAGCGCGGGCGGATCGATTTCGGAGGCGCGAACGCGCTGGATCCCGCCGTCGCGCGCAGGCTCCTCGATGCGCTTCGCAAAGACCTTGGCGGGCTCGACCTCGTCATCATCAACCAGCAGCTCCCCCACGGGATCCACACGGAGGGGCTGCGCGCCGAGCTTCGAAAGCTGACGCGGGAATCCGCGAAGTTCATCGTCGACAGCCGGGCGTTCAGCGACTCCTACGACGGGGCCATCCGGAAGCTCAACGACCGCGAGGCGCTTCGACTGTGCGACATGTCATGGACGGCGGACACCCCGGTGAGCCGCGAGATGACCGCCCGGGCCGCGCAGGCGCTTTTTTCCCGGTGGGGAAAGGCGGTCTTCATTACCCGCGGCCCGCGCGGGATCCTCGGGCAGGATGCGTCGGGAGCATTCGAGGTGCCGGGCCTGCAGATCATGGGAAGGATCGACACAGTGGGCGCCGGGGACAGCGCCCTGGCGGGGATCGCTTCGGCCCTTGCATCGGGGCGCGGCTGCTTGGAGGCCGCCGTCCTTGGAAACCTCGTGGCCGGGGTCACGGTGAAGAAGCTCTACATCACCGGGACGGCCTCGCCGCAGGAGATACTGGCCGTCGGGACCGACCCCGACTACATCTTTCGACCCGAGCTTGCGGAGGATCCCCGGGCGGCCCGCTATGTGGACGGCACGGAGATCGAGGTCGTCTCGGAGCTACCGCGCGGGCGGTCCGTCAGGCATGCCATTCTCGACTTCGACGGGACCATTTCCACGCTTCGCGAAGGGTGGGAAAAGATCATGGCTCCCGTCATGATCCGCAGCATCCTTGGAAAGGGATGGGAGAGTGTTTCGGAGGATCTCTACCGGGGGGTCCAGGAGAGGGTTCACGAGTTCATCGATGCAACAACCGGGGTACAGACGATAGTGCAGATGAACGGGCTCGTCGAGATGGTCAAAGAGATGGGGTTCGTTCCCGCATCCGAGGTGAAGGATGCAAGGGGATACAAGCAGGATTATGACAAGGAGCTGCAGACCATGGTCGACGCGCGCATGGCCCGTCTTCAAAGCGGTGAGCTTTCCACCGACGATTACATGATCAAGGGATCCGGGCGCCTCCTCGAAGCTCTCCGCGAGGCAGGAATCGAGCTCTTTCTTGCCAGCGGGACCGATGAGGAGTTCGTCCTGGCCGAGGCGACGGCGCTGGGCGTGGAGGGTTTTTTCACGGGCCGCATCTTCGGATCGATCGGAGATCCGAAGGTGGAGGCGAAGAAGGTCGTGCTGGAGAGAATTGTCTCCGAGGTTGGACCCCAGGCCCTCGACGGCCTTGTCACGTTCGGCGACGGCCCCGTGGAAGTGCGGGAAACCAAGAAGCGCGGATCGTACGCGGTGGGAGTGGCCAGCGACGAGCCCCGGCGATTCGGATGGAACCTTGCCAAGCGAAGTCGCCTGATCCGCGCGGGCGCGGACCTCGTCACCCCCGATTTCCTCCAATGGAAGAAGCTCCTTGCGCTTCTGGGGGTGCGCTCATGAGCCAGCCGGGTTTTGACCGCTGGTCGATCAGGTTCAAGCCGCTCTCCGACAGAAAGAACAAGGTCCTGATTCCCCGCGACCTCGTCTCACCGGACGCCGCGCCGCGGGAAATGTCGGCGGAGGCGGGCGCGATGCTCGCGGAGACCGCGGAGCGGATCAGGGCCGCGAGGGCCGGGGGGAGGCCGGTGATGTGCGCCTTCGGAGCGCACGCAATCAAGAACGGCCTGGGGCCCGTGCTGACGGCGCTGATCTCAGAGGGATGGCTCACTCACCTTGCAACCAACGGCGCGGGGATCATCCACGACTGGGAGATCGCGTTCCAGGGCAAGACGAGCGAGGACGTGCGCGCGAACGTGGCCCGCGGGGAGTTCGGAATCTGGGAGGAGACCGGACGCTACATCAACCTCGGCCTCCTTGTCGGAGCCTGGGAAGGGCTGGGATACGGCCAGTCCATCGGGGCGCTGATCTCCAACGAAGGTCTTCAGATTCCAGCGCCGGACGATCTTCGGCGGTCCGCCGAGGAATTGCTGCCAGGCGATCCGGGGCGCGCGGCCTCCGCGGCGGATCTCCTGGAGCTGGTAACGGCCGCCGACATTCCGCCCGGTTTCCTGAAAGTGCCGCATCCATTCCGAAAATGGAGCGTGCAGGCGGCCGCGCGGGAGCGCTCGGTTCCTTTCACCGGCCATCCCAGCATCGGCCACGACATCATCTATGCCCATCCGTGGAACAGCGGGGCGGCCATCGGCCGCACGGGTACGCGGGATTTCCTGACCTTTGCGGGCTCGGTGAGCAGGCTGGAAGACGGCGTCTATCTTTCCGTCGGCTCGGCGGTGATGTCGCCCATGATCTTCGAGAAATCTCTTTCCATGGCGCAGAATCTCGCGCTCCAGAAGGGCGCGCCGATCAGCAGGCATTTCATCCTCGTGGTCGACATTGCAGAAGCGCCGTGGGACTGGCTTCGCGACGGCGAGCCGCCGGCGGACAATCCGGCCTACTACCTGCGCTACTGCAAGACTTTTGCGCGCATGGGCGGTACGATGCGCTATCTCCGCTCCGACAACCGCGACTTTTTCCTCGCCCTTCTCCGCGCCCTGCGATCCCGCTGACGCCAACTGCGCCAACTGCGCAGCCGTCGGCCTTCCGTCCCTCCAACCCCACGGGGTACCGTGGGAGGGACTCGGCCGCCCTCGACATCCTGTCTACGGTTGTCACGTTTTTCGAATTGCGCTATGATCAGGCGAAAAGTCCTCCACACCCTTTTTACGAAAGAAGGTCTTGAGAAATATGGCCAGGAAGATGGTCACCATCGACGGGAACACCGCCGCCGCTATGGTCGCGCACGCGACCAACGAAGTCATTGCCATTTACCCCATCACCCCGTCCTCCACGATGGGCGAGGTCTCCGATGAGCTGTCCGCGGAAGGCAAGAAGAACATCTGGGGAACCGTGCCCAGTGTCGTGGAAATGCAGTCGGAGGCGGGCGCGGCGGGCGCTGTGCACGGCGCGCTGACAACGGGCGCACTGACCACCACCTTCACCGCGTCCCAGGGCCTTCTCCTCATGATCCCCAACATGTACAAGATCGCGGGGGAGCTCACGGCCACGGTGTTCCACATTGCGGCGCGGGCCCTTGCCTCGCACGCCCTGTCCATTTTCGGGGACCACGAGGACGTCATGGCCTGCCGGTCGACAGGCTGGGCCATGCTGTGCGCCAACAACGCGCAGGAGATCATGGACTGCGCCCTGATTGCGCAGGCAGCCACCCTGGAATCGCGGATACCCTTCCTCCATTTCTTCGACGGCTTCCGTTCCTACATGGAAGTGCAGAAGATCGAGCAGCTTTCAGAGGATGACATGCGGGCCATGGTCACCGACGAGCTGGTTGCCGCCCACCGGGCGCGCGCCTTGAACCCCGAGCGGCCCACCATCAAGGGCACGTCGCAGAACCCCGACGTGTTCTTTGCCAGCCGCGAAACGGTGAACAAGTACTACGCGGCGGTGCCCGACATCGTCCAGAAAGCCATGGACAAGCTGGCAAAGCTCGTTGGCCGGCAGTACAAGCTCTTTGATTATGTCGGGGCTCCTGATGCGGATCGCATCATCATCATGATGGGAAACGGAGCGGAGACAGCCGAAGAGGCGGCGGAGTACCTGAACGGGAAAGGGGAAAAAGTGGGCGTCCTGAAGGTCAGGCTCTTCCGACCCTTCAGCCTGTCGCACTTTACCCGCGCGCTTCCCAAGACGGTCAAGGCCATTGCCGTCCTGGACAGGACCAAGGAGCCGGGCGCGCTCGGTGAGCCGCTGTACGAGGACGTGCGGACTGCAATCGGCGAGGCGATGGCGGAAGGCCTGCTCTCCCTGAAGGACTATCCCGCCATCGTTGGCGGACGCTACGGCCTGGGCTCCTACGAGTTCACGGGAGCCATGGCCAAGTCGGTGTTCGACAATCTCAAGGCAAAGAGCCCGAAGAACCACTTCACCGTCGGGATCAACGATGACGTCACGCACACGAGCCTTCCCTTCGACCCCGCGTTCTCTTCCGAGCCCGCGGGCGTCCACCGCGCCATGTTCTACGGCCTGGGAGCGGACGGAACGATCGGTGCCAACAAGAACTCCATCAAGATCATCGGAAAAGCCACGGACAACTACGTGCAGGGCTACTTCGTGCTGGATTCCAAGAAGTCGGGCTCCATCACGATCTCCCACCTGCGCTTCGGAAAGGCCCCCATCAAGAGCACCTACCTGATCTCCAAGGCGAACTTCCTGGCATGCCACAAGTTCACCTTCCTGCAGAAGTACGACATGCTCTCCCAGGCGGACGACGGGGCGGTGTTCCTCCTCAACTCCCCCTTCGGCAAGGACGAGGTCTGGGGGCAGATCCCCGTGGAGGTTCAGAAGCAGATCATCGACAAGAAGCTCAGGTTCTACGTGATCAACGGCACGAAGATTGCGGATGACGTGGGACTGCGCGGCAGGATCAACGTCCCTCTCCAGACCGCGTTCTTCCTCATCTCGGGCGTCCTGCCGGAGGCCCGGGCGCTGGAGCTGATCAAGGCGGCCATCGAGGACACGTACGGCAACAAGGGCCGCGACATCGTGGAGATGAACATGAAGGCCGTGGAGGCGGCGCGCACGCGCATCGAGAAGGTGGAGTACCCCCAGACGACAAACGGCGGTCTCCACATGCTTCCTGCTGTCCCCGTCGAAGCCCCTGAGTTCGTGCAGAAGGTGACCGCGGAGATCATCGCCGGACGCGGGGAGAGGCTTCCCGTCTCCATGCTCCCGGACGACGGCACCTGGCCCACGGGCACGACGAAATGGGAGAAGCGGAACATCGCGGAAGAGATCCCCGTGTGGGATTCCGATACGTGCACCCAATGCGGCGAGTGCTCGATGGCGTGTCCCCATGGAGTCATCCGCATGACGGTCTACAACCCCGGCCAACTCAAGGACGCGCCTCCGACGTTCAAGTCCGTTGACGCCAAGGGCAAGGAGTTCGAGGGCCTGAAGTTCACGCTTCAGGTCTCCTCCCTCGACTGCACGGGCTGCGGAGTGTGCGTGGCCACCTGCCCGTCGCACAAGAAGGTGGACGGCCAGAAGACAGAGCGCAAGGCCATCAACATGGCCCCGCAGCTTCCCCTCCGCGACCAGGAGGCGAAGAACTTCGAGTTCTTCCTGTCGCTCCCCGAGGTGGACCCGAAGTACATCAAGCGCAATACAATCAAGGGCTCGCAGCTCATCGCGCCGATGTTCGAGTTCTCGGGCGCCTGCGCGGGGTGCGGGGAGACGCCATACGTGAAGCTGATGAGCCAGCTCTACGGGGACCGCGCGGTCATCGCAAACGCAACAGGGTGCTCCTCGATCTACGGAGGCAACCTTCCCACCACGCCGTACACCACCCGGCGCGACGGCAGAGGACCGGCCTGGTCGAACTCGCTGTTCGAGGATGCCGCGGAGTTCGGGTACGGCATGCGGCTGACCTCCGACAAGCTCATGGAGTTCGCGAAGGAGCTCCTCGATGCCATCGCGGCATCAGGATCAAAAGCGGTCTCGAAGGACCTGCTCGAGCAGATCAGGAATGCGGATCAGACCGCGCAGGCCGGCATCGAGAGCCAGAGACAGCGCGTGGTGGACTTGAAGAACGCCCTTTCTAAGAAGGGCTCGACGGCGGAGGAAAAGCGCCTCCTCGCCGCGGCCGACTACCTCATCCGCAAGTCCGTGTGGATCATCGGCGGGGACGGGTGGGCGTATGACATCGGCTACGGGGGGCTGGACCATGTCATTGCCTCGGGCCGCAAGGTCAACATCCTCGTGCTCGACACGGAGGTCTACTCGAACACCGGCGGCCAGATGTCGAAATCCACGCCCGTGGGAGCCATCGCCAAGTTCGCCGCGGCGGGCAAGCCCATGGGAAAGAAGGACCTCGGCATGATGGCCGTGGCGTACGGCAACGTGTACGTGGCGCGCGTCGCATTCGGGGCAAGCAAGCTGCAGACCATCCGCGCCTTTACGGAGGCGGATGAGTACGACGGGCCGTCCATCATCATCGCCTACAGCCACTGCATCAACCATGGCTACGACCTGCGCAAGGGGGTCGGGCAACAGAAGCTCGCCGTGGAATCCGGCGCGTGGCCGCTTTTCCGCTACAACCCGAAGCTCAAGGCCGAAGGGAAGAACCCGTTCATCCTCGATTCGAAGGAGCCCTCGTCGGACATCGGGGATTACATGTACAACGAGATCCGCTTCCGGGCCCTCAAGCAGATCGGCCCCGAGCGGGCTGCCTCCCTCCTGGAGGTCGCGCGCAAGGACGCGAAGGAGCGTTACTCATACTACAAGTACCTCGCTGACCGGACATAGGCGTGATGGCCGGCCGATAGATGCAGACGTGGGAGTCCCTGGGCGCTCGGACGGTCCCTGAGTGGTTCGACGATGCCAAGCTGGGCGTCATGGTGGCCTGGGGGCCCTCCTCGGTCCCCGCCTGGGCGCCGCTGTCCGGGGACCACGCCCGGCTGGTGGCGGAAAGCGGGTGGGAGTATTGCCTGGCCAACGACCCGCGCGCCGAATGGTACGCCAACAGCATGCGGATCCCCGGCAGCCCGACATGGCAGCACCATCGAGCTGCCTGGGGCAGGCATACGCACTACGAGGCCTTCGGCCGGCTCTTCCGCCAGGGGCTGAAAGCGTGGGATCCTGCTCCCGTTTCTGATGCCATCGTCGCCTCGGGAGCGAGATACCTCGTTGCCTGCGCAAAGCATCATGATGGCTTTCTCCTGTGGCCGAGCCGGAAGAGGAACCCCAGGCTTCCCGAATGGTACGCAAGCCCTGATGTGCTGGAGGCCCTGGCGGCTTCCGCGCGTGAGCGCGGGCTGAGGTTCGGCCTGTACTACTCCGGGGGTCTCGACTGGACTTTCGGAGGCCTTCCCATCCGCAGCCTGGGAGATCTCCTGGAGGCTGTTCCGTCCACCAGGACATATGCGGCCTACGTCGACGCCCACATGCGCGAGCTGATCAGCCGATATCAGCCGTCGATTCTCTGGAACGACGTATGCAGCCCCGCCCAGGAAGACCTGCTGTCACTTTTCAGCTTCTATTATGACGCCGTCCCGGACGGCCTGGTGAACGATCGTTTCGGACAGTTCGATCCGGAAGAGGAGGCAGGGCTCGCTCAACGCCTTTCGGAAAAGATCAGGCGTTTTCTGCCGGGAAAGGAGAAGGCCGGCTCGGTCCATGAAACCGCTGCCCCCACTCCGCGCCACATGGATTTCAGGACAGTCGAGGAGCCGGGCGCCGCGGCCGAAGAAGAGGGGAAGTGGGAGCTCGTCCGGGCCGTCGGCCTTTCCAACGCGTGCAACAGCGCGGAGTCCGAGGAGTCTCTCCTGTCCGTGGCAGCGCTTGTCAGGCTCCTCGTGGATGTGGTGGCTCATGGGGGAAACCTGCTCCTCGCCGTGGGACCCACCGCCGAGGGAACCATCCCGGAAGCGGTCAGCCTGCGGCTTCGCGGCCTGGGAGAGTGGCTGAAGCACAACGGCGAGGCCATCTACTCCTCGCGGCGCTGGGAAGTCACGGAGGCCGTGACCGACGAGGGGATCGAGATTCGATACACGCGCAAGGGAATGACCGTGTACGCCATCCTTCTGGGCACTCCGGCGGGCCGGGCGTTCCTTCTTCCGTCCCTGCGCCTTCTGCCGTATGCGAGCCTGCGCATCCTCGGGACCGTGAGCCATGCGGCGTGGTTCCAGGAGGGCAGGGATGTCCACGTGAGGCTCTCGGAGCCGCTTCGGGAATCTCCCGCGCACGTGATCAGCATCACCCCGGCGCCCAGGTTCTAGAGACCGCTGAGAGTCTCTCCCATCTCGAGGCAGGCGCGGGAGAAGACATCGTACATGTCATCGTAGAGCTTCAGCGTCTCGGGGTTGGGCAGGAAGGTCTTGCGGAACCTCACCATGTGGTCGCACGCGGAAGAGAGGGTCTCATACTCCTCGATGCCGTAGAACCCGACGCACGCGTTCCCCACAAGGTCTGAGTCATCCTGCTCGGGCTGGAGCACGCTTTTGCCGGTGATGTCCGCCCGGACCTGGCACCACAGGGGAAGCCGCGCCTGGCCACCGGTGACCCGGATGTCCGTCACCGAACAGCCGTTTGCCTCCATGGCCGTAATGATCCCGCGAACGGCAAAGCCGGTGGATTCCATCACGGCGCGCGCCATTTCCTTCCGCCCGTGCTCCAACGTGAGTCCGAGGAAGGCTCCTTTCAGACGCTTGTCCCAGATCGGGAACCGCTCGGGGCCCAGGAAAGGGAGGAAGAGGAGGCGGCGCGCGCCGGGCGGGGCCGCTTGCGCGTCCTTCCACAGGGAATCGAAATCAGGCTTGCGTCGCCCAAGGGTCCGTGCCGCCCATTCGATGGCCGATCCCGATGAAGAGATCATGGCGGACACGTTGTAGGAGCCTCGGGCGATGTGGGGAAAGCAGAGAAACCGCTGGTCCCGCACCGGAACTGACCAGCAGAGATTGACGCCTTCCGAGGTGCCGGCGCGGTCGCAGGCCCGGCCCACGGATATGGCAGCGGTTCCCAGGATGGACATGACGTAGTCGGGTCCGCCGGCGATCACGGGAATCCCCGCCGGGATGCCGATTGCCTCTTCCGCGCGCCCGGTCACGTTGCCCACGATCTCTCCCGGCTCCAGGAATGCAGGGAACTTCTCCGCGTCCATGTGGAGCTGGGGGATGGCCTCCTCGTTCCAGAAGAACTCCTTGAACAACGGGGTCGGGATGATGCGGGATGCGTTCCCCGACAGGAAGAAGCAGATATACTCCGCGCACGCAAGGAAGTAGCGGGTCTTCTCATAGACCTCGGGCTTGTGGCGCATGATCCACAGCGCCTTGGGGAGGTAGAAGGATGAGTCGATGGGAGTGTCGCTGTACTCCTTGATCAGGTCAGCCTCCGCCTGGGCCCGGCGATCCATCCACGTCATGGCGTAATCGAGGGGCTCTCCCTTCCCGTCCACGGGGAGGAGGGTAGGCCCGTTCGCGCTGACCACCACCCCGCGGATGCGGCCCCTGTCCCGCAGGCCAAGCTCCGCCGTGACGATGGCCAGCCCGGCCAGCCAGTCGTCGGGGTCACTCTCCCGCCACGCGGGGTCCTCCCGCTCGCGCAGGCGAACGGGCACCTGCGCCCGGCTTACAACTTTTCCGCTCGAAGTCACCACGGCACCCTTGAGGGAGGAAGTGCCGATGTCGTAGGCGAGCATCATAGTGTCGCACTATAGCATGAGCGCGCTCGGACGCACCACGCCAGCGGCCCGCCGGGAGGCCGCCCCCTTTGACAACGCTCCAGCACGGTTCTATAATGCCGCACTCGAATGAGCCAAGAACTGCTGAGAGTCGAGCGCATCTACAAGGCTTTTCCGGGAGTACAAGCGCTCAAGGACGTGAGCATTCGAGCCCGTACCGGCGAGGTGCTCGCGATTGTCGGGGAAAACGGGGCCGGGAAATCGACCCTGATGAATATACTGTCGGCAATCCACCAGAAGGATTCCGGCGCCATCTATATCGACGGGCGCGAGGTGGAGATCAATTCACCGTTTCACTCGCAACAGCTTGGTATCAGCATCATTCACCAGGAGCTCAACCTCGTGCCCCATTTCAGCGTGGCGGAGAACATCTTCGTCGGCCAGGAGAAGAGGCGCGGCGGGATCTTCCTGGACAGGAAGAAGACCCAGGAGGGCGCCAGAGCGGTGCTTGACCGGGTCGGTTTGTCGATCGATGCCAATACGCTGGTTCGCAACCTCTCCATCGCGCAGCGCCAGATGGTGGAGATCGCGAAGGCGCTGTCACGAAACGCCAAGCTCATCGTGATGGATGAGCCAACCTCCTCGATCTCGGACCGGGAAGTCGAGCGGCTTTTCAAGATAATCCTGGATCTGAAGTCGAGCGGGGTTTCGGTGATCTTCATCTCGCACAAGCTCGACGAAGTCTTCGCGATTGCCGATCGGATCGTGGTCATGCGGGACGGCCAGATCGTGGGAGAGCTGGATCCAAAGCAGAGCACCCAGGACACCGTGATCCAGATGATGGTCGGACGGGAAATCACAAACATCTTTCCCAAGACCGCTGCCGCCATTGGTGAAGAGATCTTTGGTGTGAAGGGCCTCGTGAGAAACGGCTCTCCGAAGGGCTTGAGCTTTTCTCTGCGAAGGGGTGAGATCCTCGGGTTTGCGGGGCTCGTCGGGGCAGGACGTTCTGAGCTTCTCCAGGCCATCTTCGGAATCGATGCCTTCGAATCCGGCCAGCTGGTGCTGGAAGGCAAGCCGGTGCAGATCAGGAACCCCCGGGAAGCAATTGCGCTGGGCATCGGGTTCGTTCCCGAAGACCGCAAGCTCAAGGGGCTCATGCTGGGCCTGGCAGTGAAAATCAACGTCACGATCGCCAGCCTCAGGAACGTCAGTTCCCGGGGCGTCATGCGCAATGGGGTGGAACGCGCAGCAGTCGAAAGCTACATTCGCAGGCTCGCCATCAAGACCTCGGGCCAGGATCAGCTTGCGCTCCACCTGAGCGGCGGAAACCAGCAGAAGGTCGTGCTGGCGAAATGGCTTGCCATCCGGCCCAAGATCCTGATCGTTGACGAGCCGACCCGCGGCGTGGATGTCGGCGCGAAGAAAGAGATTCATTCAATCATGAACCAGCTCGCCAACGAGGGGGTTTCCATCATCATGGTATCCTCGGAGCTCCCGGAGATACTCGGCATGAGCGACCGCATCATCGTCATGCATGAGAGCCAGATCAAGGGTGAGCTGCTCCGCAGAGACGCGACGCAGGAGAAGATCCTCACCATGGCGCTCTCCAAGGAGGCGGCGCAGGGAACACCAGTCAACGAAGGGGCGGAGACGTAATGAGAACGGGAAGAGACGACCACGGGCTGGAGCGGCAATCCGCCACGCTTGGGATTCTGACGAGGTTCAGGAGGTCAGCCTCCTTCGGAATCATCGTCATCCTGGTCTTCATGTCTGCCGTTCTCTCAGTGTCCACCTCCGAGTTCCTCACCTCTGAAAACCTTCTTTCCGTATTCCGCCAGTTCTCGTTCATTGCGATCATGGCCATCGGACAGGCCATGGTGATCGTCACCGGCGGAATCGACCTGTCGGTCGGTTCCGTCTTTGCCTTTGCCGGTGTCACGAGCGCCTATGCCATGGCGAAAATGGGCCTGGGAGTCCCCGTGGGCCTGCTCGTTGGAATTGGCTCAGGGCTGGCCTTCGGGCTCATGAACGGCCTGTTCATCACGAGGCTGTCCCTTCCGCCCTTCATTGCCACACTGGGAACGCTCAGCATCGCTCGCGGATTGTCCTATGCCTTGACGGGGGGATTCCCGATTCCTGACCTCCCGCCGGTGTTCAAGTTCATCGGCCAGGGATACATCGGCATCATCCCGTTCCCCGTCATCCTGCTCCTCCTGCTCGGCGTCCTCTTCACTTTCTTCCTGAGTCAGACGGTGCTCGGCAGACGTATCTATGCAACAGGAAGCAATGAGGAGGCCGCCCGCGTCTCGGGTGTCAATACAAAGGCCATCAAGATTCTCGTATACTCCCTTTCGGGGATCCTGGCCGGAATAGCCGGCATGGCAACCGCGGCTCGTCTTGGGGTGGCGCAATCGACCGCGGGCGTCGGCTACGAGCTGGATTGCATCGCCGCGGTCATTATCGGCGGGGCGAGCGTCACCGGGGGGGTGGGGACCGTTTTCGGGGCCATTCTGGGCGCCGCGATCATTGGCGTGCTGAAAAACGGCCTTATACTCCTCAGCGTCTCAGCCTACTGGCAACAGACGGTCATCGGGGCGGTCATCATCATCGCCGTCACCTTCGACCTGCTCCGGCAGCGGGCGCGCAAGACGCGTTGACGGCGGGCTTGCTGCAGGCGTTGCCTTGACAGAAAATCGCAGCGGTACTACAACGGGCAGAAAGGAGCTCTGAATGACTGAGGTACTCAAGCGCATCGGTTTGTCTCTCGTGATTCTTGCCGCCGTGACAGGCCTGGCCTTCGCAGCGGGAAAGAAGTTGACAATTGCGGTCGTTCCCAAGGCGCTGGACAACGCCATTTTCCTCGACGCGAAAGATGCCGCGGAAAAAACAGGAGCGAAGCTCGGCATCAACATACTGTGGGTCGGTTCTACAAAGTCAGACGCCGCGGAGCAGGTCAGTGTCCTCGAAGGGCTGATCCAGAAGAAGGTGGACGGCATCCTCGTGAGCTGCAACGACGCGGACGCGCTCAAGGACGTCATCGATCGCGCCATGGACCAGGGAATCAAGGTTGCGACTTTCGATTCCGATTCTCCCAAGAGCAAGCGCCTCTTCTACGCTGGAACCGACAACTATGGCATTGGGATGAAGGCGGCCGAGTTCATGAAGGAGCTGCTCCCCAGTGGCGGCAAGGTTGCCGTTCTGACAGGAGTCCTGGGAGCACCGAACCTCGAGCAGCGTATCGTCGGTTTCCGGGACGGAGTGAAGGGAACAAAGATCGAGATCCTTCCGGTCCAGACAGGCGAGGACGATGTCCAGAAGTCAGTGGAAGTGGTGAACCAGTTCACTGCCGCCAACAAAGACCTTGCCGGATGGTTTTTCGACGGCGGCTGGCCGTATTTCGCCGATCCCGAGGCCCTGAAGGAGATCAAGAACTTCATGGCAAAGAACGGCAAGATCGTCAGCATCGATACGTTCTATCCCATGTTGAAATACGTGAAGCTCGGAATGGTGAACGAGCTGATCGGGCAGAACTATGTTGCCATGGGCACCATCGGCATCCAGGAGCTCTACAAGGCGATCAAGGGTGAGCCCCTCACCAAGGGCGCCAACATCAACACCGGCTCGGAAGTCGTTGACAAGAGCAACGTCGATAAAGTGCTGCCGACAAAGAAGCCCTGGTAAGGCTCACTTCCATCGTGCTGCCAGTCGGCCGCCGCTTGCAGGAACGCAGCGGCGGCCGTTTTTCAAGAGTACAATCCGCCGCGCTACTCTCAGCGCGATGCCAGGCAGCCCGAAATCACTTGTCCAGATCCCAGAAGAAATCCTTGTTGGTCAGCTCTTTCTCTTCGACGTGTTTTCCCGGTCGTTCGAACCGCTGAGGGAGGTCCGCCGTGTGCGCGTATGAATACTCCACCTGGGCTTCGAGGTCCCGTGTTTCCTCTTCCCAGTACTGGGGCGTTCCGAAATGCGGAAAGATCGCGGGAAACACGCGATCCTCCCACCTTTCCGCGATCCAGGCGGCATAGCGGATGAACCGCAGGGCCCGCAGAGGCTCCACGAGGCGCAGCCAGGAATCCTCGAACTCCCTGAACTGCCGGTAGGCTTCCAGGAAGATCATCCGTTGCCGCATCCCCTCCGCGTCGCGCGCCGGCACAAGCATCCATACGTCCTGGACCGCGGGGCCGGTCAGGAAGTCGTCGAAGTCCAGGAAAAACCAGCCCTCGCTTCCCTGCAGGATATTCCCCAGGTGACAGTCCCCGTGGATTCGATGAACGGGGACATCCTTTCGAAGCGTCTCGAACAACTCGACAACGGCGCTGACGGCGGTTCGGTACCTCTCGGCCAGATGAGCGGGGAGAAAGCCGCGGCCTTCCAGGAGGGCCAGCGGATCGAGCGCGTACGACGTGCCGGTCAGCACGGGCCGGTGTTCCGCTTTTCTTTCCGCTCCCTTGTTATGGATCCTGGCCAGGAGCCTCCCCATCATGCCAAGCACCTCGTCGGACAGCTCGTCAGGCGCTCTGCCGCCGGTTCTCGGCCAGACCGCGTAGTACATTCCCGAGATTTCGCGGATCGATTCACCCCCGGCCAGGATCAGGGGAGCGCAGACCGGGATCTCTTCGTCGCGAAGCTCGAACAACAGCTCGTGTTCTTCCCGGATCTGGTCCCGTGTCCATCTGCCCGGCCTGTAGAATTTCGCCACGACGTGGGAGCCGTCCTCCTGGACAAGCTCGTACACCCTGTTCTCGTAGCTGTTCAGCGCCATGCAATAGCCCGTTGGTCTCAAGCCGCCCTGCTCGGCTGCCTCCATGATGATGTCGGGGCTCAGGTTGTAGAAGCTTGTGTTCGCTGCGATATGCATCTCCATGCCCATCAAAGATACTACGAAAGAACGGGCCACATCATCCCGCCTGGGTCGGCGTCGGTCCGCCTTGTCCCTGCCGGTCCTTGACATTCCCGCCTGATTTCCTAAAATTCAAATCAGCCTTTTCTTCGAGGCAGGGAGTATTTCCCGACCGGCGGTCACAGCCCGCAACCCTTGGAGCCAGACACGGTGCAGAGCATCCAGGGTGGAAACGGTGCAATCCCGTTGCCGACAGTACAGTCTGGATGGGAGAAGGAAGGATGAATGGGTCCGGACCTGACCATTGAGGCATCGGGCCTCACTTTCGGCTACAAGAACAAGCCGGTCATCGATTCGATCTCGTTTTCCGTGGAACGGGAGCAGTTTGTCACGTTCCTGGGACCGTCGGGTTGCGGCAAGACGACGCTCCTCAACCTGATTGCAGGGATCAACACACCCGTGAGCGGCAACCTGTCGGTTCAGTCCCGGAGGATCTCCTTCGTCTTCCAGAACGACTCGCTTCTTCCCTGGCGCAACGCGCTCAGCAACGTGCTGCTTCCCTTCGAGCTGCGCGGAGAGATCATCACCCCGCAGCTGCGCGAGAAAGGGGTGGAGATCCTCGACCAGCTGGGCCTTTTCGGAAGCGAGACTGCCGCCCCGTCTGAGCTTTCCGGCGGGATGAAAAAACGCGTGGAGCTTGCCCGGGCACTCGTGACCGAGCCTGACCTCCTTATCCTTGATGAGCCGTTCTCCTCCCTGGACATCATCACGCGGGAGAAGCTCAATATCCTTCTCCGCTCGGTCCACCGCAGCACGCGAAGCACCGTGGTCATGGTGACCCACTCCGTGGAAGAGGCCTGCTTCCTCTCTGACAAGATCTATGTCCTTTCCTCCCGCCCGGCGCAGATCATCAACGTGCGTGAGCTTGGGAAGAACGGCGACGGGCCGCCCGACCAGTACCTGCTCTCCGTTCCCGAGCGGGACGCTGCGCGCGATATCCGCAAGGATGCGAAGGTGCTCTGGACGGCCATCCAGGAGCTGCCCGAGAAGGCGGGTGAAAACGGGGCTGCGGAGGAAGCCCCGCCGCGTCCCGGTCGGGGAGGCGGCCTCGTTGCCGCCGCCCGCCGTCATTTCGGCGGCGCGCTCATTCCCCTGGAGCTGGTGGCGCTGTACTTCGTGGTCGTGCTCGCCAAGACGCACCTGGGGATCCCGGATTACATCCTGCCGCAGCCGGCGGGGGTCCTGTCCCGTTTCTTCACGACCCTCTGGCGGGGAACAATTCTTCCTGACCTGGGGGCAACGGTCTTCGAGTCCCTTTCCGGATTCTTCATCGCCTTCGTGGTCACCCTGTTCCTCGGGTACGGGATCGCGAAGTCGCGCATCGCCTCGCGGCTCCTGATGCCTTACCTGATTGCCTTCAACACCATCCCGACAATCGCCCTTGCGCCTTTTCTCGTGCTCTGGTTCGGGTTCGGATACACGCCGCGCATCGTCACCTCGGTGATCGTCATCTTCTTCCCGATGCTGATTACCAACATCTCCGCCATGCGCATGGCGGAGAAGAGCACGAGCCAGCTGATCTCGTTTTTCCGGCCGCCCCGGCTGCGGCGGCTTGCGTACTTCGAGCTTCCCGCCTCGCTTCCCATGATTGCAAGCGGGGTGAAGGTTTCCATCACGCTCTCCGTCATCGGCGCCGTTGTGGGCGAATTCGTTTCCGGAAGCGTCGGGCTGGGGTCGCTCGTGAATGTTGCGAAGGGCAACTTCGACACGGAGCTGATGTTCGTGGGCCTCGTGTGGCTCGTGATTCTGGGCCTCGTGTACTACGCGGCGGCCACGCTTGTGTACCGGCTCGCCTCGTGGAGAATGAGATAGCGACAGGCACAGGCTTGAGAAAGACAATCGGAGGAAGGCATGCGAACGAGATGGATTGCGGGAATCATGGCGGTGGCGCTCGGACTGACGGCACTTGCCGGAGTATCAGCGGAAAACAAGCCGCTGCAGAGGATCACGCTTGCCATCGGGTACATACCCCATGTCCAGTTTACCCCCCTGTACGTGGGCATTGCGAAGGGCTTCTACAGAGAGGAAGGGATCGACCTCCGGCTCAATTTCGGTTTCGAGTACGACGTTTTCTCCCTCCTTGCCGCGGGGAAGATCGACATCGGTCTGACTGATTCCGACCAGCTCATCCTGGCCGGCGCAAAGAATATCGGGCTCCAGGCGATATTCCAGTACTACCAGAAGTACCCCATAACGATCATTGCCCGCGAGGATGCCGCGAAAGAACCCTCGGACCTCAAGGGAAAAAGAATCGGGACGCCGGACCTCTCCGGCGCTTCCTGGATCGGTCTGCAGATTTTCCTCCACAAGTACGGGCTTGTCGGCGCGGTGCAGGTGGAGAAGATCGGTTATACCCAGGAGGCGACCCTCCGCAGCGGCCGGGCGGCAGCCGTGGTGTGCTTTTACAACAATGAGCCGATTGTGCTCCGAGACGAGCACGTGCCTTTTCGCGAGTGGGACGTGCAGGACATTTCCGACATGGTAAGCGCATCGTTCATCAGCTCGACATCCATAATCGCCTCGCGAGGCGACCTCCTGGCCGCTTTCGTGAGGGCCACGCGCAAGGCCATGGCGTATACAGTTGACCACCGGGACGAGGCCTTCCAGATCGCTCTCAAGGCGGTCGGAAACGTCCAGCCGCGCGACGAACCTCTTTTCCGCCAGAGGCTGGATGCCACCTGCGAGCTGTTCCCGCATCCCCGGGGGTACGGGTACATCGACGTGGACAGGTACACCAGGTCCATTGCGGAGCTCGTTTCCCTCGGTCTCATCCCCGCCGCCTACCCTGCGGACCGCATTGTGAAAACCTTCTAGCTGCCCGGGACCGCAGTGAGGCCGCCTGTTCTCCCGCCGCATATCTCCACCGCTGATCCCGGTTCCTATGCGCGGCACACCGTGGTGGGCCGGCAGCCGCGCATCATCGACCAGGTCATCGAGAGCAATCATCTGGACGCTTCCGTGCGCTACGCCCTGCAGGCCCTGAAGCGCGAGCTCCGGGACGGCAGAATCCGCCACCCGTTCGCGGACCCCACGGCACCTCCGTCAGGTCTCGAGAAGGAGGAGCTTCGAGTCTGGGAAGAGCAGATCCACGAGAACGAGGGCCGTCATTGGCTTGACCTTCCCTGGTTTTTTGCCGAGTCGTATTTCTATCTCAGGCTCCTCACCTCCTTCGGATATTACAATGGCGATTTCAACCCGACGCTTGAGCGCAAGGATCCCTTTCTTCCCCAGAAGGAACGGGAGCTTACGGGCGCTCATGGAGGCCTCGCCGTGGCCCGCCAGGTCCTTGAATCCGCTGCGAGCAGAGGGGCCGAGGAAGCGCTTGCCTTCCACCTCCATTGCGCCCTCTGGGGAAACCGGCTTGATCTCAGCACCTTTGATATCAACGAGTCGAGGAGAAAGAACGTCCTCTGGCAGGAAAGCGGCCAGCTTCTTGTCGATCATACCGCGGAGGCAGGCGCCGCACTGCGGAAGGCCGGCAGGATCTGCTTTCTCCTGGACAACGCCGGGCCCGAGCTCGTGTGCGATCTCCTGCTTACCGACGCGCTTCTTTCGGGCAAAGGCCAGCCCACCGTTGTGTTGCACGCAAAGAAAGCGCCTTTCTTTGTATCCGACGCCACGGTCTCGGACACGTTTCACACCATTGACATGCTGTCTGGAGAATCCGACTCCCGGGTTTCCTCCACGGGGGAGCGCCTCCGCGTCGCGATGCTGTCAGGGCGCCTTCTTGTGAAGGACCACTGGTTCTGGAACAGCGCCCTTCATTTCACTGCGTTCCCAGCTGATCTGAGGAAAGAGCTGGCGGGCTTCGATCTGCTGGTCGTCAAGGGAGACGCGAATTACCGGCGGACGCTGGAGGACAGGAAATGGGACACCTCCCTGTCACTCGATGAGCTTGCGGACTACTTCCCGGCGCCGTTCGTCTCGCTTCGCACGATGAAGAGCGAGATCGTCGTGGATGTTCCCAGCGCTGTGGCCGAAAGGCTTTCCGGGGTTGACCCCGAATGGATGGTCAACGGAAAGCGCGGCCTGGTGAGGTACTGCCGGATCGGGAAATAAAGCGCGCTAGCGGATCTCGAACGCGCTGGTCATGCTGAACCCGCAGGCCCGCTATCGGGCCTGCCTTCGCTGTGCGCTTTTTGTGCCCAGGATGTTGGCTCCCTCAAGGACGCCCACGGCAACGATGACCTTCATTCCATCACCGACCAGGAACGGAAGAAAGCCGAGAACAAAGGCCTTGGGAAGGCCCACGGCCGATATCCCGAGCCATGCGACGCCGGGAATGTAGGGCACAAGCAGGCCCAGAATGATGACCAGAAGAGCCCCTGGCAGCTTCGCGGCCACTTTCCGCTCAACAAGAAAGCCGGTAAGCCACGCCGCGGCGATAAAGCCGACCAGGTAGCCGCCGGTGGGTCCGAAGAGGTGGATGAATCCCGCCCTGCCCAGTGAGAAGACCGGCAGGCCCGCGAAACCTTCCGCCAGGTACAGGAGGATGGCGAGAGTTCCGCGCCTGCTTCCGAGCAGAGCGCCCGTCAGGACCGCGGCGAGGGTCTGGAGGGTCACGGGAACCGGGGTGAAGGGGAGGGGGATCGAGATCTGCGCTGTCACGGCAACTATCAGGGAAAAACCCGCGATAAGAGCCGCATCGTAGATACGCGCCGGTGCCTTCGCGGACGGCCTCAAAACCTCAGCGAGAACGGGGGCGGACATTCATTACCTCCTGCTTCACGAAGTGGAGCGAGGATACGGCAAACCGCCCGGCGATTTCAAGCAGGCGCCCTGGAGCGGCCGCACCGTCAGTCTTCCCCCTTCTCGTAGTTGCGGCCGTCCCACGCCGGCGCGCGCGACTTCCCGACGATTCCCGCCAGCACCACCACCGCGAGGACGTACGGGAACATCTGGACGAACTGGTCGGGGATGGGGATCTTGGAGGCGAATACGATGCGAACGGTATCCGCGTACCCGAATAGAAGCGATGCAAGCACCGCTCCCACCGGGTCCCAGCGGCCGAAGATCACTGCCGCCAGCGCTATAAAGCCCCTGCCGGCCACCATGCCGGTGATCCACTTGTCGGCAAAAAGCGTGGCCGAGGCCACGCCGCACAACGCGCCGCTGATGAGGACTCCCGCGTAGCGCAGGAGGGTCACGTTGACCCCGAGGGTGTCCGCCGCCTCGGGGTTTTCACCGACGCTGCGAAGCCGCAGGCCGAACACCGTCCGGCGGAGGACGAACCAGCCCAGCGCCGCCGCGGGGATCAACCAGAAAGCGAGGGAGTTGATGCCGAGGAGCTTGGGAAAGAGATAGGGGTTGATCTTTGACTGCGTCTCAGCGCCGAAGAAGCTCTGGCAGAGGAACCGCGACAGGCCAATGGCGAAGACATTGATCGCGACCCCCGAGACGACGTGGTCCACCTTGAAGGTCACGGTCACCACGGCGTGGATCAGGCCCATGAGCATCCCCGTGATCACGGCCACGATCAGGCCTATCCAGACGCTCTGGAACGTGATGGCTCCCCAGACGAGCGTCAACGCCGTGACAGTCATGATCCCTTCCAAGGCGATGTTGACCACCCCGCCGCGCTCCGAGAAGACTCCGCCCATGGCGGAGAACGCGATGGGAGAAGAGATCTCCAGCCCCTTGACGAGAAAGAAGCCGAGGAAAGAGATGTCCATCAGCGCACCTCCCTCTTTCGCAGGCTGCGCGCCGCCCTGATCAGGATCTCGTTGATCGCGACAATGAAAAGGATCATGATCCCCTGGATGGCGTAGGTGACGGAGTTGGGCACCTTGCTGAATAGCTGCAGCCCGTAGCCGGCCTGCTTGAGGAATGCGAACAGAGCGGAGGAGAAGATGATGCCGACGGGGGAGTTCTTGGCGATCAGCGAGATCGCTATCCCGTCGAATCCCAGCCCGGAGGCAAGGTTGTAGGTGTAGAACCCGCGGATGGCGAAGATCTCCTGCAGGCCGATGAGCCCGGCAATCGCTCCGGAAAGCATGAAGGCGCCGATCTGCACCCTCTTCACCGGGACCCCCGCATAGCGCGACACATCGATGGACGTGCCGACCGCCCGGATCTCGAAGCCCTGCCGGGTGCGGAACAGGAGGAACCAGATGGCCAGTCCCATGATGACCGCGACAATGAGGCTGTAGTCCAGGTAGACGTAGTTGGGAACGTTCCAGCCGATGGAACGGAAGAAGCCGTTCAGCTTTCCGAACATCGCCGTGGGCAGCAGCTTCCTCATCTGCGGCTCGAGGCTTGTTCCCTTCCTGAGCCCGGACAGCGGGCCGTTCACGAGAAAGTTCACCAGGGCCAGGGCGATGTTATTGAACATGATGGTCGTAATGACTTCACTGATTCCCCGCGATGCCTTGAGCACCGCCGGGACAAGGGCCCATAGCGCGCCCCCCGCCATGGAAAAGATGATCACAACGGGGATGTGGATGACCGCCGGAAGGTGGAAATACACCCCGGCAATCGCGCCGACCATGCCGCCCACGAAGTACTGGCCTTCGTTTCCGATGTTGAACACTCCGGCGCGGAAGGCAATGACGATGGACAGCCCCGACAGGTAATAGGGGATGGAGATGGAGAGTACAGCCGCCAGCTTTGCCGCATCGCTGAGACTGAACTTGTAGATGCCGCGAAATGCCTTGCCGGGGCTTTCCCCCAGACCCATGATGATGACGGTGAGGACCGCCATGGAGGCGAGGAAGCCGATGAATGGAGCGCTTTGCTCCAGCGCATACACGCCGATCCGCCGCCTATGCCGCGCCATTGGACTTCTCCCCTGTCATGAAGAGCCCGACCTCTTCCTTGACCGCGTCATCATGCGCTATTTCCTTGATGATCTTCCCCTTGAAGATGATCCCGATCCGGTCGGAAAGCGCGAGCAGCTCGTCGAGGTCCGCGGAAACCAGGAGAACGGCCTTTCCCTCCGAGCGGGCCTTCACGAGCTGGCGGTGGATGAACTCCGTTGCGCCGATATCCACCCCGCGTGTGGGCTGGGAGGCAACGAGGAGACGGGGCCGGGCGCTCATCTCCCTGGCGACAACGGCCTTCTGCTGGTTACCGCCTGACAGAGCGTTTGCCGGGGTATCCTCCGAGGGGGTACGGATGTCGTACGTGCTGATGATCTCCCGTGCCGACCTGCGGATTGCACGCGAGTTGATGATGGAAAGCCGGGTGGCAAACGGCGGCTTGTGATGCATTCCGAGAGTGAGGTTCTGCGCGATGGAGAAGGGCAGGAGGAGGCCGTATTTCTGCCTGTCCTCCGGGATGTGGGCAATACCGCCCTCCCTCCGTCGGCGCACCGTCCAGGAGAGAATGCTCGTCCCTTCCAGCAGGATGTCACCGGAGGTGACATCCGCGCTTTCCGCCACCGCGCGAACGAGCTCTGACTGGCCGTTGCCTTCTACCCCGGCAATGCCGTAGATCTCCCCTGCCCTCACCGTGAGGGAGAGGCCGGTCACGGCGTCGAAGCCCCGGGGGTTTCGGACCACGAGGTCCTTCACCTCGAGGACCGTGCGGCCGGCGTTGAGCGGCGGCCGATCCACCTCCAGCAGGACAGGCTTGCCCACCATCAGCCCGGCTGATCCGGGGCTTTGTTGCCCCCGCCCTGTCCATGGTCTCAACGACCTTCCCCTGCCTGATCACGGTAATTCGGTCCGCAATCTCGAGAACCTCGTCCAGCTTGTGTGAGATGAAAATGATCCCACGGCCTTGCGCTTTCATTGCCCGGAATGTCCGGAAGAGCTCCGTAACCTCCTGGGGCGTGAGCACGGCAGTGGGCTCATCGAACACGAGGATGGTTGCGCCTCGAAAGAGAATCTTCAGGATCTCCACCCTCTGCTGGATGCCCACCGACAGGTCCTCCACCCGGGCAAACAGGTCCACGACGAGCTTGTTCTCTTCCATGAGCGCGGAAATCTGCCTGCCCTGGCGTTCCGTGGCCAGCACGCCTGCCGTCCGGGACTCTTCCCCGAGGATGATGTTCTCCAGCACGGTGAAGGGGGGAAAAGCATGAAGTGCTGGTGAACCATCCCGATTCCGCGCCGGATTGCATCCCGCGGTCCGCGGATGCTCACCCGCGTGCCCCGGACGGCAATCCAGCCGGAGTCAGGCCTGTGCAGGCCATAGAGGATCTTCATCAGGGTGGTCTTCCCGGCGCCGTTTTCCCCGACCAAGGCGTGGATCTCTCCGGCGCGCAGGTCCAGGGAGACGTGATCGTTGGCCGTCACTCCGGGGAAGCTCTTTGTGATCTCCCGCATCTCCAGAAGGGCTTCGGACATTCGACCTCCTCGTGGGGGAGCAAAAAAAAGCGGGAGCGGATGACGCTCCCGCTCTGAAACGAACGACTTCTAGTTCAGTGTCGCCATCCAGGCGTTGAAAGCGTCATCCGAATCAGGAACCTGGATCTTGCCGTCGATGATGTCCTTGCGCAGCTGGTCTACCTTCTTCTGGACCGGGGCGAGCGCGGCCTTGTTGAACTTGTTCAGCGCGTATCCCACGCCGTCTTCCTTCAGCCCGAAGGAGCGATATCCGCCGTCCAGCTTGCCGCCGTTGTTGATGAAGTCCTGGGCGCTGAGAAGAACCGCGTTGTCGACCCTCTTTATCATGGAGGTGAGGATCCACTGGCCGCGTGCCCTCGCGGCAGCTTCCTTCATGGAATTGTAGACAAGGCCCTGGTCGGAGTCCACGCCGATGGCCCACTTCTTCGATTCCTGCGCCGCCTTGAAGAGGCCGTCTCCCGATCCGCCCGAGGCGTGATAAATGATGGAGGCGCCCTGCTTGTAGAAGCTGGCGGCGATGTTGTAGCCGCCGGTGGGGTCATTGAACGCCGTGGGGTCCTTGCCGATGTACTGGGAGAGGATCATCCCGTCAGCGCGCAGCTTCGGGTTGACGTACATGGCGCCGGCCTTGAAGCCCGCCTCGAACTTGTGGATGAGCGGGATGTCCATGCCGCCGAGGAACCCGACGGGCTTGCCCTTGTTCATGAGGCCCGCGATGGCGCCCACGAGGAAGGAGCCTTCCTGCTCCTTGAACCCGAGGCACGTGATGTTGCTGGAGTCAGTCAGGTCGGGGACGTAACCGTCGATGAGGCCGAAGTGAAGATCGGGGAAATCAGCGGCCACCTTCGTGATGGCGTCCGTGAACAGGAACCCCACCCCGATGATGTACTGGTAGCCGTCCTGCGCGAGGGCTCTCATGAGGATCTCGCGGTCCTGGCCTCCCGCCTTGGGTTCGATGTACTTGATCTGGATCTGGTCACCGTAATTGATGTTTGCAGGATCTCCGTCGATGTATCCGTGCTCAGCTTTTGCCAGGGCGACAAGGCCACGATAGGCTGAGTCGTTGAACGAGTTGTCGCCGCGGCCGGCGAGGTCGAACACGAGGCCGATCTTGAACTTCGGCTCCGCGTTCACGGCCATGACGGCTATGAGGGATAGCGCGACAAGAACGATGAAACGCTTCATGGGTACCTCCTTGACTCGAAGTATCGGTTAATCTAAGACCCTCCGAGGGCGGAAGTCAAGACTTTCCAAGAAGTCGAACGAAGTCTTCCTCGGAAATCACGGCAATTCCCAGCTTCCGTGCCTTGTCCAGCTTGCTTCCGGGGCTTTCCCCGGCAAGGAGGTGGGTCGTCTTCGAGGTGACGCTATCCGTGACGCGGCCACCGCGCCGGCGGATCTCCTCCACCGCTTCATCCCGCGGCTTGAAGCGCTGGAAGCTCCCGGTGACACACCAGCTCTGGCCTGCGAACGTCTGCGGAGCGTTCGACGGAAGCCGTGTCGCCGTCTCGCTGAAGCTGAGGCCCGCCTTCCGCAGCCGCTTGATCCGCCGTCTCACCTCGGGCCGGCCGAGCTCCGTGAGGAGCACCTCTGCGGTCCGCTCGCCGATCCCGTGGATGTCCAGGAGGGGGGCGGGATCCCTGCGATCCGCCAGCTCCAGCAGGGAGTCGATGTCCCTGTAGCCGGCATCGATGAGGAGCTCCGTGACTTTCTGCCCTATCTCAGGGATCCCGAGAGAGGGAAGGACGACATGGAAGGGAAGCTTCCTGCTCCTGTCGATGCCTTCGCGGATGGCGTCAACCTTTTTTTCCCCGAAGCCCGGCAGATCGAGGAGCCGCGCCGGATCGAAGAAATAGATGTCGTCGATGTCGTGGACCAATCCGTTTCTCAGGAGCACTTCGATGGTCTCGGGCCCGAGGCCTTCGATGTCCATCTGTCCCCGACTGACAAAGAAGTTCAGCCTGCCCCTCACCTGGTCAGGGCACGAGGGGTTCACGCAGAAGTGGTGCGCGCCCCGTTTCTCGACTGCCTGTGCACAGGAAGGGCAGGTGGCGGGAAGCTTCCAGGTGGTTGCCCCGGCCTCGTTTTTCTCCAGCACGCGCTCCACGGCCGGAATCACGTCTCCGCGCCGGGAGACCGCAACCCTGTCTCCGATGGCCAGCTCCAGCATGTCGATGTATTCCTGGTTGTGCAGCGTCACGTTGGAGATCGTGGCGCCGCCGATGCGCACGGGCTCCACCCGCGCCACAGGGGTGATTCGGCCCGTCCTCCCCACCTGGACCTCGATGGCCTTGACCGTGGTGGCGCCTTCGGGGGATTCGAACTTGAAGGCGATTGCCCAGCGCGGGTGGTGTCCGGTGTAGCCCAGGACTTCGCGCGCGGGGATTTCGTTCACCTTGACCACCACGCCATCGATCTCGTAGTCCAGGGACTCGCGCGACCTCTTCTCCTCTTCGAGGAACCGCGGGATCTCCCGCGTATCGCCAACGTGCCACCGAGGATGGCGCTTCCGCGCCTCCTCCAGGCCGGTGCCGGAAGAGAAGTAGCCGGTTCGCGGATTGAGACGGAACCCCAGCTCCTCCAGCAGCTCCAGGGTTTCCCGGTGCGTTGCGGGGGGGCTCTCGAAGAAGCCTTCATAGACGAATATCGAAAGCGGGACTTCGGCCACCTCCCGGCTTTTCACCCTTCGCAGCGTGCCCGAGGCGAGGTTGCGCGGATTGGCGTACGGCTCCTCCATCTTCGCGTTGATGGACGAAAAGAGGCTGCGGGGCAGGAATATCTCCCCTCGCGCCGCGACGGTGAGCGGTTTTGTCAGTCGGAGCGGGACGGCCCGGATGGTCCTGACGTTCCCCGTGACATCGTTTCCCACAAGACCGTTGCCCCTCGTGACAGCCCTGGCCAGGAGGCCCTTTTGGTAGTAGAGAACGATCGAGGAACCGTCGATTTTCTCTTCACAGATATAGGAGAGGGGCTGGCCCGCGTTGCGGCCTGTCTTTTCGGTCCACTGCAGGAGGTCGGCGGCAGAGTAGGCCTTGTCGAGGCTGAGGACGGGGATGGAGTGGGGGACTTCGGGAAGGTCCTGGGTCAGGTCCGATCCGACGCGCCGGGTGGGAGAGTCTGGAAGGGCGACATCGGGAAACTCCTTTTCAATGGAAGCAAGCTCGTCGAACAGCCTGTCATATTCCCTGTCCGCAACGAGGGGCCGGGAGTCCACGTAATATGCGCGCTGGTATTTCTCGAGGAGTCGGCCAAGCTCGCGGGCTCGCTTCTCCGCTTCCCTTCGAGTCATGCTCCGGCGTTACTCGCGGCGGACAAAGGCGTCACGGAAGCCGCGGAACTTGAACACCGGCAGGAGCGTGCCGCTCTCCGCCCTGTTCAGCGGGCCGACCAGGACCTTGTACATCTGCTTCTCGCTGGAAGCGGGGGTGAGCACCACGACCGGGTAGATCTTCACCAGGCTGACGGCGAGGCTCTGCGCGACCTCCTGGGTAGCGTATGCCCCGACCTGAACGTAGAAAGTGGCCGCGTTCCTCTTCCCCTTGAGCCGGGGGAGAGTGGAAACGACCTGCACCTGGCCTGGTTGATTCTCAACCGCCTTGGGATTCTCAGGAGGATTGGCTGCCCCCTGCGCCTGTTGCTTCACCGCCGGCGCTTGCGAGGCCTGCTCGGGCGGTGACTCAGGTGCCTGAAGGGCAAGCTTCTCTCCGCCGGTAGCGGAGGCGGGAGCGGAAGCCGCTTTGCTGGTCTCGGTCTGCACGGGCGCCTGGCCCCCCGTCTCTGGAAGGGCAAGCTGGGCTCCCGCTTCTCCCTGCTGGGGCTGTGCGGGTAAGCCCGCGGCTTCTTCCGGGGTGGCCGGAGACTGCGGCTGGGCCTGTGCCAGGGGAACTTCGGGGGTCTGCGCGGACGGTGCGCCCGTTCCCCCGGAAACTTCCGGCTGCCCCGTGGCAGGGGTCTCCGTGGTCGGGGAAACCGGCGCCTGCGAGGTCTCCACGGGCTGCGTCCCCGTCTGCGCAGGCTGCTGGTTGAGGGCGAACTTCTGGTCTTCCCTCGGGGGGAGGAAAAGCTGCTTCTGCGGGCTTCGCGATTGAGCCTCGGAGAGGATCTGGGCATCCTCCGCGGCTTGCCCGCTTGCTTCCTGCTGTCCTGTGGCCGCGGTGGATTCCTGGTCTGAAGCGGCCGGCTGCTGGGCCACCTCCGCTGGCGTGTTTGGCTTTCCCTCGTAAGCGGCGGCGGGATTCACATCGGTGTCCGGATTGTAAGGCCTTTCCGCGGCGCTTGCTCCCTCCGTGGGTGCCATCTGCGTCACGGTGATGCGCACCCGGGCGATGCTTCCGGAAGCCAGACCGATTGCATCGGCTGCCTTCGGGGAGAGGAGGATCAGGATGTCCGACTGCCCCTCGATGCGCCCGCTTACGGTTGCCGAGGTGCTCCGGCCGGTCTCGAGGTTCGTCACGGTGAGCTGGGTGTCAGGGGGGAAGGAGTTTGACGCCGCGTAGAGACCGCTCTCGAAGGCTGTGTCGCCTCTCTGCAGCGCGGCATTCCCTTCCCAATAGCTCTCCGCGGAGGCGAGAAGGGGGACCATGAGCAGGAAGACAACGATCCATCTCTTCATGGCTGAACTGGCTCCTCCACTCATTATCATCGGAACGACCGCTCGAGTTGTGACCAGATTTTTCTCCCCGCGGCGCCCCTGTCTTCCATAGTAGCAAAGATTCCGGGGGCAGGCGAGCCCACCGGGCGGGAGAGGCCGGCTCAGAGAGTGGGCGCCGGAAGAGCTTTCACGACCCTCTGGGAGATCAGCTTGCCCAGCTCCCTTCCCAGGGCCGTGCGGTCAATGATCTTCTCCCTTCCCTCGTTGGAGGCGGAAATCCTGTCGGAGGCGGCCGTCGCACCGGTGGATGCGTTGACAAGATCGAAGGAGGCTGATCCCGTGACGCGCGTGACGCCCTGGTCCACTTTCGTCTCCGTGTAGGCTACCGTGACCCGCAGTATCCAGCCTGCCCCGCCTTCCTGCGCAACGTTCCTCAGCTCCGCGGACTTTGCCGACCCGCCGGAAGCGCCGGCGTCGAACACGATATGTCCCGCTTCGAACAGGGCACTGGAAACGCCCTCCACGGCTGGCAGCGGAGGCGGGCTGGGCGTCCCATCCACGGTCTCCCTGACCGCGATCATGACCGTTTCAGCCCCCAGGGGACCTGCCGCGAGAGCTGCCCCCAGGACCAGGAAGAAGCAGCAGATGAGCGCCGCGCGGCTGACTCGTGATCTCATGGCTTCGTTCGCCCTCCTCTTCACCATACTATACATCGGCTGCTTTGCCCTTGATGGAGAGATGGGGGGAATGGTAGGTTCCCCGTCAGATGCCGTTTTTCGCGCTGCAGATCTACACGGGTGATGAAGGCCGCTTCCTGTCGATTGCCGCGCAGCGCGCCCGGGACATCGAGGCGCGGTTCTTCTGGCCCCGGCGAAGCCTGCGGATCAAGCGCGGAGGATCCTGGAAGGAATCCCTGGCCCCCATTTTCCCCGGCTACCTGTTCATCCGGGCAGAGGGGATCAGCCCGGAGCTTTTTGCGGCCCTGCGGGCGGCGCCCGGCTTCCTGCGGTTCCTCCTTTCCAATGAGAACATCGTTCCGCTCGAGCGCGCGGACCAGGAAATGCTCTCCCACTTCCTCGCCTTCGGCGAGATCGTGGACAAGTCCATGGTCACTTTCGATGAGGACAAACGGATCCGCGTCCTCTCAGGCCCGCTCAAGGGGCTGGAGGGCAGGATCGTGCGCGTGGACAGGCGCAAAGGCAGGGCCAAGGTGCGCCTCGAGATGTACGAGGATTCCTTTGAGATCGATTTCGGCTTCGAATCGCTGGAGGCGGCCCCGCACGCTCCCGCGGACTCAACCGGGCTGAGCCAGTAAATCGCTGTAAGGGCCGCCGCTCATTTCCCCGACATTCATAGGTGATGGCGGACGAGTCCCGCAACAGCATCTATATCATTGGAGCCGGGTTCACCGGCACCACGCTCGCCGCGGAGATCCGCGCAAAGAGGATCTTCGGCCACGTGGTTGCCTTCCTCGACGATGACCCGGCAAAGATCGGACGCCGGGTGGACGGCGTTCCCGTGCTCGGTCCGATCGAGGACGTCGGGCGCATCCTGAAGACGACGCCGGCGGATGAGGCAATCATCGCCATCCCCAGCGCAACTCGGGATCAGCTTGCCAGGATCTACGCCATCCTGCGCCGGGCGAAGTTCGCCCGCATCCGCATCGTCCCCCAGGTTTCCCAGATCCTCGACGGGGAGGCTCACCTCATCCAGGCCCGCGAGATCGACCCCGAGGACTTCCTGGCCCGCAGCCCTGTCCGGGTGAACCTGAAAAAGACCCTGTCCTATATCCAGGGAAAGCGGGTCCTCGTGACGGGGGCCGGCGGGAGCATCGGCTCGGAGATCTGCCGCCAGCTCCTGGAGGGCCGCGCGGAGCGGCTGTACCTCTTCGGTCACGGGGAAAACAGCATCTACGAGATCGAGCGGGAGCTGCGGCTCCTCCAGGAGGAGGGAGTCGGCGAGAAGGCGACCATCGTCCCGATCATCGGTGAGATCCAGGACAAGGACTACATGAGCTTCCTCCTGCCGCGCACCCGCGCGGATGTCGTGTTCCACACCGCGGCCCACAAGCACGTGCCCCTCATGGAGGCAAACCCGGTGGAGGCGGTGAAGAATAATGTGTTCGGCACCAGGAACATCGTGGAAGCCGCAAAGAAGGCGGGCGTGGAGCGCTTTGTGCTGATCTCCACGGACAAAGCGGTGGAGCCGAGCAGCGTGTACGGCGCCTCCAAGCTTCTGGCGGAGGAAATCGTTCTGAGGGAGGGGAAAAGCGGCCGTCACTTCCTCGTGGTCCGGTTCGGCAACGTCCTGGGCTCCCGCGGGAGCATCCTGCCGCTTTTCAGAAGGCAGATCCTCAAGGGCGGGCCCGTCACCGTCACCCATCCCGAGACACGACGCTACTTCATGACGATTCCCGAGGCCTCCTCCCTGGTGCTCAAGGCAGGCGGGATCGGCGCGGGAGGGGAAGTCTACCTCCTGGACATGGGGGAGAGCGTCTCCATCCGCGAGCTTGCCGAGCAGATGATACGCTTCTATGGGTATGAGCCGGAATCAGAAGTGAAGATCGTCTACACAGGGCTTCGTAAGGGGGAGAAGCTCCTGGAAAAGCTCCACGCCGAATCCGAGGTCACCGAGGCGACCGGGCATCCCAAGATCATGAAGCTCCAGAGAAAAACCCTTATCAACGGCAGGATCAACGCGGTGCTGGAAAGGCTTCGGCCCATCTGCTTCCACGACCCCCAGGCAGCCTCCGCGTTCAGGAACAGGCGCTGCCTGCGGTCCGTCCTCCAGGAAGTCATCCCCGACATCGAGCTCCCTCCCGAAGAGCCCGAGTTTTGAGGCCTGCCATGACCACCCGGAAGGCCTTTGTCCCGTTTTTCCGGCCGAGCCTTGGTCCGGAAGAGGAAGAAGCCGTCATCTCCGTCCTCCGGTCCGGCTGGCTTACCACGGGCGAGGTGGCCGCGCGCTTCGAGAAGGAGTTCGCCGATTATACGGGCGTCCGCCACGCGCTGGCCGTCAGCTCCGCAACGGCCGGGCTTCACCTGGCGCTGGAATCACTCGGGGTCGGGCCGGGGGACGCCGTCATCACGACGCCCTACACCTTTGCCTCCACGGCGGAGGTGGCGCGCTATCTCGGGGCTGACCCTGTTTTTGCCGATATCAGGTCCGATTCCATGAATATCGATCCGGAGGAAGTGGAGGGGGCGCTCAGGCGGCTGAAGCGGGAGAGCCGGAAAGTCTCCGCGCTCATGCCGGTGCACGTCGCCGGTCTTCCCTGCGACATGGCCGCCCTGCGGGATATTGCCGCGCGCTACAGCGTGCCCATCGTGGAGGATTCAGCGCATGCATTCCCGGTTCGGATCGGAAACGATTTCGTCGGCTCCCTTGGGGAAGCAGGCGTCTATTCCTTCTACGCCACCAAGACCATCACCACGGGTGAAGGCGGCATGCTCGTCACCAACAGGGACGATATCGCCGCCCGGGTCCGCATCATGCGCCTCCACGGCATAGACCGCGACGTGTGGGATCGCTACACCTCGCGCGATGCCTCGTGGCGCTACGATGTGGTGGCCCCGGGGTACAAGTACAACCTCACCGATATAGCCGCCGCGATCGGACGGATCCAGCTCGCGAAGGCCCGGGGCTTCCTTGCCGAGCGCGCCCGCATCGCGCGCCGCTATCGGGAGGCCTTTTCGGATGAGGATTTCCTGGTGCTGCCGCAAGCGGCGGAAAACCACGCGTGGCACCTTTTCATCGTGCGCCTTGTTGCGGACCGGCTCACCGTGGACCGCGAGGAGTTTGCGGAAGAGCTCACCCGCCGGGGGATCGGCATCTCCGTGCATTTCATCCCCCTGCACATCATGAGCTACTACCGCGGGAAATACGATCTCAGGCCCGAGAGCTTCCCCCGGGCCATGGAATGCTACCGCACCTGCATCAGCCTCCCGCTTTCACCGTCCCTCTCCGATGAGGAGGTGGAGCAGGTCATCACCGCGGTCAAAGAGACAGGGCGCGCCCACCGGGCCTGATCGGGGGCAGGCTCTCAGCCGCCGAGGGCCGCGCACTCCTTCTCTATCGTGTCGAAGCCGGCCTTGTCGTCGATCACCTCGAAATCGATTGTGACGGAGTACTCCGCCTGGCCCTCGATCTGGGGAAGGGTCCCTTTCTCCCGAAGGGCTCCGCGGCCAAGCGGCAAAGCGGTCCCGGGTTCCAGGCCCAGGACATAGAAACCCTTCCTCGGCATTTTCCATTCGGTGAGATAGGGAAGCTCCTTCGCATTCCAGCGCAGGACAATCCCCAGCGGCTCGCCCGCACCGGCGTCCGGGTTCAGGAGGGCCACGAGAGTCCGGCCCTGGCTGTCGGTGCCTGTTGTATGGAAGAAAACCTTCTCCTGGTATCCCTGGACAGGCTCCGGAAAGGTGAGACACTCCTCCACGCCCCGGTCCTTGCGGGCTTCTTCGTCCCGGGCAACGGTCTTCCTGATGGGTCCGACTACGCGGGCCGTCGGCCCGAGCAGCGGAAACCCGAAGTTGCAGTGGTACAGCAGGAGAAGGGGCTGGGGCTCGAAGCCTCGATTCGCCACAACATCGCGCAGGCGAAACCCCCTGGCCCCCAGGCGCGTCTCGATCCTGCGCGTCAGGGTGAGGTTCTCCACCATTGCCTCCGCTTCTCGCATGGTTCCTTTCAGGCGGATCAGAAACTCATCGCCATCCCACTCCTGCTCCACGGAGAGATTCTCAGCGGCGGCATTGGCCACTCTGCCGTGCAGCCCGAAGCTCCTGCCCTGGTCCACGCTGGGCGCTCCCGACTGGGTGATGCCGCAGGTGGTGAGGAGCCCGGCATAGAAGCTCCTCCACCATTCGAGGCCCGGCTCGGCATAGTAGCCGGGGTGGGTTATTCCCGTGCCCGAGAAGAATCCGATGGACTTCCCCTTGTACCTTGCAAACGGGATGTCCATCCCGCGGCCGGGGAGCACGGAGAAGCTCAGTCCGCTTCCCGTTTCCACGTCCAGGGCGCGCACGCCATCCGCTTTTCCATCCGTCAGGACGGAGCCGCGCGCCCCCGCAATCTGCAATGGGTCTCCCACGCGGGAAACAAGCTCTTCCCGCTTCCAGTTTCTGCCGGCATACCAGGCCATGTGCGAACCTCCTCGCGGACGGATTGAGAGCCCAGGATACCATGGGCAACCTCCGTATTTACATGATTCGACATCCCCGGTTATCATCCATACCGAGGGGAACCGCCTGTTGACACCTTTCGTCCATCTGCACTGCCACTCCGACTTCTCGCTGCTCGACGGGGCATCTTCCATCGATGCCCTCGTGGCGCGTGCCAGGGAGCTGGGCATGACGCACCTCGCCCTCACCGATCACGGCAACATGTTCGGCTCACTCGCGTTCTCCAAGGAGTGCAGAAAGGAAGGGATCGTTCCGATCATCGGGTCGGAGTTCTACAAAGCCCCGGGTTCGCGCCATGAGAAATCGGGAAGCGAAAAAGGCACGCGCCACCACCACCTGGTGCTCCTTGCCCGCAACGCGGCGGGGTACGCGAACCTCCTCCAGCTCTCCTCCCAGGGCTACACCGAGGGTTTCTACTACAAGCCCCGCATCGACGACGAGCTGCTGGAGAAGCACCACGAAGGGCTGATCGCCCTCAGCGCCTGCCTTGCCGGAGATATCCCCGCGTCCATCCTCGAAGGCCGGCATGGAGAGGCGCGAAAAAGGGCAGGCTATTACCGGGAACTCTTCGGGTCGGACGGGTTCTACCTGGAGGTCCAGGACCATGGCATCCCTGAGCAGAGGACGGTCAACCGCGAGATCGTGCGGATCTCGCGGGAGACCGGGATTCCCCTGGCCGCCACAAACGACATCCATTACACGAGCCGCGAGGATGCGCGGGCCCACGACGTGCTGATCTGCATCGGGACAGGCAAGAAGGTCTCCGAAGGCAAGCGGATGAAGTTCGAGCACCCGGAGTTCTACTTCAAATCCGGCGACGAGATGGCCCAGGTGTTCGCCGAGCTTCCCGAGGCGGTGAGCAACACGGTGAAGATCGCGGAGACCTGCAGCCTGGACCTCCAGCCACAGAGGCCGCAGTTCCCGCTGTACGAAGTGCCGGCGGGCCAGACCCCCGAGGGGTTCCTCACGGATCTTGCCCGAAAGGGCCTTGCGCAAAGGTTCTCACCTGTTCCCGCGGAAGCGGCCAGGCGCCTGGAGTACGAGCTCTCCATCATCACCTCCATGGGATTCACCGGATACTTCCTCATTGTCTGGGATTTCATCGATTACGCGAAGTCCCACGGGATTGCCGTTGGCCCGGGCAGAGGATCGGGGGCCGGGTCTCTCGTTGCGTACTGCCTGAAGATAACGGACATCGATCCCCTGAAGTACGGTCTCCTGTTCGAGCGGTTTCTCAATCCCGAGCGCGTGTCCATGCCCGACTTCGACATCGACTTCTGCCACAGGCGCAGGGACGAGGTGATCAGCTACGTGACGAAGAAGTACGGAGAGGACAAGGTCGGCCAGGTCATCACGTTCGGGACGCTGAAAGCGCGAGCGGTCATCCGCGACGTGGCGCGCGTCCTCGATCTTCCGTATGACGAAGCGGACGCCATTGCGAAGCTGATCCCCGAAGGGCCGAAAATCGACCTGGACATGGCGCTGAAAGAGAATCCCCAGCTGGAAGCCGTGGCGAAGAAGGGGGACCAGTACAAGGAGCTTCTCGAGATAAGCCTCAAGCTGGAAGGCCTCCATCGCCATGCCTCCACGCACGCGGCGGGAATCGTGATCGGCCGGGAGCCCCTCACCCGCTATGTTCCCCTGTACCGCGACCCGAAGACCGGGCTCGTCTCCACGCAGTACACCATGGATTTCCTCGAGGAATGCGGTCTCATCAAGATGGATTTCCTCGGCCTGAAGACCCTGACGGTGATCGAGGACGCGCTTGCCCTCGTGAACAGGAAGGGAGTGGGCCTGGAGCTGAAGAGCATCCCCGAGGACGACCCGGCAACCTTCCGCATGTTCTGTGAAGGAAAGAGCACGGGCGCTTTCCAGTTCGAAAGCTCAGGCATGCAGGGCGTGCTCAAGAAGGCCCGGCCGGGCCGCATCGAGGACCTCATCGCCCTGAACGCCCTGTATCGGCCCGGGGCCATGGAGCACATCGACACCTTCGTGGAGAACAAGTCCGGCCGCAAGCGCATCGAGTACCCTCTTCCCGCCCTGGAGCCGGTCCTGAAGGAGACCTACGGCGTGCCGGTCTACCAGGAACAGGTCATGCAGATCGCCCAGGTGGTGGCGGGTTTCACCCTCGGCCAGGCAGACATCCTGCGCCGGGCCATGGGGAAGAAGAAGCCCGAGGAAGCGCTCAAGATGAAGCCGCGCTTCATCGAGGGCGCGCACGCCAAGGGATACGACCAGAAGACCGCGGAGCGGATCTTCGAGCTGCTGTTCGCGTTCACCGGGTACGGCTTCAACAAGAGCCACGCGGCGGCCTACGCCATCCCCGCCTACCAGACCATCTACCTCAAAGCCAACCATCCCGCGGAGTTCCTTGCCGCCACGTGCACCAATGACATGAACGACACGGACCGCCTGGCTCAGCTCATCCACGAGGCGCGGGAGATGGGGATCACGGTTCTCCCCCCGGATGTGAACCTGTCCCACAAGGAGTTCACGGTGGATGATGGCTCCATTGTCTTCGGCCTCCTCGGGATCAAGAACGTGGGCGCCGGCGCGGTGGACGCCATCATCGCGGAGAGAGAAGCGGGTGGCAGGTTCAGGAGCTTCGTGGATTTCTTCGACCGCATCGATTCCCACGAGGTCAACAGGAAAGTCGCGGAGAGCCTCATCATAACCGGGGCGTTCGACAGCCTTGGAGAGACGCGCGCCACCCTCATGCACGAGGTGCAGCGGGTCATGGAGGCGTCGTCGAAGAACAGAGAGGCCCGCCGATACGGCCAGGCTTCGCTGTTCGAAGGCGGCGCGGCGGAGACGGCAACGGCCATGGCGCTGGAGAAGCAGCCCGAGTGGCCCTCCGCGGAACGGCTGAAGCTCGAGAAGGAAAACCTCGGCTTCTTCTTCAGCGGGCACCCCCTGGACCAGTATCGCGCCGTCATCGATCGCACGGTGAACATCGACCTCTCGAAGAAGGAAACCCTTTCCAACGACCGCTCCTGCGCCCTCCTCGGGATCATCCGCGATGTGCGGGAGATCCGCACGCGAAACGGCCGCTCCATGGCGTTCGCCCAGGTGGAAGATTACCGCGGCTCGATTGAACTGATCATCTTTTCCGATGTATATGATGCGAGGCGCTCCCTGATCGCAAACGACAAGGTCGTGGGCGTCCTGGGCAAGATCGATACGACGAGGGGGGACCCGAAAGTGAAAGTTGACGACATCGTGGAGCCAGGTGCGCTTCCCCTGAGGGCCGCGCAGGCTGTACACGTGAGGCTCAGGGACGAGGTGGGCACTGAGGAGAGCCTCCACAGAATGCGCGAGTACCTGCTGGACCGCAGGGGATCGTGCGCCGTGTACTTTCACCTGAGCGGGAACAGCGGGACTCCCGAAGTGGTCGTCCAGGCGTCATCCCAGATCCAGGTTGCCGACACGCAGGATGTGCTGGACCATATCCGCGAGTTTCCGCAGGTGGCGGATGTATGGAAAGAGTAAGGATCGGGCTGGTCGGTTTCGGGACGGTCGGTCAGAGCTTCTACAACCTCCTCACCTGCAACGCCGGGGAGTTTGCGCAGCGGCTGGGCGTGACCGTGGAGGTTCCTTATGTCGGTGTGAGGGACACCACCCGGCCCCGTGCCATCGGCCCGGGCACCCGGCTGGTCAAGGGATGGGAGGAGATCCTTGCCGACAAGTCCGTGCCCATCGTCGTGGAGCTGGCCGGCGGGATCGACGGTCCGCTGGCTCTCATCCGTGAGGCCCTCTCCCGGGGCCGGCACGTGATCACAGCCAACAAGGCACTCCTGTCCGCGCACGGCCAGGAGCTCTTCGCCCTTGCCAGCGCCCATGGCGCGGACCTGAAGTTCGAAGGGGCCGTGTGCGGCGGCATCCCCATCGTGAAAGTCCTCCGGGAAAGCCTGATGGGCAACCGCGTGAAGAGCATCATCGGGATCGTGAACGGCACGACGAACTTCATCCTCACGCGCATGACGGAGGAGAAGCTCTCCTTCGCGCAGGCCCTGGAGCTCGCGCAGGCGCAGGGCTTTGCGGAAGCGGACCCGACCCTCGACATCGGGGGAAGGGACGCGGCTCAAAAGATCGGGCTCCTTGCCAGCCTGGCGTTCGGCTCCTGGATCGATCCATCGGACATCCTCTGCGAGGGGATCACCGGCGTGACGGGGAAGGACGTCGAGTTCTGTCTCTCCAGCGGGTTCGTGATCAAGCTGGTCGCGCGGGCGCTCCAGCGCGAAGGGAAACCCCTCGTGACGGTCTTTCCCGCCCTCGTGCCGATGGACCATCCCCTGGCCTCCGTGCGCAACGAGTTCAACGGCGTTCTCATCGACTCGGACTTCCTCGGCCCCTCCGTCTACGAGGGCCGGGGCGCCGGCGGCAAGCCCACGGCTTCCTCCGTGGCCTCCGACCTCGGTGACCTGCTGAAGTCCATTCTTTCCAAGCACGTGGCCCGGCCGCGCGCGGCGCTCCCGAAGGCCGAGCCGTTCCCCGTGGGCCGGATGAGCTCCCGCTACTACTTCCATTTCGTGACGGCCAACAGGCCGGGCATCTGGGCGCTGGTCACCGGCATCTGCGCGGAGGACGGGATCAACATCGAGAGCGTCCATCAGAAGTGGGAAGACAAGTCAAAGCCTTCCGACCTGTATGTCCTTGTCGACGAGGCGGAGGAGGCGCAGGTGCGCCGGGCGTTCGGCCGTATTGTCGCCTCCGACGGGATATTCCCGGAGTCCAGCTATTTCCGGGTTCTCGAGGGACCCGGGGGAGGGTCGGGATGATCGACCTGCATACGCACACATTCCTCAGCGACGGGGAGCTGGGGCCCGCGGAGCTGGTCAGGAGAGCCGAGCACGCCGGCTACCGCGCCATCGGAATATCGGATCACGCGGACGCCTCCAACCTTGATGACATCATCTCCGCGCTCGTGCGGTTCACGAGGGAGACGCAGCCGTTCGCGAAGATCCGCATCATCCCAGGGGTGGAGCTCACCCACGTGCCCCCGGGGCAGATCAGCGGCCTGGTCAAGCGCGCGCGGCAGTTGGGAGCCCGGCTGGTCATCCTCCACGGGGAGACCATCTGCGAGCCCGTGGCGCTGGGCACGAACAGGGCGGGGATCGAGGCGGGGGTGGACATTCTTGCGCATCCGGGGCTCATCTCGGAGGAAGAAGTCCGCATGGCCGCCAGCAACGGCGTCCACCTGGAGGTGAGCGCGCGCATGTCACACGGCATGGGGAACGGAAGGGTGGTGAGCCTTTCCCGCGAGGTGGGCGCTCCGCTTGTCCTGGATTCGGATGCCCACGCCCCGCAGGACCTCATGTCTCCCGACTGGCGGGAGCGCGTGGCATTCGGTTCCGGCCTTACGGCGGATGAGCTGGACAGGATAAACAAGACCATGATCTCCCTGGTGGAGAAGCTGGTCCCGTCGACTTTCTTTACCTAGCGCGGCTTCCGAGGAGGTGCCCGTGCAAGCTCTTGTGATCGTGAACGCGGTCATCATCGTCTATGTTCTATTGCTATCGGTGCGCATCATCCTGGGCTGGTTCGCTCCGCAGGCCATGGGAAGGGCGTGGGAGCTCCTGTGCGCCGTCACCGATCCGTATCTGAACCTGTTTCGGCGCATCAGGTTCCTCCATGCCGGCATGTTCGATTTCAGCCCCGTTGCCGCGGTGCTGGTCCTTCTCCTTGCCGCCCGGCTGGTGGACCGCCTCATGTACTGGGGCAGGATCACCGTGGGCTTCTTCCTTGCCTCCGTGTTCGCGGCAGCATGGTCGGGTGTGAGCTTCCTCCTGATTCTCTTCCTCATCGTCGGGCTGGTGAGGACCATTCCCATCATCTTCCGCGGGGCAGCCAGCTCTCCCGTCTGGAGGGTAGCGGATCTCCTCATCCAACCGGTCCTAGCATGGGTGATGCGCGTGTTCCGCCTCGGACCCCGCGCCGGCTACACGCAGCACCTCCTCCTGACCATCGGGATCCTCCTTGTCGCCTGGCTGCTCGGCAGGTTCATCGTGGATCAGATCGTCTACGGTCTCTCGCTCCTGCCGTTCTGACGAGCCCCGTGCTGTTGTGGGAGCTTGCCCGGGAGGCATCCTCGCTGCGAGGGGTCGGGCCGGCCCTGGCAGGGCGCCTGGAGCGCCTGGGCGTCCGCACGGCGCGAGACCTCCTGCTGCTGGTTCCCCGCGGGTACGAGGACAGGACCACGGTGGTTCCGCTCTCTGAAGCCGCGGGCAGGGACAAGGTGGCCGTCGTGGCTGACGTTTCATCCGTTACCGACATCGGATGGGCGGCCCGCGGACGGGCGCGCACTCCGAAGGCAATCGTGACGGACGGCAGCTCGGATGCGAGCCTCGTCTGCTTTGGCAGACCTTTTCTGCGGACGCTGCTCAAGCCCGGGCGCAAGTTCTTCATCTGGGGGAGATTTCAGCTGCGCGCTGGAGAGCTCTCGTGCGCGGACTTCGAGCTGGAGCCCTGGAGCGAATCCCCCACGGGCTTCGGCCGGATCCTTCCCCTCTATCCCCTGACCGAAGGGCTCACGCAGGCGGGCGTGAGGAAAATTGTCCGCGCCGCCATGGATGCCGTCCTTCCCGACATGGAGCCCGGGCTTCCCGACTCCCTGACACGCGCGCGCGGGTTTCTGCCCACCCCGCAGGCGCTGCAGGGGTTGCACTTTCCCGAAAGCCTGCCGGAGGCGGAAAGCTGCCGAAATGCGCTGGCCTACGAGGAGCTTTTTTACTTCGAGATCGGGGTGCTTCGCCGCGCGCGCGCCCTTGCCGTTCCCCGGCCGCACCCGCGGACCGCGAACACGGACCTGCGCGATCGTCTCCTTGCCCGCCTTCCGTTCAGCCTGACGGTGGACCAGGAGAAGGTTGTCGATGAGATCTCGGATGACCTTTTTTCCGCGGTGCCCATGGCTCGCCTCCTGCAGGGAGACGTGGGCTGCGGAAAGACTCTTGTCGCGCTCCTGTCCGCTCTCCTGGTGGCAGGATCCGGGGAACAGGTTGCGTTCGTTGCGCCTACCGAGCTCCTTGCCCGACAGCACGCGGAGAGCGCTGCCCGGCTGGTCGAGCCGCTGGGAGTGAGGATCGCTTTCCTCTCGGGAAGCGTGACGGGAGAGCCGCGCGCCCTTCTCCTTGCCGCCCTCAAGGCAGGGGAGATCGACATCCTGTTCGGCACGCACGCCCTTTTCTCGGACGATGTGGCCTACCGCAACCTCGGGCTCGTGATTATCGATGAGCAGCACAAGTTCGGCGTCCTGCAGCGCCAGGCGCTCGTGAGAAAAGGGGAGGCTCCTGACCTCCTCCTGATGACCGCCACTCCGATTCCGCGCACCCTTGCCCTGACTGCTTTCGGCGACCTTGAGGTCTCAACCATCCGTACCATGCCGCCGGGGCGGCTTCCCGTGGACACCCACCTTGCCCGGGAAGGCAACGAGGAGAAGGTGTACGCGTGGATCCGCGGGGAGCTCGCCAGGGGCAGGCAGGCGTATTTCGTGTACCCGCTCATCGGGGAATCGGAGTCACTGGCCGTGAAGGACGCGGAGTCCGCTTTTCGGCGGCTCGCGGAGTCCGTGTACCCGGGCCTGGGGGTCGCACGTGTCCACTCCCGGGTCCCCGAGGAGGAGATGGAGAAGACCATGGCCGCCTTTGCGGCTGGGAAGCTTTCCATCCTCGTGGCCACGAGCGTGGTGGAGGTGGGCGTGGACGTGCCAAACGCCACCTGCATGGTTGTGGAGCACGCCGAGAGGTTCGGCCTCTCGACTCTCCACCAGCTGCGCGGCCGGGTGGGCAGGGGGGCGGACCAGGCCTACGCCTTCCTGGTGTATGGGAGGAAGCTGACGCCCGAGGGCATCGAGAGGCTGAAGATCATGAAGGAGACGACCGACGGTTTTCTCATTGCCGAACGAGACATGCGCCTGCGAGGTCCAGGGGAGCTTCTGGGAATCCGCCAGAGCGGTTTCCTGGATTTTCGCGTAGCCGATCTGCTGGTGCACGGCGCCCTGCTTCTCTCTGCGCGGGAGGACGCGGGCAGGATCCTCAGGGAGGATCCCGGACTTCTCCTGCCCGGGAACCCGCTGATAGAAAAGATGCTCGCAGCCGGCGCCTGGGCTTCCGCCGGCGTCAACGCCGAGACTCCCGCGGAGACGGTCTGAGCGTGAGAGTGACCGGAGGCGCCTACCGTGGGCGCAACATCCTGTGCCCGCCCGGCGTCATCCGTCCTTCGATGGACAGGATGAGACAATCCCTCTTCTCGATCCTTGGCGATATGGAAGGCCTGTCGTTCCTTGACCTTTTCAGCGGAACGGGAGTCATCGGGGTGGAGGCGGCATCCAGAGGCGCTCGGCCCGTGCTCCTCGTGGAGAAGGATCCGCGCAAAAGGGCGACAATCCGGAAGAACATTTCGTTCGTGGAGACAAAGATCGAGCTGGTGACTGCACTGACGGAACGATTTCTCAGGAACGACGGAAGAGTCTGGGACCTCATTTTTCTCGATCCGCCCTTTGACTACCCCTCAAAAGGGGACGTGCTGGACGAAGCGGGCGCGCCGCGCCATCTGGCGGCCGAAGGGCTTGCGATCATCCACCTGCACTCGGCGGAGAAGCTCTCCGCGGATCGGGCGGGGTTGGAGCTTGCCGACAGGAGGACCTACGGCCAGTCGCTGCTCTTGTTCTTCCGCCGCGCCGGAGGCGGGACCTCGGTGGGCGCCTCCGGCGCTTCCGCGTAGCGCCTCTAGTTGCAAAAAAATATTGACAGGCGCTTATAGAGGTGTAGCTTATAGAGGTGCCGGATGAAGTGTTTTCATTCGGAAAACAAATAAAGGGAGGAGAACAATGAAAAGAATCCTGTCTTGCATGCTTGTCTTAGGGATCCTATCCGTTGTTTTGGCTGTCCAGGCGTCAGCCGCTCCAGTA
Organism: uncultured Spirochaetota bacterium; assembly: GCA_963753085.1. Taxonomy (GTDB): domain Bacteria; phylum Spirochaetota; class Spirochaetia; order SZUA-6; family Fen-1364; genus Fen-1364. The sequence goes on along the minus strand of CAVWBF010000014.1, from coordinate 147,603 downwards.
ACGATCAACTATTGGTCGTTGTGGAACGAACCTGAGCCGCAGGTGACTGCGATCAAGGCATGGATGGCTGATTATACCAAAGCCCATCCAAACGTCACCTTTAATGCCACATGGGCTGGACGCCAGGTCATGACCAAGCTCCAAACCGCTGTTTCTGCCAATCAGAGGGTTGATATTGTCGACAATGAAGGACCAGCCTTACGCGGTGGTTTGGTAATCAACGGTCAGACACTTCCACTGGACAAATATTTGGATCAGAAGTTGCACGGAATGAATATTACCTGGCGCTCAATCTTTGTGCCGCACACGCTGGATGCCTTGAAAGCGGACAATGGATCGACCCACGTGATCCCCTACGAACTGATTACCACTGCATTCTGGTACGATCAGCGTGTATTCGATAAATATAACCTCAAGCCGCCGAAAACCTGGAACGATCTGATGGCGATAGGCAATACGCTGAAGGCCCATAACTTCCCGGCGTTCACCCTGGAAGGCAATATCGATTTTTACAATGCGATGTGGTTCTACACCCTGATCGAACGAATGGAAGGGCCGGGTCATTTGCTCGCAGCTGCCGCTGATAAGACCGGTGCTGCCTGGAATGATCCCAACTTCTTGAAGGCGGCTGAAATGGAGCGTAGTATCTGGGACGAGGGCTACGTGGTCAAAAACGCCGAAGGTGTTCAATGGCCTGCTGGCCAGATGGTTCTTGCCAACGGGCAGGCGGCTATGGAACTGGTTGGTTCATGGCTGCCAAACGAAGTCAAGAATTCAACCGATCCTGATTTTGTGTGGCGATCCTTCATGATGCCGAATGTTCCGGGGGGGAAGGGAAAGCAGACCGATGTCGAGATATATCCTTTAGGTTGGGTAATTTTGAAAGACAGCCCGAACCCGGACGTCGCCGCCGATTTCTTGGCCTCGTGCATGTCGAAAGATAACTCTCAACAAATCTGCGACGTGGCACTTAACCTGTCTGCTCGCAAAGATACCACTCCCCCAAAAGCATTGGCCGACGCTTGGAACGCTTACGTTAACGCTACCGCGCTTTTCCTTCCCTATGATGGAGCAAACTCGACTTATCCTGAATGGTATACGAACTTTTTGAAGTATCATAATCAAATGTTCGTCGGTCAGATTACGCCCAAGGCATTTATCGATCAAATGAAAGCATACACAATTCAGTATTGGAAGACTCGATAGCTTTGTTGTCACGCAATTCGGGGCCGGTTCAATCGAGCACCGGCCCTGAGTTCCATTTCAAAGATTCCTTTTCTAAGAGGGAGAATACATGCTGACCAAACAACGGCGCAAGCTGATTGTCCCTTTTCTTGCCCCAAGCCTAATTCTCTACCTTGTGTTCTTTATTTATCCGACATTTAGGGGCCTGTTTTTATCTTTCTTTGAATGGTCCGGCTTTAGACTTCCCTCCAAATTTGTCGGGTTTAACAACTTCGCCAAACTACTCGAAGACGCGAATTTCTATACAGCGCTAAAAAATAGCATGTTCTTGATGTTTGTCGGTGGTGCAGTTGTATTCGGACTTGCGTTCCTTTTTACTGCCTTTCTGAGCTCAGGGATCAAAAGCAAGAATTTTTTCCGGAGTATACTTTTCTTTCCAAATGTGATCGCTCCAATTGCCATCGTGGTCATTTGGCAGTTTATCTACAACCCTCGTTTTGGGCTGCTCAATGCCATCCTCAAAATAGCTGGTTTCGGCCGGTTTGCCCAAGCCTGGGCGTCTCCCGGTAAAGTGTTTCCCGCAATTACGGTGATCATTGCCTGGCTGGCTGTAGGCTATTACCTCGTATTGCTCATGGCGGCAACGAGCAAAATCCCCCAGGAGTTCTTCGATGCCGGCCGCGTCGAGGGTGCCAACACGTGGCAAATATTTTTCCATGTAACCTTACCGATGATATGGGACGCAATCTCTATTGCTATGGTACTTTGGATGATTTTTGCTCTCAAGCAATTTGAAATCCCCTATGCATTCAATGGCACTTCGAGCGTGCCGGCTGAAGCCTATACTCTGCCGATCTATATAGTGGTTATGGGATTTGGAATGCGCGATCCAATCTTTAAACTTGGTTATGCCTCTGCAATTGGGTGTGTCCTTTTGTTTATTGTTGTCATCCTTACCGTGCTTATTCTGCGTTTGACTCGTCGCGAACATGTCGAATATTGAAACGGTTGCCCGAGCAATGAGGTGAGATATGACAACGCAGATCGAGAAGAAGAACACTGTGCAAGCCGGGCAAAAGACCGACGGATTGAAGCGACTGATCAACCGCATTAAAAATATTCCAGCCTACACTCTTCTCGGGTTGTTTGCTGCTTTTAACATTTTTGTCATTTTGTGGATTATCGTCACTTCCTTCAAGTCGAATCGCGAGCTGTACGCAAACGTCTGGTCGTTTCCAGTCCTTTTACAGTTTGTGAACTACATCAAGGCTTGGAGCGTGACCAAGATGGACGTATATTTTGTCAACAGCCTGATTGTTGTTTCTCTATCGGTGTTATTGACGCTCGTTGTTGCTACTCCGGCCGCATATGTTCTCACGCGGATTTCATTCAAGGGATCTGCCGCGGTGACCCAATTCTTCACTGGCGGCATGGGTGTTCCAGCCGCAATACTATTTATTCCTTTGTTCGATATGCTGGCGGCGCGTGGATGGGTCGATTCTTTGCCGGGCCTGATCCTGGTGTACGTGGTCCTTGCAATTCCATTTACGATCTTTCTGTTGACAGCGTTTTTTGCTACTCTGCCGGCGGAATTGGAAGAGGCGGCGGCCGTGGACGGTGCCAGTCCTTTCGCTGTTTTTTTGCGAATCATGCTACCACTTGCATCACCGGGCTTGCTCACGGCTGCGATATTGAACTTCATCAGTACTTGGAACGAATACATGATCGCCTTGATTTTTATCACCAGCGACCGAAAGCGAACAATTTCCTTGGGTCTCTATTCGCTTCAGAGTTCTATGCAATATACAGGCGATTGGGTCGGCATGTTCGCGGGCGTCGTTATTTTAATGGTCCCGACAATGATTGTTTACCTGTTCCTGTCTCGTAGGATGATTTCTGGGATCACGATGGGCGCCATCAAGTAGATCGCGATGAATACGGTCCCGACCTCGCCGCCATGATCGAGGAGGGCAAGGCGCTGTGAGGCACGGCGCCCCGAGTCAGAGCCTCTCGATGATCGTCAGGGCGGCCAGCGCCTTCTCCACGGACCCGGGGGTGGCCGGAGCGATCTCCGCGGTGAAGGGCTTCTGGTACCCGATGGACCGGAAGGCGTTCATCACCTTGCGATAGTCGACGTCGCCGGCAAGGAGATCCACGAACCCGCTCAGGTTGCCCACACTGACCCGGAAGTCCTTGAGGTGGACGGCGGCGATCCGCTTGCCGAGGATCGCGATCCAGTGCTCGGGGTGGCCGTACAGCATCACGTTCCCGACGTCGAAGTACGAGGCCACGAGGGGAGACTGGAACGAGTCGATGAAATCCCGCATCTCCAGGGGGCTCAGCAGGTACCGGTTCCACACGTTCTCGATTGCGACCGTGACCCCCAGCTTCTCCGCGGTCGGAAGGATGCGCTTCAGGGCTTCCCGTGCCAGCTGGTCCACCACGTCGTACGGCTGAGGCTCGAAACCGGGCAGGAATGGGGCCGAGACCATGCCGGGCAGGTACAGGACCACCTTCGCCCCAAGCCAGGACGCGATCTCGATGGTACTGATGGTGCTTGCGACCGCCTTCTCTCTCACCTCGGGCTTCGGGTCCGTGGGAGAGAAGTCCCAACCCAGCCCAGAGGCGAGACTGGGCAGCCGGATCCCCAGCTTGTCCGCTTCCGCGCGGACGCGCTCTGTGTCTCGCCGCTCGGCCGACAGCGACACCGGACCTTGGTCTTCCACGGTGGGCTCGAAACACTCGAAGCCAAGGTCCCGCGCGCGCCGCATGGCCTCGATCTGGCTGAGACGCCGCTCCCCGGGCGCCGGCACGAAGGCCCAGTAGTTGATGCCCTTGAGCATGGCTCACCTCCAGATCAGGATGCCCTGCAGGCCCAGGGAGGCCTGATCCTTGTCCACCATCTGGTACACCTTTGCGATGTCGGTGTAGGGGAATCGCGACGGCTTGAAGAAGCCGGCCTTCAGGCGGCCGTCGGCCAGCATCGACATCACCAGACGCAGGCTCTGATCGCTCGCCCAGCGGACGTAGGGAAACGGGATGCCGGGGTCCGGGCCGATGGCCCTGGTGGCGATGAGCTTCGCTTCCTTGTAGTACAGATCGCCAAAGAGGAAGCCCACGTCGTGCCTCCAGGCCAGGAGCTCGACGACTCCGCCGTCCCTCATGAGATCGAGCGCGAGCTGCACCGTTCCGTTCCCGCCGCTGGCCTCCACGACGGCATCGGCTCCGATGTTCCGCGTGAGCTGCAGGACCGTTTTCACGGGATCCTGCTTTGCCACCTGGACTACGTGGTCCGCACCGGCCGCCCGGCCCAGGTCGACCCGCGCCGGATCCAGGTCCAGCCCGATGGTGACGGCAGCGCCGGCCAGCTTTGCGTGCTGCAGGGCCAGGTTCCCCACCAACCCCAGCCCGATGACGGCTACGGTGCTGCCGTATTCGAGCGCGAGTCTGCGCGTCGAGTGCATCGTCGTGGTGCCCAGCACCGCGAAGGTGGCCTGCTCGTCGGTCACGCTGTCCGGTATCTTCACGGCGATCGTGGCAGGAACCTTCGAGTACTCCTGGTGGCTTCCCAGGCATACCACCCGATCCCCCACCCGGAACTCGCTGGTATCCGCCACGACGACCCCGCCACCCGGAGGGAACCCGCCGGCGGGCTGTCTCTTGGACATGGATGGCCCGACCTCGACGACCCTTCCCACCAGCTCGTAGCCCGGACGCACGGGGTAGGTCTTCCACTCCGGCCACTTGTTGAGCTTGAAGTTCGGATAGGTGCCCCGATAGAGCATCATCTCCGTGCCACTGCTGATCCCGGATAGGTTCGCCTGGACGACGATCTCGCCGGGCCCTGCCTTGGGGACGTCCTCCTCGATGATCTTGACCTCCCGGGGACCCGTGATGACGATCGATTTCATGTCCTGACCTCCGTGCCGGATCACCATAGCCGAACATTAAAATACATGTCAACGTTTTGGCGTGGAGCGCGTCGAGGAGGGAAGCCTGTGAGAGAGACGCTGATGGTGCTGGCCATCGCGGTGCGAGCCAGCTCGTTTGCCAGAGTGCGGGGCGCCGTGGAGGGTGCAGCCCGGCCTTCCACCCGTCCGCCCCTGTCAGCCGCACGGTCACCCTCTCCCTGCTGATCAGCAACAACACCAACCTCGCAGGCATCAAGGCGGTGTCCGACTTCGTCGAGCAGAAGTACGGCATCGCCACGGATTACGATCTGTTTCCCTCAGACGCGCCCGGCCACCCGGGACGTGGACGACCTGTTGAAATGCAACTCCCGCGCGCTGTTCCAAGTCCTGGACCCGCAGCGCAACTTCGTGTCCGGCGCTTCCCTTAGCGCCTCTGGCGCTTCCCCTTGACCCGCGCGCCGGGCGTCTGGTAGTATCGCCCGTCCCGCATGGAAGTCGCTCGCCCTTGTAGCTCAGTCGGTAGAGCACCTCCTTGGTAAGGAGGGGGTCAGCGGTTCAAATCCGCTCGAGGGCTCGAGATGGGCGGTACGGAAACGGTCGTGCCGTTCCAGGAAAGGCAGAATATCCACGACCACTTGACACTAATGCGTTTGTATATATAAATTTGTCGTTCAACCTACTCCAGGGAGATACGAATGGCCAAAGGGAAAGCGAAGAACCTCGAGCTCGTCGCGCTCCAGTGTACCGAGTGCGACCGGCGGAACTACACAACAACGAAGAACCGCAAGAACACCCAGGGCAAGCTGGAGTTCAACAAGTACTGCCGGTGGGACAGGAAGCACACCCTCCACAAGGAAGCGAAGGTCAAGTAGGTCCAAGCCATGGAGGGCGAAGTCGGCCGAGACCCTCCCACGGTACCCCGTGGGGTTGGAGGGCCGAAAGGCCGACTATCCATAGGCCAGTAGCTCTAATGGTAGAGCGCCGGTCTCCAAAACCGGATGTTGCGGGTTCGAGTCCTGCCTGGCCTGTACGGGAGTACGGGAGTACCCGTTCGGCGAGTACGCGGTACGGGAGTACCCGTTCGGCGAGTACGCCGTACGCGTTCGGCGAATACGCCGTACGGAGCGTGGGACATTCGATGGACGGAGAGGAATGAGGAAGATAATCCTGTTTTTTCAAGAGAGCTTCGCGGAGCTCAAAAAGGTCACCTGGCCCAGCAGGGACGAGGCGACCGCCTCCACCCGGGTTGTGCTGGTGTCTGTCATCATCATCGCAGCCATCCTCGGACTGGTGGATTTCCTCCTGTTCAAGTTCGTGGACTGGATGTTCTGACAGAGTGACCTGATGGCGAAGGCCTGGTTCGTTGTCCATACCTACTCCGGGTACGAGAACAAGGTGCAGAAGCATGTCCGTCTCCTCGTGGACAAGGGCACCCTCAAGGACCATGTCTTCGACGTGAAGGTGCCGTCGGAAGAGGTGGTGGAGATCAAGGACGGCCGCAAGAAGGTGTCCACCAAGAAGTTCCTTCCCGGGTACATCATGGTGGAAATGGACCTGCCGGATACCGGGTGGAAGGAGATCTGCCAGGAGATCCGCAAGATCCCCGGCGTCACGGGGTTTGTCGGGTCCAACCGAAACCAGAAGCCTCAGCCCATTTCCCAGGAGGAGGCCCGCGGCATCCTCCAGAAAGCCGGCGAGATCAAGGCCGACAGGGTCCTCAAGCCCCGCCAGAGCTTCTCGGTGGGGGAGATGGTACGGATCATCGATGGTCCCTTCGAATCGTTCACCGGGAGCATCGAGGAGGTGAACACGGAGAAAGGCAAGCTGCGGGTCATGGTGGGGATTTTCGGCCGCTCGACGCCTGTCGAGGTCGACTTTCTCCAGGTGGAGAAGATCTGAACAGCAACAACAACCCTCGAAGGCCGCGCGGAAGCACGGCAGAGTTGGGAGCCTCTTCGAGCGCAGCTTCCCCAGGGAGCGCGCAAGGGAGGGGCGTCAGGACCACGGAGGTGAGATAGGTCATGGCAAAGAAGACAGTCAAGGCAATCGTCAAGCTGCAGGTGCCCGCGGGAAAGGCCACGCCGGCTCCGCCGGTCGGACCGGCCCTCGGTCCCCATGGCGTCCAGGCGGCCCAGTTCTGCCAGCAGTTCAACGACAGGACCAAGAAGCAGGAGCCGGGAGTGCTTATCCCGGTTGTCATCACGATTTACACGGACAAGAGCTTCACCTTCATTACGAAGACTCCTCCCGCGGCCGTCCTGATCAAGAAGGCCCTGGGGTTGGAGAAGGGAAGCGGGGAGCCGAACAAGACGAAGGTCGGCGCCCTGACGAGGGACATGCTTCGCGCCATCGCGGAGCAGAAGATGCCCGATCTGACGGCAAAGGACATCGAGGCGGCCATGAAGATCATTGCCGGCACCGCCCGCAGCATGGGCGTTACGGTGGAGGGCTGACGGCATGACGCACGGAAAGAAGTACCGGGCTTCCGTTGAGAAGCTCAACCGCGCAGAGACCTACTCCCTGGACAGGGCCGTGGAGCTGGTGAAGGAGCTTGCATACGCGAAGTTCGATGAGACGGTCGAGGTCTCGATGAAGCTCAATATCAAGACCAAGCACACCATCCGGGACGTCATGGCTTTCCCGAACATGTTCGGAAAAGAGAAGAAGATCCTCGTGTTTGCCAAGGGAGACAAGGCGGAAGAGGCCCGCAAGGCCGGGGCCGCCTTTGTCGGTGACGCCGACCTGATCGAGAAGATCAAGGGCGGATGGCTGGATTTCGATGTCGCCGTTGCCACCCCCGACATGATGAAGGACGTCGGCAAGCTGGGGCAGATCCTGGGGCGGCGCGGGCTCATGCCCAACCCCAAGACCCAGACGGTGACCTTCAACATCAAGGAAGCCCTCGACGAGCTGAAAAAGGGCCGCGTGGAATACCGCGCGGACAAGGGCGGCGTGGTCCACCTGGCCGTCGCCAAGCTCTCCATGGAGAAGGAACAGATCGCGGCAAACGCGGCCGCGTTCATCCAGGAGGTGGTGCGCAAGAGGCCTTCCGACCTCAAGGGCGACTACGTGCATTCCATCGTCCTGTCCTCCACGATGGGGCCCGGCATCAGGCTGTCCCCGAAGGACAAGGCCTTCGTGGCGTAAGGAGCGGGAGAAGACAATGGCAACGACGGTGAAGAAGATACAGAAGCACAAGACGGAGGCGGTGACGAAGCTCCGGGAAGACTTCGCAAAGACTCCGGACCTGATCCTGTCGGATTTCCGCGGGCTCACGTTCCCCCAGATGATCGAGCTGCGGGTAAAGCTCGGCGAGCAGGGGACCACCTACCGCGTGGTGAGAAACGCATTCGCGCGCATCGCCATGAAGGAAGCGGGCCTGCCGGACGTGTCAGCCATGCTGGATGGGCCGACGGCCCTCGCCTTCCTCGGGAAGGATCCCAGCCCGGCCGCCAAGGTCCTGGTGGATTTCACGAAGAGCGCGCCCCTGACCATCAAGGGCGGCGTCGTGAGCGGGAAGGTGTACGGCCCGAAGGAGATCGAGGCGCTGTCCCGGCTGCCCGGAAGGCTCCAGCTCCTGGCCATGCTGCTGGGCACGATGAACGCGCCCCTCAGGAACATGATGTACGTGATGAACGGCGTGTCCTCCAAGCTCGTGAGGACCCTTGCGGCAGTGGCCGACAAGAAGAAAGCCGAAGAAAAATAACGGCGCCAGTCTTCGAATGCATGCCAGCTGGCGACGTTAAAAACAAAGGAAGGAGAAGATAAATGGCAACTCTCACAAAGGAACAGATTCTGGACGCGATCGCGGGGATGACCGTCCTCGAGGTGTCTGATCTCGTCAAGGCAATGGAAGAGAAGTTCGGCGTCTCCGCCGCGGCCCCCGTGGCCGTTGCGGCGGCGGGTCCCGCGGCGGCCGGCGCTGCGGCGGAGGAGAAGACGGAGTTCACCGTCGTTCTGAAGAGCTTCGATGACACGAAGAAGATCCCGGTGATCAAGGAAGTCCGTGCCATCACGGGCCTGGGCCTCAAGGAGGCGAAAGATCTGGTTGAAGCGGGCAACAAGACGCTCAAGGAGAACATCTCCAAGGACGACGCCGCGAAGATCAAGCAGCAGCTGGAAGCGGCTGGCGCGGTCGTTGAGATCCAGTAAGGGCGCCTCGCTTTTCAGCAGCCCCACCACACGGTGCGGGGCTGCGTATGAACCTGACTATCTACTCAACGATGAACCACCGGCGGGGAAATCCGCCGGTGGTCAGTCGTCTCCAGGGAGCAGTCGCGTGATGGAACGACTGATTCGGACAGACGTGACGACCGCAGATCGCGCCTCGCGCGATCAATTGTTAGGGGGGGCGGAATGATTCTGGACAAGTCCAGGAAGGTCAAACGGACTCTTTTCGGCAGGGGATTCGACGATGTCATGGAGATCCCCAATCTTGTCGACATCCAGCTCTCGTCCTACGAGAGGTTCCTTCAGCGCAAGACCCTTCAGAAGGGCGAGCCGCCGTTGAAGCAGGGGCTGGAAGAGGTCTTCCAGTCCACGTTCCCGATCGAGAGCCCCAACGGCGACATGCTCCTGGAGTACTGCGGGTACACCCTCGACGAGCAGAACATCAAGTTCGCCGAGCAGGAGTGCAAGCAGAAGGGCCTCACGTTCGCCATCCCCCTGAAGGCGAAGATCAACCTCATCTTCCTCAACACGGGAGAGATCCGGCAGAAAGAGATCTACATGGGGGACATCCCCATCATGACGGACAAGGGCACATTCGTGGTCAACGGCGCCGAACGGGTGGTCGTCAGCCAGATCCACAGGTCCCCCGGCGTCATCTTCTCCCACGAAAAGGGGGTCTTTTCCTCGCGGATCATCCCCTACCGCGGCTCGTGGCTCGAGTTCGAGATCGACCAGAAGAAGGAGCTGATCTACGCGAAGATCGACCGCAAGAAGCGGATCCTCGCCACGATCTTCCTCCGCGCCCTGGGCTACGAGACGCGGGAATCGATCATCGAGCTGTTCTACAAGGTGGAGAAGGTGAAGGTCACCGACACCCGCGAGGACAAAGAAAGCCTCGTGGGCAGGAACTTCGCCCGCGGCGTCTCCGTCAAGGACGGGGAAGCGCAGAAGAAGCTGTACCGGGCCGGCGACAAGATCCATCCGCACGACGTGGAAGAGCTCGTGCACGCCGGGGTGAAAGAGATCTTCCTCATCGATTTCGAGAACGAGAAGTCTCTTCATTCGCCCATCATCCTCAACTGCTTCGAGCGGGAGGAGACGAAGTTCACGAGCAAGGACTCCTCGGACCAGGACGAGATCGCGAAGGACGACGCCATCCTCCGCGTGTACTCCATCATCAAGCCCGGAGAGCCGATCACGATCGAGAACGCGGAGAAGGACCTTCACTCGATGTTCTTCTCCAGCCGGCGCTACGACCTGGGACGCGTGGGCCGCTACAAGCTGAACAAGAAGTTCGACTACGCCGAGCAGGTGAAGACCCATACCCTGATCAAGGAAGACATCATCAACACGATGACCTGGCTGATCAGGGTGTACATCGGGGAGAACAACGTCGACGACATCGACCACCTGGGAAACCGCCGGGTGCGCTCCGTGGGTGAGCTTCTCACCAACCAGCTCAAGGTTGCTTTCACCCGCATGGAGCGGATTGCGAAGGAAAGGATGTCCCTCAAGGAAGCGGACACAATCAAGCCCCAGGACCTCATCTCGATCAAGCCCATCGTGGCGACCATCAAGGAGTTCTTCGGCTCCAGCCAGCTCTCCCAGTTCATGGACCAGGTCAATCCCCTGGCCGAGCTGACTCACAAGCGCCGCCTCAACGCCCTGGGTCCGGGAGGTCTTTCCCGGGATCGGGCCGGATTCGAAGTGCGCGACGTTCACTACACGCACTACGGCCGCATGTGCCCCATCGAGACCCCTGAAGGGCCGAACATCGGCCTCATCGTCTCGCTGGCCAATTACACCCGGGTGAACGAGTACGGGTTCCTGGAGACCCCGTACCGCAAGGTGAAGAACGGCAAGGTTACCAACGACATCGAATACCTCTCCGCCATGGACGAGGAGCGCTACTATATCGCGCAGGCCAACGCGGTCCTGTCGCCGAAGGGTGAGTTCCTCGAGAAGCAGGTCTCCGTGCGCAAGGGCGGAGATTACATCTCCCGCGCGCCCGAGGACATCCAGTACATGGACGTGTCCCCCAAGCAGATCATCTCGGTTTCCGCGTCCCTCATCCCATTCCTGGAGCACGATGACGCGAACAGGGCGCTCATGGGATCCAACATGCAGCGCCAGGCGGTTCCCCTCATTTCTCCCGAGCCACCCCGCGTGGGGACGGGCATGGAAGCAAAGACTGCATACGACTCGGGGGTCGTCGTGATTGCCAAGAGGGCAGGCACGGTTACCTATGTCACGAGCCTCGAGATCCGGATCAAGCCGGATGAGGCAAAGCGGGACGAGGACGTCTACCAGCTCCTCAAGTACCAGCGGACGAACCAGGACACCTGCTACACGCAGAAGCCCATCGTGCAGGTGGGCAAGCACGTGGCCGCGGGAGAGGTGATTGCAGACGGCCCGGCCACCTACCAGGGCGAGCTGGCCCTCGGGATCAATCTCCTGTGCGCGTTCATGCCGTGGAACGGATACAACTACGAGGACGCCATTCTTGTCTCGGAGAAGGTGGTGCAGGCTGACGCGTTCAGCTCCATCCACATCAAAGAGTTTTCCATGGAAGTGCGGGAAACCAAGCTCGGGCCGGAGAAGATCACGCGTGACATCCCCAACACGAACGAGCACGCCTTCGAGCAGCTCGACGAGGAGGGCATCATCCGCGTGGGCGCATCGGTGAAGGCCGGCTCCATCCTCGTGGGCAAGGTCACGCCGAAGAGCGAGACGGACTCCACCCCTGAGTTCAAGCTTCTGAACTCGATCTTCGGAGAGAAGGCCAAGGAGGTGCGTGACACTTCCCTGCGCGTTCCCCACGGGGTGGAAGGGACCATCATCGACGTCCAGAAGCTGAAGAGGGTCAACGGGGACGAGCTTGACCCGGGCGTGGAAGAGGTGGTCAAGGTCCTGATTGCCGCAAAGCGCAAGCTCCAGGAAGGCGACAAGCTGGCGGGCCGGCACGGGAACAAGGGGGTCGTGGCCCGCGTGCTTCCCGTGGAGGAGATGCCCTACATGGAGGACGGCACGCCCATCGACATCGTGCTGAATCCGCTGGGTGTTCCTTCGCGTATGAACCTCGGGCAGATCATGGAGACCGAGCTGGGGTGGGCTGCCACGGCACTGGATGAATGGTACTCAACGCCTGTGTTCCAGTCCGCCTCCAACGAGATGATCGAGGGCAAGCTGAAAGAGGCCAACCTTCCAACCTCATCGAAGGTCACCCTCTTTGACGGTCAGTCAGGGGAGCCTTTCGAAAACCAGATCACCGTCGGAACCATCTACATGCTGAAGCTCCACCACCTGGTGGACGACAAGATGCACGCCCGGTCCACCGGTCCCTACTCCCTGGTCACCCAGCAGCCCCTCGGGGGCAAGGCCCAGTTCGGAGGCCAGAGGCTCGGGGAGATGGAGGTGTGGGCGCTGGAGGCATACGGCGCGGCGAACACGCTCCAGGAGCTCCTGACCATCAAGAGCGACGACATGATGGGACGCGCAAAGATCTATGAGAGCATCGTCAAGGGCGAGGTTTCCACGAGTCCTGACATCCCTGAGAGTTTCAACGTCCTCGTGCAGGAGATGCGGGGCCTTGCGCTGGACGTGAGCATTTTCGATGCAAAGAACAAGCAGATCGCTCTGACAGAGCGGGATGAAGAGCTGATTGACAGGCAGATGAGCCGGTTCTAGTCCTGGCGCGCGGCGGAGCTGCGCGCAGCCCGGGCCGAAGGCGAACTGCAGATCCGCCTGGCGGGGCTGCGGGGTGGCAACTCCGCCAGAGGCGGAAGGCCGACGAGGAACACGCGAGGCGGGCATATGGGGGGGAAGCGATGAGAGATCTTCAGGATTTCGATCACATACTGATCAAGCTTGCATCACCGGACCAGATCCGGGCCTGGTCGTACGGCGAGGTGAAGAAGCCCGAGACCATCAACTACCGCACGCTGCGGCCCGAAAAGGATGGCCTTTTCTGCGAGCGGATCTTCGGCACTACCAAGGAATGGGAGTGCTATTGCGGCAAGTTCAAGTCCATCCGGTACAAGGGCGTGATCTGCGACCGCTGCGGCGTGGAAGTCACCCATTTCAAGGTCCGCCGGGAGCGAATGGGGCACATCGAGCTGGCAGCTCCCGTGGCGCACATCTGGTACTACCGCTCCGTGCCGTCGCGCATCGGTCTTTTCCTGGACCTGCAGATCGCCGCCCTGCGCTCCATTCTCTTCTATGAAAAGTACATCGTCATAGATCCCGGAGACACGGAGCTGAAGAGGTTGCAGATCCTCACCGAGGAGGAGTTCCTGGAGGCGCGTGAGCGCTACGGGATGTCCTTCACGGCAGGGATGGGCGCGGAGGCCGTCCGCACGCTCCTGGAGGGCGTCGATATCGACGTCCTGGCGGAAGAGCTGCGCCGCAAGATGATCGACAAGGGCGCAAAGGCGGACAAGCGTCTCCTCAAGCGCATCGAGCTGGTGGAGAAGTTCCGCGTTTCAGCCAACAAGCCCGAATGGATGATCCTCGAGGTCATCCCCGTCATTCCTCCCGAGCTGCGGCCCATGGTCCAGCTGGACGGCGGGCGGTTCGCAACCTCGGACCTGAACGACCTGTATCGCCGGGTCATCAACCGCAACAACCGCCTGAAGAGGCTCCTCGCGCTGAACGCCCCTGACATCATCATCCGGAACGAGAAAGAGGATGCTCCAGGAAGCCGTGGATGCCCTGTTCGACAACTCCAAGAAGAAGAGGGTCGTGAAGGGCGCGGCCAACCGGCCTTTGAAGTCCCTCTCCGACATGCTGAAGGGAAAGCAGGGAAGGTTCCGCCAGAACCTCCTGGGAAAGCGCGTGGACTACTCGGGCCGGTCAGTCATCGTGGTGGGTCCCGAGCTGAAGCTGCACCAGTGCGGTCTTCCCTCGAAGATGGCACTGGAGCTGTTCAAGCCTTTCATCATGCGCAAGCTCGTCCAGAAGGACGTCGTCTACAACATCAAGAAGGCAAAGACCCTCGTGGAGCAGGAAAGCGCCGAGGTCTGGGCCGTGCTTGAAGAAGTGGTCCAGGAGCATCCCGTGATGCTCAACAGGGCGCCCACGCTTCACCGCCTGGGAATCCAGGCTTTCGAGCCCATCCTCGTGGAAGGGAAGGCCATCAAGCTGCACCCCCTGGTCTGCCACGCGTTCAACGCTGACTTCGACGGGGACCAGATGGCAGTGCACGTGCCCCTGACGCCCGAGGCGCAGACGGAGTGCTGGACCCTGCTCCTGTCTTCAAAGAACCTTCTCAACCCGGCAAGCGGGCATCCCATTGCAGTGCCCACCCAGGACATGGTGCTCGGGATCAACTATCTCACCCGCGAAAGGCCTGGGGCCAAGGGGGAGGGGAAGCACTTCTCCAGCCTCGATGAATGCATCCTTTCCGTGGATGCCCGCGGGGTTGATTACCAGGCCAAGGTGAAGGTAAAGGTCGGCGGCGAGTGGGTGGACACCACCCCCGGCCGCGTGATCCTGAACGACAACATCCCCCGGGACCTCGGGTTCCTCAACTACTCCATGGGAGAGAAGGAGCTTCTGAACCTCATTGCCCGCTGCTACAAGGAAAAAGGGCCGGCGGTGACGGTGAAGATGCTGGATGCGGTGAAAGACCTGGGCTTCAAGTACGCGACCCGGTTCGGCGCAACCATCGGCATGGACGACATCGTCATCCCGCTGGCAAAGAAGGCGCTCATCAAGGAAGCCAACTCCAAGGTTGACGAGATCCAGCGCCAGTACCTCCAGGGGCACATCACCAACGAAGAGCGCTACAACAGGGTCATCGAGGTCTGGAGCTCCACGAACGAGCTGATCACCAACGAGCTGATGGACGAGCTGCGCAAGGACCACGACGGGTTCAACCCCGTGTACATGATGGCCTACTCCGGGGCGCGCGGAAGCCGAAGCCAGATCCGCCAGCTCGCCGGCATGCGCGGGCTGATGGCCAAGCCGTCAGGGGACATCATCGAGCTTCCCATCAGATCGAACTTCAAGGAAGGGCTGTCGGTCATCGAGTTCTTCATTTCCACAAACGGCGCCCGCAAGGGTCTTGCGGATACGGCTCTCAAGACCGCCGACGCGGGGTACCTCACGCGAAGGCTGGTGGATATCGCGCAGGACGTCGTGATTGCGGAGGAAGACTGCGGCACGATCAACGGGATCGACCGACGTGCCATCAAGGACGGAGAGGACATCGTGGAGGCCCTCCACGACCGCATCTCGGGCCGCACGTCGCTGGAGAAGGTCAAGCATCCCATCACGGGGGAGCTGATCGCGGACACCAACCAGGAGATCACCGACGAGATTGCCCAGGCCATCGAGGACGCGGGGATCGAGGGGATACGGATCCGCTCCGTGCTCACCTGCGACTCGAAGTATGGCGTCTGCGGACGTTGCTACGGCCGCAACCTTGCCACGTACAAGCCGGTGGAGATCGGGGAGGCGGTGGGCATCATCGCAGCGCAGTCCATCGGCCAGCCGGGAACGCAGCTGACCATGAGGACGTTCCATATCGGCGGCGCGGCAACGAAGATCAGCGAGGAAAACCGCATCTTCCTCAAGTACCCCGTGTGGGTGGAGAAGATCCAGGGCAGCACGGTTCCCATAGACAACGGCAACGCGCTGTTCACCCGCAAGGGCTCCGTGACGGTGCGCCGCATCCTTCAGAGCTACGAGCTGCAAAAGGGAGACCGGGTGCTCGTCAAGGACGGGCAGAGGCTCTTGAAAAAGACCGCCGAGCCGCTGATCCAGAGGAAGGGAGAGACCATCACCTCCTCCGAGATCTGCTACGTGAAGCTCCTGCCGGACCGGCTCCTCCTGATAGCCCAACCGCAGGTCATCGAGATCAGAAACGGCGCAGAGCTCATCGGGAAGGAGAAGCAGGCGGTCCCCGCGGAGGAGACGATAGCCTTCTTCGACCCCTTCAGTGAGCCCATCATCGCGGAAGCCACGGGAACCGTGCACTTCCACGACATCGTGCTGGGCACCACCCTGAAGGAAGAGGTCAACGAGGATACCGGCAAGATCGAAAAGAAGATCACCGAGTATTCCCTGGAGAGCCTCCAGCCCCGCATCACTATCCAGGACGACAAGGACAACGAGCTGGCGGGGTACTTCCTGCCGGGCAACGCCTACCTGAACGTGGACGACGGGGAGAAGGTGAAGGCTGGGCGGATCATCGCCAAGCTGCTTCGTGAAAGCGTCAAGACGAGCGATATCACCGGCGGTCTGCCGCGCGTCGGCGAGCTGTTCGAGGCGCGCCGGCCCAAGAACCCGTCAGTGCTCGCCAAGGTGAGCGGGAGGATTTCCTTCAAGGGCATCGTGAAGGGCAAGCGCGTCATCGTCGTGACCGACCCCTTCGAGCGGGAGTTCAAGCACCTGGTCCCCATGGGCAAGCACCTGCTCGTGCGCGAGGCGGATGAAGTGGGCGCCGGCGACATGCTCTGCGACGGCCCGAAGGACCCGCACGACATCCTGCAGATCCTCGGAGAGACCGAGCTTCACAGCTATCTCCTGAACGAGATCCAGGAGGTGTATCGACTCCAGGGCGTTCGCATCAACGACAAGCATATCGGCGTCATCATCCGCCAGATGATGAAGAAGGTGGAGATCGTGGACGTGGGAGACACCCCGTTCATCTACGGCCAGCAGGTGGACCGGTACAAGTTCCATGATGAGAACAGGAAAACGCTGCGGGAGGGCGGACAGCCCTCCGTGGCCCGGCCCATCCTCCTGGGGATAACTCGCGTATCGCTCAACATCGACTCCTGGCTCTCCGCGGCCTCGTTCCAGGAAACCACGCGCGTGCTGACCAACGCCTCCATCTCGGGAAGCGTGGACCACCTGCGCGGGCTCAAGGAGAACGTCATCATCGGGCACCTGATCCCCGCGGGAACGGGAATGAGGAAGTACCGCGAGATCAAGCTCTACGACGAGAACATGGAGGACCTCGACATTTCGATCAACAGGATCATCGAGGAGAAGAGGAAAGAGCGTGAGCTGAAGGCGCTGCTCGAGGCGGAAAAGGCCCAGCTCCCAAGTGCTGAGAGTGTTTTGGCACCGGACTGAACAGTATTCCGAAGAGGCCCTCAGGGCGGCCAGCGATTTCGTCAGAAATCGCGGTGCCCGCTGGGGAAGACCCCTTGCCATGACCGGGGCCGGCGGTTATACTTTAATGGTTCTTGGGAGCCGATCCAACCGGCTGCTGTACAAGCGGTTAGGGGAACGCCGGACGGAATATCCGGCGTGATGGGCGGGAAGAGTTGTAACACTTCAGTTCCATAACCCCGGGGAAAACTGCGCTGTGTGGGGTTGACTTTTTTTTTGCGCGCGAGTATCGTTTCCACCCGCGTTCTGGGGAAAGAACGCGTGAGAGTGGAAGGAAAGGTAGCACAAGGGTTTATGCCGACGATCAACCAGCTGGTGAGATTGGGCCGCAGGGCCGCACAAAGGAAGACAAAGGCCCCCGCGCTGATGAACTGCCCCCAGAAGAGGGGGGTGTGCACGCGTGTGATGACGGTCACGCCGAAGAAGCCCAACTCGGCTCTTCGCAAGGTGGCCCGCGTCCGTCTCTCCAACGGGATCGACGTCACGGCATACATCCCGGGCATCGGGCACAACCTCCAGGAGCACTCCGTGGTGCTCATCCGCGGGGGAAGGGTGAAGGATCTCCCCGGCGTCCGCTACCACATCATCCGCGGAGCCAAAGACACCCTCGGCGTGGAGGATCGCAAGAAGGCTCGCTCCAAGTACGGCGCGAAGAAGCCCAAGGCGTAGGAAGGGAAGACGATGCCGAGAGGCCAGTTGATTCGGAAAAAGAGGATCATCCTCGATCCAAAGTACAAGAATCCCGTGATCGGGAAGTTTGTCACGCGAATGATGGAGCAGGGCAAGAAGAGCATCTCCTTCAGCACGATCTTCGGCGCTCTTGATATCATCCAGCAGAAGGTAAGCGGCAAGGAGCCCGTCGAGGTTTTCACGAAGGCCCTTGAAAACGTGAAGCCCGTCGTGGAGGTCAAGTCGCGGAGGGTTGGAGGAGCGACGCTTCAGGTTCCCGTGGAGATACGGGAAGAGCGCCGTGACGCCCTTGCCATGCGCTGGATTATTGGGTTCTCCCGGGCCCGCCACGGGCGGTCCATGGCTGAGAAACTGGCAGCAGAGCTTATTGACGCTTTCAACAACACCGGGTCCGCGATTAAAAAGAAGGAAGACACCCACAAGATGGCGGAGGCGAACAAGGCTTTTGCTCATTACCGCTGGTAAGCGGGACTCGGGCGTCTTCTATGGAATCGCGGTTCCCCCTGTCGTCGATCCGCAATATCGGCATCATGGCCCATATTGACGCGGGAAAGACGACAACGACAGAGCGCATCCTGTACTATACGGGCAGGACGCACAAGCTTGGCGAAGTGCATGACGGCGAAGCCAAGATGGACTGGATGGAACTGGAGAAGGAGCGCGGCATCACGATCACGGCCGCGGCAACCTTCTGTGAATGGCGCGGCGTGCAGGTCAATATCATCGACACGCCGGGACACGTCGACTTCACTGTCGAGGTGGAACGTTCTTTGAGAGTTCTGGACGGAGCGATCGGAGTGTTCTCCGCCGTGGAAGGCGTGGAGCCCCAGAGCGAAACCGTCTGGAAGCAGGCAAACCGATACAACGTCCCCCGGGTGGCGTTCGTCAACAAGATGGACAGGGTGGGCGCCCGCTTCGGGGAGGTGGTGCAGGAGATGCACGCCAAGCTCGGGGCAAACGCCGTTGCCATCCAGCTCCCCGTGGGAAACGAGGCGGATTTCGTCGGCCTCGTGGATCTCGTGCGGATGCGGGCCCTCATCTGGGATGAGGATGTCCTGGGGGCGACCTTCCGGGACGTGGAGATCCCGCGCGAGCACGCGGACGCGGCCAACGCGGGCCGCACCGTCCTCATGGAGAAGCTCGCGGAGACGGATGACGCCATCATGACGGCGTACCTGGACGGGGCCGAGGTTCCCGAGGAAACGCTGAAGGCGGCCATCCGGGCAGCAACGGTCCACGGAAAGATCTTCCCCGTGGTGTGCGGGACGGCGTTCAAGAACAAGGGGATTCAGCCCCTCCTGGATGCCGTGGTGGACTACCTTCCCTCGCCCGCGGACGTCGAGCCGACCACGGGGACCGTGCCGAGCACGGGTGACTACATCAAGCGCCTGCCGAAAGACGACGAGCCCTTCGCGGCCCTCGCTTTCAAGATCATGACGGATCCGTTCGTGGGAAAGCTGACCTTCTTCCGCGTGTACTCGGGACGGCTTTCAGCGGGGTCGTACATCTACAACGCCACGGCGGACAAGCGGGAGAGGGTGACGCGGATACTGCGAATGCACGCGAATGAGCGGGAGGAGATCAAGGAGGTCTTCCCTGGGGATATCGCGGCGGCAGTCGGATTGAAGAAGACCACGACGGGGGACACTCTGTGCGACGAGGAGAACCCCGTGATTCTTGAATCCATGGTGTTTCCCGACCCGGTCGTTTCCGTCGCCATCGAGCCGAAGACCAGGGACGACGAAGAGAAGCTGTCTTCCGCCCTGCACAAGCTCTCCGAGGAGGACCCCACCTTCAAGGTGCGTTTCGACAAGGAGACGGGCCAGACCATCATCAGGGGGATGGGGGAGCTGCACCTGGAGGTGCTTGTCGAGCGGATGTTCCGGGAGTTCAACGTGTCGGCCAACGTGGGGGCGCCTGAGGTAGCCTACCGGGAAACCATCAGGGACTCCGCGGAAGCGGAAGGCAAGTTCATCAAGCAGACGGGCGGTCACGGGGCCTACGGGCACGTGATCATGAGCTTCGAGCCGCTGCCCCCCGGGACGGGGTTCGTCTTTGAGAACAAAGTCATTGGAGGCCGGGTGCCGCGGGAATACGTCCCGGCGGTGGAGAAAGGGATCAGGGAGGCCATGGAGAACGGCGTGCTGGCGGGATATCCCATGGTGGATTTCCGGGCCGCCCTGCTGGACGGGTCCTACCACGATGTGGACTCCAGCGAAATGGCCTTCAAGGTCGCGGCGTCGATGGCATATAAGTCGGGCTGTGCAAAAGCCAAACCGACTATCCTTGAACCGATCATGGCGGTGGAATGCGCCACCCCTGAGGAATACCTCGGGGACGTGATCTCCGACTTCGGAGCGCGCATGGGCCACGTGGAGGGGATTGAAGATCGGCCTGGGAGTAAGGTGGTGAAAGCCCTCGTACCCTTGCGGAGCATGTTCGGGTACGTCACGGTGATTCGCTCCATGTCAAAGGGGCGGGCATCACACACCATGCAATTCTCCCATTACCAGGAAACCCCCCGGTCGATTCAGGAAGAGCTCGTCGAGAAGGTTCGCGGACGCGGCAGGTAGCTCGCGTCCTGTGAGGGATTGAGCGGAGGAGAAGCGCCCCTTCGTGTGCAAAGGGGCATTGGCGCCTCGAGGAAACTGCAAGGAGGAGTTGTATGGCGAAGGAGAAATTTGTTCGGTCGAAGCCTCACATCAACGTCGGCACCATCGGTCATATCGACCATGGCAAGACCACGCTCACTGCCGCAATCACCATGTACTGCGCGAAGAAGTACGGTGACAAGCTGATGAAGTACGAGGACATCGACAACGCTCCCGAGGAGAAGGCCCGGGGTATCACGATCAACACCCGGCACGTCGAGTACCAGTCCGACAAGCGACATTACGCGCACATTGACTGCCCGGGACACGCGGACTACATCAAGAACATGATCACCGGCGCCGCCCAGATGGACGGAGCGGTGCTCGTCGTCTCCGCCCCCGACTCCGTCATGCCCCAGACCCGCGAGCACATCCTCCTGGCCCGACAGGTCGGCGTCCCTGCCATCGTCGTTTTCCTCAACAAGATCGACATGGTGGACGACCCCGAGCTGATCGAGCTCGTCGAGGTGGAGATCCGCGACGTGCTCAAGTTCTACAACTTCCCCGGCGACAAGATCCCCATCATCAAGGGCTCGGCCCTCAAGGCCATGGAGCACCCCGAGGTGCCCGAGAACGCCAAGTGCATCCAGGAGCTCCTGGACACGATGGACGCCTACTTCCCCATTCCTCCGCGGCCCGTCGAGAAGCCCTTCCTCATGCCCATCGAGGACGTGTTCTCCATCTCCGGGCGCGGCACGGTGGTCACCGGCAGGGTGGCAACCGGCACCATCCACGTCGGGGATGAAGTGGAGATTGTCGGGATCAAGGACACGCGGAAGACCACGGTCACCGGCGTGGAGATGTTCAACAAGCTCCTCGACGAAGGACAGGCCGGAGACAACATCGGCACGCTCCTGCGCGGCATTGAGAAGGATGACGTGGAGCGCGGCCAGGTTCTTTCGAAGATCGGCGCCATTACCCCGCACAAGAAGTTCAAGTGCACCGTTGTGGCGCTCACCAAGGAAGAGGGCGGACGGCACTCGCCGTTCTTCACCGGCTACCGGCCGCAGTTTTACTTCCGCACGACGGACGTCACGGCCTCCGTCACGCTGCCGGAAGGCAAGCAGATGGTCATGCCCGGCGACCACGTCACCGACATGCAGGTCGAGCTGATCTACCCCATCGCCATGGACAAGGGGCTGCAGTTCGCCATCCGCGAGGGCGGCAAGACGGTCGGCGCGGGGCAGGTCACGGATATCATCGAGTAGGACGTCCGAGCGAGCGGCGCGGCCCGTCCCGGGAGGGCGGACCCCGCGCCGCGGAGCGGACACAGGGAGAGACAGATGGCCAGGGAAAGGATTCGGGTGCGCCTTCGAGCTTTCGACATCGAGCTCATCGATCAGAGCGCGAAGTCCATTGTGCAGACGGTGCTGAAGGCAGGCTCCCGGGTGTCGGGACCGATACCGCTTCCGATGAAGATCAACAAGTTCACGGTCCTGCGCTCGCCGCACGTGCACAAGAAGTCGCGGGAGCAGTTCGAGATGCGCACGCACAAGAGGCTCATCGATATCCTCGAGCCTACCCCCGCGGTCATGGACGCCCTCATGCGGCTGGAGCTTCCCGCCGGTGTGGACGTAGAAATCAAGCAGTGAGGCCGTAGGATGCTCGCTCTGATTGGTACAAAGATCGGGATGACCCAGCTGTTCGGTGATGACGGCACGCGAGTGTCTTTGAGCGTCGTGCAGGTGGAGCCGAACGTCGTCGTGCGCCAGCGCACGGCGGAGAAAAACGGATACAACGCCATGGTCCTCGGCTCGGGGGCCATGAAGAAGACCCGGGTCACGAAGCCCTACGCGGGGCAGTTCCCCCAGGGCGTCGACCCCCGCCGCTATCTCCTGGAGTTCAAGGACTTCGACAAAGAGGCCAAGATCGGGGACACGCTCGGCGTCGAGGTCTTCGAAGGGGTCCGCTTTGTCGATGTGCAGGGCGCGACAAAGGGCAAGGGCTTCCAGGGCGTCATGCGCCGCCACGGGTTCCAGGGCGGACCGGGGGCCCACGGCTCGAAGTTCCACAGGGAAATGGGGTCGGTCGGCACGGGAGCGTTTCGCAAGATCATCAAGGGCTCGAAGATGCCGGGGCGCATGGGCAACGTGAAGCTGACCATCCAGAACCTCAGGCTCTTCCGGGTTGACAAGGACAAGGGGCTGCTCCTCATCAAAGGCGCGATCCCGGGCCGGCGCGGCGCAATGGTCGTCGTGCGGACGGCGAAGAAGAAGTAGGGTGAGGAGGGCCATGAAGACGAAGGTCTATGCACTGGACGGCAACGCGGTGCACGAGATAGAGCTTGCCGACGCGGTGTGGAACCGCGAGGTGAGCGAAGGTGCCATCTACCACGCCATCCGCAACGAGCTTGCCAACCGGAGGCTCGGCACGGCCAAGATCAAGGATCGCGGCGAGGTGCACGGCAGCAACAAGAAGCCCTGGAAGCAGAAGGGCACGGGCCGGGCGCGTTCAGGACAGAGAACCTCCCCGATCTGGGTTGGCGGCGGGAAGATCTTCGGCCCCCGGCCGAGGGACTACAGCTACTCCATCCCGCGCAAGCTGAAGAGGCTTGCCCTCATCTCCCTCCTCTCCCTCAAGGCCAAGGAGGACAGGCTCCGCGTGGTCACCGACTTCACCGTGGAGAGCGGGAAGACGAAGGACCTCGTGACCGCGCTCAAGAATCTTGTGGCGCAGGAGCGGACTGTGGTCGTTCTCAAGGATAACGATGTCATGATCCGCAGGGCGGGACGCAATGTGCCGTGGCTCAGCTTCCTCGCGTACAACCGCCTGGCCGCGCACGACCTGCTGTACTGCCACAAGCTGCTCGTCCTGGAGACCGCCGCGAAAAACCTGAACGAATTCTACGGCGCAGAGAACGGCGGCAAGGCGGAGAAGGCCGTGGCAGCCAAGGGGGCCGAGGCATGACGCTGGACAGGATCATCATCGAGCCGGTGGTCACGGAGAAGACGAACATCATGCGGGAAAGCCACAAGTACGTCTTCCGGGTGGACAGCCGGGCCAACAAGCATCAGATCATGGACGCGGTGCGCCGGCAGTACAACGTGCACCCCCTGAAGTGCAACGTGCTGCGTACTTCGACGAAGCCCAAGAGGGTCCGCTACCGGTTGGGATACACCTCCTCGTGGAAGAAGGCAATCATCACGATCGCTCCCGAAGAGAAGATCGGGATCTTCGAAGGCGCATGAGCATGGGTCGCGGCCCGCGCCGCGACCGCAGGGAAGGAAAGCAGGGAACAGCGAATGGCAATCAAGAAATACCGTCCTCTCACCCCAGGGTTGCGCTTCAAGACCGGCCTCACCTTCGAGGAGATCACGAAGAAGACTCCCGAGAAAGCGCTGACCTCGGGCAAGCCGAAGAACGCGGGGCGCGGCGCGGGCGGACGGATCAGCGTCCGGCGCAAGGGCGGGGGCCACAAGCGCAGGTATCGGATCGTCGATTTCCGGCGGGACAAGATCGGGATTCCCGGAAAGGTCTCCTCTATCGAGTATGACCCCAACCGCAGCTCCTTCATCGCCCTCATCGTTTACAAGGACGGGGAGAAGCGTTACATCCTGGCCCCGGAGGGAATCAAGGTGGGTCGCACTGTTCTGAGCGGCCCCGAGGCGGCGTTCGAGATCGGAAACGCCATGCCGCTTTCCAAGATTCCCCTCGGTATCCAGATCCATAACATCGAGCTGAACCTCGGACGGGGCGGCCAGATGGCCCGTTCCGCGGGCACCAGCGCGACCGTCGTTGCCAAGGAAGGCGGGTATGTGACGTTGCGCCTTCCCTCTGGGGAGATGCGAATGGTCAACGAGAGGTGCTATGCCACCATCGGCGAGCTGGGGAACAAGGATCACATGAACGTGTCCCTCGGGAAGGCCGGACGCAGCCGGTGGCTGGGCAGGAGACCCAAGGTGCGCGGCACGGCAATGAACCCGGTGGATCACCCGCACGGCGGCGGTGAAGGAAAGACAAAGGGCGGCCGCCATCCGGTGAGCCCGTGGGGCCAGCCGACCAAGGGCTACAAGACGCGCAAAAAGCGCAACACAACGAGCCGCTTCATCGTCAAGAGAAGGAAATAGGGGGAACCGGGCGTGTCACGATCCATCAAGAAAGGACCTTTCATCGCGAAGAGCCTGTACAAGCTGGTCACCGACATGGGAAAGAGCGGGGAAAAGCGGATGGTCAAGACTTTTTCACGGACCTCCACGATCATCCCCGAGATGGTCGGTTACACGATCAGCGTGTACAACGGCAAGACCTGGGTCCCCGTGTACGTCACGGAGAACCTGGTCGGCCACAAGCTCGGCGAGTTCGCTCCCACCCGCATTTTCCGGGGGCATTCCGGCTCCGACAAGAAGGTGGTGAAAAAATGAGCGACGCACCAAAGGCGCCCAGGACACCCAAGGACGCGCCGAAGGCGGCGCCCAGGGAAGCGCCCAAGGCGGCCCAGCCCAAAGCGGCGGCCAAGGAAGCGACCAAAGCGGCGGCCAAGGAAGCTCAGCCCAAGGGGGCGCCCAGGGAAGCGCCCAAGGCCGCGCCCAGGGAAGCGCCCAAGGCGCCCGAAGGCAAGGGCGCCGGCAAGCCCGTGAGGAAAGAGCGTCCCCCGCGCGTGCGGACCACGGGGTTCAGGGCAAGCGTCCCGTTCCAGCGGCTGTCGGCAACGAAGATCCGCAGGATCGCAGACAACGTGAGGCGAAAGCCGTATGTCGAGGCCATCGCGCTGCTTGATGTGCTGCCGCACAAGGGAGCGCGATTATTGAGGAAGCTCATCCAGTCGGCCGCGGCCAACGCCCTGGCGCAGAACAAGAACCTGGACGAGCAGATGCTGTACGTGAAGGAGCTCCTCATCGATGTGGGGCCGACCATGAAGAGGATGTGGGCCAGGGGGCGCGGTCGGGCTGACCGGCTCTTGAAGAGGTCATGCCACATTTCCGTAGTCGTGGACGAGATCGGGGCGAAAGAGGTGCGGAATGGGTCAGAAGGTTAATCCTATCGGGCTGCGGCTGGGGATCAACAAGACCTGGTCGTCGCGGTGGTTCATGGATCCGAAGCTCTACGCGACGACTCTGCACGAAGACCTCCGACTGAGGAAGATCATTCTCAACTCGGAAGAGACAAAGGGCGCCGATATCGCCGAGGTGGAGATCATCCGCCACCCCCAGAGGGTCACGGTGATCATCCATACGGGGCGGCCGGGCGTGCTCATCGGGGCCAAGGGAGCCAATATCGAGAAGCTGGGCGGCAAGCTCCAGAAGAGCATCGGCAAGAAGATCCAGTTGCGCATCAAGGAGATCAAGCGGCCCGAGACGAACGCCAAGCTTGTCGCTGAGAACATCTCCCGCCAGATCAAGGCGCGCGCCTCCTACCGCCGAGCCTGCAAGATGGCAATCCTCAACGCCATGAAGACCGGCGTCCAGGGGATCAAGGTGAAGATCTCCGGCCGGCTCTCGGGGGCGGAGATGGCGCGGCGGGAGGAGTTCAAGGAGGGGCGCATCCCTCTGCACACCTTCCGGGCGGACATCGATTACGGCACCGCGACGGCCATCACGACCTTCGGGTGCGTGGGGATCAAGGTGTGGGTATTCAACGGGGAAGTCTACGGCCCGGCAAAGAAAGACGATGCAGGCCTGCTCGTCCGCCGCGGCCGGGAAGGCCGCGACGCCCGGGATGACCGGGACCGCGGCCGCGACAGAGGTCAGGAGTAGAAAGCCATGCTGAGCCCGAAGAGAACGAAGTTCAGGAAGCAGCAGCGCGGGAAGTCCAAGGGCCGGGCAACGCGGTGCACCGAGATCTCCTTCGGAGAGTTCGGCCTCGTCGCGCTGGAGCGGGAGTGGATCACCAACCGCCAGATCGAGGCGGCCAGGATCGCCATCACCCGCCACGTGAAGCGCGGCGGCAAGGTGTGGATCCGGATCTTCCCCGACAAGCCGTACACGAAGAAGCCCGCGGAAACGCGCATGGGAAAAGGAAAGGGAGCCCCGGAGTTCTGGGTGGCCCCCGTGAAGCCGGGCACCGTGATGTTCGAGCTGGGCGGCGTGGACCGGAAGATGGCGGAGGAAGCCATGAAGCGCGCGGGCAGCAAGATGCCCATCAAGACCAGGTTCATGAGCAGGGAAAGCGGGGACTAGGAGCATGAAGGACTCGTTCAAGGAACTGACGTACACCGAAATGCTCGCGAAGCGGGAGGAGCTGCGCCGGCAGTATCACGACCTGTGCGCCAACATGATCATCGGCCACGTCGACAACCCGCTCAGCAAGCGCACGGCGCGGCGCAGGCTGGCCCGGGCAAACAGCATCATCCGCGAGTTCGACCTCGGGATCCGGAAGCGCTAGGAGAGCCGCCGTGGAAGAGACACAGAACAAGGTCAAGAAAGTCCTCCAGGGACGCGTGGTCAGCAA
The DNA here is from genome assembly GCA_963753085.1 of uncultured Spirochaetota bacterium. Classification (GTDB taxonomy): domain Bacteria; phylum Spirochaetota; class Spirochaetia; order SZUA-6; family Fen-1364; genus Fen-1364. The sequence continues at coordinate 120,488 of CAVWBF010000014.1, read as the reverse complement.
CAAGATGCAGAAGACGATCGTCGTGGAGATCCACCAGCGCAAGCTCCATCGCCTCTACAAGAAGTACCTGACCCGCACCAAGAGGATCAAGGCGCACGATGAGAAGAACGAGTGCGGCATCGGGGACACCGTGCGCGTGGTGGAGTCGCGCCCCCTGAGCAGGGAGAAGCGGTGGCGCCTCGTCGAGATCGTGGAGAAGGCAAAGTAGCCATGATTCAGATGAAGACGCTTCTGAACGTCGCTGACAACAGCGGCGCGAAGCAGGTGCAGTGCATCAAGGTCCTCGGCGGAACGCGGCGCAAGTACGCGAGCATCGGGGACATCATCGTGGTGGCCGTGAAGGACGCCCTCCCGAACGCCGCCATCAAGAAGGGCGGGATCGAGAAGGCCGTGGTGGTGCGCACCCGCAAGGAGTACCACCGGCCCGACGGGACGTTCATCCGTTTCGACGACAACGCGTGCGTCGTCATCGACGCGAACAACAACCCCAAGGGGAAGCGCATCTTCGGCCCGGTGGCGCGCGAGCTGCGCGACAAGGACTTCATGAAGATCGTGTCCCTCGCGCCCGAGGTCCTGTAGGAGGGAGATGGGTCCAATGGCAACTCAGGAAAGCAGGGCGAAGCTGAAGCTTCGCAAGAACGATACGGTGAAGGTGATCGCGGGCCGCGACAAGGGGAAGAGCGGCCGCATCATCCGCATCGACAGGGAAAAGCTGCGCGCCGTCGTGGAAGGCCTCAACATGGTGAAGAAGGCCGTCAAGCAGAAGAAGCAGAACCAGAAGGGCGGCATCACGTCCATCGAGGCCCCCATTTCGCTGGGCAAGCTGATGATCGTGTGCAAGAAGTGCGGGCCCACGCGGATCGGATATTCCATTGACGGGGAAACCAAGAAGCGGGTGTGCCGCAAGTGCGGGGGGGATCTGTGAGCAAAGACAAGCAGAACCCCGAGGAAACTCCGAAAGCGGAGGCCCCGGTGACCGACGCCACAAAGGCGGAAGGCAGGAAGGCCGACGGCCAGAAAGGCGCAAAGCCCGAGAAGGCGCAGCGCGAGGAAAAAGCCCCCCGGGCCGACAAGGGGCCCCGGGAGGAAAAGGCCGCCCGCTCGGAGAAGGGCGGGGGCGGACAGAAGGGTCAGAAGCGCGAGAAGCAGGCGGAGGACGGCGGAGAAAAGTCGAAACCCGTCGCTGATCCCCCCGGGTATGAGCCCCGCCTGAAGAAGCTCTACCGCGAGACGGCCGTCAAGGACCTTCGGGAGGAGTTCGGGTACAAGTCCGTCATGCAGGTGCCCCGGGTCAGGAAGATCATCGTGAGCATGGGAATCGGGGAGGCCATTGCCAACAAGAAGCTCCTGGATTCCTCCACGGCGGAGCTGACGCAGATCACGGGACGCAAGGCCGTGAGGACGAAGGCCAAGAAGTCCATAGCGACCTTCAAGGTGCGCAAGGGTATGGACATCGGCGCCATGGTGACGCTCCGCGGGAACACGATGTTCGAGTTCCTCGACAGGCTGGTCAACGTGGCCATGCCCCGCATCAAGGACTTCCGCGGCGCGAACCCCAACGCCTTCGACGGGCACGGGAATTACTCCCTCGGGGTGACGGAGCAGATCATCTTTCCCGAGATCGACTACGACAAGATCGAGCGGGTGAGCGGCATGAATATCGCAGTTGTGACAACGGCAAAAACGGACCAGGAGGCGCGGAGCCTTCTTGCCCGCCTGGGCATGCCGTTCCGCAAATAGCACGGAGAGGACTGATGGCGAGAAAAGCGGCGATAGAGAAATCCGAGCGCAAGCAGAAGTACATGACGCGCAGGACAAACAGGTGCAAGGTGTGCGGGAGGCAGCGAGGGTACATGAGGAAGTTCAAGCTGTGCCGAATCTGCTTCCGGCAGCTGGCCAGTGAGGGAAAGCTTCCTGGCGTTACCAAATCCAGCTGGTAGGGAGTAGATGCGATGAGTCTGTCAGACCCTGTTGCAGATATGCTGACGAAGATCAGGAACGCGAGCAGTGCGCGCTTCGAGAGCGTCGACATTCCCACCTCGAAGCTCAAGCTGGAGATCACCAAGATCCTGAAGAACGAAGGCTACATCAAGACCTTCAAGAAGGTGAGCCAGGACGGGCGCAACCTCATCCGGATCTTCCTGAAGTACGACGGGAAGAACGAGCCGGTGATCCACGGCCTGAAGCGGATCTCCACGCCCGGACGCAGGATGTACGCCGGTTACCGCACGCTTCCGCGCGTGGTGAACGGGTTCGGGACGCTGATCGTCACGACCTCCGTCGGCGTCACCACCGGCAAGAAGGCGTTGGAGAAGAAGGCCGGCGGCGAGATACTCTGCACCGTCTGGTAAGCAAGGAGAACGCACAGTGTCGCGAATCGGACGTTTACCGGTCAGGATTCCGAAGGGAGTCAAGGTCACCATCAAGGAAGGCCAGGTGCTCATCGAGAGCTCTAAGGGCAAGGTGGTGCAGGACTACGCTCCCGAGGTGTCCGTGAAAACGGAGGGAGATCTCCTCATGGTCACCCGCTCCGAGGACACCATCAAGGGCAGAAGCCTTCACGGCCTGTACAGGAACCTGTTGAAGAACGCGCTCATCGGGCTTTCCGACGGGTTCTCCAAGGTGCTTGTCATCAGCGGCGTCGGGTACAAGGCCGAGGTGAAGGGGAAATCCCTTGTCCTCACCCTCGGGTACTCCACTCCCATCGAGTATCCCATTCCGCAGGGGATCACGATGGAGGTGGAGGCGAACACCCGCGTCACAGTGAAGGGCTCCGACCGGGAGAAGGTCGGACAGATCGCCTCCGAGATCAGGTCTTTCCGCCCCGTCGAGCCGTACAAGGGCAAGGGGATCAAGTACGAGGATGAGTACGTTCGCCGCAAGGTCGGGAAATCCGGCATCAAGTAGGAAGAGGTCATGAAGAAGATCGATGATACGACGCGAAAGCGCCTGAAGAGGAAAGCAAGCATCCGCAAGAAGATCCACGGCACGCCCGAGCGGCCGCGGCTCACCGTGTACAAGTCCAACCGCCACACCTACGTCCAGGCAGTGGACGACCTGGCGGGGAAGACGCTTGCCGCCGCTTCGAACCTGGAGAGCGCTCACCGCGACATCGTCAACAAGACGGCGGCGCTCGAGAAGCTCGGGCAGCTCATCGCCGAGCGCCTCAAGGCAAAGAACATCACGGCGGTCGTGTTCGACAGGAACGGGTACCGCTATCACGGCAAGGTGAAGGCCATCGCTGACGGCGCCCGCAAGGGCGGCATCACGCTGTAAGGGGAGAGGCAAGTGGCACAGGATCAGGACAGGGACAGGGGCCAGGGCGAGTTCCTGGAGAAGCTGGTGAAGCTCAATCGCGTCGCCAAGGTGGTCAAGGGCGGCAGGCGCTTTTCCTTCTCCGCTCTCACCGTGGTGGGAGACAGGGCCGGCAGGGTTGGATACGGCTTCGGCAAGGCGAACGACGTCTCCGACGCCATCCGCAAGAGCATAGAGAAGGCCAAGAGAAGCATGGTGCTGGTGCCCATCAAGAAGGCAACCCTTCCGCACCAGGTCATCGGGAAGTTCAAGAGCGCGCAGGTGCTCCTCAAGCCGGCCGCCCCGGGCACGGGGGTCATTGCCGGTGGACCGGTCCGCGCGGTGATGGAAGCGGCGGGAATCCACGACGTCCTCTCGAAGTCCCTCGGCTCCTCCAACGCCATCAACACCGTGAAAGCGGTCTTCCAGGGGCTGGGGTCGCTGATGGATCCGCGCGTCATTGCCGCCAACCGCGGGCGCGGCATCAAGGACATGTGGGGGTAGGGCATGGCAGGAACAACACTCCGCATCAAGCTTGTTCGAAGCACCATTGCATGCCTTCCCGCCCATCGGCGCACCGTTGAGGCCCTGGGGCTGCATCGCATAGGGGCGGTGGTGGAGAAGACAGCCTCGCCGGCAGTGCTCGGCATGGTCCGCTCCGTCTCCCATCTGCTCGAGGTAGAGGAGATTCGCTAGGTATGGAAGGATTCACTTTCCGCGCGCCGCGGGGACAGAAGAAGGAAAAAAGGCTTGGAAGGGGCGTGGGCTCGGGCCACGGCAAGACTGCCGGCAAGGGGACCAAGGGACAGAAGGCGCGCGCCGGCGGCAACAAGCCACGCATCGGCTTCGAGGGCGGCCAGATGCCCCTGTTCCGCAGGATCGCCCGTCGAGGGTTTTCCAACTATCCTTTCAAGAAGGAGTTCCAGGTGGTCAACGTTTCCGACCTCAACAGGTTCGCGGACGGTGACACGGTGACGCCGGAGGCCCTCCGCGCCAGCGGCCTGGCCCGGAAACGGGGCGTGCCGGTGAAGATCCTCGGAGGCGGGGAGCTGGCCCGCAAAGTGATCGTGGAGGACGCCCGGGTGTCCGCCGCCGCCCGTGAGAAGATAGAGAAGATGGGCGGGCGAGTTGTGGAGAAGAGCGGGGGAGAGGCCCAGGTGAAATAATGGCGAATCCGATTATCGACATCTTCCGCGTCAAGGAGCTGAGGGACCGCATCCTTTTCACCATCGGCATCCTCGTGATCTACCGGCTCGGAACCATCCTTCCCGTGCCGGGGGTCAATATAGCGGCGCTGAAGCTGTACTTTGCGGCGCAGGGAACCTCGGGAGCGATGGGGATCGAGGACTTCCTGGATTTCTTCGCGGGCGGGGCGTTCAAGAACTTCTCAATCCTGATGCTCTCCATCATGCCCTACATCTCGATGTCGATCATCATGCAGCTGGTCACCATCGTGTTCCCGAAGCTGAAGAAGATCTCCGAGGAGGAGGGCGGCAAAAAGAAGATCAACCGGTGGACCCGCTACGGCACGGTGGTCGTCTGCATCATCCAGTCCTACACGGTCACGGTGTACGCAAACCGGATCCCCGACGCCATTTCCATGGCGCGCCTTCCCTTCATCCTCCTGGCCATGCTCACCATCACAACGGGAACGATGTTCCTCATGTGGCTGGGTGACCAGATCACGCGGCGAGGGATCGGCAACGGCATCTCCATGATCATCTTCGCCGGAATCGTGGCGCGCATCCCCGGCGCCCTCTGGACGCTCGTCCAGGCGGTCCAGCGGCGCGACCTGAATCCGGTGTTCGTCATCATCGTCCTGCTTCTCTTCGTGGTGGTGATTGCCCTTGTCGTCATCGAGCAGCAGGGCCAGCGCAAGATTCCAGTCCATTACGCCAAGCGGGTCATCGGCCGCAGGATGTACGGCGCGCAGAACACGTACCTCCCGTTCAAGGTCAACCCCTCGGGCGTCATCCCCGTCATCTTTGCCTCCTCGGTCCTGATCTTCCCCATCCAGATAGCGCAGAACCTCGGGGCGCGCATCGAGTGGCTGTCCCGGTTTGCCGCCTGGCTGCATCCGCAGGGCTTGCCCTACGTGGTGATGTACGCGCTGTTGATCATTTTCTTCGCGTATTTCTACACCCAGGTCACCCTGAACCCGGTGGAGATCTCCAAGCACATCAGGGAAAATGGCGGCTCGATTCCGGGGATCCGCAGCGAAAAGATGGAGGAGTACCTCTCACGGATCCTCTACAGGATCATCCTTCCCGGGTCACTCTTCCTGGCGTTCATCGCAATCATCCCGACGCTGGTGCAGACGCTTTTCCGCTTCCCCAGCGCCATTGCCTACCTCATGGGAGGCACGTCGCTCCTGATCCTCGTTGGTGTGGACCTCGATACCATGTCGCAGGTTGAAGGGTACCTGCGCATGCACCACCACGAGGGCATCGTGAAGAGGGGCAAGATACGCTCCCGCAACCTGTAGCGCGGCATGGAAGCGCGCCGAGGAGGGGGCAGTAAGCATATGGAGGCTTTGGCATGAAAGTACGCGTGAGCGTGAGACCGATCTGCGACAAATGCAAGGTGATCAGGCGCCGGGGAGTCGTGCGCATCATCTGCACGAACCCCAAGCACAAGCAGCGCCAGCGGTAGAGCCGCGAAGGAGAGAGGAATGGCACGTATTGCAGGCGTGGATCTTCCCAACAAGCACGTTGATGTGGCCCTCACGTACATCTACGGGATCGGCGTCACCTCAGCGCGGAAGATCTGCGCTGCCACGGGCGTGAGCCCCGAGAAGCGCACGAACGACCTCAGCCAGGATGAGGTGAACAAGCTGCGGACCGTGATCGAGAGCGACTACAAGGTGGAAGGGAGGCTGCGAACCGAGGTCTCCCTGAACATCAAGAGACTCATGGATATCGGCTGCTACCGGGGGATCCGCCATCGCCGCGGCCTGCCGGTGAGAGGCCAGCGGACGAAGACAAACGCCAGGACGCGCAAGGGCAAGAGGAAGACCGTGGCCGGGAAGAGGAAGAAATAGCATGGCCAAGACCAAGGGCAAGAAGGAAAAGAAAAAGAACATAGCCGAAGGGAAGGCGTACATCCAGGCCACCTTCAACAATACGATCGTGACGATCACGGACCTGATGGGGAACACCATCTCGTGGGCATCCGCGGGCGCCCTTGGATTCAAGGGCGCCAAGAAATCCACGCCCTTTGCCGCGCAGACGACCGCTGAATCGGCTGCGAGCAAGGCGATGGAGCAGGGCCTGCGCGAGCTGGTGGTCCTCGTGAGGGGCCCCGGCGTGGGCAGCGAAGCGGCCATCCGCGCCTTCGGTGTCCTGGGAATCAGGGTGCGCTCCATCAAGGACATAACGCCCATTCCCCACAACGGGTGCCGGCCGCCGAAGAAGCGCCGGGTGTAGGGAGGAGAGACAGTGGGAAGGAACATCGGTCCCCAGTGCAGACTGTGCAGGGCCCAGGGATACAAGCTTTATTTGAAAGGTGACAGGTGCAAGGGCCCCAAGTGCCCCGTGACCCGCAAGAAGGGGGCACCGGGGAAAGGGCCGCGCAGCCGCACGAAGAAGATCTCGGATTACGGGGTGCAGCTGCACGAGAAGCAGAAGCTGAAGAGGATGTACGGGATGCTGGAAGGCCAGTTCCACCTCTTCTTCGGCAAGGCGGTGCGCAAGAAGGGGATCACGGGAGAGAACCTCATCCAGATGCTGGAGCGCAGGCTCGATAACGTGGTCTACCGGATGCACCTTGCCCCGTCGCGCAAGTCAGCCCGGCAGCTCGTGCTTCACGGTCATATCGCCGTGAACGGGAAGAAGGCCTCCATTCCGTCGATGCTCGTCAGGGAGAACGACGAGATCGCCGTGCGCGAGCCCAGCACGAAGCTCACGGCCATCAAGGAGAGCCTCAAGGAATATTCCCGGGCCGGGATCGTCCCTTGGCTCGAGATCGACCCGGACAGGATGGTCGGCAAGATCCGCGCCATCCCCCGCCGCAGCGAGATCACTGACCTTGCGGATATCAGAGAGCAGTTGATCGTCGAGCTGTATTCGAAGTGAGGTTCGCATGGTCCGAAAGAACCTTCTGAAGGGATTCAAGAAGCCCAAAGGCATCACCTTCGAGCACAGCGAGGTGGAAGCCAACTACGGGAAATTCGTCGCGTACCCCTTCGAGCGGGGCTACGGCGTCACCATCGGCAATACCCTGCGGCGGATCCTCCTGTCCTCCATCCAGGGCTACGCGGTGTCCGCGGTGAAGATCACGACGTACAAGGACGACGGCTCGCCGCACACGATTGCCAGCGAATACGAGCCCATCCCCAACGTCGTGGAGGACACTCCGGACTTCATCAACAACCTCAAGCAGGTGCAGGTGAAGCTCGGCGGGGACCTGGAGGAGAAGACGGTGATCGTGGAGGCCAAGGGCGCCCGCACCATCTACGCCAGGGACGTGGCCGCTGACAATGACGTGGAGGTGGTCAACGGGGATTTCCCCATTGCCACGCTCATGGACAAGGCGAACATCGAGTTCGAGGTACAGATCAACCTCGGCCGGGGGTACGTGCCCGCGGAGAGAAACGAGAAGTATATCGAAGTGATCGGCACCATCCCCATTGACGCCATCTTCTCTCCCATCCAGAAGGTGAAGTACAGCGTGGAGAACACGCGCGTGGGGCAGAGGACGGACTACGACAAGCTGGTCCTGGAGATCTGGACCAACGGCACCATCAGCCCGGATGACGCCCTGGCGGAAGCGGCGAAGATCGCCAAGGACCACTTCACGATCTTCATCAACTTCGACGAGTCGGAGGCCGGCGGGGACGACGAGGTGGATGAGGACGAGGAGCGCATCCGTGCGCTGCTCGACACCCCGGTGGAGGAGCTGGAGCTCTCCGTGCGCTCAAGCAACTGCCTTCGCAACGCCAACATCCGCACCATCGGGGACCTGACCAAGAAGACCGAGGAAGAGATCACCAAGACGCGCAACTTCGGGAAAAAGAGCCTCCAGGAGATACGTGACAAGCTCCAGGCGCGCGGCCTGGACCTCGGCATGAAGGATTACACGGCTCTCAAGAAGCAGCTGAAGAAGCAGCTGGCCGGGGAGACGCAGGCAGCCGGCCAGGGAGCAGCCGGGGCAGTGGCGCTGGGAGAACAGGATGAATCATCGGAGTAACTACAACAGGCTGGGCCGGACTTCGGCCCATCGCAAGGCCCTTCTGAAAGCGCAGGCAAAAGCGCTCTTCCGCTACGAGAGGATCCGTACCACCGTCTCCAAGGCCAAGGAGGCCCGTCGCCTCGCCGAAAAGCTGATAACGCGCGCCAAGGTGGACTCCGTTCACAACCGGCGCATCGCGTCAAAAGCCATTGACGACGGCGGGATCCTGAACAAGCTCTTCACCGACATCGCCCCCCGCTACGCCCAGAGGCCGGGGGGATACACGAGGATCCTGAAGATGGGACGCCGTTTCGGCGACGCTTCCGAGATGGTCATCCTGGAGCTTGTTGACCGCAAGGAACGAGAGAGGAAGCGCAAGAAGAAGGAAGCCCAGGAAGCCGCCAAGGAAGGCTGAGGCCCTGCGCGCCACGCAACCTCCGGGGGGGCGTGGCGCGCCGCCCCTCGCGGTTCTCGCCTTCGCGCGGTGCACCGCACTACGGCTGCCGCACGCCGAAGGCGTGCTACGCGTCCCTGGCTACGGGGGCGCCTTCCGCACGCCGAAGGCGTGCTACGCGTCCCTGGCTACGGCATCTCCCCTCTTTCGCCGATACACAAAGAGAAGGTATACTAGCTCCTAATGCGGCAGAGCCTGAAAGTTGCCATAAGTCTGCTCATTTCCATCCTCCTGTTCGCCGGCTTCACGGTGCTTGCATTTTCGGGTCTCTTCAATGTCCTGCAGGCAAGCTTCTTCCTCCCCCGCGTGGAGGAAGGCTACGCGAGCCAGCTCGCGACCCTCGGGGACCGCATTATCAAGTACCACGCCGCCAACATCGAGCGCTTCACGACGCTCGCCAGGAAGGACTTCGTGGCGGCTTCGTTCGGGACGAACCTCCCCACCGACCTCATGCGCCAGTGGGCGGACGCGATTGGGGCCCTGAAGATCTCCGCCGTACGGGTGCTTGCGCCGGATGGCCAACGGATCGTGTTCAGCTCCGTTGCCGCGGATGCGAAAGATCAACGGCCCGACCGTTTTGCGTATCGCAACTACGGGGAAGTCGATCAGACCATTCCGGCAAGCTCCATCATCCTGGGTGCCGGCGACCAGCCCCGCCTGTTCATCGACGGCCAGCAGGGACGCTTTCTGTACCTCGTTCCCGTGTACCAGCAGGGTGGCGGCGCGCAGCTGTTCAAGGGCACTGCCGTCTTCTATGTCGATTCGCTTGACCTCCTGAAGGACCTGCAGCTCATGCCCCAGGTGCCCGTCACGAGCGTTCTCCTTGTCGGAAATGATGGGGTTCTCCTGGATTTCAATGCGGCAGACCCGCGGCCCGTCAGCGCCGCCCTGGAGTCGGTCTGGAAGGACCATCCCGGCACGTCTTCGTTCACCGCGCCGGTCCAGCTGACCCAGGAGGGGGGGAAGGCGACGTCTTTCCTTGCTTTCTCCCTGCGGCTCCAGCAGGGCGGAACAGCCAGCCTCCTTGTCGATGCGTCGGTCTTCGAGATGACCGACCTCATGAAGGGCCTTCTCCTGGGCACTTTCTTCCTGACCGTGTTCCTCATCGTCTACCTTCTCATCAACCTGAGGTCGGACCCGCTCGACGTGCTCCGACAGAGGGTGAAGCGCTTCCAGATCCAGCTCATCTCGGAGCTGGTTGAAGGACCGGGGGGCGCGGACTGGAGCAGGTGGCGGCGCGAGCTGGAGTCCAGGCGGGAGGAGATCACCTGGCAGATCCAGCGGGGCATCGGCCGGGTCTCCCGGAAGAAGAAACCCGTCCTCGACGAGTACATGTCGAAAAGCTGGAGCGAAATCCTCGACCTCGTTTCGCGACGGGCGGAGGCGCCGCAGGCGCCTGCCGTTGGCGCCCTGGACCTCTCCCGGCTCGAGTCACTGATCAAGAGCGCCCTGCAGAGCACGACTTTTGTCCTCCCCGCGGAACGGGCGGGTCAGCCGCACGCCCTGCCGGCTCAGGAGCCGCAAGGGCGGCGGCCCGTACCTGCCGCGGGGGAGATTCCGGCCGTGGAACCTGCTGAAGCGGTGGAAGAGGCAGAGGCAGTCGAAGAAGCCGAAGCTGTCGAGGAAGCGGAAGCGGTGGAAGAAGCCGAAGCCGTCGAGGAAGCGGAAGCGGTGGAAGAAGCCGAAGCCGTCGAGGAAGCCGAAGCAGTCGAGGAAGCCGAAGCCGTCGAGGAAGCCGAAGCAGTCGAGGAAGCGGAGGCCGTCGAAGAAGCCGAAGCCGTCGAAGAGGCCGAGCCTGTTTTTGAGGCGGAGCCAGCGTCGGCTCCAACAGAATCCGCCAGCGCTGCGGCCGTCCCGACGCAGACCGAAGGGGGAGAAGAGGCTGAAGCCATAGAAGAGGCTGAGCCTGTCGGAGAAGCGGAGTCAGTTGAAGAGGCGGAGACGGTAGAAGAGGTCGGGCTCGTCGAAGGAGCAGAGTTTGTGGAAGAAGCCGATCTTGTGGAAGAAGCTGAGCCGGTGGAAGAGATCGAGGAAGGACCAGAAGCGGTTAGCTACCCTGCTTTAGATCGGCAGGCTATTCCCGAGGCCTCCCTCGTGGGCGCCTTCGCGGGTGCCGAGACCATGACGATCGATTCCCCGGAGGAGAAGCTCGAGGAGCTGGAGGCGCTGCCGGACCTCCGGCCGCTCCCGCCCGAGCCCTTCGAGGAAGGGCTCGAATACCTCCCCGCTGTGGACGAGGAGGAGGCTTCGGCGGGTCGGCTCATGAGGGGAGGGTTTATGGCGGATGGAGAGGGCGAGGGGCGCGTCAGGGGCGAAGAAACGGACTCGGATCGGCTGGATGAGCTTTCGGACGTCGAGGAGCTGGAGGACGTCCCCAACATCGACGAGGCTCTTTCGGTGCAGGGCAGCGGGAACGGAATCGAGAACGCAGAGGAGCTCGGCGAGCTTGAGGCGGTGGACGAGACCGCGGGGCCCGAGGCGGCGGCAGAAGAGCCGTCCCCGGCGCCCGAAGACAGGGAAGCGGAGATAACGAGGCACCTGGCAAACGGGTCCTTCAAGACCTGGACTCTCCCCCAGCTCCAGCGCATCGTGGAGGACACCAATTCCGCCATCGTCATGGAGGACGGGGTTTTCAGGATCAAGGAGGAGGTGTACGGGGCGGAAGCGCACGGCGACCGTGATTCGGCCGGGCCGCGCGAAACGCCTCGGAAGGGCGGCTTGCGGGAGATTGCCCAGGAGGTCGTCGCGCATGCCACCCAGAGCCCCCAGGAAGCCTTGGAGGACACATATTTCGGGATCGGGGACCTCATCAGCGATGCCGAGTCATTCGACCTCTCCAAGGATATCTCGGTGAGGAGGGGGGGCCGGGAGGACGCCTTGTTCGGCGGCAACGAAAAAGCGCGGTCGGTCAAGCTGACTGCCAACGGGATCGATTATGACGATTTTCTTGCCTCCTATCCCCGCGCCGTCACGCACACGCAGCAGATGAAATCCCTCGTGGAGATCTCCCGCCGTGTCGCCGCCGTCAGCGCCGGGCTCCTCGGCAAGGGATCGGGCGGGTTCACACTCGATCTGAGCGTGGGCCTCAGCGAAAAAAGCCGTCAACGGCTCAGGCTGGACGCGGTTGACCCGTTGTGCAGGCTGATTTTCGCGGACAGAAAGACAGTGGCCATGAACAAGAACCCTGCGGAGCTCGGTTTATGGAGAAACCTGATCGATGTCGAAGACATGAAGTACATGAAGCGGATCCTGCTTTTTCCGGCCCTTTTCCGCTCCCAGGAGGCCTATCTCCTCCTTGCGTTCGCCGCTGACCAGGACATAGCGCTGAACGACATCGTCTCGAAGCTTCTTCTTCGCTTTGTCTCGAAGCCCGCGTAACAAAGAGAAAGTAACTTCGCAGTCACGCCGTCCTGTCACACGGTCACCCTTGACAAACGGTCCAATCTGACTTAACCTTTATTTCACATATTGGACGCGGGTGGAGGAATGTATGGGCACACTAGCGTACTTCATTCTTCCTCTCGCCGGTTTATTTCTAGGTTGGCTAATTCGATGGCTTTACGCACGTTTTCAGCTTTCATCGGCAGAGCAAAGGGCGGCACGGATTGTCACGGAGGCCTTAAGAGAGGCGGAAGCAAAGAAGAAAGAGGCGATCCTTGAAAGTAAAGACCAGCTCCTGCGGGAACGCAACCAGCTGGAGAAAGAGACGCGGGAGCGGAGGATCGAGCTCCAGCGCGTGGAGAGGCGCCTCCTTCAGAAGGAAGAAAACCTAGAAAAGCGCATTGAGTCTCTTGAAAAGCAAGAGAGGACCATCGGGAACCGGGAGAGGGCTGCGGGGGAAAAAGAAGCGGCGCTGCAGCAGGAAGAGCAGAGAATAGCCGCTGAGCTGGAAAGGATATCGGGCCTCACGAGGGCGGAGGCCAAGAAGCTTCTGGTGCAGAGTCTCGAGAATGAGGCCCGGCACGACGCCCAGGTCACGATCAACGTCATCGAGCAGGAAGCCAGGCTCACGGCGGACCGCAAGGCGCGGGATATTCTCGTTACGACCATCCAGCGCCTGGCAACGGACGTCGCCTCCGAGGTGACCGTTACGACGGTGACCCTTCCCAACGACGAGATGAAGGGGCGCATCATCGGCAGGGAGGGGCGCAACATACGCACCCTGGAGACCCTGACGGGGGTCGACGTCATCATCGACGATACGCCGGAGGCTGTCGTCATTTCCTGTTTCGATCCCATCAGGAGAGAGATCGCCAAGACGGCGCTCAGCCGTCTCATCTCCGACGGCCGGATCCATCCGGCGCGGATAGAGGAGATCGTCCAGAAGGTCAGCAAGGAGATCGCGCAGACCATCTACGAGGAAGGAGAGCGCGTTCTCTTCGAGGTGGGGATCCACACGATGAGCCCGGAGGCCATCCGGACGCTCGGGCGCCTTCATTACCGCACCAGTTACGGTCAGAATGTCCTTGCCCACTCGAAGGAGGTCGCGCTGATCGCCGGCATGCTGGCCGCCGAAGTAGGCGGCAACGTGGACCTGGCCAAGCGCGCGGCGCTCCTGCACGACATCGGCAAGGGCATCGAGACGAACGGGGACGGCAACCACATCGAGGTGGGGATGGACCTTGCGCGCAAGCTCGGCGAGGATGCGAGGGTTATCAACGCAATCGGCGCTCACCACGGGGACGTGGAGCCGGAGAGCGTGGAGGCGGTCATTGTCCAGATAGCAGACGCCATCTCGGCGGCGCGTCCGGGCGCACGCAAGGAGACGCTGGACAACTACCTCAAACGCCTGGAGAACCTGGAGGCCATTGCGGAGGACTTCGACGGCGTCGACAAGGCCTATGCAATCCAGGCGGGACGCGAGCTGCGGATCCTCGTGAACAATGAGAAGATAAGCGATGACGCCGCCAAGGAGCTCGCCAAGGGGATCGCCAAGCGCATCGAGACCGAGCTGAAGTACCCCGGGCGGATCAAGGTCACGATCATCCGGGAGATGCGCGTCGTCGAGTACGCGCGCTAGTGGGACCCAACCTGAAGGTCCTCGTGGTGGGGGATGTCGTCGGCCAGCCCGGCTGCAGGGCGCTCTTCGTGGGCCTGCCCGAGCTGGTCCGCCGTCTCGGCGCGGACCTTGTGATTGCCAACGGGGAGAACGCGGCGGACGGCTTCGGCCTCACCCCCGATATCGCGGAGCGGATGTTCAAGTCCGGCGTCCACGTGATCACCACGGGCAACCACATCTGGCAGAAGCGCGAAATATTTCCCCTCCTCTCCACGAGCGACACGCTCCTGCGCCCCGAGAATTATCCCGTTCTCCCGGGCGCGGATGCCATACCGGGAAAGGGCCACTGCATCGTCATCGTGCGCGATGTGCCGGTGCTTGTCATCAACCTGGAGGGGCGCGTCAACCTCTCCCCCTTGCGGGATCCCCTGGTTGTCGGCAGGTCTCTTCTCAAGCAGTTTCGCTCCAAGGCTCGCCTTTCCATTGTCGATTTTCATGCAGAGTCCGTGGACGAAAAAGAGGCCCTCGGCCTGTACCTCGACGGGGAGGCCTCCGCCGTCGTGGGCACCCATACCCACGTGCAGACCGCGGATGAGAGGATCCTCTCCCGTGGCACCGCGTACATCACGGACATCGGGATGAGCGGGCCGACGGACAGCGTGATCGGCATGAAAAAGGAAACGGCGGTGGCGCGCTCCCTTTCCCAGATGCCCCTCAAAATGGAAGTCCAGAACACGACGGCGGAGATCATGGGGGTGCTCATCGAGCTGGACCCCGCAAAAGGCCGGGCGGTCGGCATCGAAAGGGTTCGCCAGCTCTCAAGCGTGTGAAATGGCCTCCCGACGGGTCCCCCTCATCGAGCTTCTGAAAAGCGCGTATCCCGAAAGACCGGAGAAGGAGCTCCTTGCCCTGATCATGCGAGGCGATGTCAGGGTGAACGGCGAGCCGGCTGAGAAGCCCGGTCTCCGCTTTGCCGCCGGGGCGACCCTCAGCCTCCGCCAAGTCTCCCCCTTCGTGTCGCGCGGCGGTGAGAAGCTGGCGCACGCCCTGGACACGTGGAAGATCAATGCCGGCCGCACCGTCTGGATCGATGCGGGGTGCTCCACGGGCGGGTTCACGGACTGCCTCCTTTCCCGCGGAGCGTCCCTGGTCTACGCGGTGGACGTCGGCATCAACCAGCTGGACTGGCGGCTTCGAAGCGACGAACGCGTGCGGGTGATGGAGGGGACGAACATCTCGAAGGTCGTCCGTGGGCGGCTGGACCCGGTGCCGCACAGCGCCGTGGCCGATCTTTCCTTTCGGTCACTGCGGAAGGTCGCGGCGCACATCCTTGGCCTCACGAGCGAGGGGTGGGGCATCTTCCTGGTGAAGCCGCAGTTCGAATGGGCATCCCCCTCCCCGGAGTTTCGCGGAGTGGTGCGGAACCCCGACACCGTGCTGTCCATTGTCGAGGAGCTGTCCGCCGGGCTGGGGTTGGAAGGCATGCGGGTGGAGAAAGCGCTCCTGTCCCCGCTCCGCGGCCGGAAGGGAAACCGGGAGCTTCTGTTTCTGCTCCGCGCGGGGAAGAAGCAGCCCGGCGATGTCACGCGGCGCGTTCTTGAAAAACTGATCCTAGAATGAGCTGCGGGACAGGGGCTCGTTGATCCTCACGCCCTCAGTCCCCAGGTAGTCCACCTTTTTCCCTTCGATGAGAAACTGGACCTTTCTTACGGTCTGGAACTCCGTGGCCGCGTAGACCACCTGCCGAAGCTGCGCTTTCATCCCCTCGATGCCAAGTGAATTGAAGCGAAAGCTCTCGCTGAAGTCGACGTATGCGATGTCGCCCCGGACAATGACACCTCGAAGCGCGGTGCCCGCGGGGATCATCGTGAGCAGCCCGAGGTTGATCTCCTGGGACGTGGGGCCCTTGAGAAGCGTCTGCAGGGCGTCGCGAAGAGGGGAGTCGCTCTGCGGGATTGGTCGGATGACGCTCTTCATGAGGATGGTCCCGTTCGGGTCGACGGAGAGGAAGAAGAGGCGCGTTTTTCGAAGCGGCTTTTCGACGGTCTGGGCCGAGGAGGCCTGCCCCGAGGGACCTGGGCGGGTCACGGTCACTGAGCGGTCAGCCGGCGCCGGCGGCTTCGCCGGGGTCTGGGTGGTCTGCCCAGCAGCGGGCTGGCTCCCTCCGGCCGCGTCGGCCGGGGGCAGGGGCTTCACCGTGACCTGCGGTGGGGCCTGGCGGGAGGCGGAGGGTCTGCCGCCTGTCAGCCGACCGAATGCGTCCCTGATCTGCACCCGTGCCACGTAGCCCACGGCAACGATGATGGCAAGAAGACACAGCCAGAACAGGCATCCGATGCTGCGGCTGCGAAGCGATGATGAGCGTGTCCGCGAGGTTTTCCTGGCTGCCATCCGGGCCTTCACTTCATGATCGGTCTGTTTGACAGGCCCATTGAATAACGCTATACTCCCGCCGCATGATGGAGTTCGCGGGGATCAGCGCCTCGCCCGGCATCGTCCGGGGCAAGGCATTCCTGTTCCTTGACGACAAGCTCACGGTTCCGCGTCACCACATCGAGGCTTCGCAGGTCGAATACGAATACGGAAGGTTCCTGTCGGCGCTCACCAAGGCCTCCGACGAGGTGAAGAGCCTGGCGAGGGGCCGCAACGCGAAGCTCTTCGATGCGCAGATTCTCATGTTCGATGACCCGGAACTGAAGAGCAGGGTGCACTCTGCCCTGGAAGAGAAGCTGCGCAACGTGGAGTGGGTGCTCCTCCAGATCATAGAAGAGGCGTCGCAGAAGCTCGAGTCGGCGGACAGCCAGTACCTCCGCGAGCGGACCGTGGATTTCAGTGACGCTGGAAACAGGATCCTTGGCCACCTCCTTTTCCGCCCGAAGGCCAGTCTTTCCGACGTCACGAGCGAGGTCATCCTCGTCACGCACAACCTGATGCCCTCCGACACCTTGGGGCTGGATCGGAAGCTCGTTCTCGGTATTGCCGCGGATGTCGGGGGAAAGACCTCACACACCGCAATCCTTGCCCGGTCAAGCGAGATACCCGCCGTGCTGGGCCTCTCCGACATCAGCCGCCACGTCAAGACGGGGGACGAGATCATCGTGGATGGCATCCACGGCACGGTCATCGTGGAGCCCGACGAGGCCACCCGGAGCCTGTACGATGAGCGCAGGAAGGAGTGGCTGCGCAAGTACACCATCCTCCGGGAGCTTCGCGAGCTGCCGGCGGAGACCATCGACGGCAAGCTCGTGTCCATCGAGGCGAACATCGAGCTTCCCGAGGAGGTGGATTCCGTCCTCACCCATGGCGGGGACGGAATCGGGCTTTTCCGGTCCGAGTTCCTTTTTCTCCAGCCCAACGGCTTCCCTTCGGAGGAGGACCAGTATCGGGCGTACAGCAGCGTTCTGAAAGGCATGCGGGGCAGGAGCGTCACCATCCGCACGCTCGATCTTGGCGGTGACAAGGTCATTCCCGGCTTTTCCCTGGAGACGGATGCGAATCCGCTCCTGGGATGGCGCGCTATCCGGTTCTGCCTTTCGAGGCCCGAAATCTTTCGCACCCAGCTTCGCGCCCTCCTGCGCTCTTCCGTGAACGGGAACCTGCGCATCATGTTCCCCCTCATCTCGGGGGCGGAGGAGCTTACCCGGATCGAGGAGACGGTGGCCGAGGTGAAGGGCGACCTTCGCCGGGAGAAGATCCCTTTCCGCGAGGAAATCCCCATGGGGATCATGATCGAGGTCCCCTCCGCCGCAGTCTCCTCCGACATCCTCGCTTCCCAGGCGGATTTTTTCTCCATCGGCACCAACGACCTGATCCAGTACACCCTTGCCGTGGACAGGGGGAACGAGCGGGTGGCGTATCTCTACGAGCCCTTCCACCCGGGCGTGCTCCGCCTCATCCGCACGACAATCGAGAACGCCCACGCGAACGGCCTGCCGGTGGGCATGTGCGGAGAGATGGCGGGAGACCCGCTTGCGACCATCGTTCTCCTGGGCTTGGGCCTCGACAGCTTCTCGATGGGACCCATTGCGATCCCCCTCATCAAGAGGATCATCCGCTCGGTCGGCGTCATGGAGGCGGAGGCGTTCGCGCGAAGCCTCGTGCCCATGCGATCCGGGGCGCAGATCGAGAAGGCGGTGCGGCAGTGGATGGAGGAGCGGCTTGACTTCTTCTCCTGGTAAGGGAGGCAGGGTTATCCGCCGGGGCCGCGCGAAGTCCTCCCTGCCGCGCGTGGCAATCCTCGGCCGGCCCAACGTCGGAAAATCCAGCCTCTTCAACGCTCTGATCGGGCGCCGTCGGTCCATCACGCACTCCCTCCCCGGCGTGACAAGGGACACGGTGGAGGAGTCCTGCACCCTCGGCGGCGTTTCCCTCCTCCTGGTGGATACGGGCGGATTCACCCCCGGCGGGGAAGCCCTCGACCGGGTGGTGTCGGAGCGCAGCATCGCTGCCGCGCGGGCTTCTGACCTTGCCATCCTTGTGCTGGATGCCGGAGAAACCACTCCCGAGGATGAGGACTTCATGGACCGGCTGCGTCCCCTCTCCGACAGGCTCCTCCTGGTTGTCAACAAGGTGGATACGCCGGACAAAGACCCCGCCGTCTGGAACGCGCATTCACACGGCTTCCCCCGGGTCATCGGGGTCTCCGCGGCTCACGGGAGGAACCTCCCCGAGCTCAAGGAGCTGATCGCCTCCCTCCTGGAGGGGCGCGCGGCAAAGGAGGGAACGCCGGCAGATGAGCTGGCGGACCGGATTGACGACTCCTCCGACCAGGCCCCCGACAGGATCGTGCGCATCGCAATCCTCGGAAAGCCGAACACCGGGAAATCGAGCCTTGCCAACCGTCTCACCGGCGACGAGCGATCCATTGTGTCGTCCACGCCGGGGACGACGCGGGATGTCGTGCAGAACCGATTCGAATACAGGGGGAGAGTCTTCGAGCTCCTCGACACCGCCGGCATCAGGCGCAAGAGCCGCGTGACGGATGACGTGGAATACTATTCGGTGAATCGCGCCATCGAGAGCATCCAGCACGCTGACCTGGTATTCCTCGTGATCGATGCCACCGAGGGCCTCGTGGACCAGGACAAGAAGATAGCCGGGCAGGCCATCAAGGAAGGTCGGGGCGTCGTGATCGTCCCGAGCAAATGGGACCTCCTGAAAAAGGCGCGCGGCCTCGAGGCCCAGGTGGCCGAGCGGGTGAGGTTTGACTTTCCCGTGCTCGGCTTTGCCCCCATTACCCCCGTCTCGTCATTCACGGGCTACGGAATCGCGGGGCTCCTGGCAACGTCCCTTTCCGTGTGGACGCAGCTCCACCGGCGGGTCGGCACCGGACGGTTGAACTCCGCGGTCGAGTCATGGGTTGCCCACTATTCGCCGCCGGGACGCGGGAGGCACAAGGTCCGCTACGCGACGCAGGTGGCTTCCAACCCAGTCCGTTTCGTGATCTTCGTGAACAGGGCAAAAGGCTTTCCCGAGGGATATGTCTCCTACCTGGAGAACTGCATCCGCAGGGACCTGGGGTTCCACGACGTCCCCATCTCCATCGAGATCCGTCCCGCGCAGGCGCGTGACTCCCAATGAGGTCGTGGAGCATCGGAGAGGTTGCGCGGCTTCTCGGGGTCAAGCCGTACATCATCCGCTACTGGGAGAGCGAGCTGCCGCTGCTCTCCCCGCGCAAGGGTCTGTCCGGTCGCCGCGAGTATTCCAGCCGCGAGATACGGCTTCTCATGAGATTCCACTACCTTCTTCACGAGAAGAAGTTCACCATCGAAGGGGCCAAGCGGCGCATGTGGGAGGAGCTGGGCTCGGGAGAGCAGGACGTGGGGGCTCGCTTCGATGCGGTGCGTGCCGATCTGGTGGAGGCTCTCATGACGGTGCGGCGCGGCCGTGCGGGAGGATCGGCGGCGACGGCGCCGGAGGAGTGCGGCACAGCCACCGGGAGAAATGCCATGACGGAAAAGGAGTTCAGGGACCTGTGCGCGAAAAACGGGCAGGAGCACCTGCTGGCACACTGGAACGCGCGTCCCCGGGAAATGAAGGAGCGGCTGCTGCAGGACATGGAGGCGCTGGACTTCTCCCGGCTCCAGGATCTTCGCGCCCGGCTCTCCGAGCCGTTTGTCGTCCCGACCACCTCGTTGCTGGCGCCCGCCCCGTACGTCCCCCTTGGCCGCAGCGCTGCCGATCCGGAGGCCAGGGAGATCGGCGAGGACCTGATACGCCGCGGGAAAACGGCGTTCCTGACCGTGGCAGGGGGACAGGGATCCCGGCTGGGATTCGAAGGTCCGAAAGGAATGTTCCCCATCAGCCCCATCCGCAGGCTGACCTTGTTCGCCATCCATGCCGAAAAGCTTCTGGCCGCCCGCCGGTGGTTCGGCATCGATATGCCGTGGCTCATCATGACAAGCCCGTCCAACCGGTCGGAGACGGAGGAATACTTCCGGCGCGAGGACTTCTTCGGGCTGGGAAGCAGCTCAGTCCTCTTCTTTTCCCAGGGCACGCTCCCTTCCCTCTCACCGGAAGGGGGGCTCCTCATGGCGCCCGATGGCGGGTTGTTCTTCAACCCCAACGGCCATGGAGGGGTCATCGAGGCTCTCGCCGAGTCCGGCGTGCTTGCCGAGATGCGCGACAGGGGAATCGAGGAGCTGTTCTACTTCCAGGTGGACAACCCGCTCGTGCGCGTGCCGGATCCGCTTTTCCTCGGATTCCACAGGAGGGAAGGGTGCCAGATCTCGTCCAAGGTCATCGAGAAGGCATATCCCGAGGAAAAGCTCGGCGTCATCGGCGTTGTCGAGGGCAGGCCGTGCGTGATCGAATACTCGGATCTCGATGAGAAGCTCATGAACGCGAAGGGTCCAGGCGGGAACCTCCTCTATTCCCAGGGCTCGATTGCAATCCACCTGCTGAACGTGGATTTCCTTTCCAGCTCGAAGGTGCCCCTGCCACTCCATGTTGCGCGGAAAAAAGTGAAGGCTCTCAAACCGACCCCTGGCGGCGCCGAAACTGGAGAGGAAGACGCAGTGAAGATGGAGATGTTCATTTTCGATGCCATCCCGATCGCTTCGCGGTCCCTCTTCTTCGAGACGGAGCGGGAGGAGGAGTTCGCGCCGTTGAAGAACCGCGAGGGGCTGGACTCCATCGAGACGTGCGTCCGCGGGCAGATCGAAAAGGCGGCTCGCTGGCTTTCCCAGTGCGGCGTGGAAGTCCCGCGGGACCGCCAGGGAAGGTCGGTGCATGTGGTGGAGATCAGCCCTCTGTTTGCATGGGACCAGCAGGTCCTGGCAGCCAAGCGAGGGAGCCTCAAGGATGGAATTGATGAAGACACTCTTCTCGCGTAGTCTGTGCCTGCTCCTGCTTGCCTTTTTGCCCGGCATTGCGCCCCTCGGCGCATGGACCGCTGTCGGCGCGGATGTCGCGCTTCGACCGGTGCCTGAGAACTGGGAAGCCCGGACCTCGCTGCGCGAGACTATCTTTGCTCCCGTTCTGGATGCCGCGGCCGCTCCCCGGAGGCTCGTGACCCAGACAGAGAGCCCTGTCGACGTTCTCTTCCACACGCAGATCCAGGACAAAGCCCTCTACATGGTCTTCGAGAACAGGAACGGCAAGCGTTTCCCGCTTGCCGGCGCCGGCACGTTCATCATCAAGAGGAGCCTTCACGACGGGAGCTTCGTGCAGGCCAAGGTGTTCATCCAGAACGATCCCGGCTGCTACCTGCGGCTCTTTCCGGAGCCGGACGACAGGACTGCCATGGACATCGTCCTGTACAACGAGGAGTTCCAGACCCACGTCGTCATTCCCGTTCCTTTCCGGGACCTCCTCACGTCACCTTTCACCCGGATTGTCGATCTCAGCAGATCCTCCGTGGACTGGCCGCTCGTGATGGCGCCCGAGCAGGGCCCCGGGGATGCGCGCCTGGCGGGGATCGTGCAGACGCTGCGAGGCAGGATCAAGGGTCTGCGGGATATGGATGACGGGGCCATGGACGCCTCGGGGAAGCTTGTCTTCATCGCAACGGGAGCGCCGGCGCCTCCTCGCAAGGGCGGTTTCAACTGCTCAGGGTTCGCAAAGTGGGTGATAGACGGCTTCTACCTCCCCCTCACCGGTACTTTTACCGACATCAATGCCCTGCGCTCGCGGGACTCCGACCTCCTGGGCAAGGCGTGGAGCGCCCGCTACGAGGAGGAGCAGGACCCCTACTTCGGGCTGGACTGGTCCCGCGGCCTCGCGCGCGCGCTGGGGGACGCCCGCACCGGCGTGATGCCCGGTCCCGACGCCCTGGACGTGACGGACGCGGATCGCGTGCCGCACGTGAAGGACGTAGGCTATCCCGTGGAACGTCTCCCGGCCCTGCTGTACTTCCTGTCTCGTAATCGGCCCGGCACGATCTATCTCGGTTCAGTGAACGCGCGCGCGAAATACGCTCCGTCGGGATCGAGCATGCTCCTTCGCCAGCACCACCACGTGATCGTTCTTCTGCCCTACTTCGACGAAGAGGGAGACTTCCATCCTGTCGTCATGGAAAGGAACAAGGAGACGAGCGTGGCGTCCCTCGCGAAGCGCTACGGGGGAGAGTACGTGAACCTCGTGCGCGTCGACTCGACGGGACAGTTCGCGCCGCCAGTGCTCCACTGATCGCCGGCGCCGCTCGCTCCCCCTTTCAGCGACCCCCGCTTCCCCTTTCTCTTGGCTCGCTTGCGGCCCTCCAACCCGGCGGGAGTACCGCGGGAGGGCCTCGGCCGACCTCGACCTCCCTGCCGCGCCTTCCGTGCCTCCCTGCACCCGGCGCGGCTCGCCATCCGTGGCTAGGTCTATGCGTTGACAGGGGGTGCGGATAGGTTTACTATTGATAAAACCTCTGGGAGGGGGGACAATGCTTTTCTCAATTGGTAACTTGATTACCTTTTTTGCTGTCCTTCTTATCCTGGTCATCTTCCGGGCTCTCGACCGCAACAACAGATCACTTGAAAAGCTGAAAAGGTTCAGCGACAAGATCGCGGCCAACATCTCCGCCCTCATGGAGGAGAAGACCGCCCAGCTCCGCGAGCTCACTGCCGATCTCCAGGGCAGCTTCACCGCGGGCAAGGAGCTTGTCGCCCGGACGCGTACCGTCGAGGAAGCTCTCCAGGCAAGGACTGCAGATGTGGAAGGAATTCGCAAACGGCTCCTGGACTTCGACAAGAGCCTCGGCGAGTTCACCTCCGTCGCATCGCGGGTTGACCAGACCATGAAGAAAGTCCGGGAGGAGTCGGAGATAGTCGACTCCGCCGGCAAGAGGATCCTGGAAACGGTCACCCGCCTGGACAAGATCGAAAAGCGCCTGCCCGAGCTCGAGTCCGGGTTCGCATCGCACGCCCGGCAGAGCCTGGAGGCGGTCCGGGCCGAGGTGCTGTCCGCCGTTGATGCAGAAGTCGGAACCCTTGCGTCTGGGGTCAACGCGTCGGAGCAGAGGCTCAAGGATTTTTCCGCGTACATGGCCCGGCTGGAAGCAAGGGAGGAGCAGGCGGAAAAGGAAAGGGCGGCTTACCTTTCCCGGTCCCTCGAAACCTTCGAAGCGGACCTGAACGGCAGGCTGTCCCGGGCCGCCCAGCGCGGGGAAGCTCTGGAGGATGAGGTCTTCAGCCGTCTTTCCACGAGGATCAGGGAAGACGAGGCAACGTTTGCAAAAAGCGTGCAGGCCATCGAGATGCGGCTTGCCGACTACCAGAGCGACGTCGACTACCGGGTCAAGGCCCTGGAGGATTCGGACGAAGACGTGGAAGCCCTCCGCGCATCGCTCCGTGAGAGCATGGAGAAGATGGCGGCGGGCGTGCGCGTGGAGATGAAGCAGGTGGCCGCCGAGCTGGTTGCGGGGTGGAAGGGCGAGATCGGTTCCGCAGCCGCGGCCCGGGAGGAGATCCATGCCGGGCTGTCCGCCGTGCACGCGGAGCTGGAAGAGCTGAAGACGCGCGCGTACCAGGACGTGGAGAAAGGCCTTTCCGCCTTCGAGGACGAGTTCTTTGCCGACCTGCGGCAGCGGGCCGCAAAGTCGCTGGAGAGGGTGAACGGCTTCGAAGGGGATCTGAAGGCGCAGATTGCCTCGGTGCAGTCGATTGGTGAAGAGGCCTCCATCCGCCTTGCGGAAAAACTCAAGTCCAACGAGGCCGCTTTTGCCCGCGACGTGCAAGCCATCGAGCTGCGCCTGGCGGACTACCAGGTCGATGTCGACACTCGGATCAAGTCACTCGAAGAGTCGAACGGCGACGTGGAGGCGGCGAGGGCCGCCATCGATCGGGAGATCGAGAAAACGGTCGCCGCAACGCGCTCGAAGATGGCGGAAATGGCTACCGGCCTCGCGGCGGGGTGGCAGGCCGAGATCGCGGCGGCCGCTGGCGCGCGCGAGCAGGTGCACGCTGAGCTGGAAGCGCTCAAGACGCGAACATCCCAGGAGCTCGAAAAGACATTCTCCGCCACGGAGGCGGAGTTCCTCTCCGACCTGCGGCAGCGCGCGGCGAAGTCCCTGGACAAAGTAAACGGCTTCGAAGGGGATCTGAAAACCAGGATTGCCTCGTCGGATGCGGCGGTGCAGGATCTGCGGCAGCGGATATCCGCTTTCGAAGCAGAGGTGAACGGCGTCGTCACGAAGGCTGTGCAGCGTGGTGAGTCGATGGGTGAAGAGGTTTCCGCCCGGCTTGCGGAGAGGCTCAAATCCTACGAGGCCTCTTTTGCCCGCGGCGTCGAAGCCATCGAGTCGCGCCTGGCGGACTACCAGGGGGACGTCGACACCCGGATCAAGTCACTCGAAGAGTCCAACGGCGATGTGGAAGCAGCGAGGGCTGCCATCCACCAGGAGATCGAGAAGACCGTGGCCAGGGCTCGCGCCGAGATGGCGGAGATGGCTGACGGCCTTGCTTCGGGGTGGCAGGCCGAGGTTTCCGCGGCCGCTGGGGCCCGTGAGCAGGTGCGCGCGGAGCTGGAAGAGCTTAAGACCCGCGCATCCCAAGGGCTGGAAAAGGATCTCTCCGCGCTTGAGAACGAGTTCCTTTCAGACCTGCGCCAGCGAACCACCCAGTCGCTGGACAAATACCAGGTCTGGCAGGCTGACATGGAGAAGCGGGTGGAGGCATTCGAGACGGACCTGAAGTTCCGGCTTGCATCATCGGATGAAGCTATCCAGGGCCTCCAGTCGACCCTGCGCGCGGAGGTGGAGAAGGCGCGAAAGGATTCCTCCCTTGCCGTCGAAAAGGAGACCGCCGGTCTGCGGGAGACCCTGGATGGGGCCGTCCGCAAGATGCAGCGGGAGATCGAGACGAGACTGCGCGAGCTCACGGCGGAGCTGGAGACGGGGCGCAAGGACCTCACCGATGTCCTCGAGGCGTCGCGCGCGGAAGTTGTCGCGTGGGAAGGCCGGGCCCGCCAGCAGCTCTCGGAGACGGAAGTGACGGTTGCGGAGAAGATTTCCCGGCTTTCCTCCGAAGCGGAGTCGTCCATCGGGACCGTGCGGGAAGAGTTCGTCTCCCAGAAGGATGAGCTCCTGGAGGTCGTCAACCAGGAACGGGCTTCCATCAAGGGGGAGCTGAAGGACATGAAGGAGCGGATCTCTGCATTCGAGGGAGACCTCAGGCGCTCTGCCGAGTCCACGGTTGAGGCCATCCGCATGCAGATGGAAAAATCAGGCAAGAGCAACTCGGCGGCCCTGGAGCGGGAGCTTTCCGGGCTCCGGGAAGCGCTGGAGTCCAGAAGCGGGGAGATGCACAAGGAGATCGACGTCGCCATGGCGGAGCTGGCAGCGCACGTCGAGGCAGGCAGGAAGGAAGCCGCTGCCCAGGCGGAATCCGCCCTGGTTGCGATCCGAGAAGGCTTCAATACGGAGAAGGACGAGCTCGTGGCGGCTTCCAGCGCCGAGCGCGAGGCGCTGAAGAAGCAGATCGCGGAGATGGGGCAGAGGGTCGGTACGTTCGACGCGGAGCTTTCGCGGACAACGGATTCCACCATGGAAGCCATCCAGGTGCTGCGGGACTCCCTCCATGACGAAGTGGAAAAGGCGCGCAGGGAATCCGCGGCGGGCGTGGAGAGGGATCTTGCTTTCCTTCGCGAGGCCATGGACGCCGGGTCTCTCAGGATGCAGAAGGAGATCGAGACGCGGATGACCGCGGTGGCCGATGAGGTGGAGACGAACCGCAAGGAAGTGTCGCAGCTGCTGGAGGCATCCAGCCTGTACATCACGGCATGGGAAACAAAGACCCGTCAGCGGCTCTCCGAGTCCGAGGCCGCCCTTGCCAGGAAGCTCTCGTCCCTGGAGTCGGCGGCGGGCTCATCCGTGGAAGAGGTCCGCAAGGAGCTTGCGTCGCAGAAACAGGAATTGCTTGCCGCTTCCGAGGCGGATGGGACCGCGTTCAAAGCGGAGCTCAACGAAATGGCGGAAAAAATCGCCTCCCTCAAGGCGGAGCTCGGGCGGTCGTCCCAGGAGACGCTGGACGCCCTGCGAGGCCAGGCGGAGCTGATGCAGGCGGAGAACCAGAAGCGCCTCCGGGACTTCCAGGGAGAGACTGAAACGCGCATCAAGGAATACCGGCAGCTCATGAGCGAAAGCCGGGAGAAGGCCGAAGGAATGCAGGAGAAGCTCTCCGCGAAGATCGAGGAGAGCTATCGCCTCATGTCCACGAACCTTGCTGACATCGACCGGCGCGTGAAGTCCTTCACCGCGCAGACGCGCCTGTTCGAGCGCGCGGACGTCCTCAAGGGGACGCTGGAAGGCAGCATCGAGGAGATGAAGAAGGAGATCGCCAAGCTCGGCGCGGACAAGGCCGAGCTCGCGGAGACCGAGCTTCAGCTGGCCAGGACAAAGAAGATCGCGGACGAGGTCTCCGCGAAGCTCACGCGGTTCCTCACTGAGAAGCGCCGGATAGACGAGATGGAAGGGGATTTCAAGAAGCTCCTCACCCTCTCCCGCGACATCGACTTGAAAGTCGGTACGCTCTCCGGAAGCCACGATGCCCTGCAGCAGATCCAGGCCAGGATCCGCGAGTTCGAGGAGATGGGGAAAGTGGTGGAAACCGGGGTGGAGCGGCTGGACAAGAAGCAGGAGATAATATCGGTCACCGCGGAAGGCGTTGACAAGAACTTCCAGCGCCTCGAGAGCATGGAGAAGACGATCAAGGAAACCGACCAGGAGGCGGCATCCCTGGAGGCAAAGGTCAGGGCCCTCCAGACCGAGTACGAGGCGCTTGCCGGACGAAAGAAGGACGCGGAGACCGTCATGGAGATTGCGGGGAAGCTTACCGGCGTCATCGACGAGCTGGAGCAGCGGCTGGAAAAGGCGCAGAGCTCGCGCGAGTGGATGGCGCGGACGGAGACGAGGTTCGAGGAAATCGGCCGCCAGGCGCAGGAGCAGGTACGGCTCCTGGAGAGCATTGTCAAGGCGGAAACAAAGAAGGAAAAGGGAGATCGCGGCGCTCCCCCCATGGACAAGCGGGAGACCGTTGTCAAGCTTTCCCACCAGGGCTGGTCCGTGCAGGAGATTTCCCGTGTCACGCAGCTCAGTCGCGGGGAGGTGGAGCTGATCCTCGAGCTGGCGCCCAAGGTCTGAAGCAGTGGCCGCCTCATCCACGGTTGCCCTCGTACCATGCTCGAGCTACGAGCGTGAGAAAGTGGCCCAGGCGGTCCGCAAGGGCTTGGAGTTGCTCGGTCCAGATGCGCTGCCGGCTCCTTCTTCGCTCGGGGGAAAAAGCCTCCTGCTCAAGCCGAACCTCCTGCGGACAGCCGCGGCTGAAAAGGGCGTCACCACGCATCCCTCGGTCTTCTCCGCGGTTGCGGCCGCCCTTGCGGCACGGGGCTTTTCCCTTTCCTACGGAGACTCCCCCAACGCGATGTTCAGTCCTTTGGCAGTTGCACGCGCCTGCGGCGTGCATGCGGAGGCAGAGGCGCTGGGCATTCCGCTCTCCGATTTCGAAAACGGGGAGGAGATGAGCTTCCCGGGCGGGAAGCTCGACAGGCGGTTTCGAATAGCGCGCGGCGTCCTGGAGGCCGGGGGCGTCGTGAACCTGCCGCGCCTGAAGACGCATGGCCTTACTGCCATGACGGGGGCACTGAAGAACATCTTCGGCGTCATCCCCGGCGGCCTCAAGGCTGAATACCACATCACGCACCCTGACCTGGAGAGCTTCTCGCGGATGATCGCGGACCTGAACGGCGCTGTCCCTTCCCGGCTCGTGGTGCTGGATGCAATCACCGTCATGGAGGGAAACGGCCCGGCCAACGGGCGCCTCCGCCCCGTGGGCCTTCTGATCATGTCGACTGATCCCGTTGCCGCGGACGCCCTGGGATGCAGGGTCATGGGGCTCGACCCGCTTTCCATACCGGTCGTCCGTATGGCTTGCGAAGCGGGCATCGGGAATGCCCGAGAGGAAAAGATCAGGCTGGTTGGCGAGCCCCTGGAAGGGTTCGTGTGCTCGGATCTGGATGTTCGAACCAGACCACTGGGCCAGAACGTGCCCCGCTTCCTGATGCGGATCGCCAAGGACCTCATCGTCTCCAAGCCGACAATCGACAAGGAAACCTGCACGGGTTGCGGCCAATGCGTCGAGGCTTGTCCGACCAATCCAAAGTCCCTGACCCGGGACGGCAGCGGCTCCCGCGGGGTCCCGCGCTACCTGTACTCGACCTGCATCCGGTGCTACTGTTGCCAGGAGACCTGTCCCACGGGCGCTGTGCGGATACGCCGGGCGCCCCTGGCTGGCATTTTCGAGGGCCGGAGGTAAAACGATGGCGATCACCGTCGACTTTCGGAGGATGATCCCGCCCATCTCCCGGGAGGTTGTGGATTCCTATCGCGACAAGGTGCGCTCCATTCATGCGGACCTCGTGGCACGCCGCAAGGCCGGCGCGCTGCCTTTCTATGACCTTCCCCGCCAGGACCTGGGGCCGATAGAGAAGCTTGCGGCGCGGCTTTCCGGCGGATACAAGAACGTCGTCGTGCTCGGCATCGGCGGCTCAGCCCTGGGCCTCCTGTCTCTCAACGCAGCCCTGCGCTGCCCCTTCCCCGCGCTGGAGCCCGCGCCGCGCCTGGCGGTGATGGACAACATCGACCCCGTGAGGATCGGTTCGTACCTGGAGGCCCTTGATCCGCGGGAAACGGTGCTGAACGTCATCACCAAGTCCGGAGATACGGCGGAGACGATGTCGGAGTTCCTGATCTTCCGCAAATGGTTCACGGATTCACTTGGCGCAAAGGCCGCCAAGGATCGGATCATCGTCACGACGGACCGCACCAAGGGCGCCTTGCGCAAGATCGCCAACGACGAGGGGTATGCGAGCTTCGAGGTCCCCGACGGGGTGGGAGGCAGGTTTTCCGTTCTCACCCCGGTAGGTCTTCTTCCGGCGGCGCTCCTCGGGATCGACATCAGGGCCCTCCTTGCCGGGGCTGCCGCAATGGATGCCCGGCTGGGAAGCGCCGAGCTGAAAGAGAACCCCGCCTACCTGGGAGCAGCGCTCCACCATGTCGCGTGGCAGGAAGGCAGGCGGATTTCTGTCATGTTCGCCTACTCCGACCAGCTCTACCTCATGGCCGACTGGTACCGTCAGCTCTGGGCGGAGAGCCTCGGCAAGCGCAATGCAACGGACGGAAGGATCGTTTCAGCGGGACCCACACCCATCAAGGCCCTCGGCGTCACAGACCAGCACTCGCAGGTCCAGCTCTACAAGGAAGGGCCGGATGACAAGATCTACACCTTCCTCGCCGTGGAGGGCTTTGACAAGACCGTTGCCATCCCGCCTGCCGGCGGCCTTGACGCAATCGCCTATCTCGGGGGCCATTCCATGAACGAGCTGCTTGCCGCGGAAGAGCTGGCAACGGAGATCGCTCTCTGGAAGGCCGGGCGGCCCGTCACCCGCATCGTTTTTCCCAGGGTCAACGCCCAGAACGTCGGGGAGTACTACCATCTCATGGAGGTGCAGACCGTGGCCGCCGGGGCGCTTTTCGGCATCGACCCCCTGGACCAGCCGGGCGTCGAAGAAGGAAAGCACTTCGCGTACGGCATCATGGGCCGGCCCGGTTTCGAGGCAAAGCGAAGGGAAGTGGAAGGGATTTCCCAGGGCGACCCCGCCCTGCTCTTTCGGCCAGGGGAAAAAGCTTGACCTGACGCAAGGCCATCTATTATTTTTGCTTAAACTCTTTTTATCAGGCGGTGTCGATGTCAAAGAAGAAAGACCAGTCAGAGGTCTTCGATGGGGCGCAAAACGTCCCGGGGGGTACGCCCCCTGGCCGCTCGGGTGACCAGAAGGGTCAGCAGGGGGCTTCTCCTGCGCCCGCACCGGGCCCGGAGGAGCAGGTGAAGACTCTCGCGGCTGAAGTGATGGATCTCAAGGACAAGCTGCTGCGCAAGCAGGCGGATTTCGAAAACTTTCGAAAGCGCATGCTGCGGGAAAGGGAGGACGCCGCCCGTTACGCCAACGCAGCCCTGCTGGGCGACCTGATCGGCCTGATCGATGACTTCGAGCGGGCCATCCACTCGGGGGAGGAGTCCAAGAACTTCAGCTCCTTCCTCCAGGGCATAACGATGATCGAGAGGCAGCTCGTGGAGATGCTGGAAAACCGGTGGGGGCTGAAGAGGTTCACGTCCGTGGGAGAGCCCTTTGACCCCAACAAGCACGAGGCCGTCCAGCGTGTCGAAGGACCTGTGGACGCCAGGCCCACGGTGGTGGAAGATTATCAGAAGGGATATTACCTGCATGAGCGGGTGCTGAGGCCGGCACGGGTCAAGGTGATGGTGCCGGCGCAGGGGGAAAACGCGGCTGGAAACGGACCGGCTCCGGTGCCTCCCCCGACCGTCGGGGACGGGAAATAAGGAGCCCCTGCATGGGCAAGATCATAGGCATCGATCTCGGGACGACGAACTCGTGCGTTGCCATCATGGAAGGCAGCCAGCCCGTTGTGATCCAGAACTCCGAAGGGCAGCGCACCACCCCGTCTGTCGTTGCCTTCACGGACAAGGGTGAGCGCCTGGTGGGACAGCCCGCCAAGAACCAGATGATCACCAACCCCGAGAACACGGTCTACTCCATCAAGAGGTTCATGGGCCGCAGGCACTCCGAGGTGGGTGAGGAGATCCGCAGGGTCCCCTTCACCGTGATCGACGCCGGGAACGACGTTCGGGTCCAGATCCGCGACGCCCTGTATTCGCCTCCGGAGATCTCAGCCGCCATCCTCCAGAAGATGAAAAAAACCGCGGAGGACTACCTGGGTGAGTCAGTGACCGAGGCTGTCATTACGGTCCCCGCCTATTTCAACGATGCCCAGCGGCAGGCAACCAAGGACGCGGGAAGGATAGCCGGCCTCGACGTCAAGCGGATCGTCAATGAGCCCACTGCGGCTGCTCTTGCCTATGGCCTGGACAAGGGCGGGCGGGAAGAAACCATCGCAGTGTACGACCTGGGCGGCGGCACCTTCGACATCTCCATCCTGGAGCTGGGAGACGGGGTATTCGAGGTAAAGTCCACCAACGGGGATACGCACCTGGGCGGGGACGACTTCGACCAGCGGATCATCGAATGGATTGTTTCCGAGTTCAAGCGGGAGCACGGCATCGACCTGTCGGCTGACCGCATGGCCCTCCAGCGCCTCAAGGAGGGCGCGGAGAAGGCAAAGATAGAGCTTTCCAGCACGCAGACCACCACGATCAACCTGCCGTTCATCACCGCGGACCAGACCGGTCCCAAGCACCTGAACTACACCCTGACCCGGGCAAAGCTGGAGCAGCTCCTGGGCGACCTTTTCGAGAAGACCCGCGGTCCCTGCATCCAGGCCATGAAGGACGCGGGACTTTCCCCTGCCGATATCGACCATGTCATCCTCGTGGGCGGCTCCACCCGAATCCCCGCCGTCCAGGCGCTCGTGAAGAGCATTTTCGGGAAGGAAGGCAGCAAGGGGGTCAACCCTGACGAGGTGGTGGCAGTGGGCGCCTGCATCCAGGGGGGCATTCTCGGGGGCGATATCAAGGACGTTCTCCTCCTGGATGTCACGCCTCTCTCCCTGGGAATCGAGACTCTTGGGGGGGTGTTCACCAAGCTCATCGAGCGCAATACCACCATCCCGACGCGCAAGAGCCAGACCTTCTCCACTGCCTCCGACAGCCAGACCGCGGTGTCCATCCATGTCCTGCAGGGAGAGCGGGAGATGGCCAGCCAGAACCGGACCCTCGGCAGGTTCGACCTGGTGGGCATTCCACCTGCGTCGCGCGGCGTGCCCCAGATCGACGTGACCTTTGACATCGACGCAAACGGCATCGTGCATGTCTCCGCCCGGGATCTCGGCACGGGCAAGGAGCAGAAGATCCGCATAGAAAGCTCCTCGGGGCTTTCGGAGGAGGAGATCCGCCGCATGGTGAAGGAAGCGGAGTCCAACGCTGCCACGGACAAGCTGGAGCGTGAGAAAGCCGAAGTCAGAAACGATGCCGACAGCCTCCTGTACTCCACGGAGAAGTCCCTGGGCGATTTTGGCGACAAGGTAGGCAAGGAGGACAGGGTGGCCATCGAGGCGGCGGCCGCCGAGCTTCGAGCGGTGATGGACACAGGCGACCTTCCGCTCATGCGATCAAAGACGGACGCGCTGAGGAACGCCGCGTACCGGCTGGCGGAAGAGGTGTACAAGGAAAGAAGCGACCGGCGCGAAGGGGCAGGCACTTCCGGCAACGGCACATCCGGCGCCGGCCGCTCCGCTGGTGCAGGCCGAACCCCGCGCGGGGGCTCAGGCGAGGCTCCACGGGACGGCGGTCAGGAAGCCGAAGAGGCCGACTACGAAGTTGTGGACGACGAGAAGCAGAAAAGCTGAAGCATGGCAAAACGAGACTTCTACGAAGTGCTGGGCGTCGCCAAGGGCGCGTCCCGCGATGAGATAAAGAAAGCCTACCGCCAGCTGGCAATCAAGTTCCATCCCGACCGCAACCCCGGGGACAAGAGCTCGGAGGAGAAGTTCAAGGAGGCCACCGAGGCCTACGAGATCCTCGCTGACGACCGCAAACGTCACGCCTACGACCAGTACGGGTTTGCGGGGGTCAACGGCATGGGCCAGCCCACGGCGCAGGACTTTTCGACGATCTTCCAGGGGTTCGAGGACATCTTCGGTGATTTCAGCGGCTTCTTCGACTCATTCTTCGGCGGGAGCGGCTCGAGGAGGAGGTCTTCCCGCGGCTACGGCCAGCAGGGCTCGGACCTGCGCTACGACATGGAAATCTCCTTCCTGGAAGCGGCCTTCGGCGCCAAGCGCGAGGTAACCTACGGGCGGGCGGAGCGCTGCGACACTTGCGGCGGCACCGGCGCGGACAGGGGCACGGGAAGGAAGCTCTGCCCTACCTGCGGAGGGTCGGGACAGGTCCGACGGAACTCAGGCTTCTTCTCCATCGCCTCCACGTGCCCGAGCTGCAACGGAGAAGGGGAGATCATCGAGAAGCCCTGCACGGCCTGCCGCGGGACCGGGCTCCTCAGGCGCAACCGTACCATCACCGTGACCATTCCCCCCGGCATCGAAGACGGAAAGCGGCTCAGCCTTACCGGACAGGGCGATGCCGGAACAAACGGCGCCCACGACGGGGACTTGTATATCTTCCTCCGCGTGCAGCCTCATGAGCTGTACGAGCGGGACGGGAACGACGTCTACTGCGCAGTCCCCATCTCGTTCACCCAGGCGGCCCTTGGCGCTGACATCGTCGTCTCAACGCTGGACGACAAGACCGTGCGGGTGGCCGTGCCTGCGGGCACGCAGAACGGAAGGATCCTCCGCCTCAAGGGGGAAGGGATCCCTGACCTTCACAGCCCCAGCAGGCGCGGGGACATGTACATCAAGCTGATCGTGAAGGTTCCCACGAAGATGTCTGCCCGCGCGAAGGAGCTCCTCAAGGAGCTTTCCAGCGTCAGCGGTGAGGAGAAAAGCCCCAAGCCCATCCCCTTGTCGGAGCTGAAGCAATGACATAGCATTGCTTCATGGAAAAAGTCAGTCTTCTTCTCGCTGCCGTCACAATTACGCTCCTGGCCTCCGAAGCAGTTCTTCTTGCAGGGCGATCCGCCAGGTGTGCGCGCAGGCAGGAGC
Source organism: uncultured Spirochaetota bacterium (assembly GCA_963753085.1). Taxonomy (GTDB): domain Bacteria; phylum Spirochaetota; class Spirochaetia; order SZUA-6; family Fen-1364; genus Fen-1364. The sequence continues at coordinate 86,519 of CAVWBF010000014.1, read as the reverse complement.
CCCTCTATCTTTCCGTCTTTCTCCTCGCCGTGGGTGTCGGGATTGCCTTTCCCTTCCTCCTGGGCGCCGGAAGCATCCTTGCGGTCCTCACCATGTGGGCCGCGGGAGCATTCCTCATCGAGGCGCGCGGTCGCACGCGCCACGGCAGGCTGCGCGTGCCGTGGGCATCCGCATGCCTCACCTTTGTCTGCCTCCTTGTCCTGGGACAGCTTTCCGGATTCGGCGGCTCGGTGGGTTTTGCCGGCTTCGATGCCGTGGGCACCTGTGTGCTTGCAGTGTTTCCCGTGCGGCTGATGCTTGGCATCGGCAGGGGCTCGCGGTCCACTCCGCTCATTGTCGCCCTCGTGTCGGCATGCATCTGGATCGCGGCCGCCGCCGCGGATACGGTGCTTATTTCCCTTGGGGTGCGGCTTCCCGACCTCTCTACCATCCCGCTCTTTGCACTTTCCCTGTGCATGGGATGGCTCGTCTTCCAGGAAGGCTACCCGTCGCGGGCCGGTTGGCGGGGGCGCCTTGCCGCGCTGGAGCTGCAGGAAAGGCTTCCCCACGCCGCTTACGCGCGCGTGCTGGATCACGAGACTGCGCTTGCCCGGCAGGATCGCCTGGTGGCCGCAGGTCTCCTCGTTATGGGCGTGGCGCACGAGTTCAAGAACACGCTTTCCTACATACGGGCCGTTGCCGAGCATGCCCTGGACAGGCCGGATGCCGAGCGAAAGGACGAGAGCCTGCGGCTGCTCCTGGAGCACGCCGAGACAGGACGTGAGTCCGCGGTTTCTCTCCTGGACAGGCTTTCCCGGGAGGGGCGTGACGCCCCTTGCCTCATCGATGCGGAACGCGACCTGGCGCATTTTCTTCGGCTGGTCCGCGCCGGCTACCGCGGGGAGGGCGTCCTCATGTCAGCTTCCCTCGCGCCGGGCGTACGGTTCAGCGCCCGCAGGAGTGAGGTAGAGCAGATCCTCCACAACCTGGTTCGTAACGCCGTGGAGGGCCTTCGATGCAAAGGGATTGCAGAGGAGAAGCTCATCGAGATCTCCTCCCGGTTGGACGATGGACACTCCATCCTGGAGGTGAAGGACAACGCGGGGGGAGTGGCGCCGGCTGCGGCCAGGCGGCTTTTCACCCCGCGCTATTCGGAGACGGGCGGCACAGGACTGGGTCTGTATCTCTCGCGGAGCCTTGCAGAGCAGAACGGCGGGACGCTGGAGTACGTTCCGATGGAGGGCGGGAGCGTGTTCAGGTTGACGTTTCCGGCGGCTTCGAGTTGACATGCTTTTTGCGCGCACCTGTGCTGCATGCGAAAGGCGATTGCTCTCTCGACGTCGGAGTAGTCAGCCTGATCGAAAAGCTGACCCAGGATCCCAGTCGACAGCCAGATACAACCACCGCCCCCCGATCCCTCATGCTTCGCCACACTGTCGAGTGAGCTTTCTCCCCCGCTACGACTGCCGTCAAGATATTTCAGTGTAGACACGCCAAAATACGTAGTTTCTACGTATGCAGGAAATGATCAGGAAGAATAGATTGGTGATGAATCACCCCAATTCGGGGGCGAATTCAGGGAATGTTGATGGAGGGAAGGCTTATGACTAGGAAAGCTTCAAGACTGCTTCTTCTGGCGCTCATGGTCTTGGCGTTGCTGCTGAGCGCAACAACCATCGGGGCACAGACCAAAACGACGGTGCGTTACAAGGAAGTGCATTACGAAGTCAGCAGTGACGGCTCTGCACTCGGCGATCCTGCCGAGGGGCACTTTCTTGGAGTTTGGGTAAGGAAAGGATTGACCATTTTCGAAACGGGCGAAGTGGCGGCGTACTCAGCCTTCGGATACATTGACATCACCAAAGGGAACGGAATGATCTCGGGGCATGATGAGACCATTTTTGCTGACGGCTCCTCATGGTCGACGAAGTTTGAAGGTCAGTTTTCTATTGGTCCGAAGGGGCTGTGGGTGATACCACACAAGGGCGAGTTCATCAAAGGGACTGGTCGATTTGAGGGAATACAAGGAACACTGACGTATACCTCCAAGCAGATCAACTCAGCGAAAGACTTCGCTGGTCTGGCGGAAACTGAGGGCATTGCTACCTATTCCATTTCCAAGTGATTGCCGGGATCTGACAGAGTGTGGGCGGGAGAGGGGAGAATCTTCTCTCCCCGCCCGTGAGAGTCGCCGCCAGCAAGACTCAAGTTTCCAGGACTGCGGACGGCAAGTGGAAATTTGGGCAAGGGTCCTGCACATTCTGTTGTGCGAGCATGAAGGAATAGCTAGTTAATATATGCAGTCACGCTGACGGAGTGGCCGTTGGCGTAAATTGTCCCAGGGGCATAAGGCATCTGGATCAGGTTGAGCTCAGTTCCCGCTGGATCGAAGAAGTCGTCCGGCGCGGGGGAAGCGTAGAACGTGGATCCATTTGCACCGCTCGTGTACGACGTCACGAGCGTGTACTTCTGGTTGGGCAGCTTGGTCAGCGCCACTGGAAAATGGGCGAAGGTTCCGTCAAAGGTCGCTGAGGTAGCAGTCTGGCTGAAGGTTTGCCCCGCGTCCGAAGACAGCGACACGGTGACGCTGGAGCCGGGGAGGCTCCAGTCCGTGTGGCTTGACGCCAGCACACGCACATCCACGGTGATGGCATTCGAGGGGTAGATAAGGTTCATCAGCTGACCGCAGCCGGACAGGACGAGCGCCATGCCCACTGCCGACAGAACAAGTGCCCACTTTCTCATGTCCAGGAAGTTCCTTTGTTGCTGCCCCAAGTATAACATAAATCACTGCTGGGTTGCCAGCCCCAAAAAGAAAAGCGCCCCCGACGGGGGGGCGCCTGGTGCTTCGACAGCAGCTTAGAAATTGAAGCTCACGTTTGTGCTGTGGCTCCCCGATCCCGTAGGAAGGGTGGGATAGGCATATTGGGCCGGGGCGAGGAAATATGCCGCGCCATTGAAGTAGGTGAACGAGGCTTGGACTGTGTAGTTGCCATCAGAAAGCTTCGGAATCGCGACGGACCAGTACATGTAATACCCATCGCTACCAGTGTACGCAGCGGTCGCCGTGGCGGAAGTAGGTCCTGTGACAGTAATGTCCACGGTGTCATATGAAGGATAAGGACCGTGAGTAGCGATGGCGGCTGATACATACACGTTGATCGTGTCGTTGGAAAAGATCGCATCCAGCAGTGCGTCGCAACTCGACAGGAGGAACACCGATGCGATTGCCAGCAGAACCAAAGGCAGCAGTTTTCTGATCTTCATGTTTTTCCTCCCTTTAGAAGTAGATCGCGAAGTTGAGGCTGATCACGCTGCCGTCCGTCAGTTCTTTCGTGTTCCCGTGGTAGAACGTTTGATCAAGGGCAGCCCTGAAGTCTGTCCAGGTCGCAAATACCTGGGTCCCTGACAGGTTGACTCCCCACCATCCGAACTTGACCCCGGCCCCGATTCGGCCATTGACTCCGACGCCGGAGTTCCCTTGCGGGTCCTTGTATATTTCACCGCCGTAGATGTAGAGAAGATTCGTCCCCAGCTCGGCATAGAGGAGTACCGGCCGAATAACGAACCTCAGTCCGATGTCGAACATGTTCAGGAATCCCGGCAAATCTGCTCCCGGGTAGTAGTAGCCGCTTACCGGGTCGATATAGCTCGTGGCGTTATAGACCCAGTAATCGGGCATGGCAAACGCATCCCAGGAGAAATAGAGGATACTCCACGCGTACCCGATGTGGAAGTTGAGGATGCCGTTGACCGCGCCCGGATCGGTTGAGTTGGAGTTCTGCGAAGGCGTGAACCCCAATCCTAGCTCCCACTCCGCGAAAGCGGGGACTGCCATTGCCAGGAGCATCACCGCCGCCAGCGGTAGCAGTATCTTCTTCATTCGTTCCCTCCTTGGTGTTGGTATCCCCTCTTCATGGAGGGGATGAGCGCCCTAACTGTTACTCAGATACACATCATTATAACACAGCGGAAACAGAAATGCTGCACCTTTGGAATTCCGACATATTTCCGCTTGAAAAGGCCTCAAACCCGCTGATACTATACCGCGGATGGCCCTGAAGATCCTTGCAGTCAACCCTGGTTCCACCTCCACCAAGCTGGCCATATACGATGATGCCAGGGAGTGCTGGAAAAAGGCCGTCAGTCACAAGCCGGAGGACATCGCAAGGTTCCGCAGGATGCAGGACCAGCTGGAGTTTCGTAGCGCGGCGGTGCGGGAAGGCCTTGCGGAGGCGGGAAATGCCCTTTCGGATCTTTCGGCGGTGGTGGGGAGGGGAGGGCTGCTCAAGCCCCTCGCCGGCGGTGTCTACGAGGTCAACGAACGGATGAAAGCTGACCTCATCGCCTGCAAATATGGGACGCACGCATCGAACCTCGGAGCCCTTATCGCGGATACCCTGGCTTCGGAGATCGGGGTGAAGGCTTACATCGTTGATCCCGTGGTAGTGGACGAGCTGGACGCGGTGGCTCGATATTCCGGGATCCCCCAGATCCCTCGCCGCTCCATCTTCCACGCACTGAACCAGAAGGCCATCGCAAGAAAGGCAGCCGGGAGCCTCGGGAAGAAGTACACGGACTGTTCCCTGGTTGTCGCTCACATGGGGGGAGGCACCTCCATCGGAATCCACGTGCGGGGAAGGGTGGTGGACGTCAACAACGCCCTGGATGGCGACGGCCCTTTCGCCATCGAGAGGGCGGGCACCGTGCCGGCCGGAGACTGGATGCGGTGGATCCTCTCGCACCAGCACGATCCGCAGGCTTTGCAGCTCATGCTCACCGGCAGGGGAGGCCTTGTCGCCTACCTGGGGACAAACGAGTTCCAGGAGATCGACAGTTCAGCGGCCGGACATGGCTCCCTTGATGCCGGGCTGTCGGATGAGCTGATCCGCTCCCTCTGCTACCAGGTATCCAAGTGCATCGCGGGCCTGGCAGCGTACACGGGAGGGCGCCTGGATGCCATCGTGCTCACCGGGGGGCTTTCCTTCTCCAAGCGCGTGGTCAAGGAAATATCGAGCCGAGTCTCGTTCCTGGCGCCTGTGCTGATTTTTCCGGGTGAGAACGAGCTGGAGGCCCTCGCGATGGGCGTGCGCGAGGTGCTCCTGGGGGAAACGCAGGCCCTGGTCTACGAGGGATAGCGGAGGCGCGCGTGCATCGCAGGAGAGTCAAGGTCATCGATACCGTGTTCCAGTACAGGATGATTGCAGTCCTGCTCATCGTCGTTGTTTGCGCGCTCTTGGCATTCACTGCGGGGGCCCTCCTTGTCTTTGCGGCTGCCCGCGCACAGGGGCAGGGGCTTTCCGCGGAGCGCCTTCTGTCGATTTTCCCGCCCATCCTCGTGAACGACCTTGTCATCATGGTTTTCCTGATCGTCGCGGGGATTTTCCTCACGCACAGGATCGCCGGACCGGTGTACAGGATCCAGATCGACATCGACCGGGTCCTCGCGGGTGAAAACGATGTCCAGGTCAGGGTACGGCGTCACGATGCGTTTCCCGAGCTTGCGGAAAAGGTCAACGAGCTCATTGAGCGGATCCACGATCACCCTCAAGGCTGAAGCCGCGTTCCTTCCGTGGAACAGGAAGTTTCTCGGTTCCAAGCGGCTGCTCAGAGACTGGATTGCCGAAAGGATCATCAGGAAAGTCCGGGTGCCGTCGATCTTCCTCGACGGCTTCTGCGGAACCGGCTCCGTGGGCCTGGCCATGGCGCAGCGCGGCGCACGACGCGTTCTTGCCGTTGACTCGCTGCAGTCAAATTGCGCCATTCTCCGCGGATTCGTTCAGGCAGCGCGGCTGCCGGCGGATGACCGGCGGATTGCCGCGCTGCTCCTCCAGTTGAACTCCCGGCCGCTCCGTCGCGGGTACATCACCGAGAGCTACGGAGGGACATACTTCACCGTCGAAAATTGCGCTCGAATGGATTCCGTACGGGAGCGGATGGAGGAAATGCGGAGATCGAACGAGATCTCCGAGGATGAGCACGACATCCTTCTTGCCTCGCTTCTCCTGGCCGCCGACAGGGTGGCAAACACCATCGGCCAGTACGACGCCTTTCTCAAGCACATCGACTTGAAAAGCAAGGTCGGCGGCCGCCACCTAGTGGACCAGAGGGTCCAGTCCAGGTTCTTCCTGCAGCCCCTTGGAAGGCTCGAAGGGCTGGAGCTGGAGGTCATCCAGGGAGACATGATCCACCTGGCGCCATCGCTTTTTGCCGACGTTGCCTACTACGATCCTCCTTACAACGGCAGGCAGTATTGCGATAACTACCACGTGCTGGAGAACCTGGCGCTCTGGCAGAAGCCGCCCCTTTTCGGCAAGACCCGCAAGTTCGACCGCAGCGGGATGCGAAGTCCTTTCTCCAGCGTGACGGACGCCGCCGCTGCCCTCGAGAAGCTCATCTTTGCCACACCGGCACCCGACATCTTTCTCTCGTACAGCTCCGAGGGAATTCTCTCCCGAGAGGAGATCCTGGGCATCCTGACCCGACGCGGGGAGGTGGAAGAGATCGGCACGGAATACCCTGTCTTCGGAAATGGCGCCGGAGTCTCCGTGCGCCGAAGCGTTACGGAGTGGCTCTTTCACCTCAGGACAGGAAGGTAGGCGCCGTGCGGGGAGCGAAGCGCGAAGTTCTGGATGAGAACGGGAAGTCGCGAGGGTTCTACTCCGAAGACAACCGGGTGAACGACCTCACCGGTCGCGAATGGGTCTTCTGGACGCGTTCCGTGATCACCAAGCCGTATCCGCCCGACATGCAGCATGCCCTGCGCAGTCGCCATGGCGGCCAGAAACCGCCCGGGCTGTGCGCCGACCTGATCAGGGTATTCACGAAGTCCGGGGAAACGATTCTCGATCCGTTCATGGGCGTTGGAGGGGTGCTCCTGGGGGCGTCGCTTTCTGGACGGAAAGCTGTCGGGGTGGAAATCGATCCACGCTGGATCGAGATCTACCGCGAGGTCTGCGCGCTGGAGGGGATCGAGGTGCAGGAGGCGCTGCTCGGGGACGCGCGTACCGTGCTTCCCGGGCTCGATGCCGAAGGTTTCGATTGCGTGTTTACTGACGTTCCTTACTGGAAGATGGACAAGGCGGAGCGGTCCCGAGGCACATTCAAGCGCGTCGGAGAAGCGGCACGCCCGGTGCGGCAGAGCAAGCTGACGGCTTTCAGCGGCGGGGAGTACGCCACCAAGGAGGACTGGCGCACTCACATGGCGGAGGTGTTTGCCCTTGCAGCCGGCCTCCTCAAGCCCAAAGGCTACCTCGTGAGCTTCATCGGGGACATGTACCGCGACAACCAGTATCACTGCCTCTCTGCCGACCTGGCGCAGGTCATCTCCGCGATTCCGGGGATGCTGTGGAAGGCAAACATCGTGTGGTACGACGTGTCGAAGAAGCTCCACTTGTACGGTTACCAGTATTCCTATATCCCTTCCCTGATCCATCAGAACGTCCTTGTCTTTCGTAAAGGAGAGTAAATGGCCGAGCACCTGTTCGGATTCCACACGATCGAAGAAACGCTGCGCAAGGGTGTCTCGGGCGCTTCGCTCCTGGTGTCACGGGACAACGCCCGGATCCAGAAGCTCCGCGAGGCGGCAGAGAGCAGGGGAGTGGCTGTTTCCGAGGTGGAGGAAGGTGAGCTCACTCGCCTGTGCGGCACTGATTCCCACAGAGGGGCCGTGCTGGTGCTTTCACGGGCTCCGGCGTCTCTTCAGAAGGACCTCCGCCATCTCCTTTCCGCTCTGAGCGCTGAGACGGCCCTGGTCCTTGTTCTGGACAGCATCACGGACCCGCAGAATCTCGGTGCGATCCTGCGGTCCGCGGACCAGTTCTCAACCGATATCGTCGTGATTCCCTCCCGGCATTCCGCCCAGGAGACGCAAACCGTTGCCAAGGTTTCCGCCGGCGCAAGCGCGTATGTTCCCCTGGCCGTGGTCCCGAACATCCCCACCGCCCTGGAGCTTCTCAAGGAGAAGGGCTTCTGGATCTACGGCGCCGACACGGAGGGTGAAACAACGGACAAGCTCGATCTCAGCGGCAAGGTCTGCCTTGTCCTGGGAAGCGAGGGTACGGGCATGCGCCGCCTGATTCGTGAAAAGTGCGACCAGCTGGTCCGCATTCCCGCCGCGGGGCACGTGGACTCGTTCAACGTTTCCGTGGCAACCGGCATCCTCCTCTTCGAGGCGCGCAGGCAGCAGGGGTTCCCCCACATCGTCAGGTAGTCCATCGCCAGGCAATCCATCGGCGGCCAAGGCCTGGACGGATGGCTGCATGGGGAGTAGAATCATACCGACCGGTCGGTATTCTTTTGGAGCCGGGCCAGCCTGCTCGGGCTGGCGTCGCGCAGCAAGGGAGGATGGATCGTGCAGACGCGCAGCGTTGAAACGAGGACCAGGATCCTGTTGACGTCGCTCCGCCTGTTTGCCGAACAGGGATACGCGGCAACGGGGGTCGCCCGGATCTGCCGTGCTTCCCGCGTGAGCAAAGGCGCGTTCTATCACCATTTCCGAAGCAAGCAGGCGGTATTTCTCAAGCTGCTCAACGACTGGCTCGCGGGGGTCAACGATCGGCTTCAGGGCGCCATGGGAGGCTCCGCGAGCGTCCCTGAGGGCCTCCTGGCCATGGCCTCTGAGATGAGGCAGGTCTTCCAGGCGGCCGACGGCAGGCTGGAGATCTTCCTGGAGTTCTGGCACCAGGCCCGTCGGGACAAGATGGTGTGGAAGAAGTTGATGGCCCCGTACAGGCAGTACCGCGACATGCTTGCGGAAATCGTAAAGAAAGGCATCCGGGAGGGTTCATTTCGGAGCGTGGATCCCCAGGCTGCTGGACAAGCCCTTGAGACGCTTGCAGTAGGGACGCTTCTGCAGGGCCTGCTGGATCCACGAGGCGCGCGATGGGACTCCGTCATCCGCAGCTCGGTGGGGTTGCTGATCGATGGATTGGTCAGGCGGGGAGCCGTTGCAGGGGAACGCCGGGGGCAACCGCGTCCTCGGCGGCAGCCCGCGGCCGGGAGGTCATAGATGGTACTTGTCACGGGTGCCGCAGGGCACCTCGGTTGTGCTCTTGTCAGAGAGCTCGTGTCTGACGGCGAGGCAGTACGGGTCCTGGTGCTTCCGCAGGAAGATCTCGCCGGGCTTCGCGGAGTTCCCCTGGATGTCGTGAAAGGGAACGTCCTGGACCCGGAATCTATCAGGCGGGCCGCGGTCGGAGTTGAGGTAATGTACCACCTCGCGGGAATCGTCTCGATCATGCCGGGCCGCGAGGAGATACTGCGCCGGGTCAACGTTGAGGGAACCGCGAATGTAGCCCGAGCTGCACGGGAGTGCGGTGTGCGGCGTATGGTTTATGTCAGCTCCATTCACGCGCTTGCCCGGCCGCCAGAGGGAAACCAGATCGATGAAAGCGTGCAGATAGACCCTCTTAATTCCGCCGGAGAGTATGATCGAACCAAGGCCCAGGCTTCACTTGCCGTGCTTGCCGAAGTGGAGCGGGGTCTTGATGCGGTCATTGTCTTTCCCACGGGGATCATTGGTCCTTATGATTTTCGCGGCACCTCGCCCATGATGCGTGAGATCCGCAAGTGGGCCAGGCCCGGCAGTCGACTCGTCATCCACGGCCATTTCGATTTTGTGGACGTCCGAGATGTGGCCCGGGGAATGATCCTGGCGGCCCGGCGCGGAATGAAAGGGCGGCTGTACATCCTCTCGGGAAAGCGAGTATCGGTTGAAGAGCTATTCGCGCTCGTCAAGAGGAGCGCTGGAACCGGCGGCTACGCCGTCTGCCTGCCTTCAGGGATTGCCGTTCTGGCGGCAGTTCTTGCTACCGTGCATTCGCGCCTGTGGAACACAAAAGTCCAGCTCACGCGCTATGCGCTTGAGACGCTTGCAAGCAATTCCGTCATCTCCTGCTCCAGGGCGCGCGGCGAGCTGGGATTTCAACCCAGGGAAATGAGCCGAACGATTCATGACAGCATTACCTGGCTGCAGGAGAATCCCGAGCCGACAGCCACCGCCATCGCAGCCTTTGAACGCCTCCGCAGTCTCGCGGCCCAACGCCAGCCGCATGAAGCGTGAAAGGTCGGCCACTTTGTACGAGCCTGGGAGCCGGCCCCGACGGAGCGGTTCGAGCTCAGTTCCGCGGCGCTGCAATGATTCGCTCCGCAAGGTGCACGGCGTTGAGAACGCCCTGCGGGCCGAGGCCCATGGTTGCCACGGGGACGCCTCGGGGCAGCTGAAGAATTGCGAGCACGGCGTCCAGCCCCGCGAGGGGGCCTGCCACCAGGGGCACGCCGATGACGGGAAGCTTCACCACGGATGCGATCACGCCGGGAAGGGCAGCGGAAAGACCGGCAGCGGCAATCACGAGCCTGTAGCTCTTCTCTCCGCCCTTGAGGAACGTGATGAGCTCCTCGAGGTTCCGGTGGGCCGAGAGGACTTTCAGGTCGAAGCTCATTCCCTTCTCTTCCATCAGGGAAATTGCCGGCTTCACGGCCGCTTCGTCGGATTGCGATCCTATGACGAAAAGCACATCCTTCATGTCGATTCTCCGAAAAACTTCCGGCCGATATCGCTCCTGTACCAGCAGCCGTCGAACCTGACCTTGTCCGCGGTGGCATATGCCCGACGGGCCGCCTCCTGGAGGTCCGTGCCTCGGCCCACGGCCGTGAAACACCTTCCGCCTTTCACGCACAGGGATCCGTCCCCGTTTCTAAAAGAGGACGCATGAAAGAGGTGCGTATGGTCTGGCCTCCCGTCGGTGAGGACCTGGACGGGAACTGCTTCGCTTGACGCCTCCGGGTATCCGCGTGCCGCTATCACAACGCCCAGCGCCGCCCCTACCGGTGAGCTGGTGTCAACGCCCGCTGCAAAGGACTTCAGGTTCCTCTCCATCGCAGCCTTCAGCAGGCCGCCAAGATCGAAGGGAAGAACAGGAAGAAGCACCTGGGTTTCCGGGTCGCCGAAGCGCACGTTGAACTCCAGGACCCTTGGACCCGCCGCCGTGATCATGAGCCCGAAATAGAGGACGCCCGTGTAGGAAAGGCCCTCCCGCTTCAAGGCGTCGTACGTGGGCTCCACTATTTCCTGCTCGATGCGCCTCATGACCGCGCCGTCAGCGAACGGCACGGGGCAGATGGACCCCATCCCGCCGGTGTTGGGACCGGTATCGCCATCATGGGCTTTCTTGAAATCCGTGCAGCCCGGCAGGACCACATGACTTTCCCCGTCACTGACGCCGAACACGGACAATTCCCAGCCCTCCAGGTACTCCTCCAGGAGCACGCTGTCTCCCGAGAGCGCGTCTTTTCCGAAAGAAAGAAGCTCTTCTGTTCGCGATGACTCCAGCACGCCCTTCCCGGCGGCCAGGCCGCTTTTCTTGACGACAAGTCGCCTGCCTTCCTCCCTGCGGAGAAACGCTTCGAAGACGCCCGGGTCGGAAAACTCGGTTGCCCGGGCGGTCGGGATCCGGTTACGCACAAGGAAGGCCTTGGAAAACGCCTTGCTGGATTCCAGCTGCGCGGCCTTCTTGCCCGGTCCGAAGCCGGGGATCCCGCGGCGCTCCAGGAAATCTATGACTCCCGCGGCAAGCGGAATTTCGGGCCCGACAAAGACGCAGTCGGCGGAAACTCGACGGGCAGCGGAAAGCACCGTATCGAACTTCATCGGAGCCACGTCAGGAAGATTCGTGCAGACCTCCGCGGTGCCCGCGTTCCCTGGTCCGGCAAATACGGCGCTCACGTCCGGGCTGCCTGCCAGCTTCCACGCCAGCGCATGCTCACGAGCGCCCGAGCCCAGCACGAGCACCCTCATGGCGCGCCTCCCGCATCGATCCTGTCGAGCATCGACAGAAGGACCCGGGGATACCACTCGTGCTCCAGCGCGTGAATTCTTGCTTCCACCTGGTCCCTGGTTTCCCCCGGCTCGCGATGAAAGGACTTCTGCAGCACCGCCGGCCCCGTGTCGACCCCCTCATCCACGCGCATGATCGTGATCCCGAGCTCGCCGTCCCCCGAGGCGTAGCTCTCTTCGATCCCGTGGACGCCCGGGTATTTCGGCAGAAGGCTGGGGTGCACGTTGATTACCGGCCCCTTGAACGCCTGGAGGAACCAGGGAGTGAGCAGACGCATGAATCCCGCCAAGGCGACGATGTCCACCCTCCGTCTTTCCAGGTGACGCACGATCTTCTTTTCCACGTTCTCTCTTTTCTCTCCGCCGTAGCTCACGGGGACCGTGGGAACGTCCAGCTCTTCCGCCCTTTCCAGAACCGGGGCGCCTTCCACGTCGCAGAGGAGAAACTCCAGCACGTGCCGTGTCTTCTTGAGGGCGTTCGCAATGGCGACAAAGTTCGACCCTCGCCCGGACGCGAACACGGCAAGCCGCGCCATTATTCCAGGGTCCCGATCATGAGAAGCTGGAACCCTTCCCGTCGCGCAAGGTCTTCGAGCTCTTCCCGGTGACGGTCATGGGCGATGAAAGCAACCCCGATCCCCAGGTTGAAGACCTTCCGCATCTCTTCTTCCGGCACGCCTGTGCTTCGGATCCGTTCGAAAACCGGCGGCTCTTCCCAGTCGAAGGAGAAGCGCGGTAAAAGTCCCGGCGGAATGACACGGCTCAGGTTGCCGAGGAGGCCCCCGCCCGTGATGTGCGCGGCTGCAAGGACCCTGCGCGTGGCCGTAAGGAGGGCCATTTCCCTGGCATAGATCCGCGTCGGGACAAGGAGATCCTCCCACCCCGCCCGGTCGGATTCCGGGATGACTTTCCGCGCCAGGGAAAGGCCGTTGGAATGGATCCCCGACGAGGGGAGTGCCATGATGAGATCTCCGGGCCGGATCTCCTCCTTCCGCGGAAGAACGCCGTCCTTCTCCGCCATGCCCACGGCAAACCCCGCGAGGTCGAAGTCATCGGGTCCGTACGCGTCCGGCATCTCCGCGGTCTCCCCGCCGCCGAGGGTGCAGCCGGCAAGCTCGCAGCCGCGCACGATGCCCCGCATCAGGGCATGCATCTTCTCCTCGTGGATCCTTCCGCAGGCGATGTAGTCCAGGAAGACGATGGGCTTTGCCCCGCAGACGAGGAGGTCGTTGACATTCATGGCAACCAGGTCGATCCCGATGGTGTCATAGACGCCGAGCTTTTTTGCCACGAGGAGCTTGGTGCCGGTCCCGTCCGTGGTGGTCATCAGGACGGGGTCCCGGAAGCCAAGGGAATCGATGGGCAGCGCGGAGGAGAAGCCGCCGATCCCCTTGTCCACCGCGGCGGAGGGGATCCGACGGATGAACTCCACGAACCTGTCTCCCCTGTCGATATCCACCCCGGCGTCACGGTAGCCGCGCATGTCTCTTCCTTCCTTTATCGCCTATCGTCTTCGGCGTACAGGCGCGTCGCGCACGGTGAGAGGGTAGGAGCCGCTGAAGCACGCGTAGCAGAAGTCTCCCGGATTGGGGACGCATTCCCGCAGGGCCTCGATGGACAGGTAGCGAACGGAGTCGGCGCCCAGCTCCCGGGCTATCCCTTCCTGGTCCAGGCGGTTGGCAATCAGCTCATCGTGAGTCGGTATGTCGATCCCGAAGAAGCAGGGATGCCGGATCGGCGGGGAGGAAAGCCGAAGGTGGACCTCCTTTGCCCCGCCATCCCGCAGGAGCTTCACGATCTGGCGTGATGTGGTCCCGCGCACGAGGGAGTCGTCCACCACGACCACCCGCTTCCCCGCAATTGCTTCCCTCACCGGATGAAGCTTCATCCGTACTCCGAACTCCCGCATGGCCGCCGAGGGCTGGATGAAGGTCCGGCCCGAATAATGGTTGCGGGTCAGGCCATGCTCCAGGGGGAGCCCCGAGGCGGCCGCATACCCCAGCGCCGCGCTGTTGCCGGAATCCGGCACGGAGATGACGATGTCCGCCGTGACATCGTCACCGCGGGCCAGGAGCTCGCCCATTTTCTTTCTCACCATGTGCACCGAATGGGCAAAGACGTCGGAGTCCGGGCGGGCAAAGTAGATCAGCTCGAAGATGCAATGCGCCCGGCGGGGCGCGGGAGCGTGGGGAAGCATTTCCGAATGCACCTTCGTGCCTTGCACGGTGAGGATTTCCCCGGGGGCTACCTCGCGGACATCCCGGGCCTGGAACATGTCCAGGGCGCACGTCTCCGATGAGAAAATCACCTGGCCTTCCCGTGTTCCCATCACAAGAGGCCGAAAGCCGTACGGGTCCCGCACCGCCACCAGCGTGTCCTCGTGCATCATGAGGAAGCAGTACGCGCCTTCGATCTGCCCCAGGCATTCCAGGAGAGCCTCATGGAAGCTTGCCTTCGAAGAGCGGGCGATCATATGGAGGAGCAGCTCCGTGTCCGTGGTGCTCTGGAAGATGGAGCCTTCCGCGATCAGGCGGCGCTGCAGCTCATCCGAGTTCGAGATGTTACCGTTGTGGGCAAGGGCGATCTCTCCCTTGCTGCAGGAGACGACAATGGGCTGGGCGTTTTCCAGCTTGTCGGTGCCGTGCGTGGAGTAGCGCACGTGGCCGATGCCGACGCGGGAGAGGTGACTCTCCGTCAGGTAGTGTGCCAGGGCCTGCGACACCATCCCGACGTCGCGGTACGAGGTGATCTTTCCGTGCCGGTGGTAGGCCAGTCCTGCGCTCTCCTGGCCCCTGTGCTGGAGGGAAAAAAGGCCGTAGAAAAGCTGCTCGGGAAGGTTGAACTCGTCCCGGGAAGAGATCCCCACAACACCGCAGTGGTGGCGGAGTGAATCTCCATCTTCCACCCGGACATGAAACCAGAAGGTCGGGGGCGAGTCAACAGGTCAGCTTCGTTGACCGCAAAAGATCGTGGTGGTAGGCTTCTGCCGATGAGCTCCGCTCCTCCTTCCGCTTCCCGGGAACCCCTTGCCGAGCGCATGCGCCCGCGGACGCTGGAAGAGTTCGTGGGACAATCGCACATCCTGGGACCCGACAAACCCCTGCGCCTCCTCCTGGACTCCGCGCACCTGCCGTCCCTGATTTTCTGGGGCCCGCCGGGCTGCGGGAAAAGCTCCCTGGCGCGAATCATTTCGCAGCGGCTGGGATTCTCCTTCCACTTCTTTTCCGCCGTCATCTCGGGGATCCGCGAGCTCAAAGACCTGTTTGCCCGGCTGGAGACCGAGACAACGGGGAAGAACCTCGTTTTTATCGATGAGATCCATCGATTCAACAAGGCGCAGCAGGACGCGTTTCTCCCGTATGTGGAGAAAGGGGTGATCACCCTCATCGGGACGACAACCATGAACCCGTCCTTTTCCATCGTGTCGCCTCTCCTGTCGCGCTCCCGGGTGTTCATCCTGAGCACTCTCGATGAGGCCGAGATCCGCGAGGTGATGACCCGGGCGCTCGCGGATAATGAGCGCGGGTACGGAACGCTGCCGATTTCCGTCGAGCCTGACGTGTTGGAGGTCATTGCGCGCTACGCGCAGGGAGATTGCCGGGCAGCACTCAACGCGCTGGAGATGCTCGTCGAATCCGCGCGAGCCTCCACGGAAGCCCGCGGGCCGGATGGGAAACTCTCCCTTACCCGCGCCCGGCTGGAGGCCGTCTTCGAGGGAAGGCTTCCGGAATATGACCGCGACGGAGAAGGGCACTACAACCTCATCTCCGCGCTCCACAAGAGCATACGCGGATCTGATCCGGATGCGTCTCTCTACTGGCTTGCCCGCATGCTGGAGGGGGGCGAGGATCCGCTGTACATCGCCAGGAGGCTCCTGCGGGTAGCGTCGGAGGACGTTGGCCTTGCGGATCCCCAGGCCATCGTGGTGGCAAACGCCGCGCAGGAGGCGGTGCACTTCCTGGGAATGCCGGAGGGTGACCTTGCCCTTGCGGAAACCGTCGTTTACCTCGCCACCGCACCCAAGAGCAATGAGATCTACACGGCGTACACGAGGGCCCGTGAAGACGCACACGAGCACGGTGCTGACCCGGTTCCGCTTTACCTCAGGAACCCGGTCACATCGCTCATGAAGAAGGCAGGATACGGTGACGGTTACATGTATCCGCACGACCACGAGGGAAGGGTCGTGAGCCAGGAGTATTTCCCCTCCACGATGAAAGGCAGGAAATACTACACCCCGTCGGACTTCGGTTTCGAGAAAACCATCGGCAAACGCATACTGTGGTGGGAACAGAAGCGCCGCGGCGGCCCGCAAGGCGGCGGCCCACCGGGGGGAGCGCGCAAGGGGGGAGCCCGCCGGGCGGAAGCGCGCTCGCGGGCGGTGCCGGATCCAGCCAGCCGCCGCAGGATCAGGACCTCAAGTAGCTCTCCACGATTTCCTGGTATTCGGCAATGGTTGCCGCGTTCACGACGCTCTGGCGGATGATGGATCCGCACTCCAGCCCTTTCGTGTAGGCGACAAAATGCTTTCGCATGTCGCGGCAGGCTTTTTCCTCTCCCACGGACTCGCTGAGCATTTTCAAGTGCTCCAGGGCGGCCTGGAGCCTCTGGTTTGCGTCGATGGCAGGCAGCCTGTCGAACGCCCCCAGGAGCGCTTCGGTCTGCTCGAAGATGAACGGGTTTCCAAGGCATCCCCGGGCGATCATCACGCCGTCGCAACCGGTTTCCTCAAGCATGGCCTTGCAATCCTGCGGCGAAAAAAGGTCCCCTGAACCGATGACTGGCACCGCGCAACTCTTCTTCAGCTCCTTTATGTGCTCCTGCCGCGCCTTCCCGGTGAATCCCTGGGTCTTCGTTCGGGCGTGGAGAGTGACGAGCGCCGCGCCTGCCCCGACAGCCTTCTCAGCGCACGCGAGGTAGTTGAGGGCGCCTCCGTCCCACCCCGAACGCAGCTTTACGGTCACCGGGATGTCCGTCTCAGCGCGCATGGCGGCCACGATGGAGCCGATGAGGCCTGGGTTGCGCATGAGAGACGCACCGCAGCCCGTGCTCACCACCTTCGGCACAGAGCATCCGCAGTTCAGGTCGATAAGGGTGGGGGCCAGGGGAGCGACCCGCCGGACGGCGGCCGCGGCGGTCACGGCATCCGATGCAAAGATCTGGAAGCCGATCAGCTTTTCGTTGGGCGCCCGGGCAAGCAGCTTCAGAGTCGTGCCGTTATTCCGCATGAGGGCGTCCGCGGAGACCATCTCCGTGTAACACAGGGACGCCCCGAAACGCACGCAGACGGATCGGAATGCGCGGTCGGTGTACCCGGCCATCGGGGCCAGCCAGACATTGGAGGGGATCTCCAGGGGGCCGACGCGGACCGGGTGGAGGAGGCGGCTATTCTTTGAGTCCAAAGAATGTGAGGCTGTTGGCATACAGGGCTTCCGTGATTTCTTCCACGGAGACCTCGCGCAGCTGCGCGATGAATGCCGCGGTCTCGTTGATGTAGGAAGGCTTGTTGCGCTTCCCCCGGTGCACGGCCGGCACCATGAAGGGTGCTTCGCTCTCGATGAGCATTCGGTCCAGGGGGATCTTCTTGGCCGTGTCCTGGAGGTTACGGGCGTTCCTGTAGGTGACATTGCCGGCGAACGAGATCCAGAGGTTCATCTCCAGGGCCTTCTTGGCGTACTCGTAGTCCTCGGAATAGCAGTGGAGGATGCCTCCCCGCCGGGGGAGCCTTTCGCGAAGGATCTCCAGGACATCCGAACCGGCGTCCCGGTTGTGGATGATGACGGGGAGGGACAGCTTCTCCGCGAGCTCCAGCTGGCGGATGAACAACTCCACCTGGGAGTCGCGGTCTCCGAACTTGCGGTAGTAGTCCAGGCCGATCTCCCCGATGGCCACCACGCGTTCCAGCCGCGTCCCGTCCTGGATCTTGGCCTCCCAGTCATCGCCCGGCTGGACGACGGAGGAGGGAGAAATGCCGATACTGTGGTAGACGTGCGATTGCGTCTTCAGGTTTTCGAAGAGCTGGGCGAAATCGATGAGGTTGTTGGAGACAGTCACGAGATGCTGAACGCCTTCCTGCCTTGCCTCCTGAACGACGATGAGCTGGTCGATCGGGTCTTCGGTTATGAGGCCTATGTGGGCGTGTGTGTCAAAATAGCGCATATGTCTCCGTTGGGGTTAGCTCTCGAAAGAGGTTTGTTTTTCTTCTTCCGATTTTTCTATAGAATATCATGAGGCTGGATGCAAGTCAAATTCTATTTCCCCGCCGTTTCCCCTTCCGTTTCGCTGCTCCTCGCAGCGGATGGGCCCCGGAATGGCCCGGAAGGGCGGCCGGGTTTGACAAGGGTACGCCTGCTATGGTACTATTCGCACGAATTTCTTATACTATCGGGAAGAGATCATGGCGCAGGAACCATAGCGTAAGAAGGAAGACCTTTTGCCCGTTACCCAGTACAAGAAGGTAGAGAAGCAGATTGCAGACAGGTTCGGGTCATGGTTGCGGCGGATCTGGGTCTCGATCCTCAACGTTTTCAAATATGTCATGCAGAAGGGGAAGCAGCGGTTCACCGTCATGCTCATCCCCCACTCGGAGAAGAAGATCTTCAACTTCCAGATCTCCTTCTTCACACTCATCTTTGTCACGTTCTCCCTCGGAGTCGTCCTCGTGGGATTCTTTCTCCTTGCCACCCACTACACCTACACGAATGAGAAGATCACCCGCGTCTCCCTGGACCTCCAGAACAACGAGGCGACCATGGAGAACCTGAAGGACGAGATCTCCGGCATCCGCAAGGCGGGGAGGAGTTTCAAGGCCAGCATGGACAACGTGATGAGGGTCATCGGAAACCAGGACTACCTGAGCGCCGCCGTCGGCGGTGTGGGCGCGAATTACGTGGCCCCCGAAGAGACCGACGGAGGGAACCTCAGGGAGCTTGCTGACCTGAAGAGCATGACGAGCCTGATGGAAAACTCCGTCGAGCCCCTGGATGAGATCAACAAGGTGCTGAGCACCTACAAGGAGCTCCTTGCGGATACGCCCACGATGTGGCCGCTCAAGGGGGTGCGGGGCAACATCACCACCCGCTTCGGCTGGACCATCCACCCCTTCACGCACCTGGGGTACCTTCACACGGGGGTGGACATCGCCTGGGCCCTCGGGACTCCGGTGGAAGCCACGGCCAACGGAACGGTATCCCAGACCGGGTACAGCGAGGACACGGGCAACTTCATCACCATCCAGCACAAGTACGGCTTCACGACCCGCTACCTTCACCTCCTGCAGATCGTCACGAGAAAAGGCAACCACGTGAACCGCGGAGACACCATCGGCTACCTCGGGAGCACGGGGCTTTCCACGGGGCCTCACCTCCATTACGAGGTCCGCCTGGGAGCGAACTACGTGGATCCCATGAACTTCCTTTCCATCACTCCCGACCTTGCCGGGGTGAAGGTCAGCGGGAGGGCCAACGATTGAGCGACACCCGGTTCACCGATGATGCATTCATAAACTCGATCATCGGGGAAGGGACACGGTTCAAGGGCGAGTTCGATCTGAACGGGCTCCTGCGGATCGACGGGGATTTCACCGGGGTCATCCGGACCAAGGGCAAGGTGCTCGTGGGCCAGAACGGCCGCGCGGAGTGCACGCTGCACGCGGGCACCGTGGTGGTGGGCGGCGTGGTGCGCGGGGAGATCGTGTCCACGGAGAAGGTGATCATCCTGTCCACCGGGCTCGTCATCGGCAACATCTCCACCCCGCGGCTTATAGTGGAGGAAGGGGTCATTTTCAACGGGTCCTGCCGGATCATGACGCCCGGTGGGGAAGCTCGGAAGAACGGCCCTTCCAACGGCCAGAAGCCGGCTGCTGCCCTGACGCAGAAAGAGACCCCCACGCTGCAGGGCCACAGACGCTGACGGGCTCACACCCCATGGCACGCATCGATTCCCTTGGCGAGGCCTCTTCCTGGCTCATTCCGGAAAAGAAGAAGGCCGGGAAAAAAGACAAGGCGCAGAGGAAGACCTTTTCCGACCTCGTGGAGTCCGCCGCGAAGGGGGAAGAGGCGCCGGCGGGGGATCTCTCGGAGGAGGAGCGCAGGCGTGGAATCGAGGAGCTGCTGGATGGGGTGTTCGCCTCCGGGGACGCGCTGAAAAAGGCCCCGACCATGGAGACCATCCGGGACTACCGCCAGAAGGTAAAGGCTTTCGTGAAGTACGTGCTGCGCAACGCCGTGGCGGTGGAGGAGACCACATCGGGGGTGAACATCATGAAGCGCAAGCGCTTCACCCTTGTCAAGGTGATCGATGAAAAACTGGAGGCCCTGGCGGCCTCCATCCTGGCTGCCCAGAAGGAGCAGATGTCCATCCTGGCCCAGATCGACCAGATCAACGGGCTCCTGGTGGACCTGGTTTCCTAGGCAGGGACGCCGAGGGCGAGCGAGGCCTCCCAGGGGTTGGATGGCCGAGAGTGAGCCCCTGACCCTGGCATCACAAGGAGCGAATCGCATGGGCGATCACGACGACATTCTGACCGAGGACTCCTTTGCGGAAGACGCGGGGGAAGCCTCCCAGCACGGCGCCTCTCCGCAGACCCTGGAGGGGAAGACCGTGTGGCGCGTGAAGGTCCTGTACTCCAGCGCAACGGAGTTCGGCGAAGCCCCGGCCGGGCTGGAGGTGACGGAAGGGAACATGGTCGTTCTGCCGACGCGCTACGGCAATGAGCTGGGCAAGGTGCTGGGCAGGGAGACGGACCCGGCTGCGGTCACGAGCGAGCTGCGCATGATCAACCGCCTGGCCAGCCCGTCCGATCTCCTGCGCTTCGAGGAAAACGACACCCGGGAAGACAGGGCATTCGAGGTCTGCCGGGAGAAAATCGAGTCTCGCGGGCTTTCGATGAAGCTCGTGAGCGCCCACTACATCCTGGACGAGCAGAAGATCCTTTTCTTCTTCACCGCGGAAAACCGCGTCGACTTCCGCGAGCTGGTCAAGGACCTCGTGGCCGTGTTCAAGATGCGGATCGAGCTTCGCCAGATCGGGGTGCGTGACGAGGCCCGGGTGGTCGGCGGGTTGGGCATCTGCGGGCGGGCGCTATGCTGCAACGCCGTCACCGACAGGCTTCGCCCCGTATCCATCAAGATGGCCAAGGAACAGAACCTGACGCTGAACTCGATGAAGATCTCCGGGCCCTGCGGCCGCCTCCTGTGCTGCCTGTCCTACGAGTTCGACGCTTACAAGGAAGCTCGACAGCATCTGCCGGGGATGGGAACCCGTGTTCGCTTTGACGGAGAGGAGTTTCGGGTCACGGACATGAACGTTCTCACCCGCCGGCTGCGTTTCCAGGGAGAGAGCGGGCGGGTGCTGGACGTCGGGTTCGAGGCCCTGTCCCGCAACTCCGAGACCATGGCCTGGGAGCTGCACGTGCGAAGCGGGACCGACTGAGAGGCCCGAGAGGCCGCCCCGCCAGGAGGGCGAGCCGCTAGTACGTCACCGTCTGGCCCTTGGCCAGTGCGTCAAGCTTCGAGAGAGTCGTTGCCAGCTGCAGCTTCGTGAGCGCGAAGTTGCTCTTTCCGTCCACAAAGACCGCATCGAAGTCCCTGTCGTACGGGGCATAGGTGATTGTCGCGACCCTGGACGGCCCCTTGTTCAGGTGAAACCGCACCGTCACGTCGGGAACCTCGGGGACCTTCTTCTTCGTCTCCCCTTCCAGCTGCATGCCGACAAGCTGCTGGTAGAAAGCCTTGAACGAGCCTTCCTCCACCGTCTTCCCGTCCACCGTGTAGGTGGCCTGGACTGTGTCCTCCTGGCCCTTCTTCTCCGCCTTTTTTGTCACCCGCGCGATGGCAAGGGTGTGTGACAGGCTCTTTCCCGTAATCTCGATTGTGTCCACATCATCGATGTTGGGGATGAAAACGAACTTGTCCACGATGTCCCAGGGGTTGGTCTTCAGGAAGGCGAGGCTCGACGCTTCCGTCGTGTACACACTCGGCTTCCCCCGGATCATGAAATACCTCTTGTCCGTACCGGCTGCCGACCCGAAAAGGAGATCCAGTGAGCTGGTCTTGTCCCGGACAACCACCTCCGCGCTCGGCCGCGCAAGACCGTAGCGGGACAGGTCCTTCGGGTCATCGCTCACGAAAGACGAGATCTGCACCTGCTGGGGTCCCTTGATAAGCTGGTCCTGCTTCTCCGAATCCACACCGCGGGGATACGAGTAGGGCCGTGTCATGAGGAACGTGCTGAAGCCCAGCTGGAAGACCTTGTTCTCCTTCTCCGTTTTTCTCTGCAGCTCGATCACCGTCCCGTCGGACCGGATGAGGTTGAAGTACGTTACCTCGTCGTAGTTCAGGGCGGGAGTGATCTTCTTGTCGCGCAGATCCGCGAGGGTCCAGTGCATCTGGTCGCCGTGATTCTGCCACACCGTGTAGACCTTCGGGTCCCCTTTCACCTGCATGTAGTAGGTGCTCCCCGAGGGCGTCTTGTCTCCCAGGAGGAGAGTCTTCGTGGTGCCGTCGCTGTAGACCGCCTCCCCCTGCGCGCGGGGAGGGGCAAGCCCGTACTGGGCGAGGTCTGTCGGCTTCTCATCGATCACCCGCTCCGCGGGCAGGAGGGTGAAGTTCAGGGTAAGGTCGTCGATGCTCGACTCATCGAGCGCGTACTGCCGGGGAGAGTCGACGGTCCACGCCTTTCCCTTTTTCTCCAGGGTCAGCGTGCCTTCGGGCCGGTCGCTGAGGACAATTTTCACCAGTTTGTCCTTGTCCGCCTTGACGAGATCCGGGGCGGCCGCCGCGGCCTTGACAGGCTTGGCCCGCGTGACCAGCAGGTACGCGCCCACCAGGCCTGCAAGCACAACGACAACGATGACTAATGTCAAAAGACGCCTGTTCATACCCGTACGCCTCTTGCCTCTTCCGTGCTCACAGGTGCCGTCTCCTGATCCAGACCGTGAATCCAGCTCCCAGCACAAGGAGGGGCATGAGGATCACCACGATGCCCGAGAAGAGGAGGGCCTGGAGGTTGTTGAGCCCCAGCCGCATGGTGAGCACGCTCTTGGGCCGAACGGTGATCTCATCCGTCTTCCCCTTCAACCACCCGAGGCTGTTGAGGAAGAAGTCCGCATTCCCCGGCACCTGTGTCCAGAATGACTGCGCGAGGAAGCTCGCGGACCCGACAACGATCAGCCTGGTATCCTTTTTCGAGGGGTCGCCGGCGGGATCAGTGATCGCCACTGCAAGGGTAAAGGGTCCCTGGGCGTCCCCGCTCTGCTTCTCAAGGCTCTTGATGTTGGTAACGTCCCTCTTTCCCCATGAATTGTTCGAAGAGCTCAAGAGCGGCTCGATTTTCAGCGACCTTTTCTTCAGGGAGAGAGTCTCAATGGACTGGGAGAAGGGCAGGAGCATGAAGACGTTGTTCGTGCGCAGCGGGGAAACGATGTCGTGGTATTCGAGCTTCGGTATGATGCCCAGGGGAAGGCCCGCCACCCGGGCGTTCTGGGTGCCCTCCACCACCGCCATGCTGTGCACCGAAACCCCGTAGCTCTTCATGAGCCCGGCGAGGTTCGGGAGAGCGTTGTCGCTCTTCAGGAGGTCGAAGAGGAACAGTGCCCGGCCCCCGTTTGCGAGGTATGTCCTGATCTTTGCGTCATCCTCGCTCGAGATGTCTGTCTTGGGCGCCATGACGAGGAGGATGTCCGCGTCCGCGGGGACCGCGGGCACATTGACGAGGTTGAGAGGTTTCACCTCGTAATTCTCGTTCCCGACCGCCGTGGCCAGCCCGAAGGTTTCGAGGGTCTGCTCCCCGTGTCCCTGGAGCACGTCGATGGTCACGTTCTTTGTGGCGGTCACGTACAGGAGGGCCGAGGTCACTCTCTGCTCCACGGACAGCGACGTGAGGGTGGGCTCCTGGTTGGGGTTGGAGTAGTCGTAGTTGTACATGTCGTACTGGCCGATTGTCTTGAAGCGTTCGCCGCTTGTCACGACAAGCGAGCCGGCGGCAGGCCCCTGGCCGTTTGACTCGTACTGTTTTGCCCACCCTGGATTCCTGTCGGGGTCCATGGTCTGCAGCTTGATGAAGTGGCTTCGGGTCGCGTACTTGGAGAGGATCTCTTTCACCGTCTGGTCCTCGTTTCCCGTGCGGGCAACCATGGTGATGGTGACATCCTGTTTCAGGGAGTCGAGCACCTTGTAGGTCTCCGGTGAGAGGGAAAAGATCTGGTTTTTCGTCAGGTCGAGCTTGCCGGGGATCTGCTGGATCAGGACGTTGATCACGACGACGATTGCGAGGGCCACCACGGTGAGGAGGGTCGCGTAGCCGCCGAATCGGAGCTTCGTGGTGGACTGCAGGCTGAAAAATGTCATTTTCTTCACGGGCGTGCCTCCCTTACATCCATCGCCGTCTCTCGATCATCCGGATGGTGAGGAATACGAAGGTTGCGGAGAAAGAGATGTAATAGACGATCGGGGCAAGCCCGAGAATGCCCATGCTGAAGTCGTTGTACCTCTTCAGCAGGGAGAACCAGTTGAGCACCCGCGCGATCAGTCCGTCGTAGAAGGACCTCTTGAGGACGAAGAGGAGGATGATGGCCACCGCCGCCGCCACGAGGGTTGCCACGGCGGCGGGTGTGCTCCTTGTGCTGAAGAACACGAGCGCCACCAGGGCGATGGCCAGGAGCGCCAGGAAAACGAGCCCCGAGACGGCATCCGCCGGCACGCTCTGGGCGATGAAGTCCAGGATCCAGATCAGGAGCAGGGCAGCAAAGGTCTCCACGGCCGCTATGAGCTGGTTGTCGGTAAGCGAAGAGAAGAAAAGCCCCACGGCAATGAAAGAGGAGCCCAGGAGGAAGAACCCGATGTAGCCTCCCACGATCTCCCACCAGCCCAGCCCCCCGAGGGCGAAGAAGCTCATGATGACGGGATAGATCACGGTGATGATGAGGGTGATGAGAAACACTCCGACCGCGGCGAAGTATTTGCCCACCACGATTCCGGTGATCCCCAGCGGGCTCGTGATGAGCAGCTGGTCCGTTTTCTGCCGCGTCTCCTCGGAGATCAGCCTCATCGTGAGGATGGGGACCACGAAGAGGAAGATGAACGTGATGGATCCGAGGACCCCCGTATAGTTGGGGTTTCCCGACAGGAGGTTGGAGATTGCGAAGAACACGCCGGCAAGGAGGATGAAGAAGCCGATGAACGTGAACCCGATGGGGGAGGCGAAGTACGCGGCCAGCTCGCGTCGGAATACTGCCAGCATGTCAGGATACCTCCTTCTCTTCCGTGATGAGGTTGAGGAAGATGTCCTCCAGGGTGACATCCATGGTCTTCATCATGAGGATGGGATAGCCTGCCTTCGCAAAGGCGTTGAACACCGGGCGCCTGATGTCGGCCTCCCGTCTGGCCTCAACGACGATATCCACGGTGCCGGGCTCCCTGCTGCCGGTGGCATCCGCCTTGATGACGTTGTCCAGGCCGCGGACAAGGGCAAGGACCTCGCGCTCCCCCGCCCCGACGCGCAGCGTGAGCCGGTTGTCTCCCACGAGGCCGCGGGAAAGATTCTCCGGGGTGTCGCTTGCGACGATGCGGCCCTTGTTGATGATGAGCACGCGGGTGCACACGGCCTGCACCTCGGGGAGGATGTGGGAGCTCAGGATGATGGTGTGCTCCTTCCCGAGCTCGCGGATGAGGTTCCTCGTCTCGATGATCTGCTGCGGGTCAAGACCGATGGTCGGCTCGTCCAGGATGAGCACCGGCGGGGTGCCGATGAGCGCCTGGGAAAGGCCGACCCTCTGCTTGTATCCCTTGGAAAGGTTCTTGATGAGCCTGCCCCGCATGTCGGTGATCATTGTCCGCTCCATGGCTTTCTCCATGTTCTCCTTGCGCCGGGAGCGGGGCACTCCCTTGATGTCGGCGACAAAGGAAAGGTAGTCCCTGACGGTCATGTCCACGTACACGGGAGGCAGCTCCGGCATATAGCCGATCTGCCGTTTCACCTCCCGCGGCTCCTCCAGGATGTCGTGCCCGTCAAGCTTCACGGACCCTTCCGTGGCTGAGAGGTAGCCGGTGATGATGTTCATGGTGGTTGATTTTCCGGCGCCATTCGGTCCGAGGAACCCCAGGATCTCGCCCTTGTTGACGAGGAAGTCCAGGTGGTCAACCGCGACGCGCTGGCCGTATTTCTTCGTGACGCTCTCGACCTGTATCAAGGCATTCTCCTTTCTTCAGGCTTTCATGCGGACGTTCTTCATCATGTGAACATCGGGGACGCGAGCTCGAGGACCTCCCTCAGGTCACGGATCACAACAGACGGTGGATCTCCCGGACCCGCCCACGCCTGCCCGCGGGGTGCATACCAGCACGCATCGATCCCGGCCGCCCTGGCTCCCTCGATGTCGGAGGCCGGGTTGTCTCCGACGCACAGGAGGCTGCTTGCGGGGAGCGATACGGCCTTGATGGCGGCCCGGAAAAACCGGGGATCGGGCTTGGCCATGCCGAGCTCCTCCGAGATGAGGACCGCGCTGAAGAGGCTGGAGATGCCGGACTTTTCGAGTCTTCCGCGCTGAACGAGCCCGATGCCGTTGGTCACCAGACCCAGCGGATGAGAGCGGGAAAGCTCCTCCAGCACCTCTTTCGCGTGAGGAAGGAAATAGGCGCGGGTGGAAAGACCATCCAGGTATGCCGTGGAGATCTGCGCGGCATCTCCAGCGCAGCCCAGGGAGTCCAGGAGAGAGCGGAACCTCCCCGTCTTGAGCGCCTCCAGCCCGACCGTGCCCTGCTCGAATCTGCGCCAGTAGCCCGCGTTGATCTCGTGGTAGGCGGTCAGTGCTTTCTCCAGGGGGACGTCGGGAAGCGCCTCTGTGAGAGTCTCGGTGAGCGCCTCGGTTTCCGCCCGGTCATAATCGAAGAGGGTGTTGTCGGCGTCGAAGAGGAAGCCAGCGTATTTTTTCATTGATTCTCGATAAAGGATGATGCGAAAAAAAATCGCGGCAGGCAAGGGCATGTCGCGAGGATGTGCCGCAAGGCCCGTGTGCGCTTGACTTTTCTTCGATTCTAAGTAAATTTGGATTTCGTTTTTCAGGCGCTCGGCTTTCCCCTGTCAGGTAAGAAGCAGAGGCTCGATTCAACTTCAAACGAAAGGAGGTCAGGAAAAAACATGGCCGAAGTCATCAGCAAGAACGCGAGGGTAGGTGTTGTCACGCAGAAGTTCTTCTGCACCTGTGGCGGCGAGGTGAAGATGAAGCTCGTCTTCAATAATGGCAAGCTGCGGAACGTGGCTCAGTGCGAAAAGTGCCAGCGCCAGGAGCGCAAGCCCAGCGACTTTAAAGCGTAGCCTCCCACGGTACCCCGTGGGGTTGAGACGGCGAAGGCGCGCCACGGACCAACACGGCCGAAGGCCGTGCGGCCGCTCCGCGACCCATCCCCCGTGGAGCTGAAAGCTCTGCCGGGGATGGGTTTTTTATTGTCCGGCGCCCTTCGCTCTTCCCGCGGGCGGAGCTTCCCGCCATCGTCGGACCTGGACCGTGATCTCCTCTTTGATCGTTTCCAGCAGCTCGAGGATCTGCTTCTTGCCGCGTGGTGCGGGATACAGCGTCAGCGGCTCCGCCCTGTACACCGTTCCCCGGATCCTGGTTACCAGCCGTACCAGGCTCGCAATGCGGTAGCCGCCGTCCACGGCCACCGAAAGGACCGGCATCGGAGAGCGTTCCAGGATGATGCGAAAAGCTCCGCTTTGAAACTCCTCGATTTCTCCTGAGCGCGATCTCCTCCCCTCAGGGAACACCATCGGACACACGCCCTCAGCTGACAAGGCCGCGAACCTGGCCAGCGTCCTGCGACCGGCCCGATAATCGCTTGTGCGAGAGATCACGGCGTGCCGGCCTACGCGCAGCGCCAGGGAGACGTACGGCACCCCGTGCTTGAGCTGGCTCTTCGCCACGAAACGCACGTGATGCCGCGGGAACAACTGGGGAATGAGGGGGATGTCGGCGAGGCTCTGGTGGTTCGAAACGATGAGAAACGCCGGCGGCAGGGGACCCTCGTAATGGTGGAGCTCCCTTTTCAGCCCGCCGAATCCTGCCAGGGTAAAGAGCCCCCTCCCGATTCTGACCTGCTGGTCCGTGACCTGCTGCATGATCCGGTCCGGCCGAAAGAGCGCCGCGATGTGAAGTATCACCGATCCGCGGACAAGAAGGCCTATCCCGCCGAGTGCCAGGGGGAAGATTCCCACCTTACGGTCTCCGCGCTGCTGCGATCACCTTCCCCATCTCCCGGATGAAAGACGGGTCTGTCCCGCAACACCCTCCGATCACATTCACGCCGGCGTCGATCAGGGGCGGCACAAACGACGCATATTCGTCCGGCCGCAGAGGGTAGGCTACCTTGCCTCCCACGATCTGCGGAATGCCCGCATTCGCTTTGACCCACAGGGGGAGCTGCGTCAGCGAGCGAAGAATGGGGGCCAGGGGAACGTAATCTTCGATGCCGGAGCCGCAATTTGCCCCGATCACGGCGGCGCCGGCCTGCTCCGCCTTCTTGACGCACAGCTCGGGAGGGTTCCCCATCATTGTCCGGTAGCCGTGGGGCGTACGGTTATACGTCATGCTTGCCACGACGGGGAGCCCCGTTGACTGCACCGCCGCCGTGACGGCAACGGCCATTTCTTCGACGTCCGTCATGGACTCCACGACAATCAGGTCAACCCCTTCTTCAGCAAGGGCACGCGCCTGCGCGGCGAACACCTCGTAGAGCTCGTCCACGGACACCTCGCCCAGCGCGAGAAACCGGGCCGTCGGGCCGATGTCACCGGCAAGGAGAGCTCCGCCGGCCACCACCTCCCGTCCCAGGCGGACCGCAATGCTGTTGATTTCGCGGACTCTCTCGGAGAGCCCGTGCGGCTCGAGCCGGAACCTGTTCGAGCCGAAGGTGTTCGTGAGGATGACCCGGGCGCCGGCTTCCAGGTAGTCGCGCGTGATCTCCCGCACGATCTCGGGGTGCGTGAGGTTCCACTCGTCGGGAGAGGACCCTGGCATGAGCCCCCGCCGGAAAAACTCCGTCCCCCATGCCCCATCGCAGAGAACCGCCGTTTCTTTCTGCAGCATTTCACCGAACGTATTCATTGCCCCTTCATCTTACCGCGCGGCCTCGCTTGTGAAAAGCGGTGCTTTTCGCTACGCTGAGCGCCGCAATGCAGGCTTTCCTGATCGCCTATGCTTCTCTCTCCGCTATCATCCTGTGCTTTCACCTTGCCCTTGCCGCGGGTCTTGTGCGCAACATCGTCCGTGACCGCGCGGGGCATCGGCGCGCCGGGCCGGCGCCGGGGCTGCGGGCAGAGGTCATCGTGGCGCTTCGAAACGAGGAGAAAACTCTCCCCGCGCTGCTTGCGTCTCTCCACACCCAGACCCTGCGCGACGGGATGTTTCTCTTCGTTGATGACCGCTCAACCGACGAAACCGGAAGGCTCCTTGATGAGTTCTGCGCCCGGATGGGCGAGCGGGCCCGCGTGATCCACAACAGGAGTGAGCCTGTCGGCTTGACGGGCAAACAGACGGCGCTGGACCTCGCCTTTGCCGAGAGCCGCGGCGACGTGCTTCTCTTCACGGACGGTGATTGCACGGTTCCTCCGGGATGGATGGAGGAAATGCTGGCCTGCTTCCATGATCCGGCGGTCGGCGTGGCCATAAGCCGTATCGAACTGGATGACCGCGGCAGCTTTCTTCAGCGCTTCCAGGCCTTCGAGCAGCCGCTTCTGAACCAGTACAACCTCGGCTCCGTCGGGATCGGCCTGGCAACGGGATGCTTCGGGAACAACATGGCCGCGCGCGCGGAAGCGGTGCGGGCCACGGGAGGGTTTCGGTCCCTGGGTTTTTCCGTGACGGAGGATGCGATGCTCCTGGATGCCGTCTGCCGCAAGGCGGGCTGGAAACCGAGCTGCCGCGTCACGGCGCAAGGCGCCGCCCGGACTGTTGGCAAGTCGAGCTGGGGCGAGTTCGTGAACCAGCACACCCGATGGAACGCCGGGGGCCTTTTCTCCGAGGATCCCGTGACGCGGTTCTTCTACATCCTTGTGGTTCTGATCTACCTGACTTCCAGCCTGTTTCTTCTTCCGGTGGGCATTATCGACTGGCGCGTTCCTCTTCTCTGCATGACCTCGTTCGTCAGCATTGGAATGCTTGCCGCCATCGGCGGCTTCTACGAAGGCAGGGCCAGGGGCCGATATTTCGCGGTCTTTCTGCCGTTTCTCATTTTCTTTGCTTTCTTTTACGTCTTTGTCACGCTTCGAGCGCTCGTGTCGAGGCCGTTTGAATGGAAGGGAAGGTTGCTGCGTCCCCGCTCCAGCCTTACGAAAACTCCCGCTGGACGAGGGCAAGAAACTCCTCGGGAGTGATTGTCGGAACACGCCGGGGCTCGCGCAGCCACTCCTCCTTGATGTATCCCCACGTTGCCAGGAAGACCTTGATGCGGGTTCCGTTATCCGTTTCCCTTCCCACGGCCGCTCCTTCCCGAAGGAGATGGTCTATCTGGTCGTCAACGAACATCGTCTCCGCAAAGCCGCCCTCCGCGCTTACCCTGGCGACGATATCGACTTTCTTTTCCGAGCCGCTGTACAGGATTCTGTCGCGCCGCATCGCGACTCCGCGCGCGGAGAGGATTTCCGCGATGAACTCGGCTTTCTTCGTGGAGAGAACGTAGACCGGGGCGCCGCTGGAAAAAAGGGAAAACGCCGACATCACGTGGGGATAGATCCTGTTCAGGGAAAGCCATGACTCCCTGTCCTTTTCCAGCATCTCGGACCGGGCCTTGTAGAAAAGCTCGTGGAAGAGGCGCATCTTCTGCTCGCCCGCCCTCCGCGCCAGGGCATCGAACTCTGACTGGCTGGACGCGCCGGCCCCCTTGTCCAGCATCTCCTGGATGAGCATGAAGTCCGCCCCGTCCCTGACAAGCGGCCGAAGACGGGCGAAATCCCGGCGCAGGGTTACCGGCATGTAGGAGGGGCGGCGGCCGAGGTAGAGGTTGAAGTAGGCCGCCCACGAACAGACGAAGCATTCGTCGATGGAATCGCAGATGACGCCGTCGAAGTCCAGGATGAGCGCTTTGCGGCTCATGAGCTGCGCGCGGTCCGGTCCTTTGCCAGCCGGTGGAGGATTTCTCCCGCGTGATCCACGAAGAGCACTCCCTCGTTCTCTCTGCCCTGGTAGTCTTCCACCCTGATCGAAGAGGGGTCCCGGTAGCCGAGGTTGATCCTGCGGCAGGTTTCCTCGGGGATTCCCGTTGCCAGGACCACGTCGATGCGAGGCTTTTCCACGCCGTCGATACAGGTGCCGATCCCGCGCACGTGCGTGGAGTGGGCAAGCACGCCCCGCGGGATGTCGTGGAACTGCTCCATGCGTCCGAGGAACCAGTCCCGCACGTGGTAGCCGATGCGCTCCAGGTAGCGTCCCCACGTACGCGAGACTTCCTTCACGTGGGGCGCAAATATCGTGAGAGATCCGCCCTCGGACACCACGGGCTCCAGCTTGTACATCACTTTCCCGGCGGTCCACAGCTCGTCGTACATTTCGGGCGCCCGTCCCAGGACGGTGTGGAAAGACCTTTCCTTGTAGACGATATGGATGCGTGCGGACAGGTCCGCGGCTGCGGACCACGCTTCCTCGGGGGTTCCCGCGTAGAGACCTGCCAGGTTCCCGTCAGGCCGCACGACCATGGCCAGGCACGCGCGGGGCGTCGGGACCATGGTGGCCGCCATGTCGACAAGGGCGCGCACAGGCGTCGCCTTGTAGCCGATGGTTTCGGGGCATGTCACGACGGCACCGAGCCAGTGGAAGAAGTGGAGAAACTCCCCTCCCGATATGCCCGGGAAAAGGTACTTGTTCCCGCCGGAGAACCCCACGACTTCATGGGGGAACACGGGACCCAGGATCAGGATGAGGTCATAATCGAAAACCGCGGAGTTGATGACGACATCCACGCTCTCGTGGAAAAGCCCGCCGGAGAGCGTGTCGATCCGGTCAGCCGAAATGGTTCCGATCTTTCGCAGGGTGGAGGGAAGATCCCAGCGGTGGTTGAAGAAGCTGTTGCCGGAAAAGACTATCTGCCTCGTGCCCCGGGGGATGCCGAAGAGGGCATCGATCCTTTCGTCCGTGAGGACCGTGTGAGTGCCCAGGGCCACCATGAAGTCCAGCCGCGACGCGCGCGTTCCGACGATGTCCCTGACGATCCTGGCCATGAGGGGAAGCGGACAGGTCCGCGTCGGGTCCGGGGTGAGCACGAGGACGCGCCGTCCGTCGGTCAGCTCACGCGGGATCCCGGCTTCGATGATCGATCGGATCTCGCTCTCTGAGAGCCTGGCTGTCGTGCTCCCGTTCCCCGTCGCCATGTGCCATCCTTTCCACTATGGGCTCACTTCCGTACATCCCTGTACTCGTTCGCCCCCGACTTCCATGTCTAGGATACAGCAAATAGGATTCTTCGGGTATATTCCTGCCCGTGGAAAAGCCCATCTTCCAGGATTTTCTTTCGCGGTTCGATTCCCAGGGACGCCTCTCCTGCGAATGCGGAGCAGTGCACGCCATCTCGACCAGGCACGTTGTCGCGGAAGCAGGCGCCCTCCAGCGCGGCGCGTCCCTGCTTTCCAGCGAGCGGGGCGCCGGCGTCACCGTCTGGGTGCTGAGCGATGAAAACACGGAGCATGCCGCCGGCGCCCAGTGGAAAGCCCGGCTCAAGGCAGCACGAGTTCTCTCGCGCATTCTGCCCGCGGAGCCCCGGCCGGTTCCGAGTGTGGAGCTTGTCGATGAGTTGGCGGGGGAGGTCAGGGCCGGTTCGCCGGACCTCCTCATCTCCGTGGGAAGCGGGGTCATCAGCGACCTGGTGAAAAAGGTGTCCCTGGAGACAGGAGTGCCGAACTGGTGTGTGGCCACGGCAGGCTCGGTGGATGCGTTCACGTCCGCAACGGCTTCCATCCACATTGGAGGTTTCCATAATTCCGTCCCTGCCCGCGTGTCGGAAGCAGTCATCTGCGACCTGGAGGTGATCGAGAAGGCCCCACGAGAAATGGTCCTGGCCGGGCTCGGCGATCTTCTTGCAAAGTTCATCGCCCAGCTCGACTGGAACCTCTCGCGAATCATGACAGGAGAGCGCTTCTGCTCCATGATCTCGGGATATTCCATGGAATCGGCCCACGCCGCCCTGTCCGCGGCGCGTCGCCTCCAGGGGAACCCCCGCGAGGCCGCGGCAACCCTCACGGATGCCGTTCTCACGAGCGGCTTCGCCATGCAGGCGATGGGAAGCTCGCGTCCGGCTGCTTCCGCGGAGCACACAATTGCTCACCTCTGGGAGATTGCCGACGCGGTGCCGGTGGAGCGCCTCGACCTGCATGGAATCCTGGTGGGCGTTGCCAGCAGGATGATCCTGGGCGGGTACCAGGCCTTCTACAAGTCCCTCGCGGAGTCCCGGCCCGAGACAAAGCAACGGCTGCACATCTTCGATTCAGAAAAGCCCTGGCAGGAGATCGAGCCTGGGCTGCAGCCCTTCAGGGAAAAAGTCCACACGGAGATGTCCACCCGGAAGTTCAACCGTCAGACTCTCTCCGAGCGGCTCCAGAGGTTCGAGGCTTCCCGCCGGGTCATCCTGGACCTCGCCCTTCCCGCCGTTCAGGAGCTTGCCTCGGGCGTGGAGGTTCTTGAGACCCTTGATTTCCCGTTTTCACCGGCCCAGCTGGGGATCAGCACGGCGCTTTGCCTCCTGCCGTGCCGCAACGTGCGCCTGCTCAGGTCGCGCTACTCGAGCTTCGACCTGGCCTACGAGCTTGGAATGGAGGGTCAGATCTACAACCGGATCGAACAGTCCGTGCTTGCCGGGTACAAATGAAGCGGCTCTTGATGAAGCGGGTACGGATGGAGCGTGCTCAGATGGAAAAGTCCTGGCCTGCGCCAAGCTTTGCAAAGTACTTTTTTCCGTTCTTTTCCATGATGTCTTTCAGGGTAACGCTGGAAAGGTAGTCTTCCATTGTCTTCTCGAGTCCGACCCAGATCTCGTGGGAAGGGCAGGGGTCGGGACGGTCGCAGAGAGTCTTGCGTCGGAGCGTGCAGGGCGTCAGCCCCCGGATTTCCCCGACAGCGGCCAGGATGTTGGCGACAGAGATCTCGTCGGGCTTCCTGTTGAGGACGAAGCCACCGCCCGGCCCCCTGATGGACCTGATGAGGCCGGCTTTTTTCAGCTTGAAGAAGATCTGCTCCAGGAACTCGGAGGATACCTTCTCCTCGGTTGCAATTGAGTTGATCGATATGGGGCGATTATGGCGCGCCATTGCAAGGTTGATGACGGCGCGCAGGCCATAGCGTCCCTTTGTGGTAATCCTCATCTGTCTCCTGTCGGAGTACCCTCCGAACGGGTACCCCCGAACCCTATCATATTTATATTATTGTCATTGTCAGAATTGATCAACTGGCATAACGTGGGATATGTGAGCACGAAGGCGGTCCTCGCTTTAGCTGTTTTTCTCGGCTCGGTGTTTCTGCCGGTAGAGGCTTGTGCGCAGCCAGCGGGGCACGTGGAAGCACGGCTGGTGGCACAGGACGCTTCCATACGCCCTGGCACGCCGTTCCTGGTAGCGGCGCGCTTCCAAATGGACCAGGATTGGCATATCTATTGGAAGAATCCTGGAGACACGGGTCTGCCGACGACCCTCGCCTGGGACCTGCCGAAAGGCTACTCAGTCAGCGACACTATGTGGCCGGCCCCCCAGAGGTTCATCTCCCAGGGACTGGTCTCCTACGGCTACGAGCATGAGGTTCTCCTCCTTGCCCGCATCACCCCCCCCGCTGACCAGCGTACACGACAGGAGGTCATCCTGCGGGCGCATGTTACCTGGCTTGCGTGCAGGATAGAATGCACCCCCGGCAAGGCTGACCTGGAGATCCGGCTGCCCGTGAGGTCTGGGCCGCCGGCCCCGGATCCGCGCTGGGCTGCATCCTTCCGCGACGCCTCGCGGCTCGTTCCTTCATCAATCCCCGGGGTAACGCTCACGGCCGAACGAAGTCAGGGCAGGATTCTTCTCCATGTGCACGGCCTCTCCATTGACAGCGCTATGCGGCCGTGGTTTGCGCCGGCGGAAGCCGGTCTCCTGGCTGACGGAGCCCCGCAGACCGCGCGCGTATCTGGCTCATCTTTGACGATCGACCTGCAGCCGTCAAAACAGGCGTCCGCGAAGACTATCCAGGGAGTGCTCGTCCTCCAGGGACCGACGGCCCTTCGCGGGGTCGAAGTCACTGCGTCGGTTACCGGCCCGAAAACGGCCGAGCCGGGAAGCACCGCGGCTGGTCTTCTTGTCGCCATGACTCTTGCGTTCCTTGGTGGGCTCATTCTGAACCTCATGCCCTGCGTGCTTCCTGTCATCTCCCTGAAAGTCCTGTCGTTTGTCAAAAACTCCCGTGAGGGCGCCGGAAGCTCCCTGCGGCACGGTCTTTTTTTCGGCGCCGGTGTGCTGGTCTCTTTCTGGGCGATTGCCGCCATCCTTGTCGGCCTCAGGGCAGGCGGGCAGCTTCTTGGCTGGGGCTTCCAGTTTCAGAGCCCCGCTGTCGTCACCGTCACGGCGGCTCTTTTCTTCCTGATCGGCCTGAACCTCCTGGGCGTCTTCGAGTTTCGTCTCCCAGTCCGCATCTCCGCTTCTTCTCCCCAGGGGGGGACGGGATCATTCCTGAGCGGCCTCCTTGCCACGGCGGTTGCAACACCGTGCACGGCGCCCTTCATGGGAGGCGCGCTCGGGTACGCCCTCACGCAGCCCCCGGCGGCGAGCTTCGGTGTCTTCACCGCCCTTGCGTTGGGTCTCGCGGCTCCGTATGTCGTTCTTTCGGCCCTGCCGGGCCTCATCACGCGGATTCCCCGGCCGGGTCCGTGGATGGTGACGCTGCGCCAGATCCTTGCCTTTCCCATGCTGGGAGCCGTCATCTGGATGATGTACGTGCTGGAGACGCTGGCCGGGTTCCCCGCGCTCATGACGCTTCTTTCCGCGCTTCTCCTTGCCGGCCTGGGGGCATGGATTTTCGGCCGTTGGGGCGGTCTGGAAAAAAGCCTCCGTTCCCGAGTGATTTCCTCCGCCCTGGCCGTGGTGCTCATCGTTGGCGCAACGGCATTCTCAGCTGTCAGGTCCGCGACGGCCCCTGCGCCTCCCTCCGACCCGGTCGCCGCAGGACCCTGGGAAACCTGGTCGCCGGAGCGTGTCTCCCAGCTTCAGGCTGCCGGCACACCGGTGTTCGTCGACTTCTCCGCCAAGTGGTGCCTGACGTGCCAGGTGAATGAGACTGTCGCTCTTGGAAACCCTGATGTGCTGCGGGCTTTCAAGGAGAAGGGCGTCGCAACCCTGCGCGCCGACTGGACCGACCGCAATGACACCATCGCCAGGGCCCTCGCCGGCCTGGGCCGGGCCGGCGTGCCGGTGTACGCCTTGTATCCCCGGGGCTCGACGCAGCCCGTTCTTCTTCCTGAGCTGCTCACGCCCGGCGTTGTGCTGGATGCGCTGGAGAAGATACGCTGAAAAGCGCGTCGGCGGTCTTCCCGTCCCGAGTCCCGGAGGTCAGCGCTCGTTGACCCCCGGAGTCGGCGTCACTATAATGCCTCATTCGATTTCCACATCGGGAGGCTTCCTCACGTGAGTGTCCGAGTACGCTATGCGCCGTCCCCAACGGGTTTCCAGCACATCGGAGGTGTGCGAACAGCGCTGTACAACTACCTCTTCGCGCGATCGCAGGGCGGCACGTTCATCCTGCGCATCGAAGATACGGACAGGGAGAGGTACGTGGAGGAAGCTCTCAAGGATATCTACGATACTTTCTCCTGGCTCGGTTTCCACTGGGACGAAGGACCGGATGTCGGGGGAGGCTGCGGGCCGTACTTCCAATCCCAGAGGGTTGAGATCTATGCGGCACACGCCGCCGAGTTGCTGGACAAAGGGCACGCGTACAGGTGCTATTGCACCCCGGAGCGTCTGGCAAAGCTCAGGCAGGAGCAGACGGCGGCGAAATCGGGACAGGGCTACGACAGGCATTGCCGCGCCTTGAGTGAGACCGAGCGGCGCCAGGCTGAGGCATCGGGGGTGACGTCCGTGGTCAGGCTGAAAGTCCCGCTCGAGGGAGCCACTTCCTTCACGGACGAGCTCCTTGGCTCCATCAGCGTTGAAAACTCGGACATCAATCCTGATCCTGTGCTCATCAAGTCGGACGGCTTCCCGACCTACCACATGGCCAACGTCGTGGATGACCATCTCATGAGGATCACCCACATCATGCGTGCGCAGGAGTGGCTCCCGTCGGCACCGCTTCACATGATCCTCTACCGGGCTTTCGGCTGGGAGCCGCCAAAGCTCTGCCATCTTCCCATGGTCATGGGCAAAGACGGCCAGAAGCTGTCCAAGCGCCATGGCGCGACCAACGTGCGGGAGTTCCGCAGGCTCGGGTACCTTCCCGAGGCGCTGCTCAACTACGTGGCGCTGGTGGGGTGGTCGTACGACGACTCGCGGGAGTTCTTCACTCTCGCGGAGATGGAGAAGCTTTTCAGCCTCGAGAAGATCAACAAGGCCCCCGCCGTGTTCGACTACCAGAAGCTGGACTGGTTCAACGGCAGCTACATGAGAAAGTTGACCCCCGAGGAGTTTGCCCGCCTCATCATGCCGGTGCTCAAGGAAGCGGGCTTCGCCGCGGATGAGGATCTTGCCAGGCAGATAGCCCCGCTGATCCAGGAACGGGTCAGGCTGCTCTCGGAAGTCCCTGGCATGGTCCGCTTCCTCTTCGATGACCCGGCGCCGCCCTCCGCGCAGGAGCTCATCCCGAAAAAGACCGAGCCTGCAAAGGCACTGGACTCCCTGAAGAAGGCCGACGCTCTCCTGGGGCAGCTCTCCGATTTCGGAGAAGAGGCGGAGAAGAGGTTTCGCGCGCTGGCCGAGGAATCGGGCATGAAGCTGGGCGATTTTCTCATGCCGGTTCGAATCGCGGTGACCGGCGCAAAAGTCTCCCCGCCGCTCTTCGGGAGCATCAAGGCGCTGGGAGCGGCGCGGGCGCGCGCCCGAATGGCGAGAGCGATCTCCGTGCTCGCCGAGTATTCCGGAAGGAGCTGAACGATGGCGGAAAACGCTGAAGCCCGCGCCGAGCAGGTTACCATGGATACCCTTGTCTCCCTCACCAAGAGACGGGGGTTCATCTTCCCGTCCAGCGAGATCTACGGCGGCCTTGCCTCCGCGTGGGACTACGGCCCCATGGGCGTGGAGCTCAAGAAGCGTATCCAGGAGTTCTGGTGGCGCCAGATGACCCAGCTCAACGACAACATCGTCGGGCTCGATGCGGCCATCATGATGCACCCGAAGGTCTGGGAAGCCTCGGGACACGTGGAGAACTTCACCGACCCGCTCATCGACTGCAGGAACTGCAAGCACCGCTTCCGGGCCGACCAGATTCCGGAAGAGAACATGAAGACGCACAAGTGCCCTGACTGCGGCGCCACCCAGCTCACCGAGGCGCGCAAGTTCAACCTCATGTTCACGACGCACATGGGGCCGGTGGAGGACGAGGGCGGGTTGATCTACCTGCGGCCCGAGACGGCGCAGGGGATTTATGTGAACTTCAAGAACGTCCTGCAGACCGGGCGCGTGAAGATCCCCTTCGGCATCGCCCAGGTGGGGAAGGCGTTCCGCAATGAGATCACGACCAGGAATTTCATCTTCCGCACGTGCGAGTTCGAGCAGATGGAGATGCAGTTCTTCATCCAGCCATCGGAAGACGCGAAGTGGTTCGAGCACTGGAAGGGCAGGAGGCTCCAGTACTACATCGACCTGGGGATCAGACCGGAAAAGCTTCGCTTCCACCAGCACGGGCCCGACGAGCTTGCCCACTACGCCAAGCTCGCTTTCGACATCCAGTACGAGTTCCCCTTCGGGTGGAAGGAGCTGGAAGGCATTCACAACCGCACGGATTACGACCTGAAGCGCCACATGGAGTACTCGGGGAAAGACCTCACGTACCTCGATGAACAGAGCCACGAGCGCTACGTTCCGTACATCATCGAAACATCGGCCGGCCTCACGCGGACAGTGCTCGTCGTCCTGGCTGACGCGTACGACGAGGAGATCGTGGAGGGGGAAAAGCGGGTCGTGCTGCGATTCCATCCCCGGATTGCGCCCACCACCGTCGGCGTGTTTCCCCTCGTGAAAAAAGACGGGCTGGCTGAGATCGCTCACAAGCTTTCCGACGAGCTGGCCGAGGAGTTTCGTACCTTCTACGATGAAAGCGGGGCCATCGGCAGGCGCTACCGCAGGCAGGACGAGGTGGGAACCCCCTTCTGCGTGACCGTGGACTACCAGACCAAGGAGGACCAGACGGTGACCGTCCGGTTCAGGGATTCCATGGAGCAAGTGCGCGTGAAGATGGCGGAGATCGCGCCGACCATTCGAAAATCGATCAAGGAATACAAGCGTCCCGCGGCCGGGACCGACGGGAGGAAACAGGCGTGAGCGGCGTCTTCGACACGCTCAAGGAACGCGGGTTCGTCAGCCAGTGCTCCAACGAGGAAGGTCTCAGAAAGCTCCTGGACTCCGAGCGTGTCACGTATTATATCGGGTTCGATCCCACGGCGGCGAGCCTCCACGCCGGGCATCTGCAGCAGCTCATGGCCATGGCTCACCTTCAGCGGGCCGGCCACAGGCCCATCGCCCTTGTGGGCGGGGGCACGTCCCGGATCGGCGACCCGTCGGGAAAGACGGAGATGCGGAAGATCCTCCCCGTGGAGACGATCAACGCAAACTCGGAGCTGTTCAGAAAGCAGATCGGCAGATTCCTGGATTTCACGGACGGCAAGGCGCTCATGCTGGACAACGCGGAGTGGCTTGCGCCGCTGAACTACATCGACTTCCTCCGTGAAATCGGGGTGCACTTTTCCGTCAACCGAATGCTCTCGTTCGAGACGTACAAGATGCGGCTGGAGACGGGACTTTCCTTTATCGAGTTCAATTACCAGCTCCTCCAATCGTACGACTTCCTTGTCCTCTGCCGGCGCCACGGCTGCCGTCTTCAAATGGGCGGAGATGACCAGTGGGGCAACATCGTGGCCGGCATGGATCTCATCCGCCGCATCGAGGGCGTCGAGGCATTTGCGCTCACCTCGCCGCTCGTGACCCGTTCTGACGGGAAGAAGATGGGCAAGTCTGAGGGAGGAGCGCTCTTCCTCGATCCTGCCCTGGTGAGCCCCTACGAGTTTTACCAGTTCTGGGTGAACGTGCCGGATGCCGACGTGGAGCAGTTTCTCCTTCGCTTCACTTTCCTGCCGGTCCCGGACATCAGGGGAATGTGCTCCTTCAAGGATCAGCGGATCAACGATGCAAAGCGGACTCTGGCCATGGAGATAACCTCCCTTGTGCACGGAACGGGAGCGGCGCAGGAAGCCGCGGAAGCTTCGCGCGCCGCATTCGAGACGGCGGACGGCGCCGACATGTCGGGGGTGCCCTCCATCTCGGTGCCGTTCGGCGAGATCGAGAAGGGGATCCCGGTGGTCGACCTGTTCGTCAGGACAGGCCTGTGCGCCACGAAAAGCGACGCGCGCCGTCTTGTGACCCAGGGCGGCGCATATGTGAGCAGGAAGAATGTGACGGACATCAACGCCGTGGTGTCCGCCGACTCGGCTGAGGAGGGGGTGATCCTCCTGAGGGCAGGGAAAAAGAGGTATTTCCGCGTCGTTCTGAGCTGAGAGACCGAACTGCATGACGGCGGGTCAGTACCTGTACGCGTGCCTTCTCCTCCTCCACGCGCTGGCCGCGGGGGCGCTCGTTCTCAAGCGGGCACGGGGGTCGTCATTCCTCCTTCTTCGCGTGCCTGAGATCCTCTTCGCTTTCGGGCTGATCCTCTTTCTTTTCTCCTACATCTACGCCACGAACGCGAACATGGACTATGTTCAGCGCTTCATGGCGTCTCATGGCAACCTGCGGCTCGCGCCCAACAGCACGCAGGAGCGCCTCGACGCCTGCCTGCGTTATCTGCCGCTCCTTGCCGCGGATGCGGCGGCGCTCTGGTATGTCAGGTCGCGCAGGAAGAGGGCCGTCGCGGGCATTCGCGTTTTGCCCCCAGTGCAGGCATGGGCGCTGCCCCTGACCATCGCCTCAGGCTTCCTGTACGCGCTTTCTTCACCTTCGTTTGTGCAGACGCAGGGCATCCCGGTGCTGGCGTGGGTATGCCTGGTCCCCCTGCTCGTGGTCCTCCAGAGCGTACGCCTGCCGGCAGGCATCTTCTATGGAACCCTGGCAGGCGTGATCCAGATGATGATCTCCAACTTCTGGCTGGGGACCTTCAACCTTCTCACACTCCAGTTCGTCACCGTTGTCACCCTCCTGGAATATGTGCCCTTCATGGCAATCAGCCTTGCGCTCCTGCACCGAAGCCGGGCTCTTGGCTTCCTCGTTTTTCCGGCAGCGTGGACCGTGTTCGACTGGGTGCGCTCGCAGGGCTTCCTCGGCTTCCCGTGGGGGATGCTCGGAACATCGCAATATGCGGTCATACCGCTCATCCAGATCGCTTCCCTGGCCGGAGTGTGGGGTGTCACGTTTTTCGTCACCTTCACAAACAGCGTGATTGCCTGGTACGTTTCCGCGCGGCTGCAGGCGGCGCGAAGAGGTTGGGCCCCGGCTGACGGCCCTGGCCGCCGTGCTTGTTGCTTCCTTCGGCTGGGGTGCGATTCGGATCTGGATGGATGCGGCAGCGCACGCCGGGGGCGAGAACGCGAGCGGCCGCACCGTGCGGATTGCCCTGGTGCAGCAGAACGCGGATCCCAGGAAGGACAATTACCGCGACGTCTTCGATACGCTCAAGCGCCTGACTGCTCGGGCGCTCCCGAGCAGGCCGGACCTCGTTGCCTGGTCGGAGACGGCATTTGTTCCCAATATCAGGCGGTGGAGCACGGAGGATCCCGCGAAATACGAGCTTGCCGCGCTCGTGAGGGATTTCCTCGTGTATCAGCGGGGGATCGGGGAATGGCTTCTCACGGGCAACGATGACTACGAGTTCGCCCTCCGCGACGGCGTCCAGGAACGCCTGGATTACAACGGCTCGGTGCTTTTCTCCCCCACGGGACGGAAAGTCGAGACGTATCACAAGATCCATCTCGTGCCGTTCACCGAGTATTTCCCGTTCAAAAAGCAGCTTCCGTGGCTCTACCAGTTTCTTCTGAGCTTCGATGCCTACCTCTGGGAGCCGGGGGATCGGAGGGTCGTCTTCCATCATCCCCTTTTCACTTTCTCCACGCCCATCTGTTTCGAGGACTCGTTTCCCAATGACGTGCGGCTGTTCGTTGTGGAGGGAGCCCAGGTCATCCTCAACCTTTCCAACGATTACTGGTCGCTCACGGATACGGAGGCCATGCAGCACGCAGCAAACGCCGTCTTTCGGGCCGTGGAGAACGGGCGGCCCCTTGCTCGCGCCGCGGCCTCAGGGCTGACCTGCGTCGTGGACACCCTGGGGCGGATCACCGCGCGAAGTCCCCTGTACGAGCAAAGCGTCCTGGTTGCAGACGTCCCCCTTCCCGGCAACGGTTTCACCCTCTATACCAGATGGGGAGACTGGTTTCCCGTCGTGATGGCAGCGTTGCTCCTTGGTCTTGCCGCGTGGGCCGTGAGGCGCTGGGTGATGGCGCGGTGGGCGACGACGCGTCGGGACACGACGCATGGTAGACGCGAATGAGCGTAACGCTTCGCTCGGTCTATGCGCGCCTGCTCGCAGCCTACGGACCGCAGGGCTGGTGGCCCCTTCCCAGCGTGGCGGGGAAAAGGGGCTTTGATTCCCGAGGCTATCACGCCGGGAGCTTCAAGTGGCCGCGATCAACGGCGCAGAGGTTCGAGATAGTGGTTGGCGCCATCCTGACGCAGAACACCGCGTGGACGAACGTGGAGAAGGCGCTGGAAAGGCTTCGAAGCGCCGGAGTGATGCAGCCGGAGGATTTCCTGCATGCTCCGGTGTCGCTCCTGTCGCGCCTGATCCGTTCCTCGGGCTATTTCAACCAGAAGGCAAAGAAGCTGAAGACCGCCGCGGCGGCGTTTTCCCGTCCTGGCACACTTTCCCCGCGGTTCGCTCCCGTGCGGGAGCAGCTCCTTTCGCTGTGGGGGATAGGGAAAGAGACCGCGGATTCCATTCTCCTGTACGCTTTCGGGCTGCCGGTTTTCGTGGTGGACGCCTATACAAGGAGATTCTTTGAGCGGCTGGGCCTCCTGGAGGGAGGGGAAAGCTACGACCAGATCCAGGACGAAGTTCATCACCTTCTTCCCCGGCGCCCGGAGCTGTACAACGAGATGCACGCCCTGATCGTGGAGCATGCAAAGAGGCACTGCCGTTCGAAGCCCGAGTGCCCCGGCTGCCCGGTCTCCCGATCCTGCCGCTACTTTCTTGGCTCTTCTTGAACGCTCACGTTTTTTGAGCCACAATCGCATTCAATGACTGGCAAAGGTCAAGAACGCATCGTGGTCTGCGGGCACATCTGCCTGGACATCATACCTGCGTTTCCGCTCGTGGAGGGGCAGCAGGACTATTTCCGGCCCGGTCGGCTCTCCGTGGTGGGCGCCGCCGTGACCTCGACAGGCGGCACCGTGTCCAACGTCGGCCTGAGCCTCCACAAGCTGGGCCTCCCCGTGCGGCTGGTCGCGAAGGTGGGAGACGATCCTTTTGGCCAGATCGTGATCGGACGGATTGAGCGAACGGCAGCGGAGCTTGCGCGGGATATCACCGCGGCTCCCGGCGAGGTCACTTCCTACAGCGTGGTGATCTCACCTCCGGGGATCGACCGGATCTTCCTTCACTGTCCCGGGGCCAACGACACGTTCACGGACCAGGATGTGCCGGATTCGGCTTTCGATGGGGCGGCTCTTTTCCATTTCGGCTATCCGCCGCTCATGCGGAGCATCTGGTCGGATGGAGGCAGGCGGCTCCTTCGGCTTGTCCAACGGGCACGGTCCCGCGGCGCAATCACGTCTCTCGACATGGCTCTTCCTGATCCCCAGAGCCCGTCCGGAAAGATCGACTGGGGAGCTTTCCTCTCCTGCGTTCTCCCCGGCGTGGATCTGTTTGTTCCCAGCGTCGAGGAGTTCCTCTACATGACAGACAGGGCCTCCTTCGACAGGCTTGCGGCGCGCGGAGGAGGGGAGGCCATCGTGCGGGAGATCAGCCTCCGCGAGGTGTCCGGCCTCGCGGAAAAGGCGGTATCTGCCGGGACCGGGGCAGTGCTGGTGAAGATGGGGGACCGCGGCGCCTACTTGAGGACAGGCCCTGCGGCGGTGGGCGGGATTGCGGGGTGGGCGGGCCGTGAGCTTTACACCCCTGTTTTTCACGTGCCTGAGATCAGCGGAACCACGGGCTCAGGGGATGCGACGATTGCCGGTTTCCTTGCGTCGGTCTACAAGGGGCTGGCGCCCGAGCAGGCGCTCACCATGGCAGTGGCCGTGGGGGGCTGTTGCGTGGAAGCGCCGGATGCCACCTCGGGCGTCCGTCCCTGGTCAGAGACGGACCGACGCGTCCTGGAGGGATGGAAGCGGGCACAGGTAAAGGTGGAAGAGCCGGGCTGGAAGCCCCTGGGCTCGGGGCTCTGGGCGGGTCCCGGGGACGCTGGGAAATAGGCACGGAAGGTCAAACGCCCGGAATCAAGCGCCGGAATCGAAAACAGTCTTCCCGACGTCGTAGCGGCGAACGTCGACGTTTTTCCTGTATGCCTCGAGGTCCGCAAGCTCGCGTTCCACCTCGGCAAAACGATACGCAAAGGAGCTTGTGCCTTCCTCGACCACGGGCTCGGCCTTGAGCTGGGCGGCAACGCGATCCAGGATGCGCCGCGCGTTGGCCGCGAAGTTCTTTGGTTCCGGCCCCAGGCCCAACGGCGGCCGCAGGTCACCGGCATCGACCCGGGACGGGGAGGAAAGCACACGGCTGATGAC
This sequence comes from uncultured Spirochaetota bacterium, assembly GCA_963753085.1. GTDB lineage: Bacteria > Spirochaetota > Spirochaetia > SZUA-6 > Fen-1364 > Fen-1364. Next base: position 41,785 of record CAVWBF010000014.1, on the reverse strand, counting down.
CTGCCTTCGCAGGGCCTCAGTCCGTATGGCCTCGTTCTGCCGGGCAAGCCTGATTCTGCGGAACAGCGGGATCAGGAAGAAGAAGATCGAGAAGGCCACCGGCACGAACCCCAGCCCGATGGCCAGAAATCCCACGGGATTGATGCCGGCGTTGAGAAGCAGGTTGCCCGTGAAAGAGTAGAAGGCGGGTCCCGTTCTTGCGAGCGCCGCCGCCCCCTGGGTAATGCTGATCACCAGGAAGTACGTGCCGAAAAGCAGGTTGAACGAGTTGAAGAAGATGATCCAGCCGTTCGTCCTTGGCTTGTTGGCCGAAAAGGGCACGGGGCGCTTTGACTGATAACTCTGGGTGGCCGCGGATCCCGAGGCCCTCCCTCCCTCCGAGGTCCGCATCAGCTCGGGGAACGTGTAGATCAGCGTCCCGTTGTCCGTGACGCCGGGCTCGCCCTCGAACTCGAGGAGCAGCCTGTTCATCAGGGCGTTTGCGTCATCGCTTTCCCGGCCCGTCAGGGCCATGAGCTCCTCCAGGGTGATCACTCCTTTGTTGGTCTGGATGTAGGAGATGACGTGCTTTCTCTCGTTTTCCTCCCACCCCTTATTGGGATCTCCCTCCCCGAAGACGAAACCGAACACGGACTTGTAGAAGGCGCGGCCTTCGCGCGCCTTGCGCCGGGTGTCATTCATACCCAGGATGGAAGACCAGAACCACATGCGGAGGATGAGATCGAGCAGCGACATCGCAAGGTACATGCCGCCGAATCCCCCGCCGCCGCGGGAGCGGTCATCCCTGCCGCCCCTGCCCGCAGCGCTTGCGGCAACCGAAGCGACCATCGCCAGCACTCCGAGGGCCACAAAGGCAATGAAGTACCCGACGAGCATGACGACGATCCAGACTTTGAAGAGAAACGACAGGACCCGGGCGGCGCCGCGAGCGAAGGTCTTCCAGAAGCGCGCGAGCGAAGGCCCGAAGCCGTTGACAGTGCTCCGCATGCCCGCGGGGAAGTAGTAGAGAAGCTCCCCCGACTCGGTGACCTTCAGTCGGCCGGCGTATTCGTCCAGGACCACTTTTGCGGCCTGCTCCACCTGGTACTTGGGCAGGGCCGTTCCGGAGATCATGTCCGCAATGGTGGACTCTCCGCGCTGCCTCTTCAGGAAGGAGACCAGCTTGTCCTCCACCCGGGCCATGGGGAAGTCATACACTTTCGGGGCTGTGGTCACAGTCGGTCCTCCTCAATCACTGCACTCGATAGTTTTACGATATAACAACGCGCGCCAAATGACAAATCGTAGCCCCTCTGCGGTACCCCGTGGGGTTGGATGGCGGAGCTCGGCCGAGGCCGACCTCGCGTGCCACTTGACAGGAACGGTCCCTTCCAGTAGCTTCACAACTTGTTACGACTGCAATAATTGCGGCCGCGTGGAGGTGATGTCACTTGGCGAGGAATCTCTCGGCTGAAAAAAGCGATCGGCAGAGCGAAAAAAGGCGTCTGCGGAACAAGATGATCAAAAGCAGGGCCAAGACGCTCGTGAAGGACTTCGTCCAGCTGGTGGGCGACAAGAAGAAAGACGATGCGCAGAAGAAGCTCACCGAGCTCTCTTCCTATCTGGACAAGGCTGTTTCCAAGGGTATTTATCACAGGAACACCGCTGCCCGCAAGAAATCGCGTATGCACCACCTTCTGGGCAGCCTGAACGCCTGAGCAGGCAGGAACCGTGGCCAGGGAAAAGCTTTCCAAGGCCGAAATAGTCGAAAATATCTACCCGCTGGTCAAGGCGAGCAAGAAGAACATCCATCGGATCATCGATCTGTTTTTCGACCAGATCAAATCCGGTCTGCTTGCCGACCGGGTCATCGAGCTGCGTGGATTGGGCACTTTCGAGATCCGCACGCGCAAGGGACGCAAGGCGAGGAACCCGAAAACGGGGGATTCCGTCGTCATCCGCGACCACGGCGTCGCGCATTTCCGACCGGGCAGGGAGCTGAAGCAAAAAGTCTGGGACCTGAGGAGCTAGAGTGATCCCGGACGCCTCGAAGCACTCCTCCGCGAAGGTTCTGGTCGATCTGGGGCTGCTGGTCCTCGCGGCCGTCCTGTTTGCCCTGTCTTTCCCGAGCTTCCTCTCGGATTCGGGCTGGTTTCCGCTCGGCTTCATCTGCCTTGCCCCTCTCTTTGCCGTCGTTCACCGCGCGTCGTGGGGCGCAGCGCCGTTTTACGGCATCTTCTTCGGCTACCTTTCCTATGCGCTGTTCAACTACTGGCTGGGAAAGTTCCACCCTCTCACGCTCGTCGTCGTCCCGCCCATCTACGCGGCCTATTTCCTTCTTGTCCTGCCTGCCCTGAAGCTGGCGGACACGCTGTTCCCCGCCTGGGGTCTTCTCCTCCAATCTGCCTTGTGGGTCTGTTACGAATACTTCCTGAAGTCGACCGGCTACCTGGCCTACTCGTACGGAAACATCGGCTACTCGCAGTATCCTTTTATCCCTTTCATCCAGATGGCAGATACCTTCGGGATCTGGGGCGTCTCGCTCATGGTCATCTACCCCTCGGCTCTCATCGGCAACGCGCTGTCACGGGGAGTCAGGAATTTCAGGGAAACATGGCGAGCCTGGCTTGCCCCGGCCGGCCTGTATGTCATCGTGTTTGCCGCGGTGATCGTCTACGGTCTTTCCGCACCGGTGGACGTCTCGCATTCGCGCCAGTGGAAGGTAGCCCTCGTTCAGCAGGACGTGGATCCCTGGAAAGGCGGCTACGACGCATATCGCCAGTCCCTGGATGTTCTTCTGCGGCAGAGCAGAAAGGCGATCATGCAAAGCCCGGACATCGTGATCTGGTCCGAGACATCCTTCGTGCCGGCTATTGACTGGCACACCCGCTATCGCCCGGACAACCAGACCTACGGGCTTGTCCAGGAGCTGCGGGCGTTCCTGGATACGCAGACCGTGCCCTACGTGGTCGGCAATGACGACGGGGAGCTCAAGCGGGTGGAGGAAAACGACGAGATCCGCGTGGATTTCAATGCGGCCATCCTTTTCGACAAGGGCAGGAGCGTCGATACCTACCGGAAGCTCCACCTCGTGCCGTTCACCGAGGGGTTCCCCTTTGAGAAACAGCTGCCGGGAATCTACCAGTGGCTGAAGAACGCGGACACGCATTTCTGGGAAAAGGGAAAAGTCTACACGGTCTTCGACGCGGACGGCGTACGATTTTCCACGCCGATCTGCTTCGAGGACACTTTCGGGTACCTCTGCAGGGGGTTCATCCGGCGCGGCGCCCAGGTGCTCGTGAACATGACTAACGACGCATGGTCATTCTCCGTGCCCTGCGCCATGCAGCACATGACAATGGCCGTTTTCCGCGCCATCGAGAACAGGCGCTCGGTCGTGAGGTCCACCAACGGCGGGATGACCACCATCATCGATCCCAACGGACGGATTTTGAGCACGCTGCCGCCGTTCACGGAGGGGTATCTCTTCGGCACGGTCCCCGTCTACACGGGGACCACGACGCTGTACACCCGGTGGGGAGACTGGTTCCCGTGGCTCCTGCTCGCGCTCACCGTCGCGGGGCTCGGAATCGGGGTGGGACGCCGCGTTGCGGGCTCCGGCGGGCGCGGGGGACGTCGGGGAGACGCCACGTGATCTGCCGGCCGTTGACAGCAGTGCCTTTGTAGAGCAAAATAGCCGTCAAGAGGAACGAATGAAACTGAGGGGAAGGATCCTCATCGTCGACGACGAACCGATCAACCTCGAGTTTTTCGACGTCATGCTGAGCAAGCTCGGCTTCCAGATCGAGAAAGCGGTTGACGGGGAGGAGGCGCTGGAGAAGGTCCAGGCCTGCAATCCCGACCTCATCATCCTGGACAACGTCATGCCCAAGCTCTCCGGATGGGAAGTCACGCGGATGCTCAAGCATGACCCGGAATATCGCCGCTACCGCAACACTCCCATCATCATGTTCTCCGCTATGAACGAGGTGAAGGACAGGATCGAAGGTTTCGAGCAGGGCGTGGATGACTACATCACCAAGCCGTTCAACTTTTCCGAGGTTCTGGCCAGGATCAGGGCAGTGCTGAGAAGCCGCGAGCTCTCCCGCCAGCTCCTGCGCCGGGAGAAGCGGATTGCCGTTGTGGAGTCGCTCAACAGCTCGCTCATGTTCTTCACCCAGCATATCAGGAAGCCTATCGCGGAGCTTCTTGCAATGGCGGAGAAGACAGACGGCGGGAACGCGGCGGACATGGAAAAGCTCCTCGGAACTCTTCGAAAAGAGAGCAAGGAGATCCTTGCGTCGCTGCGCGGGCTGGAAGAGGAAGTTGCGGAGCTCCAGGGCAAGGGAGAAAAGCTCAAGAGGGGCGACCTTTCCGTGGCCGACCTGGAGAAGAAGCTCCGCAAACATCTGCGCGTGCGGGCGCAGGCGAAGGCCGAGGCGGACGGGGAAGACGAATGATCACGGAGGAGAAGAAACAGGCGCTCGTGCACTTCGCGGAAGGCAGGAAGCTGTACAAGCTCATGAAGTTTGCCGAGGCGCGTGATGCGTTTGCGCTTGCTCTCAAGGCGTGCCCCGAGGACGGGCCGTCCAAGGTGTACTACCAGCGCTGCAAGTACTACATCGACAACCCGCCGCCCGAAGACTGGGACGGCGTCTTCGTGATGACCACCAAGTGACGGCTGGATGACCGGACATGGCAAAGAACGAGGACCATAAGAGCACGGAACGCATCAGCACGACGCTCGGGCGGGAGACCGAGTTCAACGGAGTGATGCGTTTCCACGATTCGCTGAAGATAGACGGAACATTCTCCGGGGAGATCATATCCTCGGGTTTCCTGTACATAGAGCAGGGCGCCACTATCACGGCAAACATCCGCGTGGGGTCAGTGGTGGTGGGTGGAACGGTCCACGGCAACATCGAGGCAACGGAGAAGCTGGAAATGCTCTCCAGCGGCAAGGTCTATGGCAACATTCGAACGGCCAAGCTCAAGATAGCAGACGGGGTGGTTTTCGAGGGCAAATGCGAGATGATCAAGAACCCGCAGGCCATCAACATCTTTTCCGGACCCGTGGAACAGCTGAAGAAATCCGCACAGAGTGTGTGAGGGAAAATCCGCCGTCGTTCTCTCCGTGGGAACGGAGCTGACCGAGGGAATCATTCAGGACAGCCACATCCGCTACCTGTCAAGCGAGCTGACCTCCCTGGGTTTTTCCGTGTGCCGGGGAGTGCAGATACCGGACAATGCGGCGCTTTTTCGCGACGAGCTTGCGCGGGCTTCCGCGGAGGCGGCGCTGGTCATCGTGACCGGCGGACTCGGCCCGACAACTGACGACCTCACGCGGGAGATCGTCGCGGAAGCCGCCGGCGTGCCTCTGGACTTTCACCAGGAGGTCTGGGGCGGGCTGGTGGAAAGGTTCAAGGGCAGGAAGATTTCCGACACGAACCGAAAGCAGGCCACGGCGCCGCGGGGGTTCGAGCTGGTTCCCAATCCGAACGGCACCGCGCCGGGGTTCCATGGCACGTTGGGCACCGCGCTCGTGATTGCGCTGCCGGGGCCGCCCTCGGAGCTCAGGCCCATGTTCACCCAGAGCATCGTGGCCCTGCTCAGCGCGCGGTTCGGCGGAGCCTCTGCCAGGGACATTCTCTGGGGGACGGCCCTGATGGTGCCGGAGTCCAACCTGGAGGAGGCTCTGCGGGGCGCGCGACAAGGCGATGTAAAATGGGGGACACGGGTGGATGAGGACCGCATCGTCTTCAGCCTCCGGGGGGGCACCTTCGCTGAGCGCGAGGCCTGTTTTGAGTCCTTGGCCGCCGCGCTCGGCCCGACGCGTGTGCGCAGGGGCGAGACTCGCCCCGCGGAGCTTCTCACCGATGCTCTTCTCAGCCGCGGCACGACCCTCGTGACGGCGGAGTCGTGCACCGGGGGGCTCATCGGGAAGTACATGACCGACCTGCCCGGCAGCTCCCGGGTGTACTGGGGCGGCTACGTCAGCTATTCCAACACGGCGAAATCCGGAATGCTCGACGTGAACGGGCAGGCAATCGAAAGCGCCGGGGCCGTGTCTGAGGAAACCGTCACGCGAATGGCGCTGGGCGCGCTTTCCCGGTCCGAGGCAGAAGTCGCTGTCAGCGTGTCCGGGATTGCGGGCCCCGACGGGGGCTCGGCAGACAAGCCCGTGGGGACGGTGTGGGTTGCAGTGGCGCTCCGCGGCGGGGCCTGCGTGGCCCGGCTCTTCAACTTCTCCGGCTCCCGCGATATGATCAGAAGACGAAGCGCGGTGGCATCGATGCTTTTTGCCGAATCGCTCATCCTTGGCCGGGCCTTTCTTGACACCCGGACGAAGTGGTAATATATTAGGCCATAAAGAGTCTTCAGAAGCCAGCCAAGGCCTGCATGCAACTTAATCCGTAAAACGCGTTTACATTTGACACGACGGGCCAGGAATTGACACGACGGGCCAGGAATTAAACGGAGCACCACATGGGAACGAATGACCAGGACAATGAACAGCCTCAGCCGGCGGAGCCACCTCGGGAGATGTCGTTCACGAACGATTCCCTCATGAACGGGGAGCAGGACGAGCAGGGGCAGAACAGGCCCGGTCAGAATCGCGCAGACCAGTCCTCCATGCACCGGCCGAAACGCCGCGTTGCGCGCCGAAAGATTCGCGTCGAGCTCATCAAAGAGCCCGATCACGGGGATGAGGAGCGTTCCGATGCCATGGCGGACGACCTGGGCAGCGAATCGGCAGCGGGCCCCGTTTCCACAGCCGACGGGCTGGCAGCGCCGGGCGCGGATCTTCCCCCATCGGGAAGCGCGTACGCGGCGGCCTCCGCGCCGGCAACCGCCGGGGGCGTTGTCAGCGGAGTACAGGGAGAAGCGAGGTCTCCCGTTCCCGCGCAGAGCGACAACCGCTTGCACATCAACGACCTGAGCCAGATGAGCATGCCGGACCTTCGGGGGCTGGCGTCTAAGATGGGCGTGAATCACGAGGCGCTCATCTCCATGAAGAAGCAGGAGATCATTTTCCAGATCCTGAAGGCGCACACGGAAAAAGGCGGCGCCATCTACGCCTTCGGCGCGCTGGAGATCCTCCCTGACGGATACGGCTTTCTGCGGTCCCCCAACTACAGCTATCTCCCGGGGCCGGACGACATCTACATCTCCCCATCGCAGATCCGCCTGTTCAACCTCAAGACAGGGGACACCGTGGCGGGCCAGATCCGCTCCCCGAAGGAGGGAGAGCGGTTTTTCGCAATGCTGCGCGTGGAGACGGTGAACTTCGATCCGCCTCTCGTTGCGCAGACGCGGATTCCGTTCGACAACCTCACGCCGCTGTATCCCGATGAGAAGCTCAACCTTGAGACTTCCACGGAGGAAATCTCCACGAGGATCATCAACCTGTTCTGCCCTATCGGGAAGGGGCAGCGTGGGTTGATCGTCTCCCCGCCTCGAACGGGAAAGACCATCCTCATGCAGCGGATTGCCAACGCCATCACGGCAAACCATCCCGAGGCCTTCGTGATCGTCCTCCTGATCGATGAGCGGCCCGAAGAGGTCACGGACATGCAGAGGAACGTCAAGGGGGAGGTCGTCTCCTCGACCTTCGACGAGCAGTCGACGCGGCATGTCCAGGTGGCGGAGATGGTCATCGAGAAGGCAAAGCGGCTCGTGGAGCACAAGCGGGACGTCGTCATCCTCCTGGACTCCATCACCCGCCTGGCGCGGGCGTACAACCAGACCGTTCCGACATCCGGCAAGATCCTCTCGGGAGGTGTGGACTCAAACGCCCTGCACAAGCCCAAGCGGTTTTTCGGGGCTGCCCGCAATATCGAAGAGGGCGGAAGCCTCACCATCGTGGCAACGGCGCTCATAGAGACCGGCAGCCGGATGGACGAGGTCATCTTCGAGGAGTTCAAGGGCACGGGCAACATGGAGGTCATCCTGGACCGCAAGCTCTCGGACCGCAGGCTTTTCCCCGCCATCAACATCAAGAAGTCCGGGACGCGGAAAGAGGAGCTCCTGTTGACCGAGGAGCAGCTGCAGAAGGTGTGGGTGCTCCGCCGGGTCATCAACCCGATGGAGGACGCCGAGATCATAGAGCTGTTGATTGACAGGATGAGGAAAAGCAAGAATAATGAGGCTTTCCTGAAATCGATGAATACGTCGTCGGTGACGGATGCGTAGCCAGGGATGGCGGAGGTCGGCCGAGGACAGGATGTCCGAGAGGCCGACCATGGCCAGGGATGGACGGACGGGTTCCCAGTCCCGAAGCAATCCTGGTTGCGTATAATACGTGGAGGAAATGATCATGAAGACTGATATACATCCCCGATACGAAGTGACGACAATTACCTGCGCATGCGGAAACGTCATCCAGACCAAGTCCACGGCCAAGGACATCAAGGTGGAAATCTGCTCGAAGTGCCACCCCTTCTATACGGGCAAGCAGCACCTCGTGGACACCGCAGGCCGCGTGGAGCGCTTCAAGAGGCGCTACAACATAAAGGACTAAAGCTCCGAAGGCCGAACCTGTCTACCCGTTGAGCGCGAGCAGAGCGAGCGCACAACATAAAGGACTAGACTCCCCCCGAAGGGTCGAAAGAGTCAGGACCAGTTACCGACGGAGCGATGCGGCAAGCTCCGTCATTCTTTGCCAGTGGGAGCCGCGCCAGAAAACCCGCTGGCATGACGGGCAGGCGGAAAAATCCGAGTATTCCCTGGCCACAGCAGGCGGCAGACGAGGCAGCACTTCCTCCCTGGACACGGACGTGAGAACGACATTGCAGGCAACGCACCTCGTCCCCAGGACGATGCGGGGCGCGAGGTCGAACCGCCGTACCACTTCTGACAGCTGATCGCGGGGAATGAGCGAGCGCACCAGGTAGCCGTGGGTGACGCTTCGCCGCTTGAGGAGCCCCCGATCCCGGGTGAGAACGATCCGCTTTTCCAACCTGGCAATGTGTGCCAGTTGCTCGTCATCCAGGGAGTTCCCGTAGAGAGAATCGAAGCCGAACATCCTCAGAAATCGCGCGAGCCTCCCGAGATGCACGTCGAGGGCAAAGCGTATTTCGCGAAGGGGAACCGGACGCACGCGGGAAAGGGAGCCGATGTCCCATGACTCGAACTTGGGGTAGACGCTGATCCTGTCTCCATCGGCTGGTCGGTACGCGAAATCCACCGACTCACCGTTGGCAAGAACAAGGTCGATCTCGGTATGGGGGACGCCCTGGTCTTCTATGAGGGCTTTGACCGTGCATCCGTCGGGTATGTCAATTGTGAAGGGGTGCCTGCGCTTCTCAAGGGAAAGGAACTCGTTCAGCTCTTCGTAGAAGCGAACGGTCACGATGGCCATGGAAAGAGGATACTACGCCGATCAAGCCTAGCAGATCACCCCGACCTTTCCCGAGGGGCCGTGCGCTGGCGGGTTTTTTCCGACCCACCTCTCATCGACTTTCTCAGAGGCGAGCTGGTAACGCGTGTCGGTGGACACTCGAAATCCCCTGCTGTGGTTGTCCAGGCTTGCGTGCATGAGGTACACGCCGAAAAGGAGCACGTCGCCGGCGCGGAACTCAGCCGTGAGCCACCTGCCACCCAGTTGTTCGCGGACGCCTATCGCGTCACCGGAATACTTCCCGCCGTTCACCCGGTCCTCCCACTGCTTCTCACCGGTCTCGATGGCTTTTGCCTCCGCCTTGTTCGCGCAGTACGTGTCGACGTCCATCTCTCCGTACGTTCTCTTCACCTCTTCCTGCCTGTGCGAACCTTCCAGCACCATGAGACCGCCTTTTTCCAGGGGGATGTCTTCCAGGGGCGTCCAGGACGTATACAGCTGCTTTGTACCGCGTCCCATGAACACGACGTCGTAGTGCGGCGGCGTGGCGTCCGTGGTGCCGGGCCTTTTTGCCCGCAGCCAGACATAGTCGAAGTGCCTCACCGGCCCGCCCAGGAAGCTCCTGTAGAAGCTCATCATGGGGCCGTGAAAGATCACCTTTTCAAGCGGCTTGTTGTTCGCGGCAAGCTTGTGCACGAGCCCGTCCTGCACATCCCCGGACGGGACGGCGTCCATGAGGGGGTGGCTTCGATCGATGAAACCGGCAGCATCCAGCCTCTTGAGGACTTCTTCGCGGGCCGCAAGAACCTCGTGCCGCGTGAGCACGCCGCGGAGGAAAAGGTACCCGTCTTCATCCATGCGATGAATGAGGGCATTGCGATCCTGGAGCACGTCGTTGGAGGACCTGAGCTCGCCGAATGACGAGGGAGCCGTGTCGATCTTCCGCCCCAGATACGTAAGCTCCCCATCCATGATCGTTCGCATCCAGTCCTCCTGTGTCTTCGCTTTCTGCAAAGATAAGGATATTCTCCCGGGGAGGGAATTTTCTCCTCACCGCGTGGTATAACACCGGTATGAGGGGACAGCCGGCTGTGGGCGATGTGGACGGGCGTGCAGTGCTGGTCCTGGAGCGGGTCTGCCTCGACATCGAGGGGAGGCAGATCCTGAGCGACATCACGTGGCGGGCTTGTCGCGGTGAGAAATGGATCATTCTCGGTCGCAACGGCAGCGGGAAGACATCCCTCATGCGGCTGTTGTCGGGCTTCGGGTTTCCATCACGAGGGCGCATGGAGGTCCTGGGAGAGATTCTCGGCAGGACGGACCTCCATTTGCTTCGGAAGAGGGTCGGCTGGATTCATGGGGACCTTGCGGCAGACATCCCTCCCTTCATGACCGGGCTGGAAGTGGTTCTCTCCGGCATGGAAGGCAGCCTCGTTGTGTACGACGAGGTTGCCGGCACTGAGGAGGCAACGGCCCTGAGCATGCTGGAAGCATTGGGAATGAAGGACTTCGCTCATCGTCGTTTTTCGCACTTTTCCACGGGAGAGAGGCAGCGGGTCCTGATTGCCCGGGCCCTGGCCGCCGGGCCGGAGCTTCTTCTCCTGGACGAGCCGTGCCAGGGACTTGATCCCCGGGCGAGGGAGGAGTTCCTCGAATCCCTCTCCGGGCTTCTTGCCGCCCGCCCGGACCTCAGTGTTGTCTTCGTGACGCACCACGTGGACGAGATTGTGGAAGGCTTCTCCCGCGTGCTCGTCCTGGAGGATGGCCGCGTGCTGGCAGGGGGCAGCCGCGAGGAGGTGCTCACCCCGGGCACGGTCAAGAGGCTGTTCGGAGAGAGATGCCGCCTGCACACCCGCGGCGGAAGGTACTTTCTCAGCTTCGGCAAGGAGTAGGGCAGTGGACAGGAAGCCGATCGTTTCGAAGCTCACCCGGGGGCAGGACGCGTACTACACGGTCAGCTGGTCACGGCTTCGCAAAAGCGACAAGTACGAGATCGTAAAATCGGTCCCGTCAGAGGCGGGCATCTACGAGCTGTACTACATGGATGAGAAAGGCAAGCTATGCCTCTTCCACGTGGGCAAGTCATGGTTCGGAGGCCTGCGGAACGAGATCAGGCTGAAGACGGATAGTGAGTTGGAAAAAGACGAAAAACACAGGGCCATCCTGGAGGACCACGACTGCTGGTACCGGTGGTCGCTGGTGAGCGCGAGCGACGACATGGCGGACATCATCTACTTCTTCGCCGGCATGTATAACCTGGCGGCAAAAGTGCATCATTCTGGCAGATATCGGAACATATTCGTCAACGAAGTGAGCGCGGACAAGATCGTGACTATATAGTTCCCAGGGCTAGAAATGCGCCAGCTTTTCCACCATGTAGCGGATCCGCTTCGCGAGGGACACCATGAGGCGGCGGGACCACTGCGGGCTTGCCGTGTAGATGTCCGCGAAGTTCTCCTTGGTGAACTCCAGGGTTTCCACATCCCCCTTGGCAATCACGGTTGCGGAGCGCACGGATTTGTCGAAGAAGCTCATCTCTCCGATCAGCTCACCCTTGCCAAGAGTGGCCATCACGCGGTATTTCTCCCCCACCTTGCGTGTCACGTAGACTTCGCCGGAAACGATCCAGAAGATCTTCTGCTGGATTTCCCCTTCCTTGATCAGGATCTGCTTGTCGTGGAACTTTCTGCCGAACTTCTCCATCACCTTGGAGTCCAGGCCTTCCTCCGCCTGGAAGGCGATTTTCATGATCTCTTCGTAGGACTCCATTACGACCTGCCCTCCTCGCGCCGGCCGAGACGCTCCCCGAACTCAGCGTTCAGGATCCGCAGCTCCCTCGTCAGGCCCGTGATTGCTGCAAGGGCGAGCTCCCAGGAGACTCCGGCTGCAGTGTAGAAACCCTCGAGGTCCCACTGGTAGAGAATGGTTCGTTCTCTCGCCTGGACCTCGCAGAGCCTGCCGCATTCCGCCAGTGGTTCCACCAGCCCGAAAAGGTTGTCGGGCGTGACCCACAGGGGAAAGGTAGAAGAGGCCAGCGGGTACTCGAGCTTGGCAAGGCCGGCGATGACGTAGAAGATCGGCTTGTCGCCAACCGGATCGCCGACGCCGAAGATCCTGTCGTGGGGGGCAAAGGTGACCACCTGCCCGTACTGTAGGAACTGTGGAAGATCTTCCATTCCTCTACAATTTTCGACATTTTTGTAGCTTTTTATTGAATTCTTTTATCTTTTTGTCTATACTGTCGCCATTCCGGAAAACCTTTCAACAGCGGGAGTTATGCATGGATCAAGTGAAGCAAAGCCACGCCGAGGAGTACGGCAAGGCGCCTGAGATCATAGCCTGCGCTCCCGGTCGCGTGAACCTGATCGGTGAGCACACCGATTACAACGACGGCTTTGTCTTCCCCATGGCAATAGACTTCACCGTCCGCGTGGCCATTACACGCCGCAAGGACAACCACCTGCGCTTTCTTTCCGTCGACTACAAGGACAGGAAACGGGCCACCCTTCCGACCCTCCGTTTCAGAAAGGAAGATCGCTGGGCCAACTATCCCAAGGGCATTATCGCTGAGTTCCTGGCGCGCGGAGATCCGCTGGGCGGCATGGACATCACGATCCAGGGGGACATTCCGCAGGGCGCGGGGCTTTCGTCATCAGCGGCGCTCGAAGTCGCCACGGCCGTGGCCATCCAGGAGCTGTACGGGATCGAGATCGGGCGGGAGGAGCTTGCGCGGCTTGCGCAGCACGCGGAGAACGAGTTCGTCGGCGTGAAATGCGGTATCATGGACCAGTTCATTTCCCGCCTTGCGCGGGAAGGGCACGCAATGCTCCTTGACGCGCGGTTTCTCACCTATCATTTCGTCCCCCTTGCGCTGAAGAGCGTGAAAATCCTCATCACCAACTCCAAGGTGCCGCATGGCCTCGTGGATTCGGAGTACAACAAGCGCCGGGAGGAATGCAGGAAGTGCGTGGAGATCCTCTCCGTCAAGAAACCTGGGACAGCGCTGCGTGACTACACGGCGAACGACGTGCGCGACAGCATGGGGGTCATCCCGGAGAGCACGCGCAAGAAGTGCCTCCATGTCGTGGAAGAAAACCAGCGTGTGCTGGAGGCTGAGGAGGCGCTGAAGAAAAAAGATCTCATCACGTTCGGAAAGCTGATGAACCGCTCTCATGAAAGCCTGCGCGATCTCTACGAGGTCTCCTGCCCGGAGCTGGACTGGCTCGTGAAGCGCGCCGTGGAGACAGAAGGGGTCTATGGCTCCCGCCTCACGGGGGCGGGCTTCGGTGGTTGCACGGTAACACTCATCGAAGAGGAGGCAATTCCCCTGTATCGCGAGCACATAGTACAGTACGAGCGCATCTTCGGATTCCACCCTGAAATCTACATCTGCAAGCCGTCCCCGGGAGCCCGCGTCCTCGAAAACCGGGCGCAGCGTCCATGAGGATCCTCCTGACCAATGATGACGGCATTCACAGCGAAGGCATCCGTCAGCTGGAAAAGACCCTCGGGGCCCGGCACGAGCTGTGGCTGGTGGCCCCGGAGAGCGAAAAGAGCGGCGGGTCACACTCGATAACCCTGAAGGATTCCATCCGCGCCCGTTGCATGGGGGAGCACAGGTTCGCCTGCCGGGGGACGACTGCTGACTGCGTGATTGTTTCCCTGCTCGGGCTCATTCCCCCCAAGGTGGACATGGTCATCTCCGGGGTCAACCACGGCCCCAACCTCGGCACCGACATTCTTTTCTCGGGAACCGCGGCAGGGGCCCGGCAGGGCGCCCTCATGGGAGTCCCCTCCGTAGCCATTTCTCTCGGAGCATACGCCCCTCCGTTCGATTTTTCGGGAGCGGCTGAATTTGTCTTCCGAAACCTGCAGACCTTTCGCGACCTGTGGACGGATGACCATTTTCTCAACATCAATTTTCCTGCCGGAGCCGCGGAGAACGTCGACTCCGTCATCACGTTTCCCTCCCGCAGGATCTATCGCGACCGCCTGAACACGTACCGCGCGCCCAACGGCGACATGTTCTGCTTCGTTCACGGGGCCGTGCCCGAGGCCCACTTCGAAGCGGGGTCGGATTGCCAGGTGCTTTCCGAGGGTCGCATCTCAATCTCTCCCATCCACGCGCACCCGCGCAACTGGGTTTCCATCGAGGAAAGGTATCGCAGGGTGAGGTTCACATGAACGAGAAGTTCGAGCGGGCGGTCAAGCTGTACCACTCCCACAGGTTCGAGCAGGCGCTCGCGGCCCTCAAGGAAGTGGAGGCCGAGTCGGGCGAATCCCCGGAGCTGGACTACTACACGGGCCTGACTCTGACTCAGCTTGGCCGCTACGAGGACGCTCTCCTGGCCCTGGAAAAGGTGGTCGGCTCGCACTTCAGCTTCCTTCATATCATGCAGTCCCGCATGGTCCTTGGGTACATCTATTCCGTGACGGGCCGGTACAAGCTTGCCGAGTTCGAGTTTACAAAGGTGAGCGAGCTGGGGTTGCAGTCATCCCAGGCCCTCGCCGCCCTCGGGTTCGTCTACTATGCGCAGAAAAAAGTGAAAGAAAGCATCGAGACCTTGAAAAAAGCGCTGGAGATGGAGCCCAGGAATGCGAATGCGCTGAACTCGCTGGGCTTTATCTACGCGGAAGAGAAGATCGATCCGCAGAAGGCCGTCACGTTGTGCAGGCAGGCCGTGGAGGTGGCCCCGCGGAACGCTGCCTACCTTGACTCGCTGGGGTGGGCTCTCTTCCGCGTGGGCGGATACGATGAGGCGCGCGTCATGTTCAGGAGGGCGCTGGACCTCGCGCCGGGGAATCGCGATATCGCCGCCCACATGCGGGCGCTGGTAGAAATCCTGAAGGATTCGACGAAGGCCTAGCCATGGATGGCGAGGGCGAGCGAGCACAGGGATGTGCGGGAGCGAGCCCATAGACAAGGACGGCGTACTCGCGTATGGCGAGGGCGAGAAAGTTGTCATTAAATAGACTCAATCCTCCGAGAATCAGATCAGGAGTGAGCCTATGAAGGTGGATAGCGTAGCTCTTCCTTCAGTGTCGAATCCTCAGATGAGTGACCTTCCGATCATGAACGCGGAGGAGATCAAGACCATCCTGTATCTCGGCATCAAGGGAGAGATCAAGCTGAGCTCGGGCGCCAACTCGAGCACATCGCACGCGGTAGATACGTACGCCTGATTCTCTTATACTCGCTTTGTGAAACTGCGATCCCTGGTTGCATTTTCCCTCAGCCTGCTGCCTGTCGTCCTTCCCGCACAGAACCTCGATTTCAACGCGGTCCGCTCGGCGGAGCAGCTTCGTCGGGGAGTACAGGCATTCCACCGCGGCTTCTACAGCGACGCCCTCGTCTCTTTCGAGAAGGCAATCAGCTACAAGGCGTCCAACTCCCTGGCCCAGCGATGGCTGGGTCGTACCCTGTGGAAATCCGGTTTTGAGCAGGAAGCAATCAGGACCTGGAACCAGCTCGTGGCGTCGAACGCCGGGGATGCGCTCCTTCGCGACTGGATAACGGTTATCGGACTGCGGCGCGGCCTGGGACGGGAGCTGGACAACAAGGCCAAATGGGTGGTTTCCGCGGAGCTCAACGGCAACGTCGCCGGCGGACACGCCTTCAAAAGGCCCACGAGCGTTCGCGCGCGAGCCGACGGGACCTTCTGGGTCGTTGCGTTTGCATCGAACGAGGTGCTGCGCTTCGACGGAGACTTCAAGCTCGTCGCCGTCCTTCGCGGCGGGGTTGCCGGTTTTGACCATCCCTACGACGTCCAGGAAACCGATGACGGGATCCTTTTCGTGTCGGAGTACGGGGCGAACCGCGTGGCCAAATGCAAACCGGACGGGGACAAGATCACCACGTTCGGCGGCACGGGACAAGGCGACGGGATGCTTGTCGGTCCGCAGTACCTTGCGCTTGACGGCCGGGGATACCTCTGGGTCACGGACTGGGGAAACTCGCGAGTGGTGCGCTATGACCTGGACGGCAAATACATTCAGGCAATCCCGGGAATCGAGAGTCCGACGGGGATCGCTGTCCGCGACGACAGGCTCTACATTTCGGAGAAGTCCTCCCGGCGCATCGTCATCTACGACCTGAGCGGAAACTACCTCAACACCATCGGGGAGGACGTCCTGGCAGGGCCCGAAGGCATCTCTTTCACCTCCGACGGCCAGCTGCTTGTCGCGGATGCCAACACCATCCGGGAATGCGACGTGGAGAAGGAGGTCTGGACAACGCTGGGTGACACGAGCGCTCACACCAAGCGACTTGTCCAGCAGGTGTCCACCTCCAACGGCCAGGTTCTCGGCGCTGACTTCGACGCAAGCAGGATCGTTCTCCTCACCGATACCACGTCTCTGTACGCGGGACTCTTCGTGCACGTGGACCGGATCAACTCGGCGAAGTTCCCCGACGTATACGCCGACATCTCCGTGGAAACAAGGCTGGGCAAACCCGTGGTAGGGCTGGGTATCGACAATTTCATCGTCACGGAGAATCGCTTTTCCGTCGGTTCGACGGTCATGGCTCTTGCGAATACCGATGTGAAATCGACGGACGTGTCCCTGGTCATCGAGCGGTCTCCCGCGTTCGAGGCTTCCATGGGCGATGCAAGGCGCGCAGCGGCGGACCTCTACGACCTGGTGACGAAAAACGGACGAATCAAGGCGATCTCAGCGGGCGAGTCCCCTGAGAAGGAAGCGGAGTTCGGGGAGACGCGCCTGCGATTCGTTTCTCAGGCCTTCAGCGACCGGCCTGCTTCCCAGTGGAAAATGGCCGCCGCCATCCGAATGGCAGGGGACGAGCTCCTGACCTCTGTCTCCGGCGCCAGACGGGCAATCGTGTTTTTCACCACGGGCACCCTGAGCGGCACGCCGTTTACTCCGTATTCCCTGACGGAGCTTGCGGCCTATCTCCGCAACAATTCGATTGCCCTGTATCCTGTGGTATTCGGCTCAGCAGAACCCGGCGAGGAGCTGGGGTACCTTGCCTCGGAGACCGGCGGAAAATTGTTCAGCGCGTTCGGTCCGGGGGGAATGAAAGATGTTGCCAGGGAGATGGCCGCCCGCCTCATCCCGACCTACACGATCCGCTACAACTCGCCGACGCCAGGCCACTTCGGGGACGCGTACATCCCGCTGGAAGTCGAGGTGACCGTGCAGAAGACGAGCGGGCGGGACGAATCAGGCTACTTCGCCCCGCCCGCGCCCTGAATCCGTTACGCCCTCAGGAACGCCTTGATCTTTTCAGAAGCGCTGGCAGCATCCGGAGCGTAGCCGTCCGCCCCGATCTCCTTTGCATACTGGTCGGTGAGAGGCGCCCCGCCCACCATGAACTTCACTTTCTTGCGCAGCCCTTCCTTCTCGAACCTGTCGATGACATCCTTCATTCCCGTCATCGTGGTCGTGAGGAGGGCTGACATGCCGATGGTCTTTGCGTCCGGGTGGTCCTTGAACCCCTGGATGAACTTGTCCGCCGACACGTCGATCCCGAGGTCCACCACTTCGATCCCGGCCCCCTGCGCCATCATCTTCACGAGGTTCTTGCCGATGTCGTGCAGGTCTCCCTTGACGGTTCCGAGAAGCATCTTCCCGATGGGCTTCACCCCTGCCTTGACGAGCTCCGGCTTCAGGATGTCCATGCTGGCGTTCATTGCCCTGGCCGCGATGAGGACCTCAGGGATATAGATCTCATTGCATTTGAACCGCTGCCCGACCTTGTCCATCCCGTCCAGAAGCCCCTTGTTGAGGATATCTCCAGCGCCTCTCTTCTCCCCCAGGAGCGCAGTTGTGAGCTCCTTTGCCTTGGGCGCATTGCCTTTCTGGATCGCTTCCGACAGTTCCTGGAAAGTTGCCAAAGCAGTCCTCCTGTAATGTGGGCTCAACATTCGAGCGGTACCGGCACCCGTTTCCCGGGTTGCCAGAAAGAGCCGAACGTGGTAGTCTGAAATATCATCATGATTCAGGAGAATCCCCGTGTCAAGAGGACGTCCGGAAATAGACCGTGAACGGTGCAAGGGCTGCACACTCTGCGTGAACGCCTGCCCTGAGAAGATCATTTCGATGTCAAAGGATGAGTTCAACCGGCAGGGGCTTCCCTTCTCGGTATGCTTTGATGAGTCCCGATGCACCGCGTGCATGTCCTGCGCCATCATCTGCCCGGATTCCGCCATCACGGTGCTGAGATTCGCCGTGGCCGCGGGGGAGTAGAGAATGGAAACGATCAAAGACGGGACGCCCGTCCTCATGAAGGGCAACGAGGCAATCGGAGAAGCCGCCATCATTGCCGGTTGTCGCCACTACTTCGGCTATCCCATCACCCCCCAGAACGAGCTCCCCGCCTACATGGCCATGAGGCTTCCCAAGGTAGGAGGCACTTTCATCCAGGCGGAAAGCGAAGTAGCGGCAATCAACATGGTCTTCGGCGCTTCTGCCGCGGGCGCGCGGGCCATGACCTCATCGTCCTCACCGGGCGTCAGCCTCAAGATGGAGGGAATCTCCTACCTCTCAGGAGCAGAGCTTCCCGCTGTCGTGGTCAACATGATGCGCGGCGGCCCCGGCCTTGGGAACATTGCCGGCGCACAGGGTGACTATTTCCAGGCTGTGAAAGGCGGGGGACACGGGGACTACCGCTGCATCGTGCTTGCCCCCAACTCCGTTCAGGAGCTTGCAGACCTCACGGTCAGGGCATTCGACCTTGCCGACAAGTACCGCGTCGTCGTCATGCTCCTGGGCGACGGATTCGTCGGACAGATGTCGGAGCCTATCGTCCTTCCAAAGCCGTCGGGAGCCACCTTCGACAAAAGCGGCTGGGTCATGGCCGGGGCGCAGGGACGGGAAACCCACATCATCGCTTCCATGCGGTTGAACCCCGAGGACGCCCTGGAGAAGCTCAACCTTCGATTGCAGGCCAAGTACCGCGACATCGCCGCCCGGGAAACGCTCTGGGAGGAAATGGAAACGGTGGACGCGGAGTTTCTTTGTGCCGGTTTCGGCCTTTCCGCCCGCATCTGCCGGTCCGCGGTCAGCTCGCTCCGCAAGGAAGGCATCAGGGCCGGACTGTTCCGTCCCATCACGCTCTGGCCCTTCCCCGATGCGGCGCTGGCAAAGGCGGCCCGGGGGAAGAAGAAGCTGCTCGTGGTGGAGATGAACGCCGGCCAGATGGTGGAAGACGTGAAGCTTGCCCTCGGCTCCGCGATCCCCGTTGACTTCATGGGAGCCCTCGGCGGGATCACGCCGCAGGTGGACGCAATCGTCGAAAGGATCAGGACCTATGCCCGTTGAAACCGCTTCCGCACGCCTGGTCTACAAGAGACCGGAGTCCCTGGCCGATGTCCCCAACCACTACTGCCCCGGTTGCGGCCACGGGACCATCCACAAGCTCCTTGCGCAGTGCATCGATGAGCTCGGCATCCGGGAGACCACGATCCTGGTGGCCCCCGTGGGATGCTCGGTCCTCGCGTACAACTACCTGCGCGTCGACGGCTGCGAGGCAGCGCACGGAAGGGCGCCTGCCGTCGCCACGGGGATCAAGCGGGTGCGTCCTGATCGCATCGTCATCTCCTACCAGGGGGACGGTGACCTCCTGGCCATCGGAACCGCCGAGACCATTCACACGGCGAACAGGGGAGAGAAGATCACCGTGGTGTTCGTGAACAACGCCATCTACGGAATGACCGGGGGGCAGATGGCTCCCACCTCGCTGCAGGCGCAGAAGACCAAGACGTCCCCCTACGGGAGAAATCCCAACGAGGCGGGGTACCCCATCCGGGCATGCGAGCTCCTGAACACCCTGGAATCGCCTGTCTTCATCGAGCGGTGTGCGGTGAACTCCGTGAAGAACGTCCTTCGGACAAAGAAGGCGTTCATGAAGGGACTGAGAAACCAGGTGGCCGGCAAGGGCTACTCGTTCATCGAGGTTCTCTCCATGTGTCCCACCGGCTGGGGGATGGAGCCGCGCGACGCGGCATCCTGGGTGGATTCGGACATGATTCCCTACTTTCCCCTCGGGAATCTCCGCGACAGGTAGGGAGGCCACCGTGTACGAAGGAATATTCATCGCGGGATTCGGCGGACAGGGAGTCATCCTGGCCGGGAAAATCATCTGCCTGGCCGCCATGAGTGAAGGCAAGCACGTGTCGCACATTCCGTCCTACGGCGCTGAGATGCGCGGCGGCACGGCCAATTGCTCTGTGGTCGTTTCCGACGCGGAGATTGCGTCTCCCCTCGTTCCCCGTCCTTCGGTCTGCATCGTGTTGAACACCCCGTCCCTCATCAAGTTTCAGCCCATCGTGCGGGAGGGCGGGCTTCTGATCTGGAACCGGTCTCTTATCGACGTGACTCCCGACCGCGCGGACATCGAGCTTCTTCCCGTCGCGGCCAACGAGATTGCAGAGGCGGCAGGCTCGTACAAGGCCGCCAACATGGTCGCCCTGGGCGCGCTCCTGAAGAAGCGCCCCTCGATTGCTTCCCTGGAAGCGCTGGTCGCGTGCCTGGACCAGGCCGTGTCCGCCCGCCACAGGGAGCTCAACGCCATCAACCGCCATGCCTTGGCAAGGGGCTATGAGGCCGCGTAAGGGACCCGACGCCCGGCTCCGATTCCTCTTCTGGCGGA
This sequence comes from uncultured Spirochaetota bacterium, assembly GCA_963753085.1. Lineage (GTDB taxonomy): Bacteria > Spirochaetota > Spirochaetia > SZUA-6 > Fen-1364 > Fen-1364. Next base: position 20,855 of record CAVWBF010000014.1, on the reverse strand, counting down.
CCGACTTCGTCGGGATCGCCATGATTGTCAGCGGCATATTCTTCCTGCTGGTGAACTTCGAGCTCATCCCCGTGAGTGCTTTCGTCCTCCCTCGGATCCTCGGCATCCTGTTCATCGTGGTGGGGCTCGTGTTCCTGTTCCTGTCGGGAGCGGGGAGCTGGATGTCGTGGTTCATCATCCCGGCAGGCGAGCTTCTGACGTGCGGGATCGTGACGCTCGTCCTCGGGCTGAACCGCATATTCAGCCTGGATTCGGCTGCGCTCTTCGCTCTCGGGCTGGGGCTCTCTTTCCTGACGCTCTTCTACTCCCTTCGCAGCCACTGGTGGATACTGATACCGTCGGGATTCTCCATCGGGCTGGCGGCCTGGATTGTCGCGGGGAGCCATTATCCCCTGATCGGCTGGCACCCGGTGCCCGTCTTGTTCTGCCTGGGGATCGCTTTTGTCGTGATCTATCTCTACTCGGTGCAGCGGCGGCGCATGCGCTGGAGCCTCCTTGTTGGCTTCATCATCATCTCGGCGTCCTTCCTGTACCTCCTCGGCATCCTCCTTGCGCGCTGGAGCCTTCTCTGGCCCATCGTCCTGCTTCTTGCGGGACTCCTGATACCGGTGTGGATCATTTTCCTCGACAGAAGGGCGGGAGGGAGGATCTGATGGCGGCCAGGCTTTCCTTTCTTGGGGCGGCAAAGAGCGTGACAGGATCCCGGTTCCTCCTGGAAGCAAATGGGGCCACGGTGCTCGTGGATTGCGGCCTCTCACAGGAGCGCGACATGCAGGGAAAGAACTGGGAGCCTTTTCCCATTCCCCCTGACCGCATTGACGCCCTGCTCCTGACCCATGCTCACCTCGACCATTGCGGCCTGATCCCGCGCCTCGTGAAGGAAGGGTTTCGAGGGAAGATCTTCTCCACCGGGCCGACGGCGGAAATCGCGCGGATCGTGATGGTGGATTCCGCGCGGCTCCAGGTGGAAGATGTGGAAAACAAGAAGTCACGCCACAGTCGGGAAGGCCGGGGGGACCCGCATCCCCTTGAGCCCCTGTACACGGAAAAGGATGCCCAGCAGGCGTCCACGCTTTTTCAAACGGTGGATTTCCAGAAGCGTATCGGGGTGGCGCGCGGGATCGACGCGGAGTACTTCGAGGCGGGACACATCCTGGGCTCGGCCTCCATCAGGGTGCGCTTCGGCACCAACGGCAGCGCGCGAACCGTCCTTTTCTCCGGAGACATCGGCCGCTGGAACGGGCCCATCATCAATGACCCCAGCCCCTGCGATGAGGCGGACTATGTGCTGATGGAGTCCACCTACGGGGATTCCCTGCACGGCAGCGACGAGCAGATCGGGCAGACCCTGGAGAAAGCGGTGGCGGGCACGGTGGCGTCCGGAGGCAACGTCGTGATCCCCAGCTTCGCGATCGAGCGTTCCCAGGAGGTCCTGTACTACCTCAACACCCTGCTGAGGGCCAACAGGATACCGCACCTGCTCGTTTTCCTTGACAGCCCCATGGCAACGAAGGTGACGGACATATTCGGCCACTGGCCGGATTTTTTCGACGCCGACATGCAGGAGCTTATCCGGCAGAAGGCCTCGCCGTTCGACCTGCCGGGGCTCGTCATGGCGCGAAGCAGAGAGGATTCCAAGGCCATCAACAGGATCACGGGCAGCGCGATCATCATTGCAGGCGCCGGCATGTGCACCGGCGGGCGCATCAAACATCACCTGGTGCGAAACATCGCCCGATCGGAGAGCTGCATCCTGTTCGTCGGCTACCAGGCGCAGGGGACCCTCGGCCGCCAGATCGTCGAAGGGACAACGCATGTTCGGATTCTCGGGGAGACACTGCCGGTGCGCGCCCGGGTGACCCGCATCGAGGGGTTCTCCGGCCATGCAGATCGCGACGAGCTTCTTCGCTGGGCATCGTTTCTCAAGAAATCGCCGCGCAGCGCTTTCATCACCCACGGCGAGCCCGAGGTGGCAGAGCATTTCCGCGCGACGCTTTCCGAGAAAAAGGGATGGAAAGCAATCGTTCCCTCGCCGGGGCAGACGGTGGATCTGGACTGAACTAGTACTTGAACGCGCTCTCCCCGATGAACTCCCGCAGGATCGATGTGGGGGGCACCCACCGCGGGTGAAGAGGCGCAAAGTTCCCAAGGAAAGACAACAGGCTCCGCGCTTCCTGGTACTCGCGCACCTCGGGCTTCACAGAGGCGAGGAGGGGCTCGGCATACACCTTGAGAACGGCAAGCTCGTAGTCCAGCGCGGAGTTGAACGCGGAGTCTGCGGCGTTCTGAAAGGGAAAAATGTTGCGGTCTTCTCCCTTGCGCACCGAGGGCCACATGGCGAGGGTCTGGGCTGCTGAATGCCCGCGGAACTGATTGTCCCTCACCATCCTCCTGATGAGCCGATTGTCCGTTGTGGCGATCCTGTTGTGGTCATCCAGGTTGAGCTGCGTCAGCGCGGACACGTACACCTTGTGCTTGCGATCCCGTTCGACAAGGGGCGTGAGGGCATCGTTCAGGCCGTGGATTCCCTCCAGGATAAGGATGCCTCGTTCCGGGAGACTCATGGGCCTGCCGGCCTCCTTGCGCGTCCCCAGGTGGAAATCAAAGAGCGGTGTCTGGACTTCTTTTCCCCGCAGCAGGTCGACGAGGTGCGCGTTGAGAAGCTCCACATCGAGGGCCCCCAGTGACTCGAAGTCGGGCTTGCCTTCCTCGTCCCGCGGCGTGCGTGAGTTCTCCTTGTAATAGTCATCCAGGGAGATGGTCTGGGGGTTCCTGCCCACCACGCGGAGCTGTATCATGAGCTTCTTGGAAAATGTCGTTTTTCCCGAGGAGGAGGGACCGGCGATGAGGACGATCCTCACATGATCCCTCTGCGCGTTGATCCTGTCCGCGATCTCCGCGATTTTCTTGTCCTGCAGCGCTTCCGCCACCTGGATGAACTCCTCGATCCCGCCGTCGCGGATCAGCTGGTCGAGCCTCCCCACGGATCCAACCCGGAGGATTTTTCCCCAGTTCTTGTATTCCCGGTAGATGGAGAAGAGCACGGGGTTGTCGGCGAACGGCTTCAGCGTGAGAGGATCTTCCGCCGGCGGGTAGCGAAGGAGAAATCCGGGCGGATATCCCACCACCCCGAAGATAGAAAGAACTCCCGTGGAAGGAACCAGGGGTCCATGGAACAGGTCAAGGTAGCCACCGCAGGAGCTCACCCTGATAGCCGGATCGTTTCTGTTCCTGAGCAGGAGGACCGTATCCGGCTGGTTGTGCTTCTCGAAGTATTCCATCGCCTCGCGGTAGGAGAGAGTCAGGGACCGCACGGGCATGTCCCGGCTGACGATCTCCCGCATCGCGGACTCGATCCGCTCGGCTTCCGCGGGTGAAACTTCATCCACCCCGTCCAGGTAGTAGTAATAACTCTGCCCCAGGGAATGTCCCACCACGAGCCTGCGCTTCGGGAACACGGTCTTGGAAGCCATGGAAAGGAGGAAGCACAGCGACTTGCGGTAGATCAGCACCCCTTCCTTGGCGCCGAGGTCGACAGGCTCGAGGCTGCAGTTCACCGTGAGCGCGGATTCGAGGCTCACCACTTCGTTGTTGAGCCGGGCGGCAACAAGAGGGCAGGGGCTGCGGGGAAAGGAGGGGTCGGCAGCCGCCTCCCGCACGGGGGTGCCGACGGGGAAATCCCGTGCCAGCCCCCCCGGGTAGGTCACGCGGACGTTCATACCATTTCCCGGATGATCTTCGCGTCCTCGGCCGCCAGCACTCGGGTGATCCCCAGCCCCTTTCCCTCCGTGACCTGCACGAGGGGTGGATCATCGAGCTTGTTCCCATCCGGGTCCACCACCACCCTGACGATGGGACACCGCGGGCGCGTCGGGTCGGTTTTGACCACGACCCCCTTGCTCTTGTTGGAAAGGAGCACGGCGGTCCCCACGGGATAGACCGACAGCGTGTACACGAACGCCTTGAGCACGCGGTCATCATAGTGCCCGCGGTGCTTCTGGAGCAGGTCCCTGATGGAGGAGTGGCCGTCCAGGGATTCCGTCTTGAACGGCCGGCTGGAGACCATGGCGTCATAGGAGCACGCCACGGCGATGATCTTCGCGTACTCGGTGATCTTGTCTCCCGGAAGCCCGCGGGGGTACCCGGTCCCGTCGACCCTCTCGTGGTGCTCCAGCGCCGCGAGGGCCACGTTTTCCGGCGCGGAGATGCCCTTGAGGATCCTGTACCCCACGACGGTGTGAGTGGAGAGCGCTTTCTTCTGATCCTCGTTGAGGGGCTGGGAGGAGCGGCGGAGCTCCGCCGGAAGCTTGAACATGCCGATCTCGTGAAGAAGGCATGCGTTCCCCAGCTCGATGAGGCGATGAGGAGGGGTCTTCAGGAACTCCCCGATGGCAAGCGAGAGAATGGTCGTGTTGACGGCGTGGCTGATCAGGTACCGGTCCCCTTCCGCGCTCATGTCCACGAACCGCAGGAGCGAGTCACGGTTCTCGTGGACCATCTGGATGGTCTTCTTCACCCAGTCGGTGACCTCCCCGAGGCTCATCACGTTGTCGTTCACGAAGCCGCTGAACAGCGCTGAGGCGAACCCCGAGAGCTCCGCGTAAAAAGAGCGCGCCGCGATGGCCTGCCTGTTTGCCTTGATGTCCTCATCAATAGTCTGCGGGGTGACGCTCGTGGACTCGGCCCCTGAGAGGTAGTTGGGCACGTCCTTTCGAGTGCCGTCGCAGTAGACCTGCGTGTACTTCCATTTCTGCAGTCTCTTGATGAGCTCTGGCGTGACGGAGGAGTCCGGAGTCAGAAGGAGAAAGCCGTTGTCGAGGTACACCGGCTGATCGAAATATGTGTTGGGCACCAGCTCCGAGAGTGACATGCCCTTCATTTCTGCCAATCCCTTCTCCCCTTTACTGGGGGGACCCTTTTCTCCTACTATGGGTCCCTGATGATCATCTATTATAGTGAATCAGAAAAGAAACAGATAGTATTTTAATCATCACGAGCGCAAGGAGTCGGACAGGTTCTGATGAAAATAAAAGCCATCTTCGTTACCCTCAACGTGGTGCTCGGCATTGCCTTCCTGGTGATCTTTCTCACCCCCGTCATCATGCTGGGCGGGGACTGGTCGTCCCTGTTCTGGTCTCACAACTGGCCGGTGGCGCTCGTGTTCCTTGCTGCCCTGGGCGCGGTGGACGCCTACTTCCTCATCAACTGGGCTCTCTTCCAGGGGCTGGAGAAGGAGGACTGGACCAGCGTCGCGGGCTTCCTGGAGAAGCGGATTTTCCACCGCGGATGGGTGTCTTCCATGCATGTGCGGTTGCTCCTGAACACGTACCTGGTCACCTCCAACCTTGAAAGCATCCGGGCGCTCGAGACTTTTCTTCGCGGCAGGAAGCCCCGCCTGATAGCCCGTTACAGCCTGCAGTTCAGCATCCCCTACCTGCTGTCCAAAGATGCCAAGGAGCAGGAAGCCTTCTTTCGGGAGCTTCTCGCCACGAAAAAAGTCTCAGACCGCGACTGGGTGCGCTGGAACCACGCCTTCAGCCTTCTGCAGATGAAGTCGGCGAAAGAAGCCCAGGCGGAGCTTGCTTCCCTGGCGCAGAACGGCAACGACCAGGTCCTGCAGCTTCTGTCGCTGTACCTCCTTGACGTTGTCGCGAAGGACGATCCTGAGCTGGAGAAAAAAGTCTCAGATCTGCGGGGAACCCTCCGGGAGCGCTCCACGCCGCAGGAGCTCAGCAAGACCATTGAAAAGGCGGGGGCAAACATGGAGGTGGTCGTCCTGTCACGGATGCTGCATGATGCCGTGGAATGGCTGTATGCGGCTTCTGCCACGCGGACGTAGGCTCCTGCCCGACCCAGGCGCCGCGGCGGTGAAAAGGAAGCCTGCTCTTTCGTTTTTCATACTTTCGGTCCTGCTTCTCGTTTCCGTGATCCTGGCCGTCGCGGTGGGCGCAGTTCCAATACCGCCTCTCTCGGTGCTTCGCGTGCTGGCCAACGCTTTCGGCCTCCATTCCGTCGCACTGCCGGACCCCACGACGGTCACGATCATCAGCCAGCTGCGGCTCCCCCGTGTCCTGGCGGCCATGCTGGTCGGATGCTCCCTGGCCGTGTGCGGTGTGGTCATGCAGGGATTGTTCAGAAACCCCATGGCCAGCCCCGAGATCCTCGGCGTCTCCGCGGGCGGAAGCATGGGGGCCGTGATTGCCATCACAACAGGCCTCGCAGGCACTTCGCAGCTGCTTCTTCCGCTCCTGACCATTGCGGGGGCGCTCCTTTCCACATCGCTCATCTACGTGCTTTCCAGCCTGCGGGGAACGACGTCTCTCCTGTTCATCGTCATTGCCGGAATGGCCATTTCAGCCCTTTTCAACGGCCTCACGTCCGGGCTGCTCCTCTTTGCGCGGCAATACGAGGTGAGCCAGTACGTGTTCTGGACCATGGGCGGGCTCGACGGCCGCACCTGGCAGCATGTCCTGTTCTCCGCGCCCGTGCTGCTGCCGGGAGTCTTCGCCCTTGTCTTTTTTTCGCGGGAGCTGAATCTGTTCAGCCTCGGCGAGGAAGGAGCGCTCTCCCTCGGCGTCCACGTGGAGAGGGTCAAGCGCCTGCTCCTGGCGCTCAGTGCCGTCATAACGGGGGTTGCAATCTCGGTGAGCGGCCCCGTGGGTTTCATAGGGCTCCTCGTTCCGCACCTGCTCAGGATGCTCGTGGGCCCCGACCATCGGAGGCTTATTCCTGCCGCGGCCCTCGGGGGCGGCCTTTTTCTCATTGTCTGCGACCTGGTGGGAAGGTCTGTGGCGCCCCCGTTCGAGATCCGCGTAGGGATCATTACCGCCATCATCGGGAGCCCCTATCTCCTGAGCCTCATCCTTCGCACGCAGAGGCGTGCATCGGGTGCCGGCTGATGGCGGAGTTACCTGCCGCGGTGGCCTCATCAGCCCGCGTTCCCATCCTGCGTGCTTCCGGCCTTGTCTGGTCGGCCGCGGACACACGAATAATCGACTCCATCGATCTCACCGTCCAGCGTGGGGAGCTGCTCGGCGTAATCGGGCCCAATGGAGCGGGCAAGACGACCCTGCTGCGCCTCCTGTGCGGAACCCTCAGGCCCACGTGGGGGGAGGTGTGGATCGACGGCAGGCCGCTGGCGGAAATGAGCCCGCGCGAAAGGGCGCGCCGCGTGGCGTGGATGAGCCAGGAATCCGTCCAGGCCCTGCCGTTCACCGTCATGGAGGTCCTCCTGATGGGCAGGTACCCTCACCTGGGCAGGTTCGAAGCGGAATCGTCCGCTGACCGCCGGAGGGCCCGAAAGGCGCTGGCAGATGTCGGAATGGCGGGACTCCAGGACCGGAAGATGGGTGAGCTCTCCGGCGGCGAAAGACAGCTCGTGCTTTTTGCCAAGGCGCTCGTGCAGGACACCGACATCCTGATCCTCGATGAGCCGACGTCCAGTCTCGACATAGGACACCAGGACAGGATCTTCTCCATGACGCAGGAAATGGCGAGGTCCCATCGGACTGTCATTGTCTCCGTTCACAATCTCAGCGTCGCTGCTGAGTATTGCACGCGGCTCCTCCTGCTGGAGAAAGGATCAGTGGCGGCCGCGGGCCCGGCTTCCGAGGTGATCCGCCCCGAGCTCTTGGACCGGGTCTACGGCGTTCGGACCCTCGTTTCCCCCAGCACGGCGACCGGGAGCCTGACGGTGACCGTGGTTCCCGCCCGGCCCGCAGGCCGGCGAACGCGCGTGCACCTGATCGGGGGAGCGGGGAGCGCCGTGAACCTCACGCGGGAGCTCTCCCGGCTGGGCTGCTCGCTTTCCGGCGGCGTCGCCCATGACTACGATTCGGATGAGAAGCTCTGGCGGAGTCTCGCGGTTCCTTGTGTCTCGGTTGGCGCCTTTTCCCGGATAACCGATGACGATGTGGATCGTGCCGCCCGGCTTGTGGAAGAGGCTGAGCTCACCATCCTCTGCTCTTTCCCGGTGGGAATGGGCAACCTGGGCAACCTGAGGCTCGCCGGTCGCGCCCGTCGTCTGGTGATTGTGAAACCCGGGCCAGGCGATGTAGAAAGGACATTTTTCTCACCGGAAGGGGAGGAGCTTTTCGCGCACCTGTGCGCCATTGCCACACTTGCGAGCTCACAGGAGATCCAGGCGATGGTGGCCGCCCGGCAGGTATCTACCGGCGGCTCTGGGTAATCCCGAGATTGGCCTTCAGTCGATCGATGTCCGCTCGCAAGGCCGCGGCGGAGGGCTTGTACTTTGTTTCCCGGTAGCGCACGGAGTATTCGTCCCCGGCCCCCAGGAGCCGCTGTTCCGCCTCGTCGTATTGGTGACACGTACGCGCAGCGAGATCCTTTTTCCCCATGGCCTGGTAGAAGGATGCCAATCCCTTGTAGGCGGCGAGCATGTTCGGATCGCAGAGAATGGCCGAGAGGAAGGAGATTTCAACGAGCCCCGTCGCCTGGCTGAGGCGCTCCGACCCCGGGGGAATGTCGCCGAGATGCTGGATGATGTCTCCCGCCAGGCCGACCAGCGTGACCCCGAAAGCAGAGAGGGCAAGTCTCGGGTCTTCCCAGATTTTCGCCAGATCCGCGTAGTTGTTGCGGATGCAATCGTAGTATTCCGAAACGAAGACGAAGCGGCTGATCCTGATGACATCGCCATTCGCATTGTCGATGAGCGCGCGAAGGACATCGCTGCGGATGAGGTCCCAGGGTTTTCGGCTGGCCAGGGTGCGGAGGATCTCAGCCCTGTCCTGGATCTTGAACAACTTTTCACTTCCGAATAGCGCCATTCTCTGTTCCGATTGGGTTCAGAATAGCATTGTACCACCGCCTGAGGAAGGGAGGCTGCCCGCGCTGGGCGAGCGCGTAAACCTCGGCTACCTCGCCCTTCGGAGAGTCCGGCCGCAGGTGCTGGACAGGAAAGGTTCTGGCGGGGATGATGGACTATGGCGCAAGGAGGGCATGGATGAAGATCGAGTTCCCGCACAAGCTGAAGTCCAAACACCTGATGATCGTCCTCGTGGGGTTTGGCCTTTTGCTCATAGCGATGGCCATTCTCGGACTCCTTGGTGTCAATCTTCCGAAAAAGCTGGCATCGCAGCTCTCCAACGTCGTCATGATCCTCGCGTTCATGGTGTTTCTTTACAGCCGGAAGCTGCGCAAAGAGGAGGCGAAAGCCGTGGCAGCGGATAAAGAAAAGGCCGAGCCAGCATCACGCTAGGGGAGATGCCTGTTGTCGGCCTTCACGGAGGCTCACCGAGGCCTCCGGCGGTCAGGCGCCAGGGGCCCCTCGTTTGATTCCCACTTTGACAGCCTGCCTACCGCTTCACCAGAACCTGGGGCGAGGCGAGGTTGTCGACAACGTCGAATGCGTCCTACATCCCTGCATCGACATGGCTGGGCACCCCGCAGACAATGGCGTATTCACCCGCTTTGTTGGGAGTGAAAGTGAACTTCTGGGGATCGTCACCTTTCTCTATTCCCGAACGGAAATCTGCAGGCGCCGAGCCTGTGAATGCGGCATGTAGCGTGCCTCCCCGCCGCTCAAGCCCGGCAAAGATAGCAGACAGCGCTATGCCCTTGGCGCCTATTTCACACAAGGTCTTGGGTCGTGAGCCCGCTTTCAGAGTTTGGCAGAATCCTCCGGCTTGCCACTGCGCAGCTCATCTCTTTGTAATGGCAAAGTCGGGCTCCGGAGCTCCGCCGATGAGAAGCAACCCAATTGTCGTTGCCGAGTTTCGTCAGCGATGCTTTCGTCTAAGCACGCTTCGCATAATAAGGACCTACTTGCCGGAGACGGGGGTCGAACCCGTACGCCCCTTGCGAGGCAGGGGATTTTAAGTCCCCTGTGTCTGCCAGTTCCACCACTCCGGCCTGCTGCGGTACCCCGCAGCATAGGACGCGCTGGCCCGCCCGAGTCCATGGATGGACGGAAGGGCGGGCAGGCACAGCATAGGATGTGTTGGCTCACGGGCACCGAACGCGGCGCTGAAACGCCCCAAGCTTTACCAAAAACTCTACCGTTTTGCCGTCTGCCGAGTCAAGACAATCGGGTCCAAAGCCGAACATAGATTGAGGATTCCATGCCACGAAAAGCAATGCGTTCGCTTGGGGCGGCAGCATTCATCCTGATTGCACTCAACCTGATGGCCGGGGAAACCTCGTACACGATCAGAGAAGGCGAAACGCTCTTCTCCGTGGCAAAGCGCGCACAGGTTCCGCTCGATGTGTTGAGCACGTACAACGGAATCGACAACGCGGCGAAGCTGAAAGCAGGAAGCATCATCCGGTTTCCGGGCACGTACGTCGTGAAGAAGGGTGACACGCTTTTCGGCATCGCGCGCTCGATTGGTGTTCCGATATCCCGGCTCCTCGAGCTGAACGGGATGACGGACCCTAGCAGGATAAAAGTCGGACAGAAGCTCTACATTCCGCAGGACCGGGGCAGCACGCCGGCATCCCAGCCCGCGGACGTGGTTGCGGCGAAGCCGGCGGACCAGAACGGAGGGGTCCGCACGCAGTCGCCGCACGACATGGTGTCGCAATCGGGACTTTCTCTTTCCGTGACCTGGCCTCACCCCGGCCGCTATGAGCCCTTGCGGGGCAAGATCTCCGGCCTGGTGTTTTTCGGCTCGGAAGGGGACGCAGTCCATTCCGCGACCAGCGGGGAGGTGAAGTGGGTCGGGCCGTACTGGGGGTGGGGGAAGACCGTCATCATCAAGGCTTCCGACGGCAACATCATTCTCTATGCCGGCAATGAGCAACTTCTCGTGAACGTCGGCGACAGGGTAAGCCCGGGCAGCGAGATTGCCCGGCTCGGCGTGAGCCCGCAGGGAGGCGGGGCGAAGCTCTATTTCAGCATTCAGGGGGCGAACGGGCAGTTCGTTGATCCGGAGAAGTATTTCTCCGAGAAGAGTCACGCATAAGAGGGTGTATATGGGACGGCACCTTGAGAAAGCGCAGGGAGGAGAGCAGGCCCGGTCTGACGCCGCCGTGCAATGGCCAGCAGGAGTTGGAGTGCTGGCAGGAACCCCCCGCCGGGGGGACGATGCACACGGTGGACGGGAGGCTTCGCAGGAGAAGGATCTCCTGGCCCTGTACATCAGGCAGATTTCAAATTATTCGCTCCTCACCGCTCAGGATGAGCAGGACATCGGCAGCGCCATCCAGCGGGGGAGGGACGAGCTGGCCGGTCTGGAAAAAAAGGCGGCTGCCTTGCGGGTCTCCCGCAGGTCATACCTGCGCCGCAAGGCTGAGCTGGAGCACGAGATCAGCCAGGCCAAGAACAGGCTGATCCTCGGAAACCTCCGCCTGGTCGTGTCAGTGGCCAAGAAGTACCAGCACCGCGGTGTGTCCCTCCTTGACCTGGTTGATGAGGGCAACATCGGCCTGATCGAGGCGGTGGAGCGCTTCGACTACAGGAAAGGCTGCAGGTTCTCCACCTATGGCACATGGTGGATCAAGCAGGCGGTGATCAAGGCGCTTGCGGAGAACGGAAAGGCAATCAAGATCCCGATCCATCTCCTCAACACGATCAAGAAGTGCTTTTCCATTGCCCGCCAGCTCACCCAGGAGCTGGGCCGTGAGCCGAGCAACGAAGAGATCGCGGATTACCTGCGGATCCCCAAGTCCCGGGTTGAGGAGCTCATCAGCCTCTCCTGGGACCCCACATCGCTCGACACTCCGGTGGCGGGAGAAAATCCGACCCGCCTGTCCGACCTGATACGGGACGAGGCCTCGGAAAAGCCCTTCGAGTCGGCTTTTGCCCTCGCTCTCCAGGACACCCTCTCCATGGTCCTCGACAAGCTCAACGAGCGGGAGATGCGGATCATCAAGCTGCGCTTCGGGCTGGACGGAGAAGGGCCTTTCACCCTGGAAGAGACGGGGAAGATCCTGGGCATCACGAGGGAACGCGTGCGGCAGATCCAGGAGCGGGCCCTGGTGAAGCTCAAGCAGCTGCGCCTGTCGAGCGAGCTGGAAGCCTTCATAGAGGGCTGACGACATGCATCCCCACCGAACGCCGGGAGACGGGAAACTTGACATGAGGGTGCGCCAATTCTACAATAGACCAGAACTTACGAAGGAAGATGCATGCTCACCACCTACTCGCTGAGTGGCCTCACTGTTGTCACTCCCGACACCGCCACCGCCGGCTCGAGTATTCAGGTCGACCAGAAGAAGCTCGGCCGCTTCGGCGGCAAGTGCAAGTTCGATCTTCGTTTCGCGGACGGCTATGCCGCCTTTCCCGCCCTCATCAATATCCATGACCATTTCAATGGCAACTATCTGCCCAAGGTCGGCCCCGCCCCGGGAGAGTTTTACGTCAAGTGGCTGGACTGGGAGAGAGACCTGCGCAATTCCGAGGTGGTCAAAGTGGAGCGCGCGAAGACGAGCACGGAGGACCGCTACTTTCTCAGCGCGTACAAGAACCTTTTCTCGGGCGTCGTGACGGCAAATGATCACTTTCCGCACGAATGGAACGAGCCGTTCATCCCACGGCTCCCCATGCGGGTCATCCGCAACTATACTCTCGCCCACGAGAGCTCCTCCTACGACTTGAAATGGGGGGAGGGAGTCGAGATCGAGCACGCACGCGCCTTGAAGAACAACTTCCCCTTCATCACACACCTGGAGGAGGGTTTCGACGAGGAATCCCAGCGGGGCATCGACACCCTGGAGGAGCTGGGCTGCCTTGATGAGCACACGGTCCTGATCCACTGCATCGGCTTTTCGGACGAGGATATCCAGAAGACGCGCCGGGCCGGAGCCCACATCGCATGGTGTCCGGCGTCCAACGTCTTCATGTTCAACGTCACGATGAAGATCCGCAAGATGCTGGAGGCGGGGATCAACATCGGGCTTGGAACGGACTCCACGGCCACCGGCTCCGTCAACATCCTGGAGGAGATTCGCTTCGGCCGCGCCATGTACCGCAGGATGTACGGTGAGGAGCTGCCTGCCCGGACCCTGGTCAACATGGTGTCCATCAACCCGGCAAGGGCGCTCCGCATGCAGAAAGAGACCGGTTCCCTTGCTGAGGGCAAACTTGCCGACCTTCTTGTCATGCGCCAGCACAAGGATGATCCCTGGGAATCCCTCGTTGCGATGAATGTGGAGGACATCGATCTCCTCATGCAGGAAGGGAGCCCCATTTACGGAGATGCGCGCCATGAGGAGCTGTTTGCCGCGCGCGGAGTCCAGTACACGGGCGTGAGCGTTCACGGGCGGCGGATGCTCGTCAAGGGAGATCCTGCCGGCCTGATGGAGAGGGTACGGAAGGCAGTAGGATTCCGCAAGGTCCTTGACTTCATCCCTCTGGACACCTAGTGTTCTTCCAGGAATAGGGTAGGAAGTGCCCAAGGCTGTTCAGTACAGAGCCAACTCCATCATCTACTTCAAGGGCGACCAGAGTGAGCGCATCTATCTCCTCAACGCCGGCAAGGTAAGTCTGAGCTACGTGGACATCGAGACCGGCCAGGAGATGCGGGACCTGATCAAGACGGGGGAGTTCTTCGGCGTCAAGTCGGCCCTGGGCCGCTACATGCGGGAGGAGACGGCCGTCGTCCTCCAGGACTCGACGGTGATGGTCTTCTCAGTGCCGGAGTTCGAGGTGCTTGCCACCAAGAACACCCGCATCGTCACCAAGATGCTGAAAGTATTCTCCAATCAGCTGAGGCGTATCCACAAGCAGGTGCAGACGCTCCTGGTTGGCGATGAGCAGGTCAACCCCGAAACTGGTCTCTACAAGATCGGGGAGTACTACATGAAGAACAAGCGCTACGCGCAGGCGCTGCACGCCTACAAGCGCTACCTCGTGTACTACCCCTCCGGCACTTTCTCGGCTGACGTGACCACGAAGATCGTCTCCGCGGAGGAGTTCCTGTCGCGCTACGGGTCCGGCGGTCCTCCGCCTTCAGCGGCCGCCTCCGCCGCCTCCGCGCAGCCGGCGGCGGCCTCTTCAGGCACGGCGACTGCCGTCGCATCTCCTCCGGCGGACCTCTCCGACATGGCGCAGCAGTATTACAATGCCGTCAGCCTTGTCAGCCAGGAAAAATACATGGAGGCCTTCAAGGCTTTCAGGAAGATAATCGACGGAGGAGCGGACGCCGAGTACTCGACAAAAGCCGAGTTCGAGATGTCCAAATGCCTTTTCTACCTGAAGCAGTACGATCCGTGCATCAAGTCGTTCACCGCCATCGTTCAGAAGTTCCCAAAGCACCCGGACATGAAGGACGCCCTGTTCTTCGTCGGGCGCTCGTACGAGGAGAAAGGGGACAAGGCCAAGGCGGCCGGGCTGTACAAGAAGATCCTCACCATGGGGACTGAGGACGACGCGGTCATCCGCAAGGTGAAGAAGGCGCTGCGGGCGCTGGAAGGAGGGGCCGCATGAGCCCCGCCGCCGGCCCGGACCTTTCCATGTTCAACCGCTTCATGGTCACGTTCCGCAAAGGGGATATCATCTTCTGCGAGTACGAGCCGGGTGACACCTTCTACCTGCTGCAGTCCGGACGCGTCCAGATCGTCCAGATCATGGGGGAGCTGGAAAAGAACATCGCAATCCTGCAACCGGGAGAAATCTTCGGGGAGATGGCCATCCTGGAGGAAGCCCCGCGGTCAGCGACGACAATTGCCCTGGACGAGGTGAAGGCGCTGGAGTTCAACAGAGAGAACTTCGAGGTGCTCATGATGGGCAACCCCCAGATCGCCATGAAGCTCCTCAAGCTCTTCGTCAACCGGATCTACGAGCAGAAGCGCCTGTTCCAGACTCTGACCCTTGAGGACGTGGAAGCCAGGGTTGCGGACGTTTTCCTCATGCTGACGGAGAGGCAGGCGCTGGATACGTCCTCGGTGGACTCCATCGAGTTCAAGAACACCGTGGATGACCTTTCGCACTGGGCTGGAATCCCGCCGGGGCAGGCCCGGGAGGTGCTGAACCACTTCGTGGCGCAGCGGCGCATCGAGCTTCATCCCGACAAGATTGTCGTCAAGAACATCAACGATTTCGCCCGCTTCGTCGCGGCGCGCAGAAAGCACCAGGAAAAGTAGCTCACCGACCTCAGATGCCGAGATACGCCGCCTTGACCTGCGGGTCTTCCGCAATCTTTTTTGCGGAGCCAGAAAGGACGATCCGTCCCGTCTCCAGGACATATGCCCTGCTGGCGATGGACAGCGCCATCTGCGCGTTCTGCTCCACCAGGAGGATGCTCGTCCCCTGCTTGTTGATCTCGACAATGATGCGGAAGATCTCCTCCACGAGGATGGGGCTGAGACCCATGGACGGCTCGTCCAGGAGAAGCAGTGTGGGCCGGCTCATGAGTCCGCGGGCTGTGGCGAGCATCTGCTGCTCTCCTCCCGAGAGCGTACCCCCGTACTGCGTGGCCCGCTCCTTGAGACGAGGAAAGCTCTTGTAGACGCGCTCCAGGGTCTCCTGGATCTCCCCCTGGTCGTTGCGGGTATAGGCGCCCATCATGAGGTTCTCCCGCACGGAAAGAGGCGCGAAGATCTTGCGGCCCTCGGGAACGTGACTGATGCCCATCTGGACGATCTTTTCCGCGGCCACCGTGGATATGTCCTGGCCCTTGAGGCGGATGGCCCCGGTCCGGGAATGCAGCAGGCCGGAGATGGTGCGGAGCGTGGTGGATTTGCCGGCCCCGTTTGCGCCGATCAGGGTAACGATCTCACCCTGCTCCACGTTGAAGGAAATTCCCTGCAGGGCGTGGATTGCCCCATAGTAGACGTTGAGATTTTCAACCTGCAGCACTGGTGGCGACTCCTTTGCCCAGATACGCCTCGATGACCGTCTGGTTGCCCTGGATCTCCTTGGGGGTCCCACGGGCAATGACCTCGCCGAAATCCATCACGGTGATCCTCTCACAGATGCCCATGACGACTCGCATCTGGTGCTCGATGAGGAGGATCGTGAGCTTGAACCTGTCACGGATGAAATGGATCAGGTCCATCAGCTCGCTGATCTCCCGAGGATTCATTCCCGCCGCCGGCTCGTCGAGGAGGAGGACCTTTGGCTGGCAGGCCAGGGCTCGGGCTATCTCCACCCGGCGCTGCTCCCCGTAGGGGAGGTTTTTTGAAATCTCTTCGGCAATTCCCTCCAGCTTGAAGATGGAAAGAAAATCCATGGCCAGGTCGGTGAGCTCCTTCTCCTTGTCGAGGAACTTCCTGTTGCGCAGGAGGCTGTCGGCAAGCCCGTAGCCGGCGTGCGCATGATAGGCGATCCTCACGTTGTCGAGGACCGAGAGGCTGGAGAAGAGACGGATGTTCTGGAAGGTCCTTGCGATTCCCATTCGGGTGATCTCGAAGGGCTCCAGTCCGTCGATCCTCTCCCCGTCCAGCTCGATTTTTCCCGAGGTGAGCGCGATCAGCCCGGTGATGAGGTTGAAGACCGTGGTCTTTCCCGCCCCGTTGGGACCGATCAGGCCCCAGAGTACGCCGCGCGGGAGAGACAGGGAAAAGCTCTTCACGGCGCACAGGCCGCCGAAGTACTTCGTGATCTCGCCGATGTCAAGGAGGGCTCCTGCTGTTTTGGATTCCGACATGTCAGGACAACTCCTTCCCGCCCGCCGGCGCGGCGCCGGCAATTGTTTCGCCCTTCAGCTGGCCTCCACGGCCGTGTTTCTCAGCTTTCAGAAATCCCCACTCGACGGAACCCAGGAGTCCCTGCGGTCGTATCAACATCAGAAGGAGCAAGGTTATCGGGTACAACACGAAACGCCATGTCGGGGCTTCGGTCCCCATCTGTCCCAGGAGCACCCGAAGGAATCCCTCGAGGAAGAAGATCCATGCAACGGAGGCTGCGATTGTCCCCGTCATGCTGCCCAGGCCGCCGAACACGACGATGATGAGCGGGTTGAACCCTGCCAGGAAGCTGAAGGTGTCGGGACTGAGAAATCCTATGAAGTGCGCGTACACACCGCCGCCGATTCCCGCCACGAAGCTTCCCAGAACGAAGGCAAGGAGCTTCGAGCCGGCAACATTCACTCCCATTGCCTTTGCCGCGGTCTCGTCCTCACGCACCGACATTGAGGCCCGGCCCGTACTGGAGCGGACGAAGTTCCTCACGATTATTATGACGATCATGAGGAATATGAAAGCGGTGGCCCATGTGGTGACCTTCGGGATACCGATCATCCCCTGGGCCCCTTTCATCTCGGGGAAGGGAAGGATCGTGTCGGAGTTCTTCATGAGGGTCTGGACCACGATGGCAAAGCCCAGGGTCGCGATCCCGAAGTAGTCGCTTCCCAGCGTCAGTACCGGCAAGCCGAAGAGAAAGCTCACCTCCGCGGCAAAGGCGCCCGCGAAAATAACGGCCAGGAAAAACACGATCTGCAGTACGACAGGCGATGCCAGAGCGCCTGGAGCGGCAGGCGTTCCGAAAAGCGGCGTCAGAGTGGATGCGAGAGCGCGGCCAAGGTAGAGGGCCACGGCCCCCGCCACAATCACGGCTATGAGGTAGAACGTGAAAGCCGAGAGGACAGGGACGCCCCTGCGGAGCCGCAGCAGCCGGCCGACGCCAATCAGGGCAAGCCCGGCAAGGATGACGCCGAGGCCCACGACAAGAAACCCGCTCGCGTCCCCGTTGGTCCATCGGTAGGTAATATCCGCGGCGACGTATGCGCCGATGCCGTAGAAGCCCCACTGGGCAAGGCTGAACTGCCCGTTGAAGCCGTAGATGAGGTTCAGGCCGAGGCACACCATGGTCATGGTGACTGCCTGGTAGAGAAGACCCTGATCGAACACCGAGAACACGGAAAAATCGCCGAACTGGACGAGAAAGGCGATCTGGATGACGCCGAACGCGAGCAGCACGGTCAACGCCTTCTGCCAGAGGGGTTTTCGAGCCAGCCCCCAGGTCAGCCCGTAGATCCAGGCGACGAGCAGGACCATCTTCAGGATGGTGGTGAAGAGGTAGCTCAGTTCCATCCGGTCCCCCTACGCTTTCTCACCCGATGGCTCACCGAAGATGCCCGTCGGGCGGACGAGGAGCACGATGATCAGGATGGCAAAGGCCACCGCGTCCCGCATGGGCGTGGAGATGTAGCTCATCGTGAGAGACTCGGCCTGTCCCATGATGAGGGCCCCGACGAATGCGCCGGGGAGGCTGCCGATGCCGCCGAGGACCGCCGCGACGAACGCTTTCAGGCCTGGAAGAATACCCAGCTGGGTCCAGATGGACGCGTAGGCGATTGCGTACAGGACGCCCCCCAGGCCGGCGAACGCCGCTCCAACCGCGAAGGTGAAGGAGATCACCCTGTCCACGTTGATCCCCATTAGCCGCGCGGTGGGCTTGTCGAATGAGGTTGCCCTCATCGCGATGCCGATCTTCGTTCTCCGTACGAGGAACTGGAGAAACAGCTGCACGAGGACGGACGCCGCCAGGATGATGAGAAAGATGTTGGAAAAGCTGATCGTATTGTCCGGAGATGCCTGTCCCGAAACGATGGGATGGAAGCCTTGCTGAACATACCACGCGGCGGTGTCGAAGGGGGCCTTGTAGGGGATGAATCGCGGGGAGAACACGAACTGCAGCGCCCCGAAGAACTCCAGGAAGAACGACACCCCGATGGCGGTGATGAGCGCGGCGATGCGGGGAGCATCCCGCAGAGGCTTGTACGCCACACGCTCGATGGTCACCGCAAGGAGCGTGCAGACCACCATGGAGAGGAGGATGACGGTGATCGATCCGATGACGACAGAAAGTCCTCCCGGGATACCGGGGAAGACCATCTGCGGCCACTGGTGGAGGTGGAACTGTGATACGGCGAAAAAGCTCGTAAAGGCGCCGACCATGAAGACGTCCCCATGGGCGAAGTTGATCAGCTTCACGATGCCGTACACCATGGTGTATCCGAGGGCGATGAGCGCATAGACGAACCCGAGCTTCAGTCCGTCAAGAACGTTCTGCAGGAAGATGATCGGGCTCCGCACCAGGTTGCTGATGAGGATATACGCCGCCAGCAAAGCAAGGAGGATCAGGAACCCGTTGCCGACCCACGCGAGAGGGGGACGGTTCCTCCGCATGATCGCGGACGTTGCCCCAGGGGTTTCTTTTTTCACAGGCATGTGCGCTCCGGTCTTGGAAAGATGATTGAAATTGAGAGGGCAACCGTGCGGTTGCCCTCTCGGAAATGCTTTACCTTCAGGTCAGGGAGAGACGAAAGAGTCGAACACCTTCTTCCCGCCCTTCACATGGATGATGACCGCTCCCTTCACGGGGTTATGCTGGGCGTCGATCGTGATCTTGCCTGAGACTGCGTTGAACGTGATTCCTTCAAGAGCGGCCTTCACCTTGTCGGTGTTGTCCGCGCCCGCGTTCTGGATTCCCTGCAGCAGCATATTTGTCGCGTCGTAGGCAAGAGTTGCCAGCGCGTCAGGAACGATCGGCTTGCCCGAGGCGTCCTTGTACTTGTCCCCGTAGGCCTTCAGGAAGTTCTGAACTTCCGGGCGCGGGTCCGAGGCGTCGTAGTGGTTGGTGTAATAGCCGCCGTCAGCAGCCTTGACGTCGAGGTCCGAGGAATCCCAGCCATCTCCGCCCATGAAGGGCGCGGTGATGCCTTTTTCCTTTGCCTGCTTGGTTGCCAGGTTGACCACGTTGTAGTAGTCGGGCAGGTACACGACGTCCGGCTTCGCGCTCTTGACCTTGGCCAGGATTGCGGAGAAGTCGGTGTCCGTTCCCGTGTAGTTTTCTTTTCCGACAATCTTTCCGCCGAGCTGAGTAAAGGTCGATTCAAAGTTCTGGGCAAGTCCTATTACGTACGCGTTGCCCTGATCAACCATGACGAACGCCTTCTTCGCCTTCAGGCTGTTGAATGCGAATGTGGCTCCCACCTTGCCCTGGAAAGGGTCGATGAAGCACGCGCGGAAAATGTACGGCTTCGTGGCTCCGCTCTTGTCAACCGTGACTGCGACGTTCGTGGAGGTCGGGCTGATCTGGATGACCTTCGCCGCGTTCGCGATCTCCGATATCGGGATGGATGCCTTGGAGCACACCTCACCGATGATGTAGTGGACCTTGTCCTGGTTGATGACCTTGTTGGCCGCGTTGACCGAGGGGTCAGGGGTGCACTGGCTGTCCTCGACGATCGGGGTGATCTTCAGGCCGAGGACGCCGCCCTTGGCGTTCCACTCGTCGATTGCGAGCAGGGCGCCGTCACGGGTGGACACTCCGAATGTCGGCACGGGGCCCGACAATGGCGCGAGAATGGCCACTTTGAGGGCCTTGGGTGCCTGCTGGCAGCCTGTCAGAACAACGGCGAGCGCCAGCACAATCGCAGCGATGGTTAGAAAACGCTTCATTCCTTCCTCCTTCTATGAATTTCTTAAAAAGCGTTCTTGGGTGATGAACGGAACATGACACTATGGCTGGTCGGGCCAGTCTCAGAGCACGGGTTCCCGGGAGACCTCCTCACCTCCTTGCACGAGCTGCGCCGCGAAACGCCGCCCCGGCGCGTCCTCGTCGGAAGAGACTGCCCTGCCGGGCAGGAAATGCGTGGAAAATAATACTCTTGAGGCATAATTTGGAAGCATCGAGGCCGACTGTGCCCTCATCCCGCCGCTACACGAGCACCCTGTTGCGGACTTCCGGCAGCTCGCAATACCAGATCTCGAAAGCCGAAACGAGCATTGCGATGACGGCAATGACAAAATAATCCGCGGGAAGCGCTGTACGCCGCCGCATCTCCGTGGTGTGCGGGAGGAGCATCATCAGCCTGCTGATGATGTTGATGCCCTGGGAAAAGGCCAGAAGGTACCACGGCCACGCCGCCTGGCTCTTACGGAAGAAAGCTGTACGAGGGCCAGGACCACGAGGAAGACAGGAAAACGGGCAGCCACCATTCCTGGGAGGT
>CAVWBF010000013.1:0-10409 GCA_963753085.1 uncultured Spirochaetota bacterium | reverse complement strand
CAACCGGCGAAAAGGAATACCTCATTCAGGAAAACAACAGACCTCGTTAGGCGAGGCGTCTGCGTGAGATACAGGCCGCTGCACCGAAACGTCGAAAGACGCCAAGGGGTAGACCAGGCAGGGTCGGATTAAGGCCCTGCTCAAAGTGGCTGGGAACCCTTCCAGCGAGGGAGGGCTCCCTACGACGCGCAGTGCCAAAGCTGGACCAGGGAGGCAGCTCATGCAGGCTCCGGCAACGGCGTCCGCGCGAATGAAAAACGGCATCGGGTTCATTTCCCGCCTGTACTACACCCTGCGGCGCGGATGGAAGTGGTTTGCCATCTTTCTCACCGTGACCGGCCCCGGAGTCATCGTCATGGTCGCGGACAACGACGCCGGCGGCATCACGACCTACGCGGCAACGGGAGCCAGGTACGGCTACGGCCTCCTGTGGTTCCTCGTCATCCTTGGTCCCGTCGCCTACGTCATCCAGGAGATGACTGTGCGGCTGGGGGCAGTCACCAAGCGCGGCCACGCGGAAGCTATCTTCGACGCCTTCGGTCCGTTCTGGGGATGGTTCTCTCTTTCGGACCTGATCCTGACGGACTGGCTCACGTTGATCACAGAGTTCATCGGAATGACGGCGGCCCTCAGCATTTTCCACGTCCCGCCCTTCCTGACGATCATCGTTGTGTCCATCGTCATGCTCCTCATGGTACTTCAGGGGCGGTATTGGACCTGGGAAAAGATCGCCTTTCTCTTCTGCGTCCTCAACCTCGTCTACATTCCGGGAGCAATCATGGTTCGGCCGTCGGTTTCCGACATCATCCATTCCGGCGTCATCCCGAACTTCCCCGGCGGCTTCAACAACGACATGTTCTTCTTCCTCATGGCGAACATCGGGACCACCATCGCGCCCTGGATGATTTTCTTCCAGCAAAGCTCCGTTGTCGACAAGAGCCTGAAGGAGCGGGACATACCCTGGGGGCGTCTGGACACGGCAGTGGGGGCCTTCGCCACCGTGCTGGTTGCCGTCTTCATCATCATCACAACCGGCTCTGTTCTGAAGGGCTCTGCGGTGGAGGATGCGGCCCAGGCCGCCGTGGCCCTCACCGGGGTGAACGCGTGGATCGGGACATTCATGGCCATCGGGCTCTTCGATGCTGGATTCCTCGGGGCAATCTGCATCTCCCTTGCCAGCTCCTGGGCCTTCGGAGAAGTATTCGGGTGGGCGCATTCCCTGAACAACAAGATCAGGGAGGCCCCGTGGTTCTACGGAAGCTACCTCCTCCTCCTGGGCACTGCCGGGACAGTGGTGCTTCTTCCCGGCGCCCCCCTGGTGCTGATCACGCTTTTTGTCCAGGTCATCGCCACAACGCTGCTGCCGGCTGCCATGGTATTCCTTATCCTCCTCCTGAACGACAAGGAGAGAATGGGAGAGTTCAGCAATACAAGGACGCAGAACATACTCTCGGTGACCGTGGTCGTGGTCATCGTGACGCTGTCCACGATGTACGCGGTGACGGCGATCTTTCCGAATCTGCTGAAGTAGACGGGATGCACGGATGAGAGAAGCAGGACAGAGGCCGCGCGGGGCAATCGGGGCATTTTTCAGCCGAAGGTTTTCGAAGGTCAGGGAGGTGAACAGGCGGTATGCCGGGCATCACGTCCGGATGACCCCCGCGGTGAAAGCTGCCCTTTTCCTCCTGAGAATCTACCTCCTGGCGCTCGTCGGGATACTGATCGTCAAGTTCTTCATGATTCTGGCCGGAAAATAGGAGGCAGGGAATGCCGGAAGCAGGGCAGGGGAGCGCCGCACCGGAGTTTTTCTTCATTTCGCAGCTTCTTCGTGACAGGGTTCTGATGCAGAAGGGCGACCGGCTGGAGGTCATCGGGACACTGGTCGACCTGGAGATCAGGCTCGGCAGGCTCTATCCCGAGGTGGTGAACCTCGTGGTCGGACGCTCGTTCGGGAGACCGCCCCTGGAGATTCCCGTCCGGTACGTGCGGTCCATCGACGCAAAACGGAGCATCGTGAGCGTGCCTGCGGGAGCGGCATTCAGGGAGTTCGAGGGAGAGTCCTCGCGTATCCTCATCAAGGACATGGTGCTGGACAAGAAGATCATCGACACGGACGAGTACGAGGTGGAGATCGTCTATGACATCCACCTGCTGCGCACTGACAAGGGCATGTTCGTCGTGCACGTGGATGTCACCAAGGCCGGGATGCTCCGACGCCTCCACCTGGGATGGCTGGCCAGGCTCCTCTGGGGGAGGAAGGCCAAGGAGGCGGAGCTTCTGCCATGGAAGTACGTGCAGCCCCTGCCGAGCGACATCGACCGATTCCACGGAAACGTGAAGCTGAACATCTCCCGGGAGAAAATCGCCGACATCCACCCCGCGGACCTCGCCGACATCATGGAGGAGCTGAGCAGCGATGAGCGGGTTGCGATCATGGACACGCTGGACACGGAGACGGCAGCGGACACCCTGGAGGAGGCGGAGCCACGGGTCCAGCGCGACCTGGTGGCCTCCCTGCGTCACGACAGGATCGCGGAGCTGCTCCAGACCATGACCCCGGCGCAGATTGCCGACCTGCTGGAGATCCTGCCCCGCATAGACGCGGAGGCCCTCAGGAAGACGCTGCCTTTGGAGACCGCATCCAAGGTCAGCGACATGCTCCATGTCCACGAGGTCAAGCTCAGCACTATCGCCACGACCAGGTTCCTCTCACTTCCCGCCACCGCCCTGGTCAGAAACGCGCTCAGCAGGTTCCGCAGTAAAAAGACCCGCTACGACGTATTCATGTACGTCTACGTGACGGCGGAGGACGGGACGTTGAAGGGCGTGGTGGATATCCGGGAGCTGATCCAGAACAGATCGGATGAGCCCCTGGGCAACATCATGACGGAGCAGGTGGTGACGCTGTCCCCCGAAGATACTCTCTCAGATGCGGCCAGCGAGTTCTCCAAGTACGGCTTTCGCTCGCTTCCGATGGTGGACAAGGACAGAAAGCTCCTGGGAGTCGTGTCGTACAAGGACCTGCTGTCGATGACGCAGTAGACCGCCGGGTCCGCGGGCCAACCCCGGCCCTTCTGCCTACTTCCGCGCGGTCTTCAGCATCTGGAGCGCCTGGGTGCCCTTCAGCTTGTCGTTGTCCTGGGCGTACACCCATGCAGTCTCACCCGCGCCACTGCGGAGCGTCGGGTCCGCGCCGGCCTTCAGGAGAGTCACGACCACTTCGGGATTCGGGTTGCTGTATGCCGCCATCATGAGGGCCGTCCAGCCCCGTGGGCCGCGGGCGTTCACCCTGGCTCCCGCCTTGACCAGAAGGGAAATGACGGCGGGGTCCGGGTTTGATGCAGCCGCGATCATCAGGACAGTCCTGCCAACGGAGTCCGCGGCGTTGGAGTCCGAGCCGCCTTTTACCGCCTGCTGGACCTGATCCGGCGTCGCCGTGTCAGCGATATCGATGAGGTTGGCCGCCAGGGCATCAAGGGGAAGCAGTATCGAAATGCCGAAAAGGGTCACGAGAAAAGCCACAGCCTTCATGTTTCCCTCCTCTTCCAATCCGTGAGCGGCGCGGCTGGTACGGAATCAGGACCGCGCGCTGTTCATCCTCTGAAATGTCTGCTCGAGCTCCTTCCGGGAAGCCTGGCTCACTTTTTCACTGAACCCGTAGGAGATCTCCTGCTTTCCCTCCCGCAGTTGTCTCACCACCGCGTCAATGAACTCAGGCAGAGGCGTTGCGGTTGTATGAAGCCCGACCCCGCCCAGGTCCGTGTTCACTGCCGGTGGAATCACCTCGATCACCTGGACGTTCGTGCCTGCCAGGTGCTGCCGCAGGGACAGCGTGAATGAATGGAAGGCCGCCTTGGTGGCGCAATAGACAGGGGCGGCCGCCAGCGGAACAAAGGCCAGCCCGGACGTCACGTTGATGAGGAACGCCTTCTCAGCTTTCCTGAGCGTCTCCAGCAAAAGAGTGGTCAGGTGGAGAGGGGCTTCCCAGTTGATGGCAGTTTCCTGCTTCGCCCGGGACCAGAAATCCCCCTGGCTCAGGCTGATGCGCTGCTGGATGCCGGCGTTGTTCACCAGGACGTTCAGGCCCGGATGAGTGCGGCCGACCCACTGCGCCAGCCGCGTCCTTTCTGTTTCCTGGGTCAGGTCGCAGGGAAAAGTGACAAGGCCAGGGTGGCTTTGGGCCACCCGTTCCAGGACTTCTCTTCTTCGGCCGCACACGATCACCAGGCTTCCTGCCTCCACGAACTTCTCAGCCAGGCCAAGGCCGATTCCCGATCCGCCGCCGGTGATCAGAACCTCGTTGTTCGACAAGTCCACCAAACAAGGATACGCCGGCTGCCCCGGCGGATCAAGCATCGATGCGAAGTATCGATGCGAAGGCTGGCCGTTTGACGATGCCGGAGGTATCTTGGAGGCATCATGAGCTACTGGTTGGCCAAGAGCGATCCCGATACATATGGTTGGTCGGACCTTGTTCGCGACAGGAAGACCTCCTGGGATGGCGTCCGCAACTACAAGGCGCGCAATTACATCCGGGAAATGAAGCCGGGCGATCTTGTCCTCTTCTACCACTCGGGGGAAGAGAAGTCAGTCGTCGGCGCCATGAAGGTTCTGTCTGAAGCCTACACGGACACGACGGCGGAGGAAGAGATCTGGTCAGCCGTGGACGTGGCGCCGCAGTGGGTGCTGAAAAGCCCTGTAACGCTTTCGAGGATCAAGGCGGAACCTTCGCTGCGGAACATCCACCTTGTGCGGGTGGCGCGCCTTTCAGTCATGCCCCTTGCGAAGGAGGAGTTCGAGACGATTGTCTCCATGGGCGGAGGTCACTCCAGTGGCTCGTAGCACAGAAGGACATTCCCGTTTGCGAAGGCCCGCGACCGTTTCAGACGCTCCTGCCGCCCGCGGGAGCCCGGCGGCGGGTCGCGAGCACGGAGCCCGCCAGGACAAGCACAAAGCCGACTCCCATTCCGACCGTGAACGTCTCATGGAGGACCGCGATGCCCACCAGCGCAGCTACCGCCGGGTTGACGTAGGTGATCACGGTGGCTCGCACCGGTCCAATGTGCCCGATCAGGGAAAAGAAAAGCAGGAAGGCGATGGCGGTGCATATGACGGCAAGCACGCCGACGGAAACCAGCACGCTTGGGGACGGCATGACCTGTGGCCAGCGCAGGATGGCAAACGGAGCATAGACCACGGCACATGCGGCAAGGGAAAGCCCTGTGACGCTGACTGACGGAACGCCGGTCAGGTAGCGACTGAGAACCGCCGGCCCGATGGCGTAACCGATTGTTACGAGGGCCATCTGGACGAACGCCGTGACGTTGGACGCATGGAGGTCGAGCCCGACGATGGCAGCGACCCCGATCAGTCCCAACGCCAGCCCGCCCATCCCCAGTGGTCCTATCCCTTCCCTGTTCCCGAAGAAAGGGGCGATGAGGATTCCCAGCAGCGGAACGCAGGAGACGAGAAGCCCCGCCAGTGAGCTGGAGATGGACTGCTCCGCGCTTGAAAGGAAGAGCCAGGGTCCCCCGATCTCCGCCGCGGCGAACACAAGCAGGGGGATCCACTTCCTGCCGATGCCGCGAAGGCCGCCTCGAGCCAGCGCTATTGGAAGCACAATGAGAGCCCCGACTGCCGTGCGGGCAAACACCAGCACGAACGGTGATATCTCGTTCACCGCCACCCGGATCAGGAGGTACGGGATCCCCCAGATCACGCACATGGCGGCAAACAGCAAAGCAGCGCTGCGAGTCATGCCCCGTGTATATCAGAGTTTGTTCGCTTCGGGGAGATACCCCTTTGTTACTCCCTCTCTTGAAATCTGACTCCACGAACGCTACTTTCTTAGAAGGGTCCGAGGACGAGGATCGTGGAATTCCGGGAAGACAACGAGGAAAACAAGACAGTCATTTCGGACAGCACGGTGGGTCAACACCTGTTCAAGGTGCGTGCGCCGGGCACAATGTTCATCGTTTTCCAGGGCCAGAGAATCCCCATTACGAGCCGCATCACGGTGGGCCGGGACGCGGACAACACAATCGAGCTGGAGGACGCCCTGGCCTCCCGTCATCACGCCGTGATTCAGAAAGTCAAGGACGATTTCTTCGTGAAGGACCTGAGGAGCACAAACGGCACCTTCGTGAACGATCGGCTCGCGCCTCCCGGGAAGTACGTGCGCCTGCAGCCGGCGGACATCATCCGGATTGGCCGCACTGAGCTGTCTTTGCAGCATTTCGGAGCCCGCTGACCTCGGCCTCCAGATCGTGCTACTGTTGGTCATGGCCGAACCTGCAGGAATCCCGCCGGAACGCCGCGTGTGGTGCAACCGTACCCTCAACCTCCGTGGCATACGCGCAATCGGCTACGACATGGACTACACCCTGGTACACTATCGAACCGGGGAGTGGGAGCGGGCGGCGTTCGAGCGCGCACTGGGGCCGCTGGAGCGCCGCGGCTGGCCGGTCAAGGATCTGACCTTTGATCCCGCGAGCGTCATCCAGGGGCTTGCCTTCGATCTCGAGCTGGGAAACCTCGTCAAGGCCACGCGGTTTGGCTACGTCATCAGGGCGCACCATGGAACCAGGCCCCTTTCCTTCGATGATCAGCGCACCGCGTACTCCAGCACGTTCGTGGACCTTTCCGACCCGCGCTGGCAGTTCATGAACACGCTTTTCTCCCTCTCCGAGGCCAATCTCTTTGCCCAGCTCGTGGACCTGCTGGACGCGGGGAAGCTG
The DNA here is from genome assembly GCA_963753085.1 of uncultured Spirochaetota bacterium. Lineage (GTDB taxonomy): Bacteria > Spirochaetota > Spirochaetia > SZUA-6 > Fen-1364 > Fen-1364. The sequence continues at coordinate 3,672 of CAVWBF010000013.1, read as the reverse complement.
CCCGAGACCCTGGGCTACCGGGATCTCCACCGTATCCTTCTCACCGCGCTCGATGAGGCCCACAACCTCAGCGAGCTGAAGACGCAGATCATGGCGGACCCGGACCGGTTCGTGGAGCTTGACTCGGACCTGGCCCTCACCCTCCTGGACCAGAAGATGGCGGGCAAGCGCCTGCTCCTGATCACAAACTCGGACTGGACATATACGCACGCCATGATGAGCTACGCCTTCGATCACCGCCTTCCCAGCTCAATGAAGTGGCGGGAGCTTTTCGATCTCATCATCGTGGAGGCCAGAAAGCCGGAGTTCTTTTCCCGACGACAGGCCCTGTACCGGCTGACGGATGAGAAGGAGGGCCTCCTGCGCTCCCACCGAGGAGCCCTGGAGCAGGGAAGCGTCTATGCCGGGGGTGATGCCCAGCTGGTGGAATCGAGCCTCGGACTGTCGGGCGCCGAGATCCTGTATCTTGGAGACCACCTTTTCGGCGACGTGCACGTCAGCAAGGAGATGCTGCGCTGGCGCACGGGACTGATATTGAGAGAGATGGAGTCGGAGATCCAGGCCATGGAGAAGTCGCGGGAGACCGAGGCCCAGCTTCGGGAGCTCATGGTCCGTAAGACCGAGCTGGACGCGCAGTTCGCCCAGCTGCGCCTGGAAAGGCAGCGTATCCAGAACCGCTACGGCCCGAAGCCAGGCGCGAGCGCCAGGGAGCTAGAAGACTCCATCCGCGGCCTCACCGAGGAAAGCCAGCGGCTCGATGCGAGGATTTCTCCCCTTGCGAAATGCTTTGGAGAGATGGGCAACCCGACGTGGGGTCCGCTCATGCGTGCGGGCCACGACAAGAGCCTTTTCGCGCGCCAGGTGGAGCGCTACGCGGACGTGTATACCTCCCGCGTATCGAACTTCCTTGCCCAGACGCCCTTCGCATATCTGCGGGCGGCCCGCGGCTCGCTTCCCCACGACGACTGAGACGGTCTTTCGCGGTAGATTCTCTACGGCATGCCCCTGCAGAACCGCGTCACCCCGTTCGGCGAGCTGATCGCCACTCCGTCTCGTGGAACCCTCATGGGCAACCGCGGCTGTCTGCACGACGACCACCAGCACGTACAACGAGCTTTCGCCTGCAGGCGGTGGATCATCTGCGTCCTCGAGTTTCGCGGAAGGCGCCGCTCGATCATGAGTCCCGGGCGGTACACGGAGTTGTTCTTCCTGGACGAGGCCACAGCGCTGGCGGCGGGCCACCGTCCGTGTTCCGAGTGCCAGCACGCGCGCTATCGCATGTTTCGTGAGATCTGGGCGGCGGCGAATCCCCGCCTCGTCAGAGGGACAATGCTCTCAGCGGATGACATCGATCGCGTTCTGCATGCCGAGAGGGTGGGCCGCGCTCGGGAGAAGCTATTATACCGTGCGCGCCTGTCCGAAGTGCCGCCCGGCGTGCTGGTGGCAGACGACAAAGGCCTCCCCTGGCTGGTTCAGGATCAGCGATTGATCCTCTGGGAGCCGGGCGGCTACGGCCAGAGCATCCCGAAGCCGAGCGGCGTCACGATTCGTGTGTTGACGCCGAAGTCGATAGTCCGGGCCATCAGGCGGGGCTATCCCGTCATGGTCCATCCGTCCGCGCGTCTCGGCCAGCTCGACATGGTGACGGGATGACTGTCCGGACGGCAAGCCGCGGCGCGAGCTTGGTTGCCTGCCTTTCGCTCTTCTTTGTCACACCACGGGGTGCCGTGGCCGAGCATCCTGCCGTCTCTGCCGGCACCGTCCGCTATTCGGTGCTGCCGGGTGAGCGCGTGAGTGACTTCTGTGAAAGGCTCGACAGGCAGGGGATTTCCTCCCGTGAAATCTTTCTTCGCATCGCTTCCTCGAGCGTCTTCCCCGCCTTCTCCTTTGTTCCTCCCCCACGTCCGGACGTGAGAAGGTTCGAAGGGCTTTTCGTTCCCGGACGGTACAGCCTGTCGTTCGACGGGACTTCTCGGGGCGCGCTTTCCGACGCGCAGAAGCTCGCGCTCACGAAGGAAATGATCGGGCAGCTTCTGCGCGCCAGCGCCCGACGGTTTCGGGCGTTTCACTCGCGGATCTCGCTGAGCCTCGCCCAGAGCATCACACTGGCGAGCATCGTGGAGAAGGAAGCCGTCGACGGCAGGGACTACGGGATGATAGCCTCGGTGTTCTCCAACCGTCTGCGCTCCGATATGCCCCTGGCCTCCTGCCCGTCGGTAGAGTACTTTCTGGGCTACCACAGGCCCTACCTTCTGAGCTCCGATATCCTGATCGACTCTCCCTACAACCTCTACCTGCACCGCGGGCTTCCCCCTACGCCCATTGCCTTCTTTTCCGACCAGGCCTTTCGCAGTGCCATGGATCCGCCCGCCTCCCCGTATCAATTCCTGGTCTTCGACTGGGCCAAAGGGGTGCACTACTTCGCCACGGACTTTACCGGGCATCAGGCCAACATCGATGCCTCTCTCAAGGACTTCATAGCTGCATATGGAGCAGGGGAGATGTTCAGGAAGCACCCCGGGAAGTTCTACCAATACTGAAAGGTCGCACCATCAACTGCCTCCGCCAAGATGCTTGAAATCAATTCCTCCTTATCGGGCTCATCATCGCGGAATGACGATCATCATCGACCGTCAGCGCTCCTCAGCCTCCAGAACCCGGGGGACCGCTCTCTCCAGTGACTCTCGGTCCCACTTCGCCAGTCGCACGCCCGCCTCATAGGTGCCCTGGAAGAAATCGAACAGCTCCTGCCCGGGCCGATCGGCGGATCGCACGTCATCATACGGGAGAAGGAACTCGCCGAATTGCCGGCTGTAGAATGTCGCAGCGGGCAGCCCGGAGGCGTTCTGGAAGCCGGGAGGTTCCGGCGAAATGTATGCGTAGAAAGCAGGGGCAGGAAACGTCTCGTTCCCCGGCCAGAAGCCGCAGCTGATCACTTCGTGAGAGTAGGCTTCCCGGGTCATCTGGTCTGCGTTCGGGCGTTCGGGCGCCCGGCGACCTGAGAAGAAACTGAGGGCCAGGTCGAAGCTTCCCCAGAAAAAATGGATAGGGCTGGCTTTGCCGATGAATCGGGAACGGTGTCGCTTCAGGATGCTTGCCGTCCGTGCCAGAATCCGCCAGAAACGTCCGCTATAGTCGGGATCATAGGAGGCATGTTCTTCGTCCTGGTCGCAGGGGATGGGGCTCTTCACCTCACTGGGCAGCGTGTTGATGACAACCTCGATGCCGAGGGCCCGCAGACTCCCCATGAACTCCCTGTAGAAATCGGCAACGGAGCGGGGCACCAGCGGCAGCGTCTTGACCTGGCCGTCGCTCGTAAGAATATGCAGATCGTGATCGATGAAGTCGAACTGGACTTCGAAGGTCCTGCTGCGATAGGGAATGGGCCCCGTGGTCAAGCCGCGGGCGGCAAGGCCCAGAGAGACGTGCCACCAGTGGTTCTCTGGCGGATTCAGCGCCAGCTTCACCTTGCCGACCACCTGGGTCCACATGTGAAGGGTCTCGCAGGTGTCCTTCCACATCTCGTAGGGAAGGGCCGGCCACTCGTCCGCTCCGTGCGCCATGGATGAATAATATACTCACAAAGACGACGCCTTTTGGAAGCGGTCCACTACCTGGTTGAGACCTACGGAGATGAAAAGGCGGCCTTGATTCATTCTCTCGTGGATAATT
>CAVWBF010000012.1:0-50816 GCA_963753085.1 uncultured Spirochaetota bacterium | reverse complement strand
TATGAGCCATCTCGGCGTCAGGCGCAGCTTCCAGGTCCCGCGTCCCTTTTCCTCGATGACCGTCCGCGAAAATATACGGGTTTCAGCCGCGGGCAGGAACATTCTGCACACCTTCCGCTGCCTTGCACCGTGTGCCCGCGACCGCTCGATCACGAGGCGCGTCGACGAGGTGCTGGAGCAGGTCGGGCTGTCGGCGCAGGCCGAGCGCCGCGCGGGCGCGCTCACCATGGGCGAGCTGCGACGGCTGGAGATCGCCCGGGCCATTGCGAGCCGCCCGTCGCTTCTCCTTCTTGACGAGCCTGCCGCCGGCATAGGCGCGGATGGGATACGGCCGCTTGCGGAGCTCATTCGGAGTGTGCAGCGTTCGGGGCTCACCGTCATGCTGGTGGAGCACTACGTCGGCCTCGCGCTGTCACTCTCGGACCGTGTCGTCGTCCTGGACGAGGGGAGGAAGATCGCAGAAGGGGTCCCCGAGGAGGTGCGTAACGACCAGCGGGTGATCGGCGCATATCTCGGGAAAGAGGGCTCTCTATCGGCCCGCCCGAAGGCCGGCGAAGGGAACAGGCCATGAGGGCAGAGGCACTGCTGTCGGTTTCGGGCCTCCACGCGGGATATGGAAGAGTCCCCGTACTCCACGACGTTGCCATCGAAGCGGCAAGGGGAAGCTTTACTGCGATCGTCGGCGCGAACGGGGCGGGCAAGACGACCCTTCTCAAGTGTCTTATGGGCCTTGTGAAGGCAACGGGTGTGGCGACCTTTTGCGGCCGCTCCCTTCTCGAGATTCCAGCATTTCGCCGCGTCGAGCTCGGAATCGGGTATGTCCCCGAGGGGCGACATGTTTTCCCGGACTTGAGCGTGGAGGAGAATCTGCGCGTGACCTCGTCGCGTCTTTCAGGAAGAAGGGAACGCGAGGTCCTTGGTGAAGTGTACGAGTTGTTTCCCCGTCTCGCCGAGCGCAGGACGCAGACCGCCGGCAGCCTGAGCGGCGGGGAGCAGCAGATGCTCGCACTTGGACGCGCTCTCGCTCTCGACCCTTCTGTGATCGTGGCGGACGAAATCTCACTCGGCCTTGCCCCTGTCGTGGTGGACCGTCTGTTCGAGGTGCTTGCACAGCTCCATGCGGAGGGGAAGACTATCCTTCTTGCCGAGCAGAATGCGCGTATCGCGCTGGAGGCAGCCGACCGGGCCTACGTGTTCGAGGCGGGGCGGGTCATCCTCGAAGGCCGGGCCGCTGATCTGGCCAAAGACCCAAAGGTGGTGGAGGCGTACCTGAGTACTTTACCCGCCTGAGAAGGTCGATTCACCGTAGGATTCACGGAGGAGGCTGCACATGAGCGGTTCAGCGAGGGAGAAGGTTCTGGCCGAGCTCGGCATCGGATGCGGGGCGGCGCGGCCCGTGCGGGCGCCGCGAGGCGCGCAGCTGCACTGCCGGGGGTGGCACCAGGAGGCGGCCCTGCGGATGTTGTGCAACAACCTGGACCCGGGCAACGCGGAGAAGCCGGATGAGCTCATCGTGTACGGCGGGACGGGACGGGCTGCCCGCAACTGGCGCTGCTTCGACGCCCTGGTGACCAGCCTTCTGGACCTTGGCGACGACGAGACGCTCCTTGTCCAGTCGGGCAAGCCGGTCGGAATCCTGCGCACGCATCGCATGTCCCCGCGCGTGCTGATCGCCAACTCCAACCTCGTCCCGCACTGGGCCACGTGGGAGCATTTCCACGAGCTTGAGAGGCGGGGCCTGATGATGTTCGGGCAGATGACCGCCGGCTCCTGGATCTACATCGGAACCCAGGGGATCCTGCAGGGGACGTTTGAGACGTTCGGCGCCCTGGCGGAGAAAGCACTTCGGCTCGACTCTGGCCGGAAAAATCGTGGTGAGCGCGGGACTGGGTGGGATGGGAGGCGCGCAGCCGCTCGCTGTGACCATGAATGACGGCGTATTGATCTGCGTGGAGGTGGACGCCGCACGGACAAAGAGAAGGCAGGAAACGGGCTACCTGGACACGGTCGCGAAGGACCTCACGTCCGCTCTCGCGATGGCACGGGAGGCCGCGGAAAAAAAGAAGGCGCTCTCCATCGCCGTGACGGGCAACGCCGCGGAGGTTCTCCCGAGGATGGTCCAGGCTGGGTTCATCCCTGACGTGGTGACGGACCAGACGAGCGCGCACGACGAGCTCGGGGGCTACGTCCCTCATGGCATGAGCCTCGATGCCGCTCTCGCGCTGCGGAACTCCGATCCAGCGCGCTACATCGCCGCGGCGCGTCAATCCATGGCGGTGCACTGCCGGGCCATCCTCGACATGAAGGCGCGCGGCGCTGTGGCTTTCGACTACGGCAACAACCTCCGCGGCCAGGCCCTGGCAAATGGGGTGACGAACGCATTCGACTACCCCGGGTTTGTTCCCGCCTATATCCGTCCCCTTTTCTGCGAAGGGGAGGGGCCTTTCCGATGGGTGGCGCTTTCCGGCGATCCAAAGGACATCGACGCAACCGACGAGGCGCTCCTGGAAGCCTTCCCCCACAAGACCAGGATGGTGCGATGGCTCCGCCTCGCCCGATCACGCGTGAAGCACATGGGGCTGCCGGCGAGGATCTGTTGGCTGGGCTATGGCGAACGCGACAGAGCGGGAAAGATCTTCAATGACCTGGTTGCCTCCGGCAGGGTCAAGGCGCCCATCGTGATAGGCAGGGACCATCTGGATGCGGGATCCGTGGCATCTCCCAACCGGGAGACCGAGGCCATGCGGGACGGCACCGATGCGGTGGCTGACTGGCCGCTTCTCAACCTCATGGTGAACGTTGCATCAGGGGCCAGCTGGGCGTCTTTCCACCACGGCGGCGGCGTCGGCATCGGCTACTCGCTTCACGCCGGCCAGGTGACCGTTGCCGACGGCACGGCAGAGGGTGAGCTTCGCGTCACTACCGTTCTCAGGAACGATCCTGCCACCGGCATTCTGCGCCACGCGGACGCGGGATACGAGAAGGCCATCGAGACGGCAAGGGAGCGAGGCGTCCGCATCCCCATGCTCGGGGAAGGTGGCACATGAGCCGGGGCCTTGTGCAATGCGTGCCGAATTACAGCGAGGGCCGCAGGCAGGAGGTGATCGACGCCATCGTCGCCCCGTTCCGCGGCGCGGACGGCGTCCACCTCCTGGACTGGCGGGCCGACCCGGACCATAACCGCCTGGTGGTGACCCTTGCGGGCTACCCGCAGCCCTTGCAGGATGCCCTGCTGGATTCGGCGCGTGCGGCAATTCCTCCATTGACCTTCGCATTCACGTCGGCGCTCACCCCAGGATCGGCGCGGTGGACGTGATCCCCTTCGTGCCCTTGCGCGGCATATCCATGGAGGAATGTGTGGCCATGGCGAGAAGCTTCGCAGCGCGCTATGCGCGCGAGACGGGAGTACCGGTCTATCTCTACGAGGAAGCGGCCCAGCGGCCGGAGCGCAGGAACCTGGAGGCGGTGCGCAAAGGGCAGTTTGAAGCGCTTGTGAAGGAAATTGGAAACCCGGATCGCGCGCCGGATGCGGGGGAGGCGCGTGTGCACCCCAGCGCGGGAGCCACGGTGATCGGCGCCCGGCAGTTCCTTGTGGCGTTCAACATCAACCTGCGGAGCGGGGACATCGCCGCTGCCCGCACCATCGCCCGCACCATCCGCGCTTCCGGCGGCGGCCTTTCCCACGTGAAGGCAGTGGGCATCGAGCTGAAGCACAAGGGAATGGTGCAGGTCAGCATCAACATTACCGACTTCCGCATCAATCCACTGCACGAGGTGCTGGAGCTTGTGCGGAAGGAGGCTGCGGCCGGGGGAATCGAGGTGGCGGAAACAGAAATATACGGCCTGGTTCCCGCAGAAGCGCTCGTGGCCGCCGCAGCCCGCTCCCTTCTGCTGACCGGCTTCGAGTTGGCCCAGGTCCTGGACCTGAGGCTCCTGGACCTTCTGGGGCAGGGCGAGCAATGAGCGTCTCCCTCTTCCGCAATGCGCGCATCTGGACGCCGCCCCACACGGGGCGCGCCCTGGGCGGGCAGCAGCAAGGGAGCGCAGAATCGTGGGAGAAAGGCGCCCTTCTTTGCCGCGACGGCCGGATCGCTCTTGTAGGAGACGAGGCGGCGGTTCTCAAGTCACTTGCCGCGCAAGGCGCGCCCGCCGTGCAGGCGGAAATGGACTGCGGCGGTCGGTGTATGATCCCCGGCTTTGTGGATCCCCACACGCACCTGTGCTTTGTGAAACCGCGCGAGAGAGAGTTCCTGGCCCGGCTCGGCGGCCAGGACTATCTCGCGACCCTGCGCGCCGGCGGGGGGATCCTCTCGTCTGTGGAATCGGTGCGCGCCGCCACGGAAGAGCAGCTGTTTGCAGCCACCCTGTCCCGTGCGCGTTCCGCGCTGCGGCTGGGCACGACCACCATTGAGGTGAAAAGTGGCTACGGCCTGTCGCTGGAGCCGGAGCTCAAGCAACTGCGAGCCATCCGCCGGGTTGCCGGCGAAGCCCCTCCCCGCATCGTCGCCACTTTTCTCGGCGCGCATGCTGTGCCGGCCGAGTACAAGGGACGCGAGGAAGGGTACGTGGACCTCATTGTCAATGAGATGATCCCTGCCGTCGCCCGGCAGGGACTCGCGCGCTTCTGCGATGTCTTCTGCGAGCAGGGAGTTTTCGAGATTTCACAGTCGCGGCGGATCCTGCAGGGGGCGCGCGCGGCAGGTCTTGGGTGCAAGCTCCATGCCGACGAGCTCCACGACACAGGAGGGGCAGCTCTTGCGGCTGAGATGGGTGCAGCATCCGCCGACCATCTCCTTGCCTCTTCCGATTCAGGACTGAGGGCCATGGCATCCGCCGGTATCGTCGCGGTCCTTCTACCGGCAACCGCCTATAGCATGCGAAAGCCGCAAGCCCAGGCGCGAGCCATGATCGGGATGGGCCTTCCTGTGGCCATCGCTTCGGACTGCAACCCAGGCTCCTCGTATACAGAATCCATGCCATTCGTGTTCGGGCTGGCCGTGCTGCAGATGGGCGTCTCCGTCACAGAGGCCCTGACGGCCGCGACACTCAACGCCGCGTATGCTCTCGGGCTCGGCGACGAGGTGGGGAGCCTCACCGTGGGAAAACGCGCCGACTTCCTGATCCTGGACGGCGAGACCCCGGGGATCCTTGCCTTCCGCCCGGGTATTGCCCCAATCGATGAAGTCTTTGTCGAGGGAACGAGCGTATGGCGGAAAAACTGACGCAGATGACGGTCGAGGGTTTGCTCACGGAGTTTGCTTCGGATTCACCGGCGCCCGGCGGGGGCAGCGCCGCCGCGCTCACGGGAGCATTGGCTGCCTCGCTGTGTGAGATGGTGGCGCGGCTGACGCTGGGCCGTGAGAAGCTGAAAGAGGCGTGGCCCGCCATGGAAAGAGTCCTGGCCAAAGCACAGCATCTGGGAATACGGCTTCGCGAGCTTGTGGACGAAGACACCGAGGCGTACGCCTCCGTGGTGACCGCGCGCCGGCTGCCAAAGGACGCGAGCGGCGAGAAGGCGGTGCGGGATCGCGCCATCCAGGAATCGCTTCTCAGGGCGGCACGCGTCCCGCTGGAGACGCTGCGCTCTCTTGCAGAGCTTTCCGGGCTTGCCCTCCTGGTTGCGGAGAAGGGAGCTCAGGGCTGTATCACGGACGCTGGCGCCGCAGCGGTCATGATCGAAGCGGGAGCCCAGGCGGCAGCGTGGAACGTGCGTATCAACCTGCCGGGAATACGCGACGCTGCTGTGAAGGACCAACTGGGGAGCGACGCTACGGCCGCCCTCGCGTTGGCACTAGAGACCACCGCCAGGATTCGCCCGATTGTGGACGCGAAACTCAGAGAACGGAGTGAAACGTAGAAAGTGCCACTGAAATGTATTGATACAATCAGCCATGAAGTGATACAATCTTTCAAGACAATTTTCGCAGGCTTGATTTGGGCGAAAAAGGCATGGAAAACAAGCTCATAACTGATACTCGTTTATGATATTGTATCACCACGATTGGAATTGTAGCAATACAATTCGGGCAATAATCGGGGGGTAGTACTGGAATGAAACTGGATCGGAAAGCAGACACACCCTATTACGTACAGTTGAAAAACATCCTGAAGAACAGGATTCAGAATGGGGACTTAAAGGAGGGGCGTATTCCGCCTGTCCGACAACTGGCGCGAGAGTTCGGCGTGAGCATCAATACTGCGTTGCGGGCCTACGAGGGCCTGCGTCGCGAAGGGCTGGTCGAGGGGACCGCAGGCCGCGGAACCTTTGTCACCACCACGCCGGGGGAAGAGCAGAGGCACAATCGGCAAATTCAGCTGCAACGGCTGATCGAGCATACCCTGGAGGAAGCGCTGACCCTGGAGTACACGATCGAGGAGTTCTCCAGGGCCGTTGAGGAGCTGGTCCGGGAGAAACGCGAGCTGATGAAGCACCTGTGCCTGGCCTTCATCGAGTGCAATATCGAGCAGCTCCTTTACTTCACGGATCACCTGCAGCTCGATCCTCACATCCGCCGCATCCCCGTGCTCCTCGACGACGTGAAGGAGGGGAAGGCGGAAGCCCTCGATGCGCTCGCCGCCAGCGACATCATCGCCACCAGCTTCTACCATATCAATGAGGTGCGCAAGCGCCTGTCTGACCTGGGCAAGCCGATCGTGGGAATCACTCTGGAGCCGGAGATCAACACCATCATTCGCATCGCAAAGATCCCCGCGCAAAGCACCGTCGGCATCGTGACCACCAGCGAGGATTTTCGGTCCATCATCCGCGAGATACTGGCCAACCTGGGCCTGAGCTTTACCCGTACCCTCGAGACAACCTCCCGCGACGATGAAGCGGTGCGTGCGGTGGTGGGTCAGTGCGATGCGCTCCTGGTTTCTCCGCAGCGGAGGCAGCAGGCGACAGAGATGGCACGCACGGGCGCGGAGGTTATCGAGTTCGTCTTTACTCCCGACCGGACCTCCGTCAACAACCTGAAGGTGGCCCTGATAGAGCTGCAGAACGGCCGTCCGTGAGAGAAGGAGCAAGAGAGCATGAGCATCAAAGTCGGCGAATACACTTTTCTGGAACATTTCAGCAAGCGCTATGGCATTCCGACGCCCCGCTACCTTCCAGACACCGCCACCCGAACGGAGATCAAAGCGGCTCTCGGCGGCATGGGGAGGCCAGGCGCTGGTGAAACCCGATGTGCTTTCAGGGCGACGGGGCAAAGCCGGGAGCGTGGTCGTGGTGCGTTCAGTTCAAGAAGCCCTCGCGGCGATAAAACGCGTTTCGAACCAGGAGGTCGGGGGGAAGGCTCCGCGCATGGCCTACCTTGTGGAATACATTCCTTCGCAGATCGAGGCGTACACGGCTATCACCTACAACAGCCGCTTCCTGGGACCGTCTATCACCGTCTCCCTCAAGGGGGGCATGGATGTTGAGGAGATTCCGGAGGAAGACAAGGTCACCCTTCCCGTGGACATCTACAAGGCCCTGGACGCGTACCAGGCCGGAGATATTCTGGTCAAGTTGGGGTGCCCGCAGAACCTGATCAGCGCGCTCTCGAGGAGCATAATTTCGTTCTGGGACCTGTTTATCTCCGCCGGAATGGAGGCGGCTGAGATCAACCCCTGGCGCATCACCCCCAGCGGAAGCCCCTTTGCCTGCGACTTCAAGGCCGTGATCGACGAGGCAAACTATAAATCAAAAGTCCCCGGGATGGTTTTCCCCGAGTACCCGGGCGGCAGCACGGAGTTCGAGGATGAGATGAACGCCTGGAACGCGGCCAGCTATCAGGGACAGGCGCATGTCTCTGACCTGGGGGGAAAAAAGATCCTGCCGATCCTGTTCGGCGGAGGGGCCTCCACCATCATCACCGAGACGCTCCAGATAGCGGGAGGCGACCCCATGTTCCTCTCGGATTTCGGCGGCAATCCTCCGTATGAGAGAATGCTCGGCACCGCCCGCATATGCTTCAAGCACCGTCTGAAGGACGCGGGTCTCCTCCTGATCCTCGGGGGCAAGGCCAACAACACCTATATCGACGTGACTTTCCAGGCCATCGCGGACGCTTTGATGAGCTTTGCCGAGGAGAATGGACCGATCCACATTCCGGTGGTGATAGGCCGGGGCGGCCCGCGGCTTGTGCGCGGCTTGCTGGCCATGAAGAAGGCACTGGAATACCTCGGCATGCCGTACGTCATCTTTGGCCCGGATACGCCGGTGACCATCGTTGCCGAGTACGCGGCGAAGCTCGTGGACGCCGTCAGCTCCCAGGAGGCGCCGTCCGCTCAGGAGGCTCCGAAAACCATCCCGCAAACGAAGGAGAAGAGGCATGAGAGCGCGCACGCTGTCTGATCTGCTGAAAAAGGGCGACAGGGTCGCCGTTTCCAACATCACAGGCCGGGAGGCCTCGAAGGTGTGCGCGATCAGCCAGAAGTACTGTGGGAACATCGTCGGCGGTTGGGCGCTCGGCAAGGGCGGGGAGTCAGTGGACACCCTCTCCGTGTCGATTCCCGTCTATGGAACCTTTGAGGAGCTGTTGAAACGCACCCCGGTGGAAAAGCAGCCGAACAAGATCCTGATCTATTCGCCTCCCGAGGCGGTCTATGGGGAGGTGAAAGAGATCGCGCAGTGTTGCCGGGATGTCGTGCAAACCGTCTATGTGGTCACGGAGCGCGTCTCCATCGAGGTGACGGCGAAGATCCGCCAGATCTGCAGCCAACAGAACATCGATGTGATCGGCTGCAATACGCTGGGGATCATAAACAGTCACGACCAGGTTCGGATCGGGGCGGTAGGGGGAGAGAGCCCTGCGGAGGGGTTCCAGCCCGGCTCTGCCACAATCATCTCCAACTCGGGCAACATGGTGAATACCATGGCGAGCTACCTCCTGTCCGCCGGGGTGGGAACGTCCTTCGGCATCTCGACCGGCAAAGATCGGCTCATCCTCTTTCCGCCCAAGGATTTCGTTTCCCTGGCTCTCGAGGACACGGCAACGAAGTTGATCGTATTGTACGTCGAGCCCGGCGGCACCTACGAGCATGAGCTGATCGAGATGATGAAAAGCGTTCGCTCCCCCAAGCCCCTCCTCGTCTACGTGGCGGGGGAGATGGCCGAGCACTTCAACGTCGACCTCGGCCATGCCGGCGCTGTCGTGGAGGGACGGATGAGCTCGGCCGGAGCAAAGAAGAAGGCTTTTGACGAGTACTTCGGCGTTCCTGCTTTCCAGCCGGAGAAGCGCTACCGAAGGAGCCAGGATCTCCTCCAGGGCCTTTCCCGCGGGATACGGATCCAGGCATTGCACCACCTCCCGGAGGCGGCGGGAATGATCCTCACCATCACGGGTATGAAGAAGGACATTGCGGGCGCCCGACCGCTTCGCCTCAATCCCTGGTTCGTCAACCTCGGCGAGCTCGAGCGGAACCTCCCCCACGACCTGGCGCTCACCCCGGGGGTCATCCCTGAGCCGTATGCCGGCCAGCTCAAGCTCCAGGAGCAGGCTTTTGCCAGCGAGATGATACGGCAACCGATGAGAAACACCTCACACGCAAGCTCGAACGACGGGAAGGTACCGCGTATCTACGGCTATCCGGTCACGGATCTCATGAAGAAGCGCTCAATGGCCGCCTCCCTCGTTCTCTGTTGGACCGGCGAGCTGCCTCGGGACGAGGTGGAAGAGCGCCTCGCGGAGATGTGCCTGGTCGCGTCACTGACCAACGGGCCGGGCACAATCTCCGGCCAGGGTGCAAAACTCTCCGCCTCTGCCGGCAACAGTCCCCATACGGCCATGATCGCCACGCTGGCCACCATCGGAACCGTGCATGGCGGAAACGGATCGGACGCGGTGAAGTTTCTGCTCGAAACTTTCGGCAATTCCGATCTGTCGGATCCGTACGCTCCGTATGACAAGCTGGGGGAGCTGGTGGCGCGGGCGGCAGCGGATTTTGCGCGACGCAAGCAGCTTGCCCAGGAAGCGGGCATGGAATACCAGCGCATTCCCTGCCTGGGCCATCCGGTATTCCGAAATGACCCCGTGAACTCAGATCCACGGGAGCGCGTTATCACCGATTTCCTGAAAGAGGTTGGGCGGACGAACGTATTTCTCGATTTCTACCATGGCCTGGCGGAAGCCCTGAAAGACAACGGATCCACCCGCAATGTGCTTGCCGTGAATGTGGACGCGGCCATCGCCTGCGTGTGGCTCGGCATCTGCTGGAAGCGCCTGAAGGACAAGCAGATGACCATTCAGCGGATCACGGACATTCCCTTCGTTGCGTTCGCTTTGGGCCGCGCGGCAGGCGGCGCCGGGGAATTCCTGGACCACAAAGATTTTGGAACCGAGATGGATATGCGCGTTCCCGTCGCGGAGTGCCGCAGCCTCACACGTCCGCGGGAGCTCGCTGGCGACGGCGGCACATGCCGGTGACCACGACCCGCAAGAGTCAGGCCCTCGAGTTGTTCGCACCGCTGCCGCGTCACTATGACCAGGTGGCGGCCATGTTGAGCTTTGGCCAGGACCCGCGCTGGCGGCGGGCCATGGTCGGCGCAGTGGGCGCCAGGCCGGGCCAGCGGGTGCTCGACGTGGCCACCGGCACGGGGCTCGTGGCGGCCGAGCTCGTGAGGCGATATGGCTGCGACGTTGTCGGCCTGGACCAGAGTCCGCAGATGCTCGCGGGAGCGCGGCTGCGGCTGGAGCGAGACCGAGAGCTCGCCGGGCACGTGACGCTCATGAGCGGCGAAGCCGAGAGCCTGCCTTTTGCCGACCGGGAGTTCGATCACCTCACGTTCACATACCTTTTGCGCTACGTGGACGATCCGCGGGCGGCGATGCGAGAGCTCGCACGGGTGGTCCGGCCCGGCGGGCGTATTGCGTCCCTGGAGTTTGCGGTGCCGGTGGCGCCGTTGTGGCGGGCTTTGTGGCGCCTCTATGCGCGCGTCGGGCTGCCCACGCTCGGCAGGCTCGTGTCGCGGGAGTGGGCCGAGACGGGGCGCTTTTTGGCCCGGAGCATCCCTGACTTCTACGAGCGCCACCCGATTGGGCAGATCGTGGAGATGTGGATGGAGGCGGGTATTGGGGACGTCGAGGTGAAGCCGATGAGCCTCGGAGGCGGCCTTGTCATGTGGGGAACCAAGCAATGATGGAAGGCAATCGACAGCGCCTGAGCGGCGTGGTACAAGTGCATGCAGAGCCTTATGAAGGGGACCATCTGCATGCTCATCGCGCTGTGCTGCGTGGCGATGAACGTTTATCCGCAGAATGCCCAGGAACCCGTGCGGGCAACATCTCTCTTCGAGCTGAACACGACCATGGTCGCGTTTGGCGCGCCCTCTACGCAGTTGATCCTGGGTTGGCAGGCAGACGTCAACACGTTGTTTCAGGATGGAATGGTTGGCGTCGAAGGCTATTTCGATCTTCGTCACCCCGGCCAGGAGCTGCTTCGCTCCGGAGCGCTGGCGCTTTTCACCGGCGTCAGCCTGATTGTCAATAGAGCCTTCTCGCTGACCGCGCACGACCAGAACCACATGGAAGCCGCACTGGCCATCGGAGCCTCTTCCGTGGGTCTCGTTCGAGCCGATACCTTCCAGTCGCTGAGCCTTGGCGAGTTCTTCCTGGAATCCTTCGATTTTACTTCCGAGCCTGGACTCTACAGCTACGTCAAGCCGAATGCGACGCTGGAAGAGCTGGCATACGTGGCAGGCGAAGGATTGGATACGAACCAGCTGATCGCGAACGCAGTCAGCGCACGGATGATAGAAGTGGGCGGGCACATCATGGATTTGGCCCCCTACCTGCTGAACAAGCTCTGGGGCATCCCCTATTTCCTCCAGACCGGTCCTTACTCGGATGCCGCGAATTATATGAGTCTCCTGCAGCAACAGGGCTACGGAATTCCAGGCACGAACAGCGTGATCTTCCTCAGCGCCGCCTCCTGCCTGTTGTCCGGCGGCTTTCTGGGTCTCATGCAAAGCACGCTCAACTTCATCGAAAATGGTGACACGGCTGTGAAGCCCTTGAAGCTGAAGATAGGGGAGGTGAGCCTGTTCTGGCCCGAGATGACCACCTGGCTCAATCCGACAAACGTTTCCCTGCAGGTTTCGATGAATGCCGCATGGCGGGATTTCCTCTTCCTGCAGGCAGGGGTGGATGCGGCGGTGCTGGGGAACATCAACGTGACCCCGGAGATCACTCTCGGGACAAAAGTGCGGATTGATTGGATCATCCTCGGGATAGAGATCACGTCCAACTTCGCAGGACTTCCGTTTTTCCTGGGGAGCATAGAGGTCAGTCCCTGGCGCTTTTTCTCAATCGGGGTCCGGGGATTCTACGGAACGGGAAACACCAACCGGGAATTACGGGAATATCCGCTCGGTTCCGGGGTAATCGGTTTTCTCAGGGCAAGGCTCTGAGAGCGGGTCATTTCCTGTCTTTTTTCAGGATACGCCTGAGCAATCCGACGAGCACCTTTTCCACCGGGTACGTGGAGAAAGTGAGGAATGCCAACAGGCCAAGACCGACGACAATCCAGATGACGATCTTCACTCAGAGGTATCCGAGCGCCCTGGCCCGCGCGGTAAGGTCCGCCCTGAAATCAGGATGCGCTGCTGCCACCAGCTCATGGACGCGCTCCCGCACGGTGCGCCCGCGAAACCGGGCAATCCCGTGCTCCGTTACGACGATGTCGACGTTTGACCGATGGAGCGTGACGGCAGTCCCTTCGGGAAGCGTCGGGACGATTGTCGATACTTTCCCGCCCTTGGCCGTGCTGTAGCACGCGATGATGGATTTGCCCGCCCCGTCCAGTCCCTCCACCGCCCCGATTGCCGTGTCGGACTGCCCGCCGGTTCCAGAGTACTGCGCGGTGCCAATCGATTCGCTTGCCACCTGGCCGGTGAGATCCACCATGAGGCAGGTGTTGACGGAAACCATCCGCGTGTTCTGCCGGATGACCGCGGGGTCGTTCACCCACCGTCCGCGCTCGAACTGGACGGCCACATTGTCATCCAGCCAGTCGTAGAGCTTGCGCGAGCCCATGGCGAAACAGCAGGCGAACTTTCCTTTCAGGAGGCCCTTGCACTGGTTTGTGACCACACCCATCTCGTAGAGCTCCATCATGGAGTCCACCATCATTTCCGTATGGACGCCCAGGTTGCGTTTGTCCCGAAGAGCCAGCGCGGCGGCGTTGGGGATTCCACCGATCCCCAGCTGAATGGTGCTTCCGTCCTCCACCAGCTCCGCGATGTGCCCGCCGATTGCCAGGTCGGTCTCCGACGGTGAAGGGGAGGGGAGCGTGGGCACCTCCTGGTCGTGCTCAACGAAGAAGTCCACCGCGGAAACATGCACGTGCGTGTCTCCGAAGGTGCGCGGAAGCCGGGAATTCACTTCCAGGACGACGATCTTTGCCGCCTCGATCACATCTTTTTCATACGTGATGCCAAGGGAGAGGGATACGTAGCCATGCGCGTCCGGGGGCGTACACGTGCCGAAGAATATGTCCGGAAGGTGGGCATGAACCCTGTCCGTTGCCGCCCTGTGGAGCATGTTGGGCACGTACGTGACGGTTCCCGTCCCGGCCTTCAGGGCCTCCCGCGACCCGGGCGCATGGAACCAGGAAGCCAGCTCGAAATGGCCCTTCATCTCGGGCCGCATGTAGAAATCGTATGGCTTGAGGGTGAGCACGGAAAATACCCGCACGTCCTCCACCGTGTCCGCTACGATGTGGAAGCGCGACATGCAACCCTGAGGCTCCGATGCGCACTGGGCAACGATGACGTCGTTGCCGCTTGCAATCCGCGACACCGCCGCATCGACCTCCACGAGCTTTCTCTTGTATTCCTCTTTCCACTGCATGTCCGCCTCCTCAGAGCCTGATGAGGTTAGCCCCGACGGCCAGGCCGGCGCCTGACGCAACGAGCACCACGGCATCCCCGGCCTTCACCCTGCCTTCCCGAAGCGCCGTGTGAAGCGCCATCGGAACGCACGCGGAGCCCGTGTAGCCGTAGCGATCCATGACGCAAGTGGTCTTTTCCAGCGGGAGCCCGAGGATTCCCATGACCTCGTGGATGACCGACCTGTTGATCTGCGTGAAGAGGATGTGGTCCACCTGGCCGATTGTGAGGCCGGCCTTGTCGAGAAGCCGCTTCACCATCGGCGGCCAGAGCTTCACGTTGCGGTCCCCCGGAAGCTTCTGCAGCAGCTCCAGGCCCCACGCCCCGGCTTCGAGCGCCTCCTGAGTCACCGGCCGCCGCGTCCCGCCGGCATAGACGCCGACGTAGTTCCACTGAGTCCCATCGGCTTTCAGCACGCCATCGATATACCCGGCGGAGCCTGGCGTCTCGTCGCGGCTGAGAAGCACGGCACCTGCGCCGTCGGCAAAGATGGTCCAACCGAACTCGTCTCCCGGCCGGACATAGGCCGGCATGTTGTAGACGCCGACAACAAGGGCGTGGCGGAGGGAAGCGTCTGTTGCCATCATGCGCGACGCCGCGTCCAGGGCCGTCACGAAGCTCGCGCAGGAGGCACCGACATCGAAGGCGCCGGATTCGGATTCTCCGCCCTGGAGCCTGCCCTGGAGGAGGATGGCGGTGGCAGGAGAGATGTACTCAGGGGTGTCTGTGGCTACGATGAAAAGACCAACGTCCTTCGGTTGAACGCCGGCGTCCGACAGCGCGGCACGTCCCGCTTTTTCGGCAAAGTCGGCAGTGGTTTCCCCCATCCCGCGAAGCCGCGCAATATGGCGCGCGCGGATGCCGATCTTCGACTCCAGGCGCTCGGCATCAAAGCTGATGCCAGCCAGCTTCGCAAGCTCCTCGTTGTCGATGGGCTCCCCGGGCGCGTAGATCCCGGTCCCCGCGATCCGTGCTTTTGCCATGGCTCCTCCTTCAGTCGAGCCACTCCGAGAATCCCCGCGAGAGGTATCTGCCGATTGATTCAACCGCGGCGCGCGCGTTCGACGGGGACCTGTCGAAGGCCGCTTCGATCCCGAAGTAATGCGCGATTCCCAGGAGGAACTCGATTGCCGTCGCCTGGTCCGCTTCCCCGTTGCCGTCAGGGTTCTTGCGGTACCCCTCGACGAAGCGGCCGTAATAATCGCGCACCGCGGAGGGCAGCACGAACTCCGCCTCCCGCACCATCGGGTAGCAATCCTTGTCGATTGATAGATACACGAGCCACAACCACAGGCCCCGCAGCTCCCGCTCCAGCCTGTTGAGGGTCGCCCCGCCGCTTGCGGGAAGGTTCTTCGCGATGAAAGCGCGAACATCGTGCCCGACGAGGCCTATAAGCTGGGAAAAGAACGCCTCCTTGGACTCGAAGTAGCTGTAGAAGGCGCCGACGGAAAGCTCAGCGAGGTCCGTGATCTCGTGGATATTGGTGTCGAAGAATCCCTTTTCACCGAACAGTTTTTTTCCGGCGCGAAGAAGCCTTTCTCGAGAGCTTTCTTCAAGGGAAACGGGGAGGGGAGTGGCTGTTCCCCCGAAGACCTTCATGGGATCGAAGCTCGCTCCCTTGAAAAGACCATTGCAGAGGATGGCCTCGAGGTCTTTCATGTCTACCTTCACCCCGTGGAGCGCGCTGCGGATAGCGCAGAACCGCATGCCGCCGAATGCAAAGAGATACTCAGGCAGCCCTATCTCTCTTCCGAGCGCGGACCCCAGGCTCTCCTGGTAGATGGCAACGAGTCTCCGCTCGTACTCGAAGAACCTGTACTGGCCCTCACGGAACACGGCCACCAGGTCCCGGTGCTCGCGTGAGAAGCTGACCACAGCGTGAACGAGGGAATGGAGGCGATCACGGCTGCGGGCGCCCTGGGGCGAGCTGACTGCATTTCCAATCATGGCGAGCACCCGTTCAAGTATCCGGCGGAAAAGCTCTTCCTTGCCGTCAAAGTAGCGATAAAACACGCCGTTTGACAGCCCCGCTGCCCTGCAGATGGCCGCCACGGACACGGTTCCATACCAGTCCCTGGCAAAGAGCCTGATTGCAGCTTCGAGAAGCTTTTCGTCGGTTTTTGCTCGTTCAGTCAAAGCGCTGTTCATTTCATAAAGCCTGTCATCAGGTCGAATGAGAGTCGATTCAACTCCCGACGCCATTATATATGAGAAAATGCTGTCATACAATAAAAAAAGCTTGACAACGACAAAAAGTTAGGTTAGTACCAATGAGAGTTGATTCACATGTTATCGGAGGGGCTAAGCGCGATGCATGTCGGAATAGTAGGGCACGGCACCTGGCTTCCATCGACTTTCATGAGCTCAGAAGAGATAGCGCGCGCTACCGGGATCCCCGAAGACGTCGTTGCCATAAAGTTCGGCGTCAAGCGAAAGCCGATTGCGGGACCGGGTGTAACGACGGCAGGCATGGGCCTTGCCGCCGCCAAGCGAGCCCTGGAGAACGCAGGCATCCCCGGATCCCAGGTGGACCTGGTGATCTGGTGCGGCGCGCAGCACAAGGACTACCCCTGCTGGCTGGCCGGGCTCTACGTCGCGGAGCACCTCGAAGCGCGCGGCGCGTGGAGCTTCGACATGGAAGCAATGTGCGGCTCCATGATGGCAGCCCTGGACATCGCCAGGTCGCTCATCATGGCCCGGGAGGACCTGGAGACCGTCCTGGTTGTCTCAGGCTATCGGAACAACGACCTCATTGACCTGAAAGAGCCGGCGACCCGCTTCATGCTGGACATCGGGTCGGGTGCGTCGGCCCTCGTGCTCCGAAAGAACGCCGGCAGAAACGCGGTGCTTGCATCCGCCTTCCGCGGGGACGGCTCGTTCTCCGAAATGTGCGTCGTTCCGACCCTCGGCACCCGCGCGTGGCCCCCGGCTCCCGGGGACGAGTCGCGCGCGCACTTCATCGTCCCCAATGAGGACGCCTTCAAGAAGAAGCTGAACGAGCTGACCCTGCCCAACTTCTACGCGGTCATACGGGAAGCACTCCAGCGCTCGCACCTGGGCGGGAAGGGCATTGATTACCTCGCCATCCTCCACTTCAAGCGAAGCGCGCATGATGCCGTGCTCAAGGAGCTTGGCCTGGGACCCGCGAATACCACCTACCTCGATGAATACGGCCACCTGGGCCAGAACGACCAGGTGCTGTCCCTGGAGCTCGGCCTGGCCGCCGGGAAGGTCAGGGACGGCTCCACCGTCGTTTTCGTGGGCGCGGGGCTGGGGTTTGTGTGGGCGGCCACGGTGATCAAGTGGGGACCTTTCGAGGAATAGGAGACAGTGATGCGGCTGGATGGAAAAGTCTGCGTCGTGACCGGCGGCGGCCGGGGGATCGGCAAGGGGATCGTGGAGACTTTCGCCAGAGAAGGGGCCCGGCGGGTATGGGCGCTGGATCTCAACGAAAGCGACCTTTCGGCGCTCCAGAAAAGCGTTCCCGCGGTCACGGGGGTGGTTGTGGACGTGACGGATTCCGCGGCGGTGAACACCGTGGTCCAGCGCATAAAAACGGAAACGGGCGCCATCGATGTCCTTGTCAACAACGCCGGCATCACGCGGGATGCGATGATCCACAAGATGACTGACGCAGACTGGGATGCGGTGATCAACGTGAACCTCAAGGGAGTGTTCTTCGTGACCCGCGCGGTGGCGCCGCTCATGATGGAAGCCGGCAAGGGTTCCATTGTCAGCATCAGCTCCGTGGTGGGGCTGGACGGCAACATCGGCCAGACCAACTACGCGGCCACCAAGGGCGGCGTGGTGGCCATGACAAAGGGGTGGGCACGGGAGCTCTCGCGCAAGGGCGCCCGGGTTCGCGTGAACGCGGTGGCTCCCGGCTACACGAGGACTCCGCTGATTGCGTCCGTCCCGGAAAAAGTCCTTGAGCCCATCATCGCCCGGACCCCCCTGGGGAGACTTGGCGAGGTCCGCGACATTGCAAATGCGGTCCTTTTCTTTGCGAGTGACGAGTCCGAGTTCATCACCGGGCAGGTCCTCCGCGTGGACGGAGGTCTTGTCCTGTAAGAGGTGCGCGGGGACGCAGTGCGCCCCGAAAGGAGGAAGAACATGAGGAAAGCGCTGGTGGCAATTGCCTGCTTCGCGCTTCTTGTGGCTGCCGCTTTCGGGCAGGGAGTCATCAAGCTGGGAGCCAACTGGCCTCTTGCGGATGTGAGCGGGATGGAGTGCTCCCGGGCGGCCCAGCTTGCCGTGGACCAGATCAACAAGGCGGGGGGCATCCTGGGAAAGCAGCTTCAGCTCATCGTTGTTGACGACGAAGGCAAAGGCGACAAGGGCGTGGCCGCCATCGAGAAGCTTGCAACGGTGGACAAGGTGGACGTCCTCCTGGGCGGCATTGCCTCGGGCGTCGCGGTTGCACAGGTCCCCACGATGAAGAAATACCAGATAGTCACTGTAGCCACTGGGGCTGCCGCAAGCGCAAGCGTTGAGAAGGCCCTTGGCCCGAGCCCGGACTCGGACTGGTACTTCCATCTCCATCCCTGGGACTACAACCAGGGCCAGAGCTATGCGGAGGGATGGGACGCAATCCAGAAGAAGTATCCGGAGGTGAAAA
The DNA here is from genome assembly GCA_963753085.1 of uncultured Spirochaetota bacterium. Taxonomy (GTDB): domain Bacteria; phylum Spirochaetota; class Spirochaetia; order SZUA-6; family Fen-1364; genus Fen-1364. The sequence continues at coordinate 32,328 of CAVWBF010000012.1, read as the reverse complement.
TCAAGCGGATTTTCCTGGCCTATGAGGAGGGCGCGTTCGGAAAGTCCTCCTTTGATGCTTCAAAGGTGCTGTTCGGCAGCCGGTATGTCTTTGACGGCTCTTCCTTCAAAAGCGCCCTCTTTGGCGGCTCGGACTATTCCTCCGTGCTGGAAGCCGCAAAAGACTTCAAGCCTGACCTGTTCATCTGGGCTGGGTATGCGCAGGACGCGCTTCCCCTGCTGGAGCAGTCCAAGGCCATGAGGTTCTCTCCGCCCATCTACCTCGGTGCTCCGCCGGCGTGGCCCGTGGACATGGGGAAGTCCCCCCTGGCGGAGGACATCATGCTCTACGGCATGTGGGCCCCGTCCATCAACGACATCAGCCCGGCCAGCAAGCGGTTTTACGACTCCTACGTGGCCGCATTCGGGACCGCGCCCACGAGCTACTTCGCGCCCCTGTCGTATAGCGCCGTGTACATCATCGCGGACGCCATCAAGCGGGCCGGCGGCACGGACAAAGAACGGCTCATAGCCGCCCTGGAGGCAACGAAGTACGCCTCCCCGCTGGGACAGACGATAACCTTCACTCCTTCCAACATCATCAAGCACCAGGGGATCAAAAACCAGAAGATCCTCCAGTGGCAGGACGGCAGGCAGGAGGTCATCTGGCCCTTCGATGTCCAGTCGCGGCCGCTCGTTTACCCGCTTCCCCCCTGGAAATAGAGGTGCCGAACCGTCGTGCCCGGCAGCAGGTGCTGCCGGGCACTCAGCTGAGCCGCGAGCGAGCGCGGCAACTCATTCTCTGGGGCGCCGCTGCCGCGGCGGCGGCTCTGGCCGTGATTCTGTGGAAGCCGTCTGCCTTCGTGTTCGGCGTGCAGCGCGCCGGACTCTACGCGGCGGTGGCCATCCCCATGGCGCTCATTCTCGGGATCGTTCACATCGTGAACCTCGCTCACGGGGAGCTCATGATGGTGGCGGCTTACCTTGCCTATTTTGCCGCCCGGCTCCTCGGTCTTGACCCTTTTGTCGCCCTGGTCCCCGTGGCCGTTGTCATGGCCATCTTCGGACTTGCTCTATACCACCTCACCATCAGGCATGCCCTGAAGGCTCCCGAGCTCAACCAGCTCATCCTCACTTTCGGGCTGGCCATAGCTCTCAGCCAGGCGGTGAACCTCCTGTTCACCTCCCAATCGTGGAAGCTCTCCCTGGACTACGTCTCTGCCTCGGCAACTGTCGGGGACATCAGCTTCGGGATTTTTGATTTCGTATACGCCGGCATCGCCGTTTCGCTTGCCGTTGGATTGAGACTTTTCCTTACGCGGACGCGGATGGGCAAGGCGGCCATTGCCGTGGGGCAGAATCCCCGGGGAGCCGCGATTGTCGGGATCGACGTGGGCGGGACGTACGCGTTCGTCTTTGCCCTGGCCGTGGGGCTCATCGGAGTCGTGGGGTCGATCTTCCTTGCCCGGCAGGCCATTTTTCCCTTCGTGGGAGGACCGTACACGATGAAGTCCTTCTGCCTGGTGGCCATGGCGGGGGTGGGCAACATCACCGGTATTCTGTACTGCAGCCTTGCCCTCGGCCTCTCAGAGAGCATCATCAACGGCATCAAGGGCTATGCCGGGTGGTCGAACGTCGTCTTCTTCGCAATCATCATCGGCACCATCCTGGTTCGGTCAATCAGGGAGAAGAAATCGTGACGCGCTGGGTCAGGTTCCTCCTTCCGGCAGTCGTCGTTGCGGCAGCGGTCCTGTTTCCTTTTGTCGCCGGACCGTACCCGCTTGCCGTGGCGCAGAGCGTTCTCCTGTACATGGCCCTTGCCGTGAGCTGGGACATGCTCCTGAGGTCTGGGCAGATCTCCTTCGGCATCGCGGGCTTCTTCGGCATCGGCGCCTACGCGGCGGCCATCTCCGTCCTCAGGGCGGCAGTATCGCCCATTGTGTCCATCCTTCTTGCCGGGGCGTGCGCCGGGGTGGTGGCGCTTGTTCTCGGGTTCGTCATCCTTCGGCTCAGGACGGTGTATTTTGCAATCACGACGCTGGCCCTGGCGGAGATCTTCCGGGTCATCGTCCACCAATGGGGCGACTTCACGGGCGGACCGGAAGGTCTTGTGCTGCCGTCCCTGGCTTTCAAGGGCGACGCGCGTGCCCTCTTCTGGCTCGCTCTGGCCTCGGTCCTCCTTTCCTGCGCCGTGTCCGCGTGGTTCCAGCGTTCCCGCGTGCGGTTTGCCCTCACGGCGGTCCGCAACAACGAGCTGAGCGTGCGTTCCAGCGGGATCAACATCTTCAAGTACCTCATGATCGCCTTCGTCGCAACTTCCTTTCTCCAGGGGATCGCTGGCGGGATCCAGGTCCAGGTCTACGGGTATGCATCACCGGATTCGGTGTTCGACACCAACTACACGCTGCTGCCCCTGGCCATGGCGCTCCTCGGCGGCACCTACAGCACGCCCGGCCCGGTGATCGGCGCCGTGCTCCTTGGCGTTGCCTCCGAGTACCTGAAGCTGAAGATCCCGTACGGGCACCTTGTCGTGTACGGGATCATCATCGTCCTCGTGATCCTTCTTCTGCCGCAGGGGCTCTACGGCCAGTACAGAAAGCGCATGGAGGCGGGAGGTCGCAGGAGGGCGCTTGGCAGTGGTCGCGGGAAGGGCGTCAGCCGGGGAGCTGCCTGTGGCTGACCTCCAGACCGTCAATCTGAGCAAGAGGTTCGGCGGCCTTGTGGCCGTCAACGATGTCTCCTTCTCCCTCGACCGCGGAGAGATCCTCGGCGTCATCGGTCCCAACGGGGCCGGGAAGACAACCTTCATCAACCTCGTGTCCGGCATCTACGCGCCCACGAGCGGCAGCATCTGGTTCAAGGGAAGTGACATTACACGGACGCCCGCGCACCGTCGGGCCCGCATGGGGATTGCCAGGACTTTTCAGATCATCCATCCCCTGGAGAGCCTCGATGTGCTCGAGAACGTCATGCTTGGCTTTCTTTTCAGCAGGGGCCTGGGCCAGCGTGAAGCGCGTCGATCCGCGGAGGCCTTGTGCGACTCCCTCGGGCTGGGAGGGCTTGCCCGCGAGGTCTCCCAGCTCACGATGCTTGAAACCAAGAAGATGGAAATTGCGCATGCGCTTGCCAGCGGGCCTTCCATTCTCTTCCTGGACGAGGTGATGGCCGGGCTCAACGTCGACGAGACAACCGAGATCGTGGACCTGGTAAAGAGGATTGCGGCCCAGCGCAACATCGGCGTCGGCGTCGTGGAGCACGTCATGAGCGTCATCCGGGACCTCACCCACCGGGTGATCGTCCTGGAGGGAGGTGAGATCATCGCCTCTGGTCCCTACGAGGAGGTGGCAAAGGACCCTCGGGTCATTGCCGCGTATCTCGGGAGGGCCGTCTGATGCTCGAGGTGAGGAAGCTGCAAGTGGGCTATGGACGGATTCCGGTGCTGAGGGGTGTGAGCATCGAAGTGGGCAGGGAATCCGTCGGGCTTTTCGGCCCCAACGGCGCCGGGAAGACCACGCTGATCAACGCGATCATGGGCATGGTCCGCGCGGCCGCCGGCAGCATCCAGCTTGACGGTCAGGACCTCACGACGCTGAGGACGCATGAGATCGCGCGAGCCGGAATCGCCCTCGTCCCGCAGGAGAGGGAGCTTTTCCCCGGGATGTCGGTGGCAGACAACCTGGAGCTGGGCGCCGCATACATCCCTCATGCGCGGGACATTGTTGGAAAGCAGCTGGAAGCCGTGCTGTCGCTCTTTCCGATCCTCGGGGAGCGCTACCGGCAGCTGGCCGGAACGCTTTCCGGCGGCCAGCAGCGCATGGTCGCAATCGCGCGGGCGCTCATGGCCAGCCCGCGTCTCCTCATCCTGGATGAGCCGTCCCTGGGCTTGCAGCCTTCGATCGTTTCCGAGGTATTTGAAAAACTGGGGCAGCTCAAGGCAACCGTTTCAATTCTCGTTACGGAGCAGAACGTGCGGGAAAGCCTCCGCGCCGTGGACCGGGGATATGTGCTTGAAAATGGCTCCGTTGCTCTCCAGGAGAGCGCTGCCGGCCTGGCCGGCAATCCACACGTCATCCGGTCCTACCTGGGAGTCTGAAGAATGGACGGCAGGTTCATCCAGGTAAGCGGCATCAAGGTCTACTGCGTGGAGCACGGCAGCGGCAGTCCCGTGGTCATGGTGCACGGGAACACGGGATCCAGCCGGTGGTTCCAGCTGGTCATGGACGTCCCCGGATGCAGGGCCGTTGCGCCTGACTTGCCTAATTTCGGACAGTCGCAGGCGCTGCCAGGTGAGCCCGGCATTGATCGCTACGCTGACTCCGTGGCCCAGCTGATCGACGTTCTGCGCCTCGAGAGGCCCGTCCTCGTGGGACACTCCCTGGGCGGAGCGGTGGCAATTTCCCTGGCAGTGCGTTTCCCCGGCCTTTTTCGGGGCCTCGTGCTCGTGGACTCCGCCGCCCCATCGGGACTGCAGACACCGGAGGACCGCTATCCTCGTATCGAGTCCATGCGCGTGAACCGCGACATTCTCACACAGGCTCTTTCCGCCGCGGTTCCGACGCTGAAAGACCGAGCGTTCTTTGAAACTCTTGTGGACGATGCGGCGCGCATGGCCGCCCCTGCGTGGATTGGAAACGCCCGGGCCCTGAGCGTCTTTGACTACAGGGGACGATGCGGGGCTTTCACCGCGCCGGTCCTCGTGCTGTGGGGACGCAAGGACGTGATCGTGACCGAAGCCATGGCCCGTGAGACGGCCCAGTCGTTTCCGGGGGCCCGGCTTCTGATCCTGGACGACGTCGGCCATTCGGTGGTGGTGGAGGATCCACGGCGTTTCGCGGGGATCCTGTCTGAGTTCGTATCGGGTTTGGGAAAGGAAAGCGAATGAGCCGGGTCAGCATCATAGGCGCCTTCAACACGCGGTTCGGCAGCTTCGTGAAGAAGAACAGGGACACCGGGGAAGTGACCGATATCTGCTCGATCTACGACCTCATGATGGAAGCGGGACGGGGCGCCTTGAAGGACGCGGGCATGTCGGGGAAGGACGTCGATGGAGTGTGGGTTGGCTCCTGCGCACCCGGCCTGTTTGCAAACCAGGAGCATGTTGCCGCCATGGCCCCCGAGATCGATCCCGAAGGGCTGCGGTTCAAACCGATGACTCGCTGCGAGGATGCCTGCGCTTCCGGCTCAGTGGCCCTGTACAATGCAATGTACGCAGTGGAGTCCGGGCGCGCCCGCGTTGCCCTGGTGCTTGGCGTTGAGAAAATGAACCTGCTCGATACCCAGGGTGTCACGCACGCCCTGGCCACGTGCTCGTTCTGGCCGGAGGAGGGAGCAAGGGACATCACGTTCCCCTGCCTCTTTGCCGAATACGCAAAGGGCTACGCGTGGCACTACGGTCTTTCAAGCGATCTTTTCAGGAGCATGCTCGCATCGGTATCGGCACTCGCGTACCGAAACGGCATGGACAACCCCCTGGCACATTTCGGCCGGGGCGGGCCCGCGGACCGGATGCAGCTCGTGACTGCCCAGGCCGTCCTCGACCTCCCCGCGGAGAAGAATCCCATGATTGCAGAGCCGCTGCGTCTCCACGACTGCTCGCTTATCTCGGACGGCGCGGCGGCTGTCGTGATCACCCGAACGGATGCTGCAGCGGTCAGGGGCGGCAAGGCAGTCGAGATAGCCGGCATCGGCCACGTCAACGAGCGCATCGCGCTCTCAACGCGCGCGAACATGCATGAGCTCACCGCGGGCAAGGAGGCGGTACGACGGGCGTTTTCCGAGGCCGGGATAGGAATAGACGATGTCGACCTGGCGGAAGTGCACGACTGTTTCACCATCAACCAGCTTCTCTGCACGGAAGCGCTTGGCCTTTCTGCTGACGGCCGCGCAGGCTACGATTACCTGGACGGCCGGTTTGGCCGTACGGACGCGCGCTGCTGCGTCAACCTCTCCGGCGGCCTGAAGGCGAAAGGCCACCCCGTTGGCGCAACGGGCGTCTCCATGCATGCGCTTCTTTACAAGCAGCTCACGGGGGAACCTATCGGGGCCGCGCCCCGTGGGAGGCAGCCCGAGGTGGGTGTTTCATTCAACGTCGGCGGGTCCGGCGTCACTAACTGCGTATCGGTGCTGCGCAGGCGCGCATAAAAAAAGGCCCTATCACGGGCCTCTTAGCGGCGAGGGGACTCGAACCCTTGACACTGCGGATATGAGCCGCATGCTCTACCATCTGAGCTACGCCGCCATGCTGTCAGGACAACGGACGGGAATATAGCAGCCGGCATTTCCGCTGTCAACCTCACGCCTCCAGGAGCGTCGGGAAACCTCTGCCTTGACCCCGCTCGGACCGATAATTAAAATACGGGTATGACTCGGACCCTGAAAGTCAGGGCGCTCACCTTCGAGGGCCGAGAGGATGCCCCCGGAAAGAGTCCGTCATGAGGTCTCAGAAGCGCGTCCTGCTGGCGGTCGGTGATCCCAAGGTTCACAGCTGCCGGCTGCATGTCCGTTCGTACGAGTGCGACGCGTACGGGCATGTCAACAACGCGGTCTACCTCAACTACCTGGAGTTTGCCCGGCACGAATACGTCTCCCGTCTCGGCATCTCCATGAGCGATCTGCGTGCGGCGGGATACGGCCTCCTGATTGCCCGCGTTGAAATCGATTACCGAAGGCCGGCCACCACCGGCGACCACCTGCGCATCGACACGGTCCCGCTTCGCAGGACTCTCATTGGCGGCATCCTGCGGCAGATCGTGTCGCGTCCAGGCGCGGAGGGCGCAAACGGCGGTGAGCCGGAGGTCGTCGCGGAGGCTGAAGTGACGTGGGTGTCCGTGGACGCTCGAGGGCGGCCGGCTCGATTGCCCGCTGCGTTCGACCGGGAGGGATTCGCCCCGTGAGGGTTCCCGCCCGGCTCGCCACGCTCTTCGTCAGCGCGCTGTCACAGTCGATGCCGGTGGAGCTCATGCAGAAAGTTGCCCGCAAGGTCATTCCGGACTATGACGTCAAGGGGCGGTCCGGCTTCCCGGAAAGCATTGCGATTCCCCGCGTCGATGCGGCCCGCCAGATCCTCAGGGATTTCATCCAGGAGAACTTCTTCCTCAAGCTCATCGAATCCCTTCTCGACGTGCAGCAGAACGGGGAAATGGGAAGGGAAGTCAGGATTCCCCTGCTGGCGAGGATCATCGCGGAGATCGAGGACCAGGGCTACATGTTCAGCCAGCAGAAGGGCGTTTTCGTCGAGGCGACGAAATCGGGCAGGGCCCGAACCATGGGATGGGGGACCCTCCGGGAGGGACGGTCCTATGAGCTGGCCCTCCTCCGCGTCGACACCGTGGGCAACTCCGAGCTCGTACGGCGGTACCCCCGCGGGCTCATCGATTCTACCTACACCGCCGTGCGGGAGCTGGTCACCCGGCTGGTGGAAAAGCGGGACGGCAGGATCTGGAGCTGGGAAGGGGACGGCGGCCTGGCCGCCTTCTATTTCATCGACAAGACAATCCAGGCGACGCTGTGCGGGATGGAAATCATCCATGAGCTTTTCCTCTTCAACCTCCTGGGCAGCGGGCTGCCGGAGGCGCTGAGCGCGCGGCTGGCCGTTCATGCCGGGCCCTGCAAGTTCCTCGCCTCCGCGAAAGAGGCCGCCGGGGACACGATCCGCAGGGTCGAGGTCCTCGAGTCCCGCTACACAAAGCCCGACAGCCTTACCGTTTCTCCGGGCGTCTTCCTTGACCTGGGAAGCAAGCTGAGCCCCCTCTTTGTGCCGGTGAGCGGACCTGACAACAGCAGCCTCTATCGCTACAGCCTGGAGTGGCAGCGAAAATGAGGATTCTGGTATTCGGCAAGAACAAGAAGCCCCGCTCGGCTCCCGGCAAAGTGACGAAGAGCCTTGCAATTGAGACGTACCCCATCAGCGATCTCACCTCCATGGTCCCGTCACTCCAGGACGGGACGCTCGTCTACCTGGACCTCGGGGGGCTGGCCGGCCCCCAGCGGGAGAAAGTCCTCACCGTGATTCCGGACAACCCGCACCTTCTCTTCGGGGTTGTCGACCCCACCGGCTTCGTGGCGGACGTTGGCGCGCTCTTCCACGTGGGGGCGGTGGACTACATCGGAAGGAAGATGCGGGGAAACCGCCTGAACGCTCGGCGAGTCTCCCAGGTCCTGTCCTTTGCGGACGGTGCGGGCGTGCTGGAGGATGAAAGGGACGGAAGGGGTGGAAGGGATGGCGCCCCATCCTCGCTGCAGCTGCCCAGGCCGGCAGCGGAGGGAGCCGTTTCCGACGGCTGGTCCCGGATCGTGCCCGGAAAGGAATACCAGTTTGCGATACTCTTCGTGGAAGTGGACGGCGCGGAAGAAATGAAGAAGAAGCATGAGCCGGAAAACCTTGCCGGCGCAATGGAATCGTTTCGAGGCTTTGTCGAAAGGATGGCTGCGCAGCACGGGGGCAGGACGTGGATGTGGTCCCAGTTCGGCGGGCTTGCGCTTTTCCCCGTGAAGAACGCCGCGGGGGCATCCCTGTGCGGCCTGCGCCTGTTCCTTTCCCGGATCTTCTACGACGTGGAGGAATCCATCCTTCCGGGCCACATCTCGTTCCACATGGCCCTTTCCATGGGGACCACCGTGTATCGAGAGCGGGACACCGGGGAGATCATCTCGGAAAGCCTGAACGCAGTCTTCCACCTCGGGAAGCGCTACACCCGGCCGGGGCAATTCTTCCTCACCGCCGGGGCCATGGAGACGGTCCCGCAGAAGCTCAAGGGGCTGTGCGTCCCCGTTGGCACCTACGAGGGCAGAAGGATCTTCCGTCTCAATCCGCCCAGGCCTTCGTACGCATGATCGAGATCTGGACGGACGGGGGCTGCCACGGCAATCCGGGGCCGGGGGCATGGGCTTTTGTCATCAGGGAGGGGGCAACCGTGGTCGAGAGATGGGGGTTCGATCCTGAGACAACGAACAACAGGATGGAGCTGACCGCGGTCCAGGAGGCGCTTCGCGAGGTGGTCGTCCATGAGGAATGGAAGGGCCAGGCGATAGCTATTTCCACGGACTCGCAGTACGTCCAGAAGGGCATCACGGAGTGGATCCGCGTCTGGACGCAAAACTCGTGGCGGACGAGCGCCAAGAAGCCGGTGAAGAATGTCGACCTGTGGTCGTCCCTGGCGGAGCTGTCCAGGAACCTCCCCATCACGTGGTCGTGGGTCATGGGACATGCCGGCAACGAGATGAATGAGAGGTGCCACTCCCTGGTGGAACAGTCCATCGAGCGCGGTCTCATGTTCTGATATTGCTCCCCTGGTCTCCTGAGGCTGGCCGGCGCAATCGTCGAGAGAGAAATCCCCATTGATAAAGACGGGAGGCAGCATGCTCGCCGTCGTTTCCAGTCATGCGCCCTTAGGGCTTGAGGGGGAGCTCGTCCTGGTGGAGGTGGATATCCGCAGGGGGCTGCCGGGAATCGACGTCGTCGGCCTGCCGGATGGCGCCGTGCGGGAATCAAAAGAGAGGGTGAGGGTCGCAATCCGCAACAGCGGGTTCACATTCCCGGCGGACCGCATCCTGATCTCCCTGGCGCCGGCGGGCGTGCGCAAGGAAGGGGCCTCGTTCGACCTGCCTATCGCGCTGGGGATCCTGGCTGCCTCCGGACAGCTCGGCATGGACGGGATTGCCGGGACCATGGTCCTTGGAGAGCTGAAGCTCGGGGGCGGCGTGCGTCCCGTGAACGGGGTTCTTTCGGCAGTGGGCACAGGGCTGGAGGCAGGGATTGCGACCTTCCTGGTTCCCACCGAGAACCTCCGGGAAGCCCGGGCCCTGGGGAAAGGCCGTGTCTGCGGAATCGGCTCTCTCCGGGAAGCTGCCATCGCATGCAGTCGGGGAAGCTCCACGGAACAGGCGCCTGCACCGAACCAGGAGGAAGCGCCCGGGCTGCCCTCAGAGCCGGAAGATCTGGAGGGCTGCCTGTCCGACATCCGAGGGCATGAGACGCTCAAGAATGCCCTCCAGATCGCCGCCGCCGGCAGGCACCACCTGCTTCTGTTCGGTCCGCCCGGGAGCGGAAAAACAATGGCGGCCCGCCGCCTGCCCGGGCTTTTCCCCCAGCTCACTCGGGATGAAGCTCTTGCCGTGACCCGCATCCATTCCATTGCCGGCGTTCTCCCTGCCGGCGCGGGGTTGATCACACGTCCTCCGTTTCGCGCTCCCCATCATGGCGCCTCCAGCGAAGGAATAGTGGGCGGCGGGAGGTTCCTCAGGCCGGGTGAGGTCTCCCTTGCGCACCACGGTGTTCTCTTCCTGGACGAGGCGCCGGAGTTCGGCATGAGCCTGCTTCAAAGCCTGCGGGAACCCATTGAAGACGGCTGGATATCGATTGCCCGCGCCGGCTCCACGGCCAGGTTTCCGGCGGACTGCCAGCTGGTGCTTGCCTTCAATCCCTGTCCCTGCGGGAACATGGGAAGGGACAGCCACGTCTGCCGTTGCTCTGACCTGGAAATCCAGAGGTACTGGCGGAGAGTCGGCGGGGCGCTTCTTGATCGCATCGACATGCGGGTCCCCCTTTCTCCGGTTCCAACAGCGCAGATGTGCAGGCCGCCGCGGCCGCAAGAAACCCGGCAGGCCCGGGAGCGGATTGCCATGGCAATCAAGATCCAGAGAGAGCGCTACCTCGGTCTGCCGTTTTCCTCCAACGCCAGGATTCCGCCCGGCCTGATTGACAGGTTCTGCCCGCTGAATGATGACTGTGCGTCGGTCCTGACAAAGGCCGCGGAAATGCAGGCAATATCGTCCCGCGCATTCCACTCCGTCCTGCGCATCGCAAGAACCATTGCGGACCTGGATGGCCGCGTGGACATCGGTGAAAGCGATCTGGAGGAGGCCGTGCAGCATCGGCGCTACGGCGACTGCGATTATTTCTGGAGTCGTTCCTGAGCCGGCCGCCGGAAGGCGGCGCTTCCCACGCCTCTCGTTGCCCCTCTTGCCCGGATTCTGATATTATCAGCATGAGAGGGGAAGGAAATGAGATTGTACGGCAGGAGTCAGGTAGCGGCCATCTGCGCCGCCGCCGCGTTGTGCGCCCTCGTGATCGGGGGCCTTTTCACAGCCTTCGTCATTCTTCCCCGGGATACCCAGTCCGACCATGCCGCGCGGGTGGCCCTCGCCCCGGTGCCAGTGCTTCCCATACAGTTCTCAAGCTCCTCGGCCCGCGCGGGAGGCCTCCTGGAGGATGAGCAGAACAACATCGAGATCTACGACCGCACCAACAAGGCGGTCGTCTACGTCACGACGGTGACCATGCAGTACACGTGGTTCTACGAAGCGGTCCCGCAGGAAGGCACGGGCTCCGGAGTGATCATCGACCAGCAGGGCCATGTCCTGACCAACTACCACGTGGTGAAAGGCGCGGACAAGATCAGCATCACCCTTGCGGATGGGACCGAGGTCGAGGGCAGGATCGCCGGAACGGACCCGGAAAACGACCTTGCCGTCGTGCAGTTCAATCCCCATGGAAAGTCCCTGACCACCGTTCCATTCGGGAACTCCTCCACGCTGCGCGTCGGTCAGAAAGTGCTCGCCATCGGCAACCCATTCGGCCTGGACCGCACGCTCACCCGGGGAGTGGTTTCCGGCCTTGCGCGTCCCCTGCAGACGGAGGACGGCTATCTCATCCGTGAGACTATCCAGACGGACGCGGCCATCAACCCCGGCAACTCGGGGGGGCCGCTCCTGAACAGCCACGGGGAGTTGATCGGCATCAATTCCGCAATCAAATCCCCTTCCGGAGCCTCGGCGGGCATAGGGTTTGCCATTCCCGTCAACACCGCGCGACGCGTTGCGGAGGAGCTCATCCGCTACGGGACGGTGCGCCGGGGCTGGATCGATATCGATCCAGTGCAGCTCTTCCCGGCGCTGGTCAACTATTTCCGCCTGCCCGTGGACAAGGGTATCCTGGTCAACACGGCAGGCCCGGCTGCGCGGGAGGCCGGCCTGCGTGGCGGGGACACCAGCAAGGGAGTGAGCGGCGGAAGGGCAACCTTCTATCCCGGAGGGGACATCATCGTCGCCGTCAACGGCCTGGCCGTAGAAACCTATTCCGACTACCTGAACGCCCTGGAAGACACCAAGCCCGGCGAGATTGCGCGGGTGAAGGTTATCCGGGGGGGCCAGCAAAAAACGCTCGTGGTCAAGCTGGTCCAGGCCCCGTCCGGACAGTAGCGGTATCATTCCATGCCGCAGTTCCAGGTGGTGTCTCCCTTTGAGCCGGCAGGGGACCAGGGCAACGCGATAGAGCGGCTCTCCAGGGGGGCAAAGGAGGGCCACCGCTTCCAGACTCTCAAGGGCGTGACCGGTTCGGGGAAGACCTACACGATGGCAAAGATCATCGAGCAGCTGCAGCTTCCCACGCTCGTTCTCTCCCACAACAAGACTCTGGCCGCGCAGCTCTACCGGGAGTTCAAGGATTTCTTTCCCGCCAACACCGTGGAGTACTTCGTCTCCTACTATGATTACTACCAGCCGGAAGCCTACGTGCCCGGCAAGGACCTCTACATAGAAAAGGATGCCTCCATCAACCAGGAGATCGAGCGCATGAGGCTCTCCGCAACCACCTCGCTCATGGAGCGGCGGGATGTGATCGTGGTTGCCACCGTGTCCTGCATCTACGGCCTGGGCAACCCGGAGGACTACCGCGACATGCGCCTGGAGCTGAAAAAGGGCGACACGGCGGACATGCGGGAGATCATGCGGCGCCTCGTGTCTCTCCAGTACGAAAGGAACGACGCTGTTTTCGAGAGGTCGCGCTTTCGCGTCCGTGGTGACGTGCTGGAAGTCTTTCCTTCCAATGCACGAGAAGCGGTACGTGTGGAGTTCTTCGGCGATGAGATCGAGCGCATCCGCCGGATCGATCCCCTGTCGGGCTCAGCCATCGAGGAGCTGGAGTTCGCCACCATCTACCCGGCAAAGTACTTCGTGATGCCGCAGGAGCGTCTTCTCAACGCCCTTGGCCTCATCCGCGACGAGCTTGCCCTCCGCTACCGGCAATTCTGCGACGAAGGCAAGCTCCTGGAGGCGGAACGGGTCAAGACGCGCACTGAATACGACCTGGAGATGCTGGAGCAGATGGGCTACTGCTCGGGCATAGAGAACTATTCGCGTCACCTGAGCGGCAGGAAGGAAGGAGAGAGGCCGGCAGTGCTTCTGGACTTCTTTCCCGAGAAGTTCCTTGCTTTCGTCGATGAATCCCACGTGACCCTGCCCCAGGTGCGGGGGATGTTCGAAGGGGACAGGGCCCGCAAGCTTTCCCTCGTGAAGTACGGGTTTCGCCTCCCCTCGGCGCTGGACAACAGGCCGCTTCACTACAACGAGTTCGAGACCATGCTGGACCGGGTCATCTATGTCTCCGCCACCCCCGGAGAGGAGGAAGCGGCCAAGGCGCGGCAGACCGCGGAGCAGGTCATCCGCCCGACGGGTTTGCTGGACCCCGTGGTGGAAGTGCGGCCCACCGAGGGGCAGATGGAAGACCTCTATGCGCAGATCACGTCGCAGGTAAAGAACGGGGAACGGACCCTGGTGACAACGCTCACCAAGCGGATGGCGGAGGACCTGACGGACTACCTTGTGGAGCTCGGTCTGAAGGTGCGCTACCTGCACTCGGAGATCGAAACCATAGAGCGCGTGGAGATACTGCGGGACCTTCGCACGGGGACATTCGACGTGCTTGTGGGAATCAACCTCCTCCGCGAGGGCCTGGATCTGCCGGAAGTCTCCCTGATTGCAATTCTGGACGCGGACAAGATCGGGTTTCTCAGGTCGGCGACGTCGCTGATCCAGACCATCGGAAGGGCGGCACGCAACGTCAACGGCCGGGTGATCATGTACGCGGACCGCACCTCGGACGCCATGCGGATGGCAATCGATGAAACGCGTCGGCGCCGGGCCATCCAGGAGCGCTATAACACGGAGCACGGCATCACGCCGACCACCATCTCCAAGTCCATCCAGGACATCCTGGTGCGTAAGAGGGAGGAGAAGAGAAGCACGGAGGAGATGAGCATCGACGTGCTGAGCCGAAGCTACAACGTGCTTGTCCCGAAGGAGAAGAAGGCCCTCATCAGGGCCCTGGAAGAAGAGATGTTCGAGCTTGCCAAGAACCTGGAGTTCGAGCGCGCGGCGGTGGTGAGGGACGAAATCAAGAGGGTCAAGGAGATGTCGCCAACCTGAGGGCCACTACCACAGGACGAAGTCGATCGGTCCGCCCGAGATGCGCGGCTCGAAGGCAAGGCCGGGGTTACCGGGGTTCCAGCCCGTGTCTATGCCAGCCTTTACCAGGGAAAAGGCCTCGGACACCGTCACGTGACCGTCATGGTTCAAGTCACCTTGCTGCCGCGCCTTGAGAAAATAATAGGTCATGACGCCGTGGTTGTACGGGCTGGATGCCTCGTAGCATGATTCGTCCCGCCCCGCCGCGGACAGGACCATTGCCCCGCCGTATGGCGAGAGTCCGTCGGTTGTGGAAGGAAAGTTCATATAGTTTGAAAGCGCCTGCGCCAAAGTCTGCGGCGATACTCCACCCGCCGAGCCGCCTGACGCGAAGGGGATCGAATCCGCTTCCAGCGTATTCCCGATGAAACCGCCCGAGTTGCACGTGTCAAGAGTCACGACTTTCCGTTTCGTGTTGAGGACGCTCAGCATGGAGGCGAACTGGTCCTGGCTTATGGAAGCCGAGGGATTGCCGTAGTACGTGTTCGCCGCCGCATCGTAATAGATTGCGTTTGAAGGAACGAAGTATTCGTTCGGAGGAGTGCTTGAATCCTGCATTCCATGGCCTGAGAAATAGAAAACCACGATGTCATTCGGTCCGACGGTACCCGCGAGGGTTGTGATATCATTGGCGATGTTTGTGACGTTCGGAGCCGCCGCGGCGTTGCTTGCTATATTTGTGAGTGTGTCGGCGCCATTGACGTACTCTTCTCCTGACGCATCCACCCACCTGCTGGACACCATGTAGTTTTCCTGCTCCAGCATGATGGCAACCGCGGCAGCGTCGCTCGCTGGAAAGCTGAGATTGGGATTGTTGGCGTTCGCGGCAATCGGAGGCGTAATGTACTCCGTCACGCCGTACACAAGCGCGTATCGCTTCGAGCCGGCGTCGGAGTAGTTGAAAAGCGTGAGCGAGCATGACGCCAGCAAGGCAGCGCTGACGGCAAGGAACAGGGAAAGGGAACGCCTCATTTGCCTGTGCCGAACGTGTAGTTCGCTCCCAGCGCGACAGAGGCGGAAAAGGAGTAGTCGAGATCGCGCCGGAACTGGACCCGGAATGGGAGAGACAGGCGTACCTGGAGAGAGGGCAGGCCCGGCGAACCTGAACCCGAGGAACGGCTCTGCAAGGGTCTCGGGATAAAAGAAAAAGAGGCTCGTATACTGGTAGGCTGCCCAGTCCGCATTCAGGCCAAGGCGTCCACCGGCCTCCAGGGTGCCGGCGGTTTGCGACAGCAAAAGGACCCCCGCGGCCTCCACGGAAACGCCGAGCGCTCCCGTCCCATAGCCCCTGTACACGAACCCGCCCGTGGCGTCGGAGGGAAGCATCTCGAAAAGCCCGAACGAGGCTCCGATGCGAAGCCACGAGAGGATGGGAAAGAGGACGTACAGCTCAGCTCCTCCGCCGCCCTGTTCCTTGGGGCCATACCCCTGGCTGCTCGAGATCTGGAAAATGTCGTCTCCAGCCATGCCCATCGAAAAAGCCGAAACGGGCCCAGTTGTCCCTGCCAGCAAAATGATGAATACTGCTCCTCGTGAAAGGAAACGCCCTCCCATCCTCCACAGAATATAGGTCCATGCTTGCGACAAAATCAATGGTGACGGCAGGGCGGATCGCGCGGCTCCTGGCGGTGTGCCTGGCCGCGGCAACGGCAATTTCCTGCGGCCGCTCCTCAGGGGCGGAACGGGTCACCCTTCCTCCCACTCCCGTCCTCAGCATCCGCTCAACGTGGGCTGTCGTGAAGTCTCCGCTCCTCAGGGTGCGGGACCAGCCCTCCGGCCAGTCAATAGTGCTTGCTCACGTTCGTATGGGAGCGGTGGTGGAGGTCATCAGCAAATCCGACAAGGAAGACACCATAGAGAACGAGGTGTCCTTCTGGTATCGCGTGAACTATGAAGGTCTCAAGGGCTGGGTCTTCGGCTCGTACATTTCGATATTCGACAGCCGGGGGAAAGCCGACGCATTTGCGGCGACCCTGAAATGAGCCCGCTTGCCTGGATCATTCCGCCGATGGCGGGAGCCATGGCAGGGTTCCTGGCGGGCTGTCTGGCGGCGCGGATCATCGCGCGTCCATCGCTTGCTCGTCGGTTGGCAGGCGGCGCAATTCCATCCATGACCTCCATCCTGCTGGAGAAGACCCTCGCGGATCTTGTCCCCCGTGGACCCGAAGCTGTTTCCGCGAAGGTTCAAAAGGCAGTTGCCTCGGTCATCCGCGGGCTCATATCGTCGCCCCTTTTCCTCCATGAGGTCCGTGAGTGGATCTCGGGCATTGTCTCATCAGTCTGGTCCCGACCTGCGTCTGAGCTGCTGGAGAAAATCAATTTCCGCGCGATTGCGGAAGCAATTGCAGGCTCCCTTGGCGGCCGCCCGGGCAATCTTCTTTCCGACAGTGTGCTTGGCAGCATCTCCGGCTTGCTGGAGCAGGCCATGCCGGCGCTGACGGAGCGCCTTATCGAATGGATGAAGTCCGGGGAGATGCGAGGAACGATGGCCGCCCGCGGGAGAGAGCTCCTTCCCCGGATCCTCGACAAGCTGAATCTCATGCAAAGGTTTCTCCTGAGCGCCGGACAGTTCGACAAGCGGATCGATGAGAAGATGCCTGAGATCGTGGATGAAACGCTGGAAGCGCTTGAGCGGATCGTGCGTGACCCGATACAGCAGAGCGCCATGCGCGACAGGATGGTCTTTGCAATCAAAGACTGGCGGGATTCGGATTCTCTCCAGGCTGCGGCCTCGCCGCGTGCGACAGATCTCATCGAGAAGCTGCTGGAGGGGCTCGCGCGGCAGGACGGCAAGGAGGCTGCCGGCCGATCCACGGTGGCTGCAAAGAACGTCGGCAGCCTGGTGCGACAATGGACGGGCCTGACGGACAGGGGGATTTCCGATTCTCTGGCTGACCGCTTTCTCACCTGGTTGTCTGGTCCGAACTCGGCAGCCGCCCTGTCCCTCCAGGCGGCGCGGTGGGTGTCAGGCTTCCTGAGCGGCAACAGATCCGTCCAGGTGGGCGGGCTCTTAGGCGTTGATGAGCGCCGCAAGCAGGCCCTTGACTCGTTTCTCATTGAAGCATCCATGCGGGCGGCCGCTGCGACAGCGGCGCGCATGCATGGACGCACCCGGGCCATGTGGCTGGCTGGCCTGTCCGGTGCGGCGATGGGGCTTCTCATCGGAATGGTCGAGGACGTCCTTCGCCTGCTGGGAGCCGCCTGAAGAATGGGAGCCGCCTGAAGATTGACCTCGGCCCTGTTTTGCCTTACCCTGTTGCGAACCGTATGCCTGCCACGAACGTGCTCATCCTGGAGAACGACGCCGAGGACCTCGCCCTGATCGACACGTCCCTGCGGAACGAGGGCTATCTCCTGCTGCGCGCGACAGGCGGTGATGATGCTCTTCGGATAATCTCCCAGCAGGAAGTCCAGATCGTCCTTCTCTCAGTTGGGCTGCCGGGCACCGACGCCCTCACCCTGGCCAGGACCATACGGGGTGTCTCCAGGGCCGCTCCCCTGCAGCTCATTCTCCTCTCCGGCGCCAACGATGGCGAGGACGTGAGCAGGTCGTTCGAAGGCTCGGATGATTTCATCCGCAAGCCCTTTGACATGCATGAGCTGCGGGCACGCACCCGCGCGGCGGCCACCCGCTGGCAGAGCCAGGCCACCCTCCTCAAGGAGCGGGAGTTCTACAGGATAGCCGTGACGGAGGAGGAGAGACTCTCCTCGCTGGTCCTGGATCAGAACCAGAGCCTCAAGGACGCCTACGAGAAGATCCGGAGGCTCAATGAGGAGCTCGAGCGGGCCAACAAGGAGCTGGAACAGATTGCGACGTACGACAGCCTCTCCGGGCTCCTCAACCGAAGGAGCCTCTTCACGCGGCTGGACGTGGAGATCGAGCGATCCCTGCGCCTGGAAGTCCCGCTTGCGGGCCTCATGGTCGACATCGACAGGTTCAAGGGGATCAACGACAGCCACGGGCATCCCTGCGGGGACATGGTGATCCGAGAGATCGGCTCACGCCTCCACGGCGGGCTGCGAAAATACGACTACGCGGGACGCTATGGCGGGGAGGAGTTCTTCATCATCCTGTCCAACTCCACCGCCTCCCAGGCCCTCGGGATCAGTGAAAGGTTCCGCAGCGACATGGAGGGCGTCTCGTTCTCCTGCGGCGGTGAGGCGCTGCGGGTCACCGTTTCCATTGGAGTCTCGTGCTATCGCCCCGGGGAAAGCCGCGAGTCGTGGATAGAGCGGACAGACCAGGCGATGTACCAGGCCAAGCAGGCAGGAAGAAACCGCGTCGTCTCCGCCTGAGCGGGCGTTGCGTGCCCCGTACGCCGGCCAGGGCTGCGCTCTATTGCGCGGCGCTGAGCCGCGCCTTCAGCCAGCCAGCCATGGCGATCAGCCGATTGGTCAGGGAATCCTCCCGGCTGCGCCGGTCCCCGAGGGGGAGTGACGTCGTGAGGTAGGAGACCCCGTAGAACATCACGTCGCTGCCGTTCGGAACGAGAGCCACTTCGCTGACGAGGTTGCCCGACTGAATGATGGGAACAAACAGGAAAGTGATGGTTGAGACGTTGTCGATCTTCACGAGCAGGTGGTCGTTCCTCCAGGAGAAACTCTCCTTGTAGACGTTCCTTCCGAAAGTCCCGTCCTCCTGGAACGTGAAAGTGACATCCTCCGGCGGTATCTCGCTGAACACGGGATCACTCACGCGATCCTTGCGGCTGGCCGAATCAACCGCATACGAGTCGGTGAACAGCACGAGGGTCTTCCCCCGAGTGACCGAGTAGTAAGGAATCCCCTTCATCGAGGAGACCGCATGCAGGGAGTTGTACAGGAAGAGCCACCCTTCCTTCGTGTCCATCTGTTGAGGGAGCCCGCTGATCAGACGCGTGATCTCAACGCCGAGACTCGGCCGCTTGTCCTTCACCTCAGCCGCTATCGACTCACCCGACGCTATTGCCGGAAGAAGGGTCAGGGCGTCGGTGGGCGGTATCCTCGTGGTCAGGGTCTGACCGGCGCGAAGCTTTTCAAGCGAGGACGCGGGGACATAGCGGCTCAGAGGATCTTCCGCGCCAAGCGGCATGAGCAGGATGAGCATCTGGATTGCTAGCAGGACAGCTCTCATGATAGTGTGAAAACTACACTATGGGCACAGGCTGGGCAAGCACCGCGACCTCTCGTCACGTCACGGCCGATGCCGCGACTGCGCGGAGGGCGCCCGTTGTGGCGTTCACGGGAGGCGGCACGGCGGGCCATGTCTTTCCGGGGATCGCCGTTGCGGAACAGCTCGACCTGCGGGTGCTCTGGATCGGCTCGGCCGACGGGGTGGAAGGGAAGCTTGTGCGGGAAGCGGGAATCGCTTTTCACGGGATCCCCGCCGGGAAGCTCCGCCGCTACTTTTCCCTTCGAAACGTCACCGACATCGCACGCGTGTTTGCCGGGGTGATCGCGTCCCTGCGGGTGCTTCGCAGGGAAAAGCCCGCGCTCCTGTTCTCCAAGGGCGGGTTCGTGAGCGTGCCCCCCGTGGTGGCGGCGCGGCTGTGCCGCATCCCGTCCTTCACCCATGAATCGGATTTCGATCCCGGTCTGGCCACCCGGATCAACCTCCGTTTCTGTGAGAAGGTGTTCGTGTCTTTCGCCGACACCGTCCAGTTTCTCCCCCCGCGCTACCGGCAGAAGGCGGTTGTCACGGGCAACCCCGTTCGAAGAGCGCTCCTCCAGGGAGACCGCGGGAAGGGCAGGGCGCTCGCGGGCTGTGATTCTGATCTTCCTCTTGTCCTTGTCATGGGCGGCAGCCTGGGATCCTCTTTTATCAACTCACTGGTTGCCGCCGCGTCGCCCCGCCTCGTCGAAGCGTGCTTCCTTGTCCACCAGACGGGAGAGAAGGATTTCCTCTCTTCCACCCGCCGGGGGTATTTCACCACACCGTTTCTTAGTGACGGCCTTCCCGACATGATGGCAGCCGCGGACCTCGTGGTCTCCCGCTCAGGAGCAAATACCCTGGCGGAGCTTGCCGCGCTCGGCAAGCCAATGATCCTCGTTCCCCTGCCCGCATCGGGAAGCCGCGGTGACCAGCTGCGAAACGCGGAGGTTTTCTCCGCTGCCGGCGCGGCGGTCGTTCTCCGTGAGGAAAAAACAACCCCAGAGGCCTTTCTCTCCGAGGTCCTTTCTCTGCTCAGGAATCCCCAAAAGCTGTCGCAGATGGCCGAAAAAGCAAGGACCATGAGCAGAGGAGCTCCGGCCAGGGATATCGCGAGGCTGATCCGGGAAAGGGTCTCCTGATGTTCGAGAACATCATTGGCCAGCGGGGAACCGTGGAGACTCTGCGCGCCGAGCTCTCCCGCGGGAGCTATCCGCGCTCCGCGCTGTTCTTCGGCCCCCTGTACAGCGGGAAGCTCTCGGCCGCCCTCGAGGCAGCTCGGGTCCTCACATGCAAGGAAGGAACGGCGGAGTGGACCTGCGAATGTTCCTCCTGTCGCAGCCAGAAAGAGCTCTCCCATCCCTACACCGTTCTCCTGGGCTCGCGCTACTGGGACGTGGAGATTGCCGCGTGCGCGGATTCCCTCCTGCGAAACCGCAAGCCGGCCTCGCAGTACCTTTTCCTGCGGGCCGTGCGAAAGCTGACCCGGAGGTTCGATACGGTGGTCTGGGACGCGGAAGAGGCCCGGGTCCGCGCCGCGCAGGAAAAGGTTGCCGGCATCGAGGAGATGCTTCTGGATCTTGCGCCGGGGAAAGAGCCGCCGGCGCAGAAGCAGCTTGCCGGCCTCCTGGAGGGAGTCATCGAGTCATGTGTTCAGCTTGCGAGCCTGGGGCGTGCTGAGGCAATCTCCGTGGCGCAGATCCGGCGGCTCTCCGCGTGGGCCCACCTCACCGCCGGAGACTCGCGGAAGGTTGCAATCCTGGAAAACGTGGACAGGATGCAGGATTCCGCGCGGAACGCGCTCCTGAAGCTCCTGGAAGAGCCTCCCGCGGCCGTGCATCTGATTGCCCTTTCCACGCGCAGGGCAGCCATCATCCCGACCATCCTGTCGCGGCTTCGGCCGTACCCTTTCGAGCAGAGAAACGCCGCGGACGAAGCGGAGGTCCTTGCAAAGATTTTCCGTGAAGAGGCCGGTCGGTTCGACGGTCTTCGCTCCTATTTTCTGGCCTGGAAAGAAATCAACCCCGAAAAGCTTTCTTCCCTTTCCCGCACGTTCATGGAAGCGGTGATCAGCCCCGAGGAGTCTGACGCGGACATCCTGGCGGGTCTTTCGGATATCATCCCTTCCGACCGCAGGGGAGCGCGGGACAGGAATCAGAAGGAGGTCGTGGTTTCTTTCCTCGAAGAGCTCACTCTCAGGTTCCAGGAGCCTCTTCGCAGGAAGGCCGTTTCCCTCGACACCCTGGAGGAGTGGGCAGGGGCCGTGCGCGAAGGCATGCTTCGCGTGGAAGCGTACAACATGAGCCCTGCAACCGTGGTTGAAGCCCTGTACCTGCGCATGCGGGACGCGGTCCGTCGGGAAGCCCGGGACCCAGGCGGGGAGGTTGCCTCGTGAGAAAGTTCATCCAGAAGACGCTCGACAGGCTCGGGAAGATGGACACGACACAGATCCGCTCCCTGATCGTGAGGATATCGGAGGAGAACGATCTCCTGGGGATGCTCCTGGATTCGATGACTGACGGGATTGTCGTCACGGACCGCGACCATCGGGTCATGCTCCACAACAAGTCCGCGGAGAGGCTTTTTCCTTTCGAGGGGGAAGAGCCGGGGAACAGGCCTCTCTGGGACTGCCTCCTGGACAGGGATCTTTCGGAGTTCTTCTCCGCAAAGCTGCGTGGCCAAGAGAAGGTCTCAGACCGGGAGTTCATGCTGGGAAACGGCACTCCGCGCATCGTCTCCGTGAGCATCCTGCCCCTCGTGAGCGAAGGGAGCGTCCAGGGAAACGTCGTGCACATCGAGGACGTGACGGAGAAGCGGTCCAAGGAGGCGCGCCTTCGACGCGCGGAAAGCCTGGCATCCCTCACCACCCTGGCAGCCGGCGTTGCCCATGAGATCAAGAATCCCCTGGGCTCCATGGGAATCCACCTCCAGCTCATACAGAAGAAGATCGCCGGCAAGGACTGCATCGACCAGAAGGAGATCGCGCAGCACCTGGCGGTGATCGGGGAAGAGGTGGACCGGCTGAACCGGATCGTCGTGGACTTTCTCTTTGCCGTAAAGCCCATGGACACCCACCTGGAGGACGGCGACATCAACTCGGTCATCACCGAGCTCCTGGATTTCGTTCGGCCCGAGCTGGACCAGGCGGGCGTGAAGGTGGAGTCTGCGCTGTCCGAGGGCATTCCCATCCTGCGGATCGACGCCCGGTTCATCAAGCAGGCGCTCCTGAACCTCATCAAGAACGCCGTTGCCGCCATGCCGGACGGCGGCCTCCTGCGAATCGAGACCCTCCGCTCGGGCACCGAGGTTCTCATCCGGATCTCGGACACGGGGGGCGGCATCCCCGAGCAGATCATGGACAAGATCTTCGAGCCGTATTTCACCACCAAGCCGTTCGGCACCGGCCTCGGTCTGACCATCGTCTTCAAGATCGTGAAGGAGCATTTTGGCGACATCTCCGTGACCTCCCGCCAAGGGGAGGGAACCACGGTGAGCATCTCCCTGCCGGTGCCGCAGAAAGAAAAGATCCTCATCGATTACAAAGGGGAGGCGCAATGAAGCTCACCGTCCTTGTGGCTGACGATGAAAAGAACATCCGCGAGGGGCTTCGCGAGGCGCTCGTTCTCGACGGCTACGACGTGATCCCCGCCGCGGACGGCAAGGAGGCCTGGGAGGCGGTCAGCAAGGGCGACATCGACCTCGTGATCACCGACCTCAAGATGCCGCACCTCTCTGGGGAAGAGCTCCTGCGCAACATCTCCTCCCAGTACCCCACGGTGCCGGTGATCATCCTCACGGGGCATGGCACCATCGAAAACGCCGTCCAGGCCATGCACGACGGCGCCTACGATTTCCTCACCAAGCCGGTGAACCTGGACCGCCTCTCCCTCATGGTCAAGCGCGCGCTTTCCAACCGGGAGCTGGCCCTTCAGAACCGCGCCATGCAGGAGGAGCTGGAGCGCCGAAGCCAGTTCGCAAGCATCATCGGCAAGAGCGCCGAGATGAAGCAGGTCTTCGAGATGGTCCGCCAGGTGGCGCCCTCACGGTCCTCGGTGCTCATCACCGGGGAAAGCGGCTCGGGCAAGGAGATGATCGCGGAGGCTCTTCACTACAACTCCCCCCGCAAGGAAAAGCCTTTCATCAAGGTTCACTGCGCGGCCCTGTCGGAGTCGCTCCTTGAGAGCGAGCTCTTCGGCCACGAGAAGGGAGCGTTCACCGGGGCCATCATGCGGAAGAGGGGCAGGTTCGAGCTTGCCCACGCGGGGACGCTTTTCCTGGACGAAATCGGAGAGATCAACCAGAACGTGCAGATCAAGCTCCTGCGCGTCCTGGAGGAGAAGAGGTTCGAGCGGGTGGGCGGGGAGGAGACCATCGAGGTGGACGTGAGAGTCATAGCCGCCACCAACAGGGACCTCAAGGCGGCCATCGCGGAGGGCTTGTTCCGCGAAGACCTCTACTACCGCCTCAATGTGGTCAACATCCACATCCCCCCGCTGCGGGAGCGCAAGGAGGACATACCGCTCCTTGCCGCCGCGTTCCTGCGTGAGTTCAGCCAGGAGAACGGGAAGGCCATTGACGGCTTGGATCCCAAGGCGCGGCTGGCCTTGTACAATTACTCATGGCCAGGCAACGTCAGGCAGCTTCGCAACTCCATAGAGAGCGCCGTTGTCCTCTGCAAGGGCTCCATGATCACGCTGGAGGACCTGCCGCCCAACGTCCGAGGCGACACCGGCACGGACGACTACCTGCGCGTGCCCGTCGGCACAACCCTCGCCGACGTGGAGAAGGAAGTGATCAGGACCACGTTGGGACGCGAAGGCGGGAACAAGAGCAGGACGGCGGAGATCCTGGGCATCGGGCGAAAGACTCTCCACCGCAAGATCGAGGAGTACGGACTATGACAATCATGCGGAGGCTCGTCGGCGGCAGCGTGCTCCTTTTCGTGACGGTCCTCCTCCTGGGGATCTGCTACGGCGCGCAATCGACGGCGGAAGGGGCAATGGAGCGGGATGCCGCTTCCTTTGCGCTTGCGGCCCAGCGCGTGAGCGCAATCGCGGCAAGCTTCGATGTTCTTTCCGCTGCTTCCGGCGACGCTTCGACGCCGCCCTCTGCCTCCCTGGCGCTTGACGCCTCTGCACAGCGCCAGAGGCTGGACGCAATCTCAGCGGCAGCATCTGACATCGACCGTGCGCTGGATGCGGGAGTCGGATCGCTCAAAGCCTCCATCCTGTATCCGATAGACCTCAAGGACGAGGCAAAAAACCTGCAGGACGCCGTGCGGGGACCATGGCGCGCCGCGCTGCTGAACACCGCGGAGAGCCTGAACCGCAGGACCCAAGGCAGGGCCGATCCCGGTGAGCTCTCCGAAAGCCTCGGGGCTTTTTCGCTGGCCACGGAAGGCGTCCTCGCGTCGCTTTCTCACGTATCGGCAGGGTTCGAGATTGCCCGCGCCGGGCTGAGCCATACTCTCTCTCTGCTGTACATCGCTCTTGCCATCCTGGGCGCGGTTGCCACGTTCTCTTTTTTCACCTGGGCCATCTTCACGCTGCGACGCGATCTTCGGAAGCTGATTGCCTTCAGCAGTGGCATTTCCGACGGAGACTCACCCGAGCGTCCCAACGTTTCAGGGGAAGGAGAGATCGGGGAGCTGTCCGCCGTGCTTTCGAAGCTCAGCGCGTTCGGTTCCCTCGTGAGCCGGCTTCGCGCTGCCGCTGAGAAGATTGTCCTGGGCTACCCGCCTGTTGCAGACGACTTTGCGCGCGTCCAGGAGTCCTTCACCGGCCAGACGCAGATCGTCAAGGATACGAGCCGAGGGCTGGCAGGCGTCGGCAAGTCCGTGAGGGAAGTGGCCAGGAACGCCACCGACAGCCTCCAGGCTGCGCGGGAAGGCGGGAAGGTGGTGGACAGGTCCCTGGAGATGATCCAGAAGGCAATGGATGCCACGCGCCTTCTGGAGGAACGGACGTCCCGGATCGAGGAGGTGGTGGCCCTGATCGGAGACGTCGCAGACCAGACGGAGCTCCTGTCTCTGAACGCGGCCATAGAAGCAGCCCGGGCAGGCGAGGCCGGACGCGGATTCACCGTGGTGGCCCAGCAGGTTCGCAAGCTCGCGGACAGAAGCGCGCGGTCGGCTTCCGAGGTGGCTGACCTCGCCCAGGTCATGCTGGACGCGGCGCGGCGCATCGGCTCGGATGCAAAAGAGTCGTTTCGCACCATAGAAGAGCTGCGCCGGGACCTCCAGGGAATGTCCGATTCGCTCAGGTCGATTGCCGGCCTTTCCGCCTCAGCGGCGGACGGCGTCGGCCAGGCGGAATCGGCTCTTTCATCCGCCCTGGAAGTCGGGTCCGACGCTTCCCGACGCGGACAGTCAATGGCCGCGGCCAGCACCTCGCTGAAGCACGAAATGGAAGAGGTGGCGGACCTTGTGGAGCGGCTCCCGGGGAGCATCACGGTAGCCGACCTTCCAGAGCTTCCGGGCACGGCGTCGGAGCCGTCCCTGGAGGGGCAGCTGGAAAAGCTGCCTGCCGCGCCTGCTATCGAAATGCAGAACCCCCTGGAGAGGGGAGAGCTGCCGCCCAGGGTGGAAGCGGTGGACGCCCTCGAAGAGCTGCCTGCGGCTGATAACGAGAGAGCAAAAAGTTCAGGTACTCAGGAAGAACCGGCCGAGCTGGAAGAGCTGCAGTCCGGGGAAGAGGAGTAGGCTACGGGCCGCCTCCCGCACGTCCCTGTGCTCGGCGGTCCTCGGCATCCGTGCCTAGGAGTCTGTCGGACTTCGACGGCGCTTCTGGGTGGGGGCTTCCGGGAATTTGCGAGGCATGGTAGATTTGCGGCATGGCTGAGCGGCTGGTAAACGTTGATCGGGACACCCCGATGTTGCTTCCACCTGATCTTCGGCAGTGGGTTCCCGAGGACGACCTGGTGCATTTCGTCATTAACGCGGTGGAAACGATGAACCTGTCCGCTGTGTCGGTGAACAGCCGCGGCAGCGGCAGCAAACAGTATCCGCCCAGGATGATGCTGGCACTGGTGATCTATTGCTACGCGAACGGGGTGTTTGGGTCCCGACGGGTCGAGCGGTTGACCTACCGAGATGTGGCGGTACGCTACCTGACAGGCGATACGCTCCTGCTTCCTCATAGGTTCCAGGGGGGTTCACGCATCCCGATCACGATACAATCTGCACGTTTCGACGAGAGAATGGCCCACTGATCAAGCAGGCATTTGTGGAGGTGCTGCGCTTGGCGCGGGAGATGAAGCTGTTGAAAGTAGGGACGATCAGCGTGGACGGGACGCACATTCGCGCCAACGCCTCCAAGCACAAGAGCCTGCGCTATGATCGGGCTGGGGAACTGGAGCGCTTGCTGGAGAAAGATGTAGGGGAGCTTTTGGCGCGAGCGGAGAAAAGCGACAGTGACCCCACTTCTGATGATCAGTCATTACCGCGGGAGATAGCGCGCCGCGAGCAGCTTCTGGGGAAGATGCGTGAGGCACGGCGGATATTGGAGGAGCGAGCACGAAACGCAGGCAAGGACCAGGGGGGAAGTGGTGAAGGTCAGGGAGGGAGCGGGAGCACGAGAGGGGGTGGAGATTCGGTACCAATAGTTCCCAAGGCTTCCCAGCAGATTAACCTCACCGATCCGGACAGCGCTTTGATGCGAAAGAGTCACCACGACAGCTACGAGCAAGCCTACAACGCGCAGGCGGTAGTGGATGCCGAGGGCAGCCAGCTGATTCTCGCCGCTGATGTTGTGCAGACCCCCGCTGATGCCAATCAACTGGAACCCGCAGTGCACAGCGTGCCCCAGTCCATCGGAGCTGTTGAGGTGGTGCTTGCTGACGGTGCATATGTAAACGCGGATGCCATCGATCGGCTGCAGGAGGGAAAGGCAAAGGTCGAGGTCTACGTGCCTGTCACCGGCGAGGATCAAAACGTGCGCAGGTACGACTTCCGCCCACCGATGCGCAGAGCCCACAAAAAGGTTACCGATCCGCGGCTGATTGCCATGCGCGAGAAGTTGAGGCGGCCCGAAGGCAAGCGCATCTATGCGAAGCGTGCTTCGACGGTTGAGCCTGTTTTCGGAATCATCAAGGCCGCGATGAGGTTCCGTCAGTTCCTGCTTCGGGGCATCGAAAAGGTACAGACAGAGTGGGATCTGGTCTGCCTTGCCTATAATATGAAGAGGCTCTGGGGGCTCTCGAGCACATGAGGAGGAGCCAGAACGGAGGCGGGGACCAGGGAGGCGCATCTGGCCAGCCAGAGGCTCCCGCCATTATGCCAACGAGGCCGGATTCGGTGCCGCGCGCCCACGTGGAGCGCCGTCGAAGTCCGACAGACTCCTAGGGCCGCCCTCTTAGGCTCGCTTCCCGCAACACCTTGCGCTTCAGCGTGAGGCCGTTGAGGATGCCGTACGCCACGATGCCCGTTGCCCAGGCAGCGGCAAAGACGATGAGGGCCTGCACCCGCGGAATGAAGGCGGAGAGGACGCTGGCAGCCGCCATGTACAGGCAGAAGGCGTAGATGATTGGCAGGATGGTCGTGTCTTTGAGCCCGAGGGCAAGGAGCTTGTGATGGATGTGCTCCTTGTCGGGGGAGTAGATGGGACGCTTCTCCCGGACTCTCCGCACGATAGCGGCCACGACATCGAGGATCGGGACCGCCATGACGGTTGCCGGCGCGAGGAGGTCTCCCAGGGAAGTCGGACCCGGGACTTTCAGGAGCGGGATGACCGCCAGCGTGAAGCCGAGGAAGAGGGCCCCTGAGTCCCCCATGAAGATGCGGGCCGGAGGGTAGTTGAAGAGCATGAAGCCCAGGATGGCCCCCAGGAGCGCAAAGGCCATCAGCGCCGGTGTGGCGCTGCCCTGCATGAACCCCACCACGCCAAGGGCAAGAGCGGCAATCCCCGAGATCCCCCCGGCCAGCCCGTCAATCCCATCCACGAAGTTCACCGCGTTGCTGATTGCGATGATCCAGAGAATGGTCAGGGGCCATGACAGGATCCCCAGGGCCATCGTGCCGACAGAGGGGATGTTCACCACGGAGATCGTAAAGCCGCCGAGGGTCACCAGCGCGGCCGCGGCTATCTGGAGAATGAACTTCAGGAGCGCGTTGAGGTTGTGAAAGTCATCCAGGAGGCCCAGGCCATGGATGAGGGCAAAGGCGCAGAAAACAGGGACCAGATTCGTTCCGTACTGGACTGCTCTGTGACCTGGCGCGATCACGGGCATGAGAAGGGGAACGGCAAGCGCGGCGAAAACGAACGCCAGGAACATGCCTATCCCCCCGAGGCGGGGGACGGGGCTGGTGTGGATCTTCCTTTCGTTGGGCATGTCGAACCACCGGCGCTTGTGCGAAATGCGGATGACCACAGGCGTGATGATCGTGCTGACGACAAGGGCCAGGACGCCTGCGCCGGTAAGAGCAGCTACCACTTCCATTTCCTGTGCAGAATACGGGGGAACAGCCACGGTGTCAACTCGATCACCCTGCGCTTTCCTGGCGGCTCCTGATCCGCTCGAAGGATTCGTTGATCTTTTTCGTGATTTCCAGCGCGAGCTTCTGCTTCTCGGGATCCCCGGCATGCTTGTCGGGATGGTACTTGAGCATCAACCGCTTGTAGGATCTTCTCACCTCGTCGATGTCCGCAGCGAACGGCACTTCCAGGTTTGCGTAGTCCTGGCGGAGTGATTCATCCACCGGCCGCGGGGTGCGGAACCTGGTCCGGTCCTGCGAGCCCGCCGCGCGATTCGACCGGGCGCGATTCGATCCGGTGCGCATGTACTCATCCAGCTCTTCCCAGGCTTCCTGGAAGTCCGTATCCCCGGCAGCGCGGCCTCGGTCAGCCCCCTCGCTTGCACCTGGGCGCTCTTTCTCTCCCTCGTTCCCGAAGAGGGACTTCCACAGCTCGTAGAGGCGGTCGATGAATCCGTCCACGCGCTACTCTTTTGCCGGCTCCTCGAAATCGTACGTCCCGGTGAAAACGTACACCGCCGGACCGGTCACCCACAGGTGGTTGTCCGCCTCCTCCCACTGGAGAAATACGTCTCCACCCCTGAGGTGAACAAAGACCTCGCGGTCCGTGAAGCCGTTCACGACGGAGGCAACCACGGCGGCCCCGGCGCAGGCGCATTCGTCCCCGCGGTCATCTTCATCCTCTTCCCAGACGCGAAGGCGGATGTCTTCACGGCTGTTGACCTGGATGAAGCCGATCCCCGTGCGGGCGGGGAAATCCGGCTGCTCCGCGATCCGTCGGGCCGTCCTGTTCACCGGGAAGGAAAGGTCGGGAACAAAGACCATGGCGTACGACCGGCCGAGGGAGATGGGCGTGTAGGAGACGTTGCGGCCATCCACGACAAGGCTCCTCGTGAAGGACTCGTTGGGCTTTTCCCTGATCTCGGCTTGCGCCTCACTGCTCATGGGCATGCCCATGTCCACGCGCACGTTCCTGCTGTCGATGATCTGCACGCGAATAGCCGTGTCGGCGGTTCGCAGAAGAAAGTCCCCGCCATGTACCGCCCCCGAGTCCGTGGCATAGCGGGCGAGGCACCTCGCGGCGTGGCACGACAGTCCCGGCTCGTCTCCCTCCGCGTTGAAGCTGCGGACGGCAATCTCCCGGCTCGCCTGGGGGCCCAGGACGGCAAGCGAGTTTCCGCCCACGCCGTAGCGGCGGTTCAGGATGCGCTGCGCGATTGCGGGGAGCACCTCACCCGCGCCCCGGGGGAGCTGCGTTTCTCTCAGGAGGATCGAGTCGTCTCCGCATCCCTGCATCTTCAGGAACTCGATCTCCATGAACCCTCTGTCAGTCCCGGAAGAGCTCGTCATGGAGCCGGACCACCGACTCCTCGGTGTCCTCCGCGGCCACGACGAGAGAGAGGTTGATGTCCGAGGCGCCCAGGGAGATGACCCGCAGCGGCGTCTTCTTCATGCATTCGAAGACCCTGGCCAGAAACGCAGTGTCTTTCCAGAGGTCCACTCCGACCAGGCAGATGATGGCCTTGTCCGTCTCTACACCCACCGTCCCGATTTCCGAAAGGTCGCGGGCAATGTTGTTGACGGCCGCCGCGTTGTCGATGGTCACGGACACCGACACTTCCGAGGTGGTGATCAGGTCCACCGGCGTCTGGTACTTCTCGAAGATCTCGAATATCCGGCGCAGGAATCCGTACGCGAACAACATCCGCGAGGATGTGATGTTCACCAGCGTGATCCCTTTCTTGCAGGCGATGGCCTTGAGGCCGTTGCCCGCGGGGTTCGGGACGATCTTGGTGCCTGGGTCGTCCGGCAGGAACGTGTTCTTCACCCACACGGGGATCCCGAGATTGACTGCCGGTTGGATGGTGGACGGGTGGATGACCTTTGCCCCGAAGTACGCCAGCTCCGCCGCCTCGCGGTAGCTGATCTGGGGAATGGTGCGCGCGCCCTTTACGATGCGGGGATCCGCGGTCATGATCCCGCTCACGTCAGTCCAGATCTGCACCTCCTCCGCGCGCAGGGCCGCTCCCACGATGGTTGCCGTGTAGTCGGAGCCGCCGCGCCCCAGGGTGGTGGTGGCCCCGCTGGTTGTGGACCCGATGAAGCCCTGGAGGATGCACAGGACCCCGGGGGCCGCTTCTACGCGCGAGCTGACGAGCTTGTTCGTGAGGTCCTCGATGGGCGCCGCCTGCGTGAAGGTGTCGTCCGTCTTGACGAGGTCCCGCGAATCATAGAGATGGGAGGTCAGGCCGCGCTCCAGGGCCCTGTGGTGAAGGATGATGGTGGACAACCGCTCCCCGAAGGACAGCACCGCGTCGTTGCTGCGCCGTGACCACTCCTTCAGCATGGAGAGGGCCTTGATGAAGGCGCGAAGCTCGCTGATCACCGAGGCGATGGCGGATTCGCAGGCGGCGAGGTTTTTCTTCGTGAGGAAGGACCGCGCGCAGGAAAGGTGACGCTCCTCTATGGAGGAGAGGATTGCCTCCGCCTCTGCTTCCTTTCCCGCCCCCAGCAGCTTTGCGATCTCCTGGAGCTGGTCCGTCACCTTCGACATGGCTGAAGAGACCAGAACCGGTCCCCGCTCGATCTGGCTCTCCGCTATCTGGAGCGTCTTGTCCATCATGTCGGCGTTCTGGACGGATGTTCCTCCGAACTTGAGAACGATCATGCCCTGATGCACCCCTTCCGAAATGAACGTGAGATAATTGTCGACAGCTACCATTTTTGCAGGCTTCTGTCAACGTTTGCCCTGTCGTTTTGTCCTATCGTTTGCCCTGTCGAGCGCCGGACGATATAATCGGTGCAACGATCATGGACGTAACCCTTCTTGGTCCCGGTGCCATTGGGACGCTCCTGGGCGGTCTCCTGCGTCTCAGCGGGCACGAGGTGACCCTTGTCGGGAGGCGGGAGGCCGCCTTCCCCGACCGACCGCTACGCATCATTCATCCTTCCCGCTGGCTCCTGGCGGAGGGCGTGCGCTATGCGCGCAACACAACGGCCCGAGCGGAATCAGCGGAGGCGTGGCTGGTCACCCTGGGCCGTCATCACCTGAAAGCGGTGCGCCGTCCGGACTTCAGCCGCCTGGTCGGCTCCGGAGACGGGCCCGTATTCTTCTTCAACTGTGATCCCGCGGAGCCCCAGAGACTTGCTCTTGCCCCGGCGAGGAGACGCTTCGGGTTGACCCTGACCACCGCGGTCAAGCTGCAGGAGGGAGAGGTGGAGCTTGCCGCGGAGAAGTCTGCGCTGATCGTGGAAAAGCATGCGTTCAACGAGGAGCTGTTCGGTCCGCTTGCGGATTTCGGCTTCCAGCTGGTGGAAGTGGAGGACGCGCTTCCCTTCATGACCTCCCTGTTCCTCTACCAGCTTCTTTTTCTCCCTGCTGCCCTGTGCAACCTCACGCTGTCTTCTTTCCTCGTGACTCGCGAGGGCAGAGAGCTTGCGCGGAATATACTGCAAGAGGGTTTCCTGACCATGGAAAAGGCCGGCCAGCCTCTTGCAGAGCTTCCCATCAT